>NZ_JABTEL010000049.1 GCF_013285155.1 Winogradskyella undariae | reverse complement strand
TTGCTTTGGTCGTTGCTTATTTGGAAAATTCCTTCGGAATTTTCTCGCGTTCGTTTTTGTTTACTAAATTAGTTGCTGAAACACGCAACTAACCATACACAACAACGTTAGGCACAATATAAAAACAGAACTATGAAACATATTATTTTAGTAGTATTATTATTTTTAGCTTTTTCCTGCAAAGGACAAGACAAAAAGCAAAATGAATTTAACTATGAAGATTTCAATAGCCAAATATTAAAATATGAACCTATTAAGAAAAATGGAGTGTCCGAAAAAGATTTTCAAAAAGGACTTTTCAAACTAAAGGAAACTAAAATAGCTGTTGATAAAGACCCCAAAAAACTTAATTATGCTGACTTTTGGAATATCACAATGGCTTTTGTGAATCTTGATGAATCCAGTAAAAACATAGAAATTTCATTTAAAAAAGCAGTTGAATTAAATCCTTCAGATGTTTGTGCATTAATTAAAGCTTTTGGTAATTCAGAACTTGATATCCGAATTCCAGAAACATTCTATCCATTCGTAAATAATTGCTCGAACCTTGTTGAGAATAATGAAACTTTTAACCCAAAAACTTATTCCGAAAAAAATAAATTGGACTTAAAATTAGTTTCATTGATTAATGAAATTCATTTAAATGATATAAAATATAGATTTGACAAAACTGTTGATTGGTCAAAGCAAAATCCTTTGGACGAAAAAAATCAAAAACTGATTGATTCTTTATATCTTAAATATAAAACTTACATAGGCAAATCTTTAGTTGGTAATAAACTCGAAACTATAATGTGGGTGGTCATACAACACTCTAATTTAGAAATGATGGAAAAATATTTACCCATTATACAAAGAGCTGTAAAAGAAAACCAACTACAAGTTGTCCCATTAAAAATGTTAATAGACAGAGTTTATCTACAAAAATACAATTATCAAATTTTTGGTAGTCAGCAAAGCCCAAATTTAGCTGACGAAAAAACTCGAAATGAAGTGAGGAAGAAATATGAGATTGAATAAATACTGTGCCTAACACCGTATAAAATTAATTGCTGGTTTTAGCCAATTTACGAAAGTCCTCGCGGACTTTCTATCTGTGATTTATTTGCTAACTTTAGTGCTTAAAACAAGCAACTAATCTTATACAACAACGTTATGCCTCACCTAAAAAACTACTCGAACAAAAATTGAATGAAAAAATACATTGACTACAAAAATGATATTTCGG
>NZ_JABTEL010000048.1 GCF_013285155.1 Winogradskyella undariae | reverse complement strand
CTTTTTATAGGTCTTAAATTTAGTGTTTTTATTAAAATGCTAACTTAAGCCGTATATAATTTATTGCTAGTTCTAGCTTGCTTACGAAAGTCCTCGCGGACTTTCTATCTGTGATTTATTTGCTAACTTTAGTGCTTAAACACGCAACAAACCATATACAAACACGTTGTGTGTAATCTGAAAAAACGAATATGAAGAGACTTTTAGTAATAATTTTAGCCACCTTTTTATTCAATTGTCAAAATAAAAAAAAACCTGAATACACAATTTCAGGGAAAAATATTGAGATAATCGGAGACACAGTTTTTTTGAAAAAATTTAAACACTTTGACTATTTAGATGATAATTATATTCTAGATACTTGTATCGTGAATGATAAAGGAGAATTTTCATTCAAAATTAAAGAAAGTTATCCCAAACTTGTGAGTTTAACTAATCACAATAAACCACCGAATACTTATCAGGTTTTTAAAAATTCGCCAGAAATATTTTATTATTCTTTTTGTGCAAACTTTCTAGCTGAAACACCAACTCTTTATCTTGAAAACAATTCAAATTATAAAATAGAACATTGGGATTCCAAGTTGAATGACAGTTCGATTATCTATAACAATAAAAAACTAAATCAACTAAGAAAATACTATAGGAATATAGATTACAGAAAAGGATATATTGATGATAATAGAGATTTTTTAGATATAACAAAAGAAGAGGCTTGGGGAAATGTGAGCAAAATAAGAGATTCGTTTCTTTCAGAGTTTAATCTTGACAAAAAAATAAGTCAAAATAGTTATGAAAATTACTTAAATACGGAAATTCAATTAGGTGCTGTTAACGACTTTTTAATTTGGTATTTCAGAAAAACAGATAATAATATTACCAATAATTTTTATGGAGGTTTAATGGAAATCTATAATTCAGATAAGTGGCATCCTAATAGTGTTGAGTATTATAAATTGACTGAACATTATATAAACTACAAACTCAACATAAAGAACGGTAAAACAAAAAAATATTATAAACCAAGTATAGAAAAATATGAGATAGCCAAAGAATATGCAAGAGAAAATATAAAAGAATTATATGCCGAAAATATTAAAAAATTAATGAACGAATAAAAGACTACACACAACACCGTGTATAATTCATTGCTGGTTAAAGCCTACTTACGAAAGTCCTCGCGGACTTTCTATCTGTGTTTTATTTGCTAACTTTAGTGCTTAAACACGCAACGAAATCATACACAAACACGTTGTGTGTAATTTGAGAAATGAGACAAACAATAACCAAAAGTGACAAAAATTTAAAGATTCTGAACAAGCTAATT
>NZ_JABTEL010000046.1 GCF_013285155.1 Winogradskyella undariae | reverse complement strand
CGTTATGCCTCACCTAAAAAACTACTCGAACAAAAATTGAATGAAAAAATACATTGACTACAAAAATGATATTTCGGAAACTGAACTATATGATGGCTTGGTTGGTTATGGACTTTTTGCAGAAAAAATACCCAACTTTTTGACTAGTATTGATTTTTTAGCTTTTTCCAAAACACTGACTTTTCCAGTAAATAATAAGCCAAAAGATTTTATAAGGTATTCTAGTATGCGGAATATAAATATCCCAAGACCAATGGCGATTCCTGAACCATTTGCTTATTCAAATCAAGTAAAGTCTTTATCAGATAATTGGACAGAATTACAGAATCACTTCAGAAATAAAACTATAAACGATTCTTTTAAAATCAGTAGAATTCATTTGAGAAAACTTGAAAATAAGTTTGAACTTTTTGAAATGAACTACAAAAATTTTTCTAAAGATGGCGACCCAGAGCAAGATATAGTTATTAAAAGTAAATATGTAGCATTAGCGGATATTTCAAGTTGTTTTCCTAGTATTTATAGTCACTCAATTTCTTGGGCATTAGTAGGAAAGCCTTATGCAAAGTCAAAATCAAAGCCAGCTGACAAAAATGAGTGGTTTAATCAGTTAGATTTTAATACAAGAAACCTAAAACACGGAGAAACTAACGGAGTATTAATTGGACCACATTCTTCAAACTTAATATCAGAAATAATCCTTGTTTCAGTCGATAACGAGCTAACTCAACAAGGTTTTAAGTACATAAGAAATATTGACGACTATACTTGCTATGTAGACTCGTACGAAGAAGCAGATAGATTCTTTATGTGCTTATCAGAAGAATTAAAAAACTATGAATTGGTTTTAAATAATAAGAAGTCCAAAATTATTGCATTGCCTTTAGCAAGTGTGAAAAATTGGGTTACAAAATTGAACCATTTCAATTTCACAAACACCTATGTTGTTAACAACAAACAAGCTATTAGAGTCAAAGAATTAAAAGGTTTTATTAACTTTGCAATTGAGCTGATGTTAGATGAAGACTCAGACGCTTCGATACTAAATTATGCTATCAAAATAATTTCCGATAAGCATTTAGATTCTAACGCAAAAGATTATTACCTAAAGCAAATTCACCATTTAGTTTTACTTTATCCATATTTAACCAATTTACTTGAGCAAAAAGTATTTGAACCGCACAAAATAGACAAGAATATTATAAAGAATATTGCTCAAGACATATACACATATGGACTTAAGAAAAAGATTTACGAAGCTTGTTCTTATGCAATATATTGGGCAATTAAGTATGACTTTGAACTTGAAACAACTACAATCAAACAGGATTCAATAAGTTCAATGGACTGTGTGTTTTTAATGATTGCATATCAATATGACAAAAAGCATAATAGAAAAGCATACTTAAAAGAATACAAAGACCTTTCTAAAAATCTAAAAAGAGACGATTTCGACAGATATTGGCTCTACATTTATGAAACATTACCGTGGACTGAATTAACCGACAATTATAGAACAATGAAAAAAAACGGCTTGACTTTTATAAAACCAGAATTCAATTAAAAAAAGGCGAAGGCATAACACCGTGTATAATTAATTGCTTTATTTAGCCTACTTGCGAATATTCCTGCGGAATATTCACAGGTTCGTAAAAGTTTACTAATTTAGTTGCTTAACCACGCAACTAACCATACACAACAACGTTGG
>NZ_JABTEL010000045.1 GCF_013285155.1 Winogradskyella undariae | reverse complement strand
TGATAATAATTACAGAAGTACTTTAGCAATAAATTAATAAGTTTTTACTTGTTTTTTACCACAGTACTTTGTTGGCATACGTTTTTTATGGTCCTAACATCAGTCTTTTCGCAAGTTCCGCAGTTACGCTCACAAAAATTTCTTTTATTACTTGTAATCCAGTTTTTTGTGCTCTTCCCCAAAATTTCGAAAGCCTAATCATTATTTTTTTCTTGGATTCAATAGTCAGAGCGGATTTAATTTCTTCGGTCTCTTTTTCTAGAATTTCAATTTCTAGAATTTTTTCGTTTGATTCACTTTTTTTTAGTTTTTCAAGTTTCTTTTTAGAATTGTCTAAATATTCCTCAAGAAATAACTGTTGTTCCAAATCAAATGTTTCTACATCAGCATTTTCGTCAATTATGTCAAATTTCTGAAAAAACTTTTCCGCATTTGATTTAATGATTGGGTCATCAAAAAAAGATTCAATGATCTCATATTGGTCAAGAAGATTTAACCAAGATTTAAATTGAGATTCAAGGTTTTTTATTTCAATCCAATTTCTCTGAATTCCATTATCGTTTTCATTAATTGGTGTTCTGCTCATTAAGAATTGAAAAGAGCCATTTTGTTTTTTTTCATACTTCTCAATTTTAAAATGAAAATCAGAAGTACTGTCAATGTCTAAAACGTGTAGTAAATTTTCTTTTGGGTCAATAATTTTGAACTTTTCACCAGTCAAATTAACAAAGGATTCTAAAGATTTTAAAATCGTAATCGGAAGTTTCTTTTTTTTATTCATTGATTATGCGTATGTTCAAATGTATGCCAACGTGATTGTGTATGGTTAGTTGCGTGGTTAAGCAACTAAGTTAATAAACATTTACGAACCCGTGAAAATTCCGCAGGAATTTTCGCAAGTAGGCTAGAACCAAGCAATTAATTATACACGGTGTTACCTGCAGTAATTTTATTCTTTATTAGCCATTCGTTCAATTCATATTCAAAATTCAGAAAGGTTGTAGCTAAATTTAAATCGGTCGATTCATTCCATTTCTTGTCAAAATCCGATATTATTTTAAATAAGTTTGGTTTGATTTTTTGTAATTTTTTTAAATATTTTTCACACTTTGATTTATCTTCTTCAACAACAACATTCATTAAAGACAAACTTTGTCCTATAAATTGATTTACCGCTTTTTTTCTTGATTTCTTAAATGCAAAAAGTAGTTTTATTTAAAATATGTTATAATTACTGAAGCTTATTCTTTCCTGCACAAATTGATATTCTGAAAACCCCATTTTTTTATAAAAAGGAAACATTTTTTTGTGGGAACAAAAGTTATATAAAATTCCAGTTAGATTATTTTCAGTTAAAACTTCGAAAGAATGTTCTCCCATTATTCCATAAAGTAAATCCTCAAGTTTTGAAATTCCACAATAGTCTAAATATATATGTAAAAGTTCGTGACTAAAGGAATGAAACTCTAACTCCTGTGTTGGTGTAATAATAGTTGCAATTCCATTTTCAGCTTTTCCTTTCCAAGAATATTCGCTTGGGTCATAAATCAGTTGAAAAGTGTAGTTATTTTTTAACTCATTCCAAATATTTTGGTTCTGCGAATTTATATAATTCTCTATTTGAAATGTTATGTCTGTCATTTTGTTCTTATTGCAGGTAACGTTGATGTGTATGGTTAGTTGCGTGTTTAAGCAACTAATTTAGTAAACAGAAACGAACGCGAGAAAATTCCGAAGGAATTTTCCAAGTAGGCAACGACCAAAGCAATTAATTATACACGTCTTAAGTTAGCATTTTAATAAAAACACTAAATTTAAGACCTATAAAAAGAAAGC
>NZ_JABTEL010000044.1 GCF_013285155.1 Winogradskyella undariae | reverse complement strand
AACGGCTGAAAAAAATCTTTTGAACGTCTAAATATTAACTAAAAAGAGTCAACCTATATCAGTATAATACAAAAACACGTTTCTAAAGAAAATATTAGTTCTGACAATGATGTTAATTTCTTTCAACTCATTTGCTTGTGACTGTGAATGTGATGGAGATTGTTCTTTTAACCAAATTTCAAGCGGAATGGAATTTGTAGCACTTGTAAAAGTGATTGAATATTCCGATTATCTTGACCAAGAAATAATTGGTTATGACAAAAAAATGCCTTTTTCAATGACAGTCGAAATTATCAAAAAGTATAAAGGAACTGAATCACGAAAAAGAATTAAAATTTGGGGAGATGATGGAGCACAATGCCGACCTTATATTGCGGAATTTGAAGTTGGAGAATGTTATTTAATTGCACCAACTCTGATTAAAGAAAACTCTGAACTCGGAAAAAAGGACGATTACGATTTCTTCTCTTGTTGGACTGATTATCTGACTGTCGATTATGACAACGGAATTGCTTACGGAGAATACTCAAAACGGAAAAATAAAATATCGCTGAAAGAATTTGAAAGCGGAATAAAAAAATAACTATTGCCAACACCGTGTATAATTAATTGCTATGTTCTTCCCTACTTGCGAATATTCCTGCGGAATATTCACGGGTTCGTAAAAGTTTGCTAACTTAGTTGCTGAACCACGCAACTAACCATACACAAACACGTTGTGCAACATTAACCAAAAAACGAAAATCAATGAAAAAAGCAAATTACATTTTACTACTTACTATCATTTTTACCTTTAATTTGACACAAGCTCAAGATGAAAAAGAATCACAGTTTGACCTTATTGGTTACGGAGGAATTGGATACGGAATTGTGGAAAACGATAACGAACCGAATTATAACCTGAATAGCAACAGCGGAGAAATTCTTTTGAATTATAACATAAATAAAAAGTTCGGAATCGCAACTGGAATTGGAATGAATGAATTGTCAGGTAATGGATTTAATTCTGTTGGCAACTTCTACCACGAAAGAACATTAGTAAAAGTTCCGTTATTATTTACTATGGGTTCTAAATTATCGGAAAATTTTAGAGTATTTGCGAATTTAGGTTTCTACGGACAAACTATTGTTAAAGATGAATATCATTTTCTAAACAACACTCAAAAAGACATTTATGATGGTTGGAATTTTGGAGCACAAATCGGAATTGGTTTTCTATTTGATATGTTCGAAAATTTTAGCGCAGGAATTAATTATAATGGACAATCAGATTTTAGCAAATTTGAGTCAAATAATAATGTTGGAATAAATGACAAGCAGAAAATGAAAAACCTAAACTCAATCGGAATTATATTAATGATTGAATTATAAAAACGTTGCACAACACCGTATAAAAATAATTGCGGTTTAGTGCCTAATCGAAGGATGTTGCGTGTTTGTAACGTCTGATTTTCCTTCGGAAAATCCTCGCATACAAACCCGCAACTATTCTTATACATAAACGTTGTGCGTTATTTGTGACTCGATATACTGAATAAAAACAAAAAATAAGCCAGCTGTAAATTATGAGGATAGAATATAATAAGATATCTGTTTTAAGTAATTTGGTGGATGAGAAATTATATCGTGAATTAATTAAAATTGAAAATCTTATTCTCGATTCAAATTTTGTTTATTTTTAAATCGTAAAATTCACCCAAGCTGACGAATTTTATAAAACGTATAATGGATAATATAAATTAATAAGTTTACTGAATTTAAAATAATATTATAAAATCATTAACAAGATGAAAAGAAAATTAACGATATCAATTGTAGCTAGTTTATTAATGTTTTTAGCTTTATATTTTTTGGCGAAATTTGAAATCTATACTTCCTTGTTTGTTTCAATTGGTGCAAGTGTATTAACATTCTTCATATTCCCTTCTGAAAATAAAAATCAATAGTACGTGTTCTGGACTCTTAAAAAGAATACGAAAATGAAATAATTATTAGATTGGTAAAGAACAAATTTTTACTAGATAAATTATCGACTTAATGAAATAAAAACAACGCACAACACCGTGTATAATTAATTGCTTTTTAAGTGCTTACTTGCGAAAATTCCTGCGGAATTTTCACGGGTTCGTAAAAGTTTACTAATTTAGTTACTTAACCACGCAACTAACCATACACAAACACGTTGGCAACCATTTGAGGAATGAATTTTCCTGAAATAGGTTGACTAAAAATTAAACCATTAATTAGAGTCACTTATGAAAACAAAAAATGAACAC
>NZ_JABTEL010000043.1 GCF_013285155.1 Winogradskyella undariae | reverse complement strand
ATTGCTTGGTTTCTGCTTATCTGGAATATTCCTTCGGAATATTCTCAGGTTCGTAAAAGTTTACTAATTTAGTTGCCTAGCCACGCAACTAAGCATACACAAACACGTTGTGTTTCATACTAAAAAAATCCGCCTACCAAAAAAAACGTGAATTTGGAATAATAATTGTAACTTATTCGTTACATTTGTAGTGTGAGAGAAATCGATATTACAGAAGAGTGCTTGGAATTTATCGACAATCAAAACGAAAAAGTTGGATTGAAATTCTTCCAATTAATTGAGATTATTGGAGAAATAAAAGTTGTTAATTCAAATTTTCTAAAGAAACTGCAATCGACACAATTTTATGAGTTGAGAATTAAAGCAGGAAATGAATATAGAGTTGTAATTTTTGCTATTGACCATCTGAATTTTGCAGAATGTACTCAAGCCGTTTGTTTATATGGATTTCAGAAAAAGGGAACTAAAGATTATAAAAAGGCAATCAGACAAGCCGAAAAAATATTAGAAAATTATCTAAAAGAAAAGTAATTATGGGAAAATCAATAAACGCAAAAGAGCTGATTGCAAAACGATATGGAAAAGAAGGTTCGAAAGAACGTGAGGAATTTAGAGAAAATGCTTTTTCTTATTATTTTGGAGAAATCATTAAAAACAGAAGAAAAGAATTACATCTGAGTCAAGAGAATTTGGCTGAAATGGTAGGAAAAAAAAGACCATATATTTCTCGAATTGAAAACGGAGAAGATATTAGACTTTCGAATTTTGCTTTGCTTGCTAATGCTTTAGGATTATCAATACAATTAACAGCAGAATAAAAGTACGAAAACACAACAATGTGTATAATTAATGCGAGCTATTGTGCTTAATCCAAAGTTTTGTGTATTTTTATAAAGTCCGCCAAATCTTTTGATTTGGCTTTAGAACAGAAAAAGATAAAACAAAATAAAAAGTTTTGGCTAAGTGCTAAACTGAAAGTCTCTGACTTTCTATTTCCGCACTAACCATACACCAAACGTTGTGTGCAATTTAACAAAACCAATGAAACACCTTTTTCTAATCATATTCATTTGCTCTTTTTGGGCTTGTAATTTCAAAAAGGATAATGCTGTTTCTAAAATCAAAAACCCAAATCCAGAAAAAGTAATCCAAGAAAAATTAAGCGGAAAAGAAGTTGTAGCGGAATTAGAAAAATTGGGTTATTTCAATCTGACTAACGAATCTGAATTAGATACTGTTAAATCTGACTTTCAAAAGGCGTACACGGACTTAAATTTCTTTCAAGGACCAATGCGCGGAGAGACTCTAAATTTTATGGACAATCGCTATCTATGGGGTAGATTGTGAGGAACTATTCGAGATTGGCGGACTAATGGAATATTTAAAACAAGTAAAACCGACTTTTGAAAAACTTGGACTGGAATTGAAATTTGAGAATGAACAAAGCGAACAAGACCAAAATAGTTGGAAACACACAATCGAACTGAACGGAATTGAATACACAGCATTTGACGGACAATTTTCTGACTTGGATTGGGGAATTGCCTATGTGAATTTTATAGAAATGTTGAACGCTGAATTGAGACGACAAAATTCGGACGAACAGTTTTATCCAATAAATTGCGGAAATGACGGAATGTTTGTCTTGCTAACAACAAAACAGTTGGACTTTGTAAATCGGAATTATCCAATTGACAATGAACATCCGACCACAATGAGTAATTGGAAAAGTAGAAATGGAATATAAAAAACTGCACACAACACGGTGTATAAAACATAGCTAATAAGTGCTAAACCGAAAGGATTGTGTATATTTAGTAAGTCCGCCAAATTTTTAATTTGGCTTTTAAAAAGAGAAAATTAAAAACAAAATATAAAAATTCGGCTCTGTGTTAATCCGAAAAGTTAGTGTCTTTTTGCACGCTACGTTTCATACACAAGTCCGTTGCCAGTAATGCGAACAAACATCCCAATAAAAATTTAAAAACCTTCTTGAATGCTTGGTATATTTCTGATTTTATTAATTTTATTCCTAATTGGACTTCCATTCTATTGGCTATACAAATTAATATTCAAAAAGGAAAAAATCGAAGTCATTAAAGAACCGAAAATTGCCGAAAACAAATCTGAAACTCAAGTTTCGGATTTAATTACCGAACGCAAATTTTTGTTTATGGAAGATTATAAAATGTGGAAAGGTCTATCTGAATCTGAAAAAAAAGACCGCTTAACTGATATTAAGGTTATTTTCGATTATGGAAAAGACCTTATAACAAAGGAAATGATTAAAAAAGGATTTCAGTCTGGCTCAAAAATCATAGATATTAAATATTTTTCAGGATTAAGCGAATTTGGTTCTGGTATTATTTCATTTTTAATTCAACACGAAGAAGGAGGCGAAATCAGAGCATTAACATTACGTATCGACTTAAAAGGCATGAAATTTACAGCAACCATGAATGCTTTTCATAGTAATGGAAAAGAAAAATATTGGTATTTAAAAGACAAAAACAAAGACTTAATGCAGATATAAGCACTACTGGCAACAACGTGTATAATTAATTGCTTTGGCAAGTGCTTATTTGGAAAATTCCTTCGGAATTTTCTCGCGTTCGTTTTTGTTTA
>NZ_JABTEL010000042.1 GCF_013285155.1 Winogradskyella undariae | reverse complement strand
CTTCTAAACGGCTGAAAAAAATCTTTTGAACGTCTAAATATTAACTAAAAAGAGTCAACCTATATCAGTATAATACAAAAACAGAATCCTATTATACTTTTTAGTTTCAATTTCTATATTTAGTTGTAAAAAAGATATAGCTGAATTTAAACCTACCAATCCATTTGAAAATATTCTAGTCATAGAAAAACAATTCTTTGATTTAGATACTCTAATCAACCAGATAATCACAGGAGAAAAAGGGACAAAAATATACTTCAATCGAGAAGATTTTGACATTAACGAAAATGATAAAGTAACTTTAGAATTAAAAGAATATTACAATCGATTAGAGCTGATTTCTGATAATTTAAATACAGTTACCAACAATAATGAACTGTTAGAATCCAACGGTGTGATATATCTCAACCTAAAAGTTGGAGATAAAAAAATCAATTTAAAAAAAGATAAAAAATTAAGAATCGAATTTGCACAAAAATTCAGAAAAGGAGACAGAATTTATAACGGTGTTTTGGATTCAATAAATCAAATTACTTGGGTTGATGATAAAGAGACATATATATCATTTCCTGTATTTGATTCTGTAGTAACAAGACAATTTGGTGGAGTTGAGACTTATAAGAATAAAATAATATCAATCGATTCCTTAGACTACTATTCTCAGCTAAACATTGATATGCTATCTGACGATGCAACAAGTGAACTTGATTATTTAAACTGGTGGGATTACCCATCTATTTTGATTAGTGATTTAGGATGGATAAATGTTGACAAAATTATAAAACCCGATGCAATTATATCTTACGAACTAAACTTGAACCAATCAGATTTAGATAATGTATCTACATATTTGATTTATCAAGATTTAAATTCTTTCATATCAGATTATCGCCAGCCAAATAATTTAAAATTCACGGATATACCTTTAAAAAATGAAACTTCATTAGTTGTAATAGCTAAGAAGAGAAAAGATATTTTTACCAATAGAATCTTGCTGAATGCAAATACAACAGGTCAACTTGAAATCGAACTAAAGAAAACCGATTCGACTGATTTAGTAAAATTATTAAAAAAGTAACTGTGTACAACACCGTGTATAATTAATTGCTTTGTTCTTGCCTACTTGCGAATATTCCTGCGGAATATTCACGGGTTCGTAAATGTTTGCTAACTTAGTCGCTAAACCACGCAACTAACCATACACAAACACGTTGTGTGTAATTTCCAAAAATTATGGAAATGCAAATTCGAACCAACTAAATCTAAGTAAAAAACACAAATAATTGTTCTTATAACTAAATCAAAATGGACAAAAAAATAATTGGAAAAACATTCCCAAATCTTAATAGAACTTTAGCATATTATAGTCCAACTTCGCTATATGTTACTTTAAACGAAATAACGGAAGAGCAGTTAGCAGATTTTTTTACCGATAATAAAAATATGAACAAGGTTAAGAATGAAAGTATATACATTCATGAAGTAAGACATAATATAGACCATTTTTGCACTCTTTGGGGACAATCGAATATATTAAAATTATCTAATGCGATTAATGCTAGAATCTCAAACTCAGCGACTGAGTTTTATAAAATTCATCCTTTTAAGAAAGAAGAGTATCAGTTTCATTATGACGAATACTATACAGTACATTACAATCAAGTAAAATATAATGACGCAAATGATACTTGGGCTTACCGACTTTCCTCTGGAATAAAATTTGACATTAAGGGAAAACCAGACGAAAAACAACCAATTCTATTTATGAATTTTGTAAACCCAAAAGGTATGCACGTTATTAGAGTTCCTATATCAATCGCAGCTCTGTTAGAAACTAATTCGACTTTTGATGAATATCAACATATTACAGAGTATATAAATTCTTTACCTTCAGCTGAAAAAGAAATAGAAAACAAGTTATTTTTAAATAGAAGTTATAGGAATATGCTATATAATCAAAATATGGCTGTTTATAATTCGGTTGTACATTTAACTGCTAATATTCTCGGAATTAACAATTTAATGAATGCACTAAGAATTTCGTCTGCAGTAGCAACACTCACATTGAATTTAACGAAAGAGTTAATCTCAATTATTCCCATTAATAAATTGGCTAAGGAAAAGTGGAAAGAAAGAACTAAATATATGATTGATAATAAAGAATTTGGTTTTATATTTTTCAACCTAATAGCTAATTATTCTGCGGAATACAAAAAAGATAATTTATATAATCTAGAGAAATTACTTTCTACTAATAATTTACCAAAAGAAGAGAAATGTGTTGAAATAATTGTAAAAGAAATTGACAATAATAAAGCTGAGTTATCAAAATTAGCGTGTTTAAATGAAAGTTTTCAAGACATCTGCGAAATTGGTAAAGAAGTTTTTCATAAAAGAGGTCTAGACGGTCAAAAAAAATCAACAAAACAATTACTAATTGATAACGAATTTCTTCCTGATGTAATATGCTCTAATACAGATTTTGAATTAGAAGATTATAATTTAAATCAAGTAATAAAGAATGCACCAACTAAGCTTCCATCACAACAACGTTACTCTTTTACAGACTTTATAAATCAAATGCTTGATGAATTTTATGAAATAAGAGGATTATAAAACTACACACAACAAAGTACTGTGGTAAAAAACAAGTAAAAACTTATTAATTTATTGCTAAAGTACTTCTGTAATTATT
>NZ_JABTEL010000041.1 GCF_013285155.1 Winogradskyella undariae | reverse complement strand
ATAATTACAGAAGTACTTTAGCAATAAATTAATAAGTTTTTACTTGTTTTTTACCACAGTACTTTGTTGGCAACTGGCTTTTGTTCATTCGTATTTAATTTCTCAAATTCCTAACGTAATTAATTCCTTCACGTTGTGATAAGTCAAAGAAGCTTTTATACATTCTTTTAATTCCATTTCTGGAACTTTTTGGTTTAATTTAAACACAATTGCTCGTTTTCCCTCATATTCAAATTTGTGGTCAAAAACCAATCTAAACGTATTTACTAATCTGCTTGTACATTGAAAATACATAGCGTATTGGTCTGGTGATTTTTCTTTCCAATCCATTCGCAATGTACTACCGTTTTTAGTTACAAAACTCGGTTCTCCCCATTTTAGAGTTTCTTCCAATCTGGTAATTCCTTCGGTTTCTTCCGCTGTTTCAATTACCAATTCACGTAGGAATTGCATTTTATCCCGAACAAAGTCGGGATAATTTGCAAAAACCTCATTTACTCTTTCGTCTGTTTTTATTTCAAACTTTTTTATTCGCATATTTTTGTTAGCCTTTAATGCCTACATAAAACTCGACTTCTGCATCTGTTGGATTTTGAGCCTTTTCTCCAAAAATTTCAAAGTCGGCATCATAGGTTCTGTCCAATTCCATTTCAAATATTTTCGACCATTGGTTTACGACCAAACCTTGCATTAAATCTCCTTTTGATGTCGTTTTGGAATAAGTTCCTCCATTAAATGATTTTCCAACCATTCCATTTGGCACACCATCTAAATTTTCAACTTTACAGCCAAGAATTGCTGTGTAAGGTTTTGTGTGGTCGCTTTCGTATTCCGTGTATAATGAATAAACGGAATTGTCTATTTTGTTCGGAATTTTAGAAATTACGTTTTCGGACATAAATCGTTGCCATAAATCGGCAATTTCTTGAGAAGCTTGTCCGTTTTCATTTGTTGTTCTTATCGAAATTCCGATAATTTTAAAAGGTTCAATTTTTACTACTTGCATCTTATTTATATTTTTTGATTTAATGCAAATTTAGATTGACCTTGTGACAAAGGTGTGTCAGGGGTGTTTTTATATTTTGAGCTACAATTTTCAAGATATCCTTGCAACGTCATTTTATGAGGTTTAAAATTCTTCTCCAAGATTTCTAATTTTTGGATGCAGTCAAGTCTAAAGGCTCTGAAGTCCTTTTTTTCTCTGCAAAAAGCAATAAGCACCCAATTTTCTTGTGTCGTGTAAAGTGCAAATGGTTCTATTTCTCTTTGACTTTTATTATCTGCCAATGACAGATAATCCATTTTTACCACTTGATAATTTGAAATAGTAGATTGAAGTTTTATGAGGTAATTACTTGTTTTTTCATTTTCCCGATTGTTGCGAACTTGAATTCTGTTTGTCAATAATTCTGTTTTTTCTTTTTGGTTGTATTTTAAAACAGATTTGATTTTGTTTATTGCACTTTCATATTGTTCGGTCAAAGATTGGTCTTTGTTTTTGCTAATCAATTGTTCAGCCGTTATAAGAGCATTCGCCTCATCTTGAGTAAACATTACAGGTGGAATTTTATAACCTTCCATTACTGAATAGCCTTTTCCTTCTTCCGTTACAATTGGAATTCCCGATTTTTCAAGTGTTCGGATGTCTCGATAAACCGTTCTGATACTTACATTATGTTTTTCGGCAATGTCTTTTGCAGTTACAATTCGTTTCGATTGTAATTGAGTCAAAATTGCTGTCAATCTTGCAAGTCTCGGTTTTTCTTTGTCCATTCAGATTGGTTTTTAGCTTGTTGCCAACGGTTACGTATAAGAATAGTGCGGTTTTGTGTGCGAGGATTTTCCGCAGGAAAATCAGAAGTAACAAAAATGCACGAACTCTTGATTAAGCACTAAACTACGCATTATTTTTATGCGATGTTGTAGCACGTTTTTATTTATTCAAGTTTTTTTTCCTTTCTCTTATTAGCATAAAACTCATAATTAAAATAATGCTTATTCCGATTACTAATAAACCGTATTTGAATAGTCCTGTTAGAAAAAATGTCAGGAAGCTACCATAACGACCTCTTTCAGATTTTTGAACGAGTTCAGATATGATGCTAGAATTCTCTAATAAGAAATAAAAGACAATACAGAACAAGCTAATTATGTATAGTTTTATGATTTTTAAATTTCTTTTATTCATCACTTATTTCAGATTATCAAAAAAATCAGTTGGGTTTGTTATAAATAAATGAGCTTTTGAATTTTTTAGTAATTTCGCTAATTCTCTAAAATTCGGATTAAACAGATTTCCATTTTCGTCCATTAAAATCCAGTCATTTCGGTCGCATAATTCCAGCATTGAATTTAAGAAATTTAGTTTTGAATCTCTCAAATCAGTCCGAAATCTAAAATCTTCTATAAAATTCTCTTTTTCGTTATAGTCAATACTCAAATCGTGGTCAACTTCTCCGTTTTCAATTTTCCAACTTTCGTTATTCCACGAAGCTCTTGGAATAATTTGGTCAATTTCGTTTCTTAATTCCGCAATGTTTATTTGAATTCCTTTCCACCATTTCGTTGTAATCGCATCTTCAAATTCAGGTTCAGGTGCTTCATTCAGTTCCACGTCATAATTTTCCCAATACTTTTCCCATTCAGCGTGTTTTATTTCAAGCTGTTTTGGAATTCCGCCATATTTTTTTTCAATCGGCTTTCTTGGAAGTACAAATGTTAGAAATTGGTATGTTGCCATTGGGTTTTCTTAAATGTGCTACAACGGTCTTGTGTATGGTTAGTTGCGTGTTTAAGCAACTAATTTAGTAAACAAAAACGAACGCGAGAAAATTCCGAAGGAATTT
>NZ_JABTEL010000040.1 GCF_013285155.1 Winogradskyella undariae | reverse complement strand
TTAACCTTATTCCTCTCTTTTGTGCTTTCTTTTTATAGGTCTTAAATTTAGTGTTTTTATTAAAATGCTAACTTAAGACGTATAAAAATAATTGCGGCTTAGTGCTTAATCAAAGGTCGTTGCGTGTTTGTAACGTCTGATTTTCCTTCGGAAAATCCTCGCATACAAACCCACAACTATTCTTATACATAAACGTTGTAGTGCATTTGAGGAATGAATTTTCCTGAAATAGGTTGACTAAAAATTAAGCAATTAATTACAGTCACTTATGAAAACACAAAATGAACACTGGCGAAAAAAAAGTTACCAAAAAGCCACTTTAGAGACCAAACTTTTAGTCGTTGACCAAATCTTAAATGGTCAGCTTTCAAACAACCAAGCTTCAAAAAAATACGATATCCCTCGAACAACCATTACCTATTGGTTAAGAAAATACAGTACTTTAGTACAACAAAATACGGGTATGAGTAAAAACGATGAAATTAAAAAGTTAAAGGAAAAGATTGAAGAACTTGAGTTTCAAAAAGACTTTCAACAAGACATTATAGCTGACATGGAACTTATTACAGGAGTCGATATGTCAAAAAAGTCATTACCCAAAACATTAGCAAAAGAGATAGAGTTAAAGAAAAAACAGCGTATAAAAGAAAATGGCTCTATGGATGTTTTGGGATATCTAAACAAGCCTTCTACAAAAGACTAAGAACTCAACAGAAAAAAGAAATAGATCATCAAAAAATGATTAAAATGGTCAAAGACTACCGTAAAAAAGTAGGCTCAAAAACTGGTGGTATTAAGCTACATAAAGAACTTAAACGAGAATTTATAAGCGCTGATATTAAAATTGGTAGAGACAAGTTCTATCGCTTCCTCAAACTAAATAACCTTTTAATTCCTAAAACAAAAAATTACATTACCACTACAAACTCAAACCACAAGTACAAAAAATATAAAAACCTGGTAAAAGACCATGTCCCTACTCGTCCTGAACAACTTTGGGTCAGCGATATCACTTATATTAAAACACAATACGGTCATAATTATTTAGCCATTGTTACAGATGCTTATTCTAAGCAGATTATGGGATATAAACTCGACAACCATATGAGAACATCACTTTGCACAGATGCGCTCGCTATGGCTATTAAAAATAGAAAATATCCCAATCTAAAGCTTATCCATCATTCGGATAGAGGTTTCCAATACTGCAACCCCAAATACACACAGTTTGCTGAAGGTAATGGAATTACAATGAGTATGACTGAACAATACGATCCTTACGAAAATGCTGTTGCTGAACGCATTAATAGAACTCTTAAATATGAATATGGATTAAAACAAACCATTAAAAACACTGAATTAGCAAAAAAAATGACACAACAAGCCGTCTATATTTATAACAATTTAAGAACCCATTTTAGCCTGGATCTCAGAAAACCTACTGAAGTCCATCTGAATCCAAACATCAAATACAAATCCTATCGAAAAAATAATGTAAATTTACCTGAACTTACGATTTAAGAACTGACCTAGTTCAAACTATTTTTTGCCTTCTAAACCGCTGAAAAAAAATCTTTTGAACGTCTAAATATTAACCAAAAAGAGTCAACCTATATCAGTATAATACAAAAACATTGTACTGAATTAGAGAATTAAGTAATAAAAAAACAGAATTATGGAAACAACATTAATTATCGGATTTGTAATTTTAACCATTATATTATGGTTTTGGGCAATTATGGACATAACAAGGTCGAGATTTAAAAATCCAACTATGAATACTATTTGGCTTTTGGCAGTTTTATTCTTTCCAGTTTTAGGCTCAATATTTTATTTTCAATTGAGAAAAAAATATGTAACCAAAGAATCGAGGAAATTTCAACCGAATTTCAACAGAACGGAATTAAAACACGACTGATTTAACTATTCTAAATCGGAATAGAACGTTGAATTTACTCTTTCCGAATTATTACTCAAACGGAATTTGAGCAAGTTTTCGGAATTGAAAAACTAAACGGAAATATTTATTTCGGATTTGACTACTCAAAGCCTGTAAACAAACTAAATGTAATAAAAAACTGCACACAACAACGTGTATAATTAATTGCTTTGGCAAGTGCTTATTTGGAAAATTCCTTCGGAATTTTCTCGCGTTCGTTTTCGTTTACTAAATTAGTTGCTTAAACACGCAACTAACCATACACAAAACCGTTGGGCTTCATACAAAAAAACGTCCGTACTGAATCATATTTTTTGTACATTTGAATTAAAGAAATTTTAAAATGGATATTCGAACAACAAAACTTGAACTGCTAAAAACAATTTTGGAGACTGAAAATACTGACTTCATCCAAAGAATAGCTGACTTTGTAAAAAAAGAAAAAGCAGATTTTTGGGACGAATTGTCTTTATCTGAACAATCTGAAATAAAAAAAGGTATTGAGGAATTGGATAAAGGAAAACGAGTTTCCTTCGAGTCATTCCTAAAGAAAATTTCTTAATGAAAGTATTCTTATCCGAACTTGCCGAATCAAAGCTTCTAAAGCTATCTCAATATTTACTGGAAGAGTGGAACGTAAAAACTCGTGACAAGTTTATCTCAAAATTAAGTGATAAAATCAAACAAATATCAAATCAACCTGATAGTTGTCCAAAATCATCGGAATTTAAGAATCTTTATAAATGTGTTGTAACAAAGCAAACGACATTTTTCTACAGAATAATAGCTGAACAAAAAGAAATAGAAATTATTACAATTTTTGACACTCGACAAAATCCTGATAAGTTAAAAAAAGACATAGATTAAAAAGTACGAAAGCCCAACAAAGTACTGTGGTAAAAAACAAGTAAAAACTTATTAATTTATTGCTAAAGTACTTCTGTAATTATTATCA
>NZ_JABTEL010000003.1 GCF_013285155.1 Winogradskyella undariae | reverse complement strand
AACTTTAATTTGAAAAAGATTTTAATCGCTTTTTCTAAATAAAATTATCTGACAATGAACGGGTTGAAACCAAACTTGTCGTTTTTGTTTCGGGTTGCAAATATAGATCCCTTTTTTAAACTGACAAGGCTTTTTTAGGCTTTATTTCTGACAAACTTTTAACCCGCTTGTTGTCTGTTATTTAACTTCTGAAGATTTATTGATTTTGTAGTTTTTATCTGCTATACGCCTACTCTGGCTTCGTTTTATATTCTCCTGGACTTATTATTCTATACATATCCCCGCATTAGCGGTAGGAGCGGCATCCTTTTTTTATTCCTTATACTATTAAATAATAAACCTACTATATATAGGTAAGGCATTATTCTATTAGAAATGCATCTTCTAAAAAAAGATATAGCGGATGACGCGGCGATTTTGCTTCCTTTAAAGCAAAAGCGAAATGCCCGAAAAATTATAGATATAAGAATTGTCACTTTAAAGAATATTGTCACTTTAAAGAATTAAGATAAGTTATAAAATGCTTAATGTAAAGACAAAGTGATTTTACCACAATTAAGGTATTACAATAAAAAATAGTTTGTGAAGCAACAAGAAGAACAAGCTTCTGAAAATAGCATTTTAACCATAAAGAAACAGGAACTTCAATCTTAATAGATTTTAAACAAAAAAAAAGAGTAACCATTTCTGATTACTCTTACTTAGTAGCGGGAACTGGACTCGAACCAGTGACCTTCGGGTTATGAGCTTGATACTTAGCACCATCAAAACCACACAAAATCCTTTATAATCAATTGTTTATAAAATATTTAATATTTTTTGTATTAGATTAAAATCGTCTAAAATCAAATTATTCTGTACTTATTCTGTACTAGTTTTTCGTATCTTTATAATCTTTTAAAATTATAGTTATGGCTAGTATCAAAATTGTATTACGTAAAAATATGATGAAAAAGGATGGCACTACTCCTTTGGCTCTTAGAATAAGCGAAAATTACAAGACCAATTATAAATGGCTTGGTCAATATGTTTTTGAAAAAGATTGGGACAAAGTTGCCGGAAAAGCCAAGAGAACCCATCCAAATCATAAAAAGCTAAACAATTTTTTGATGAAGAAGTTGACAGAAGCTAATGATCTGTACTTTGATTCTAAAGATGAAAGTATAACACCAAAACAGGCTAAGCAAAAATTGAGAGGACCAGGTGGTTCTAAATCATTCTTTACTGTCGCAGGCGAACGCATTAAGAGTAAACATGATCGCGGAACTTTTTCAGTAGCCAAATCAGAGCTTTCCATCCTATACAATATCGAAGAGTTTCTAACTCTTAAATCAACCTTACCCAAAAACGAAATAATTGAGGCAATAAAACAAAGAAGAAAGGACAGAGTAAGTAGAGCAAGGAAATCTGAATATTCTTTTATTGATGGAATAAATTATTTTAAGAAAAATACGACTTTGAAGTTCAGGGATATCGATCAGGCATTTTTAGAAAGATATAAGACATTCTGTTCTGCTTACTTAAATCAGAAAACAAGGACAATATCGAATCAACTTATCTTTATAAGAACCCTCTTTAACATTGCTATCAAAGCTGGTATTGTAGCTTCAAAATTTTATCCATTTGCAGAAGAAAAAGAGAAGATACGGATAGGCTCGGGAAACAAAATAGGGCTAACCACTAATGAAATAGAGAGAGTAGAATCTTTGCAATTCGAGCCTCAATCATCCATATGGCATACTCACAATGTATGGTTAATTGCCTTTTATTTTGCAGGAATACGTATTTCGGATATTGTCAAGTTAAAGTGGTCAGATTTTAAGGATAATCGTCTGTACTATGTTATGAATAAGAATGAAAAACCCTTAAGTCTTAAAATTCCAGATAAAGCTAATGTGATTTTAAATTTTTACAAAAAGAGCCAAAAAGAAAATAGCGGGTATGTATTTCCATTTTTAAAAGATGTCAACGATAAAAATGCTGAAGACATTTTTAGAAAGACAAGGAATGCAACAAAATTATTTAATAAATACTTAAAACGAATTGCCAAAGAATGTGATATCGATAAGAATTTATCAAATCACATTGCCCGTCACAGTTTCGGAAATATTGCGGGAGATAGAATCCATCCTTTAATGCTGCAAAAATTATATCGCCACAGCGATTTAAAGACTACTCTCAACTATCAAGCTAATTTTATTCATAAAGATGCTGATGACGCATTAGATAGTGTTGTGAATTTTTGATTTATAGATAATGTAATAATAAAGGTTTTAGGACGATTAAGTTTATGGAAAATCTCAAATAATACTCTAATGTCTTCTTTCTTTTTTATTTTTTCCACTATACTTTTTATTTCTTTCAATTGTTTCATTAATAAAATTTTGTATGGGCAGTAACATAATATCTTCTGGCCATGAATTCACAAAATCTAATACTTCTTCCCACCTTTTAGCTCTAATCAATTCAGGATTTTGGTTACCACTCCAAATAGCTTGTTGATAAATCCATCTTACCTTTTCGAAAATAGCCTTATTTTTATTTTTTATAAGATGTGCTTTTATAAAGTTTTCTTTTTGAGTTGGAAATCTTTTATGGATTATATCCATAATAACATTTAGGTGTTTTGGACTATTATTATGTTTTAATAGATAGGCTCTTAAAAAAGAAATAGCTATCTTACTTTCGTCAGGTTTTAATTGTTTAAAAAGATTCCCTGCAGGATGGTCACTTATTCCGTAGTAATATTCTTTGTCAATTATAAAATCTAAAACAGTTTCCACTCCTCCTATTAAATCTTCATTTTTCCATATAAAATTGTATCTATCACGATGTTCTCTATTAGGCCTTTTAAGTTCTGGTGTGCTATAATAATATTCAAAATATTCTAAAAGAAATTCAGGATAGGATATGCATAGTTGTTCTAATCCTTTACTATCATAATCAAAATGGTCTTGAGTAAAATCTTGTAACAGGTATGTTTCTTTTAAAATTTGAATGTCATCCGTAAATAAATTCACGTATTTTTCAAACAAACTACCATAAAAATAAATTTTCACTCCTTCTTTCATCTTCTTATTTAATGAAGACAATACCTTATGAAACAACCTTGAATCCTCTTTTAAATATTTCTCTAAATTTTCAAAAGAAATGCTAAAATTTTCAGAAACAGCATGAGACCAATTAACAATATCTATGGATACCTTGTCATAATTTTTTTCAACTTGAAGTCTTTCAAAATAGCATAATAATATGTTGGTTTTTCTATTATAATTACCCTTGTTGATTACCTCAAAAATTTCAAGGGCTTTCTTTTCTTCTTTAAGGATATTTGAAAAAGGCCAATATGGGATATAATTTACTTGATTATTGTCTTTAATTATTATTTCTAATAATTTTACCCCTCTTTTAAAATCAATTTCAAAAATAGCGTTAACGGCTATATCGAAACTAGTTTGAGTGATGCTCCATTTAGCATTTGTAGCTTTGTATAAAAAAAGATACTCTTTATAGAGTGATTGAGGAGCTTTAGAATATTTAGAAATTGTATAAGCCTTTATTTCATCTTTCTTTTTTTCCTCATATATTTTATGGTCTAATTTATCTTCTAGTTCAAATCTGTGAACTCCATTTAATAGCTTTCTATTTAAAATTTTATAAAATTGATATAACTCACAGTTAAATAGTGTTGATAGGTCTTTGAAGGATTTGTGATTTACCTTAGACCTATTACACCACCAAATTTGTTTTTGCACATATCTACAATGTTCAAATACTTTTGGATTTAATCTATCATTAATGATTTTTAATATAAATTCTAAATCATATTTCATTAATTCCACATTATTATCCGGGTGCATAGAAGCACAAGATTCTAATAATTCTAAAGACTCCTTTTCATAAGAATCAAAATGGATAAAAACTCTATTCCATATATCATCTCTTAATTCTTCTATGATTGTTCCTTTTTTTACTTCGTAATTATAAATTGACAGACTGTTACCATACAAAGGTTTTACTTGTTGAAATTTATGTTTTAACAACATTTTTCCTATTACATAAAACAATTCTTTTTCCAATTGCTTTTCTTCATTAGCTCCTTTTAAAACAATCTCTAATAAAGTTTTTTGCTTATAATAACCATATTGTACATCTTGGTAATCAAAAGTTAAATATTCTTTTATCGTATAATGAAATTCACTTGCTGCTTCTGGATTACGCCTAACAAATTCTAATGAAGCTAATAAAGCATTTTTCAGAAAAGTAGATGGCCTTTTTGCAAAGTGACTCAATAAACTAAATATATTTCTCTTTTGTGATGAAAACTCATTATTCTCAAAGGTAAGTTTGTATTTATTTACAGGTTTAAGCTCTCCTTGAAGCCCTAATTGAAGCATATACTCAATTGTTTGGTCAGGTATGATAAACCAAAATAATTCATAGAATCCTAATAGGTTTATTCTAGAGTTACGTGAAAAATTGATTAACACATGTTTAATAGCTTGGACAACATTTTGGTGATTAAAACTATTATTAGCAGATATAACACAATCTTTAAATCGATAATCATATGTTGGAAAATAATTAAATAGTAATGTCTCAAAATTTAATGATTTCAATTGAAAAAAAGCTTTGTTAAAAAAGTACACCCCTAAGTTTTGTTCAACTATCTTAATTTCTTCTTTATAAATACTTATCAATTCAAACTTTCTTAATAGCTCAACATTTGAAACAAACTCATTTTTATTTAGTTTGAATGTATTGAGTAAATTATCAAAATCAACAGAATTCATATTTACTGAACCAAAAAAGGTTATTATAGCCATTGTATTAATAACACTTTCATTTTTTAATTCACTTGAATCCTTTAAAAAAGTTTTGAAATAAAGATCAAATGCATCTTCTGTATTATTAAGAGCGGACATATCTTTATTAATATTATCAAGCTTAGCAAGCATAAGTGCGAGCCTAACATTACCTTTTGCCAACTCTAATATTTTATGAAGTGAATCTTTATTTTCTATACAAAAGGGTTCGGTAGTTAATATATCACTTAATTCTTCATCTTTAAGCCTATTGATACTTATCGTTTCGTAATCAAACTCACTAATGTGTTCTGAAAAATCTGATGCAGCATAATCTCTAACTGTTACAAGAATTTTGACTTTGTTATAAGAACTATTTTTTAAAAACTGTAAAATTTGTTCAAAATGAGATATTCTGTGTGCATCATCAATAAAAAGTATGGTTTGCGATTCTAGAGAGAGTTTTCCTTTTAAATCATCTATTATTGAATCACTGTCAAAAGAATTAACCCAAACAGCTATATTTGGTTGCTCTCTTAACAATCTATCTAAAATTTCAACACATAACTTAGATTTCCCTGTTCCTGCAGGACCAGAAATAATTGAAATATGATGTTTATTTATTAATTGAAATGCTTCTTTAATTTCATCATCTCTATGTAGAAAAGGATTGTTTAATGGCGTTGCAATTTGTTTACCAGCACTATTGTAGTTTACTACAAAAGTATCTAACGAAACCCATTGAGATTTATCTAAAGGAATATCTAAATATTTATTACCCAAGTCTGTGTTTTGAAATAAGATATTTCTCGCAATACGATTCACATTCCAAAAATCCATTAGAATATTTTCTTTTTTGCATAGTTCATTGAGCTGATCACTTTGACCTGGTTTTAACTCAAAGCTTGTACAGAATGTTATCGTCTGTATTTTTTCTTTTTTTACTTTAGTCTTTGTTTCATCTATACATTTATTGAAGTCGTCAATTAGTTTATCCAAACCACCACTTTTATCTTTTGTGATTTCGTTAAAAACAAAAAAATCATTACTTAAAAGAATATACGAATCGGGTGTTCCTGGTTTTGTTTCCTCTTTTCCTAAAGCCATACCAGACTTCCCAAAATCTTTATGAGATGGATAATTACGTAATATGATTTCGTCACACATTTCTTGAAATAATGTACTATTTAACGAAATTATTTTTGATACTATTTCAGAAAGTTGAGACATATTTTACTACTTTTCTATTAAACCAAGTTTTAACTCTTCCAAAATTTGAACAGCATATTCTAAATCCCATTCTTTATTACTAATCCACTGTTTTGCTATTGCAGATTTTTTAGGGTCTATGATATTATCGTTTAGTGTTTTTAAAATTCGAGTGCTAATTGCCTCTGAAATATTTAAAAACTGACTTGCTTTTCTACCTAATACCCTTGCTGCAATTTGGAGTTGGTCTAAATCTCCTTCTTCTGGAAAAGTATCGTTATGTTGCTCTACTATTTCATTAAAATTTAAGTCGAAATAGTGTTCTATTATTCTTAAAACATCATACAAATCACTATCTCTTTCTTCAGGTCTATCACTCCAGGCAATTAATTTTAAAATTACCATTCCTGGTAAGGATGGAATTTGTATCGACTTTTCTTCTATTTGAACTGTTTCGGGATCCTGTAATACCTCACTAAATCCTAAAACGTGCAAATCAGTAGTACGTTCATTAAAATTTAGAGTAAATTTTTCTTCAATTTCGCCAAATGGCAGTAAGTCTATCACAATATTATAATCATCATTATACAATGTCCAAGGTGCTTCTACTTTATTAAACCCATGGTTTCTTAATTCTTCTACTATGGATTCAAATTGTTGTATCGAGGATATCATTATTGCAAAGTCTATATCTTTTGTTCCTCTACTTGGTTTGATTCCATCTTTTAGTAATTCTAAAGCAATTGCACTTGCACCAATTAAATAATAAGGCACATTTAGTTTTATCATTACCTCATCTATACAATCAAAAACTTCCTTGAAATATGGGATTGATAGTTGTTTATATGTTTGGTTGGATGTATTCATCAAAAATTAATTTTGCCGTTTCTTTACTTCTTTTATCGTCATTAATCATTAAATCTGTATATACTAACTCCTTTGGTGCTGTCTTATTAAAATTAAGTGTCCAAAACATATCATATACCCATATATCACCTTCGTCATCTGGTAATAATCTATATTTTATCATTAAATCTTTTACAGTTTCTTTGGTATAGAGTATAAACTTTTCTGGTCGTAGATGATTGGTAATTATATCACCCGCTGGTTCGCCACCCCAAACTGTTTTTTCTGTATTAAGTTCTAATTCTCTCCAATCTTGATTTTTATTGTGAAATCTAAAACGTTGCTTAAAAATAGTAGGTCTTAATGTTTGTTGAAATTCTGTAATCCACTTGTTTAATAACTCTTCATAATTGTTGATTACATATTCATTTTTATTTAATTTTAAAATGAACTTGTTTTCTAACAAACCATGTATAATTAATGGGATGTTGCCTAATGCTACATTGGCAATATCCGCAATTTCACGTTGTGTTTCATTTAATAACTGTGGATTCAGCAAAAAATGGAATACGACTTTTAATCCTGTTTTTGTAAAGGCACGATTTCCCTTTTCTTTAGGATTCCCGTTTGTTTTGTTAGTATCTATATATAGAAAAAAATCGTTTTTGTTAATATACACATTACCATTACCTTCTAAATAATTAATATAATTTTCACGAAGTTCTTTCTTTACTTTTGGATATAATTTTTCTGCCACTAATAAAAAGTTTTCAAACCTCCTGTTGCACTCAAAAATATTAAAGAGTTGATGGTTTTTAACATCCTTCTTAATCTCTACAAACATTAGAATTTGTTGGTTATTTATTGTTATAGCCAATTCACCATCGATTCCAGTATCTTTTTTAATGTCTATAGTTTTCCAATTCAAAGTTATTGGAACATCCTTTTCTAAATTATGAATTGCGTTATTTAAAATATCTACATCATTCATTTTTTGTTCATTAATTTTTAATGTTCATTATTCGTGAACACAATATATTCATGAACAAAAGTACTGGTTTTATCTGTCTTAACAAATTATTATACTTGTAAATTATAGTATAATATGAGTAATGGTATAATGTTATCCTTACTTTCATGCATCAACACTTCTTTATCAAAAGTTGGTAAATGAAAAAACTACGATTTTTATGAGTTTTCTCCACAAAGTAACTTTTGTTACCACATAAATTACGAAAAGTATTTAATTTTAGTCAACCAATTTCAGGAAACTAAACTATCAAGATGGATCAGAATCCCTCCCGACTATCTAAATTATTTGTGTTATCATGTCTTGTTTCCATTAGGTGCAAAAGAAGACGACTTTACCTAACAATGGAAAAAGAAGAAGTGAATTCTCTTTTTTTATAAATTTTGAGTTCCATCATTCAATGAATAATGGCGTTCTAAAAGTTCTTAATCTCAGTATCGTTAACTGAATCATATATTTTTGCAAAATCCAGTAAACTATACCCCATTGCTTCAATAATTAAAATTACTGTCGTTGAGTTCGGTCCCGATTTGGATTTTGCATTAAAAGTATCAGAAACTGTGGCTTTCCGAATACCAGCTTCCAAAGCTATTTGATTATAACTATTGATCATTTCCTCTTTAGAATTATTAAATTGTTGCGTCATATTACCAGATTTCAACAATCTATTTAAGCTAATTGCAATTTTAATATTTATATATAAGATTAACTTTTCTTTCATCTATGCAATTAACTATTTCATAAATAAAATATCGGTACGCTTTGACGTACCGAAAATTATTTATATATTTGAATCAGTATCTGTCATTTATGATACTTTTTAAATAAATTTGCGAAAGCATTTCTAAAACATTAGATGCATTCGCTTTGAATCTCGGATTGAAAACTGGTAATTTTTAGACAACGAGATGATAAGCAGATTGCTCACGTTCCCGGGCGTGAGCTCTCTTATCGTTGTCAGGTATACCAGTACCTCAATCCGATAAGTTGAGTTCCACGCCCTATTTTTTCTGCATAGTTTGAAAATTAAAAAAACGCTTGGTACTCTACATTAAAAAGAAATTTTTAGAATTTCCTTTAAATACCAATGCATTATGTCCACAGGCAAAGTACACCCCAAAAGTTTGAACGGGTTTAAGTCACTTTTTGAGACCCTCTACCCTTCGTTGTGCTTATTTGCCAACAAATATCTCAATGACATGGATACGTCTAAGGATATTGTACAAGAGGTGTTTATGAAGATCTGGGAACGAGACACCCCATACCCTAATTTTTATGCGATAAAAGCGTTGTTGTATACATCCGTTAAAAACCGCTGTTTAGACTATCTGAAAAGTAAATATCATAGAAGTATGGTTCAATCTCCTGATGTTGACTTTGACCATATGTTAAGCGAGGAATTTTTCTCTACCCAATTGACGCTAATAGATACTTATGCCCAGCTAGCAACTGCCATACAGCAACTGCCAAAAAAAAGTGAAGCCGTCATTAGGTTAGCGCTAAATGCCTATACTAATAAGGAGATAGCTGAAGAACTCTCTATAAGCAAAAACACCGTTAAATCTCAAAAGCGTATTGCTTATAAGAAGCTAAGGCATGCTCTTGGCAGCCTCTTAAATATTCTTTAATTCTTTTTTACACCCTCTTTTTAACTTTTGTCGTTTTGGTGTTATAACCCAAGGTTTATAATGATAATTTATAGAGACATATTTAAACTCAGTAAGAAGCTATCTAAAGCCTCGCTTAAAAATAGATTTGGAAGCGTCTGATTTGTTTCAGATGAAGCCAAGACGCATATAAGTTCACGCTTGAAGGACTTTGCATAATCAGTCATTAGAGCTCTAGTATATCTTTTTAAATCTTCAGAATTATATTGTAAATTTCGTAACTCTGATGGACTCGGATTTATGGTAATAGAATAAAATTTCGGTTCTTTCTTTTTGAGTTTTGCTGTATTACCATCAATGTCTTTCACGACTTCTTTAGCACCTATTTCATCTCCATATTGATTAAAAAAATGCTCGACATCGTCTTGCTCCAAGCCTTGATTTTCTTTCTCCAGATATGCAACAAAACCCACAGAACTTTGCGAATAATCGCCTCATAATTTTTGAGCTGTGATGGTAATATACATGTTCTTATAATTGAGTATTAGACTCTTTTTTTTCTACAAACTGAATGTTCTTTTGTTTGAGTTCTTTTTCCAAAATGAGTTTCTTTTCTGCTGACTCAAATTCCATAAACAAGGATTGTAACATGGCAGTTGTAGGTTTGTCATGGTGCTTTTCAATGTCTTTTATGATGGCGATTACCGCATTGATTCGTTTCTTGATTTGACTTTCCAAAGTTTTCATATTCGGTCCTAAAGTTTCGTTTGGGGATATCCCATTAGTTTCAAAAAAGTCGAGCATCATTAAAAGTGTCATTGATTTTGAGCGCGACATTTTTTTACAAAATTCATTAAATTTTTGAGCCACTGAAGTTTTAATACTTAGGCTATCAAAGCGTTCTTTTTCATATCCTTTATCCATATTTCCTTGAAAAATTTGTTGGTTTTATTGGGCTAACAGCTTTTTTCCGTGAAAAACGATGCTAAAACTTCAAAAACTAAAACAATCAATCGCTGTAAACTATTGAGTTCACTAGGGTTTTAGAAAAACTTAAAATTGAAACATCGCGCTAGCGTGTTACCCTCTTGCTATTCCTTTTCGTCCAGCTCGCTGGACAAAAAAAATACCATTACATCCAAAAATGTAATGGCTTTTTAACGATTGCTAATTGTAATTCGATTTTTTAAGAGTGTTATTCTTGAAGTTTAAAAGTATCTTTAAGGAATGGCTCTTTTTGTTGCAGAATATAAAATAACATGACAAAAAAAAACCTCTAAATAATTAGAGGTCCTGGGTTAATAATTCAATTATAAATCTTCTAAATGTTAAAAACATAACTATAAGTGTATAAATTTTTAATCATTTCTTCGTCTATCAGGCTATTATAATCTGCGCCAGTTTCGTCAACATACTTTTTAATGGAATCTCCATAAAGATATGTAACGTGCTCTCTTGAAACTTGTAAAAGTTCCTCTTGCTTTTCCGAACTCAAATCTTGAAATTTAATATAAATCATATCTCGAAAATTTAATATTCACTTGGAAGCATCAGCGTATTATTTACAAAAAATAATCGCAATTCATCCAAAGGAAAATCGGTTACATTATATCGGTGCGTTTCAAAAATTTTATCATTTCCATCGCTGTAATTAATGATGGCTTCGCATTGCTTTTCAAACTGTTCCTTTTCAGAAAGTCGTTTAAAATCGATGGTAATAAATTCACTTCTGTTCGATAAACTTTTTGCAATTACGGATGCATCTGTAATCAACCAAAAGCATTCCGCTTCGTTGGCTAAATATTTTAATCCATCTGTAAAACGAGTTCCAATTAATGGAATTTTAAAGAACATTTCTGTACCACAAAAATGTTGCAAATCGGCTTTTATTTTGTTAACTTTATCATTCATTGTAATTCTATTTAATAAGATTAATAATGAAAAAGAGAGCGCATCTTTCCACAGGAACGCTCTCTTTTAATTTTCAATTATTCCGTAGCGTTATCGCCTTTGATTCCCAAAAGCAAGATTTCATCTACGACCACTTCGGTAACATATCTTTTTTCTCCCTCTTTAGTTTCATAAGAACGTGAAGTCAATTTTCCCTCAAGTGCTACCTCTTTTCCTTTGCCTACATATTTCTCTACGATTTCGGCAATTTTTCCCCATGCTACAATATTGTGCCATTGGGTGTTTGTTACTTTCTCTCCCTTAGAATCTTTGTAAGATTCATTGGTTGCGATTGAAAATTTTGCAACTTTCTTTCCGCTTTCAAGGTTTGTGATTTCTGGCTCGTTTCCTACGTTGCCAATTAACTGTACTTTGTTTCTTAGAGTACTCATAATTAAAAAATTTAAAGATTAATATTTACCTATCTGAACTATTCAAAAAGGCTTTGTTATTGATTTACTTATTATATCCAGAGCGTTTTCCTTTTTTTGTTTTTTTAACTTTTGTTCCGCTTCCTTTTTATTGATTTTGTAAGATTTCATAAGATTCATTTTAGATTTACTTCCCATAGAGCCGACGCTGTTACCTTCTTTTTGTTGCTTAGTGCTTTCGATATTCAGCTTTGTTTAGACATATAAAAAGTGCGAGGTACGAGCCTGGTTATGCTGTCGTTCAAAGCTGAATGTTGTTATTTTGCTGTCAAAAAAAGGTATGACGGTGTTGGATTACGGAAGTGATTCTAAAGTTTTTGTGAAATACCTAATCATAGGAAGTGGAACAAAATGCAAATACATTTTCCTTATTTAGCGGACTTGATTCACGCTTTTTACTAGGAATGGAAGGAAATGTGCTGAATGGGATAGTGAGATAAATTCCCCTCGTAAATTGAATATTTATTTTTAAAACAGCTTCTCTTGAATATCTAGAATACCATCGTTTTTTGAAACTTTATTCTTTTTCAAAATGTCTTTTAGAGCTTTTCTTCGCTTATCATAAATCCATTTTCTAAGATTATTCAACATACTCATTTCATAATCTGAAAGTTCTTTTGGTGCTATTTCAATCATAGCTTCTAATTGGTCTTTACTTTTGTTCTGCATTGCATATTGAAGCCCTAGCCATGTGTAAATGTTTGCCCATTCTGTTTGCATGGGTGCTTCATAAGTTCTTGGCATCATGTAGGCTAAAGTCTCTGTAAGTGATGCCGTTTTATCTCCAGTCATTGAACAAATTATTCGTGATAATTTGATTCTACCAAGTATATCTTTTGGTATAGTATCTTGCCATGCAGATTTAAAAACTATGATTGGACTTGCAAGACAATCCATAAAATCGAAAACGAAATCACTCTTATCCTTTTTAGTTGGTTTTACAACTTTATCTTTTGCTGATATCGGCTTACATTCAAAACCGAAATCGAACTGAACTACTTTTAAATTTTCCATGATGTGAGGTTTTAAATTAAACACTATCTAATAATACTTGATAATTTGAAGGATGCTTATCTCTGTAATACGCTAAATGACTTTCTCCACTATCTACATCGTACTTTTCACTACTTGATTGATAATGTTGTTCTGCTTCTTGTAATGACATGTTGGGTTTTTCAGATACTTGTTTCATAATTCTAAATTTTTGATTAAACAATATTTGAGCAGTACACAAACGGAAGCTAAAATCACAGCTCAAAAGGAAACGGAATAAATAAGCGTTGGATGATGCGTAGGCTTTATGCCGTAGTCTTTTGATGGGTGTATTTTACGAGTTTACCTTTGCGCTAATATTGATTGATGACTTTCTCTTCTTGTAACTTCAATAAAAAAAGAAGAGCCAGCACGAATGCCGACCCTTCCTTCCAACAACAAAAGCTAATCGTTTAGTTCTTGAACTTGTTTTTCAAGACTTGCTATTCGCTCTTTCAAACGTGTTTCACGCTTGTTTCTCTCTTCTGCATATTGCTTTTCAATATTGGCAATTTTAGTTTTATAGTAGCCTTGCATTGCATTGTAGAATGAAATGTTCGTCAAGTTATTAACGTGATTACTTTCTCCAAAATGCACTTGTTTGGTAAGGATGTATCTAATCAACTTATAGAAGATTTCCTTTTTGAAGTTCTTCTTGAAATTCTCGACAGTTTCCACATCGGTCATCTTGGATGTGTTGCCCAATAATTTTGAAAAGTATTTTTGTCGACCTACATAATCCACATTATTTTCAAATAAGGTAAATGAGAAAGCCACCATCTCATCTACCGAAAGTGCTTTCTTCTTTTCAATATAATCGGTTTGGCGAATCATCTGAACCATGTCCTCAAACTGCTTGTTATGTTCGATATGCCTTTTACGAATTTCTCTTTCGTTAATTTTAACGATTTGCTCTTCAGGCGAACACTCTGCCATTTTTCTATTTGCCAAAGGTTCCGAATATGTAGAATTTTCAGTTTTTGAATCTTCTTTTATCTTCACAAAAATTACTTTATCTAGGTACGTTTTTGGATGAAACATAACACCATCTACAAATCCATTTTCCATTGCGGAATTATATGTTTCCAACTCTTCATCGTAATTCTGAATGGCTTCTTCAAGTTCAGAATTTAGCTCATCTTCAGAATAGTCATAATGTTGGTATTCTGTCTTAATTGCTTCTATTGTAGGCTCAATTGGCTCTTCGATTATTTCAACATCATCCAGAAGGTAAACTTTCAATCCGTTTTGTTCCAATTGCGATATAATAAGCTGATTGTTGTCGTCATCCGCCCAGTATTTGCGAATTTCAGGAATCAACAACACATTCTCTTTCTTCGATTTATCAATCAAGTTCAAAAACGACTTACTTTTCTTCGTTTCATAACAAGCTGATTTTGTACACACCATTTTACCATCGCCAAACAAATTGCCTTGATTTGCTGCATTGAACGGACATTTTACACATGCACCAACTTTGGTAATTAATTTTTCATCGTTTACATCAAAAGGTGCTTTTTCCAAATCGTAAGTCTGGTTTTTAATCATCTGATTAATTTGATGTGCACTAAAATCCTCTCCCATTGTTTCCAGCATCATTTGCTGTTCCTCTGGCTCGAAAAGTGCAACACCTACTCCTAACGAAATAGTCATTTCGCCATTACGAACAAACACTTTAAAACCTTCAATTAGACCTGATAATTTTAAACGTTGCCTTACAAAGTTTTCTGTTCTTCCCAACCGTTTTGAAATCTCCGTTGGCAAATATTTTTCGCTTAGGTATGCAATTGCTTCAGCTTCTTCAGTAGGTTCAACATCTTGTCTTTGCAGATTTTCGATAATTTGAATTTCAAGAACATCATTATTAGCATATTCCCTTACGATACTCGGAATTGTCTTCCTCTTTGCCAATTTGCTTGCGCGATACCTACGCTCTCCCATTACGATGATGTAATCTTTTCCAGATTTTCGGACTGTAATAGGTTGCAGAACACCATGCTCTTCGATGCTTTCAGACAATTGCTTAAGAGCTTCCTCGTTAAAGGACTTTCTTGGTTGCATCGAGTCTGGAATAATCCTGCTGATACTTAGCTCTTGAACTTGAAGTCCAATGGCGCTTTGTGTCAATTTCTTCTTGACTTCATTTTTAACGGTGGCTGTTGCCTCTCTGTTTTTGCTTACAGTACTTGCTTTTGTTGTCATAATACTTAAATTTTAGATTAAACAATATTTTTGCAGAACCCAAACGGAAGACAAAATTTCTGCTCAAAAGGAAACGGAATAAATGAGTTGTTGGCGAAGCGTTGGCTTTATGCCGTAGTCTTTTGATGATAATATTTTGCGAGTTTATCTTTGTACCAATATTGATATAGATATCTCTCCCTCTTTTAAGCGGACGCTATTTCAAAATTTTATATTGGGAATGTAGTGTTCCTGCTCCCAAAGTTTCGGGATTAGGCAGGATCTAGCGAAGTGGAAATCTAAAACTTTGGAATTGTGTCCAAGACCTTTGATAGTGAAGCTCTTTTCCTGTAATGAAGAGCAACGGAATGAAAGGGAATGTGCTGAGTGAGGTTATATCAGTATTATTCAAACTAAATAACCCCTGCAAAAGCAGGGGTTAGAATTAAATATATAAAAATATATTCTATTTATTATTTCCATTGCATCTTCTGCAACCTCACAGCATTCAAAATGGCTAATAAAGCTACACCTACATCAGCAAATACCGCTTCCCACATTGTAGCCAAACCACCTGCTCCCAAAATCAGAACTATTACTTTTACTCCAAATGCTAAACCAATGTTTTGCCAAACTATTTTTCGGGTGGAACGACCTATTTTAATTGCTCTGACCACTTTTGAAGGTTGGTCAGTTTGAATAATAACATCTGCTGTTTCAATCGCTACATCACTACCTAATCCGCCCATTGCGATTCCTACATCGCTTGCTGCTAAAACTGGTGCGTCATTAATCCCATCTCCAATAAAAGCAATCTTATTATTAAGGTTCTGTTTTAAAATTTCAACTTCATTTAATTTATCTTCTGGTAGCAAACCTCCTTTGGCATTTTCAATTCCTAATTCTCTTGCTACTTGTTGAGTGATGGAATCTTTATCGCCAGAGAGCATCATAATGTTTTTAATACCTACTTTGTGCAATGCTGTAATTGTTTCTTTTGCATCCTCTTTTAATTCGTCTGCTATCACAACATAACCAGCGAACTTATTATCTATTGCTACTAATACTATGGATTCTACAATAGAATCAGTTTCAGTTGGAACATCTATATTATTGGCAAGCATTAAGGCTTTGTTTCCAACTAAAATTGTTTTACCATTTACAATCCCTTTTAAACCTTTACCTGCGATTTCAGAAACGTCTTTAGCTTCAAAATCTTCTCCGTCTTCCTTATACTCCATTATGGCTTTTGCGATAGGATGTGTGGATTGCTCTTCCATAGCCATTAAGTACTTCATAAAATCAGATTCTTCCCAACCAATAGCCTTTACTTCTTTAATTTTAAAAACGCCTTTGGTAACAGTTCCAGTTTTATCCATTACCAACGTGTTAATTTTGGTCATTGCATCTAAAAACGAAGCTCCTTTGAACAAAATTCCATTTTTTGAAGCTGCTCCTAATCCGCCGAAGTAACCCAACGGAATGGATATAACCAAAGCACAAGGACAGGATATAACCAAAAATATTAAGGCACGATACAACCAATCTCTAAACACATAATCATCTACAAAAAAGTATGGTAAAAATGTAACAGCAATAGCCAAAAACACTACGATAGGTGTATAAACTCGTGCAAATTTTCTAATGAACAATTCGGTTTTAGATTTTCGCGCTGTGGCATTCTGTACCATATCGAGAATTCGAGCAATTGAGCTATCCTTAAATTCTTTGGTGGTTTCTATTTCTATAACACCATCCATGTTAATACTGCCTGCAAATACTTTTTCGCCTTTTGCAATCGTATCAGGTTTGCTTTCGCCAGTCAAAGCTGCTGTGTTAAATGAACCTTTTTTGGAAAGTAGAATACCGTCTAAAGGAATTTTTTCTCCCACACGTACTTGAACTTTTTCTCCAATTTCAACCGTTTCCGGACTTACAGAAATGTAATCATTATTCCGATATACTAAAGCCTCATTTGGTCTTACGTCGAGCAATGCCTTAATGTTAGATTTCGCTCTGTTGACTGCTGCGTTTTGAAATAATTCGCCAACTGCATAAAACAACATTACTGCAACGCCTTCAGGATATTCGCCAATAATAAATGCACCAATTGTGGCTATCGACATCAAGAAAAATTCTGTGAAAACGTCGCCTTTTTTGATACTTTCCCAGCCTTCTTTTACAACAGGGAATCCTACTGGTAAATAAGCGATGCTATACCAAATAATGCGAATCCAATCTTTAAAAAATGCAACATCAAAGTAATCTAAAGCAATACCAACAATAAGCATTATGAAGCTTACTATTGCTGGAATATATGCCTTAAAATTATTCGGTTTACTTCCGTGATTATGACCATCATCGTGACTGTGTTCTTTTTCAGAATTTGGATTTAGGTCTTTTAAATTAAGTTTTTTCTTTTTCATTTATATTCAATTATAGTGTAAAGATGCTTAAAAAATAGGTGCAATGGAAGTGCATTTATTGACCACTACATTTATCGCAAATACCTTTTACTACCAAATTTATATCTTCGGAAATAAACCCGTTTGGCACTTTAATCTGTGGGATTTTATGTTCTGTTAAACAAACGGTTTCATTGCAATTATTGCAATGGAAATGTAAATGTAAATCGGTTTCAATTTCGCAATTACAACCTTTTTCGCAAAGTGCATATTTGGTAATTCCTGTGCCATCATCTATTTGATGAACGATTGCTTTTTCTTCAAATGTCTTAACCGTTCTGTACAAAGTTGTTCTATCTGCTTTTTCAAAAGCGTTTTCAATATCGCTTAATGTTACCGCTACTTGCTTTTGTGCAAGAAACTTATAAATAAGTAATCGCATTGCCGTAACTCGTATATCTTTTGACTCTAATAATTGTTCTTTTGTTTGCATAATTAATGTGCGTGTTCTGCTTCGCCCTTTTTCATTTCTGCAATTAGGTAGTACGCATTGTTATAAGCAAACTTTGTATTTGTTGCTATTTCTTCGGGAAATTGAATTGCTACCCAATCGCTATCTTTATCTCCCAAAATAACCTCAATTGGTTTAAAACTCCAATCCACATTTTCTTTTTCAACTGAAAACACATAAAATTTGTCGCCTTCTTTTACAATAGCACTTTCTGGTAATGCCATTGTTTTAGTGCTTTCTGTCTGTATTCTTCCTTGAATGTACATTCCTGGAATTAAATTTCCTTTTTTGTTTTCAATTTCTGCGTGAACGTGAACCGCTTTTGGGTTATCCTCAAAAGTTTTGCTTACGGAATATATTTCTGCACTCAATTCATCATCTTCAATAGATTGTATATTAAAGGTAACTTTTTGACCTTTTTTTACTTTGTAAACATCTTTTTCAAAAACCATTAAATCTGCGTGAACGTGATGCGTATCTACAATTTCAAAGAGTTCGGTTTGTGGTTCAACATATTGTCCTGTTTTCACTTCCACCTTTTGCACATAACCTTCAATGGGACTGCGTAATGCCACACGTTGCGCTATCGTACCATTTGCGACTGAATTTGAATTAATATTCAACAATTTTAACTGTGCTGCCATTCCATTAACCATAGCTTTTGATGCGTCATATTCTGCTTCTGCTTTTTGAAAATTTGCACCAGAGCCTACACCTGCATCATATAATTTTTGTTGTCGTTCATAGTTTTTCTTTAGAAAAGTGCTGTTGCTATACGCATTCAAATAATCGGTTTGCATTTGTATAATATTGGGATGTGAAAGGTATGCAACAACTTGACCTTTGTTTACTTTGTCGCCTTCAATCACTTCAATAGAAACAACATTTGCACCAACAACCGAAGTTATGGCAGCTTCATTTTGTGGTGGCACTTCCAAAGTTCCGTTTGCTTCTACATAGCCACTCATATTGCGTGAGGAAATGGTGTCAATTTTCATTTTTAAGGCTTCAAATTGTTGTGATGATAACATAACTTCTTCTCCTTCGTGATGTTCTTCTTTAGGATTAGTATTGGTTTCCTTGTCGTGCGCGTGTCCATCTTCTTCATTGTGGTTTTCTTTATTGCCACAAGAGGTTGCTGAAAATGAAAGTATTAGAACTGTCAATATGATATATAATGTGTTTTTCATAATCTTAATTTTTAAAATATTGTAATTCGAAAGTGCTTTCTAAATAATTTGCCAAAGCTGTCTGTGCTTCAATTTCGCTCTGAATAGCTTCTTTTATAAGTTGTGTAAATGCCGAATAATCAATCTCGCCTTCTTTGTAAGCGAACAATGCGCCTGTTTTTTGGTCTTTTGTAAGTGGTAATACTTGTTCTTTATAAAAGAGCCACGATGTTTTCCACTTTAGATAGTTTTCTTTGGCTTGAATAAATTTAGATTCAACTTCGTTTTGTCTGAATTGAATAGTAGTTTCGGCAATTTGTTTGTCAATTTTTGCAGTTCTAATATTCGCTTTTGTTGTGCCAGATAGAAATGGAATTGATATACCAGCTTGATAGGTGTAAAAACCAGAATTACCATTTACGTTTTGCAAACCACCTTGAAGATTGAATTTGGGTAGATTTTCGGCTTTTGCAACTTTGTAATTTGCTTCTGCTTCATCTATTTGAATTTGTGCAAGGTTATATAAAGGATGTTCTTTTGCATTGAAATCGTTTATATCAATTTCATTAGTGATATCCAATTCGTCTGGTACGTTATAAAATTCATCCGAAACGAGCCATAGATTCAACTGCTGTAATGCAATTAGATAGTCACTCTTTGCTTGCAAAAACTTGTTTTGAATTTGCAATGCTTGGTTCTTTGCTGCGGAATATTCCAATTTTGAAATGGCTTCAACTTCATAATTTAATTCCACCGCTTTTTCAAAATTGGTGTAAATGGAATCCAATGCTGCATACAGATTATAATTTCGTTTACTCTGAAAGGCATTTGACCACGCTTTTTTAACTTCCAATTCCAATTCTAATTCTGAAAGTTGAAAGGCTTTTTGCGCTAACTGAATGCGTTGCTCCTGTAATTTTCGTTTTGGTGCAATACCAAAAACATCAATGTTAGATTGCCCAAGGCCAATGGTTGTGTAAATTCCTGTACCATTATTTAGTTCCTCGCCACCCGTGAAAATTTGAGTTGTGCCAAAATCATAAGCAGTACTTTTTAGCTGCTGTTGTTTTTCAATTTCCAACTGTCGTTGTTTTAAACTTGGATAGTTTTGCTTTGAAATGTTAACAGCTTCATTCATTGAAATAATTGGTAACGTATCGTTTACCTGCTGGGCATTTCCTGTTAATGGTAACAAAAATAAAAAGGCTATCATCGCAGTAACAATACTAACTTTTTTGTTGGGTCTAAACGTGAAGGATTTATTTTCTACCCAATGATATAAAATAGGAAGAACAAATAAAGTTAAAAGAGTAGAAGTCAACAAACCACCAATAACAACTGTTGCTAAAGGTCTTTGTACTTCAGCACCTGCCGATGATGAAATTGCCATAGGTAAGAAGCCCAAAACATCTGTAAAAGCGGTTAGCATAATAGGTCTTATTCTTCGTTTTGTACCTTCTATAATTCTATCTTTAAGATTAGTAACGCCTTCATCTTTTAGTTCATTCAATCCGCTAATCATTACCAAGCCATTTAAAACAGCAACACCAAACAAGACAATAAAACCGACACCTGCCGAAATACTGAAAGGCATGTCCCTTAACCATAATGCAAAAACACCACCAATGGTTGCCATTGGGATTGCTATATAAATCATTAAGGTTTGTGGAAGTGATTTTAATGCAAAATAAATGAGAACAAAAATTAGCAATAACGCAATTGGTACAACGGTCTGTAAACGGTTGCTTGCTCGTTCCAGATTCTCAAAAGCACCACCATATCTAATGAAATAACCAGAAGGTAGTTCGAGATTGGCATCTAACTTTTCTTTGATTTCAGTTACCAAAGATTTCACATCACGACCTCTCACATTGATACCTACATACGTTCTTCGGTTGGTGTTATCCCTGCTTATTTGCATTGGGCCAGATTTAAAGCTAATATCTGCAACTTCGCGAAGCGGAATTTGAGTGCCAGATGGCAAATTTATATACAGATTTTGTACGTCTGAAATGTCCTTACGATTTTGGGAATCTAATCGTACCACTAAATCAAAACGTTTTTCGCCTTCAAAAATAACGCCTGCTGTTCCACCTGCAAATGCAGATTGTACAATTTGGTTTAACGTATTTATTTGAAGTCCGTACTGTGCTAATTTACTTCGGCTATACGTTATTGTCATTTGCGGTAAACCTGTGGTAGCTTCCGCTTTCATATCTCCAATACCTTCCGTTCCTGCAATTATTTTTGATATTTCTTCTGCCTTTTGGGAAAGCACATTTATATCTTCTCCATAAATTTTAATTGCAATATCTTCTCTAACACCTTCGAGTAATTCATTAAAACGCATTTCGATGGGTTGGGTAAATTCATAGTTTACACCGGGAATTATTTCAACCGCTTCTTTCATTTCTTCAATGAGTTCATCTTTAGTTGCAACGGTTGTCCACTCGCTTTTAGGTTTCAGAATTACAAAAATATCTGCAATATCCATAGGCATTGGGTCGGTTGGGATTTCAGCAACACCAATTCGACTTACAATTTTTTCAACTTCTGGAAACTTTGCTTTTACAATTTGCTCGATTTTAGTAGTTGTTTCGATAGTTTCGGTAAGTGAACTACCTGGTTTTAAAATGGCGTGAAATGCAATATCTCCTTCATCGAGTTGTGGAATAAATTCGCCACCCATTTTGCTGAAGGTAACCACAGCAATTCCGAATAGAACTACCGAAATACCAATGATAAGTTTTCCTTTTTTTAAGGATTTTTCTAATAAAGGTTGGTACTTGCGTTCTACCCAATGTACAAATTTGTCTCCATAAGATTTTTTGTCATTTTTTGGTGCTCTTAAAATCAAGGCAGACATCATTGGAACATACGTTAAACAAAGCACCATTGCGCCAATCATTGCAAAAATGAACGTCAATGCCATAGGTTTAAACATTTTGCCTTCAATACCTTCGAGAGCTAAAATGGGCAGAAATACAATCAAGATAATAAGCTGACCGAAAAAGGCAGCATTCATCATCTTTTTTGAAGCGTTTGAGGCGATGCCATCACGTTCTTTGGAAGTCAATTTTTTCTTCTTGTAGAGTTGGGAAGCGATTAGGAAAACGGTACTTTCTACAATAATTACAGCACCATCGACAATAATCCCAAAATCTATTGCGCCCAAACTCATTAGGTTTGCCCAAACATCAAAAACATTCATTAATATAAATGCAAATAATAAGGATAGGGGAATAGTGGAAGCCACTATTAAGCCACCTCGCCAATTTCCCAATAAGAAAATAAGGACGAAGATTACTATTAATGCACCTTCAATAAGATTGGTTGCAACTGTTGAAGTGGTTTCAGCAATTAGTTTACTTCTGTCTAATAATGGTTCGATAATGACACCTTCGGGCAAAGATTTTTCAATTTGCGCCATTCTTTGCTTTACATTCTCAATAACATCGTTAGAATTTGCGCCTTTAAGCATCATTACTAAACCACCTACAACCTCACCTTCGCCATCTTGGGTCAATGCGCCATAACGGATTGCAGCACCAAATTGAACTTTTGCAATGTCTCCAATAGTAATAGGAATGTTATTTGTGTTTTTTACCGTAATGTTTTTAATATCGTCCAAACTGCGCACCAAACCTTCTCCACGAATGAAATTGGCTTGATGGTTTTTTTCAATATATGCGCCACCTGTGTTTTGGTTGTTCATTTCCAGCGCTTCAAAAACATCTGTGATTGTTATACCAATCGCCTTTAATTCGTTTGGGTCAACAGCAACTTCGTACTGTTTTATTTTACCGCCAATTGCGTTTACTTCTACAACACCTTCGACCATCGCCATTTGACGTTGTACAATCCAGTCTTGCATTGTTCTCAAATCGGTAACCGAATATTTGTCTTTATATTCTGGTTTTACTTTAAGTGTGTATTGGTAAATTTCTCCCAATCCCGAAGATATTGGTCCCATTGTAGGTGTACCAAAACCACTCGGAATTTGTTCTTTTACTTCGTTCAATTTTTCAGATACTAATTGACGAGGTAAATATGTTCCCATATCGTCGTCGAAAACGATGGTAACGACAGATAAGCCAAAGCGAGAAATGGAACGGATTTCCTTTACATTTGGCAAGTTGCTCATTGCAACTTCTACAGGATAGGTTACAAATTGTTCAATGTCCTGCGTTCCTAAATTTGGTGCTTGTGTAATGACTTGTACTTGGTTGTTGGTAATATCTGGAACAGCATCGATAGGCACTTGGGTCATACTCCAAATACCAGCTGCTACAATGGTTAGCGTTAGCAAACCAATAATGAATTTGTTATTGATTGAAAAATCAATGATTTTATTAATCATAGAAAATGTGTTAATTCAGTTAAACATATCATTTTGCGCGAAGCGCAAAATAAAAGCGAAGCAACGCTTGTATAAAAAGGCGTTACGTTTGGATATAGCTATCCTTAAAAAAAACTGAATTATGCCCTTGGTGGCTGTAAAATGGAAGTGGTAAAATCTTTTTCTGTACCGTTTAGGTAAAGAAAATCTTGAGTAGATATATAAGGAAAATTAAATTTTAAATCTGCAAATTGAAAATATGTTGCATTTATATGGCAACATTGACAAATACAAAAAGGCGAACATAAATCTGAATCTTGATGTTGATGATCATTGTCCATTCCTTGTGAAATCTCAGTTTGCACCTCATTATCAAGCGTAGCATTATCTTCGCAAGGTGCTAAATTAAGCGCGAAAATATAAATTGATAATATGAAGGCTAAAAATTTCATCGTAACAAAGATATACATTATTTAATGCAATGGTGTTGCAAATAAATATACAAAACCAATATTTTACCACTTACCCATTTTTGATAGCACCTTTTTGTACTTCAACATTTGTATATCGTCTTTACAATATGGATGCTCTAAAAGTTCTTTAAGTTTACCTATAAATTCTTTTGAAACAAACCCTTTTTTCTTTAGAATATCAAATAAAACAAGAGCTTGTTCTACTCTATATTGAGCTTTTTTTAAAAATTCATCTCCATTTTCTGGATTTTCATAATGGTTTTGAATATCAAAATGTTTATCAATATCTCCTTTGTATGCTACTAATAAGTTTTCAGCATTTTGTTGTGTTACTCCATTTGTAGTAAACACATAGTCTCTGTCTTGAGTAAGTCTATTAATTCTTGTTTGACCATCTGCATAGTCATTAGGATGTATCTCTAAATAATGTGAACGATCCAAGGGTAATGTAATAACTGCTTTAGGGTCATATAAACCTTGAAATTTATTTGTTTCAAAATGTCTAATTGAAACGGGATTATCAGACGTAATTATTGGTGCATCGGTGTCATTAATTTTAATCACATTTATTGTACAATCGTATTTGAACTTTACAAAATTCCCCCATTGTTCTAAATGATTTACTAAAAAAGCTGTTCTTGCACGTTCATTGTATTCTTTTTTAACTACTTCAATATCATCTATATGAAATTCCATTTTTTCTCCATACAAATTCATTTTAATAATACCTTCTTTATTTACTGTATGTGAAGCAGTATCAAATATTTGGTTATTAAAACTTTTTTGATGATTTAAAATCCGTGGTGTGCGGAAATATAATGATAGACATACATAAAGTATTTGGATTTTTTGCTCTTGCGTAACCGTCAGCAGTTTTTCGTCAATAAGTAACTTATATACTTTTGGAAACTCACTATCAACATTCTCAGCATAGTGTTTTTCTAAGGCATATTTTATTTCATCTGATTCAGCTGGTATTGTATAAATATTCTTTTCAAAACAAATATCTTTAGTGCTAATTTGCTCTAATAGCATATCATTATCCATTTTGTAAACATCCACAAAGTGATTTCTTTTTCTTCCTTCAACTGCAAAGTTCTTTAAATATGAACGTGGTATATAATGTTGTTTTATTGGATTTGACATTATTCTATTATTTTGTTGAGACTTCTTGCTTCATAAAAACACGCCAAGTTAAAGGAAAAGGTTGGCTTTTATAATGCCTGCTTGCAACGTGTGCTACAATATCGAAACTGTGCTTAAAAATTTTAAAATCCTTTTCTAATCCAAAGAGTTCCATTTCTGATACCATTTCTTTTTTGTATTCTTCAGCATCTTCATAGAGCGTTACTGAATGTTTTGTTGTGCCTTCGCCATGACTATAATCTTGAATACAAATTTTATTTTCCATTTCTTTAAGCGGAAACCAAATCTGTAAATTTAAGTCTGTAAAAAGTTCCATAGAAATCTTCCTTACGAACTTGTATAAATCTTCATCATTAAATACTAAAGCATATTCAGCCAAAATAGGAATTATCATAGATGATTGGACATCACATTCTTCTTCGCCATTGTGAATATCTACCAGCTTTTCATAACTTTTTCTAAACAACGGAAAAAACTTATTAAGCTTATAATTATTGTTAAAACCTAAAGTCATTTCAGAAATCCATTTTTTGGCTGGGTCGAAGTTTCTTGTAAAATTCATTAGATTAAGTGCTAATGCAATTTCAATACTATGGACATCGTATTCTGGATATTTTGAAGGTGGATTGTTCTGAATAAACAGACATAATCCATTACTAATTGAAAGTGCGCTTTGGTAATAGGTTTGTGCTTGTTCTTCATTTCCTTCTCGATAATGGATTCTAAACTCTTGTATTTCGGTTAAGCCTATGATTGCTATTATTCCTATTTCCTCCCAAACATTCAAGCTATATTCTAAACTATTTCTACTGTACTTGTATATGCTGTGTTCAACTTTATAGTGTTCAACTACTTTATTGAAATAATTGACACCTATTGTTCTTTTTAATGAGTGAATTTTGTAAAATTCTTCCCTGACATAGCTTTTCTCTAAATGATTACCTTCTTGTATAAAATGCCATGTAAAAAGCAAACTGCGCTCACTCGCATATATTGAAGGCTTTAAATTATTATTGTCTTGTGACCATTTGTATAAGATGTTTAAACATAATCTTACCAGCCTCAACTTTTTCAAGATATGTCGTTTTTGTTTGGGTTGTTTCTCTAAAATTTGCTGAATAAGCGCATAGAAATGTTGTAAATCATAATCTGGTAATTCTAGAAATACTAAGGACTTTCTTAACAGCGATTGGTACTCCTGCGGAAATAGTTTTTCGTTTATAAGATAATCATCAAGCATAGCGCTTATTTCGCCTGTTCCCCAAAAATCGTACTCAATAGTCTCTGTTGTGTTTTGTTCGACATATTGTGTCCAATCGCTAAGTACATTTTGATTTCTTACTCCATTTGTACTAACAATTATTTTTATAGGAAGTTTTTTGAGATTTGTTGTTAAAGAAATAGGTATATAAGTATCCTTTATTTGGTTTAAAGTAGAGCGAATTGCATTTACATTTCCATCCCAAGTTGTTCTGGTTAGATTGCCTTGTTTCACAGCTAACAAAAACACTTTTTTAATACCATCTTCTGGATCTATACCAACAGCAGAAATATCCACACCAAATTGACGACCTTTCATTGGTTTTGAAATGGTTGTGAATTTCATTCCAACTAACAAATCAGTCAGTAAAGTATCAAGCTCTTTATCCTCTTTTAAAAGATTTATGTATTCGCTTAATAAAAATCTCATTGTCTTCTTTTAAAATTTTGCCAATACAATCTTTCTTGTGCTTGACCTATTGGGTCTATAAATTCGCCTCTTGGCATTTCGCCAGAATGAGATATAAGTCCTGGTGTCATTTTTTCGGTGTATTGGTTTTCATATTTTGAGAATATAGATTTACCTGTTCTATAATTAATTGTTGTTATAGAACTAAAAAAGGAAGGACCTTCTGCTTCACTTTCCTTAAATGATTTACTGAATTTTTTACCTTCGATTTTATTATAGTAAATAAGTCTTCGTTCTGAAGGTGCAAACTCTTTTAAGTTTTCTAAATCTGAATATGCCTTATATTTATCTTCGCCTTCTTTTACAATATCGTTAGTTATTTTTTTGAGCTTTCTACTTGCAGTCTTCTTTTTTAAGTTTAAAAACTCTATCGCAGAATAATAATTAAAGATGATATGGTTGATAAACAAATCAGCCAAAAACGGAACGACTTCTTTATTATCTGCTTTATGTTCCAATATAGAATACACCAAGGAAATTGAGGTGTCCTTGTCATAAACGAAAGCGAGTATTTTATAAGTAATATATTCAATGTCATAATCTGAGAGACCATTCAATACTTCTTCAGAAATCGTTAATCCTGATAGATTCCTCATATATCTGGCACTATTCATTTCAAAAATGGCAATATGAAAATTGGGATTATCTTTATTTAACCAGTTGGTGTATAGCTTTTGGAAGTCAGAATAAAAATTATCACAAAGTGTATTTAGCAAATGACTGAAATATTCAATCTTTCTAGCATTATCAGGACTCATCGCTACCCAATCTGTTATAAAATCAACAACTAAGTTTAAATTAGTTTTTGCTACATTTTCTAATCGATATGCCAATTGATTATATGCGCCTGCGTGTTCAATATCAACATGAAGTAATACTGGAAGGTATTTTTTAAACAGATGTAATTCCTTTTCTAAATCTATATTATAATCTAAAAAGTAAATGAGCTCTAATTGAATATCGATAGTCTCTATACTTGATAACCTATCTATAATTGTATCTGCACTTTTTATCTCAGTTCTTTTATTTCTAACTGTAAAAAATATTGCCGACCAAAGATCCAAATGATTTTCGGACTTGCTTATGGTATCAAACTGCTTTTCAATCCAATTCACAAATGCTTTTGGTGTAGTTTTAGCTACCAAATCAATTTTCACGATAGATTGTATTCCAATTTTATTTACGTCTATATTATCATCTTTAATTAGACGTTTAATTTCATCTATTGTAAACTTTTGGTCTGAATGATATAATCCAGAAAGAATGTCCATCAATGTAAAATATGAATCAGGATTATTTGCTTCAAGTGTTTTCAAATACATTTCTTTACCAAAAGAAGCATTCATTTTTGCTTCGCGTTCTAATGCGACCAGAAGGTTTCTGGTTGGATAGTTACTTTTTAAATTTTTCAGTAATTCAGGTAGTGCCTTTATATAAAGGTTTATATCAATATTTTTAATATTGTCACAAAAGATTCTATAATCCTGCCAGCGATTAGCAGGCTCTCTATTATCTAATAAGTCTTGTAGAAATTGCAAATGAAAAGAATTAAATTTTTGACTAAAGTTAAAAAAGTATAGAAGCGAATTAGAAAAATTGTAAGGTATTTTTAATATTAATTCTCTATTCTTCAATTTTCATAGAAAAATATAGTTTAAATTTTATTTCACATACTAAATGAAATCAAATTAAATCAAATACTATTTAGCAGAAGATAAACAGCTAAATTCTGTACTTATTCTGTACTATGTGAAATAAAAAAGCCTTTCAATTTCTTGAAAGGCTTGTTTTTACTAGTAGCGGGAACTGGACTCGAACCAGTGACCTTCGGGTTATGAGCCCGACGAGCTACCTACTGCTCTATCCCGCGATGTGTATTCAAAAAACAATATCTTTAGCTTTTAACTTTCGGTTCATAATGCCGATGTATTGTTTTGGGACTGCAAAGATACAACTTATTTCCAATTGACAAAGAAAAAAACAAAAAAAATACTCAATAATTTTTATTGAGCACTTTTTTTATAATTATCATGGCTAATAATTAATCCTCTTCAGCATCTAATGTTGCTAATGAACCCTTACTATTACTGTCTTCCAAGTCAAAGTCAACAATATTTGGCAACTTAGATCTAAGGACTGCAAAGTTTCCTTTAAATTGATTTTGACCTAATAGTAATGTCTTTAAATTTGTAAGTTGTGCTAATTCATTTGGTAATTCACCGTAAAAAGCATTATTAGATAATACTAATTCTTCAAGTTTAGATAATCCTCCAATAGACGAAGGAATCGTTCCTAACAAGTTATTATCGAATAGACTTAATACCTTTAACGAATTTAAACTTGATAGACTTGATGGTAAGCGACCTTGTAATTGGTTACTACTCAACATTAATTTTTCTAGTTTAGGTAGCTTTCCTATAGAAGAAGGTATTTCTCCTACAAAGTCATTATTATATAATTCAATAGATACTAACTTTTTTAAATTTCCTATTTTGGAAGGTATTTCTCCACTAAATCGATTAGAAAATAGTTTCAATTCTTCTAAATTAATTAAACTAATTAAAGCATCAGGTAATTCGCCTTCTAAATTATTGAAAGCTAAATTAAGATTTTTTAAACTTGTTAATTCTGAAATTGACTCAGGTAAATATCCAGTTAAATTATTAAACATTAAATCTATAGATACAACTTCTTCATTTTCTATGGCTATTCCATACCAATCTGATACAGGTTGATCTAAATCCCATGAGTTATTCCATGCATCGCCATTGGTAGCGTTGTATAAATCAACAAGTGCAGATTTTTGTTTTTGTGAAACTTCTGCAAATGAGAATACAGAAATTAGGCAGAATAATAAGGTTATTTTTAGTGTCTTCATAGTGATTGATTTTTGTGGAGGGACACAATAACAGCACGAATATAAACTCAAACACTATTAAAAGCAAATTTATTCGACGAAATACATAAATTATATTGAAGTTAGAGAATTATTAATTACATGAACCATACTATTGCTCTATATTTTCTGCTTGAAAACTTGTGATTTCTTGGTTTTCGATATGTACAGTAATTTGTATAGGATTACAGCAGGTCTTACAATCTTCAATATAACTTTGAGTTGTTTGAGATCTATCAATAAGCATTGAGATCCTTTCCCAGCAATATGGACATTGAAAAAAATATTCAACCATATTTTAATTATCTATAATTGGACGTTTAGTAATTCACCGCTTATTTGAAGCACATCTAATTCTGATAATTTAGCATCAAATTTAGCAGTATTTCTACTTAACTCTACACTTAATAAATTAAGTTGTGCTTGTCTAAACTCTATTGAATTAACCTGACCTATATTAAATTTTTCACGAGTACGCTCAAAATTATTTTCAGCAGTTAGTATATTTTTCTCTTGAATATTATAGATTTCTAACTTGTTTAAATAATTATCCCAAGCATTATTGAAATCACGCTCTATACTCAATAAAATATTTTCCTTCTCTAGTTTTTGAGTTTCTAAATTCACTTTGGCATTTCTAACGGTTGTAATCGTAGATCCTCCATCAAACAAATCCCAACTTAAATTTAAACCTCCTGATAAACCTGTACTGGTAGAAACAGACACAAAGGAAGCTGCGTTATTATTGTTCTTATTCCAACCGTAAGAACCAACTAAACCAATTGTTGGTAGATATGCTGATTGACCAGAATTAATATCTAATTGACTTATTGCTATATTTCTTTCAGTTTGCAATAAGGCTACATTTCTAGACTTTGCTTTTTCAAATAAGCTATCTTTTTGAAATTGTAGGGTAAACTCTACTTCTGTTTCAACATCGTAATCTGTAGTATAAGTTTCACCTAAGACGAGTTTTAAATCGCGTTTCGCATTTTTTATTTCTTGTTTAATATTAATGATATTGATACTATCGCTATTAATATCAACTTCGGCATTTAAAACTTCTAATTTTGTGTTCTGGCCATATTCGAATTGATATTCTGCTCTAATCAATCTGTCTTTAGTAATATTTAAAGTCTCCTCTAGCGTATTTAAATTATCGGTCAATTGCGCCACATTATAATACACAGCAAACAACTGTAGCATTGTATTCTCTATAGTTTCTCTTGCTTGAAGTTCTGATAACTGATACTGCTCTTTTAACCGTTTATAATTATAACGTCTTCCTAAACCGTCAAAAAGTGTATAATTCAAACTTACGCTAGCATTGTAATTAGAGCTCTCTACACCGTTTAATACTGTTGTAGACCCATCAGAGAATTCGACCTCTGTGTTATCTAAATTATAGTTTGCGCCTGCACCACCTGTAACAGTAGGTAAAAATCCTGTGTTAAGAATACTAGTATTATTCTCAGCAACGGTAACGGCATTTTTTGCGATTTTTACTCCGTAATTATTTTCTAATGCTAATGCTACTGCTTCTTCTTTGGTTAAAACTTCTTGCGCTTCAATACCTAATCCAAACAATAGAAATAAGGCTATCAATTTATATTTAGTGCTCATTTTCTTCTTGTTTTTCTTTAATTGCACGTTCTACTTCTTCTTTTGTTACCTCTTTTCCTGTCTCTAACCATTTACTTTTAGCTTTAATAGTATTACTAAATGATAAAAATAATGGTAATACTAATAATGTTAAAATCGTAGCATAAGCTATTCCGAAAGAAATAGATATTGCCATTGGTTTTAAAAATTGTGCTTGTCTACTTTTCTCTAATAATAAAGGTGCTAAACCTGCTATTGTTGTTAATGAGGTTAAAAATATAGCTCTAAATCTAGACTTACCTGCTTCAGATAGTGCTAAATCAAAGGCCATACCTTCTTTTAAATTACTATTAAATTTACCAATGAGTACTAAACCGTCATTAACCATAATACCAATCAAGGCTATAATACCTAATAATGATAAAACATTAACCTGAAAATCTAATAACCAATGTCCCCAAGCTACTGCTGTTAAACTAAATGGAATTAATAGCAGTAACAAAAACGGTTGCGAATAACTTCTAAAAGTAAAGGCAATTGTAATATATATTAATATTAAAATAATTGGACCTGCTAACTTTAATGAATCAGTTAATTTAGTTGCTTCACGATTTTGACCTTCATATGATGTATTGATCGTTGGGTATTTAGATTGTAATTGTGGTATAAAATCTGTTTTTATATCTTCAATAATATCAGTTGCACTAGAACTCGGATCTTTTAAATCTGCATAGACTTGAATTTCACGCTTTCCCTCTAAGTGATTAATAGCCACATCTCCTCTAACAATAGTATAATTAGCAATATCCTTAAGAGTTACACGCTCACCTGTTGGTGTTACAATTCTCATAGCATCTAAATCGTTGATAGAACTTCTATTGGTTTTATCGTAACGTACCCAAACTTTAATTTCATCTTGACCACGTTGAAACCTTTGTGCTTGAGCACCAAAGAAACCAGAACGTATTTGAGACATTACAGTTTGTAAGTCTAACCCTAACAAATAAGCGCTTTCTTTTAATTCTAAACGAATCTCTTTAATACCTGCAGGATCATTATCTCCAATATCTTTAAGTAGTGGATTTGTTTGCATGTACTTTTTAAGCTCTAGTTTAGAAGCTTTTAATTCTTCTATATTATTACTTAATAAAGAAACCGATACTGGACTACCACCAAAATTCCCACCAGAACCATAAATAAGACGTTCTGTACCAATTACAGGACCTACTAATTCTTCTAATCGATCTGTAATTAAATTAGATTTTATAGCGTCTGGGCGTTCTTCTCCTGGTAACAAATTAATTCTAAGTCTTGCGCTAGAACTACTACTAATATCTACAATCGTATTTTCGAAGAGTTGTTTACCTGTTCCTTTTAAATATTTTTCAGTTAATTCTTGATTTACAATAAACGATTTTTCCTCTATTAAAGAAATAATAGAATCTGTGATTTTTACGTTAGTACCTGCTGGCATAACCAATTCTATATTTGCCGCATCACTTGCTACTCTAGGAAATATAGTTACTCCGATAACTCCACCACCTAGCGAACCTAATGTTAATACCAATAAAGCTATGAAAACACCAAGTGAAAACAATTTAAATCTTAAAACAAGATCTAAAATTGGTGTATAAACCCTATCTCTTAAAAAAGACATAAGCATATCACCTCCTTTATTTATATATCTCATAAAAGAGAAAAACTGCTTAATTTTTGAAGGATTCTCATCAACCTTCTGAGCTCTCAAAGCTTTAGAATGTGCTAAATGCGCAGGTAAAATAATAAGTGCTTCAATTAAGGATACTATTAATGTTAATATAACTATAACGGCGACTTCACTAAAAAACTCTCCTATCCTACTGTCTAAAAAGAAAAATAATGAGAATGCTAAAAGTGTTGTTATAATTGCTGAAACTACAGGTGGAATAACTTCAATTGTACCATCAATAGCAGCTTGAATAGGACTCTTACCTTTTTCGTAGTGTTGGTAAATATTTTCGGCAATGACAATACCATCATCTACTAAAATACCAATAACAATAATCATCCCGAAAAGAGACAACACGTTAATAGTAACATCAAATTGAGCAGCAAACATAAACATTCCTAAAAAAGAAATAGGTAATCCGAAAGCAACCCATGCCGCTAATCGCATGTTTAAAAATATAGATAGAAATAATAATACTAACAACATACCCACAATAGCATTTTCTGTTAAGAGTTGCGTACGTTGCATAAGTGTTATGGATAAATCCCTAACAACATCTAAGCGTATATTGGAATGTTTCTGATTGTATTCTTCTATGTAAACATTAATCTTATCTGCAGAACTAATTAAATCTTCATTATTAGTACTCGTAATAGCAATATCTACTGCTAATTCTTGATTAAAATAAGTTGCATTTGGCGTTTCTGAAAATCGATCTCTAATAATGGCCACATCTTTAAGTCGAATTACTTTTCCGTCTGAAGAAGCTCTTACTACAATATTAGAAAGCTCACTTCCGAAGTATTGTTTATTATTTGCTCTAATTAAATACTCTTCAGTATCTGTTTTCACATTACCGCCTGTCACCAAAATATTAGCGTTAGTTACCGCTTCTGCAACTTCGTTAAATGTAATATTATAAGCTAATAAATCTATTTCATTTACTGCAATCTCAATTTCTTCCTCAGGAAAACCAGACAATTCTATTTGAGAAATGCCATCTATTGCACGCAGATCTGTTTCTACCTGACGAGCCAATTCTTTTAAAGTTACTAAAGGAATGTTTTTTCCGCTGATAGCAAAAGAGATTGTTTCTCTAACAATTTCTTGTTTAGAAACCACTAAAGGTTCCATACCTGTTGGAAAGGTTGGCACTCTATCTACCGCATTTTTAACTTCGAGAAGCATGAAATCGATATTCTCACCTTTTTCAATCTCAACGGTAATAGAACCACTATTTTCTTGTGATGTAGACGTTACACGATCAACACCTCTAAGACCTTTTAAGTTATCTTCAATTTGAAGCACAATACCTTCCTCTATTTCCTGTGGAGATGCACCAGGATAAGCAATAGTAATATTTATAATCTTGGTTTCTGTAAGTGGAAAGTAAGATGATTTTAGAGATAAAAGTCCTATTATTCCGAAAACAAAAAATGCTATAATTAAAATGTTGACAGCAACATGATACCTGATAAAATATTCAATTAGTTTTCTCATTATGGAATAGAATCAGTATTTGTAGGATTAGTAGCTGCCTTAACATGCATACCAGCATAAGCACCAGGTACTGGTTTTCTTAAAATTATAGTACCATCTGGTACATTCTTTAAAACAACCTTTTCATCAGAAAAATGAACTGGTTTTACAGAAATCACATCTAATAGGCTATCTCTAACGACATAAACCTCTTCGCTATCTAATAATAAGTTTCGATCTATTTCTATTGCATCTTCTACTTTTTCAGCATTAAGTTGTGCTTCAAGATACATACCTTCTTTAAGGTCATCATGTTTTACTTCAATATAAACTGTAATTGTTTGTGTCGTTGCATCAATGCTTCCATTAACACGAGACACTTTAGCTTCATATTGCTTGGTGTTATCTAAGCTCGTTAGCGTTACGCTTTCTCCTTCCTTTAAAATATCTGCAAAAGATTTACTTATTGCAACTTCCATTTCATAGACAGAAGGATTAATGAACTCACCCAACTGCTGACCACTTCTAACAAAAGTTCCTTCAGTAATTAAGGCTTCTGTTAAAATCCCTGAAAAAGGGGCTATAATTCTATATTTTGTTAAACGTTGTTCTAAGTTTTTTACATTGTAATAAGCGCTTACAATGCCACGACCTGTTATAAAATAATTTTCTTTCTCTTCTACAATTTCAGGTAGTTTCGGTGTTGTTTTATTTAAATTATACCCATTTAAATAGTCCTGCCATTTTTGAAATACTTCAGGAAAGTCTAATCTTAAATCTGGCATAATAGCAGCGATACTATTATATAAATCACTTTTTGCAGATTGAACGCTTGCATAATATTCAGAGGCATCTATGCGAATAAGCGCTTCACCCTTATTAAATTTCTGACCTGGTTTAAATAATTTAGACCCCGTTTTAAAAATACCTTGAACTTCAGAATATAATTCTACCCGTTGTTTAGCTACCAAATTACCATTTGCAGAAATCACTATAGGAACAGTTTTGTTCTTTACGGTTTCTACAAGTACTGTTTTAACAACCTTTGGTATTACAGGTTTTGGTTTGTGCTTATTATCAATTAGATAATTAGCTACTAAAAATGCACCAACAATTAATGCAACTCCGATAACGGATAAAATAATTTTTCTCAACATAAAGCTTAAAGTCGTAAGTATTTTACAAAACTAACTTTATAGTGAAGTGCAAACGTTAAAATAATCTTAATACTTAAGAAGAAAACTTATCTAAATCTGCTTGAACCAACTCCCAATCATTTAATAATTTATCTAAAGATTTTTTCTTTGTTTGATAAGCATCAAAAAATTTAGGGTCTGAAGCTGTCTTATCGTAATCTGAAGCAAGCTTAGCGTCATCAGCTTCTATATCTTTTTCAAGTTGATTGATTTTAGATTCAATATTACTCAACTTGTTATTTAAAGATTTTAATTTCTTTTGGTCTTCGTAATTCTGCTTATTGCTTTCTTTAGGCTTATTTGCAATTACCGTCCTTTTTTCAGCTTCTCTTAAATTCTCAAGATTACGTTGTTCTAAGTAAAAATCAATATCACCTAAGTATTGTTTAATATTTTGATCTTTAAATTCGTAAACTGTATCTGTTAATCCTTGTAGAAAATCCCTATCGTGAGATACTAAAATTAAAGTCCCTTCAAAATTCTGTAGAGCTATTTTTAAAACATTTTTAGATTTAATATCTAAGTGATTGGTTGGCTCATCCATTATAAGCACATTTAAAGGTTGCAACAATAATTTAGCCAAAGCTAAACGGTTACGTTCACCACCCGAAAGTACTCTAACATATTTTTCAGCCTCAGATCCTCTAAATAAAAATGATCCTAAAATATCTCTAACCTTACTTCTATTGGTTTCATTAGCGGCATCTATCATCGTATCTAAAACAGTTTTGTTACCGTCTAAATATTCTGCTTGATTCTGTGCGAAATAACCAATTTGTACATTATGCCCTAGGTTTAAATTTCCTTCGTGCTCAATATCACCTACAATAATCTTAGCCAATGTAGACTTCCCTTGACCATTCTGACCAACAAAAGCTGTTTTCATATTTCTAGGAACCGCTAAGTTTACTTTATTTAAAACCTGTAAATCACCATATTTTTTGGATATGTTATCAATTTCAACAACCACTTTTCCTGGTGTTACAGAAACAGGAAAACTTAAAGTCATTACACTATTATCATCTTCATCAACTTCAATACGATCAATCTTATCTAATTTTTTAATTAAAGATTGTGCCATTGTTGCTTTAGAAGCTTTAGCTCTAAATTTCTCAATCAACTTTTCAGTTTGCTGAATTTGTTTTTCTTGATTTTTTTGAGCTGCTAATTGTTGTGTTTTCATTTCCTTACGTAACACTAAAAATTGTGAGTAAGGCTTGCTATAATCATAAATACGTCCTAATGAAATTTCAATAGTACGATTGGTTACATTATCTAAAAACATTTTATCGTGAGATACAATTACAACGGCTCCGCTGTAACCTTTTAAAAAGTTCTCTAACCAAATAATCGATTCGATATCCAAGTGGTTAGTAGGCTCATCTAATAAAAGTAAATCATTATTCTGTAAAAGAAGCTTTGCTAATTCAATACGCATTCTCCAACCACCAGAAAATGTATCGGTAAGTTTATCAAAATCTTCACGCTTAAATCCTAAACCTTGAAGGATTTTTTCCGTTTCTCCTTGATAATTATAACCTCCTAATATTTCGTATTTATGCTGAATATCGTTTAAATCGATCATCAATTGATGATAAGATTCACTTTCGTAATCTGTTCGTTCTGCTAATTGAATATTTATCTCTTCGAGTTTCGTTTCACATTCTTTAATTTCTTTGAATGCTTCATATGATTCTTCTAGAACCGTTTTCCCTAAATCGAAATCAATATCCTGTTTTAAGAATCCGATTCGCATATCTTTATCTGCAGCAATTTGCCCCGTATCTGGTTCTTGTTCTTTAGATAAAATTTTAAGCATGGTAGATTTACCAGCTCCATTTTTACCGATTAAACCAATACGATCTCCAGGACCTAGTTTAAAAGTGATTTCTTCAAATAGATATTCTCCTTGAAATGATATAGAAAGATTGTGAATGTTTAGCATAAGTTTTATAAATAATTCAATTGCTTTTTGAGTTACAATTGTTACAGTGAGTAAGCAATAAAATTTTATCTTTGCCTTGCTTGTAAAAAGCGCAAAAATAAAGGTTTTAGTTATGATTAGAAAAGGAATGAAACTTTATAGTATTCTTTTTGGTGCTTGTCCTAAATGTCACCAAGAATCTATGTACATTAATAAAAATCCTTATGTACTTACAGATGTTGTTAAAATGCACAAAGAATGTTCTCATTGTCACACAAAATATGAAATAGAACCTTCTTTTTTCTACGGCTCTATGTACGTAAGTTATGCAGTAGCAGTAGCATTTGCAGTTGCAGCTTTCATTATAACTTTTGTAATTCTAGAACTTTCTTTAACCACAGCATTTGTTGCAATTGTAGTAACATTAATTGCTTTTATGCCTGTTATTATGAGGTTATCTCGTAATATATGGATAAACATTTTTATGAGTTACGATAAGGATTTAGTCGAAAAATCAAAAAATAAAACGCTTTAATTAATTAAAGCGCGAAATATCTATTTCATTTTCTAAGTCTTCACCATGTTCAATTAACCTAAATAATTGATTAGAAACATAAGGTGCAATCATAACGCCTCTTGTTCCTAAACCATTAAGTACATATAAATTTTTATATTGAGCATGTCTACCAACTAAAGGTCTACGATCTTTAACCGTTGGTCTAACACCTGCGATGTGTTCTATAATTTCGAAATCGCAAGTGATAAAGGTTTTTAATTTAGAAATCAGCTCTTCTTTAGCTAATTCTGTAGGTGTATTTGTTTTATCTTCATTATTATACGTCGCACCAACATTATACAAATCATCACCTAATGGAATTACAAATACTGAGGATTTTATAGCATAATCAATTTTTAAATCTGGTGCTTTTATCTTTAATATTTCTCCTTTAGAACCCGCAAGTGGTATATTATGAAAATAAGGGTTATTCTTTACTCCAAATCCTTCTGCAAATACAATCTGCTTTGTTTTTATGTTTTCATAATGAATCTCTTCATCTACAAACTCCATCTTATCATGAACAAAAGAAGTGCCAATAAAACTATCGTTAGTTATTAAAAAATGTCTATAATTTGTAATGAGTGTTTCTGTATCTAAACGTCCTGCATGCAAAACTTCACCGAATCCAAAGTTAGCATCTACAAAAGAATTGTTATTTTTTACAAGATTAGTAGATAGATAAAGCTCTAATAACGGTTTATCTGAAGCACTAAACCATTTATTTTGTTCTTGAATAGAAGTAAAACGTCTTAAAATAGGTAACCTATAATCGAATTTTATATTTAAATCGTTCTCAATTTTAGCATAACGTGGAGCAGACAATGCTAATTGTTCTTTTGCTTTCCAAACGGCTGAAAAACGTTTTAAAATAACAGGATTATATAAGCCTGCTGCAACTACAGAAGATTTCTGTGATTGATCATCAAACACAATAAAAGTCTTGTTATTGGCTCTTAATTCTTCACAAAACGATATGCTAGCTAAACCACAGCCTACAACAATATAATTAACTTCTTTCATAGTTACAAAAGTAAATAAATGTTAGTCATTACTGTACAGGTGGTAGTCTATTTTTGTTTTATAATTAAAAAAATATGACTGAAATATTTATAAATAAAAAACGCCCACTTAAAAAGTGGGCGTTTATATCTTTTATGTTAAGCTAATTAATAGCTCCACATATCTTGTTCAAAGTTTCTAATTCTATCCTTGATACGTTCAGATTCTAATAGTTGCATTAATGAATTTTCTGCAACATAATCCTTTACTTCTCTATCACCATAAATATTAGCTTCTTTGTAGATAACTCCACTGAAACGTCTACTATTTAATAAATGATCGAAAGATAATGGCACAGCGCTATTCTTATTGTTGAATGCTTTAGCATCATGAAGAATCTCTCTTATTTCTGGATAAAATACCCAAAATAATCCGATAGGTTCTTTATTAGCTTCATCATCAGAATCAATAAAGTTAACATCTGGTGCTGCAGGAGCAATACCTAATATACGATATTTTAATTCACCTTGACGTTTATCAAAATACCATAATCCTTTTATTAAATAAGAATTAATATCTGCAGGTCCGATCTCTCTACGAATCACATACTCTTCAGGAATTAAAGATGTGTCTGAAACACCTTCGGCGTTCATCCAATCAATTCCTTCATTAGTAATTTCCTCTTTCCTTAATGAAGGAGCAAGATCTTCCATAGTACGTTCTTCTGTAAAGTATGGATCAGCATATACCTTTGGTATAATACCGTCATTAATACTTTGCATTAACACCATGTATAAAGACTTTCTATCTTCACCTAAATTATCTTCTATTGGAAAATATAAAGGAAAGTTAGCGCGTTCATCTAAAACAATCTTTTCCCAAGTCATTTTAGAAAATAAGATATCTCTATCTCCAACATATCCATATTCTAAAGGCTTGTCGTTATCTAGAAGTAACTGGGCTTCAGTTTTCATACCTATTTCTTCAGGTATTTTTGCATTTAGGATATTAGCTTGAGCAAACATAGTGTTTGCGGCTAATACACCTATTCCTATACATAAAAAGCTTTTTAAATTCATCTTATTTTTTATTATAATTTGGGATTTTCTTTTAAGGATAATAACCTATTAAATATTTTAATTAGTTAGAAACCTCTACAGCTATAGGTGATACACCTTTTAAGTTATAACTAGAATTACCTGTAATCTTAGCTTTAATATCAAAGATAGTAACAACATCACCAGAACGTGCTCTACCAATTGCTGATTTAGCTTGGCTATTCATTTTAGTACCTGCAACAATAACTGTTGGTTGACCAGGAACCTTAACTTTAAATGAAGTTACACTTATAGGTAAATCGAATACAAAATCATCCAATTTAGCACCAATTGTACCTATTTCTAGGTTACGTTTAGGTAATTTAACTAAACCATCTTTACCAGAAATAGTACCAGTAGGTTGAGGGATATCTTTAATTCTAAATGTCTTTTTATCACTTGCTGGAGATCCATCGTCTAATGTAGCAGTAACACTAATTGTTACTTCTCTACCAGAACCAGGGTTCATAAGATATTTACCATTACCTGCTGGCTTAAGACCTGCACCTGATGCTCTTACTTTATTGTCAGGAACACCTGCAAAAGAAATAGTCATTGGGTTAGCAACACCACGATAAACAACGTTCATCTTATCTGCAGAAATAGTTGCAGAATTTGGTCTTGGTACCACTACGTATTGACCTGTAAAATCGATTGGTAAATCTTGACCTTTTTCTGAAAAAGTAAACTGACCTTTAATATCATGCTCACCAACATTACCTACTTTAAATTCGATACGTGCAGCTCCTGTAGAGTCAATTGCATTTTCTCTATTTAAATCTAATTCGTCATCTCCAACTTTTAATTTAGTTGGGATTACGTTAGCATACTTACCAAGAACAACTCTACCTGTAAATGTTTCACCTGCAAAAAAAGCATTTTTATCTGGAATTACAATAGCTGTATAGTTCTTCAAAGATGTTACTTCATCTACTGTGTTACCTAAAAACACATTGTAAAGGTTAGCTTCAGTACTTTTAATATCATTCTGCATAGCCGTAAGCTTAGTATATGATGCTACAGCTGGAAAATTCTTAAAATTATACTCTAACCAACTTTGGTTATTACCGTCCTTGTCTTTCATTTCAGCAGTAGTAAAACGGGCTTCAAGTGTTTCTTTCGCTGGATTAAAAGCTACATCTTCACCTAAAACATTTCTAATATCTGATTTATACTTTTCAATTCTAGCAACAAACTCATCACCGTTTTTTGTTAAACGGTCTCCAGTAAACCACGCTTCATCTAATACAGTACCCTTATCCATCTTTTCAGCTGGCAATAGTCCTTTTTCTTTATACTCTTCTGCATATCCGCCTTTGTCCAAAATCATTTTCTTTTGAACTTCTAAAAACGTGTAAAATTCATCAGATAAAGAACTGATCTTTTTCGCATTATTATACGTTACACCAAATTCATTTGGTTTTTCTTCTGCTTGTTTTTCTAAACCTTTTAATAAGGTTGTATTTGAATTTACAGCTAATTCATTTGCGTTTTCAAATTTCTTATCAAAAAGACTAAATGCTGATAATATTTCCTTACTTGCAGTCATTGCAATCATTGCAATAAATACCAAATACATCAGGTTAATCATTTTTTGTCTTGCGGACTGTTTTCCTCCTGCCATTTTCTAATTAGTTTTTAATTATTATTAATTAATATGATTATAAAAACCAATTAGTTTTTGTTCATTGCAGTTAACATACCTCCATAAACACCATTTAAAGATGATAAGTTAGACGCTAATGATTGCATTTGCTCTTTTAATTTAGTTGCATTTTCTACAGCTTCTTCATTAATTGCAGCTTGACGGTTTGCACTATCAACTTGTACTTTATAAAGACTATTTAATGATTCCATTTGTGCAGCAGCTAAAGTCATTTCTTCACTATATTTCTTTTGTGCAGCCATTGAATCTACTGTTGGAGAAATACCTTTTGCAGCACCTTCGAAGTTTTTAATACTATCTCCTAAGCTTGCCATAAGAGCACCATCAATTTTAGCATCTTTTAATAAATTATCTAATTTTTTAGATAACATACCATCAGCTTCTTTTGGCTCTTCAATTGCTTTAACGCTCTTTTTACCTCCTAAAGATTCACCTCCTGCTAATTCTGGGTATACTAATGACCAATCTAAATCATCTCCTTGCTTTTCAAAAGCAGATATAATAAATACAAGCGCTTCTACAACCATACCTAATGTAAGGATAGCTGAACCGTAAGGCCAGTGTTGAATTTTGAATAATGCACCTACAATTACAATTGCTGCTCCTAGTCCATAGACCATATTCATTACTGATAATTTCTTTTTTGCCATGATTTTAAGTTTTTTTGTTTTCTAATGAGCTTGGTTAATTAATACTCATTATGGATTAATATTTAAGTTAAAGTTAAGTTAGTTTGTTGCTGCGTTTTGAGTTACTTCAGTTCCCATATAATCTTGTACGGTTCTGAATCCAATGTAACTTCTTGCAGAATCTGCATATTCGTAATCTCTTGAGCTTACTTGTAAGTAATAAGCAACATCTTTCCAAGATCCACCTCTAACGACTTTACGTGCATTATCAGGATCATTTACATTTGGATTTATTGATGAAGCATATTCATATGATGCAGGATCGTATGAACCATTTACCCATTCTGAAACGTTACCAGCCATATTATATAAATTGAAATCATTAGGATCATAAGAATCCGCTTCAACTGTATATAATGCTTGATCAGCTGCATAATCACCTCTCATTGGTTTAAAGTTTGCCATAAAACAACCTCTGTCATTTTTGGTGTAAGGTCCACCCCAAGGGTAAGTTGCTCCTTGTAAACCTCCACGAGCAGCATACTCCCATTCTGCTTCAGATGGTAATCTATAAGAGTTTACAGCTTGTTGTCCTCTTTTCTTTCTATCTGCATTATGATATTGTGTTCTCCACTGACAAAAAGCTTGTGCTTGTTTCCAAGATACACCTACAACAGGATAATCTCCATAAGCATCATGCCAGAAATAATCATTATGCATTGGCTCATTATAAGAATAAGCAAAATCTCTAATCCAAGCAGTTGTGTCTGGATAAATTTCAACTTCTTGTTGAACAATAACCTCAGAACGTTTTAAACCTCTGTCTTTCGCTGCTTTTTGAATATCCATGTAAGTATACTGGAATTTAAATTGCTTAACATCCCAAGTACGTTGACCATTATAAGATTCTTCTAATGGTAAGTACATACCGTCCATTACTTCTGCATATAATTCATCAGGATACTCATCAGTATTGAAGATTAAATCTGCGTCACGATTAATTTTCCTTTGCTCGTTACCATAGGTATTAACCATATAGCTTTCATAAGCATTAAGATTTTCTGGATCAGCATCTAAATAAGCAAACTCTCCAATATCACCACTACCTGGTGTTTTACCTTCTAAGTCAGCCATTTCAGCTAATTTTAATCTAAGCGTTGAATCTCTTACCCATTCTACAAATTGGCGATACTCGCTATTTGTAATCTCAGTTTCATCCATATAAAATGCACGAACTGTAGCTGTTTTTGTTGGGGCATCTTGTACTCCAGCTAAATCATCATCTGATTTACCCATAATAAATGCTCCTCCAGGTACCAATGTCATTCCATAGGGCTTTTCTGGGTGCCACTGCTTACCTTGTACGCCTACTAATTGTCCACGGTCTCCAGAATTACAACTGGCTACCATAAGTAGTACTGCGGTTAGTAAAATAAACTTCTTAATATTCATAGTAACTCTAGGTTAAATTAGTCCTTATTATTTTTGAGGTCGTAAACATATTTATATATTTCCGAATAAACAACTTTTTTTAAATTTTTTTTGCACTTTACCCTAAAAATAAGCATTTCGTCGATTCAAAAAGTGTTAAAGTCCGACAAAGCGTTTATTTTAGAAGCTATTTTTCTGATATGCCTTATACCAACGCTCTGGAATTTCTCCGTGAGTAGCATTTATATAATCTGAATGCATGCAAGGTAATAACGTATGCTTTTTTAATTTATTATTAACATTTGGCAAAAATGGAATTTCAATCCACCAACGTCCAGTTTTTAGGCTTTTGAAGAAAATTAACTCATCATTCTCAACCAAAACGTTAAATTTCTGATAATGATCTTGATTATGAAAATCATCATCTTTCACACGACAATTAACTCCTTCTATAAAATACCAGATCATTTGAGCAACTAGCATCGAAGTTGCACTGTCATTTTTAGACCCATTGTATTCATAAATCCCAAATGAAGAGACTTTGTTACTTATACCCGCGTATCTACTAATAGCACATATCTCTTTGCCGGAAAAACCATTTGGTGAATATTTTTGGCTGTCACTAACCTCTGAAGCTCTAATAGACTTTAAATCTACGGAAACAATGTGAGCATCTCGCATTAACGGCTCAACTTTACTAATATCTCCAGAAATCTCACCTAAACGATAGGCCTCAAAGTACAATTTTTCTAAAAGATCTATTTCTTCTTGAGAATTAAAATAGGTTTGATAACCAATAGCTGTGTAATTAAAGAGGTTATATGGCTCTTCTACAATCACTTTACCAATGTAACTATTATTTTTAATAGGAAGATTAGCATCCCCTAAATCGAAGTTTGTATCTACACTAACAACGTTTACCATTGGTAATAATTCATCGTAAGCACGATAAGTTGGATAAGTAAGATCTTGACTACCTCCTATGATGATAGGGATAACTCGATTCTCTACCAAACCAGTAATAGCTGTTCGGATAGCAAAATAGGTATCTTCTACAGTTTCTCCTGGTTCTATATCTCCAAGATCGGCAAGTGTGGTATGCCAATTCCCAGGAAATAACGTATAAAGTGTTTTTCGAATTGAATCGAGATTAATAGGATTCCCTATATAATTTACGTCATTTCTATTTTCTAAAACACCTATAATAGCCATCTGTACACCTTCTAAATCAGGTATTCCATTTTGGCGAGAATGGACTTTTATTTTTTTTCCTAGCGCCTGCTGTGCAGTTAGTTCATTATGAGCCAAAACTGCGTCTGACACGGGCTTAAGAAAACTAAAATTCATATCCAATTATTTCTTTTTTACAGTTGTTTTTTTCTTTGCTGCAGTCTTTTTCACCACTTTCTTCTTGGTTGCTTTCTTTTTAGCAACCTTCTTTTTAGGTGCATTTTTTTCGAGTAAAGCAAGCGCTTTATCTAATGTCATTTTAGTAACATCTACCGTTTTAGCTAACTCTAATTTTTGCTTCCCTTTTATGATATTGTGTCTTCCCCATCTTGCTTTCTCAACTCTAACACCTTCATCTTCCCAATTATGGATAACCTTATCAATTTCTTTTTGAATTTTGTCTTCAATTAAAGTTACAATGTCTTCATCAGATAAATTATCCCAATCATATTTTTTATTCACATTGATAAACATATTGTTCCATTTTATAAATGGTCCAAAACGTCCTTTACCTTTAATAACTTCTAAATCTTTATAGATATAAATTGGAGCATCGGCTAACTCTTTTTCTTTAATATAGATTAATGCTTCATCCATTTCTACACTTAAAGGATCAACGCCTTTTGGTAATGAAACAAATTTCTCACCAAATCTTACATAAGGTCCAAAACGGCCATTATTAACTTCAACATCTTCATCTTTATATGTTCCTAAAGCTTTTGGAAGTTTGAATAAATCCATTGCTTCTTCGTAAGTAATAGAATTCAATTGTTGGTCTGGTGACAAACTAGCAAACTTAGGCTTGTCTTCATCGTCCATAGTACCAACTTGCACCATAGCACCAAATTTACCTAAACGAACACTTACTTGACGCCCTGAAACGGGATCAGTACCTAAAATACGTTCTCCTGATTCTCGATCTGCATTTTCTTGAACATCTTTAACATGTGGATGAAAATCCTTATAGAACTCTTTCATCATTTCTCGCCAGTCCTGCTTACCGTCTGCGATATCATCAAAACGATCTTCAACTTTAGCTGTAAAGTTATAATCTAAGATACTTTCAAAATGATTGACTAAGAAATTTGTTACAATAATTCCAATATCGGTTGGTACTAATTTTCCTTTATTAGAACCTGTTTGCTCTGATAATGTATTGTCTTTTATCTTTTGATTTTCAAAAACAAGTTGCTTATATTTTCTTTCATCACCCTCATGCGTTCCTTTTTCAACATAATTTCTATTTTGAATGGTAGAAATTGTTGGTGCATAAGTAGACGGACGTCCAATACCTAGTTCTTCTAATTGCTTAACTAACGATGCTTCTGTAAATCTTGCTGGTGGACGTGTAAAACGCTCCGTTGCTGTGATATATTTATTCTGAAGTGCTTCACCAACTTTTAAATCTGGTAAAATACCTTCTTGTTCTGCATCTTCATCATCTGTTCCTTCTAAATAAACTTTAAGAAAGCCTTCAAAAGTTATGATTTCACCATTTGCAGTAAACTGTTCGCTAACTTTCTTTTTAGCATTAATTTGAACCTTAAGATTGGTACGCTCTAATTTTGCATCACTCATTTGTGAAGCAATAGCACGTTTCCATATTAAATCGTATAATCTTGCTTGATCACGCTCGGCTTTAACGGTATGGTTTGAAAAATCAGTAGGTCTAATCGCTTCGTGAGCTTCTTGAGCCCCTTTTGTTTTTCCTTTATAATTTTTTGGATTACTAAATTCTGATCCGTAAGCTGAAACAATTTCATTCTCAGCTCCTTTTTTAGCTTCATCAGATAAGTTAACACTATCTGTTCTCATGTAAGTAATGAGACCGGCTTCATACAAACGCTGCGCATTAGTCATCGTTCTACTCACCGAATAACCTAATTTACGTGAAGCTTCCTGTTGTAAGGTCGACGTCGTAAATGGTGCTGCAGGTGATTTTTTAGCAGGTTTTTTTTGCAAATCTGCAACCTGATATGAAGCGTCTACGTTATTCTTCAAAAACTGTAAAGCTTCTTCTTCTGAATTAAAATTCTTAGGCAATTTAGCTTTAAATGAATTTCCTTTTTCATTTGTAAATTCTGCATCAACTCTATAAGTAGCTGTTGCTTTAAAAGCTTGTATATCACTCTCGCGCTCTACAATTAAACGTACAGATACAGATTGAACTCTACCAGCCGATAAACCGCCTTTTACTTTTCTCCATAATACAGGAGACAACTCGTAACCTACAATACGATCTAAAACACGTCTTGCCTGTTGTGCATCCACTAAATTATAATCGATACTTCTAGGATTCTCAATAGCTTTATTAATCGCCGTTTTGGTAATCTCATGAAATACAATACGTTTTGTTTTTTCTTTATCTAATTTTAACGTCTCTGCTAAATGCCATGCAATAGCTTCTCCCTCGCGATCCTCATCACTCGCTAGCCATACAATGTCTGCTTTCTTCGCTAAATCTTTTAGTTTTTTAACAACATCCTTTTTATCCTTGGACACTTGATACTTGGGCATAAAATCACCTTCTACATCAACTCCTAATTCTTTAGAAGGAAGATCTGAAATATGTCCAAAACTAGACTCTACTTTATAGTCTTTTCCTAAAAATTTTTCAATAGTTTTAGCCTTTGCAGGTGACTCAACAATAACAAGATTTTTTGACATTCTTAAAATTTTACGTTTACAAATGTATATGAAATTTAAGATACAATCCTAATTTGGTCTTAAATACCATACATTTTATCGTAATTTTTTTTGTTTCAAAATAAAAAAGTCTTTCAAATTAGAAAACTTCAAAATATTGCTTCTCAATATATAATTCATTAATTGAAGTATACGTAATCAACCCGAAACAGCAAAAACACAATTAAATATTATACCCATAGATTAAATTTATTCAGCCTAATAAAATAAACATAGAACTGCATCAATCTATTAATTTTCAATTTTAACAGCACAACAATAGACTAACCCTTATAAAAATATAGGTTATGAAATAGACAATTCATTAATACGTCTTAGCTGCTCATCTTCATCATCGAAACCAACGACTCCTTTATATATAAAATAAGATGGTAGCTGACCGAAAGAAGACGTTATATAAACTCCAAAACCACACATTAAGAATCCTATAACCATAGCTAAAAACCCAGATATAAACATAAGCCCAAATGATAACAGCCATTTTTTATTCCCAAGATCGAAAGCTAATTTTATAATATCTTTAATTGGTAAATCTGGATTAAACGCATAGATAACAACAATAAATGACAAAGGAACTAAAGCATATATTAAAGGAATAAAACACATCATAGCAGATAGTATTGCTATACCTGAAAATGCTAAACTTAATTTAATGGTTTTTCCTAAATATGCTTTTTTCAGAAAATAGAAATAATCGTCTTTTCCTAATTCCTCAAAATCTCTAAGTTTACAAATCCTATAAAATGCCGCTTTTAAAGCAAGCGCAATAGTACTCATTGCTACAATTATAAAAATATAGAAAACAAATATTAGAAGCATCATTAATACACTAAATCCAGTCTCATTGAAAGAATCATAATTATTTGCGGATGTAAAAGCACTCGCAATACCCAGAAATATCATTGGTATATAAATAACCATTATAACAGGAATAGCTAAAACAACATTAAGCAAAAGTGTAACCAATCCTTGCACCCAAACTTTTTTAAATAATTCAATGGATTGATTAAATAGAGTACCAAAATCTAATTCACTTGCTTTATCAATTCTGTTTTTTATTTCTGTAGCGTTCATTTTACCATTTATAATTAAGACTTCAAAAGAACTCTATTTTTTACAGATATTCAAGAAAAAGATTTTACTCACCTGTAATAATCCCAACGGTATTAAAAAATCTTAATTAAATTACAACTGCCACTTTGTCATAATTCACAAAATAGTACTATCTTTGCAATCTTAAATTAGAATTACAAAAAGAAGCTATTCTGTTTTCACAGAACACTAAAGATGGAGAAAATTATAGACGAAAATAAACAAGGTGAATCCTTAATTTTAGATAATAAAGAAGGTAATAAGCGTAAACTTTTTATTGAAAGTTATGGTTGCGCCATGAATTTTAGCGATAGTGAAATTGTTGCTTCTATTCTATCAGAACAAGGATTTAACACCACACAAACACTTGAAGAAGCCGATCTTGTATTAGTAAATACTTGCTCTATTAGAGATAAAGCCGAACAAACTGTTAGAAAAAGATTACAAGAATACAATGCTATAAAACGTATTAACCCCAAAATGAAAGTTGGTGTTTTAGGCTGTATGGCAGAACGTCTAAAAACTAAATTCTTAGACGAAGAAAAGATTGTAGATTTAGTTGTTGGCCCTGATGCCTATAAAGATTTACCTAATTTATTAGCTGAAGTAGATGAAGGTAGAGACGCTATAAACGTTATACTTTCTAAAGAAGAAACTTACGGAGATGTTTCGCCTGTAAGATTAAACAGTAACGGAATTACAGCTTTTGTTTCTATTACACGGGGTTGTGATAATATGTGTACATTCTGTGTTGTTCCTTTTACAAGAGGAAGAGAACGCAGTAGAGATCCACAAAGTATTATTGAAGAAGTAAACGATTTATGGTCTAAAGGATTTAAAGAAATTACACTTTTAGGACAAAACGTTGATAGTTACCTATGGTACGGAGGTGGTTTAAAAAAAGATTTTGATAACGCTTCTGATTTCCAAAAAGCAACAGCTGTTAGCTTTGCTAATCTTTTAGAATTATGTGCTAAAGCACAACCAAAAATGCGTATTAGATTTTCAACCTCTAATCCTCAAGATTTCACTCTGGACGTTATTGAAACCATGGCGAAATATGATAATATTTGTAAACACATTCACCTACCTGTACAAAGTGGTAGCGATCGTATTCTAAAAGAAATGAATCGTTTACATACACGAGAAGAATACTTTGAACTTATAGATAATATTAAACGTATAATTCCTGAATGTTCAATTAGTGTCGATTTAATCGCTGGTTTCCCAACTGAAACTGAAGAAGATCACCAAGATACGCTATCTTTAATGGATTACGTAAAATATAATTTTGGTTACATGTTTACCTATTCTGAACGTCCTGGAACTTTAGCTGGTCGTAAAATGGAAGATGATGTACCAGAAAACATTAAGAAACGTCGTCTTAAGGAAATTATCCTATTAGAACGAAAGTATAGTGAAATGAATACGCGAGCACACGTTAATAAAACCGTAGAAATTTTAATTGAAAAAGCATCTAAAAAATCCGATTTACAATGGTCTGGAAGAACCTCTGATAATACGGTTGCTGTCTTCCCAAAGGAACATTATAAAATTGGAGATTTAGTTAACGTACTTATTACAGATTGTACAAGTGCTACGCTTATCGGAAAAGCTATTGATTATTCAAAGCATAATTAAAAGACATGAAAAAAATAGTTTTATTTTTTTGCCTACTGATGCTAGTCACAGCTTGTCAAACTGATGATTCTAATGAAGGTGTAGAGCAAATAAACCCAGATGATCTAGATGGAGATGGTGTAACAAACCAGCAGGAAGCAGTAGATAATACCGACCCTAATAATCCTTGTGATTTTTTAATGAATAGTCAATATTATCCTTCTGTCTCAAATACATGGAAGAATCATGACTGTGATGGAGATGGTGTAAGCAACTGGAAAGAATTAGACCCAGATGGAAATGATACTGTTGAAGATAATGGTACAAGTCCTCTTCAAGATTGCTCATTTATTTTTGAAGATCAAACCTTAGAACCTTCTTCTAATTGGCTAAATAGCGATTGTGACTTTGATGGAGTAACTAATGCCCAAGAAATTATTGATGGCACTGATCTACTTAATCAATGTGATTTCGTTTACGCTAATCAAGATTCAGAGCCTGCATTATCATGGTTACTATATGTAGATTGTGACAATGACGGCATAAACAATGGTAGAGAGATTGAAGATAATACAGATCTATTAGACCCGACTGATTTTAATGGTGCAGGGACTAAATTAAAAGAAGTATTCACAGGAACTTATGGTACTTATCATAGAAAATTTTCTTTCACCAATGAAGGAGAACGATTTAATGAAACTACATTCCCTTCTAATGGTTTAGTATATCACAAGCATTATTACGATAATGAAGGATATCTAACACAAATATTTATTGCAGACGATCAAGATATAAATATATATTACACCTATACGAATAATAAAATTTCTAATGTTTTAAAAACCCAAACATATCAAGATGACTACAGCTATAGTGTTGTTTACGAAGAAAATATAATTTACACATATGATGGTACACAACCACCAGGTCTTTTTACTAAAAAACTTATTTTAAATAACGAAGGTGTCCTAGTTTCAATGGAACGGTATACAAGAGTAAATGACAATACTGCACATTATACCTTACAAGTTTTTGAGTATGATTCTAATTTTGAAAACTTATTATCCACTAGTTCAGAAAGAATTTTAGGTTATAATATTGACACAGAACAAACTTATTCTTTAGATCCAAATAATTATATCATTTCTGAAACAACATTTACTTACAATCAAGAAGGTGTTTTAAACCCATTTGATGACTCATATCAAAATATTTATACAAATATGATTTTAGATTATGGAGATTCAATATATACTGACTTAAGTAATTTTTTCTTTTTTGGAAAAAAATTAAGGACTTCTTTTAGCACTACCTCTGAATTTGGTTCGATTACCGAATCTAGTGCTAGAAATTATGAAGCTACTTATATACAAGAAAATGGTCTATCAACAAGAATAACGAACGAAAACCCATATAACCCTGGCATTACGTCAATGGATTTATATTATGAATAGCATATGGAAAACATACAAGCCATAAAACAACGTTTCGGCATTATAGGAAACGACCAAAAACTTAATCGCGCAATAGAAAAAGCGATACAAGTATCTCCTACTGACATTTCCGTACTTGTTACTGGAGAAAGTGGTGTGGGTAAGGAAAGTATTCCTAAAATAATTCATCAATTATCACATAGAAAACACGGTAAATATATTGCTGTTAACTGTGGAGCTATACCAGAAGGTACAATTGATAGTGAATTATTTGGGCATGAAAAAGGAGCTTTTACAGGTGCCACATCTACCCGATCTGGTTATTTTGAAGTTGCCGATGAAGGAACTATTTTTTTAGATGAAGTTGGAGAACTTCCATTAACAACACAAGTGCGTTTACTACGTGTTTTAGAAAATGGCGAATTTATAAAAGTAGGTTCTAGTAAGGTTCAAAAAACAAATGTTAGAATTGTAGCAGCTACAAACGTTAATATGTTTGAAGCCATAAAAAAAGAAAAATTTAGAGAAGATCTATATTATAGACTAAGTACTGTTGAAATCAATTTACCACCACTAAGGGATCGTAAAGAAGATATTCATTTATTGTTTAGAAAATTTGCTAGCGACTTTGCTCTTAAATATAAAATGCCAACTGTAAAGTTAACAGACGAAGCAGTTGTTTCACTTTTAAAATATCGCTGGAATGGTAATATTCGTCAATTACGAAATGTAGCCGAGCAAGTTTCTGTTTTAGAACAAAACCGGACCATTAATGGTGTTACACTTCAAAATTATTTACCAAATAACAACAATAACCTACCCGCTGTAGTTAATAACTCAAAATCTGAAAGCGACTTTAGTAGTGAGCGAGAAATTTTGTATAAAGTTTTATTTGACATGAAGAGTGATCTTAATGATCTAAAAAAACTCACCATGGAACTCATGAAAAAAGGAAGTGATACTGATGTCCAAAAAGAAAACGAGCATTTAATTCAGAAAATTTACGGTGAGGAAAAAGATGAAGAATTTGAAGCAGCTGTTGAAGATTTAGAAGTTTTATCAATACCAGAACATACACATACAGACAGATCTGAAGAAACTATTTCAAGTTTTGAGGACAAATACGATTTTGCTGAAGAAATTGAAGAAGAGGAAACATTATCCTTGCACGATAAAGAGCTAGAGTTAATTAAAAAATCTTTAGAACGCCACAGCGGAAAACGTAAATTAGCAGCTGCTGAGTTAGGCATAAGTGAACGAACTCTTTATAGAAAAATTAAACAATTTGATCTTTAAGATAAGTTTACAATCTTAATAACACTAAAAAAATCTTAATTCAGTTTAATATAAAGTTGATTTAAGAAACAATAAAATTCTTAAGCATATATCTCTAAAAGATTAAATACATAAAGCATGAATACTTTCAAATACATTATAATAACTGCCATTTGCCTTGCATGCATTAGCTGTAAAGTCAACTATTCATTTACAGGAATAACAGACACACCAGAATCATTTCAAGTCAATTTCTTTCAGAATACCGCAGATATTATAGAGCCTGGTTTAGACCAATTATTCACTAATTCACTTCAAGATTATATATTAAATCAAACAAGTGCAGGTTTGGTATCATCAGGTGGCGAGGTTATATATGAAGGTGAAATTGTAGAATATCGTATTTCTCCAATGACAGCTACAGCAGATAACACAGCTGCCCAAAACAGACTTACTATCAGCGTTAATGTACGTTATATAAACACTAAAGATGAAGAGAAAGATTTTGAACGCAGATTTTCATTCTATTATGATTATCCTGCAGCAGACCAACTTTCAGGTAGCATAAAAGCTACAGCTTTTGATGAAATATTAGAACGATTAACTCAAGATATTCTTAATGCTTCTTTAGCAGATTGGTAATATTATGCAGCTTCAAGAACTTACATATCTATTACAGCACCCAGAAGCCGTTACAGCATCTCAAACCGAGGTACTTGCTTCGGCAATTAAAGAACACCCTTATTTTCAACCTTTAAGAGCATTATATCTCAAAGGTTTAAAGCAAAAAGAAAGTTATAAGTACAATAACACTTTAAAAACAACAGCTGCACACACCACAGATCGTAGCATTTTATTTGATTATATTACATCTGAAGTTTTTAATCAGAATGCAATATCAGAACAGATTAAGAAAAATATTGAAGACATTAAGTCGGTTGAAGTCAACACTATTGAAGATATTTCGGTTCATAAAAGTGTAACTATAGATGATGTTTTAAAAGAACAAATTAAAGCAACCGAAGGTGTTTTAGACCCTAATTTATTTGAAGTAAAACCAATGCCTCCAATAAAATTAGAAGTTAAAACAGGAAGTATTGAAGATTCAATCATCACTAAGAATGTTAAAAATAACACTCTAGAAAAAGAACTCAACATTGGTAAGCCCTTAGAGTTTGATAAATCTGAAAATCATTCTTTTTCTCAATGGTTAAAAATTACAAGTTTTAAACCCATTGTACGTGAAGAAGCAGAAACAAAAGTAGAGAATAAACCTAAAAATGAAGAGTTAAAACAAAAAACACAGACTCCTCTACAAAATAAATTAGCCATTATAGACAAATTTATAAGTGATAATCCTAAGATTAAACCAGTGTCTAAAAATGCTCCAAAACCCAAACTAGTTAACAATGACAGCGACATTTCAGACAGTTTAATGACTGAAACTTTAGCTCGGATTTATTTAGAACAAAAGAACTATGATAAGGCAATTCAATCTTACAAAATTTTAAGTTTGAAATATCCAGAAAAAAGTAGTTTCTTTGCACACCAAATAAAATTGGTAAAAGAATTAAAAGATAATAATACAATATAAAGATGAGTGCATTTACAATATTCCTAGTCCTAATCGTAATCGTTGCCTTTTTACTTATCGTAGTAATTATGGTACAAAACCCTAAAGGTGGAGGATTATCATCATCATTTGGTGGTGGTGGAACTCAACAATTAGGTGGTGTAAAGAAAACAGGTGACTTTTTAGATAAAAGTACATGGTTTTTAGCTACAGCATTAATTGTTTTAATCTTAACATCTAATTTAACTATCGGATCTGGTGGTGGAACTGAATCTAAAGCATACGATGCAGATGAAGCTACAGAAATGCCTGTAACACCAACTGCACCAGTAACAAACGATACTACTGCAGAATAACTAAAACGTTACTCTTCAAAAAATATTTAGCCAACTTATTTAAGTTGGCTTTTTTTATGCCCACAAATTTCGGCAGACGTATCTGAAACTTTGTCAGATATTCTCTATTGGCATAATTTTCGAATATTATTAATTACAAATAAAATAATTAACTAAAAAACATATAGTAATGAGTTTAAACATTAAACCTTTAGCAGATCGCGTTCTTGTAGAACCTATGCAAGCTGAAACAAAAACAGCTTCAGGTATCATTATTCCAGATAATGCAAAAGAAAAACCACAAAAAGGGACTGTTGTTGCTGTTGGAAATGGTAAAAAAGACGAACCTTTAACGGTAAAAGTTGGAGATACTGTACTTTACGGAAAATATGGAGGAACTGACCTTAAATTAGAAGGAACAGACTATTTAATGATGCGTGAGAGCGATATTTTAGCAATTATTTAATTGCAGAATCTCAAAAAGCATAATTAAATTCTCTAATTAAAAATAAATTGATTTCTGCAATAGTAGAAATTACAAATAAAATAAATTATGGCAAAAGATATAAAATTTGATATTGAAGCACGCGACGGTTTAAAACGTGGTGTTGATGCTTTAGCAAATGCAGTAAAAGTAACTTTAGGCCCAAAAGGTCGTAATGTAATTATCGGAAAATCATTTGGTGCACCACAAGTCACTAAAGATGGTGTTTCTGTAGCGAAAGAAATTGAGCTTGAAAACGAGCTTGAAAACATGGGAGCGCAAATGGTAAAAGAAGTTGCTTCTAAAACTAATGATTTAGCTGGTGATGGTACAACTACTGCTACCGTTTTAGCACAAGCTATTGTTAAGGAAGGACTTAAAAATGTTGCTGCTGGTGCAAATCCAATGGATTTAAAACGTGGTATTGACAAAGCTGTTGAGGCTATCATTAAAGATTTAGAAAAACAAGCTGTAAAAGTTGGTAGTGATTCTGATAAAATTAAACAAGTTGCTGCAATTTCTGCAAACAACGATGATACTATCGGTGATTTAATCGCTAAGGCTTTTGGTAAAGTTGGTAAAGAAGGTGTTATCACTGTTGAAGAAGCTAAAGGAATGGAAACTTACGTTGACGTTGTGGAAGGTATGCAGTTTGACAGAGGTTACTTATCTCCTTACTTCGTTACAGATTCTGATAAAATGATTGCTGATTTAGAAAATCCATACATTTTATTATTCGACAAAAAGATTTCTAACTTACAAGAAATTCTTCCAATATTAGAACCTGTAGCACAATCTGGTCGTCCATTATTAATCATAGCAGAAGATGTAGAAGGACAAGCCTTAGCAACTTTAGTTGTAAACAAATTACGTGGTGGATTAAAAATAGCAGCGGTTAAAGCTCCTGGTTTTGGTGACAGACGTAAAGCAATGTTAGAAGATATCGCTATCTTAACAGGTGGTGTTGTTATCTCTGAAGAAAGAGGTTTTTCTTTAGAAAATGCAGATCTTTCTATGTTAGGTACAGCAGAAACAGTAACAATCGACAAAGACAATACAACAATTGTTAATGGAGAAGGTAAAGCTGAAGATATCAAGGCTCGTGTGAACCAGATTAAAGCTCAGATTGAAACGACGACTTCTGATTACGATAAAGAAAAACTTCAAGAACGTTTAGCTAAATTAGCTGGTGGAGTTGCTGTACTTTATGTTGGTGCTGCATCTGAAGTTGAAATGAAAGAAAAGAAAGACCGTGTTGATGATGCTTTACATGCTACTCGTGCTGCAGTAGAAGAAGGTATTGTTGCTGGTGGTGGTGTTGCTTTAGTGCGCGCTAAACAAGTTTTAGAAAAGATTTCAACTGAAAACTTAGACGAAACTACAGGTGTACAAATCGTAAACAAAGCAATTGAAGCTCCATTACGTACTATTGTAGAAAATGCTGGTGGTGAAGGTTCTGTTGTTATCAATAAAGTATTAGAAGGTAAAAAAGATTTTGGATACGATGCTAAATCTGAAACTTACGTAGATATGCTTAAAGCTGGTATCATTGATCCTAAGAAAGTAACTCGTATTGCTTTAGAAAATGCAGCTTCAGTAGCTGGTATGATCTTAACTACAGAATGTGCTTTAATAGATATTAAAGAAGATGCACCTGCAATGCCAATGGGCGGAGGCGGAATGCCAGGCATGATGTAAGCGTAACACTTATTATAAATAATTGACTTTGTACAATTATAATTTAAAGCCTTTGATGAAAATCAGAGGCTTTATTATATTTGTCCTTTTTTAAACACTAATAAATATTATGACTGAAGTAATAAATAAGATCACAATTTTATGTTTATTCTCATTAGTATCCTTATCGCTCTTTTCTCAAACTGATTCTACCTCAACAATTTCTAAAACAGGTAAAGCTTGGAACAATTTAAAGTACGATGCTAAAATAACAGCCAAAGGTATTGGGCATTCTTTTACGAGACCTTTAAGCTGGAAAGGTAAAGATTTTGCTACATTAGGTGGTGTGGTTGCTGGTACCAGTTTATTATATTTAAGTGATAAAGAAGCTAATCGTATTTTTTATAAACAAGGCGTTGGTGCTCCACAAGTCTTAAAAGACTTTGGTTGGTACTTTGGGAGTCCACAAAACTTCTTTATGGTTTCTACAGGTATTTATGGCTTTGGTCTATTAACAGATAATGAAAAAGTAAGAAAAACTGGTGTATTAATCTTTTCGTCTGCAATTACTACAGGAATTATTCAATCTATTTCTAAAACGGTTGTTGGTAGAGCAAGACCAAACAGTGGTGACTATAATGAGTTTGAACCATTCAGTAACAAACCTGGTTTTCATTCATTTCCATCTGGACATAGTGTTTTATCATTTACCATGGCACACTCTATAGCCAAACAATTTAGTAATATTTGGGTTAAATCTGGTATTTATGCTATTGGTTCTATCGCTCCTATTTCAAGATTATGGGAAGAAGCACATTGGTTAAGTGATGTTGGTTTAGGTATGGCTATAAGTGTAATCGTTGTAGATAGTATTGATAATTTTATGACTGGAAATAATTCTTATTCAGACTCGAAACCAAAAACTGTAAGCTGGCGTATTAGTGCTGGCATGAGTACTATTGGTGTTGTTGGTACTTTTTAAATCGATCTTTTCAACTCTAAAAAGATTAAATACTTTATTCATAAATATTCAAATTCAGAATATAAATTAATGAAAATATTGAGATAAAAATCCATAATGAAGAAGCTAAAATAATTGGTTTAACTCCTGAGGATTTTAAATCTTTCACTGAAATTGTAGCCCCTACAAGAAACAACGTAGCAATTAATAAACGTTTAGACATTGTAACAATAAAATTTGTTGCTGGTTCAGGTAAAATATGATAACTATTTATTATAATAGCTCCGATAAACAGGATAATAAAGTAAGGTATTTTAATTTTTTCTCCTTTCGTTTTAAAAAGGAACATTGAAAAAATTGATAATGGAATAATCCATAAAGTTCGCGATAACTTTACTGTTGTTGCTATTCTTAGAGCTTCATCACCGTAACCTATTGCAGCGCCTACTACAGAACTGGTGTCATGTATAGCAACGGCACACCATAACCCAAATTGCTCTTGCGTTAAGTTTAATAAATGTCCCAACGCAGGAAAAACAAATAAAGCTATAGAGTTTAATAGAAATACAATTCCTAAAGCAATACTAATCGTTTTACTTTTCGCCTTAATAACCGGTGAAATTGCAGCTATAGCACTACCTCCGCAGATAGCGGTTCCTGAAGTAATAAGGTGACCCAATTTTAAATCTACTTTTAATATTCTTGTAAGAGACAAACCTAACCCTACGGTTAAGAAGATTGAAAATGCTGTTAACCCTAAACCTTCTTTACTTGTTTCTAGTGTTTCTTTAAGTAACATTCCAAAACCTAAACCTACTACAGAAATTTTCAGCAGATAATTTATCGCTTTGTGACTAAAAGATTGAAATGGATTATTAAAAATCAAGGTAAATACAAACCCTAAAACTAATGCCGTAGGACTATTTAACCATCCTAAAAGGGCAGATACAATTAATAGGGCGTAAATTATTTTTGAAAAAGAAGTTTTCATATCTTTTATTATTTGATACAAAAGTAACTTTAAGAAATAACTATTAAGGACATTAATTTGTTATCACAAATAACTAAAAGTTATAGTTGTTTCTAATGAAATTTTCAAAAAACAGAATATTACTCGATTGATACCCTGTTCGCTTCACAAAGTAAAACCAACGTTCTATACTTAGATCTGTAATGTCTATTATTTTTAATTTATTATGCAGTAGATCATTATTAATAGCACTGACTGAAAGCAATGCGTAATGATCTGAGTGGTATAAATAATTTTTTATAGCTTCTGTACTACTTAGAGAAACAACAGTATTCAACGTTTTTATGCCGTTTTGTTTTAAAAACTCTTCAATTACAGCTTTTGTACCCGATCCTTTTTCGCGCTCTATTAAAGGAATTGTTTGTAATGTTTCAATATCAATACTTCCTTTTTTAAATGTATTATTATTCACATTGGTTACTAAAACAATTTCATCTTTTATAAATTTTTCAAAATGCAATTTAGAATTGTTAGTTCGGCCTTCAGTAATACCAAAATCAATATCTTCATTCAATAACAAATCTTCTATATGAGATGAATTATCACTAATAATCTCAAATTTAGTTTGAGGAAACTGAATTCTAAACTTGGCAATTACTTTTGGTATAATATAGTTTGAAAGCGTTGTACTAACTCCGAAGCTTACAAAATCTGGGAATATCTCTTTCTTATGAAGAAATTGTTCTTCCATTTCAGAATAGATGGCTAATATTTTATTGACATATAACAGAAACGACTTTCCTTCTTCTGTAAGCTCTATTGAATTGCGTTTTCTTACAAAAAAGGTTGTTTTATATTCTTCTTCTAAATTCTTTATGGACTTTGAAACCGCAGGTTGAGAAATAAATAATTGCTCCGCTGCCTGGGTAAAACTCAAATGTTTAGCTACAATTTTGAATATGTGTAATTTAGTTTTCATAAGCGATATTCAACTTTTAATAAATGAGTATTTCAAAGGTATTGTTTAGTAACAACACTGCATAAAAAAGCCCGAATTTAAAATTCAGGCTTTTTTAAAATTATTGATTTTATTCTATTACTCGTCTTTATGGTCGTCAATTACCGCTTCATCACGATAGCGACAACAAGGGTGAACAGAGTTATATTGTTCTTTTGTTGCTTTTATTTCTTTGGTATCATGACCAACTGAAGCAACTTGCTTGGAAATCGTCTCTAAATCTGTTTTACGCGCATCGTAAATTAATTTTAACTCATGTGTTTTAATAGTCCAAACTGCAGACTTTACACCTTTTGTTCTTATCGCTGCTTTTTCGATACGTTCTTTACACATCCCGCAAACACCATCTACTTCAATACTTGCCTTTGCATTTTTATTTTGAGCAAATGCTATTGTTGTTAATAATAGCGAAAAGATTAAAATTACTTTTTTCATATTGTTTTGTTTTTTGTTAGTCCTGAGAAGACAGGAAACTAGTTCTTTTTAAATTGATTTTTTATTTATAAACTTTTTCTGCAATCACAGAGATATACTAATTCATTCTAAATCGCAACCCTGCGTAATACATACTTCCATAAATTGGACCATACACAAAATTACTATCAAAATTAGAGCCAAATGGATTATCTGCACTTATAACAGGATTATCTTGTCTTACGTTTGTTACATTTTCTCCACCTAAATATAATTCAAACTGAGGAGAAAATACCTTAGTAACTTGTAAATTAAGAGTTCCTATTGTTGGTGTTTTATCTGATACTTGGTATTGAGAAGGACTTAAATCTGTACTAGAAAAACGCTGTGCACTTAACCAATTAAAAGTCGTATCAAACTTCCAATGTGCACCATTTGTTTTAACCTCTGTTTCGTAAGACGCATTAGCAAACACACGATGCTTTGGTATTAATGGTTTTTCTAATTCACCTGAGTTATAATCTGTTTTAATATCATAGAACTTATATGCGGTCCGTATGTCAAAACCTTTAAACACATTATAATTAAATTCAAATTGAAAGCTATTAGCGTAACTATCTCCATCTAAATTATAGAAATTAACTTCATAAGGATTTTCCCAATCTACAACCACTTGATTCTGAAAATCTGTTCTGTAAAAATCGAAAGTAACATCTGCTTTTCTATCAAATAAATTGAAGCCTTGCAAATAACTTATACCGTAATTCCATGCGATTTCTGGATCTAGTCCATAAATTTCACCACCAGAGCTTAATATATTAATCTGCCTAGAGCTTGAAAACATATTTTGGTTTTCAGCAAAAATATTAGCACTTCGTTTCCCTCTTCCTATAGACGCTCTCAAAGCTGATTTTTCCCAAGGTGTATAACGAACATGTAAACGCGGCGTTACAAAAAAGCCTAATTTATTATGCTGATCTACCCTTACTCCTGCCGTCATGGTTAGCTTATCTAAATTATCGTAAGCATATTCAAAAAAACCACCAACTGAGTTTTCTGTTCGTTCGTAAGCAGTTGTGTTTACCAATTCATCATAATGATCGTATGTAAAGCTTACACCCGTTTTCACTTTATGGCGCGAATCTGAAATAATGGTATTGTAAACTATATTAGAATAAAAGCTATTATGCTGAATATCATATAAGTTTAACCCAAAATAAGAATCTTGTTTATGATGACTAAAAGCGGTTTGAAAACCAATACTTTGGTAAGGAATTTCAGGGTTTACATACCCTAATTTTGTTGTAACCTCAAAACGTTCAGTATCTATTTCACTTCCCCAAAAGTTAGTCGTTCCTTTATCTGTTTCAGGATCAAAATCAACTTGTCCGGCTTGTTTTTCGTCATTTAAGTATCTTAAATTAATAAAACTTACCAATCCTTTTTCGGGATTAGTATACTGCCAACGGTTCATTACATTTATCTGATTATAGATGGGCATATCCATAAATCCATCATCATTTACATCATGTTTTTCTTGATGTGTGTTACCGTGTAAGTACAAACCTGTACTCCACTTATCCGATACCTTTGTATTGAAATGTGTATTTAATTCTAATCGTTCACTAGATGCCCCATAAAGATTTACAAACAATTTATCATCTGTAGTTGGCTTTACTAATTCAGCATTAATCTGGCCTGCAATACTTTCAAAACCATTAACAACACTTCCTGTTCCTTTTGTAATTTGAATACTTTCTACCCAAGTACCAGGAATAAAACTTAGCCCATAAGCTTGAGAAGCACCTCTAATTGCAGGAATATTTTCGGTAGCAATTAATATATAAGGTGATGTTAATCCTAACATTTTAATTTGTCGTGTCCCAGAAACGGCATCTGCAAAATTAACATCAATAGAAGGATTGGTTTCAAAACTCTCTGCAAGATTACAACAAGCTGCTTTTAATAATTCGTCACTCGTTACGGTAAATGTATTTGTAGCTTGTAAATAAGATTTACGTGTAGCTTGTTTACGAGATGAAATTTCTACAGCATCTAATTCTTCACTTGCCTGAAGTACGTGTCTAATGTTTTTATTTTCATTTATAGTAATCGTATCGGTTTTAAAACCAACATAACTTATAACTAATTTGTTATAAGAAAACTTATAGGGTAACGAAAATGTTCCGTCCTCTGCTGTGATAGCTCCAATAGACGAATCTAACCAATATACATTGGCGCCAGGTAGCGGCATTTCTTTTGTACTACTTGTTTCTAATATAGTACCTGTTAATTGTTCTTGTGCAATTGCCACGTAAGACAATAACACAAAACTTATAATAAAATATGTTTTTTTCATTTATTTGATATGTATGTATAACTAATAGCACATAAGTATGTGCCTCCTTTTTTAAGGGTTATACACTATCAAATAAGGTAAGTTTCATCTAAAACATATATGTCTTTGATGAGTTTGGGTGGTGAATAGTTTTTATGAGGAATTACAGCATTAGGTAACTCTTCAAAAAGATTAATGTAAGAATAACTATAAGCTATAAGCACTAGCTTTTGTACATCATGAAAGTCGTCAAATGATTTTGTAACTAATTTATTGACACCTTTAATAACTTCTTTCTCATTTTTACAGCATGATTTTTCTACCATGCCATCTTGATCCATCTTCATATCTTGCATTCCACATATTTCAGCTTCTGAAAATATGGCTACATCGATTAAAGTATCTCCACAGAAATGCTTCTCAATCGTTAATGACAACGTTGAAAACAATACCAAAAATGATAAAGCAATTGAAAAAATTTTATGTGTGTTTGAAAATTTCACAGTGTAAAATTACAAAATTCTTGAATACAATATAATCAAATATTAGAGTATTAACGATTCTGTCTGTAATAATAAAATGCTGGCAACAATAAAATAACACCTAAAGGTTGAATTAAAAAGCGTCTGATATTAAAAAACAAATAGTAATCTTCTTGGCGTGGATTAATAACAAAGTATAAAAAAGGAATTAGCAATAACACATAAGCAACGGTATATATTAAAACTGAAAATTTAATAATACTAGCATCTCTAAAAATAACAAATAAAATACCTAAAGAAATAATTGTATTCAATAAAAAACGAAATGTTGTAGACAAAACAAGTTTTGCTATTTCTCGTCTTGGACTATCTAAATACAAATAATCGTTTTCAAAAAAAGTTAAGTACGGATCGTAAAATAACACATCTTCAAAAGCTCTGATTAATACTAAGAGTAAGACTAGAATTCCGATTAATAATAGTTTTAAAAAATTACTCATCTCTTTTTTTATTATTTGAAAATCGATTTACCCAAATCATCCAAAGTAAAAAAATTGCTCCATAAATAAGCATTGGAAATATTACAGTATGTAAAATATCTCGCCTCCAAGGATAGTGATACAATCCTATAGATAAAATTACGATCCTTATGAGATTGAAAGCATATATCATGATGCTTCCGGCTAAACCAAATAATATAGTTGTTTTTAATTTTCCTGAAAAAGCAATAATAAAAGATAAAAACAATATAATAACACTTACACCATTACATCCTTCAATGATTCTTGCTATATATTTCCCATTGATTATAACTTTCATTGAAGGTTCGTCAGGATGTGGTAAAACCTGAGAATCGTAGCCTATGGTATTCATTACAGAATTAGTTTGCTCAGCAACTAAATTTGTTAAATAATCTGGATAGTACCTACTACCATCAGATATATTTAAATACAAATTATATCCGACAATCAAGACGCCATAGACAAGTAAAAACTTGACTATAAATCGAATAACTGACTTATATTTCCTTAAAAGTGCTTTCAAAATTACCCTGTTATTAGTTTGGTGATAAATTTATAAAAACGGTAATTTAAAATAGTGTATTTTAGATACTTTTGCAAAAAGTTTTTATTTAATTAAACATTCATCAATTTTACTATGACATTTCAAAACTTAAAATCAGAAGTTAAATCAATTATTTCTCAAGAAAACCTTAGTGTTGATCAACGTTTATTAAAAATCTGTGAAGCTCTAGAATCCAACATAAGCTATTACAATTGGGTTGGCTTTTACTTTAAAAATGGAAATAAAGACGAATTAAAGTTAGGACCTTACGTTGGTGAACCTACAGATCACGTTATAATTCCATTTGGAAAAGGGATTTGCGGCCAAGTTGCTATAAGTAATCAAAATTTTGTAGTTCCAGATGTCGCTGCTCAAAATAATTACATTGCTTGCAGCATTAGTGTAAAAGCAGAGATTGTTATCCCAATTTTTGTAAAAGGTGAAAATGTTGGACAAATAGATATTGACTCTAGCACTCCAGATCCTTTTACTGAGGCTGATGAACGCTTTTTAGAATATGTTTGTAAGAAGGTTGCTTCTTTATTATAAACCTTTACTAAAACTTACATTCCTGTTCTAATAGCTTCAACCGGATCTAAACGAGAGGCTCTTAAAGCAGGAATCACACCTGAAACAAGACCAATTATAGAAGAGATAAAAAATCCAAGTAACATGTTTTGTATTGAAAGTACAAACTCAAAATCTTCGGTAAGACTACTTCCTATTAAAGTTCCTATCCAAACCAGAAATAAACCTACGACGCCTCCTACAACAGCTAAAATTACAGCTTCAAATAAAAATTGAAATAATATAAATTTATTCTTAGCGCCTAATGATTTTTGGATTCCAATAAGATTGGTACGCTCTTTAACACTTACAAACATAATATTAGCAATACCAAAGCCTCCAACTAAAAGAGAAAAACCACTTATTACCCAACCTATTAAGTTTAGCATTCCTAACATTTCATCAATAGCACCTTGTAAACCTGCTATAATGTTTATAAAAAAGGTATCTATATCATCTGGTTTTAAACCTCTTTTATATCTCATAATTTGAGTTATCTCAGCTTTTAACCCTTCTATATCTGCATCTTTTTTAGGTTTAATAATTGCCATATACATTGTATAAGGATTATTATCACCATATCTATTTCTATAATAGTTAGCTGGTAGAAAAATAGAAATATCATTACTATCACCAAATAAGCCAGAACCTTCTTTTTTAACAACTCCGATAACCGTAAACTTCTGCCCGTATAATCTTACTTTCTTTCCTATAGGTTCTAATTCTCCAAAAAGAGATTTAGCAATTTCAGAACCTATAACAACAACGGCTTTACCAGAATTAGACTCCGATTCATTATAAAATCTTCCTTTTTCAAATTCTAAAACCTGAATATCTGTAAACTCACTTGAAACAACAACAGTATTTACACTACTAACTAATTCAGATTCATATCTAATATTTTCACGTTTTACGCCTAATTGTAAAGCCACATGATCTACTTCTGTCAATGAAGACTTTAAACTTTTATATTCATTATAAGAGACCTGGTCAAAAGTTTCTCTTTGCCAACGTGGTACATCTGATGGCCCAAAAGAGCGATTAACAACATACATTGTATTACTATCTAAAGAACTTAATTGTGAGCTTATGGTCTTATCTAAAGAATCTACCGCTGCTAACACAGCTATAATGGAAAATATACCAACAGTTACACCTAAAAGAGACAAAAATGTTCTGAGTTTATTGTTCCGAAGTGCATTTAATGCAAATGAAAAACTCTCTTTTAGTAAACGTAAATAGACCAGCATGTAAAAGTTGTTTTTTATGATAAACTTATCTCAATTTACTCTATTTCTTATGAAATAAAAGCACAAATAAATTCAACATTTTAAATATAGGACGTTTTCAACAATTTATTGTTACAAAAAATTGAAAGAAACTCGTTTTTCGTCAAAACTATAACTCTGAATATGCGTATTTTTGCGCCTTCGAAATCACAATACAACATACAACACAACATTATGAGTAACAAAACCATTTCATCGGCACTAATTTCTGTTTTTAGTAAAGAAGGATTAGAGCCTATTGTAAAAAAATTAAACGATCTTAACGTTACAATTTATTCCACAGGTGGAACAGAAAAGTTCATTAAAGATTTAGGTATAAATGTCGTACCCGTAGAAGATGTTACATCTTACCCATCAATTCTTGGTGGTCGTGTAAAAACATTACACCCTAAAGTTTTTGGAGGTATTTTAAATCGTCAAAATCACGAAGGTGATGTTGCTGAATTAAAAGAATTTGAGATCCCACAAATCGATGTAGTCATTGTAGACTTATATCCTTTTGAAAAAACGGTAGCTTCAGGTGCAAGCAACCAAGATATTATTGAAAAAATTGATATCGGAGGAATTTCTTTAATTAGAGCTGCTGCTAAAAATTATGCAGATGTTACTTGTGTTTCTTCTGTTGATGATTATGCTGAATTTTTAGAGTTATTAGAAACTAAAAACGGTGAAACATCTGAAGATGATAGAAAACAATTTGCTGCAAAAGCATTTAATGTTTCTTCTCATTATGATTCAGCGATTTTTAATTATTTCAACAAAAATCAAGAAATACCAACTTTAAAAATTTCAGAAAATAACGGAAAAGTTTTACGATATGGTGAAAACCCACATCAAAAAGGATTTTTCTTCGGTGATTTTGATGAGATTTTTACAAAATTACATGGTAAAGAATTAAGTTACAACAATCTTTTAGATGTTGATGCTGCTGTAAATTTAATGCTAGAATTTAAAAACGATGCTCCAACATTTGCGGTATTAAAACATAATAACGCCTGTGGTTTAGCACAACGTGATACGTTACACCAAGCCTATGTAGATGCATTGGCAGGAGATCCTGTTTCTGCTTTTGGTGGTGTTTTAATTAGTAATACTGAAATTGATGTTGCTACTGCAGAAGAGATTCATAAATTATTTTGTGAAGTCGTAATTGCTCCTTCTTTTTCAGATGAAGCATTAGAGATCTTAAAAGGAAAGAAAAACAGAATTCTTTTAATCTTGAAAGATATTGAAATGCCAAAAACAAATGTAAGAAGTTGTTTAAATGGTGTTTTAGTTCAGGATAGAAATAATATTACAGATACACTTGAAGGTTTAAAAGCTGTAACAAAAACAACGGCAACTGCAGAAGAATTAGATGACTTAATATTTGCTTCTAAAATCTGTAAGCATACTAAATCCAACACTATTGTTTTAGCAAAAAACAAACAATTATGTGCTAGTGGAACAGGACAAACAAGTAGAGTTGATGCTTTAAACCAAGCCATCCATAAAGCACAATCTTTCAAATTTGATTTAAAAGGAGCTGTAATGGCGAGTGATGCATTTTTCCCTTTTCCAGATTGTGTAGAGATCGCTGATAACGCTGGTATTACTGCTGTGATTCAACCAGGAGGATCTATAAAAGATGAATTAAGTATTAGCTATTGTAATGATAATGATGTTGCTATGGTATTTACCGGAACACGTCATTTTAAGCATTAAAAAACATAAAAAAGAAGTTATTTTAGAACCTAGAATCACATTTTTGATTCTAGGTTCTTTTTAATTTTAAATAAAAAGAAAAAAAGTATATCAATAAGTGTCTATTATCATAGAAATATCGTATAATTCACTACATTTACGAATAGTCTCATTAATTTAGACACAAATAACCCAAATAATTTAAGAATAGCACATGGGATTTTTTGATTTCCTTACAGAAGAAATAGCCATAGATTTAGGAACAGCAAATACATTAATTATCCATAACGACAAAGTTGTTGTAGATAATCCATCGATAGTTGCCAGAGACCGCATTAGCGGAAAAATCATAGCAGTTGGTAAAGAGGCCAACATGATGCAAGGAAAAACTCACGAAAACATAAAAACGATTCGTCCTCTAAAAGACGGAGTTATTGCTGATTTTGATGCTTCAGAGCAGATGATAAGCATGTTTATTAAAAATATACCTGCATTGAAAAAGAAATTTTTCAATCCTGGTTTACGTATGGTAGTTTGTATTCCTTCTGGTATTACAGAAGTAGAAATGCGTGCTGTAAAAGAATCTTGTGAACGTGTTAACGGAAAAGAAGTCTATTTAATACACGAACCTATGGCAGCTGCTATTGGTATTGGTGTAGATATTATGCAACCTAAAGGAAATATGATTGTTGATATCGGAGGTGGTACCACCGAAATTGCAGTTATTGCTCTTGGAGGAATTGTTTGTGATAAATCTGTAAAAGTTGCAGGTGATGTATTTACAAACGATATTATTTATTATATGAGAACCCAACATAACTTATATGTTGGAGATAGAACTGCTGAAAAAATAAAAATTCAGATTGGTGCTGCAACTGAAGATTTAGAATTACCTCCAGAAGATATGAGCGTTCAAGGACGTGATTTATTAACAGGTAAGCCTAAACAAGTTCAAATTTCATTCCGTGAAATTGCTAAAGCTTTAGATAAATCTATTCTAAGAATTGAAGATTCTGTAATGGAAACTTTATCTCAAACACCTCCCGAATTAGCCGCTGATATTTATAACACCGGAATCTATTTAGCTGGAGGAGGATCAATGTTAAGAGGTTTAGACAAACGACTATCTCAAAAAACAGATCTACCTGTATATATTGCAGAAGACCCTTTAAGAGCCGTAGTTAGAGGTACAGGAATCGTACTTAAAAGCCTATCTAAATACAAAAGCATATTGATTAAATAAGAAGTAAATAATGCAACAAATATTCAATTTTGTTATAAGAAACAAAACCTTTCTGTTGTTTTTATTGCTTTTAAGTATAGCCTTAACGCTAACAATTCAGTCACATTCGTATCATAAAAGTAAATTTATAAACTCAGCTAATGTTTTAACTGGCGGAGTCTATGGTACAATGAATTCTGTTGATCAATATTTTAACTTAAAAACAGAAAACGACATTCTTGCTGAAGAAAACAGAATTTTAAGAGAACAACTGCTTAATTCATCTGTTGTAAAGGATTCATCTTTTATAGATACAACGTATCAAAAATCTAAATATCGTGTTACAACTGCTGAAGTCTATAAAAACAGCTATTCATTAACCAATAATTATTTAACTTTAAATAAAGGTAAAAATGATGGTGTAAAACAAGATTTTGGTGTTATAACCTCTAACGGTATTATTGGTATTATTGATAATACCTCTAAAAATTACTCTAGAACACTGTCCATATTAAATCATAAAAGTCAAATTAACGCACAACTTAAATCTTCTAACCATATTGGGTCATTAACATGGAATGGAAAATCTCCTGTTTTTGTACAACTAGAAGATGTGTCTCAATTTGCACCTATTAAAGAAGGCGATACAATTGTAACAGGTGGTGAATCTTCAATTTTCCCTAAAGGCATTGGCATTGGTACAATTGATAGTTTTAAAACAGACATCAGTGGAGACACTTACACAATAGAAGTTAGACTGTTTAATGACATGACTAATGTTGGAACTGTTTACATTTTAGAAAATTTAGACAGCAATGAAATTAATTCATTAGAAAACAAAAGTGATGAATAATGTTACTGGTACAAATATCGCTCGGTTTATTTTACTCCTTCTAATTCAGGTGATCATATGTAATCATATTAACTTTTTAGGATACATAAACCCTTACATATATATTATTTTTATATTTCTATATCCTGTTAAAGATGAACGACTACTGTTCCTTTTTATAAGTTTTTTACTTGGTTTATTAGTCGATTTATTTTCAGACTCTGGAGGTGTGCATGCAGCAGCAGCTGTGAGTTTAGCTTATGCACGCCCCTTAATTTTAAAAAGTTCTTTCGGAATGCTCTACGAGCATCAATCTATAAAATTTAATGCTACAGAAATCGGAATCTTAATTAGTTATATTACGATAGGTACAATTCTTCATCACTTAATTCTATTCTCTTTAGAAGTTTTTAACGTTTCTGAAATACTATTAATCTTGAAGAAGACGTTATTCTCTAGTATTTTCACTATAATACTTAGTGTATTAATTATAATTTTATTTAGTCGAAACCGAAAATGAGAAAACTGTTATTAATCTCCACTGTTATTCTTGTTGGCCTTGTTTTTATAGCACGTTTATTTTATCTTCAAGTTTATGATAATTCTGCGTATAATATATTTGAAGATATTGCCATCAAAAAAGAATACAACTACCCAAAACGCGGATATGTTTACGATAGAAATGGAGAACTTTTAGTTGCCAACCAGCCATCTTATGATGTTATGGTTATCCCTAGAGAAGTGGCCCCTTTAGATTCATTAGAAATTGATGAATTTTGTAAACTTTTAAAAATAACAAGAGAAGATTACGATAATAAACTACAAAGAGCCACAACGTATTCCCCTAGACTTCCATCTCCTTTTGTACCTCAGCTTTCAAAAAAAGATTATGCTGTTCTTCAAGAGAAAATGAGAAAATTTGAAGGGTTTTATATTCAAAAACGTTCACTTCGTTCTTATCAAACAACAATTGGAGCTAATGTTTTAGGGGATATCGGAGAAGTTAATCGCTCTATAATTGAAAAACAACCTTACTATAAATTAGGAGATTTAATAGGAAACCAAGGTGTCGAAAAAACCTATGAAAATGTATTGAGAGGTGTTAAAGGAATTAAGTTTATTCAAAAAGACAGATTTAACAAAAATATTGCCCCATATAAAGATGGTATCTATGATACCTTACCAAAACCAGGAAAGGATATTACAATTACCATTGATGCAGAATTACAAGCTTATGGTGAGTTGTTAATGAAGCACAAACGAGGTGGAATTGTAGCCATTGATCCAAGTACAGGTGAAATATTAGCAATGGTGACAGGTCCTAGCTATAACCCAAATGATTTAGTTGGAAGAAATAGATCTAAAAACTACACAAAACTACATTACGATACTATTGCAAAACCTTTATACGATAGAGGATTATTAGCTCAATATGCACCAGGTTCGCCTTTTAAAGTAATAAATGCGCTTATTGGCTTACAAGAAGGTGTTATTGATGTAAATGACACTTACACTTGTAGAATGGGCTATTATTATGGTAGCAGAAAACTAACAGGTTGTCACCACCACAGCAATCCTACAAATATGAATTGGGGTATTTCTCAATCCTGTAATGGCTACTTTGTTCATGTCTATCGAAAAATCATAGATAAATATGATGATGCAGGAGTTGGAATGAACGTTTGGGCTAACCACGCTAAAAGTTTTGGTTTAGGTAACTTTTTAAATAATGACTTGTCTGTTGGTCGAAAAGGAAGAATACCTGATGGGGATTATTACGATAGAGCTTATGGTGATAATCGTTGGGGATCAACGTATATAGTTTCTAATGCTATTGGTCAAGGAGAAGTTGAAACAACACCTATTCAACTCGCTAATATGACAGCTGCAATTGCTAATCGCGGGTTCTATTATACTCCCCATATTATAAAAAATATTGAAGGAGATACTATCCCTAAAAAATATACAACACCAAAATACACAACGATAGATAAAGAAAATTTTGAACCCGTTGTACAAGGAATGTTTGATGTTTATAATTACGGAACAGCACAATCTTTAAAAGTACCAGGCATAGATATTTGCGGTAAAACAGGAACTGCAGAAAACTATATAAAAATAGACAGTGTAAAAACACAACTTACAGATCATTCTATTTTTGTAGCTTTTGCACCTAAAGACAATCCTAAAATCGCACTCGCTATCTTTGTAGAAAATGGCTATTGGGGAAGTCGCTTTGCTGGTAAAATGGCAACTTTAATGATTGAAAAATACATTAATGGTAATATTACACGAACAGATTTAGAAAGTTGGATTTTAACTCATAGTCTTGAGAACGAATACAAAAAACCTTATTCTGGTGAACCTTTTCAAATTAATAGAGGCTCACAACTTCAGGTTATTGACAATTATGCTGTAGAACTACCAGAAACAAGCGACTTAAAATTATAAATTTACATGCTAAGAGCAAATCAAAGACACTTTAAGTTCGATTGGATTACTATTATTCTATTTTTATTATTAGTAGGTTTTGGGTTTCTTAATATTTTATCGGCTTCACATATAGGTGAAATTACGAGTTATTTTGATACCGATCAGCTTTACGGTAAACACATGATGTTTATTGGACTAACCTTTGTTCTTATTGTACTAATCCTTTCGGTAGAAGCTAAATTTTACGAACAATTTGCGAGCGTTATTTACCTGGTCGCCATGCTTACCTTAGTTGGTTTATTCATTTTTGGAAAAGAAGTTAATGGAGCGCGCTCATGGTATGGTATTGGTAGTATGACTATTCAACCTAGTGAGTTTGCTAAATTTGCAACAGCTCTTGCTGTTGCAAGATATATGAGTGATCTGCAAACTAACATGCAGACCATTAAAGATCAAATTAGTGTCGTTGCAATAATCTTCACTCCTGCGCTATTAATTTTACTTCAAAATGATGCAGGTAGTACAATTGTATATTTATCTTTTTTCTTTGTCTTTTATAGAGAAGGCTTACAACAAGTATATTTAACGATAGCTATAAGCCTAATTATACTTGCTGTAGTTGGATTAAAATTCGGTGTTTTAATTACTGCAATTATCGCTGCAATTATCATCTTCACTTCCTATTTTTTAAGAAAGAGAAAACGAGGTTCACTTATTAAACATATTGCTATTCTTGTTGCTTGTGTAGTATTTTCTTATGGTGTAAAATTGTTTTACGAACATGCCTTACAGCCACACCAACAAAATAGAATTAGTCTTTGGTTACGTTTAGAAAAAGACCCTACCAAGCTTGAACGAATGAAAAAAGTAGAAGCCTACAACCTTATTCAGTCAGAACACGCTATTAGTTCTGGTGGTCTTACAGGAAAAGGATTTCTTCAAGGCACAAGAACTACAGGTAAATTTGTACCAGAACAACACACCGATTATATTTTTAGTACCGTTGGTGAAGAATGGGGATTTATGGGTACAAGTTTCGTTGTACTCCTATTTGTAATGCTTATTGTTAGAATACTATATCTTGCAGAAGCTCAGAAATCACAATTTAGCCGTGTTTATGGTTATGGTGTGGCTTCAATCTTACTTGTCCATTTTACGATTAACATTGGTATGGTTATGGGCTTAATACCAACTGTCGGAATCCCACTACCCTTTTTTAGTTATGGTGGCTCAGGACTTTGGGGCTTTACTATTCTGCTCTTTATATTCGTAAAGTTAGATAGTAATAAGATTAATGAGTGGTAAATAAAAAAGACCACCTTTACGGCAGTCTTTTTTATATAAAATATTTCAAATAAATATTATTTCAAACTCGCTAAACTCGCTTTAATTGTTTCAATCTTAGCTAAAGCATCAGCCTCTTTCTTTTTCTCAGAAGCTACAACTTGTTCTGGTGCACCTGCTACAAAACGCTCGTTAGATAGTTTCTTTTGTACAGACTTAAGAAAACCTTCAGTATAACTTAGCTCTTCAGTAAGCTTAGCTATTTCAGCTTCAACATCTATACTTCCTTCCATAGGAATAAAGTATTCGTTAGATTTTACTCTATAAGTTAAAGCGCCTTCTACAGCTTCCGTTACATAGTCATAACTCTCTAGGTTACCCAATTTCGAAATTACAGCATCAAAAGTCGTTGTTGCATTTTCGTTATTAACCACAGAGAAACTAATGGCATCTTTAAAAGCAATATTCTTTTGTTTTCTTATGTTTCTAATTCCTGAAATAACTTCTGAAGCAAAATCGAACTCAGAAATTAAAGTTTCATTAATAGGTTTCGCTTCTGGCCATTTTGCGATAATTAAAGCTTCTTCTGGTGAACGCTCTTTAATATATTGCCAAATATCTTCCGTTAAGAAAGGCATAAAAGGATGAACAATCTTTAAGTTATCTTCAAAAATAGACATTACTTTGTTGTAAGTTGTTCTATCTATTGGTTGTTGATAAGCGGGTTTAACCATCTCTAACATCCAACCACAGAAATCATCATAAATCAATTTATAAATAGACATTAAAGCATCGCTTAATCTGTATTTACTAAAATGATCTTCTATTTCTACTAATACAGACTGAAACTTAGCTTCGTACCATTCTAAAGCAATTTTACTAGAGTTTGGTTGTTCAATATCTGCAACTTCCCAAAGGTTAGTCAATTGAAAAGCATTCCATATTTTATTACCAAAACCTTTTCCTTGTTGGCATAATGTTTCATCAAACATTAAATCGTTTCCGGCTGCAGAACTTAATAATAAACCTACTCTTACACCATCTGCTGTATATTCTTCAATAAGTTTTAAAGCATCTGGAGAATTACCAAGAGATTTAGACATTTTTCGTCTTTGTTTATCTCTAACTAACCCTGTTAAATAAACATTTTCAAAAGGCTTTTCGTCTTTATATTCATAACCAGCAACAATCATACGTGCCACCCAGAAAAATAAAATATCTGGACCAGTTACTAAATCATTCGTTGGGTAATAATATTTTATTTCTTCGTTTTCAGGATTACGAATACCATCAAAAACACTCATTGGCCATAACCAAGAACTAAACCAAGTATCTAAAGCATCTGTTTCTTGTCTTAAGTTTTCTGCTTTTAAATCTAAATTCTTTGTTTTCTCTTGGGCTAATTTTAAAGCTTCTTCTATAGTTTCTGCAACTACAAAATCCTCTTTTCCATCTCCATAATAAAATGCAGGGATTTGTTGTCCCCAAAGTAATTGACGAGAGATGTTCCAATCACGAATATTCTCCATCCAGTGTCTGTAGGTGTTTTCAAACTTCTTAGGAAAAAGTTTAATATCACCATTCTTTAAAACAGCATCAATAGCAGGTTGTGCTAAATCTTCCATTTTTAAAAACCACTGATCACTTAAACGTGGCTCAATAACAGCTTTGGTACGCTCAGAAGTTCCTACTTTATTAATATGGTTTTCAGTTTTAACTAAAATACCAGCTTCTTCTAATTCTTTAGAAATTGCTTTTCTAACCACAAAACGATCTTGACCTTCGTAATGCATTCCGAAGCTATTTAAACTCGCATCATCATTAAAGATATCAACCACTTCTAAATTATGTCTATCTCCTAAACCTTTATCGTTTTCATCGTGTGCAGGTGTTACTTTTAAACAACCTGTACCAAATTCAACATCTACATATTCATCTTCAATAATAGGAATAACACGTCCACAAATAGGAACAATAGCTTTCTTTCCTTTTAAATGCGTAAAACGCTCATCATTTGGATTGATACAAATTGCTGTATCACCAAAAATTGTTTCAGGACGTGTAGTTGCAATAGTTAACTTTTCGTCACTACCTTCAATTTTATATTCTAAATAATAAAGCAAGCCTTGTTTTTCAACATGATTTACTTCTTCATCAGATAACGTTGTTTTTGCTTCAGGATCCCAATTCACCATTCGGTAACCTCTATAAATTAAGCCTTTATTATATAAATCAACAAACACTTTAATTACAGCTTCGGACATATCATCGTCCATGGTAAATTTAGTTCTGTCCCAATCACAAGAACATCCTAACTTTTTAAGTTGGTCTAAAATAACACCACCATATTCTTCTGTCCACTCCCAAGCATGTTCTAAAAACTCTTCGCGAGAAAGGTCATTTTTATCAATGCCTTGCTCTTTTAGCTTAGCCACAACTTTTGCTTCTGTAGCAATAGAGGCATGATCAGTTCCGGGAACCCAACACGCATTTTTCCCCATTAAACGCGCACGACGAATCAATACATCTTGAATGGTATTGTTCAACATATGCCCCATGTGAAGTATCCCTGTAACATTTGGAGGAGGAATAACAATCGTATAAGGCTCTCTTTCGTCTGGCACAGAATGAAAGTAGTTATTTTGCATCCAGTAGTCGTACCACTTATTTTCTACTGACTGTGCATTATATTTAGAAGGAATTTCCATTTTTTGGTATTGTTTTTGTAATATAGCTGTCAAAAGTACTTATAATTCCTATTTCGAAAAATTATTAATGGAACTATATGGTGTAAAAAAGCAGAAAATCTGTTAAAAGCCATGTATTACAACTAATAAATTTTGATTGAAACGAAAAAGTACCTAGTTTTGAATAATCAATTTTAAAATTAAAATGATGAAAAATTTATTAGCAATCTTATTTGTAGGACTAATTAGCTTTGGTTCTTTCGCTCAAGAAAAAGTAGCAAAAATCGAGTTTAAAACAGATGTTATTGACTACGGTACTATTGAAAAAGGTGCTGATGGTGTAAGAGTATTTGAATTTACAAATACAGGAGATGCTCCTTTAGTAATTTCTAATGTAAAATCTACTTGCGGTTGTACTGTACCAAAAAAGCCAAAAGATCCTATTATGCCAGGTGAAACAGGTGTAATTGAAGTAAAATATGACACTAAAAGAGTAAACCCTATTAGAAAAACAATCACTGTTTTTTCTAATGCGGAAACACCAACTGTAGCTTTAAAAATCAAAGGTTTAGTTGTAGACTCTAGCAAGACTAGTGTTTTAGAAAAGAAAAGCAAAAGCATGTTAGAGCAATAATTTAGCTTGCTTTCTAAAGTTTAAAATGAGTTCTCATATCGAGGACTCATTTTTTTATGCTTTTTTAGCATATAAACCTTAATAAATTTCAGAACTTAGCACTTTAAAACTCATATTAATATGCCAATAATATCAAACAAAGGCATCAACATGCCAGAATCTCCAATTAGAAAATTGGTACCGTATGCCGAAGCTGCACATAAAAAAGGTAAAAATGTTTATTACCTTAATATCGGTCAGCCAGATATAAAAACCCCTCAGGTCGCTCTTGATGCTGTTAAAAATCAGAATTTAGAAACTATAGCCTATAGTAGATCTGAAGGTTCTGAAACATACAGAATTAAAATTGCAGAATATTATAAGCGTAATTCTATTAACGTAACTCATAACGATATCATTGTTACTACAGGAGGAAGTGAAGCACTTTTATTTGCTTTTGGTAGTATAATGGATAAGGATGATGAAATAATAATCCCAGAACCATTTTATGCTAACTATAACGGATTTTCTATAGCTTCTGGCGTAAATGTAGTACCGGTAATTTCTAAAATTGAAGATAATTTTGCTTTACCTGCAATTGAGGAATTCGAAAAACTTATTACTCCTAAAACTAAAGCTATATTAATCTGCAACCCAGGAAACCCTACAGGTTATTTATATTCTAAAGAAGAAATAAAGCAATTAGCTGCCGTTGTAAAAAAGCATGATTTGTTTTTAATTGCTGACGAAGTTTATAGAGAATTTGTCTACGATGGTATTGAGCACTACTCTATTTTACAAGAACCAGGTATAGAAGAGCATGCTATCATTATAGATTCTGTTTCTAAACGTTACAGCATGTGTGGCGCAAGAATTGGATATTTAGTTTCAAAAAATAAAGAATTTATAAAGACAGCTTTAAAATTTGCCCAAGCAAGATTAAGTCCTCCAACATTTGCTCAAATTGCTAGTGAAGCAGCTTTAGAAACTCCTCAGAGTTATTTTGATGATGTTAAAGATGAATATGTAAAACGTAGAAATACGCTAATTACTGAATTGGAAAAAATTGAAGGTGTAAAAGTTGCAAAACCTAACGGTGCCTTTTATTGTATTGCAGAATTACCAGTAAAAAATTCGGACGATTTTGCAAAATGGTTATTAGAATCTTTTGATTATAATAATGATACTGTAATGGTAGCACCTGCTGCTGGCTTTTACTCTACGCCAGGCGTTGGATTAAATCAAATTAGAATAGCATACGTATTAAACGAAGAAAGTCTAATAACTGCAGTTAAAATATTAAAAGAAGCATTAAAAGTTTACAAGGACTAATGACTATTATTAACAACGCTTCATTAAAACCTTTTAACACCTTTGGTATTGATGCTAATGCACAATCTTATTGTGACATTAGCTCAATAGAAGCACTTAAAGACATTCTTAAAGCGCAACATTCTAAACCTCTATTTTTTTTAGGAGGAGGAAGCAATATGCTATTAACTAAAGATATTGAAGCACTTGTTCTTCATATTAATTTAAAAGGTATTGAAGTCGTTAGTGAAACAGAAGACACCGTCATAGTTAAAGCTATGGCAGGTGAAAACTGGCATAATTTTGTCCTTTGGTGTTTACAGCATAATTATGGAGGGATTGAAAATCTTTCTTTAATACCTGGTAATATAGGAACAGCACCTATTCAAAATATTGGAGCATATGGAGTTGAGCTTAAAGATGTGTTTTCGAGTTGTGAAGCTATAAATGTAGAAAATCAAACCTTAAAAACATTTTTAAAACCGGATTGTAATTTTGGCTACAGAGAATCTATTTTTAAACAAGATTTAAAAGGCGACTATATTATTACAAGTGTTAATCTTCAATTAACAAAAACGAACCACCATTTACGAATAGATTATGGTGCTATTAAAAATGAATTAGAGGATTTACAAATAGAAAACCCTACAATTCAAGATGTTTCAAAAGCAGTTATAGCCATTAGACATAGCAAATTACCAGATCCAAAAGAAATTGGTAATAGCGGTAGTTTTTTTAAAAACCCAATTGTAACAGCTGCAACTTTTAAAGCATTAGAAGCTAACTTTGCAGATGCACCATCTTACGTCGTTTCTGAAGATGAAATTAAAGTACCTGCAGGTTGGCTGATTGAAAAAGCGGGTTTTAAAGGAAAACGTTTTAAAGACTATGGGGTCCATGATAAACAAGCTTTGGTTTTAGTCAATTATGGCAATGCTAAAGGCAAAGACATATTTAAATTAGCACAACTAATTCAAAAAACAGTAAAACGCTTATTTAATATCACCATAGAAACTGAAGTGAATATTATATAAAACAAAAACCACAATTAAAATTGTGACTTTGGGCCTTAGATTGATTAAACACTATCAATCAATCGCTTAAGAAGACAAAACCATTCTAGCACTTTATATAGAGCACCATTAAGGTGTATTTAATTATATTTACGCTTATAAATTCATTTTGGACATTTAAAAAAATCAACTAAACAAGATTTTAGCATTTTGAGTATTACACCTACAGAACAAAAAATTATCGTTTATCTCCATAAAGGAGATAAACGGGCTTTGAATTTACTTTATGAAAATTATTCAAATAGTCTTTATGGTGTAATTTTAAAAATTACAATAAATGAAGAAATTGCCCAAGACGCTTTACAAGAAACTTTTATTAAAGTCTGGAAAAATCATTCAAAATACGACCAGAAGAAAGCCAAACTATTTACTTGGTTATTCCGTATTGCAAGAAATACAGCTATAGATAAACTAAGAAGTTTTAATAATAGATATCATAAAGAAGTCCAAATTGAAACTTCTAACGTATATATTCTACCAACAACAAATTTCAATGAAGATGTCATGGACATTAAGAAACATGTTGGAACACTAGAAGAAAAATATCAAATTGTGTTAGATGCTTTATTTTTTCAAGGAATGACACAACAAGAAGCCAGCGATGAATTAGATATTCCGCTTGGTACAATTAAATCTAGATTAAAAATAGGATTGAGAGAGCTGAAAAAAGTTTATAATCCATAAATTATTTGATCATGGAAAAGAAATTACACACCTTTTTAAATTCCGATCTACTTCAAAAGTATTTGATTGGAGAAACCTCTACAGCAGAGTCTAAAGAAGTAGAATACTTTATTTCAAGTTACCCAGAGGCTACTGAAGCTTATGAAAAACTTCAAGATAATTTAGAAATCATAGCAAAAGCTGGAGCTGTTGATTTGCCTAAAGATTTCTTAAATGACATTTTAGAGTCTTTAGAAGAAACTACTGAACCAAAAGTGATTCATATAACACAAAACAGAAAGACACCGTGGTATAGTTTTGCGGCGAGTGCTGCTGCTGTAATATTTGCGGTAACATCTTTTATGTTTTATCAAAAAAATGAAGAGCTTAAAAACGAAAATAATGTTGTTGTAGATGAAATTTTTGATTTACGTGGTGATATTGAAAGTAACAATTCTAAATTAGATGAACTATCTAGAGAATTATTAAAACTCAATAATCCAGATTCAAAGAAATATGTTATTAATGGTAATGATCGTGCTAAGAATTTAAAAACTGTAGCCTACATTAATCCTATTGAAAAAACATCTATGATTGATGTTATTACACTCCCTCAATTACCAAAAGAACAGCAATATCAAATTTGGGCTGAATTACAAGACAGAATGGTTAATCTAGGTATTTTAGATGAGTCTGACCGTAAGTTAAAACAGATTCCATATATGGAAGATGCCTTAGCTTTAAGTATTAAAATTGGAACAAAAGGAGATAACGCAAGTGAAAATGACACTGAAGTTGCTGAGATTTCTTTAAAAGATAACTAAACAAGTATTAGTTAATTAATCCAAAAAGAGGCGCAATATATATTGCGCCTCTTTTGTATTCTTTAAATTTAATAACATTATTCTTTTTCGAAGAATGATTTATGAATAATTCCTCCAATAATAGCACCTGCAATTGGAGCTACCCAGAACAACCATACTTGAGATAAATAAGCCCCATCAGCAAATATTGCTTGACTTAAAGATCTTGCGGGGTTTACAGATGTATTTGTAATAGGTATACTTATAAGGTGAATTAAAGTTAAAGCCAAACCTATAGCAATAGGCGCAAAACCTTTAGGTGCTCTAAAATTTGTACTTCCTAAAATCACAATTAAAAAGAATGCTGTCAATACAACTTCTGTAACTAAAGCAGATATCATACTAAAACCACCTGGAGACAAAGCATCATAACCATTAGCAGCAAAACCTCCTACACCATTAAAATCAGATTTACCCGAAACAATAAGATATAATACCGCAGCAGCTGTAATGGCTCCTATAACTTGAACAACAATGTACCCTAATAAATTTTTAGCTTCAAACTTTCCACCTGCCCAAAGACCTATAGATACAGCAGGATTAAAATGTCCACCAGAAATATGACCAACAGCAAAAGCCATAGTTAATACCGTAAGTCCAAACGCTAATGCAACACCTAAAAAACCAATTCCTAATTCAGGAAACGCAGCTGCAAAAACAGCACTACCACAACCTCCAAAGACAAGCCAAAAAGTTCCAAAAAACTCTGCAAATAATTTTTTCATAATTCGTTATTTTAATATAATTAGTTATATCTATTGTCAATAAGACACAAATAAAACTGTTTAAGTCACACTAAAAGAAACAAGGAAATAAATGGAAAAGCCTTATCTTTGCATCAAATTTAAAAATTCAAATGAAATTATTATTACTTACATTAGGATTATTAGCTTTAGCAGTAGCAGGAATTGCAATAAAAATTTGGGCTAAAAAAGATGGTAAATTTGCAGGCACATGTGCGAGCCAAAATCCAATGCTTAACAAAGATGGAGAAGCTTGTGGTTTTTGTGGAAAAACGCCAGACGAATATAAAGACTGTAGCGAACCTCAACATTCTTAAGCCTAAATGACAATTATTTTAATGCTGTTTTATGCATTTATAGCAGTAGTCTGTGTTCAAATTATATATTATCTAAGTTTCCTCTTCTCTTTTGGAGTAAAAAAAGCAGAAGCTCAATTAAAAAAACACATCCCAATATCTCTTATTATTTGTGCTAAAAATGAAGCCGATAATTTAAAAAAAAATATTCCTCTAATATTAAATCAAGATTATTCTAATTTCGAAATTGTATTAGTCAATGATAGCTCGTTTGACAACTCATTAGAAATAATGGAAGAGTTCGCTTCAAAACACAACTCAATAAAACTTGTTGATGTTAAAATAAGCGAAGCTTTTTGGGGAAATAAAAAATACGCACTTACCTTAGGCATCAAAGCCTCTAAAAATGATTATTTAGTCTTTACCGATGCAGATTGTACGCCAAATTCTGATCAATGGCTAAGTCAATTAACCAGTCATTTTTCAAATGAAAAATCTATTATTTTAGGCTATGGAGCTTATGCAAAAAAGAAATTTTCTATTTTAAATAAGCTTATCCGTTTTGAAACTGTAATGACGGCTTTACAATACTTTTCTTATGCTAAAATGGGGATACCTTATATGGGCGTTGGTCGCAATTTAGCCTACAAGAAAAATGTATTCTTTGACAACTGTGGTTTTAACAGCCATATGTCTATTAAATCTGGTGACGACGATTTATTTATTAATGAAGTATCTAACACCTCAAATACAGCACTTTGCTACACTAAAGAAAGCTTCACCATTTCAGAACCAAAAACATCTTTTAAATCTTGGATACTCCAAAAACGAAGACACATCAGTACTTCAAAGCATTACAAATCAAAGCATAAAGTTTTATTAGGCTTATTTTACACCACACAATTATTATTTTGGATTTTAGGTATTTCACTATTAATCACTAAATTTTCATGGCCTTTGGTTGTTTCTTTAATTGCCTTAAAGTATGTAATACAATGGATTTCTTTTGGGTTTACAGCTAAAAAATTTAAAGAAACAGACTTACTTTTACTGATGCCAATTTTAGAAATACTATTAATTACTTTTCATTTAAGTATCTTTATAGTTAATTTGATATCTAAGCCAAAACATTGGAAATAAAAGAAGCTATAAACAAAGCAAAAAACAACAATCAAATTGCATTCAATTTCCTTTTAGATACATATTGGAATGATGTTTATGCGTTTCAACTAAAACGAACAATGAATGAGAATGATGCTGAAGACATTACCATTCAAACATTTTCTAGGGCTTTTGGTAAGATTAACACTTATAATGAAGATTATAAGTTTAAAACTTGGCTGATTACTATTTCTAAAAATATTCATATAGATTTAGTTAGAAAACAAAAACAATCTATTAGAAATACTTCAAAAGATAACGACGAAAACTATTTTTACATCGTTGACGATTCTCCCACACCTGAAGATAAAATTATCACAGAACAAAATCTCGCAAAACTTTTACGAGACATTAAAAAGCTAAAGCCTCACTATCAAGAAGTCATTAATCTAAGATATTTTCAAGAATTGAGTTACAAGGAAATTTCTGAAAAATTAAATGAACCGATAAACAATGTAAAAGTTAAACTCCTGAGAGCTAAAAAATTATTAGCAGCTATAATTACAAAAAGTTAGTGTTTTCAATATTTAAAAAATTAGGTCCAGGACTATTATTTGCAGGAGCCGCAATAGGAGTTTCTCACATTGTACAATCTACAAGAGCTGGTGCTGATTTTGGTTTAGGATTGCTTTGGGCATTATTACTAGTCCATATTTTTAAGTATCCTTTTTTTCAATTTGGAGCAAAGTATGCTGCAGCTACAGGAGAAAGTCTAATTCATGGCTATTATAAGTTAGGAAAAGGTGTATTAATCACCTATTTCATTCTTAACATTGCCACTATATTTACAATACAAACTGCGGTAACCATCGTCACCGCAGGCATAGCCAATACACTTTTTGGTGATATTAGCTTTTTAAGCTATGGAAACTCAAAGGTTTTAAGTATAGAAACTTGGACCGTAATTATACTTTCTATTTGTCTTTTTATTCTTTTTGTAGGAAAATATAAAGCCTTAGATAAAATAATTAAAGTTATTATTTTAATACTTACTGCGAGTACGCTTATTGCTGTGTATTTTGCTTATGACAACTTTAATGAGACACTTAACTTTAGTCAAATTCTACCAAAAACACCAATAGAAATTGCTTTCTTGGTAGCCTTTATGGGGTGGATGCCGGCACCTTTAGATGTTTCTGTTTGGCAATCTATATGGTCTGTAGAAAAGAGAAAGGAAAAAGAATCTTTCACTCCTAAAGTAGCATTATTAGATTTTAATATTGGCTATTTTGGAGCTATGTTTCTCGGTATCGGGTTTATATGCTTAGGTTATTTTGTAATGTATGATTCTAAAGAACCTTTCAGTACCCAAGCAACGTTATTCGCAAGTCAATTAATAGATGTTTACACTTCTAGCTTAGGGCAATGGTCTTATGTCATTATCGGTATTGCCGTATTAACAACTATGTTTAGTACCACATTAACCACTCTAGATGCTTCACCTAGAGCAATGGCAACAAGCATTGAAGTCTTAACTCAAAAAAAACATAAAAACGGGTATCTATTTTGGATCTTAACCCTGACTATTGGGACTTTAATCATCTTTTTCGCTTTTGCTTCAGAGATGGGAGTTCTTATCAAAATAGCAACCATTCTCTCTTTTATAACAACCCCTTTTTATGCTTACATCAATTACAGATTAATCTGTAGTGAACATACACCACCAGAATGGAGACCAAAAATAGCGCTCCGCATTTTATCTTGGGCAGGAATTGTTTTTCTTATTGGATTTAGTGCTTGGTACCTCTCTATACTTTAAATTATTTTATTATTTACTTCGTATCTTTGCAACAAGAAATTGATAATTACATGGAAACCACAGTTGCTTCGAATATTTTACCAGAAAGAAAACCAAAATGGTTAAGAGTAAAGTTACCTACAGGAAAAAAATACACAGAACTTAGGTCATTAGTAGATAAGTATAAATTAAATACAATTTGTACATCTGGAAGTTGCCCTAACATGGGTGAATGCTGGGGAGAAGGAACAGCTACATTTATGATTTTAGGAAATGTATGTACACGTTCTTGTGGTTTTTGTGGTGTAAAAACAGGAAGACCAGAAACGGTAGATTGGGATGAACCAGAAAAAGTAGCACGCTCTATAAAATTAATGCAAATTAAACATGCCGTTTTAACAAGTGTAGACCGTGATGATCTTAAAGACATGGGGAGTATTATGTGGGCTGAAACTGTGAAAGCTGTCCGACGTATGAATCCTGAAACAACACTAGAAACTCTTATCCCTGATTTTCAAGGTGTAGAAAAACATATCGACCGTATTATTGATGTCGCTCCAGAAGTCGTTTCTCATAATATTGAAACTGTAAGACGTTTAACTCGTGATGTAAGAATACAAGCAAAATACGACCGTAGCCTTGGTGTTTTAAAATACTTAAAATCTCAAGGACAACGCAGAACTAAATCTGGTATAATGCTAGGTCTTGGAGAAGAACGCGAAGAAGTTATACAAACGCTTCACGATTTACGAGATAATGATGTTGATGTTGTTACTATTGGGCAATATTTACAACCAAGTAAAAAACACTTACCTGTAAAATCTTTCATCAACCCTGATCAATTTAAAGAATACGAAGAAATTGGTTTAAAACTAGGATTTAGACACGTAGAAAGTAGTGCATTAGTAAGGTCTTCTTACAAAGCTCAAAAACACATTAATTAATGATTACTGTAGCTATTAATGGTTTTGGAAGAATAGGTCGCCGTGTGTTTAGATTAGCTTTACAGCATCCTGAAATACAAATTGTAGCCATAAATGATTTAGCAGATACAAGAACCTTAAGCCATTTATTAAAGTATGATAGTATTCACGGTGTTTTAAAGGATCAAATTTCTTCTGATGATAATCATATTATTATAAACGATATTTCAATTCCTTTATACGGTAAATCACACCCTAAAGATTTAGATTGGTCTCAAGTAGCTCCTGATTTTGTTATTGAATCTACTGGGAAATTTAAAACTAAAACGGAACTCCAATATCATATTTTAAACGGAGCTAAACGTGTTATTCTATCTGTTCCAGCTTTAGAAGATGACATTAAAACTATTGTTTTAGGAGTTAACGATGATACAATTGATGGTACAGAAACCATTTTATCTAACGCCTCTTGTACAACTAATAACGCTGCTCCAATGATTGCTTTAATAAAAGAACATCTTGGTATTGAGCAAGCTTATATAACAACAATACATTCTTATACAACAGACCAAAGTCTGCACGATCAACCTCACAAAGATTTAAGAAGAGCAAGAGCTGCCGGACAATCTATAGTACCAACAACAACAGGCGCTGCTAAAGCATTAACAAAGATTTTTCCGGATTTAGCAGACGTTATTGGAGGTTGTGGTATTAGAGTCCCTGTTGCTAATGGCTCTTTAACAGATATTACAATTAACGTTGAAAAACCAACATCTACAGAAGAAGTTAATTTAATTTTTAAAAATGCAGCACAAAACCAATTAAAAGGTATTCTTGAATATACAGAAGACCCAATCGTTTCCATTGATATTGTAGGTAATCCTCATTCATGTATTTTTGATGCTCAAATGACCTCAGTAATAGGTAACATGGTAAAAATTATTGGTTGGTATGATAACGAAACTGGCTATAGCTCAAGAGTTTTAGATTTAATTTCCAATTTATCAGGCAAAAAACGACCTTAGTCGAATAAATATTTATATTTGTTTAAATTAAATCTAGCTAAATGTCTCAAATCAAATATTATATATTTGTTGTTTTTGCATGTGCTTGCAGTTTTGTTTTTGCACAGCAAGCAAGCATGGCTAATGAAGATATGCTTCCTTTATGGCTTAACGAACACTTAAACCAAGCCAAATTAGATAGTGACAGAGGAAAATACTACAATGCTTTAGATAACTTAGATCAAGCATTAAGCATTGCTATAAAAATTGACGATAAAACCAGCCAAGGTAAAATTCACACCAAAATCTCAAAAGTCCAATTCTTAGTTGGAGAGGAAGATAAAGCCAATATTTCTATTGGTAAGGCAATGCACATTCAACGCGAAATTGAGGATTATGGTAATCTTGCTATTGCTTACAATATTAAAGGTGTAATGCATAGTAGCAAAAAAGATTATGATGAAGCCTTAGATTATTTCAATTCAGCTAAAAATTTATTCGAGCAAGAAGATTTAGAAGAATACACTTCAGATGTTTTTCTAAACGAAGCTAAAGTTTATATTGAGCAAAATCGTTATGAAGAAGCAAAAATAGACTTAGAAAAAACCATCATTTTAGCTAAAAAATACAATCAACCACGTCGTCTTAGTAGTGCATTAATTCATAGTGGAAAAGTGTATTCTGCTCTAGATAATGATGAAATAGCTTTAACTCAAACTGAAAAAGGATTATCTATTGCGCAAAAGCATAAAATTTCAGAAGATAAAAATGAAGCTTTCTTAACTCTAAGTAATATTCATGAAAAAAATGGCGATTATGAAAATTCGCTCGACTATATCAAAAAGCATATTTCTTTATCTGATTCTATTTTAAATGTAACAAGAAAAAACTTAGCACCTGGAATATCTGGTCAAACGATTAATAATTACAAAGACGCACAAAACAAGCAATTAAAAGAACAAATGGAAGAAGTTACTGCTGCAAGTGCTTTTTCAAAAATAACAACCATCTTAAGTATTGCGTTAATTACCATACTATCTCTGTTAACATTATCGTTATACAAAAACAATAATATTAGGCTGAATTCTAATACGATGCTTCATAAGAAAAATGACGAACTTATAATCGCAAAAGAAAAAGCCGAATTAGCTTCTAAGACAAAAGCAAACTTCCTATCTACAGTAACTCACGAGCTACGGACACCGTTATATGCCGTAACCGGACTTACAGACATGTTATTAGATGAAGATCCTAAACCACATCAATTACCACATTTAAAATCCTTAAAATTTTCTGGTGATTACTTACTTACCTTTATAAATGATATCCTTCAGATTAATAAAATTGAGGCTAATAAAGTTGAAATAGACCCTGAACATTTCAACCTTAAACATAAGTTAGAAAATGTAATTTCTGCACTTAGTAATTCTGCTAACGACCAGGATACAAAAATTCATTTTGACTATGAAAATGAGTTACCAGAAACATTTATTGGAGATCAATTAAAAATTTCTCAAATCTTAATTAACCTGTTAGGAAATGCTATTAAATTCACAAAAGATGGAGACATTTGGGTGAGAACATATAAAATTGACAAGAAGGATAAGATGTATAGTCTTCGCTTTGAAATTGAAGATAATGGGATTGGTATTACAAAAGAAAAACAAGAACACATGTTTGAGAGTTTCTCTCAGGGTTCAGTTCAAATTAATAGAAAGTATGGTGGTACTGGCTTAGGTTTATCAATTGTAAAAGGGCTTATTCAAATTCTGAAAGGTAAAATTTACCTAAAGAGTGAACTTGGAAAGGGCACAACATTCATTTTTGAAATCCCTTTAGAATACGATAAAAGTGTAGACAAACCTGAAGTCGTAGATGTTAAAAAAACAAATAAGATGGAAAGTTTAGATTTAAGCAATGTTAAAATCCTCATTGTTGAAGATAATAAAATCAATCAAATGATCACAAAAAAGATTCTGAACAAAATGAATCTAAATTGTGATGTTGTAGATAACGGCGAAGACGCGGTAGAGATTGTTAAAACAACAAAATATGATGTTGTATTAATGGATATACATATGCCTGGGATTAGTGGTTTAGAAGCTACTAAAATCATTAGAACCTTTGATAAAGAACTAACAATATTTGCTTTAACTGCTGTAACTCTTGAAGATAAAATGCACGAATTTGGTGATGCTGGTTTTGATGACATCATCTCTAAACCATTTAAGCAAGAAGATTTTGAAGATAAATTACACGCTGCACTTTCTGGAGAAAAAATAATCTCTAGCTTCTTTAGTTAACAAATTTAGTTATAGCACCCTTAAATTGAGTAGCCTTATCTATCTTAATTTCAATAGGTAAATAAAACAATTTACCGCTTAAACTTTTATAATCCCTTAACCTTACATAATCTTTCTCTGTTGTAATAATCAGTGTTTTTGACTCTAAATTCTTAATATCAGAAGCTTTAAAATCATAATGATCATTAAATTCTAGATGCTCGAATTCTAACTCCTTTTCTTTTAAAAAACCAACCAAAGGTTTTGCATTGGCAATACCTGTAACCAATGTAAATTTTGGAAGCGTAGTTAATTCTAATTCTTCGAGATCAGATTTTACTTGAAGCGCATAATCTACATAACTAAAAAACAATTGTTGATTTGCTTTTAATTTTAATCTTGAAGTAATCTTTTGCTTTTCACTTTCAGAAATAGATTTATCACACTTAGTCACCACAATTAAATCTGCACGATTAGCACCTGATCTTGGTTCACGCAAATTACCTGTTGGCAAAACGATATCTTTGTAGTATAAATTATTATAAGCCGTTAAAAGAATATTAAGTCCCGCTTTTACTTTTCTATGCTGATAAGCATCATCTAACAAAATTACTTCTGGTTGTTTCTCTAATTCTCTAAGTTGATCAATTCCATTCTGACGATTAGCATCTACGGCCACAGTAACATCATTAAATTTTCTATGAAACTGAAAAGGTTCGTCTCCAATAGTATCTGCATTTGCGGTTTCATCTGCTAAAACAAAACCTTCTGTTTTACGTTTATAACCTCGACTTAGCGTAGCTAACTGCTTTTGGTCTTTTAACAAACGAATTAAATATTCAATCATAGGAGTTTTCCCAGTACCACCAGTACTCAGATTACCGACACAAATCACAGGAAAATCATAAGATTTAGACGTTTTTAATCCAACATCAAACAACCAATTACGAAACCAAGTAATGAGGTAATAAATTGGTACTATAGGAAACAATATGATGCGGATAAACTTCACGATGGCTAAATTATATTATTTTTGAAAACAAATATACACTTATGATTATACAAGACGTCATTAATCACTTACACAACTTAGCTCCTTTAGCTTATGCTGAAGATTTTGATAACGTTGGACTACTAGTTGGTGATAAAAACGAAAGCGTTACAGGTATCCTTGTTACATTAGACACACTTGAAGAAGTTGTAGATGAAGCTATTGAAAACAACTGCAACCTTATTGTCAGCTTCCACCCTATTATTTTTAAAGGTTTAAAAAAACTCACCGGAAAAACTTATGTAGAGCGTGTTGTTATTAAAGCTATTCAAAATAATATTGCCATATTTTCAATTCATACAGCTTTAGATAATGCTTTTCAAGGTGTTAATTCTATCATTTGTGACCAATTAGGTTTATTAAATAAAAAAGTTTTAATCCCGCAAAAAGGTACGATTAAAAAACTTCAAACTTATGTTCCTAAAGAAAATGCAGAGGCATTAAGAACAGCTTTATTTGAAGTTGGAGCAGGAAGTTTAGGTAATTATGAATCTTGTAGTTTTAATATTGAAGGGCAGGGTACCTACTTAGGTAATGAAAATTCAAATCCTGTGATTGGTAAAAAAGGGCAATTACACACAGAAAAAGAAATAGCTATTTCTATAACTTACGCAAAACATCTTGAATCTAAAATTTTAAAGGCGCTTTTTGAAATACATCCTTATGAAGAAGTTGCTTACGAAATTTCAACCTTAGAAAACACCAATCAACATATTGGTATAGGCATGGTTGGAGAGCTAGAAACAGCTTTAGAGACCAAAGATTGTCTTCATTTTATTAAAACTAGAATGAATACAGAGTGCATTAGACATTCTAAATCATTAAACCAACCTATAAAACGAATTGCTGTTTTAGGAGGTTCTGGGAGTTTCGCTATTCCGGCTGCAAAAGCTATGAATGCTGATCTTTTGATTACTGCCGATCTAAAATATCATGATTTTTTCAGTGCAGAAAAAGAGATTGTTTTAGCCGATATTGGTCATTATGAGAGTGAACAGTTCACAAAATCATTTTTAGTAGAGTATCTCTCGAAAAAAATCACTAATTTTGCAATCATTTTATCAAAGACAAATACAAATCCGATAAAGTATTTATAATTATGGCAAAAAAAGCTGAAGTTTCTGTTGAAGAGCGATTGAGAGCACTATATGATTTACAATTAATTGACTCTAGAGTAGATGAGATAAGAAATGTCAGAGGTGAGCTTCCTTTAGAAGTGAGAGATTTAGAAGACGAAGTTGAAGGACTTAACTTAAGGATGGACAAGCTGAATGATAGTTTAACTACTATTGATGAGGACATCAAAGGAAAGAAAAACTTAATTGAAGAAGCAAAAACTTTAATTAAAAAATACACTGAGCAACAAAAGAATGTTAGAAATAACAGAGAATATAACTCATTGACAAAAGAAATTGAATTTCAAGAATTAGAGATTCAATTGGCTGAAAAAAACATTAAAGAATTTAAAGTTCAGATAGAGCAGAAAAAAGAAGTTATTTCTGGTACTAAAGATCGTTTAAAAGATCGTGTAGCACACTTAAAGCATAAAAAAGGTGAGCTTAACGAAATCTTAAAAGAAACTGAAAAAGAAGAAGAAGCTTTAAAAGGAAAGTCTGAAGATTTTCAAAAGAAAATTGACGACCGTTTAGTTAAGGCATACCAAAGAATTAGAAACAATGTTAAAAATGGTTTAGCTGTTGTTGCTATTGAGCGTGGTGCTTCTGGAGGTTCTTTCTTTACAATTCCACCACAAATTCAAGTAGAGATTGCTTCTCGTAAAAAAGTAATTACTGATGAGCATAGTGGACGTATCTTAGTTGATGCTGAATTAGCTGAAGAAGAAAAAATAAAAATGAACAAATTATTTGCTAAACTTAGCAAGTAATTTCTCAACACTTTATAAAAAAAGCCTTTGCATTAGCAAAGGCTTTTTTTTGTGACTTAAAAGTAGAACATTGTTCTTAACATTATTTTACAATAATTGACATTTAGGTTTTATAACTTCACACGACTAAGAAGGAAAGAAAAATTAAAAGATGAAAAAGTTACTTACTATTTTAACCATTGCCTTATTATTTAGTTGCCATAATCAGGCACAAGTTAACCCCAAACAACAAGCTGTTATAGATGCAGAACCTGTAACTGTTCCTTTAAAAGACGGAAAAGCCAAAGCTTATTTTGCAAGCGGATGCTTTTGGTGTGTTGAAGCTATTTTTGAAAGTGTAAAAGGAGTTGAAGAATCTATATCTGGATATTCTGGTGGGTTTACAAAAAATCCTACGTACGCAGCTAGCAATACAGGTAAAACAGGACATGCAGAAGCTGTAGAGATTATTTACGATCCAGAGATTATAAGTTTTAAAGAACTAGTTGATGTATATTTTGGTTCTCAAATCCCAACGCAAGTTAATGGACAAGGACCAGATCATGGGTCTCAATATCGCTCTATTATATTTTACCAAAATAAAGAGCAAAAGAAAGTTATTGAAGACAAGAAAGCCGCATTATCAAAAGAATTAGATGCTAAAATTGCTGCAGAAGTATATCCTTTTCAAAAATTTTGGGTAGCTGAAGATTATCACCAAAACTATGAACGTCTTCATCCTAATCAAGGTTATATTCAAGGGGTTTCTATTCCGAGACTAAACAAATTTAAGGCTAAGTTTCCTGAGTTATTAAAAAGTGACTTAAAACATTAGTATAAAGCAAACAAAAGACCTGTAACGTTATTTAAACATTACAGGTCTTATTTATTTACTTCTATAAGAGATATTCAACCTCAACATCTATCATTGGATTTAATATTCCAGTTTTAATAGGTTTGAGGTTTTTCATATTGATTCATTAACCATCTCCTAAAGGTAATTCTGGTTCATTATTTGATTTCGACTTTAAAAACGGATGTATAAATACATAAATTAACAACGCTAAAGCAGCCAAAGTAATAGGTACTACAAGAGCATAAATTAAAATAACCCCATCAGGCGATGCTTCACTTATCCATCCTTTAATTTCTGTAACAACCAAACTAATATTAAGGAATACAATAATGGCCGTACTAATCCAAGCTAAAATTTTAACCCATAATTTTATGGCAAATTCCTTCATCATTTTTTTATCTGAATTAAAATGAATAAGAGGAATAATAGCAAACCCTAATTGTAAACTTAAAACAACCTGACTCAATACTAAAAGGTTTCCTAAAGCAGATTCACTAAAATATAATATGGTAAACAACGCTGGGATTATAGCCAATAAGCGCGTTATTAAACGTCGTAACCACGGTTTTATACGAAGATTTAAATGCCCTTCCATAACAATTTGCCCCGCTAGTGTACCAGTAATCGTTGAACTTTGTCCGGCTGCAATTAAAGCAATCGCAAAGAAAGCTGGAGCTACACTTCCAAAAAGATTATTTAATAATTTGGAAGCATCTTGAATTTCAGCAACATTATAATAGCCATTAACATAAAAGGCAGATCCGGCTAAAACTAAAATAGCAGCATTCACAAAGAAAGCTAGGTTTAAAGCTATTGTAGTGTCTATAAAATTATATTTAATAGCCTTTGTTATCCCTTTAAAGGTTCGGTCAATCTTTCTTGTTTGTACTAATGAAGAGTGTAAATACAAGTTATGAGGCATTACAGTTGCACCAATAATCCCAATAGCAATATAAAGTGCGTCATCAGATAAACCTGTAGGCATAAGTCCTTTTACCACATCCGTATAAACAGGACCTGTAATTAGCATCTCGACCACAAAAGATGCTCCTATGATAAAAACAAGACAAACTATAAACACTTCCATAGTCCGCATTCCTTTTTTTAACAAGTATAAAAGTAAAACAGTATCTAAAGCAGTTAGACTTATGCCCCATATTAAAGGAAGACCAAAAAGTAAATTTAACCCGATGGCCATACCTATAATTTCAGCTAAATCACATGCTGCAATAGCTATTTCTGCCAAAATATACAAAGGTATATTAGCCCAACTAGGATAGGCATTTCTAGAAGCTTGAGCAAGATCAAGCCCTTTTACAATTCCTAATCTAGCACTTAAAGACTGTAATAAAAGGGCTATAAGGTTAGACATTAAAAGCACCCAAATTAATTTGTATCCAAATTGAGAACCTGCTGCAATATCGGTAGCCCAATTTCCTGGATCCATATACCCAACGCTAATAAGGTACGCCGGTCCTATGAAAGCTAGTATTTTTCTCCAGCCATTTTTATTTGTGCTAACTGAAGAATTTACCTCACTTAAGGATTCTAAACTCATAAGTATTTAAAATTTTTCATCATAAACTAATTATAACTTAAGGCTACAAAACTACAACGGAAATCTGAGGAATAGCACTTCTAACACCAAACAAATCTCATTAGTAATAAATAATAAATATATTTCAATATTTAATGTACTGAATTACATATTTCAACATTACGTATAGAATTAATCAGAATAAAGCAATAGTAAATTGAAGAGCTTTAATAGGAGATTCTTTTAGCAAGTAATCGCTTTTTTAACTTCAAAATAATTAGTCTCATTATACATCGTTGATTAATTTTGTACTGAATAAAAATCACTTTTACTATGAAATCATTATATCTTGGCTTAATATGTTTAATACTTGTTTCAAGTTGCAAATCGGATAACAAAGAAGAAATTGCAGTAGAAACCAAGAAAGAAATATCATTAGCAGAAAAAATTGCCAATGCCCATGGTTTTGAAAATTGGAAAAATGTTTCAAAGGTAAGTTTCACATTCCAAGTAGATAAAGATACTATTAAAGGAAAAGGAAGAACTTGGACTTGGTTTCCTAAAGAAGACAAAGTCCTTTTAAGAGATAACGACACGACTTATAATTATATAAGAAGCCAAGTAGACAGCACAACGATTGCTAAAGATAAAGCATTTATTAATGATAAATTTTGGTTATTAATTCCTTTTCAATTGGCTTGGGATACATCAGCTGACATTACAGAGTCTAAAAAAGCAGAAGCACCAATTAGCAAAGAAGAATTAAATATGATCACTCTCACCTATTCTAATGAAGGAGGTTATACTCCTGGTGATGCATACGACATCTATTACAACGATAATTATATCATTAAAGAATGGACCTATAGAAAAGGAAATTCTGAAGCACCTTCACTTTCTACAACATTTGAAAATATTAAAAATTTTAACGGTATTAAAATTGCTACAGATCACAAACAAGAAGGAGGAAACTGGAATCTTAATTTTACAGATGTGAGTATTACTTTGGACACCAAAAAATAAGCACTTACATTTGCAGTCTATAATGTAAGTTTCACGCAGATAGTTTCTATCTAAGGCGTATAGCTTACATTTTCCGCCATATGGCGCCTATTATATATTAAAGCATCTCTTCTTTTAAGATTGAGATGCTTTTTCTTTTAAATCAATATCTATATTAAATAAAAAGGTAGTCCCTTCTCCTACTTTACTTTCTAAAATCAAATCCCCTCCCAACATTTCAACATAGGCTTTAGATATTGAAAGCCCAATACCAGATCCATGTAACGCGTTTTTATTATCAACGTCTACTTGATAGAAAGGATTAAAAATAGTTTCTATCTTATCTTTAGGAATACCAATCCCTGTATCTCTTAACATAAACTGTACTTGAGTCTCATCACTATCTAAATTACAACTTAGTACAACATTACCACCTTCAGGAGTATATTTTATAGCATTTTCGACCAAATGTTCTAAAGCTACTTTAAATTTATCAAGATCAGAATTAACAATACTTCCCCACTTAGGAATAAAATTATTTAAGATAAAATGTATTTTTTTTGATTTCGCCTCAGGTAATAATGATTTATATATCACCTCTACTGTCTCATTAATATTAAAAGTTGATATTTTTGTGGTCACCAAGCCTGCTTCAATCTTAGATATCGTCATGATATCTGTCATAGAATCTAATAATTCTTGCCCACTACCTTCTATTACACTTATGTATTCTTTAAAATCACCGTCATTAATATCATAAGATTTTAAAAGACCTGCACACCCTAAAATACCATACATAGGTGTTCTAATCTCATGACTTATATTGGCTAAAAACGCCGTTTTTAATCGATCCGATTGTTCCGCATTCTCTTTAGCTGCAATTACTACTTTATGCTTTTCAATGAGCTCTTCTTGTAAGTGATTTTCTTTTAAAAGAGCATTGTGTAAATGTCGTATTAAAAATGACACTGAAAAAACAGTCATTAAAATAAAAAGAGTATTATTAATAAATACGATGACTAAAACTTCAAATCGTTCTCCTATATAAGCTTTTAAATCAAAAAGCTTAAAATAAAAAATTATAGCCATCATAAAGTATCCAAACGCTATAAAAATCACGGTTTTAATTCCTGCTTTTCGTCCACTAAACAACGTTACCAATATAGAAAGCATAAATAATAAAAGTCCACTACTACTTTTTAATCCTATGTAAAAAATGAGAGCAAAAGACAATAAAAACAAATTAACAGAAAACACTTTCTTCTTTGTATTTATACCCATTTTATTATTAAAAAACAAGAAAGCAATTATACATATAGCCAAAGTATCAGCAAAAAAAACAAACCACTTACCTAAAAGAATAGCAGTTATAGCACTTGGAATATAAGACATTACCCCCAATGGAAGAATTAATATTAAAATTGAAATAAATAATTTATCTCTAAAATAAGATAACTCATCCTGTTCGCTTTTTCTAGAAAAACGAATATACCTTATATACCATTGATGGTAAGAGGTCCATAATTTATTTAGCATCTATATAATTGATTGATATCACTAAATTTAATGAGAAAAATTCAAAAAAACTACTTATATCCTTTTAATTCAATAAATTATACTCCATTCTTATCTATTATTAAAATATCATATAATTATGCTATTTTTGTTAGCAACCGAAAAACAACTCACTTTGCTCAACTACAAGCTAGGTCTTGACTACGCTAAACAACAAGACAATTTAGACGAATTATCTCACTACAGAGAACAATTTCATATCCCAAAAGATAAGAATGGCAATGAACTCATTTACCTCTGTGGAAACTCTTTAGGCTTACAACCTAAATCTACAAAAGCTTACATTAATCAAGAGTTAGACGATTGGGCCAACCTAGGTGTCGAAGGACATACTGATGCTAAAAATCCTTGGCTACCTTATCATGAATTTTTAACGGAAGCTACTGCAAAATTAGTTGGTGCAAAACCAATTGAAGTGGTAACCATGAATTCCTTAACTGCGAATCTTCACTTCATGATGGCTTCATTTTACAAGCCAACCAAAGAACGTTATAAAATAGTTATTGAAAGTGACGCTTTCCCTTCAGATAAATATGCTGTAGAATCCCAATTACGTCATCATGGTTACGATGATAAAGAAGGTTTAATTTTATGGTCTCCAAGAGAAGGAGAAGAATTATTACGTTATGAAGATTTAGAAGCGATTCTAGAAAAACACGGAAACGAAGTTGCCTTAGTGATGGTTGGTGGCGTCAATTATTACACAGGGCAGTTTTTCGACTTTAAACGCATTACCAACCTTGGACATCAATACGGCTGTAAAGTTGGTTTTGATTGTGCTCATGGCGCAGGAAATGTAGATTTAGATTTACATAATTCCGGTGCAGATTTCGCGGTTTGGTGTACTTATAAATATATGAATTCTGGTCCAGGAAGTTTATCGGGTTGCTTTGTCCATGAGCGTCATGCTTATGACAAAACCTTAAATAGACTTACCGGTTGGTGGAGCCACAATAAAGACACGCGTTTTAATATGCGTCATGAATTTGATGTTTTACCAGGTGCCGAAGGTTGGCAATTAAGTAATCCACCCATTTTATCTATGGCTGCCATTAAAGCGTCTTTAGATATGTTTAATGAAATTGGAATTAAAAAACTCATTGATAAATCAAAAAAACTAACTGGTTATTTCGAGTTTCTACTAAAAGATTTAGGAGAAGATACCATCAGAATCATTACACCCGAAAATCCTGAAGAACGCGGTTGCCAACTATCCATCCAAGTTTTAAACGCAGATAAATCCTTACACAATAAATTAACTGAAGCCGGAGTCATTAGCGATTGGAGAGAGCCCGATGTTATTCGTTGTGCACCAACACCTTTGTATAATTCGTTTGAAGATGTGTATTTAATGGTAGAGAAATTGAAAGCACTTTTATGAATAAAATTTTTTCCATTATAAAAGATGAAAACATACTTTTAAAAATCAGAAAAAAATCAGAAACGAGTTTTTCAGAATATCACTTTTTAGGATTCCTCTCTTTTTTCTACAACTTAGGGCATGATTACTTAATAATTACAAATAAAAGAATCGTAGTTATTATTAAAGATGAATTGATAAAGAATGTAGAATATCAAGTATTTTCTAGTCTCGAATTCAATTCTAATAACAATAATTTACAATTCAAGAATCATCAAGGTCAAACGCAAATTATTAATTTAAATAGATTTAGACCTTCATATGAAGAAATTCAGAACATCAAAAAACTATTGAATAAGACAAGTGTTTAATCTGAATTCTAAAATATCAACACTTCAAATATAGCATTAGCAACAATTTGAAGCCATAAAACTGATTTCTGCCTTTGTAGAAATAACAAAAACATTATGAGTAACAAACAACAAAATATACTGATAATCGGAGCAGGACTCTGTGGAAGTTTACTCGCATTAAGATTAGGGCAAAGAGGTTACAACGTTACCGTTTACGAAATGCGTCCCGATTTAAGAACAACAGATATTTCTGCAGGTCGTTCTATTAACTTAGCTTTTTCTAACCGTGGTAATAAAGCCATGAAACTCGTTGGTTTAGAAGACAAAGTAAAAGAATTGTGTATCCCCATGAATGGCCGAATGATTCACGATAAAGAATCGAACACGTTTTTATCTAATTACAGCGGAAGAGATCACCAATACATTAACTCTATTTCTAGAGGAGAACTTAATGCCCTACTCTTAACGGAAGCCGAAAAGCATGAAAATGTAAAAATTCACTTCAATAAGAAATGTAAATCTGTAGATTTTGAAAACACAACAGCATTATTTCAAGATTATAACTCTAAAGATGAATTTGCAGAAGACGCAGATATCATTATCGCAACAGATGGCGCTGGCTCTGCACTTAGAAAAAGTTATTATTTAGGAAAGAAATTCTTATTCAGTTTCTCTCAAGATTATTTAACTCATGGTTATAAAGAATTAAGCATTCTACCCACAGAAAATGGTGATTACAAAACCTATAAAAACGCTTTACACATCTGGCCAAGAAGCAGCTTTATGCTCATTGCACTACCAAATTTAGACGGTAGTTTTACCGTTACTCTATTTTTAAGTTATGCTGAAGGTGAATACAATTTCAATAATTTAACAACCCCAGAGCTTGTTACAGAATTCTTCCAAAAAGAATTTCCAGATGCCTTAGAAATAATGCCCAATTTGGTTGATGATTTTTTTGAAAACCCAACCGCAGCATTAGGAACTGTAAAATGTTCCCCTTGGCATTATAAAGGCAACACTTTACTCATGGGAGATTCTGCTCATGCTATTGTTCCTTTTTATGGACAAGGCATGAATGCCTCTTTTGAAGATGTTGTAGAATTCGATAAAGTTTTAGACCAAAATTTAGAAAATTGGGAAGCTACTTTTACAGCTTACGAGAAAAACAGAAAGAAAGATACTGATGCCATTGCAGATTTAGCTATTGACAATTTTCACGAAATGAAAGGCCACGTATCAAATCCCATTTTTCAAGAAAAACGCAAAATTGAAATGGCACTCGAAAAAGAATTTCCAACAGCATACAATTCTAAATATAGTTTAGTAACTTTCAAGGAAACGGTTGGCTATAGAGAAGCGATGCTAAGAGGAAGAGCCCAAGACAAAGCGATTTTAAATATGCTTACAGATGGAATTATTTCCGTAGAAGATAATTTAAAAGATATTTTAGAAAAAGTAAAAAAAGAAACCGAAGCTATTTTAGAAGACGATAGGATTGCTGGGTTGTAGTAAGCAGTAAGCAGTAAGCAGTAAGCAGTAAGCAGTAAGCAGTAAGCAGTAAGCAGTAATCAGTAATCAGTAATTAAAATATAAATTGGGAATAAAACAAAATTCAACAAAAATTAATGTCCCAAATTTCGACGCAGTCGGAAACAACGATTTTAAGAAATAATGAGCGAAGAAGCGGAACTGCGAAGCGAAGCTTCAAGCATGTAGCTTCGAAAGCGAATGGTGCTTTAGCAATTTCCTGATAAATCGTTTTGAATTTTTGGTTCGTTTTGTTTCAAGACAAAATGAACATTAACAATAAAGAAGAAAATGAGTAATACAAAAAATGAGGTTCCTACTTCCGCAGGAACTGGCGTAACACCAAGAGGAGCCTATCCACACGTAAAACAAGTAGGCGACTTCATCTTCGTATCAGGTACAAGTTCTAGACGTGCAGATAACACTATTGCAGGCGTTGATCTCATTGACGACATGGGAACAAAACGTTTAAATGCTTACACCCAAACCCAAGAAGTCATAAAAAACTTAGAAAAAAACTTAGCTAAAGTTGGAGCAACATTAAAAGACGTGGTTGATGTCACTTCATTTTTAGTCAATATGAACGACTTCGCTGATTATAACAAAGCCTACGGAGAATTCTTTAAAAAAGAAACAGGACCAACGAGAACAACGGTTGCTGTACACCAATTACCACATCCAGATTTGGTGGTTGAGATAAAGGTTATGGCTTATAAGAAACAATAACTGTCATTCCTGCGAAGGCAGGAATCTTATCATGCAATTCCTCAATCATTCCGCTTTTAGAAATAACAAAAGAACAGAATAAAACCGTAAAACCTTTGGCAACTATAAAAAACTACATCAACGGAGAATTTTCGCTTCCCATTGCTAATGAGTGGATCGACAACTATAATCCCGCTAACGGAGACATTTACGGACAAATTCCAAATTCAACAAAAGAAGACGTAGAAGAAGCATATAAAAGTGCCAAATCAGCCTTTAGGCTGTGGTCGCAAACCACATTAGAAGAACGCAGCAGAATTCTTATAAAAATTTCAGAATTACTAGAAGCGAACATAGACCGTTTTGCAGAAGCTGAAAGTAAAGACAATGGCAAACCGGTTCGTTTAGCAAAAGCAATTGACATTCCAAGAGCCGCAAGTAACTTTAGATTCTTCGGTAATGCCATCACACAATTTGCAAGTGAAAGTCACGAATCTATTGGGCAACAAGCTATAAATTACACCTTGCGTCAACCCATCGGTGTTGTAGGCTGTATTTCACCATGGAACCTTCCACTCTACTTATTTACTTGGAAAATTGCACCTGCACTAGCTGCAGGAAATTGTGTCGTTGCAAAACCAAGTGAAGTCACGCCAATGACAGCTTATTTGTTAGGCGAAATCTGTAATGAAGCTGGCCTACCCAAAGGTGTTTTAAATATTGTTCATGGTTTAGGAACCACCACAGGGCAAGCCATCATTGAACATCCAGATATTAAAGCCATAAGTTTTACTGGAGGCACAGCAACAGGAGCACATATTGCCCGAGTTGCTGCACCAATGTTTAAAAAATTATCTTTAGAATTAGGTGGAAAAAATCCAAATATCATTTTTGCAGATTGCGATTATGAAGATATGTTAACGACAACGGTTCGATCGTCATTTGCTAACCAAGGGCAGATTTGTTTATGTGGTAGCCGCATTTTTGTAGAAGCTTCTATTTATGAAAAATTCAAAACCGATTTTGTTAAAAAAGTAAACGCATTAAAAGTCGGTCATCCTTCACATGAAGACACCAATATTGGGGCTTTAGTTTCAAAATCTCATCTAGAAAAAGTAAAAACATACATAAACATCGCTAGAGAGGAAAAAGGAACGGTTTTATGTGGAGGCAATGAAGTGGTTGTTAAAGGTTTTGAAAACGGTTATTATTTAGAACCTACAGTCATCGAAGTTCCTAATGATGAATGTCGTGTTAACCAAGAAGAAATTTTTGGACCCGTAGTAACGATCATGCCATTTCACACAGAAGATGAGGTTTTAAAAATGGCTAATAAAGTTAAATACGGTTTATCTGCCACACTTTGGACGAATGATTTAAAACGCACCATGAAATTAAGCAACCAATTACAAGCCGGAATTATTTGGGTAAATACTTGGATGCTGCGAGATTTAAGAACCCCTTTTGGAGGCACAAAAGCTTCTGGTGTTGGCCGAGAAGGCGGATTTGAGGCCTTGCGCTTTTTTACGGAAGCTAAGAATGTTTGTATAAAGTATTAAAAAAGAACCAAGAGTATAGATAAAAGAAAATAGACTAACATAAGACCTCTATTTTCTTTATTCTTTTCTCTTTTATCTCATAAAAATGAATCTAGAATTAAACAATAAATACGCATTAGTTTGCGGAAGTACAGCAGGAATAGGAAAAGCAACAGCTATGGCGTTAGCTGCAGAAGGTGTTCAAGTAACTTTAGTCGCTAGGAATGAAGACAAACTGAAGGCAACGTTAGCTGAATTACCACAACAAAATCAGCATGATTACATTGTTGCAGATTTTTCAAATCCTGAAGATTTAAAAGCAAAAGTTTCTAATTATGTTATCGAAAATCATGGGTTTCATATTTTAGTAAATAACACTGGCGGACCGGCTGGTGGACCTATTTTTTCTGCGGAAGTCAATGAATTTGAATCGGCTTTTACGCAACATTTAAAATGCAATCATGTCTTAGCGCAAACTGTTGTTCCTTTTATGAAAAGTGAAGGTTATGGAAGAATAATCAATGTAATTTCTACTTCTGTAAAACAACCTTTAGACGGTTTAGGTGTTAGTAATACCATAAGAGGTGCGGTTGCAAGTTGGAGCAAAACTCTAGCAAATGAATTAGGGCAATTTGGCATTACTGTGAATAATGTTTTACCTGGTGCTACAGGAACAGATAGACTTGCTGAGATTATTAAAAATAAAGCAACAAAATCTGGTAAAACAGAAGAAGAATCTGCTAATGCTATGAAAAGTACAGTACCAGCCAAACGTTTTGCTAAACCAGAAGAACTTGCAGATGCCATTACGTTTTTAGCGAGTGAACGTGCTGCTTATATTAACGGAATTAACCTTCCTGTTGATGGCGGAAGAACAAAATCTTTGTAATCCTAAGATCTATCAGGTTTTAAAAACCTAACAAGTTTGTGTAGTAGAATTTCGATTTTTTATTACTAATTTTATTGCATTGATGAATCTGCGTTAAGGATTGCAACGGCATCCTTTTTTTGCTGCCATATATGGCAAAAAAAGATAGAGTGTAAAGCCTGACCCTTTTTAAGGGTAACGCCCAAAACATAAAATAATGAGCAAAATATATCCACCAATCAATTTTAAAAACTGGATTGACGAAAATCGTCATTTATTAAAACCACCTGTAGGGAATAAAGTGGTTTGGAAAGATGGAGACTATATTGTTATGGTTGTTGGAGGTCCTAACAGCAGAAAGGATTATCATTATAATGAGACACCAGAATTTTTTCATCAGATTGAGGGTGATATTATCCTAAAAATAATTGATGAAGGTGTGCCTAAAGATATTCATATTAAAGAGGGTGAAATTTTTCTTTTACCACCTAAAGTGCCGCATTCACCTCAGCGTGGTGCTAACACGGTCGGTTTAGTTATTGAATATCCTAGAGAAGAAGGTGTAAAAGATGCGTTATTATGGTTCTGTGAAAATTGCACCACAAAATTATATGAAGAGGACTTTACCGTAAAAAATATAGAGACGGATATGCCTAAAATTTTTGATCATTATTACAATGACAAGGAAAAACGCAGCTGTCCTAATTGTGGAGAAATAATGGAGCCACCTAAAAAAGTACAAATTGATGAGTAAACGCAAACTTAGAATAAACGGCCATTCACATCTACTTCCTTATCCTGAAGAAATCCCTCAGTTTATGAAAGATAAAGAAATCTTTTGGGTGGATAAGGACCGTAAGTTTATGCTTCAGAAAGATTGGAACCGTCCGATTACTGATTCTAGTTTTTTCTTGGATGAAAAGTTAGAATGGATGGAACGCAATAAGCTAGACCATGCTGTTGTGTTAAATTTATCGCAACTCTACGGAAATGGTTTAAGGGTTGAAGAAATGAAGCAAGCCTTACGTTTTCAGAATGATTTTAATGCCAAAATTCAACATAATCATCCTAGTAAATTCACTTGTGGTTTTGTGGTTCATCCGGGTTTTGTAAGAAGTGCTTGTTGGGAAATTGAGCGCTGTGTAGAAGTATTAGGTATGCAACTTTTGTGTTTACCTACACATTACATGGATTCTATTGGAACTTGGCGCTGTATTTTTGACGAAGAAAATGAACCCATTTTTGAAATGGCCAATAAGTATAATTTAGCGATTGAAATTCATCCTTACGATGGTGAGAAATTTATAAAACTTGAAAACACGTCTTGGCGTTTTCATTTAATTTGGATGTTAGCACAATGTGGAGATGCATATCATTTTTTAACGTTAAATGGTTACCAAGATAAATACCCAAATATGCGTACTTGTTTTGCTCATGGCGGACAATTAGCTCAGATTAACTTAGGGAGACGTATTCAAGGATTTGATGGACGCCCCGATTTATTTGAAGGCAAAAGTCATCCTAGAAAAGCGGTTGGTCATAAAAACATATTCTTTGATACACTAGTACATGATACTGGCGGATTAGAATTATTAATAAGAAATCAAGGTTCTAAACAGGTCATTATGGGCTTAGATGATCCTTATCCTTTGGGTGAAATGGAAAGTGAACAACAATCCTCTTATCCTGGTAAAATCATTGATTTAGCCATAGACAGAAAAATTATAACGGAAACTGAAGGTGATGCTATTTGGGAAGACAATGTTATTCAATGGCTTTGCGGAGATGATGAGGCTGCAAAACAAAAATTAGTTTCTCGTATTATGTCGTAACGATTTCTAATTGGTTTATTAGTTTTGCATTTAGGATTTCTAATACACACGAAGTTCAAAAAACGATAGACTAACGATATCTCTTTTAAATAAAAATATTCTATGTATTTCTTACCCGAAGCCTTAGACAATTATGTTGTAGAACATTCTGAGCAAGAGCCCGATTTATTGCAACAACTAACAAGAGAAACGTATCAAAAAATATTACAGCCTATTATGCTAAGCGGACCTTATCAAGGCCGTGTGTTAAGTATGATTTCTAAATTAATGCGACCTAAATCTATTTTAGAATTAGGAACATTTACCGGTTATGCGACTTTATGTTTAGCCGAAGGCTTACAAGAAGATGGTGAATTACACACTATAGATGTTAATGAAGAATTGGTAGATTTTCAGCGTAAATATTTTGACAAATCTAATTACGGGGCTCAAATTACGCAACATACAGGAAGTGCTATCGATATCATTCCGACGTTAGAGAAAACATTCGATTTAATATTTATTGATGCCGACAAACCTAATTACAGTAATTATTTCCACTTAATTATAGACAAATTAAACCCTGGGGGCATTATACTTTCTGATAATGTGTTATGGCACGGAAAAGTAGTAGAACCTGTTGGAGCAAAAGACATTTCTACACAGTCTATTTTAGATTACAATACGCTTTTAAAAAATGATGAGCGCATTGAAACGGTTGTATTACCTATTAGAGATGGCTTAACGATTAGTCGAAAATTATAACCACAACTATGAGTAAAATTGAAATAAGAACTGTAGATGTGGTAAAATACATCACACCTTTGCGAGAAGGTGGTTCGTTACCCGCAATTGTTGAGGCTAGTGATGGTTTTCTCTATGTTTTAAAATTTAGAGGTGCAGGACAAGGTAAAAAAGCATTAATCTCTGAGTTTATTGGAGGAGAATTAGCACGAGCTATTGGTTTAAAGGTTCCGGAGTTGGTCTTTATGAATTTAGACGATTCCTTTAGTAAAACCGAGCCAGATGAAGAGATTCAAGATTTATTAAAATTTAGTGTAGGTCTTAATTTAGGCTTACATTATCTAAGTAGTTCTATTACTTTTGACCCTTTAGTTTCTGTTGCAGATGCAATGACGTCTTCTAAAATAGTGCTTTTAGACAGTATTATTAGCAACATAGATCGCACTGTAAAAAACACCAATTTACTAAATTGGAATAAAGAATTATGGGTTATAGATAATGGTGCTAGTTTCTATTTTCATCATAATTGGAGTACTTGGAAAAATCACCTTACAAGAACATTTCCTTTGATTAAAGATCACGTTTTATTAGAACGTGCTTCGCTTTTAGATGAAGCTTCTAAGGCTATTATTTCAGCTTTAAATTCAGACACTATAGAAGATATTGTTTCTAAAATTCCTGAAGATTGGTTGATAAATGAATCTGACACATTATCATTAGATGAAATGCGAAATGCTTATATAGAATATCTAAATTCTAGACTTTCAAAAATTGATTTATTAGTTAAAGAAGCTAAAGATGCCAAATAAAGTTACTTTTGAATACGCTATAATTAGACTCGTACCAAGAGTGGAACGCGAAGAATTTTTTAATATTGGAGTTATTTTATTCTCAAAACGAAAAAAATATCTCGGTGTTAAATTTAACGTCAATGAAAATAAATTAAAGGCTTTTTCTTGTGAATTAGACTTAGATGCGATTAACAACTACTTAAAATCTTGGGAATTAATTTCTAAAGGAGAAGTTTCTGCTGGAAAAATTGGTCAATTTGAAATTTCAGATAGGTTTAGATGGTTAGCCGCTTCACGAAGTACCATTATACAAAGTTCTAAAACACATTCTGGTTTAACAGATGATCCTGAAAAAGAATTGAATTCTATTTTTAAAAATTATGTATTAGAAATATAATCGAATGATTATTTATCACGTTTTAACGATCCGGTAAAGTCTTCTAAATCATCCTTTACTTTTTTAATTTCGTCATTGATGTTTTTAGTTACATCTGTGTCTATAATATTATTTTCTCTTGCACTTTTTGTGACTTCATTCTTAATATCGTTGGTAGCATCTTTAATTTGACGCATTCCTTTACCTAAGCCACGTGCGATTTCTGGAAGTTTATCGGCACCAAAAACTAAGACTACAATAAATAGTACAAATACTATTTCTGTGCCTCCTATAAATAAAAATGTTAGTTGCTGTATCACGTTGCAAATATAAAGTGAGTTTGTGAATAATACGACTTCAAATAAAGAAATAAAAAAGCCGACTTCAAAAGAAGTCGGCTTAAAGTTATGTTATAATTATTAGTTTCTTACTTTTTCCTTAAACTTATCGAAATCACTTTCTTTAACTTCTTTTGGCCAAACGTTGTTAGATGTATCTACATCAGCTGTTTCTAAATCCGGATCCACCATAACCCCAACGATTTCTTTATTACTAGCTATAGCTTTGCTAACTTCTTTATCATTAAGTCTCCAAATTTGAGCAGGGTATGTTTCTCTTTTCTTTGTCCCATCGGCATAAGTGTACTCTACAATAAGCGGCATTACCAATCCTCCTGGCTTGTTAAAAGTCACTTCATAGAAAAACTTAGGAGTTTCATTCATTTCTTTTTGCTCTGCAGGTGTAAAGTTATCCATAATATATTCTTTTACCGTAGGTAAATTATCTATAGCAACTCCATTTTTAATACTCTCATCATAACCTTCAGATCCTTCTTCTATAAAATAAACTAAATCTTTAGGATCTATATTATTACGTTTTGCGATTCTATTTCCACTTTCGTTAGGCGTAGATGTTACAGCAAACTTTTTCACTTCTTTAATTCCTATATCGGTGTAGTCTGTACTATAAAACCAACCTCTCCAAAACCAATCTAAATCAACTGCAGATGCATCTTCCATAGTACGGAAAAAATCTTCTGGTGTTGGATGTTTAAACTTCCATCTATTAGCATACTCACTAAAAGAGTAATCAAATAAATCACGCCCCATGATAGTCTCTCTTAAAATATTTAATGCTGTTGCTGGTTTACTATAAGCATTATTACCAAATTGGTAAGTATTTAAACCTTTAGTCATAATAGGTGCAATGTAATCTTGATTACCGCCCATATATCTCACAATATTTTTAGCAGGCCCTCTTCTTGAAGGATATGCTTTATCATTTGGAGACAAAGCACCAGGATGCCATTCTCCAAAATCTTGTTCTGCAACATATTGCGTAAAAGTATTTAAACCTTCATCCATCCATGTCCATTGACGCTCATCGCTATTTATAATCATTGGAAACCAGTTGTGGCCAACTTCATGAATAATAACACTAATCATTCCGTATTTTGTTCTATCAGAATAGTTTCCTTTTTTATCTGGACGACCATAATTCCAACAAATCATTGGGTATTCCATACCTTGCTGTTTAGCATGAACAGAAATTGCTTTATGATAAGGATAATCGAAAGTCATTCTAGAATACGACTTTAATGTACTCGCAACTGCTTTAGTTGACCATTGCTCCCATAAAGGGTTTCCTTCTTTAGGATATAACGACACAGCCATTACATCTTTATCTCCTAATTTTACAGCCATCATATCCCATAAAAATTTACGAGAAGTTGAAAAACCAAAATCACGAACCATTTTAGCTGATAATTTCCAAGTTTTTTTCTTTTTACTTTTAGACTTTTCTGCTTTTTCAGCTTCATCTTGTGTAACGATCATTACAGGTTCGTCGTATGATTTCTTCGCTTTATTATAACGTTTCATCATGTCTTTTGTAAAGACCTCTTCTCTATTAGTTAAGACACCTGTTCCGTCTAAAATATGATCTGCAGGTACAGTTATATTTACATCAAAATTACCAAATGGTAACGCGAATTCATCACGTCCCCAAAACTGAGAATTTTGCCATCCTTCTACGTCATTATAAACAGCCATACGGGGGTAGAACTGTGCAATTACGTAGGCACGATTATCATTTTCCTCAAAATACTCGTAACCAGAACGTCCGCCATCCTTAACGTGATCATTTATATTGTACCACCATTTAATCTGAAAAGAAAATTGGTCTCCAGATTGCATAGGCTTAGGTAATTCTACACGCATCATTGTACGATTTATCATATGAGCTAAATCTTTACCTTTAACATCTTTTACCTCATCGATATGAAACCCTCCATCGAAAGATTCTTTTAAATATGATGTAACAGCATTAGAAGACGTAGTTACAGGACGTACAACAGAATTACTAATTAAAGGTGTTTTAGAATCTTTAGCACGCACATTCTGATCTAACTGTACCCAAAGGTATTTTAATTCGTCTGGAGAATTATTTGTATAGGTAATCGTTTCTTCACCATATAACTTGGCTTTGTCATCATCTATTTCGATGTCCATTTTATAATCAGCTTGCTGCTGATAGTATCCTGGACCTGGCGCACCCGATCCTGTTCTAAACATATTTGGAGTCGAAAACTCTTCATACAGTTGCTTAAATTTGTTCTGATTGGTGTGACCTTGCTCGCGTTCTGTAGTTACATCGTCTTGTGCAAAAGAGTTAAATGATGTAAACAGCATAGCACATAATAAGTACTTAAATAATTTCATAGTTGTAGTTAGTGTTATTAAATATGATGCCTAAAATAATAATTTATGATGGCTTTTAGCCTTTTCACTAAAAGTTTAACAAGCAAGTGTCATTTTCTGGCACGAGTAGAAAGCTCTTGTTTTTGTTTAGAAGTTTTAATCTAACAATATTCTGTTGACTTGGCAGAACATCAAATAATACTTGATTAGTGATTTCTATAGAATTCACTTTTGATACATTTTCTATTTCTAAATAACAGTACACAATATCATCTTTGTATTCTTTGCCTAAAAAATTAAAACTTACCCCACTCCCATTGACTTTAACTTTAAATTTATCCGTTAGATAGCGTTCTATATAGTCGTCCACCAACCTAGATTCATCTTCTACATCTAGTGTAATACTTTCGTCATAACGTTTACGTATTAAAGTTTCTAAATCGTTAATAAAAATTTGAGTTATAATTTGAAGTGATTGCTGTTCCTTTACGTATTCTACCTCTGTAACACTGACATAATATTCGTGTTTATGACTGTTACCTATTAAAACAGGAAAAATTAAAAAGGCAATTAAAAAATGTAGTAGCTTCATATTTATAGTGTGAATTCATTTTTTTAGCAAAAACACAGTCCAAAATTAATCTTTAATAACCGATATTCTATTTTGTAGATATAATTTTAATTTTGCTTGTAGAAATTCGATTAAAGCAAACTCATCTTCTTGTTTACATAAGCCTAAAAAGCGAGCATCCTCTTCACAATACAAAAAATACTCTGCTCGTATAGCTGGAGTTAAAGTATCATTTTCAAAAAGAAAAGATTCATAATCGCGTTTTAAACGCTGAATACATTCATCCCTATTATCTAGTTCTACTATGGCTTTTAATTTCTTTGTTCTTCCGCTAACAGTATTTAATAACTTAAAAAAATTAACATTAAACCCTAAACCAACTCCTCCCCAAGAACCACCATCAGCATCAAAAAGTTTACGTTCATTTTGAGTAAGTGGTTTCCCTGTGTAACCAGGAATTCCTAAATCGTAAAAATTGACTTCGGGTTTAATCTTTAAGTTTTCTAAATCGGACTCTAAACTTCCTGTAAAGATTTTACCGACTACAACTTCGTTTAGCGCGCTTACATTTTCTATTAGTTGCACCCTTAAATAGCCTGAATTTATAATTGAATCTGTAATGACAATTTCTTTTAATTGATATTGAACCCCTGAAATCATCAATGTATCTGAAACCTTTGCAGGAATTATAAAACTTCCATCCTCTTCTGAAATTGTATATTTCACTGCTGTTTTATTAAGTATATGAAGTCCTTCTACTTCATCATTAGCTATGAGCTGACCATTGATTTCTTTGGTTTGCGCCTGAAGGTTAAGACACAAAACAAATGTTAAAACAAGTATTCTTTTAATTACCTTCATCTAATTGAATTTTAAACATATTTAATTTTTCTAAAAGAAAATGAACTTTATTTATTTTATTTTCATCTTCACAAATCACACTAAACTGAATATCTTCTAAACAATATTGAAAAAATTCGTTTTTATGTTTTTCAGGAATTGAAATCGCTTCAAAAATAGTACTCGAGTACTCGGATTGTAAGAAAGAGATACAAGCTTCATTAGATTCCATCAAAACTCTTACTTTATATTCTTTTGTATCTCCATTAATTCTATTCAATATTTTATGAACATTTATAGACAACCCTATGCCATAATAATATACAAATTTACCATGGTCGGCATCATACAAACGTTGTTCGTTCTGTGTTGCGGGTAAATCTGTTGAGCCTGGAATTCCTAAATCGTAGAAATTAATATCTGGTTTAATATTTAAATTTTCTAAATCTGATTGTAAACTACCGGTTAAAATTTTACCGACAACAACTTCATTTAGTTCATTTACCTTTTCAATAAGCAATACATTAAATTGACCTAAATTTATATTTGAAAGAGAAATAACAATCTCTTGTTTTTGATATTTTACACCTGAAACAATAATGGTATCGGATACTTTTGCAGGAATCACAAAACTTCCATCCTCATTAGATATCGTGTATTTTAAACCTGTTTTGTTAAGGATATGAAGTCCTTCGACCTCATCACTAGCTATGATTTGACCATTTAAGTCACTTCGTTGCGCATTAATAAAACCAGTAATTAAACAAATAATGATTAAAACAGGTTTACTCTTTTGCATTATTTTCTTTTAAGAATGCTTTACTCAATTGAGAAACACGCTCTAAAAGTTGCATTTCTTTACCCTCTTCAAATAATACCTCATCTACACCTTCTTTTTCTACAAAGTCTGTAAATGCTTCAACTTGCTCTAAAGGAATATCAAAATTATTATGAATATAATTTACACTATAGGTATCTAAAGCTTGTTTAAAAGGAGTAAGTTCTTCTAATTTTCCTTTTTTAGATTTTGGTTTTTTAGTATCTAAATCGACAACTTGTTTTAATAAAAAGCCTGCTACATTAACCAAATCTAACATATTACCAACGTACGGATTGTACTCATTAAACGCCAAATTATCAGCTTCTGTCTTATAATCTGCAGAAAAATCAAAATCTTCAATATGGTCTAAGCCGAAATAGACATCATCTAAATTAACGTTGTAAGTTCTTACATTTTCTAAATCCGCATACAAATTCCCAGTAAGATCAAAGGGTAATAATACAACTTCATCTAATTTATTAATCTCTTCAACAAGGATTACAGTAAGCTTTTTAGACAAAATAACTTTATCTGTTATGGTGACTTTAAAATCCTGAAACTGCAGCGCTCCAATTTCAATAACATCATTAATAGCAACCTCTATTACAAAATTTCCATCTGCATCTGTATAAGTTCCTTTATTAGATGAAGAGTTAAAAACAGCTACTCCTTCCTTTTCATCGGTAGACACCACTATTCTACCATTTACAGTAATTCTTTCAATATCTTGGCTATAAATGGTTAATGTAAAAATTCCGAATAATAAGAGTAGTGTTTTTTTCATAATCTAATTCTTTTAATAAATTTCGGTTTTATTCTTGACTTACCATAGTAATTGAATAGTAAATATTTGTTAAATGATAAAACTGTTCTTTAAAAAAGTTTGATTTCCTTTGCAATATTAAAGACCTAAAAACATAAATTTTGAAATCAATTATAATCGCAAGCACTTCTACTATTCATGGTAGTGGCTATTTAGAATATTTATTAGAAGAACTTAAAATTCATTTTAAAGCTACGGATACTATTTTATTTATTCCGTATGCTAGACCAGGTGGAATATCTCATGACGAATACACAAATACAGCCACTAAAGCTTTTGCCAAAATAGATAAAACAATAAAAGGTATTCACGAATTTGAAAATGCAGAAGAAGCTATAAAAAATGCAAAAGGTATTTTTGTAGGTGGTGGTAATACTTTTGTTTTAGTCTCTCAACTCTATAAAAACAATGCATTATTAGCTATTAAAGATGCTGTTAAAAATGGCACTCCATATTTAGGCACAAGTGCTGGAAGTAATATTTGTGGCTTAACGATGCATACCACTAATGATATGCCAATAGTATATCCTCCTAGCTTTAAAACTTTAGGATTAGTGCCTTTTAATATTAACCCACATTACTTGGATCCGATTGAAGGAAGCACACATATGGGAGAAACCAGAGAAACTCGGATTAAAGAGTTTCATGCTTACAACAGCCAACCTGTTATTGGAATTAGAGAAGGGAGTTGGATTGAGGTCAAAGATAAAAAATTAACATTAAAAGGAACTTTAAAAGCTCGCGTTTTCGAATACAATAAAACTCCTTATGAAATAGCAACAAATTCTGACTTAGAATTTTTAAAATAAGCTAACCAAAATTGCGGAAACTAATTATGCTCAAAGAATTAAACATTACAAAATTAGCTTTTGAAGCAATTACAGAAGTTTCCAGAAAAGAAGAATTGACAGAATATTATAAATCACTTATTCTTGAAGCTGAAGAAAATGTGGATTATGGATATTTAGACGAAGCATTGATAAAATTTAATGAAATCATTGATTTTTTTCCGAAAATTGAACTAGCAAAATTATTAAAAGCTCTTATTTTGATTATGCAGAAAAAACATCATCAATCTAATAAAACTATTGAAAATATTAATATAGCTGATTTAGATGTTTTTGAAATTTCTTATTTTTATTTAATTAGAGGTTGTAACTATTTTTATACGAGAAACTATCAAGAATCGCTTAAAAATTCTAAAAAAGCTATTGATTATAATAAAAGGTTTTATATCGCATTCTTAATTCGAGGATTTGCAAATGCGGAATTAGGAAATCACAAACAAGCAATATGTGATTTTAAAAAAGCCCTAAAAGAAAATTTTCAGAAAGACGCTATTAAAGCTAATTTAGCATATAGCTATTTGCATAATAAAAATACGTTTAGAGCATATTTAATTTATAGAAGAGTAGCTAAGAAATTTAATGATAATTGGAAAGTTCAATACAATGCTGGATTATCGTGTTTCAGATTAAAAAAATTTAATCAAGCAATAATTTTTTTAAATAAAACAGAAGAATTAAATCCTAAATTTAGCGGAACTTATATTACTAGAGGCTATATTTTTTTGAGACAAGGTCTAAAGTATAAAACAAAGGAAGATTGGGATAAAGCGAAAAATTTAGGCGAAAATAAAAAAGTTGAAATTTTAATGAAACGCTATTATTCAAAATACTAACTATGATTAACTCAAGACGTATATAATTTATTACCTGCTTATTTCCTACTTTTATAAGCCCTATTGAATTTTCGATTCTTTTTTACTTATCTACTTAATTATTTGTCCACATAATAAATATTTTAGATTTTCTTCAAAAAATGATAACCTAAAACTTGAAACCCTTCATTATAATAAAATTTATGTGAAGGGTAATTTTGCACATAAGTATTTAATTCAATGGAATTACAACCTTTTTCTTTTACATAGGTATTAACCCAAGCCATAAATTGTTTTCCTAAACCATTTCCTCTATGCTCAGATTGAATATACACATGATCTAACTCTACAGATTTCCCCATATAGTGACGTGTACAGAACCACATACCTGCAACCCCAATTACGTCTTCATCAATTGTAATAACAGCACATTCGTAATTCTGATCTTTCATTTCGTTAAAACGAGATTTCAGAATATCTAAACTTATTTTAGCATTATTAAGTTCATAAACTAAAGGGACAATCTTTTCTAATTCTTCGTTTGAAAGAATTTTAAACTGATAATTCATAAGTTATAAATAAAGGGATAAAAGTAAATCATTTTTACTCCTCTTTATCACTACTAGCTTGTTGTCGATGTTAAAATATTTATAAAATACAAAAAGCACCCAGTGGGTGCTTTTTAAACTAACTAACTTAAATGTTTATCTACTTCTAGACATTTTTATTTTTGAATCGCATAAGAAACAATTCTGCTTCTTTAGCGTTAGATTTTTTAGCATAATTTAAAGCTGTATAACCCATATCACAAGGTTTATGAATCTCTGAACCTGCTGTAATTAATACTTTAATAATTTCTACACGATTATATTTTGCAGCATAATGGATTGGCATTAAACCGTTAGACTTTTCATTAACATCTACCCCTGATTTAATCAGCTTATTTACTTCTTCTAAATTACCTTTTGCAACAGCTTTACACAAAGCAGCTATATCTCCTTTTTTATCAATAACTTCATTTTTATCTAAAGGTTTAATTTCATTAAATGCATTTAAATTTGAAACTGAAAAACCTATTGCTAAGGTCAATACGACTAGTAATTTTCTCATGATGAAAGTTTTTATTAATTAATTTATTTTTTAACTATACTAAATAGACGATAAAATACTGAAAGTGTTACAGTAAGGCTTAATTTACAACAATTATTTAACACTATGAAAATTAATTTGTTAACATTCTATAAAATTTTAAACAAAAGGTTACCAACAAGTTACAAAAACTTAAAATAACTTTAATATGTTAAATTTTTTCTTGTTACAGATTTGTAATAGCGTTGTAAGTGTTATCTTTGAGGAACAAATTTTATACAAATGAACAAGAAGGTTATTTTAATGATTTTAGACGGTTGGGGAAAATCACCTGATCCTAAAGTTTCGGCTATTGACAATGCACAAACTCCATTTATTGACTCGTTATACACGAAGTATCCAAGTGCAAGTTTAAGGACAGACGGTTTACATGTTGGTTTACCTGAAGGACAAATGGGAAACAGTGAAGTTGGACACATGAATTTGGGTGCAGGTAGAATTGTATACCAAGATTTAGTAAAAATTAATCTTGCTGTTGAAAATAAAACACTCCGAGAAGAAGCTGTTTTAAAATCAGCTTTTGAATACGCAAAAACTAACAATAAAAATGTACACTTATTAGGTTTAGTTAGTAATGGTGGTGTACACTCTCATATTAAACACCTTTACGGATTACTAGATGCTACTAATGATTATGGTTTAGAAAATGTATTTGTACATGCCTTTACGGATGGTAGAGATGTAGATCCTAAATCTGGAGCTGGTTTTATTACTGACTTAGAAAAACATTTAGAAAACAATTCTGCAAAAGTAGCAACTGTAACAGGTCGTTATTATGCAATGGATAGAGATAAACGTTGGGAACGTGTAAAATTAGCTTATGATGCTTTAGTACATGCTGAAGGAGATAAAACTCAAAACATCGTACAGTCTATTAAAGATAATTACGAAAATGACGTTACTGATGAGTTTATTAAACCTCTAATCGCTACAGACGCTAACAACCAACCTCTTACTACAATTAAAGATGATGATGTTGTTATATTCTTTAATTTTAGAACAGATCGTGGACGTCAGTTAACAGAAGTGTTAACTCAAAGTGATTTTCATGAATTTAATATGCATAAGTTAAATCTTCACTATGTAACTTTAACTAATTACGACGATAAATACAAAGGTATCAACGTTGTTTTCAATAAAGATAATTTAAAAGAAACATTAGGTGAGATTTTAGAAAAACACAACAAAAAACAAATACGTATTGCTGAAACTGAAAAGTATCCTCACGTAACATTTTTCTTTTCAGGTGGACAAGAAAAACCTTTTGAAGGTGAAACTAGAATCCTAAGAAACTCTCCAAAAGTTGCGACTTACGATTTAATGCCTGAAATGAGCGCTTACGAATTAAGAGACGCTTTAGTACCAGAGTTAGAAAAAGGTGACGTAGATTTTGTTTGTCTTAATTTTGCAAATGGAGATATGGTTGGCCATACTGGTGTTATGGAAGCTGCTATCCAAGCCTGTGAACATGTTGACAAATGTGTAACTGATGTTGTAACTACTGCTTTAGAAAATGGTTATACTACGCTATTAATTGCTGATCACGGAAACTGTGAAACAATGATAAACCCTGATGGTTCTCCAAATACAGCTCACACAACAAACCCAGTACCTATTATTTTAATCGATAAAGATTTAAAAGAAATAAAAGATGGTGTTTTAGGTGATGTAGCTCCAACTATTTTAAAATTATTAGATGTACCTCAACCAAAAGCAATGACAAGACATAGTCTTATATAATTTTTATTATATTGTAACTTTGCATTTGAATTAATAAACAGCATGAATTTTCAGAATAGATTAATAATAGCCGTAGATTTTGATGGCACCATAGTAGATGATGCCTATCCTAAGATTGGTAAAACACGCATATTTGCATTTGAAACTTTAAAACGTCTTCAAGAAGATGGTCATAGACTAATTCTTTGGACCTACAGATGTGGTGTTAAATTAGAGGAAGCGGTAGTTTTTTGCAAGGAAAACGGCATAGAGTTCTATGCCGTTAACGCTAGTTTTCCTGAAGAAATATTTGATGACAGCAGAAGTCGGAAAATTCATGCTGATTTATTTATTGATGATAGAAATATAGGGGGAATTCTAGGTTGGGGAGAAGTTTATCAACTTATCACCAACGAAGAACCCAAAATCACAACTCCCCCAAAAAAATGGTGGCATCTTTAAGTATCACTACTTTTTAATCATATCATAGTAAGCTCTATCAATAGATTCTCTATGATCTGGATGCGCTATTTCAACTAATGCTTTAGCTCTTTTCTCAATTGTTTTACCAAATAAATTAGCAATTCCATATTCTGTAACCACATAGTGTACGTGTGCTCTAGATGTTACAACTCCTGCGCCTTGTTTTAATACAGGCACAATTCTACTTATTCCACTTTTTGTCGCTGATGGTAACGCAATAATTGCTTTACCGCCTTTACTCAATGATGCTCCTCTTATAAAATCTACTTGTCCTCCAACTCCTGAGTACATATTAGACCCTATAGAATCTGCACAAACTTGCCCTGTTAAATCAATCTCAATTGCTGAATTAATAGCGACCATCTTAGGGTTTTGCTTAATATATGAAGTGTTATTTGTATAATTAGACGCCCTCATTTCTACAAATGGATTATCATCTACATAATCGTATAAACGCTTAGAACCGATTAAAAATGTAGACAATGCACGCCCTCTATTTATCTTTTTATAATTTCCTGTTATAACATTATTAGTAATTAAATCTATTACTCCATCTGAAAACATTTCAGTATGAAGTCCTAAATCTTTATGATTTGTTAAGCGTGTTAAAACAGCATTTGGAATAGAACCAATACCCATTTGCAAAGTACTTCTATCTTCAATTAAACTCGCAACATTATTACCTATAATATTTTCAATAGCACTTGGCTCTGCCATATGATGTTCTGGAAGTGGCTCATCTACCTCAACAAAATAATCTATTTCCGAAACATGAATAATACCTGCTCCATGAGTTCTTGGCATTTGCGGATTAACCTGAGCAATCACAGTCTTAGCATTATCTACTGCTGCCAATACTGCTTCTACAGAAACACCTAATGAACAATAACCATGACGATCGGGAACAGAAACATGTATCAATACGACATCTAAATCTAAAACACGTTCTTGAAAAAGTCGTGGTAATTCACTTAAAAAAACTGGAGTATAAGAACCATTACCTGCTTTTAAGGTATGTCTTACATTTTTTCCTATAAAAAAAGAATTCACATGAAAACTATCTCTTAATGCCGGATCAGCATAAGGCGCTACACCTTCTGTATGTAAATGGCACACTTCTACATTTCTAAGTTCCTCATGTCTTGCGGACAATGCTTTAACTAACGTCTGCGGAGCTGCTGCTGCTGCTTGAATATAAACACGATCATTAGACTTTACAACTTTTAAGGCTTCTTCTGCGGTAACGGTTTTGTACATAATAAATCTATTTTATAGCACAAATTTAGAATACAAAACGCATTAATAAACTGTTATATATCATATTTTAGAAATATTTTAAACCCGATATTATTACGCTTTCAAACTTAATATTATCAAAAAAAGAATATTTCATATTTTCTTTTGGCTGAATAACTTTTAATTCTAAAATTCTAATTAAAAAAACGTCAATTTCTTGTGCTGTATCTCTAACAAGAAAATGGGAATACCTATCTTTGCAACTCAATAATATGAATCATGATTATAGTAAAAACAGCAGAGGAAATTGAATTGATGCGTATAAGCGCACTTATCGTATCTAAAACTTTAGGTATGTTAGCAAAAGAAACAAAAGAAGGTGTTACCACCAATCATTTGGATAAAATTGCAGAAGAATACATAAGGGACATGGGTGCAATCCCTGGTTTTAAAGGACTTTACGATTGTCCTTCTACTCTATTATGTAGCGTAAATGATGCCGTAGTACATGGCTTACCTACAGATATACCATTAAAAGACGGAGATATTGTTTCTATTGATTGTGGTTCTATAATGAATGGCTTCTATGGAGATCATGCTTACACTTTTGAAATTGGAAATGTAGCTGAAGAAACTAAAAAATTAATTCAGATTACTAAAGAATCACTTTACAAAGGAATCGAACAATTAAAAATCGGAAACCGTGTTGGAGATGTTGGTTTTGCTATTCAACAATATACAGAAGCTGAAGGTTATGGTGTCGTTAGAGAGTTAGTTGGTCATGGAGTTGGTAGAAAAATGCACGAAGATCCAGAAATGCCTAATTATGGTAAAAGAGGTCGTGGTAAGAAGTTTATTGAAGGTATGGTAGTTGCTATTGAACCTATGATAAATTTAGGAACACATAAAATAAAACAACTTAGTGATGGTTGGACGATTGTAACCCAAGACGGAAAACCTAGTGTCCATTTTGAGCACGATGTTGCTATTGTAGATGGAAAACCAGAAATCCTTTCTACTTTTGGATATGTTTATGAAGCTTTAGGTATTACATCTACAGAAGAAGACCAATTTAGACAAAAAGCATTAGTCTTATAAAAAACTTATTTATGACAATTGAACATTTAGAAAAAGAGTTAACGCTTTTAAGAACTGAACTCAACGACCATAAACTATATAGCGCCTTATCTTCTATTGAAGATATAAAAATCTTTATGGAGCAGCATGTATATGCTGTTTGGGATTTTATGTCTTTACTAAAAGCTCTTCAAAATCATTTAACAAACACAGCAGTTCCTTGGACACCGGTTAAAAATCCATCGACGGCTCGTTTTATAAATGAAATTGTACTTGGAGAAGAAAGCGATATTAATGAGTTAGGTGAACCTAAAAGTCATTACGAAATGTATTTGGATGCCATGCATCAAATTAATGCCAGTACAACACAAATTGAAAATTTTGTATGTCATATCCAAAATGGCTTTTCGGTAAAAAACACAGCGAATAAAGTGGAGTTGAATGCTGAAACTTCAAAATTTGTAGACTTTACTTTTGATGTTATTGCAACTAACGAACCTCATAAAATTGCTTCGGCTTTTACATTTGGTCGTGAAGATGTGATTCCGGATATGTTTTTTCAAATTATAAACCAATCTAAAACTAGCGACAATACGTATAGTAAATTAACCTACTATTTAAAACGTCATATAGAGTTAGATGGTGATGAGCATGGACCACTTTCTTTAAAAATGATTGAAGAATTATGTGGTAATGATCAGCAAAAATGGAATGAGGTTTTAGAAGTTGCTAAAGAAGCTTTACAGCATAGAATTGCGCTTTGGGATGGTATTTATAATTTAATTTCTAGCCAAATAGAAGCTTAGTTATTTTTATTTATTAATATAATTTTCATTGAGTTAACTTGTTTTTATTATTTTACAGAGATACTTAGAGGTTACACAGAGGTGCCCGGAGAGAGAATTTTGCTCAATTAAAATATATGGTTTACAATGAGATTACAGAAAATATTATTGAAGCTGCTATTGAAGTGCATAAAGCTCTTGGGCCAGGATTGTTAGAATCTGCTTATCAAGAATGCTTGTTTTATGAATTAAAAAAAATGTGATATTCAGTTCAAAAAGAAATTACTCAACCCATTACTTACAAGGACATAACACTAGATCACGGCTATAGAATTGATTTGTTAGTCGAAAATAGTATTGTTATTGAGCTCAAAACAGTTGAAAAATTCACAGATGTTCATACGGCTCAAATATTGACTTACATGAAATTAGGAAATTACCCTATTGGACTATTACTCAATTTCAAAACTAAACTTTTAAAAAATGGCATAAAAAGATTCATCAATACTGTCACGTAAACCCTCTGCGAAACTTTGTGAATCTCTTTTAGCTCTGAGTAATAAAAATGAAAAAACTCTTTAAACTTATTCTAAACACTATACCAAGACCTTTATTAATAAGGCTTAGCTATGTGGTACGTCCTATTTTGGCATTCTTTTTAAAAGGAAACACATTTACGGATCCTATTGATGGTAAAAGTTTTAAAACGTTTTTACCGTATGGTTATGGTAATCAGAGAAACAATGTATTATCACCTTCTACATTAAGTTTAGAGCGACACAGATTACTATGGTTGTACCTAAATAAGGAAACAACCTTCTTTTCTGCTGAAAAAAGTGTGCTTCATTTTGCTCCTGAACAATGTTTTTTAAAACGTTTTAGAAGTCTTAAAAACTTAAAATACACCACTACAGATTTACTATCACCTATTGCTGATGTAAAAGCGGATATTTGCGATTTACCTTTTGAAGATAACAGCTATGATGTTATTCTCTGTAACCATGTTTTAGAACACATCCCAGATGACACTAAGGCTATGCAGGAATTATACAGAGTAATGAAACCTGGTGGCTATGGTATTTTTCAGATTCCACAAGAATTAGATAGAGCGTTTACTTTTGAAGATAATTCTATTACAGATAGAGATGAGAGAGCTAAGATTTTTGGACAATATGATCACGTTCGTGTGTACGGTCGGGATTATTTTGACAAACTACGCTCTATAGGTTTTAAAGTTGAAGAAGTAGATTATACGGCTACGCTTTCTGATGAAGATATTGAAAAATACTGTTTAGCTAAAGGTGAAATTATTCCCGTAGTTTATAAATAATACAACTTATTAAAATGACGCAACACATTATAATTGCTACAGGTGCTTTATTTGGCATGTTAGCTGTAATATTTGGTGCTTTTGGGGCCCATGCCTTAAAGAAAATTTTATCTACAGATCAATTACATAGTTTTGAAGTTGGTGTAAAATACCAAATGTATCATGCTATTTTTTTATTGGTTTTAGGGTTTAATGCAAGCAATATCACCTCTGCAACATATTGGTGTTTTACTATTGGTATTATACTATTCTCTTTTAGTATTTATGGTTTGGTTATATCTGATGCTAAAAATAAAAAACTTAGGTTTTTAGGACCAATTACTCCAATAGGAGGATTGCTTTTAGTTGTCGGTTGGTTGCTTGTATTGATTAATGCTATTTAAGCTTTCCATAAGGAAATATAATAACTGCTTTTATTTTCTGAATAAATAAAGCTGAGCCCTATAAAGACTCAGCCTTAACTAGATTCTAAATACTAAAAAAACACATGATTACTATCAGCTCTAGTTTTATTTTCCATAGCTCGTTATAACTTTAGGATATTAAATTAACAACAAGCTCTTGTTCTGCTGCACCTCCTAAACCGTCTGATGCAATCACGAGAATTGTATTTTCACCAGATATAAATTGATTATACTCAATTACGTAAGTCAAAGCGTTTAAATCTTCAATTACTAAAAGCCCATTTAAGTAAACAGCATAAACAACATCGTCATCGTCTGGATCTATAGACGCTGTCCAATTAAAAGGTATGCCTATGTTTGTTGCTGCTCCTTCTGTTAATACAAAAGCACTTGGGTTACTATTTTCTTTAGATTGATCATCATCTGCATTACAATTAAAAATTAATAGTGTTAAGCCAATTAAAAGTATAAATTTAAAAATTCTCATAAGTTTTGATGTTATTTAGGTGTTTAAATTTGGCTGTATTGTTTAATGAAAAGGACTATCACAAGACTCTGCTGTTTTAAGACAACTTGCTTTATGCTCATCTAATAATTTCCAACCTCTAAGTGTTTTTTGTCCTTCTGGACTTTGCCAATAGGCATTGTTTTTATCTTTAATATATTTACTGTAAGCGTCTGCCTCTTTTTGCATAGTAGCCAAATCTGCTTCATCTTTAGACGTTAGCGTATAGGCGATTTGTTTTTCACGCATAGCGGTTAAATAATCAGATACCATTTTACGCACATTCTCTTGAGACAGGGCCTTATATTCTGGTGCTTTTCTTGGGTCTGGTCCTGCACTATTATTTAGAGCTATATTTTTTGCTTTATTTAAAAATTTACCGAAACCTTTTTTCTTTTTTTTAGTCTTTGAAGTTGCCTCACCATCTGGCGTTGTACCTTTTAGCACATAAACTCTTCTTATATCACCAAATTCTGTACGGCTGTTAAAATGATCTATAAAAAATATATAGTTGCCAATAGCTACATAACCTTCGTTAAACACATTTTCGTAAATAATATATGTGTTGGGAAACCCAGTAAAAGTTTGTCTGTTTTTTGTAAAATCTGCTATATATTGGCTTCCTTTTTCGTCATTATCATTTTTGTCTATAATAGCTATTCCAGAGTCAATACCTTCATGATTTAATAATTTTACGATAACTTCTTGTGGCTCGTTATATTGACCAACTCTTTCTTGACTAAGATTTATTGACTGTTTCCCTTCGTTATCAGTGCCCACACCTGGATACGCAATGTAAACTGGGTTTTCGCCTTTTGCTTTAATATTTTCAAAAAATGTTTGCTGTGCAAATGTACTTGTGGTTACTAATGCAATAAAAAATAAAATAATGTACTTCATAATAAATTTGGTTTTATAATTATGACACAAAAGTGATAAGCTTTGGTAAAAGGATTTTCAACTTTTTAGTGAATGGTAAGATTTTGTAAATGAATAGCAACAAAAAAAGGAAAGCCTTGATGACTTTCCTTTTTTAGTATAAATAGAACTATGGTTTATTTCTTTATAAAGCGTTTTACGTGTTGGTTTCCATCTAAATCTATAACCTTAATGAGATAAATACCTTCTGAAAGACTAGAAACATCTACAGTTTTAGTATTGGTTTTAATCACCTCTTTTCCTAATAATGAATAGACAGAAACGTTAGCAACATTTGATTCTGTTTTGATATTTATTGTTGATTTTGTTGGATTTGGATAGATTGAAATTTCGTTATTTTGAAATACTACATCTTCTGTGTTTAAGGTGAAATTTGCACATTCTGAATCTAATTGATAAAACTCTGTTACCGCATCTTTCATTGAATTATTTAAACTAAAAGCAGGGTCATCTACAAACACACAAGTTAACATAGGCGAACCAACAGTTTCAATAAACAAATTATTGGATACATTGGTACCTGTTCTTAAATTAATATTAGTTAGCATGTTACCACTTAAATATATGTAATTGATATTTGTATTAGATGATAAATCTAAATTGTTAATGTTATGTACATATTGAGCTTCTAAATATTGTAAGCTTTCGTGGGTTGATAAATCTACATCTGTTAAACTTGTATTGCTAATATTAACTGTAGTTATTGAGCTTAAACCATTAATATTTAATGACGTTAAAGGATTATCTCCAACATGTAATCCTGTTAAATACCTATTAGCTCTAAGATCCATAATTGAGACATTGTTATAACTTAAATCTAAGTTAGTCGCATTTGCGAATGCTTGCAGTCCTGTAATATCTTGAATTCCGCTAGTGCTCAAATAAAGACCTACTGTATAATCTCTAGCTTCCGCAACTTGTATTTCTGAATCTCCATTGCTGTTTATCGATGTATTATTTAATAAACTAGTCCTTAAAGCAATATCAGGTATATTAACATTCGCTGTATCACAATTAAGTGAAAAAATAGTATAAGCATTAATATTAGTCCAGTTTGTATTACTGTAGCTCACATCATCTACCTCAATACAATATAAACCGTAGTTGTTTAGCACATTAAAATTAGCATCACTTATATTAGAATTATTACCATTTTGAATATTTAGAGTTATTAATTGATTGTTATTTGCCTCTAAACTTGTTAAAGCAGTATTACTAGAAACATCTAAATGTTCTAAATTATTATTACTAATATCTAAACCTGATATGTTTACAAATGCTTCTAAACCTGCACTATTGTCAATGTTTAGATTTGCCACATTAATTGCACCTGAATAATTTGTAGCCTCTGCAGGTTGTATTTCTGAATCTGAATTAGTATTTATTGTCGCATCACTTACCAAAGCCGCTTTTAAGTTAGCGTCTGGAATATCTACAACCAAACCTTCATTATATAATGCATTAACTTCAGCGGTAGTAATTCCGCGTTCAAAATAATATATATCATCCATTAGTCCATCGTAGCGGTCATTAGATGTTCTCGCCCCAGTTAGTGCTTCCATAGTATTTGTAGTACCTAACATACCTACTCCCTGCGATCCATCATAAGGAAGAGTTACCTGAACATCATCTTGAACTAAAACATTATCTACATATAATCTTTTGATATATTGTTGATTTGTTCCATCATTTTCCTTGTACATCATGGCAACAACATGATGCCAGTTGCCATCGCTAAAATTCTGATTAGCATATTGAAAATCTAACGTATAACCGCATGAATACCCATAATAACAATCATATGCCGTTATAAATGCTAAACTGGTATTAAAAACAGCTATAGTCCAACCTTCCTCTTGACTATTGCTGTACTGATCGAAAAGCGTTCCTAAGTCTGTAGTGTTAAACCAAAAACTAATAGCAAACTGGTTTCCATCATAACCCGATCTATTTGGCATAATACCCATACTAAAGTGTCCATTATTTAAATCTGTTGCAGAATTTGCATTCCCAAAACGATCCGTTACAAACGTTGGTGTTCCGTAACCATCATTAAGTACTAAATCATAATTAGTACCTGCTTGATTTGTAATATCGCTATTTGTAAAACTATAATGTTTGGTTGCATCTGTGGGAAACTGCGCAAATGCATAACTACTAATAAGCAGTAATAAAAAAAGTAATTTTGTTTTCATAATAAATTTGGTTTTATAATTATGACACAAAAATGATAAGGTATAGGAAAAGAATTTTCAACTTTTTAGTGAATGGTAAGATTTTGTAAATGAATAGTAATAAAAAAAGGAAAGCCTTAATGACTTTCCTTTTTTAGTATAAATAGAACTATGATTTATTCCTTTATAAATCGTTTTACATGTTGATTTCCTTCTAAATCTATAATCTTAACTAGATAAACACCGCTTGACAATCCGGAAACATCCGCTACTTTACTGTTAGATTTTAAAACTTCTTTTCCTAATATTGAATAGATAGAAATCGTTTTAATCTCTATTTGTGTTTCTATTTCTAGAGTTGCTGTTGTTGGGTTTGGGTAAAGGTTGATGCTGTTTTTATTAAAATCTAGATCTACGATGCTTAATGAAGCATCGTACTCATAAACTCCCATATCTACTATGTTATTAACAATTCTTGTATTATAATTTAAATCTGTACCAACGGTTGTTGGTAGGTAAACATTTGCTCCAGCATCTATTGCTGGCGAAGCAGAAGACAACCTAAAATCGTTAGTAGCTTCATCTACAAACAAGGGGTCCATTTGTAAAATAGCTTGTTCATCTGAAATAATAGAAAAATGATTGATATCTAAACTATTACGCACTAATGCATGGTTCGTCATAGTATTGTTATTTACACTCCCTAAAGCATTAGTTATATCTCCTAAACTATTGGTGTTGTTCCAAAAAATGGTATTGTAAATATTAATATGAAGACTGTTATTTGTAGAACCAACAGCAATAACTGGTTCATCATATGATGATGCATTACTACCTAAAAAACTGTTATTAACAAAAGTTGAATTAATTATGTTAGCTTCGTAACCACCACCTGTATCATTCCTCAACCATAAAACAGCTGTTTGCTCATTAGAATCTCCACTTGAGGTATTATTGTGGTATAAACTGTTAATACTAGTAAAATTAATAATTGTACCTCCTGATGGTCTGGCATACAAAACAGAACTTACATCAGCTAAATTATCTGAAAATGTAGAATTTTCGAAAGTAACAGTGACGTCATTTCCTCCATCTAATACAGATATAGCTCCACCAAAGGTACAGATGTTTTTGGTAACTGTACAGTTTCTTAAAACTAGTTGACCAGCACCCGGATTTACAAAAACAGCACTTCCTCGTTTACGCTCTGGCGTTGTTCCATTAGCATTACCACCTGTAATAGTAATACCATCAATTATAACATTGTCTCCAATAACATGTACAATTCTATTTTTATTATCTAATCTAGTTGCATTATTAAAAGTGATGTTGTAATCATCATCTCCATTAATATCACCAGATAAAATTGTTGGGTTTGCCACAATATCACGCTGACCTAGTAATGTTTCTGTACCATTAAAGCCACCATAAATTTTCTGATTATCATCAAGATTAAATGGTGCATTTACTGAGCCTATTTGAACATAAGTATCTCCCTTTAGCCAAAACTCTCCTCCAGGATTATTTTGTAAAGCTGTATTTAAACTTGTATAAGCATCTGCCCAACTACTTCCATCATTAGCACCTGTAGCATTCTGATCTACGAGCTTTATTTCGCTTTCGTATAAGTTTGCAACATCAATAGCAGATAGAGGTGCATTAAAATATTTCACTTCATCAAGACCATCTCCAAAAGTAATTCCACCTGTTTCATGGCTAGCAGTCCAAATTTGGCCATAATTAATCTGCTGCATAAGTAAACCAGATTCCTCTGCGCCATCTATAAATGTTCTTACGCGTAATTTACCTCCATTAACTATATATTTTTCTAATGTGACAACTATATGATGCCAATTACCATCTAATAAACTAGTTGGCGTATTAATTTCTTCATTATAAACCGAACCAGATAGCATAACTTCACTCACAAGTTTGCCAGTTGTTGTCATTTTTAAAGTTACAGCATTGCCTGTTTGGTTATAAACTTCCCAAACAGTTCTGTCTAAATTATTTGTAGTGGTTTTCATCCAAAGCGAAACACTAAAATTTGTTTGACCTGACCCTCCAGGTAAAATTGAATTATATACTGTATCTCCATTTAGAGATATGGCATTATTAGCAATCCCATTTCGGTCTGTGAGCAATGTAGAGCTTGTTCCTGTTTTTACTAAGTCCCCATTGCCTGGATTAAATGTATTTATCAGAGATCCATTATTAAATGAGTACTCTGCATATTTGTAACCCAAATTTTGAGCTGTTATGTTAAATGTGTAAAAACATAAAAGCAATAATAAAAATTGTAATCTTGTTTTCATAATAAGTTTAATTTTATAATTATGAAGTAAAAGTGCAAAAATGTAGTTAAGTGATTTTTTACTTTTTAGTGAATGGTAAGATTATAGTAATGAATGGTATGTAAATTTAAAATACACGATTAATAATTTCCATAAATTCATCCTTCCGATCACGCGCAATAGGAATACTTTTATTATTACTCATAATAACTTGAAGACCATCTTTTTTAGTGACTTCATTCATATATTTTAAATTGATAAGAAATGAACGATGTGGTTTGTAAAACAGTGGTTTATTACTCAGTTGTTCTGTAAAATGTTTTAAGGTTTTACAAATCAATTCGGTTTTACCATTTTGTAAATAGACTTTAGTATACACACCATCGGCCTCAAAAAACAAGACGTCTTCGTGAGAAACAAAACGAATTCCTTTTGGGACTTCTAAAGCTATTTTATTTAAGGCTAATTGCTGAATATTACGTTCGAGATTCTGTAGTTTTTCTTTTATAGAATTTTCTTCAAGATAGATTGATGCTTTAGCAATAGCTACTTTCATTTCGGTAACATCAATGGGTTTTAAAAGATAATCTACAGCTGATAATTTAAAGGCTTCTATGGCATAATGGCCATAAGCGGTTGTAAAAATAATTTGAAAATTAATAGCCTCAGTTTTAAAAAACTCTAAAATCTGAAGTCCAGAATGATTAGGCATTTCAATATCTAGAAATACAATATCTGGCTGTTCCTTTTTTATAACAGCCACACCATCTAATAAATTTTCAGCCTCAAAAATCGTTTCTATTTCAGAACATTCTTCTACAATTAAGGTATGCAAAATACGTCTGGCACGTTTTTCATCGTCTACAATTATTGCTTTCATGTATATATTTTATTTGTTTTTATGAGGTACATGCTATTCATTATTAATCATTTCTCTAAATATTAAAATGCTCAGCATGCTCGTTTCATAAGATAACTTATCAATGTGCTAATTCTATTATAATCGTTACTTTTGTTCCTGAGACTTCTTGTTGTTTGTTGTATACATCTTCGACCTGCAATTCTACTTTTTTATCCTGACTGCGATTTAATAAATCGATTCGTTTTTGATTTGCAGACGTCGCAAAAGATTTATGATTCCCAACCCGTTGGTTTTTTATTTTTGCTGATGCTTCTCGACCAATTCCATTGTCAATAATTTCACAAATTAAATGATTTTGATTCGCGTTTTTAATAAAATTCAACATCAATTTTTTGTTATCTTTTTTATGAAGTAAACCATGCTTCAAAGCATTCTCTACGTAGGGTTGAATAAATAAAGATGGTACAAATGTGGTTTCTAGATTTAAACTTTGATCAACGTGAATTTCAAATTTAAAATCATCATCAAAGCGATCTTTTTCAAGTTCTAAATAAAGTCTCAGGGTTTTAACCTCTTCATTTAAAGAAATTTCATTGGTTTGACTATGCTCTAAATAAGTTCTTATTAATCGCGAAAACTTTACAAGGTATTCACGTGCTAATTTTCGTTCATTTAAAATAATAAAATCCTGAATAGAATTTAAAGCATTAAAAATAAAATGCGGATTCATTTGGGATCTTAAATTCTCTAATTGCGAAAACACCAATTGTTGATTAATCTTCGCTTTTTCTAAAGCTTGATGCTGAGCCTTATTTAACCGCTCCGTTTTTCTAGAAAAATACCCCCAAACAAAACTTATTGACGCTAACAAAATAAGCGTATAGAACCACCAGCTTTTATAAAAAGGCAATCTTACTTTTAAAACCACACAAATAGGTTCTGTATACGTTTTTTGAAAGGTATTTTTCGCTCTTAGATGAAAGGTAAATTCACCAGCTGGAAGCGTGTTAAATTTCACAAAGTCTAAACCCTCTTCTACCGCAATCCAATTGTCACTGTAACCTTCTAATTTGTATTCATAATTTACAAATTTGTTAGATTGAAATCCATTGACATTAAACCCAAATCTGATTTCGCTATCGGTTTGATCTAAATCATAATTCAATTTTACATCTGTATCTTTTTCCTGAATAGCTACAGATGTAAAATACGGTTGTAGTGTTTTTCTGGCTTTGGTAATATTATTAGCATCAAACTGATATAATCCTGTATTAGATCCGAAAAAAATATCATCTCCCAAAATCTCAATTGAGTTAATATTATATGAATCGATACCATCTTCACGATTAACAGTTATAATCTTCTTAGTCTCATAATTATAATTTTGCAAGCCTTTATCAGTTGCAATCCAAAGTGAATTTTCATCTGCGGTTATTACACTAATCAAATTAGAAGCTAATCCATTTTTAACATTCAATTTATAATGTAAACTATCATTTACAAAACCATACAATCCTTCGTTGTACGTCGCAACCCACACTACATTATCTGTTGAAATTGCAATTTTAGAACCATAGACAGGTGAATTTTTATAGGTAATTTGCTTATAAGTTTTTGTTTTTAAATCGACGACACCAAAACCGTCAATAAAATTACAATAAGCTTTGGTTTTGCAGGTATTTAAAACAGAGCCATAACTTCTCATTAAGCGTAATGACTCAAATGCATCTCTTCTTTTACTGTAAAGTGACAAGGCATGAGGAAGACTTACCAAATATTGATCTTCATTAAAAACAGTTATGGACTTGGTAACAATAAGACTACTTTTTTTATTTATTTTTTCTTTAGGATTATAAAAAACAGACTCGGTTGTTGCAACCATTAACAAATCTTCAGTTAACGGATTATAACTAATTCCGTAAATATTATTCCGGAAGGATACGTTGGTTTTAGTTAGTTTATTCTCTTTTTTAAAATAGTTAAAAATTTCAAAATTAGACGTCGCCAAATACAGCTCTTCCTTATTGGTTTTTTCTATTGCATTGACACCTAGATCCTTAGGTAAATCTATTTTTTTTAAGGCTAAATTAGGCATAACATACACACCCTGTTTTAGTGTTGTTACCCAAAAATTAGTATTGCGATCTTTAATGATATCGGTTGTATAGATCCCTTTAAAATAATGCTCTAAAATAGTTAAACATTTATTTTCAATTTTAGAAACAAAAATACCATTATTGGTTAGTATCCATATGTTGTCTCCTACTTGCAAGCAACTCACAATAATGGAAAAAACTAATGCTTCGGGTAATTGAACATTTATCAAATCTCTATTTCTAAATTGATGTAAACTATTTTTCTTGTTAGGTTCTAATTGATTAAAAAAGAAAATTTTATTATCATATTTAAAGTATGTTTTTGCTCCACTATTATTTAATTCAAAAACTGTGTTAGAATAAAGCGCTTTTGTCTGTTTTAAGGTCACATCATTCGTAAAATACGTAACCTCATCTTTATTAAAATAAATACCTTCTTTACGTTCGTTTACTAATGTAAAATGATTTTGAGAAATATTCTCTAATTCATAAATTTCGTTTTTTGTTTCAATATTTATAGATCTTAACGTATTATTTGCAGTGATGAAGAGGTGATTTTTATAAATATTAAACTCAACAAGTGTGTTTATGTCTTTAAAATCTTTAAAGAGTTTGAGTTCGTTGTTTTCAACATAAAAAAATTGTCCGGAAAGATTATTACACCAAAGACGTCCTTTAGCATCTAAGGTTAATCCAAATAAAGAGCGACCGCGCTTAATAGGATTAGTGAACAATTTATAGTGTTTACCATCGTAACGGTACAATCCTTTATCTGCGGTCAACCAAATAAACCCCTGTTCATCTTCTAATATATCATAAAACTCAATATCTGGCAGGCCGTCTTTTTCAGTGAGATGAATTGAGACAGGCTGTTGTGCTGTTGCAAACCATGTTACTAACAAGAAAAACACATACTGAAAAAGCCTTAATTTCAAGAGATAAAGTTTAGGGGTGAATTTACAAATTAATCTATTGGACTTTATTTTTATTTAGTAGAAAGCGCTTTTTGACTAATGAATGGTAAAATAATCTCTTATGTGAATTATAATAAATAAACTAAACCAAGACCTATAACCATATAAAATAAGATTAGAAACAATTCTAATTTGTATTGTTTAAAATACTTCATACACTTTTAAAATAGAAAAGTTGAACGCAAATGAATCTGTCCAACTTTTCTTAATCACTTATTTTTAAAGTATTAAATAGCAACGGTGTTAATGTTGCATATATTTACAAGCAATGTGTGCTATAACTTGCATTGCTAGAAATTGACCAACCAGTAAAACCATCTGTAGCGCCAGCATCCACCTGTACACAACTTAAAGTGCTTGATCCCAATTCCATTCTCCACATATTAGCATTGTTTCCGTTTGCTATGTTTACCGAATTTGAAAAACTATTGCTACCGCCTTTTAAATCGGTTAAGTTTACCAACATGCTTACATCTAAATTTCCTAAATTATTACCTTCTAACAATAATTGTTCTAATAGTGTATTATTAGAAACATCAATCGCGGTTAGATTATTATCGAATAATTGCAAGTTTTTAAGATTAATATTATGACTAACATTAATGGTTAAAAAACTATTATTATTTGCTACTAAAGATCGTAATGCCGTTAGTTTTTGCAAGGCCGTTGTAGGTAAATCGTCAATATTAGAGCTTCCTATGCTTAAAACTGCAACTCTACTATCTTCTACTGTAACACCATCCCAAGTTGAAACATCCGTTGATGTAATATCCCAAGATAAGGTATTGTTTGTGTTGGCATTATAAATTTCAATTAGTGCATCACGATCACTTTCTAAGACGTAATTTAGTGTAGCATCATCATCACTGTTACAAGCCGTTAATAATAAAATAGCGAAGAGCAATGTTACGGGTTTAAATATTTTCATTTGTTTTAAGGTTTAGCTTATACCATTCCTCATTTTAAACAAGAAATGGTATAAAGATTTGAGTTTTAAATTTATTTGTTCTTTGTTCTAGAATATTAGTTTATGGACACCGTATTACCACAACCCGAATTTTTGCGGTACACTTGTACATTAGTAGAATCATAAGCATTACTTCCACCAGACTTCGTTATTTTTTGTAAATAAGCATCTTGATCACAGCTCCACCTGGCTGTTCCACCAGCACTAATTCTTGTTCCTGGATTACTACTTCCAGCTCTACCTACATAAATTTCATTATTCGAGTTATTACGAAGTGTTACCGTGTTTTTTAACTCTGATGCCTGATAGTTTGCCTCATTTTGTTTTATTCTTCTTTGCAAGTCTTTATACTCTGGCGTAGCCTTGATTGAATCGTTATAACGTTTTATTTCTTCGTCTCCAGCTTCTCTTGCGCGTTTAATTTTGGCGATATCTGTTTTGTCTTGGGCCGTTATTGGACTCGCTTGTTTGGCTTTCATAGCCGTGACGTAATCGTTAAATATCTTTTCAATATTTACCGTTTGAATATACTTATAGGTTGGTGATTGTCCTGTAGCTTCTAACTTTGCTTTCATGCGTCCTAAAAAACCACCTTTCTTCTTTTTCTTCTTTCCTGTGTCATCTTTTGCTTCGCTACGGTCTTTAACCATAACATATACAGCAGTGACATTTTTCACTTCTGGAACACCGTCACTTGGTATGTAACTAATCTTAAATAACAAATCGTCGATTACCATATAACCATCGAGTCATCTTTTGTAAGTGTTTTTTATGGTCATTACATTTGGGTAACTATCTACTCTATCATAATCGCCTAGTTCAGACGCTCCAAAACCACCATAACTTTCTGAAACGGGTTTAGCTTCAAAACCCACAGGTTGTCCTGTTGCCAATTTTTTTACGGTTATTGTTACCACTGGTTTTCCACTTACAATAGCTATAGTACCATCGTCATTTATAGATATGCCAGAAAAACCTTCGTAGGTTGCTGTCTCACCATTAGCCTCTAGAGCTTCGTAAAAGGTTTTTTGAGCTTGCGCTATGGTTGCTGTAAAAATTAGAGCAACCGTTATCATTATTTTTTTCATAATAGGTTAAATTTTAAGTTTATATAGTGTCAAATATCGAATATGACAGAGCTAAAAAATGAAGTAAGTTTCTGAAATGCCGTTTTTAACTTCTAAAAAATAAGGACTTCTAAAAATTTGAATTACCCCGAAATTTATTCAGAAACCGCTACAACAAACGCTTTAATTTTTTGTTGTGTCATAGCAATAACCTTCGCTTCATTTTTGCTGTAAAAATTACTATAACTAAAGTCCGTCCAATCTTCGCTATCTGCATCTGCTGCTTTTACCATAACAAAACTTTCGTTATCGTAGGTAATAACAAAAAGTCCGTAATCGTTGTAAAAAACAGGAATCCCCAACTCTTTACTTTCGTCTTTTTGATACTTATAAATTGCAGGCATACATTGAGCACAAGCCGCAATTGCTAATACCTTATCGCCTGCAAACTCTCCATATTGAAAAAGTTTAGATTTGGTTGGCTTATTGCCTATCCCCTTTTCGGCTTCTAACAAATGGTAAGTACCGTTAATGGCTTCTGTAGGAATTTCACTTTGAGAAAAAAGTACAGATGATGTAAATGCTATAATAAGGTAGGCTATAATTGTTTTCATAATTAGGTTATGTTTTAGATTTATGACACAAATATCTATGATGCTGTCGTTGGTTTAGTGTATCAGTTTCTAAAACACCACTTTCAACTTCTAAACAAAAAAATCTCGTAAGCCTTACACTTACGAGATTTCTAAAAAAACACAACTATGTATTATTCCTTGATGAAACGTTTGGTTGAAACGTTTCCGTTTACATCTTCTATTTTAATTAAGAATACTCCGTTTGGTAAACGAGAAACATCAATCTGTTTATTTTCAGTTCTAATCACTTCTTTACCTAAAATAGAATAGACGCTTGCTTGTTTGATGTTTTGAGTCATTTCTATGTTTAATATTGAATTTGTTGGATTTGGATATAGTTTGATTTCATTTTCATTTAGTTGAAAATCATTTGTACTTAAAAATGGTGCTCCAAACTCATAAACTCCCATATCTACAGTTGTATTAAAAACACGTTGGTTTCCTAATAAATCTGTGGATTCAAAAACAAAACTGTTGTCTCCTGTATCAACCGCAGGCGAACCAGAAGTTAATGTAAAGTCCCCATTTGCAGCATCCGTAAATAGAGGATTAGAGTTAGTTGTATTACTTGTATTTGTAATTACAGCATCGTTAAAATTGGCTTCATCTATAGAATTTAAAACATTTACAGATGTAGGTGGCTGTTCATATAAATCTGTTATAGAACGTGCAGTTAAACCACCAGTAGCTGTATTACCCCAAAAAATAGAATTAGCTACTGTTGTATTTACTGCCCCTGCATTTCCGTTACTTCTACTTATAGCTAACGTTGATCTACTAAAGTTATTTAAATTTTGCTCTGTACCTGTATCGCTATTACTAACAAATGTAGAATTAATGATGTCTATATTTAAAGTAGAACTGCTACTAATACTTAAATTCCTAAGCCATGCCGAACTACCAGCATAGCCTTGTGCAGTTGTACTATTCAAATTTCCTGCAATATTACCATCAAATAAACTATTGGTAATATTTATATTTGCATCAGTATCGTCACGAACAAAGCTATATATAGCTGTTGCCCATCGAGCCATATTATTAGAGAATATACAGTTTTCAATATTCAACTCACCTAATATCCCTGTTCCATTAAGATCATATTCAGCTAATAAACCTGCATTGCCGTTTCTTGAAACATTATCTTTTATAATACAATTTTTAAGGGTTAGCTTAGTAACCCCAGAATCTTTTACAATTGCACCACCACTCTCAAAAGCATCTAAATTATTATGTGCATCACTTACTGTTATACCTTCTAATAATAAATTATTTCCGTATTCCGTAATATTTATGACATGGTAACTATTATCTGCATTTCGAGTTGTGTTTGAATAGCTAGAAATAAAATCGGTTATATTTACATCATTATCTTGTAAATCTCCTGATAAAATAGTCGTATTTAAAACATGATCTGCATCAGATTCCTGAGTTTCTGTTCCATTAAACCCTCCGATAATTTTTAAATTTTCTTTGTTTACTGTAAAATAAACGCTTCTATCAAAAGCATGTGGTTTATAATTACCTGACGCAACCCAAATATGATCACCAGAGGTTGCCAAATCTAACGCTGTATTTAAATTAATATATGCATCAGACCAGCTACTACCATCATTATTTCCTGTTGCATTATAGTTAACATAAGTTGGTATTCCTGTATTCTTAAAAATAAGGGGTGCAGACCATGATGAATAACTACCATTTCCACAATCTTTTCTAACATAAACTTTATAAGTTTCTGGCGATGTTCCAGTAATAGTTGTACTTGCTCCTCCTGAAACACTTGAAACAACTGTAGCAGAAGAAAAAGGTTGAGAAACTTCATGATACGCAATATCCACAGTTTGTGTACCTGGTACATTTACATCTATATTTGTAGCTGTAATATTAGAAGTAAATAACTGATTAGTAATTCCAACACAAAAATTATAGTCACCAATAGATGTTATTTCTGCAGCTGATATCTCTCTATCATAAATTAATATATCATCAATAACGTCTCTATAACTGCTTGTAGCCGTCGGGTATGAAGATCTATTTCTTGCTAAACCAACAATACCGTTACTATCAAATCCTCTATTACTATAACTTGAGGCACTTGGATTCCCAGTCGAATCCACTAATTGCCCGTCAACATAAATTTTTGAAATTAACATATGTGTTGTAATAGCAATATGATGCCATTGATCATCACTAATATCCATAGATGTTATATTATAAACAATATAGTTAGAACCCACATTAAATCTTGAATAGTGGTTTATCTCTCCATCTTTTAAATAAATATGGTAACCTTTGTTAAAAGTTCCTCCAAGGTCATAAATTATTGTTCTTTCATTATTATCATTGGTTGCCGTCTTAATCCAAAATGACAAAGAAATATCATCATAAGAAGAGTCGTGATCTAAGTTTACTCGTTGAAAATCATCTCCATTTAACTGTAAAGCTCCATTAGCTGTACCAAATCTATCATTAACAAATAGTGAAGCTGATCCATGTTGAGAAAAATTAGCGCCATTAGCACCATCTACTAAAGACCCATTATCAAATCCATACTGAGCTATTAAATTAGTAGTAGGAAATTGGGCGAAAGAAAAACTACATATAAGTAGTAATAAATAAAATAATTTTGTTTTACTCACGAGACATTTATTGATTATGTGTTCGTTAAAAAATGTAATTTTTTTCATAATTGGTTTTTATTAAGATTTAGAAAACAAATATCTACTATGAAGCTTCATTAAAATGGGGTGAGTTTCTGAAACACCATTTTCAACTTCTAAAGCAAAAAAATCTCGTAAGCTTAACACTTACGAGATTTCTAAAAAAAACAAAACTATGTATTATTGTTTGATAAAACGTTTGGTTGAAACGTTTCCGTTTTCATCTTCTATTTTAATTAAAAATACGCCGTTTGATAAACGAGAAACATCGATCTGTTTATTTTGGGTTTTTAATACTTCTTTACCTAACATAGAATAGACAGTTGCTTGTTTGATGTTTTTAGTCATTTCTATATTTAAAATTGAATTTGTTGGGTTTGGGTGTAATGAGATTGTGTTTAGATTAAATTCATCTACGCTTAATGCTGCGCAATCTTCGCTATAACTTGCTGTTGCATCTTTCTGCCAAGTTGTTGGTGGTGTGAAGGCTGCGTCTATTTGAATGCACGTTAAATCTTGGTTGTTAAGTGCATTAAATTGAACAAAATTCGCATTGTTTCCATTTGCAACGTTTAAACTTGTTAAGGAATTGTTGTTCGCTTGTAAAACATTTAAAAAGGTGTTGTTTGATATATCTAAACTTGTAAAACTATTATCATCAATCTGTAAAGATTCTAGAGCTAAATTTGACGAGACATCTAAACTTGTTAAACCATTATTTATACCCTTTATATTTTTTAAAGCTGTATTGGATGACAGGTCTAAATTTGTTAAAGCATTAGATTGAAAGGATAGATTTTCTAAAGCAGTATTTGATGATATATCTAGATTCGTTAAACCATTAAAGTCTAAAACGACACGTACTAAAACGGTATTATTAGAGAGATCTATACTTGTGATACTATTATTATAACAACTTAAATAAACTAAAGCCGTATTAGAAGATATATCTATACTTGTTAAATTATTGTTACCAGAAGATAATACTACTAAAGCTGTATTAGATGATACATTTAAACTTGAAATACTGCTATTATCATCACACCAAAGACGGGTTAAAAGCGTGTTTGTTGAGACATCTAAACTAGACAATGCGTTAGATTGACAAAGCAATTCTAATAAAGCTGTATTTTGAGAAATATCTAAACTCGTTAATGCATTATCTCGACAATTTAAAACTGAAATATTTGTAAAGGCCTCTATACCTGTTAAATCTGAAATATTTAAACCATTAACAATTACGGCTCCCGTAAAAGCACTAGCCTCACTACACTGTATTTCTGTATCACCATTGGTGTTTATGGTAGTATTACCAACTAAGTAAGCTTTAAAGTTTGCGTCTGGGATGGTTACTGTGCAAGGTGTATAAGGTGAAAACACAATATCATCAACTCCAAAATTTTGTGAGCTTCCATTAGTTGCTGTTATATCTATTATACTAACATTAGTCCAATTTAAGTTCACTGTAACAGCATTTTGAGCAACATTCGCTGTTACAACGGCATTACCTGGACTATTAACTGGTGTAAAAGTCCAGTTAACAGTACTAGCATTAGCAGAAAAAGCTTTGAGGCTTTGAATATCTACTGCAGGAAAAAAAGCTAATCGAACAACTTGTTCAGGTTGCTGATTCATAACAGCCTTGCCTGTAGTACCTTGATTAAAAGTGCCAAGCAGAATAGGTGTACCGCTACCACTGGCAGAAAAGTTAACCTCGTAACCATTAACAATTTGCTTTGCAATAATGTTTTGATTAGATGAACCAAAACTTAGTAATGTTCCTGTCTCCCAATCAAAAGTCTGTCCATAACTCAATGCAGAAATTATAGTAAATAAAAAAAGTAATTTTGTTTTACTCACGAAACATGTATGGATTAAGTGTTCGTGAAAAAATGTAATTTTTTTCATAATAGGTTAAGAATTTTAAAGTTTATAAAAACAAATATCTTAATCCAACCTACTAAAATTGTAACTAAATTTCTGAAACAGCACTTTCAACTTCTAAAGCAAACTACCCTATATTCTGTACAATAGTTAAAAACTCTTCCTTTTTATCTTTTGAGACAGAAACCGTTTCATCATTATCCATAATAATATAGCCTCCATCTTTTTTATAATATTCTTTAATATACTTTAAGTTGATTAAGTACGAACGATGTGGTCTGTAAAACATAGGAATAGTATCTAATAATTCTTCAAAATGTTTTAATGGCTTACTGATTAACAGCTCTGAAGCATCTTGCACATGAACTTTGGTGTACATACCATCTGCCTTTAATAGGATGATATCATCAAAATTTACAAACTTGATACCGTCGGCTACTGGAAGTGCTATTTTTTTAAAATTAGACGATTTTAAACTTTTCTGAAGCTCATCTAACTTAATGTTAATATGAGATTTACCGATATTATCAATTGCTTTCTCTATGGCTTCACTAAGCTTATCTAACCGCAATGGTTTTAATAAATAATCTACAGCCGAAAGTTCAAAAGCCTTAATAGCGTATTCGCTATAAGCCGTTGTAAATATAATTTCGAAATTACGATGTGTTTCCTCCAAAAAATCAAAAATTTCTAAACCCGAATGCTCTGGCATTTCAATATCTAAAAATACAATTTGTGGTTGTTCTGCTTTTATAATTTCAACACCACTTAACAAATCTTCGGCCGTGAAAATAACAGCAACTTTTGGGCAATTCTCCTCTATTAGTATATTAAGCAATTTTCTTGCTTTAGGTTCGTCGTCTATAATTACTACTTTCATATGTGTTTATTTTATTAGAGCATGTTTAATGATTAATCTGTAGTGTATGGGATTGTAATATCAACTTGCGTACCTACAGGTATATCTTTATCAAACAGATCGGTAATAATGACACCAACTTGTTTTTCCTTTCCGTAGTTTAATAATGCTAATCGATCTTGAGTAGCTTTAGTAGCAAAAGACGGATGACTTTTACGACTTCTCGATTTAAACTTTTCGGCTTGCTCTCTACCAACACCATTATCTACAATAATACATCTCACCGTTTTCACTTTATCATTTATAAAGAAATTGATTCTTAAATTACGATCTGTTTTACGATGTAACAATCCATGTTTTAAGGCATTTTCCACATAAGGTTGAACAAGCATTGTTGGTATATTAACCTCATCTGGTTTTAAATTACCAGAAGTTGAAATGACATAATGCAGTTTATCTTCGAAACGTAATTTCTCTAATTCTAAATACATTTCTAAACAATCTATTTCTTCTTGTAAGGTGATTTTCCCTTTGGTACTATGGCTGAGGTAAGTTCTAATTAAATCGGCAAACTTTCCTAAATATTCACTAGCTAGTTTTTTTTGATTGAGCATAATATACTCTTGAATAGAATTAAGCGCATTGAATATAAAATGCGGATTCATCTGCGAGCGTAAATTTTCTAGTTTTAAAGCGATTAACTCATTATCTAAAGAGAGTTGTCTAATCTCTAATTCTTTCGCTATTTCCTTCTTTTTTAATTTCCTTTTGTAATACAAAATAATGAGACCTACAAAAGACAAACTGTAGGCTAAAATAAACCACCACTTTTTCCAATATGGCAATTTGATATTCAATTTAATACTCTTATCGTTACTCTCAGTGCCCTCAATAATCGATGTTGGCCTCACCTGAAATGTATATTCCCCAACTGGTAGGCTACTATATTTTACGGTATTCACACCTAAATCTGTAGTAATCCAGTTATTATTATAACCAACTAAACGGTATTGATACGTTTTATTTATATTGTATAAAACACCATTGACATTAAAACTAAATTGTACTGAATTCTGATTATAATCTAAATCATAATCCGTTCCTAGATCAGTCGATTTTTCATTAATCTTTATGTCGTTAAAATAAATTTCGGGTTGCGAAGTCGTTTTAAATACCTTCTCTTTATCAAAAGAAAAAATGCCCTTATTTGAAGACAATACCACGCGGTTATTTAAGACTTCGATTCCTGAAATTTTGTAAGACAAAAGACCGTCTGTCTTGGTTAAATTTTTAAAATCTTTGTTATCCGTATTAAATACTTGCAAACCTTTTGGTGTCGCTATCCAAATCGAATTTTCATCTGCCTTTAAATATTTAATCTGATCAGACAACAAGCCTTCTTTTGTAGTGTAATGCGCAATAACTTGATTATCTCTTATTGCAAAAATTCCATTTTTAAACGTCCCCACCCAAACGATACCATCTGCAGTTTCCGTAATAGAAATGGCTAAAATCTCTTTCTCTTTATAGCGTATTGTGGTTGATTTAAAATCGTTATCTAAAACTAATAAATCATCGACATACCCAATAAAAACAGTATTGCTATTCTCACTGTAGTAGGTTGTATAGATCCGCTTGTTATCAGAAAATGTTTTAACTAACTCTGCAGTATTATTCAAAAAAGCCAATCTGCTATAGGTTCCAAAAAGTGTCATCGTTTCATTAACGCGAGAAAAACTTTTCACACCAAGAAATTCATGTTTTTTTATGGTTTCTAATGTTTTGTTATTTACAAAATAACCACCATCGTCGATACTTACATAACTATATTCAATATTAGAATTATACTGTATTGCAGAGACTTTATTACCCAAGTTAGCAGATGCTTTATAAGTAGAAGCATCAACGTTTAAAAACCCTACGACTCCACTTTTAGAACCAAAAAACACAACCGAATCATTCACCTTATCAATAGCCATAATATCATTACTCTTTTCAGGTAATTTATGTTTTACAACCTCTATATTCGGTATTAAATGAATCCCGTTGGTCAATGTTGAAACCCAAAAATTTTGATCTTTATCAATGATAACGTCAGTAACGATTTCATCTTCTAATATTTGGTTTTTAAGTCTGAATTCATTTTTATCGTTTTCATAAATATAAATTCCGGTATGGGTTAACACCCACATTTTGTCCTTTATGATCTTTATCCTAATAATCCTTTTATTTTTCAGAAGTTCTAATCCTAGTGTAGCATCCGTAGTACCTGTATTTAGGTTGATACTTCTAAACATGTTTTTATACTTAAATTGTTGAGAAAAAAATAAAATCTCATTTAGTTTAAAAACTTGAGTTTGACCTTGTGCGGTAGTCATACCTTTAATGTCACGATAGTGGATGTTAAGTAAAAACTGATTGGTCTCCTTAAAATCATTATTGAATATTTTTACAGCATCAAAACTAATCAACATGTAGCCCGTATCTAGAGGCATCAATCTTGCCCCTCCATTTCCATGAAGTTCTCTTAAAAGAATTTTCTTGGTAATTAAATCAATAATATATAACGAACGACTTGTCGTAATTAAAAGTTTGTTGTCTTGTATACTGTAATTTCCCAACTGCCCTTTTAATTCCTCTTTTAAATCTATAAAGGTGAGGAGTTGGTTGTTTTCAACATAAAAGAACTGTCCTGAAATATTAGTGCACCATATACGGCCTTGTGTATCTTCAAAAAGTCCAAAAATGGATAGGCCTCGTTTTTCTGCGTTAGTATATTGGGTATACGTTTTGCCATCATAACGATATAAACCGGTATCTGCAGCTAACCAAACAAACCCTTTACTATCTTCTAAAATATTATAAAATTCAATATCTGGTAAGCCATCTTTTTCAGTAAGATGAATAGATACAGGTTCTTGGGCGCACAAAAAATGTAAGCCTAATAGCAATACAATAAAAAGTAATGTTTTCTTCAACATTTAAAAATTGTAGTTAAAACTACAATAAAATACAAATTCTAAGCCTCTAAGCTTTTAAAAGTGTGTTTTTAACTGCTGAAGGTCGTTGTTTCTATTGTGGAAAGTTATTTAAGGAAAGGGTTTCAAGTTCTTTCGCTTCATTCTCAAAAATAATAAACACTTTTAATTCTGCGTGTCGCTCTGCAAATGTCTTTACTTTATCTATTCCCATAGCCTGAAACGCCGTGGCATAAGCATCAGCAGTCATACAATCTTCAGCTAAAACAGAAACACTTAAAATATTAGTTTTAGAAGGATACCCCGTTTTTGTATCTATAATATGGGCATAACGATTACCGTTGTCATCAATTTTAAATTTACGATATGTGCCAGAAGTTGCCATGGCTTCCTCTTGTAAAACAATGACTTTTGAATACGACTGATCTCCTTCAAAATTTGGATCGTCGATACCCACTTTCCAAGGTGATTTTTTTTCAAGATTGAGACCTCTTGCTCTTAGCTCCCCCCCTATTTCTACTAAATAATCCGTAATATTTTTACTTTCTAAAAACTCACCAATAACATCCACACCATAACCTTTAGCAATAGCATTAAAATCTAAAAATGAATTTTTATTCTTTATAATTATATGGTTCTTTAATCCCATTCTATTAAAACCAACAGATTTCATAAGACTATCTATTGCTGTGCTATCTATATTTGCTATTTTTCCTTCAGGACCAAAATCCCACGCATTTACAACAGCTCCAATTGTAGGGTCAAAAGCACCTTCTGTCATTCTGTAAATTAATTTCGCTTTTTCAAACACACGTGCAAAATGAGCATCTACTTCAATAGGTTCACCTTTATTTATTCTTGAAATTTTAGATTCAGGAATGTAAGTGGACATCGATTCATTTATAACATTAAACAGACTATCAAATTGCTTTTGGTAGTTAACATCATCTTCTGAATGGTATTGAACACTATAAGAAGTTCCAAAAACAGGTCCAGATAATTTGATGTTTTCAGGTTCTGATTCACAAGAAACAAACAGTAATGCTAAACTAAATATGAATAATATTTTTTTCATTATAAATTTTAAAATCTTAATTATTGAAATTCGTTTTTTTACTTATTAGATTAATTTAAATTCATCTCAATAACCTGAATACCATTATATTCAATAAGGTATTCTTCATTTAAATGAATAGGCAAATCTTCGCCGTCAGGATTCCCTAAACCAACGCCTGCATATAACACTTTAGCATCTTTATCGAACGCGTGTTTCTTAAAAGTTTCCATCCAAACTACATCGTAATTATTAGGGTTATCAGGTAAAATAACAGCTCGTACTATTACAAAATAATACTGACCCTTTTTATCAATACACACAAATTGAGGATGACGTTTTAACTTACTATTAATTGCTATAAATTCAAAACCACGTGCTTCGAGGTCCTTGCCAACATGGTTCATGGCGAGATTATGAATTTCTTGAGGGGTTAATGGTTTACTCATAAAACAAAGATACAAAGTTGTAATTTAAAATAACCAAACCTTGCTTTTACAAATAAATAATTAAAATAAAATTCATTTTTTTAATCAAAAAAATAATGGAGAATAAGTAAGAACGAAATCTACCATACGAAACAAAGTAATTTGCTCTAAATTAATTTTAATAATACAATCTAAAGAAAAAACTTACAATAAAATTATGCTTATCGCTAAATAATTTTTAATAGAAATATTTACATAAATTATAAGCTATATTTGCTCACTAACCCCTATTAATACATTTATTTTGTCTATCCCTAATATACAAAAAAAAAGTAGCATCAATTTATTAGATTTTATTCAAGAACATGCTGCCATAGGCACATGGGAATTTGATACAACTTTATCGCAACTAAATTGGAGTACTCAAACAAAAAAAATACATGAAGTCTCATTAGATTATAAACCTAATGTTGAACTTGGACTTTCTTTCTATAAAAAAGGTTACAGCCTAAATAAAATAGAAACATTATTTACAAATTGTATTGAAAACCACAAAGATTTTGACATTGAAATTCAAATAATTACCCAAACAGGAAAAGAAAAATGGGTAAGAACAATAGGTACGCCTATAATTGAAAATAATAAATGTATTAAAATACAAGGCTTAATTCAAGATATTGATAAAAAAACAAAAAACTCTAAAGCATTAGCTATAAAAGAACAACAGCTTAGTAGAACATTTGAAACGGCTTTAGTTGGAATGGCAATAGTAGATCTAGAAGGTACTTTGATCGATGTTAACAAAAGCCTCTGTAAAACTCTTGGTTATAATAAGGATGAAATTAAAACCTTAACATTTATGGATCTAACACATCCTGATGACTTACGCCGTGATTATGCAGCTATGATGAGAATGATTAGTGGAAAACTTGATCATTATGAAGCTGAAAAACGCTATATAAATAAAAAAGGTGAAATTATTTGGGCGCAATTGTTTACAACAATTGTTAGAGATAGTAATGGGCAACCAGAGCATTTTATAGCTCAAATCAATGATCTTACATTAATAAAGAAAAGTAGTCAAAAAGTTTCTCAATTATTAGACACTACAGAAAATCAAAACAAACGTTTATTAAATTTTGCACATATTGTATCTCATAATCTAAGATCTCATTACGGTAATTTAGATATGTTATTAGATATTATAAAAATGGATTCACCTGAAACTACTAAAAATGAAATATTTCCATTAATTGAGCAAGCGGTAAATAACTTAGGTGAAACTGTAAAAAATTTAAACGAAGTCGCTGCCATAAATACTCAAAAAGATTTAAAGACAGAATCTTTAAACTTATTAGAGAATTTCAATAAAGCATTCTCTAGTATTTCTGCACTTATAATCAATTCTGAAACTAAGATTTCTATAAATATAGAACCTGAAATTTTTGTTAAAGGAATCCCGGCTTATTTAGATAGTATTTTATTAAATTTTTTAACGAATGCTATAAAGTATAAAAAAATAAATGAACCCGCTAAGATTGAGATAAACACTGAAATTGAGAATGACTTTGTTATTTTAAAAATTAAAGATTACGGTCTAGGCATAGACTTAAAAAAACATAGAGACAAGTTATTTGGAATGTACAAAACATTCCATAAACATAAAGATTCACGTGGTTTAGGACTCTTTATAACAAAAAACCAAGTTGAAGCCATTGGTGGTAAAATTGAAGTAGAGAGTATCGTAAATGAAAGCACAACTTTTTATATATATTTAAAGACATATGAATAAAATTGACGTAGCCTGTATTATAGATGATGATCCAATTTTTATTTTTGGAGCAAAAAGAATGATGCAATTATCTAATTTCTGTAATTCTTTTATGGTTTTTAAAAATGGACAAGAAGCGATTAATAATCTAAAACCCATAATGAATTCTGATGAAGCAATACCAAATGTCATATTATTGGATATAAACATGCCAATAATGGATGGGTGGCAATTTTTAGATGAATTTATTAAAATTGAATCACATAAAAGCATCACCATTTACATCGTTAGTTCTTCTATTGATCCAGTAGACTTAAATCGTGCTAAACGCTATGATAATATAAAAAACTATATTATTAAACCCATTTCATTTAAAAAGCTAGAGAGCATATTACAAGACGTATAAATTTCTTTTTAAAAAAAATATTAAATACATAAACGGTGATTTGTTATTTAAAAGATCTTTATAGCTTAATATAACTATTCGGTGACTTTTATGATATAAAAAAGAGACTGCCTTTTTAGACAGTCTCTTTTTTTTTCTTCTACTTACTCTATAATTTTTAGGTAAGCTCTAAAATCACCTATTTTAATTCACTAAGCAAAAATTATCAAATCCTACATACATTTTTCCATAATCATCAAATGGAAGATGCGAATTAGTAATCATAATATGATTAATACCATTTGTTGGAAATGATAATGCACTTGTATCTATTGTAAAAGAAGCCGTTTGCCAAGCATTTGTTGTCGTTGAAGTAATAACGACTTCACCTAAAAAAACGGTATTTGTACTTCCAAATAAATCTAGATTTGTAGGTGTTGCAATTCCTGTTGGACTGGCTGGTAATGGATTTGTGTTTGGATGATACACACCATAAACACCAACCTTTACATCATTTGAAGCGGAACACGATTCACTCATATTAGCATAGTCAAAAGATAAAGAATAGAGACCTGAACCTTGATTTATAGTCACTATAAGTTCATTAAACATACCCTCTCTGTAAAGCGCATTAGAATTTGTAGAGTTTTCTACCCAAATAGATGCAAAAACACCTGTAGATGGAGTTGGAGCTGTGAAGCAAGATTGACCGAAATTGGTAGTAGTATTATCAAATAAATCGGCAAGACTAGTTGATGATTGCCATAAGGCTTTCCAATTGGTTGCTAGATCAACATCTTCATCTATTACAGCATTTGGATCTCCTGTTGTAATTTCAAAATCACCATTTTGAATAAAACCAGGACAAGCTGTTATTTCTGGAAATCCAGGAGTACATTCACAATTTTCGCTAACAGTTCCGTCATTAACACCGTCGTTATCCGAATCACATGCAACTTCAAAGTTGAGTTGCAACGCTTCACAATCAAAATCAACAGTATTTTCAGAAACACAATTACAATCATCAGTAATAATTCCATCTAAATTACCATCACCATTAAAATCACATGGATCACCAAAGTTAACCTGTAACTCTTCACAATCGAAACCAACAGTATTATCTGGAAGACACTCACAATCATCTGTAATAGTTCCATCTGAAATACCATCACCATCAGAATCACACATATCACCAAAGTTAAGTTGCAACTCTTCGCAATCAAAATCAAGACTCTCGGCAATACATTCACAAAACTCATTAACGATTCCGTTATCAATTCCATCACCATTAGCATCACAAACATCACCTATGTTAAGCTCTAAATCGGCACAATCTACATCTCGATTATCTTCATCATAAGCACAAACTTCATCATCACTACAAGAAGACAAACATAATAGCATGAAAATACAAATCATTTTGAATGTATAATTTAGATAGGTTGATAACATTTGGCATTTGGGGTTTATATATAAATTTCTCATTTTGTTTAAGTTTTAAATCAAGGCAGCAATTAACAACTGCCTTGATTTGGTTAATGATTAATAGCAGATTAAATCAATATGATTAGAAACAAATTACTTTGAATTCTGTTCTACGGTTTACACGGTGCTCATCATCTGTACAGGGTACATTATTAGCACATTTGACATTCTTTAATTCGGTTTCACCAGCACCTCTTGCTATTAAGCGATCCTTAGAGATGCCTTGACTAGCAATATATTCTACAGTAGCATCTGCACGACGTTGTGATAGTTTTCTATTGTACTCATCAGAACCTTGACTATCGGTATGCGATGACATTTCTACTTGAATGTTAGGATTGTCTTGCATCAGTTTTACAATAAGTTCTAAATCTGGAATTGAGACTGGTAATATTTCTGACTTATCTAAATCGAAATTAATATTATCTAGTTTTATGGCTTTACCACAAGGATCGATGCACAATTCAAAATCGATAAATAAACTTTTATTTCTATCGTAAGAGCTTGTTGAAACTTCTACCTCATTAGAATAATAACCATCTTTTTTACCATTTAAAGCATAAGTAGAAGCCTGTTTAACATGAAACATAAAATCACCAACATCATTAGATAATGTATGCTTTTCTAAAGCTGCTAATTTATCTGAAAGACCAATATCTACAGCTTGTAAACCTGAATCTGCATTACATTCTACAACATTACCTTTAAGTATAAAATTTTCATCGCCATAGTAAATTACTTTCTGGATGCTATTTCCTTCCTTTTTACATTGAATAAATTCATCTTGACTTATCTTTTCATTATCTAAAGCAACATCATATAGATTTCCGCTAATAACATAATCAGCTTCTAACACATCACTAAAAACAATAACTCCAAAAGAATTGGTTGTACCACTTTCTATAATATTACCTTCTAAATCTTTTAATACAATATCAGTATTTGGAAGAATTTCTCCTGAAAATTTATCTTTAGCAGTAATTGTAATTCCACAACCACAAGTTGCACAACAATGAGGAAAATGATCTTCTTGACAAACTGGACAAACATTTTCTTCTTCATCTTCTTCTTTTTTATCCTCTTTCTTTTTTGTGAATTTATAAGTTAAACCTGCAAATGCTCCAATTGAAGAAATATCACAATCACAAGGTTTTGATCTTGATAACACCTCTCCATCAAAAGTATTAAAAGGATCACCATTAGCACCTGCTACAGAAGTAAGCGGTTGATATAAGGCAGAAACACCAGATTCACTTAATTCTTCTACACCTAAGTGGTGCATATAATAAGCACCAAGGTTAACTCCAATATTTTTAGTAATAGCGTAAGTAAATCGTATCTGACCTTTAAAAGTTAAAACACCTGAATCTTTATAACCCGCATGAAAATTTAAAGGAAAGGTATTAGAAGCTGTTGAAGTACCCATTAGAAGCGTTCTCCCACCTGTAATAGAAGCTAAACCAACACGAGTATTAAGTTCTGCTTTAAATTTACCAGATGGTAACCTGTATTGAAAATTTGGACCAATACCATAAAACATACGAGTTACTTTTTCTTCACTTAAATTAAATGAATTAATAGCAGTAAAAAGATCTGGCTCAAAAAGATTAGACGTTGGGTAATTGCTTTCTGGTTGATTTGTTATGTAATCGAAATCAGCACCAACTCCTAACCAACTCCAATAGTAATCTAAAGAAATACCTAAATCTAAACCACCATTATAATCTATATAAGGGGTATTATTTTTATAGGTTGGAAAATCATATCCTATTCTAGGACTTAATTGAAAATAATTCTTTTCTAATGTAGCTTCTACTACATTACTTTGTATGTCATCTAATATATTTTCTTGGGCAATTGTAGAAAATACATTTGCAAATACAAATAGCATGATTAATAGTTTTGATAAATTCTTCATTGCGAATGTGTTTTAAATTAAGTTATTCAGACTTATATAAAGAAGACTATAAAATTGTTACCCTTTTAAGGAATAAAATTTTTAAAATAACATAGTATAAAAGCACTTAAAACAAAGCAACAAATAATGATGCACTGCTAACTTCTAGCAAAAAGAGAACAAAGAATATCTTTTAAGAAAAAGTTTAAAACAAAAAAAGCCGATTCAAAATGAATCGGCTTTTTTAATATTATATATAAACTTTAGAATTATCCTCCAAAGTCATCAAATCTAATGTGTTCATCCGGTATTCCGAAATCTTCACCCATTTTCTGAACTGCTTTGTTCATCAATGGTGGTCCACAGAAATATAACTCAATATCTTCTGGTGCATCATGCAGGCTTAAATAGTTATCTATTACACAATTGTGAATAAACCCTACAAAACCATCTCCAGGAGCATCAATATTTTCTTTTACTTTCCAATTATCTTCTTCCATTGGTTCAGATAAAGCTAAGTAAAACTTAAAGTTAGGGAAATCTCTTTCTAACTCACGGAAGTGCTCTAAGTAAAATAATTCACGTTTAGAACGTCCACCATACCAATAAGTCACTTTTCTACCTGTTTTTAAGGTTTTGAAAAGGTGATATAAATGAGAACGCATTGGAGCCATACCAGCACCACCACCAACGTAAAGCATTTCGCTATCAGACTCATTGATGAAGAATTCACCATAAGGTCCTGAAATAACAACTTTATCACCTGGTTTTTGGTTAAAGATATAAGAAGAGGCAACACCAGGATTTACATCCATCCATCCGCCTTTTGCTCTATCGAACGGAGGACAAGCCACACGTACGTTTAGCATAATTTCGCGTCCTTCAGCTGGGTAAGAAGCCATAGAATAAGCTCTTTCAACTGTTTCAGTATTTTTCATTACTAATGGCCAAAGTTTAAACTTATCCCATTCTTCTTGAAATTTATCTGGAGTTTCATGTTCTTCAGGATGAGCTGTAATATCCATATCGGTATACTTTACTTCACATGGAGGAATTTCAATTTGAATATATCCACCTGCTTTGTAACCCATATCTTCTGGAATTTCAACAACAAACTCTTTAATGAAAGATGCAACGTTGTAGTTACGTACCACAACAGCTTCCCATTTTTTAATACCAAATACTTCTTCAGGAATGGTAATTTCCATATCCTGTTTTACCTTTACTTGGCAAGACAAACGTGCACCATGTGCCAATTCTTTTCTTGAGAAGTGAGGTGTTTCTGTTGGTAAAGCTTCTCCACCACCAGATAATACATGACATTCACATTGAATACATGTTCCACCACCACCACAAGCTGATGGTAAAAATATTTTTTGGTTTCCTAAAGTACTTAATAAAGAACCTCCAGAACTTACTTCTATTTCACGTTCACCATTAATCAAAATCTTTACAGGTCCTGATGGTGATAATTTTTGTTTTACAAATAATAATAACCCAACTAATAACATTAAAATGATTAAAAATGCTACTACGGTTACTAAAATTGTCCCTGTTGTACTTGCTGCTAATAATATCATACTACTCAATTACTTTAATTGTGTTATCAGCTAATGCTTTTGTTTCTTCTATTTTCTTTTCAGCTTCTACTGTAGTAGTAGTCACTTCTTCTTTAGCTTCATCATCACCACCAGTTAACATACCACCAAAACTCATAAAGCCGATAGCCATTAAACCTGTAATAATAAATGTAATTCCTAAACCACGTAAAGCTGGTGGCACGTTAGAATATCTAATTTTTTCACGAATTGCAGCAATTGCTAAAATAGCTAAGAACCATCCAATACCAGAACCAACACCATAAGTTGTTGCTAATCCTAAAGTAGGAATCTCTCTTGATTGCATAAATAATGAACCACCTAAAATGGCACAGTTTACAGCAATAAGTGGTAAAAATATACCTAATGAATTATATAAAGATGGTGAAAATTTCTCTACAACTATTTCTACCAATTGTACCATTGTAGCAATAGTAGCAATAAACATAATAAAAGATAAGAAACTTAAATCATAACTAGCGTATTCTTCACCTAACCAAGATAAAGCTCCTGGTTGTAATAAATACTGATCTAATAGCCAGTTTAAAGGTACAGTGATTGCAAGTACAAAAATTACTGCCGCTCCAAGACCAACAGCTGTACTTACTTTTTTAGATACAGCTAAGTAAGAACACATCCCTAAGAATGTAGCAAATACCATGTTATCTATAAAAATCGATTTGAAAAATAATTCTATATGTTCCATATATTTTGTTTTTAGTTGTTAGCATTTAATTGTCAATTTAAACCATCAACAACAAATAACCTTAAACTAATTTAGTCTTCAATTAAAGCTTTGTTTCTACTACGTTGTATCCAAATGATAATACCTACAACAATCAATGCCATTGGAGATAATAACATAAAACCGTTATTTTCATAACCGATAGCATACAATCCTGTTTTTTCAATAGGATCTCCTAAAACTTTAAATCCTAATAAAGTACCAGAACCTAAAAGCTCTCTAAAGAAACCAACGATAATAAGTATTAAACCATAACCAGCTGCATTACCAATACCATCTAAAAAGGATTGCCATGGTTTGTTTGCTAAAGCAAAAGCTTCAAAACGTCCCATAATAATACAGTTTGTAATAATCAATCCAACAAAAACAGAAAGTGTTTTACTTAACTCGTAAGCAAAAGCTTTTAAAACTTGATCAACTATAATTACTAAAGCAGCAACGACAACCAATTGAACAATAATTCTAATTTTTGAAGGAATAATGTTTCTCATTAAAGAGATCACTACATTTCCTATAGCTAAAACAGCCATTACAGACACAGCCATTACAATCGAAGCTTTTAACTCTGCTGTAATTGCTAAAGCAGAACAAATACCTAATACCTGAATAGTAATAGGGTTATTATCCGCTAATGGATCTGTGATTAACTTGGCATCTTTTTTTGATAAAAGTCCCATAAATTAATTGTTTTTTAAATTTTTAAAGTAAGGTTCGTAAAGCTTTAAATCACTTTTTATCATAGCTGAAACACCATTTCCTGTAATTGTAGCTCCTGCAATTGCATCAACCTCATTATCTGTTTTATCTAAATTTTTTGGATCTGCATTTCCTTTAGCAACATCTATACCTTTAAAAGTACCTGAATCACTTAAAAGGTGTTCACCAATAAAATCATCCATAAAAAAACGTTGCTTAATGTTAGCACCTAATCCAGGTGTTTCACCAGCATGATCAAAAAATGCACCTTGAACAACCATGTTTTCATCCATTGAAACATAAGCCCAAATAGCATCCCAAAGACCTTTACCTCTAATTGGTGCTATGTAAAATGTTTTACCATCTTTTTCACCAACAAATAAAGGCAATCTTCTTGCTTTACCTGCATTTGCATTTGCTTGTTCTTTTTTAACATCTATTAAATAAGCTTGATCATCTTCGCTTACTTTTCCGTCTTGAATAACCAATTGCTTTTGAATATATGTTTCAAATAACTCTGGTGCATCATTTGTAGAAACAAAATTCGCACTACTTTCATCATTCTCATTAACACCCATTGCATACAGAATATTCTGCTGCTTTTCTATACGTTGGTTCTCTGTAATAGTCGGTTTTAATGAAGATGCAGTAAACGCTAGTAATGAACCTACGATTAATACCATAGCTATGGCAAAAATTATAGTGTATGAATTTTTATCTGTTCTATTTTCCATCGTTATGCAGTTTTTGCTTTTAGACGTTTCATTCTTTTCTTAACATTCCCTTGAACCACATAATGGTCAATTGTTGGTGCAAACACATTCATTAATAGAATAGCTAACATTACACCTTCTGGATATGCAGGGTTAAATACACGGATCATAATAGAAAGAAATCCTATTAAGAAACCATAAATCCATTTCCCTTTATTTGTTTGTGATGCTGTTACAGGATCTGTAGCCATAAATACAGTACCAAAAGCAAAACCTCCGATAAGTAAGTGATGCCAGAATTCTGTACTCATTAATCCATAAAACTTGCTTCCTTCAGTAATTACTTCAGCACTAACAAGACCATTAAAAATTAATCCCATTACTAAAGCTCCTACAACAGAAGATAACATAATTCTCCAGCTTCCTATTTTAGCGAAGATTAAAAATACAGCTCCTACTAAAATTAAAAGTGTCGATGTTTCTCCTACCGAACCAGGAATAATTCCGCAGAACATATCCCAAACCGAATAGGCAACTTCTTTACCTTGTGCTAAAGTACCTAATATAGTTTCACCAGAAATAGCATCTACATTCTGACCTGCAGCAATCATTTGATCACGTTCTACAGCTCCATGAATCCATACTTTATCTCCTGACATCCATGTAGGATAAGCAAAGAATAAAAAGGCTCTAATGGTTAATGCTGGATTAAGAATATTCATTCCTGTTCCACCAAATACTTCTTTACCGATAACAACACCAAAGATTACAGCAACAGATAACATCCATAATGGAATATCTACTGGTACAATAAGCGGCACTAACATACCAGTTACTAAATAACCTTCTTCTACTTCATGTCCTTTAATGATGGCAAAAACAAATTCTACTGCTAAACCAACACCGTAAGAAACAATGACTAGTGGTAATACTTTCCAAAGTCCAACTACAAGATTGTCTAAAGTCCAAAATGAAGCTCCTAAAAACCCATTTGCAGATTCAATTAAACCTTGTGCTAAATAATGCTGATAACCAGCATTAAACATACCGAATATTAAACATGGAACTAAAGCCATGATTACAGTATTCATTGTACGTTTTAAATCATCAGCTGCCTTTATATGAGTACCATTATGAGTGGTTTCATTAGGCATATATAAAAACGTAAAAAGGGCGTTAAATCCAGGAATCCACTTCTTGTCTTTATTCTTTTCCTTAAAATTATGTAAATTATTTTTTAAACCCATTATCCTATTTCTTTAAGCATTAAGTCTAACCCTTCTCTAATTATTTTTTGATGCGGTTGCTTAGATACACATACAAATTCCGTTAAAGCAAAATCCTCAGGTGCAACTTCGTACATCCCTAAAGCTTCCATTTCATCTAAATCTTTATACATACAAGCTTTTAGAATCTGCATTGGATAGATATCTAAAGGAAATACTTCTTCGTAAGTTCCTGTAGTAACAAATGCACGATGTTCTCCGTTTGTATTTGTATTTAATTCGAATTTCTTTTTTGGAGTTAACCAAGAAAAGGTTAAAGCTCTAGATGTAGACACCTTATTGAAAACAGGTTTGTTCCATCCAAAAAACTCGTAATCATCACCTTCTGGAATCACAGAAATCACATTGCTGTAATAATCTAAGTTACCATCTGGTTGCACTTGTTTTCCTGACAATACGTTTCCTGAAATAAAACGAGCATTGCTGTCTTTTTCAACACCATTATCATAAACCATAGTTGCAATTTCTGCACCTAATTTAGTTTTAAAATAACGTGGTTTTTTAACAGAAGAACCCGCTAAAGCAATAATACGCTCAGCATTAAACTTCCCAGTAAGAAGTAACTCACCGATAATCACTAAATCTTGTGCATTAACAGTCCATACCGTTTCACCTTTATTAACAGGATTAACCTTGTTAATTAAAGTCCCTACATTCCCTGAAGGATGCGGTCCTGAAACCTTGTGTGTTATTGCATTTTGTAGATTAGCTAAAGGTGAACTTGACTTAGCTCCAACTGAAATATGAACTCCACCTTCTGTAAACTTAGACAACGCTGTAACAGCGGCTTGTAACTCAGCTTCTTTCCCAGCTAGAGTATAATCTAAATTTGCAGCTAAAGGTGCACTTGCATAACCTGACACAAAAATAGCTTTTGGTGTGCTATCTGCCTTAGCGATAACATCGTAAGGACGTTGCTTTATAAAAGCCCAACATCCTGAAGCTAACAAATGTGCTTTAGTTTTTTCAGCATCCGAATTTAAGTCAAACTTCCCATGATCTAGAAAAGCCTGCGCTTTGTCTGCAGTTATTTTAATAGCGTCTATTCGACGTCTTGGTCCACGTTGTATTTCCGTAATCTCACCAGAAACTGGAGAAACAAATTTCATTGCCTCATTGTCTTTATTAAAAAACAAAGTTTCACCTGCTTTAACATGCGTCCCCTCTTTGGCAACAAGTTTAGGAATAATACTATGGAAATCTTCGGGTCTAATAGTGTAAGAATTACTAATAATAGCACTCTCTGTAGCTTCCTCGGCTTGACCGATTAACCTTATATCTAAACCCTTTTTAATTCTGATGTCTTTTGACATATACTTAAAGATTAGTTGTCTAAAAATCCGTGCGAATTTACAAATTAATGCTTAAAATCCCTCTAAAATCATGTTATTTATTTATTTATAACCATTATAAATAATCCAATTACCATAAGGCACAGATTTTGATTATCTTTATGCACTTAGATTCAATTAAAATGAAAAAAAACTATTTAAGCCTTCTTATACTTTTTGTATTTCCAACAATTGTAATATCACAAGTCGCTACTGAGCTAAATCCTCCAGACTTTATAAAAACCATTACTTTTAAAAGCAATAATACCACACAAGGGCAACTGCCTATATTTAGTCTTGGTGAATCATTAACCTTAGAATTTGATGCTTTAACAGGAGATGAAGAAGATTTCTATTACGTTATTGAACATTTCAATTTTGACTGGACACCTTCAAGTTTAGTTAAATCTGAATACTTAAGTGGTATGGATAATCAACGTATTTTAGATTACGAAAATTCGTTTAACACCTATCAAATTTATTCACATTATAATTTAGAAATCCCAAACACACAAACACGTGGCTTATTAAAAAGTGGCAACTACATGATTTCAATTTATGATGATTATGATGAACTTATGTTCAGCAGAAAATTTATGATTTATGAAAGCCTAACAAATGTTGGAGTTCAAGTAAAACGCTCTAGAGATGTAAAAACTATAGCAGAGAAACAATCTGTAGATATCAAAATTACAACGAGTGGCATGAATTTAAACAACCCTCTTGAAACGATTAAAACACTAGTCATTCAAAACAACAATCTAAACACAGCGATTACAGATTTAAAACCACAATACACTCTAGGTAATGAACTCATTTACCGTTACGACACAGCTTCTTCATTTTGGTCCGGAAATGAATACAACTTTTTTGAAAACAAAGATGTTAGAGCTGCAAATATTGGTGTTCAACGTATAGAATTAAAAGATCTTTATCACAATTACCTATACACTAACATCGCTAGAAAAGACAGACCATACACTTATAACCCTGATATTAATGGTAATTTTCTCGTTACTGTTTTAGATAAAACTAACGTAGATATTGAGGCAGATTATGTGATGGTGCACTTTTCATTATTACATGATGAATTAATAGATAAAAACATATTTATCTATGGCAATTTTAATGGATACACTTTAGAACCCTTAACCCAAATGCTTTATAACATTGAAAGTAAACGTTACGAAAACATAATGCTTATGAAGCAAGGGTTCTACAACTACAAATTTGTTACGGTAGATAAAAAAACAGGAGAATTAGATGAAGGTATTATCAGCGGAAACTTTTGGCAAACAGAAAATAATTATAAAGTTTTAGTTTACTATAAAGATTTAGGTTCTCGTTACGACCGCCTTATTGGATTTGGAGAAGCAAGCTCAGTAGACATCACGAACTAAATTATGAAAATGAAAAATATTTACACTTTTAATTAGTGTTTTAGCATATTAAACCCTCATAACTGCTCTTTCTTTAAAAAATAAGAGACCTCACTTTAATTACAAGGAATCATTCAAAAATTATGTTATTTTAGCATAGATCAAACACTATAAACTATGGTACAACAAGTTACAAGCGGTATCAAAATTTCTGTAGAAACCAATTTTGAAGGCACATTTTACAAAAATTACAAAGTACATTTCGCTTTTGGTTACAAAGTAACCATCGAAAACCAGAGTAAAGATTCTGTTCAATTGCATTCTAGACATTGGAAAATACTTGATGCCTTAAATAATGAAGAAGTTATAGAAGGCGAAGGCGTTATTGGTAAAAAACCTATTTTAAAACCAGGTGAATCTCACACTTATAATTCAGGTTGTCTATTAACCTCTCCTTTTGGAGCTATGCAAGGTTATTATAACATGACAAATAACACAACATCTGATAACTTTAAAGTTTATATCCCTTCATTTAAACTAAGTGCACCTTTTGCTATAAATTAAATCTCATCCCTTTAATTTAATAGCTTAAAATATTCTTAACTCAACTTATTACACAAAACGATAAGCATTAAACTTAAGCTTTAATTTGATGAAATAAATATGTAAAATTCACATTTACAACTTTCACATAGCTATAACGTTTCAAAAAAATATTTTCTCATAAAAATTGTACATTTGTTACTTACACTTTCAAACTAAAAACAAATAGATTTCTACTTTTAGTGGAAACATAAAACAATTTAACGATGGGAAAAGGATTCTTTAATGTACCCGTAGCAGTTAACGAACCTGTTATGTCTTACGCACCTGGTTCTGCAGAACGCAAAGCAGCATCAGAGGCTTATAAATCAATGTTCAATTCTAAAGTTGAAGTTCCTCTATATATAAATGGTAAGGACGTAAAAACTGGAAATACCAGAACTATGTCACCTCCACACGATCATAAACATATTGTTGGTGAATATCACTTAGCTGAACAAAGCCATGTTGAAGATGCTATTGCTACAGCATTAGAAGCAAGAAAATCTTGGTCTCAAATGCCATGGGAACAACGTGCAGGTATTTTCTTAAAAGCTGCAGAATTAATTGCTGGTCCATACAGAGCAAAGATTAATGCCGCTACGATGATAGCTCAGTCTAAAAATATTTATCAAGCTGAAATTGATGCTGCTTGTGAGCTTATTGACTTCTTACGCTTTAATGTTCAGTTTATGTCAGACATTTACATGGAGCAACCAGAAAGTACAAGTGCTGCATGGAACAGAGTAGAATACAGACCACTAGAAGGATTTACATACGCTGTAACACCGTTTAACTTTACTGCTATTGCCGGTAACTTACCAGCTTGTATGGCTTTAATGGGAAATGTTGTGGTTTGGAAACCAAGTGATAGCCAAGTTTATTCTGCAAAAGTTATTATGGACATCTTTAAAGAAGCAGGTGTACCAGATGGTGTTATTAATGTTGTTTTTGGTGATCCGGTAATGATTACAAATACAGTATTAGCAAGTCCTGATTTTTCTGGTTTACACTTTACAGGTTCTACACATGTATTTAAAGAATTATGGAAACAAATAGGAAATAACATACACAACTACAAAACATACCCAAGAATTGTTGGTGAAACTGGAGGTAAAGATTTTATAGTTGCACATAAAACAGCCGATGCTAAACAAGTTGCAACAGCTATTGCTCGTGGTGCTTTTGAATTTCAAGGTCAAAAATGTAGTGCTGCATCTAGAGCTTATGTTCCTAAAGGAATTTGGGCAGATGTAAAAAAATATCTAATTGAAGATATGGAATCTTTCAAAATGGGATCTCCTGAAGATATGAGCAACTTTATCACCGCTGTAATCCACGAAGGTTCTTTTGATAAATTAGCGAAATATATCGATGAAGCTAAAGCTGATAGCGATGCTGAAATTATTGCTGGTGGTAATTACGATAAATCTAAAGGGTACTTTATTGAACCTACAGTTATCTTAACTACAAATCCAAAATACACAACAATGTCTACAGAGTTATTTGGCCCTGTAATTACAATATATGTATATGAAGATGATGCGTACTCAGAAACATTAAAACTGGTTGACGAAACAAGTGACTATGCTTTAACTGGCGCTATTATTTCTAGAGACAGATATGCTGTTGAAGAAGCTACAAAAGCACTTCAGAATGCTGCTGGAAACTTTTACATAAACGACAAACCAACAGGAGCTGTTGTAGGACAACAACCTTTTGGTGGTGCTAGAGCGTCTGGAACAAATGATAAAGCCGGAAGCCCTCAAAACTTATTACGTTGGGTGTCTCCTCGATTAATTAAAGAAACATTTGTAACTCCTGTAGATTATAGATATCCATTTTTAGGAGAATAACACCTAAAAATCTAAAATACAAATCCTTATCAGCAATCTGCTTTTAAGGATTTTTTTTTGTTTGAAATAGAAATGATCACCATAAATAATAATTCTTAAAGTAAACTTTGTATCTTTTCAAGATAATAACTAAAATCTACAGCTATGAAGAAACTATACATTTCTATTTTATTACTTTTTCCGTTACTTACTTTTTCACAAATAGCATTCACCTCAACTATTCCACCAGACCTATCTGCTTATGGTGAGGCCACAAGTTATCCAGGCCAAGGGGAATACGAAATATTTTTAAGCGCAGACAATATTTTAGACAAACCTATAATTATTGTTGATGGTTTAGATGCTGGTGACTTAAGAGATATTAATGGCATTTATAGTTTATTAGACTTTACAAATACTACTGGAACTCAAAATTTAGCAGATCAATTACGCGCTGAAGGTTTTGATATTGTTATTTTAAATTTCCCTGTTTACACAAGAGTTGAAGATGCTGAGATTATAGATGGAGGTTCTGATTTTATAGAACGAAATGCTATGCTTTTAACTGAATTAATTGAGATCATTAATATAGACAAAGCATCAAACAACCCCGAACAAAATGTGATTATAGGACCAAGCATGGGAGGATTGATTTCTCGTTATGCCTTAAATTACATGGAAGCAAACTCTATAGATGCTGACACAAGACTTTACATCTCTTTTGATGCACCACACAACGGAGCAAATGTCCCTATCGGATTACAACATCAGCTAAACTATTTAGCCTATAACGCATTATACCCTGTTACAGAATTAGAACCCGTTATTGAAGATTTACTTAAATCAACTGCTAGCAAACAATTACTAGTAGATCATTTTGAAGCACATTTATCTGGAAATGATTTAGTCACTTTTGACGCTTCAGCAACATTACCAGAACCACATCCCTTTAGAACTATTTTTGAAACTCATATAAATAATTTAACAGCTAGTGGCTTTCCTGAGGACGTACGTAACGTTGCCATTATCAATGGTAGTGGCAATGGAAGTCCATATTTAGCAGCAGACGGAGTAACACCTATAACAAACGGATTTGCCATAGCAGATGTAACATTACCTGTAGAAGTTCCTGTTTTAGGTACTGTAGACGTAGAAATAGAATTAAACATGACACCTGCTGCAGGATCACCACAACAAGTAAGTCGTTTTTTCGCACCGCTTTTACCTCCCTTTGTTCCTAACGTAGAAAGTATTGCCAATTCAGGAACCACAAACTTTGATGGTATCGATTCAGCTCCAGGAGGACTATTTGATTTATCTAATTTAACAGCATCCTTTGGAGGTACTGGAGGTATTGGTGAAGATTTTTTCACCGCTTTACAGATTGATAAATTTAGTTTTATACCCTCGGTTAGCGCACTAGCATTAGATATTACAGATGCTACAACAAATTACGATATCAATTGGCACTACCCTATTGATTTAGACGATAGTGAAACAACCGATAACACACCTTTTGCTAATATTTTTGCACCAGACGCTAACGAACCTCACCTTCAACTTACCGAAGCTAATGTTGCTTTTGTTTTAGCTGAAATATTAGCTGCATCCTTAAATATTCCGGATTCAGAATTATTAACAATGCAATTAGAAAAGAATCCTGTTCAAAATGAATTGGTATTACGCTCAAATTTAAATAGTACAGCAACTGTTGTAATTAGTGATTTAACAGGTAAAATAGTTTTTAATTCAACTCGAGAATTAACAAGTAGAACTGCAATTCAGGTTGATTTAACTTCAGGCTTTTATATTTTAAATGTATTAGGCCAGAACAACGGCTCGTACACCACTAAATTTATAGTAAACAAATAAAAAACTTAAATTAAAACTATAAAAAAACCTAAACAGTATATCTATAATGTTTAGGTTTTTTTATTCAAATCTAGTCTTCAAAGACTATTACTCATAAGATTTATCTTCATTTAAATGTGCAAATTGAGCATTTTTAGCATTATTATCAGCATCAACAACCATAGCAACAACACTCAAGTTTTCTGTAACATAATTTGAAGGAACTGTAATTACATATGATGTAACATATTCGGTTAAAGCACTAGTAAGAGGAATTTCATCACCTAAAACACTAGATAACGAATTTCTCAATACTTCATTGTGTTCAAAACCAGGAATTGGACTACCTGCATTATAAAAAGGACTAGAACTATCTTGATCATAATAATTTACTTGATCATAGATTATACCGTCTTCAAGTAAATAAACGACAAGCTTATCACCTTGTGAAGAACCTTCTTCATAAACCACATTAATCTGTACTGTTAATGCACCATCTACTAATTCAGAATTTAGAGCCAATGCTAAGTTAGTATCTAGACCAGCAATACTTGTAACGTCTTCAACAACATGAGGTGTAGCCCAATTTACTGATCTATTTATTTTAGCTGCAGGAAACCCTTCGATATCAAAAGCATCTTTTAATAATTGTACTTGATCAAAATGCATCGGATCTTCAAAACTATTTGCTGTTTCATGAATAGCCACAATTGCAATATTATCCGTTTCTTCCTTCAATAAACTAACCGCATTTGCAACTCTAGGACAAAAACCACACCATGTCCCCGTATAATCTTCAACAACAATCTTTCTTTTAGGGATTATAACACTAAATGCTTCTGCACTTGTAGTTACCTCTACCCCTTCTTCCATATAAACCCCATAAACCTCAAAATCTCCAATGATATCAGACGAAAAAGAAGTTCCCTCTACAGCAACACCATTAACATAAAAGGTGGTAAATTCAGTAACATCCTCTCCTTCTTCATTTATAATCTTAAAAGGAATCTCTTGATTAATTAATGAGGCTTTTCGAGCTATATTATCAACCTCAATTTGAGCCGTTGGAGTTGTTAGTGGTACATTATCCTCAGTTTTACTGCAAGAAACACTTACTAACATCATTATTATTAAAAATAATTTCGCTGCTTTTTCAAAAATCATAATCCGTATTTTATATTGTTTTGGCTAAATTAATTAATTTTTACAACTCCTATACATTTGTTAAAATTTTAACTAATATTGCATATACTCATCAAAACCTTATCATGAACAAAGTTATTTATGTATTCCTCTTAGGAATCTTCAGTATTACCACCTCAGCTCAAAACGAACTTCCTAATTTAGATTTAGAATCCATTGACGGCAAAACTGTAAATTTAAAAGATTCCCTCAATGATGATGGAGTCACCGTTATTTCACTTTGGGCCACTTGGTGCGTTCCTTGTTTAAAAGAATTAGACGCTATTAATGATATATATGACGAGTGGCAAGATGAAACTAATGTAAAACTTCTTGCTGTTTCAGTTGATGATAGCAGAACTGTAAAACGTGTAAAATCTTTAGTTAATGGCAAAGGTTGGGAATACACCGTTTTATTAGACACCAATACAGAATTAAAACGTGCACTTAATGCATCTAGCATCCCTCTCACGATTTTAGTGAAAGATAATAAAATTGTCTACAAACACTCTGGATACAGTCCTGGTGCAGAATTAGAATTGTACGAAAAAATTAAAGAACTTTCTAAATAAACCTTTGCATCATTTTATCTTTCAATTAATTACCATGAAAAAATCACTTTTTCTAATCACTATATTATTTCAAATCTATTTTATTAACGCACAAGAAACAGGCTATTTTTACGGAGGCTTAGAATCTAATTCGCAATGGCTTCAAACCGATGAAGGCATTAACTTCTTAGCTCCAGAAGATCAATTTAGAGCCAACAACTATATTCTAATGAACTACAATTTAGGCAAATTTACTGCTGGTGTTCAGTACGAATCTTACCTCCCTTCTGCTCTTTTAGGTTATGACGATTCAACTTACGGTAACCAAAACGATGTGGCAACCTATTATTTCAACTATAAAGATGAAACCTTAGATATTACTGGAGGTTATTTTTATGAGCAATTTGGAAGTGGACTAATATTAAGATCTTGGGAAGACCGCCAATTAGGCCTTAACAATGCCTTAAAAGGAATAAACGTAAAATTTAATGCTACAAAAGACTTGGGCATTAAAGCTGTTTTTGGACAACAACGTAATGGTTTTGAAGTTTCTGAAGGTACAATACAAGGTATCGATGCCGACTTAAGTCTTAGCGGAGCATTAAATATTGAATCGGTAGATATACAACTAGGTGGAAGTTATGTCGCAAGAAACCAAGATACCAATGGTAACGAAGCATTACCTACAACAGTAGCTGCTTATGGTAGTCGACTAGATTTAATCTTTAATAATTTTTACGCAGGTGTTGAAGCTATTGTTAAAGATCCAGATGTAATACTTAACGAAGGACAAATCTCTTCTAATAAATTATACGACGGAACAGCACTACAAGTCAATGCTGGGTATGCAAAAAAAGGATTAGGGATAAACGCCACATTTAGAAGGTTAGAAAATTTTAGCTTTTACGCGGACCGTTATGCAGAAGGAAACATTTACAACCAACAAGTTATCAATTATGTCCCTGGACTCACAAAACAACAAGACTACTTATTAACCAATATTTACGTTTACAACCCACAGCCAAGATTAATCATTGAATCTTTTGATCAACGCTCAGGTGAGGTTGGCACACAATTCGATTTATTTTACAGCTTCAAAAAGGGCACGTCTTTAGGTGGAAAATATGGAACAAAATTAGCCATGAATTTCTCTTATTGGGGAGGGTTAGATTCAGAATATAATATTGAAAACAGATGGTACAAAGCTAAATTTATAGGAAATGGCCATCAACTATTTAGAGATATAAATTTTGAAGTTAAAAAGAAATGGTCTAAAGAATGGAGTTCAGTCTTCACCTACCAAAATGTATTAGTAGATAAAGGTATTGTTGAAGGTGGACCATTGGGACATTCATCAATTTTAGCTAACATCGGTGTTATAGAAACCACTAAAAGATTTGATAACGGAAAAGCAGCGCGTTTTGTAGCACAACACCTTTGGAGTAAAGACGATCGCAAAAATTGGGTTGCAGGAGTTTTTGAATATAACTTCTCTACACGTTTAGCCGCATATGTAGCTGATAACTGGAATTATGGTGGTACAAATGAGATTCACTATTACAGCGTAGGCGGAAGTTACAGCAAAGGCAACACAAGATTAGGATTAAACTACGGAAGACAACGAGGAGGATTAATCTGTGTTGGTGGCGTTTGTAGATTTGTACCTGAAAACACAGGCTTAAGCGCCAATTTAACCGTCGCTTTTTAATCCCTATTCTAAAAAATAAAAACATCAACTTTTAATCTACAGAAATTTAAACACATGTAACACAAAAACCTTAATATTAATCTAATACATCAAAATCATGATCAAAAAATTACTTTATTTATTAATGCTTAGTTTATCTTTTACTCAGCTAACTACAGCACAAATTTACTTTTCTGAAGATTTTTCTTCAGGAACCATGGACAATTGGACTCTAACAGATTCTGATGGTGATAGCGACAATTGGTCTATAGCAAACCTAGAAGCTGTACAAGGTAACCATGCAACTTCTGCTTCTTGGTCATCAACCACAGGACTAGCATTAACACCAGATAACTGGATGGTATCTACAGCTATAGATCTTACAAGTGCTACAGGAAATGTTTTTCTTCAATGGAAAGCATACGGACAAGATCAATCGTGGGCTAATGAAAATTATACCGTATATGTTGCAACAGCATCTGATATTGCAACATTGGGAGCATCTACCACTTCATTTAATGAAGTTATAGGAGCAACAAATAGTGTTTACGTTGATAGAAATTTAAATGTAACCTCATTTATTGGACAAACAATTTATGTTGCGTTTAGACATCATGCTGTTACAGATCAATTTAGATTAAACATTGATGATATATATGTAAAAACAGTTAGCGATAATGACGCTGAACTTGCGAGCATCAACCTAGATCGATATGGACTTGTTAGTACAGATTATCCTTTAGAAATTGAAGTAAATAACGTAGGTGGTAATACAATTACTACACTAGATATTGAATGGACAGACGGAACGTATACAAACTCTGCAACAATAAATACTTTTATTACAGGCGGAGCATCAACTACTATTACGCATCCAGATGTTATTAATTACAGCTCTGTTGTTGAAAAAGAAATAACGGTAACAATTACAGGTGTTAATGGCGGAGCAGATTCTTATCCACTTAACAACTCTAGCTCTAAAGATTTTAACACAATGACACAATCTGGAAATAAAGCTGTTTTTATTGAGGAAGCTACAGGAACTTGGTGTGGATGGTGCCCTAGAGGTGCTGTAGGAATGGATTATATTACCGAAACATATCCTAATACTGTTGTTGGCGTAGCCGTACATAATGGAGATCCAATGACTGTTACTGAATATGATAATGCAATAGGTCTATATATTGCAGGATATCCTAGCAGTTTAGTAGACCGTAAATTAATTGATGTTGATCCAGCTCAAGCATCATTAGTAGAAGCTTACAATACACAAATCACAGAAGTTGTTCCTGTTGATTTATCATCAGAAGCAATTCTAACAGGTAGTGAATATACGATTACTGCTAACGCAAATTTTTACACCAATTTAAGCGCTGCTGATTACAGATTAGCGGTTATAATTACAGAAGATGATGTTACTGGTATAACTAGTGGCTACAACCAAACAAATTATTATTCTGGAGGAAGTAATGGAGCAATGGGCGGTTACGAAAGTTTAGCTGGCTCTGTACCTGCGGCACTAATGGCATATAACCATGTTGGTCGTGCTTTACTTGGCGGTTTTGACGGACAGGCTAATTCAGTACCAACAACAATTACCGCAGGAGAACTTGTTTCTTATGATTTCACATATACAGTACCCGCAACAAGTACAGTTGAAAACATGCATATTGTTGTGGTTTTAATTGATTCTACAGACGACAGTATTGTTAACGCGCAACAGAGTACTTTTGCTCAAGCTTTAAGTGTGCAAGAAGTTTCAGGTATTGATTCAATTAAAATATACCCAAATCCTGCAACAGACAAACTTAATATAGCTTTCCAATCAGGAAATGGTGATTACAATGTAACAGTAACTGATATGTTAGGAAGAACAGTTATTAATAATAACTACGAAGGTTTATTTGGATCTCAAAACATAGAATTACCTGTATCAGAATTAAAAGCAGGTCACTACATTATGAATATTAATAATGGAAGTGCATCATACAGTGCTAAATTTATAATTAGCAAATAAAAATAATTTCACAAAACTAAAGGGAAGCTTTAAAAAGCTTCCTTTCCTATATAACTAAAAAAAATAGGAACTTTAATTATTAACAATCAATTAAAAAATAAAATACCATGAAGAAAAAACTACTTTTTATGAGCTTATTATTAACCTCATTTGTGTCTTTTGCACAGTTTGAAGTTAGAGATTATAGTGACGACAGCCTCATTACAGAGGGACAAGTTTTAGCTTTCTCTGATGCAGGTTGCGCATATGCAGATCCTTGTAATTGGAAATTTAAAGTAACCAATACGTCTAGTGAAGATATTTATGTTAGAATATTTGTAGATGAGCTTGTTGGTACTGATGGTTCTAATTTTCAATTGTGTTTTGCGGGGGTTTGTTTAAATGATGTAACTTTAAATAGCGGATATCCTTCAACTCCTTTTTTAATAGCTCCAGGAACTACAAATAGTGCAGGAAACAATTTTTGGAACCTTAACGACAGTTCTACAACAACACCGATGAGTTGGACTTTTAGATTTCAAGCTTTTAATGCTAGTGGTACTGCTATAGGAACGCCATTAAATGTAACTTATAGTTATGACTCAAGCCTTAGCGTTGAAGAATCTCAATTATCAAAAATTAAAGTTTACCCAACTAACGTTATAAATAAACTCAATATTTCTTCTTCAGAAGACCTATCTGCAACTGTTTATGACCTTTTAGGGAGAAGTGTTAAAGAAATAAAAGTGATTTCTAATGGTGATACTATTGACTTTTCTGAATTATCTGCACAACCTTACATTGTTAAATTTACTAACGGTAATGGTAATTCTATTACAAAGAAAATAGTAAAGCAATAGTCCTTTAATATTTTAAAATAAAAAACCGTTTGAAAAACATTTCAAACGGTTTTTTATTTTCTACTAATCACACCTATTAGTATAAAGATGCAGGAGTTAGATTATCAATATAAATATTTAACCTGTCAATATATTTTAGACCATAACCTTCTTCTATATTTTCTTCTACATAAAAAAGCGTTTCATCTTTATGTCCTACTAAAGTCAATTGCACCATATCATTTTTTCGCTTTAATATAATATAAGCGACACGATTATCATATAAACTATATGCTGACAAGTAAACAGTACCAGATTCTAGTTTATAATCCTTAATAATACCGCGATGTTGTTCTTTTCCTTTTTTATCATAACGAATAACTTCTCCCTCAACATAATTTTTATTTAAAGCATATTGTAACCGCTTAAGATCAAAATCTTTATAATAAGCTATTGTTTCTGCTATCTCTCCGTCTTTAAATGTTGAAACATTTCGACCTTGCTCATCGTAAGAAATACGTTTTATTAAAATTCCCTTTTTATAAATCTCTTGTGCAGATTCTCTGCTGTAACTTACCGAAAGTATTTTTGTTCCTTCAAAAGGCTCTCCATTTTTATAAATGATACTAGAAGTCTCTTTTCCATTTTCATCATAATTAACAGACTCCCCTTCTAAGATATCATTCTTGTAGGTTTGTGTAAGTTGTAATTTCCCTAAACGATTATACCCATTAAAAACACCTTCTTTTTTATCATTTACATATTGTCCTTCTTCTAATATAATTTCGTGATTATAATTAAACTTTTTATAAGATCCATTTCGTTTTCCTTCATTTATCTCATACTTAATTCTTGATACAGCATCATACATCACACCTTTCCAAGGCAATTTATTTTTGAAATTAACCTTAGCGATAACTTCACCGTATTTATCATAAGACATAGCACAACATGAGATATCCATTTCTTCAATTAAAACAGGGTTAATAACACCATAACTTGTATCTAAACCATAATCATAACGTTTTGAAGTTTGTAAAACTCCGTTATTTTCTTCTTTCACTAATCGAACCTCGTTTGAGGTATCAAAAAACTCATATAGTTTTCCGTCTTTTTTAATATAATCGTAAGTACCGATTAGATCACCTTTATCGCTATAAAACTTACCTAGTTTTTTATCGTAATCTTCGAATGTTATATCACTTTGCTTAGCTCCATTACTATAATAACGAATCTCTCTATATTTACTATAACTACCATCTTTATAATAAGAGGTATTCTTAAAATCTACTAAACTATCCTTGCCAACTTGTTTAGTTATAAAGTTGGTACGCTCTATGAGTTCTCTATTTTTATACGTTTCAATATTATTAATCTCAGAATTATAACCTATTTCGTATCGTTTGCCATCTAAAGGTTTTGCGTATTTATTTTTATACTCAACTTTTAAAGTCCCCATAACAACACCTTCCTTGTTATAATAAATCTCTTCTTCTGTGTTCTTTTTACTGAATATAAGATTTGTATCTGGGTAATATTTAAGTTCTTCTATAAGCTCACCGTCTTTATAAGTCGATTTTCTACCATCTCTAATTTCTACTCCTGAAAATGGATAATAGTTTTTGTATGCCATTCTTGCAAGTTCCTTTCCCGTTTCATCAAAACTTACTTGAAGCACTTTAATATTGTCTTTATAGCTTGTAATCGATTTTATCTTGCCATCATTATAATGTTGTTCTTCCTTTTCGAGTTGACCATTATTGTATATTCTAGTAGACAGAACTTTGTTAAAATCTTCTTTTTTATAACCATAAGCAAAAGTAACTTCAGTACCCGTTATTGGTTTTAAATAATCGTTCTGAAGCTCATAAATTATACTTCCAAGTTCCGTTCCATCTTCTTTAAAAAAAGTTTTTTTATATTCTGGATCTGTCTGAAACCATATTCTAAGCTGACCATTGGCGTAATAATCGGTATCCCCTAGTAATTTTTCAAACGGATAATAGTTAATCTGCCTAATACGCATGGGACTGAAATAATAAAACACCTCAACCCCTTTACGAAATCCATTATTTAGAGTGTTAATTTCACCAATTACATCTCCTTTTTTATCATAATATTTGGTTCGAAAATGACCTTTTTTAAGCGTTCTGAAACTTTCGTAACGAATTCCGTTTATATCGTCCTCATATAAAACCTCTTTTACAGTATCATTTTTAACTTCGGTATAAACACGATTAGACGATTGAATATGATTTTGAGTCCCAGATTTAATAAAACCATTTTTATAAATAGCAATCAATTTCTTGTCGTCTAGAAAGGTAATAAACTCACCGTCCAATCTATTTTTTGTGTAATTACCTTGTTGGTATAGCTGACCATCTTTGTTAAACCAGCTCACTTTTCCTACCCAAAAATCCTTGTCTTCATACTGAGACAATCCGCTCATTTGTTTTTGCCCTGAAATATAATAATCTTCAATTCTAAATAAATCTCCTTCCTTTTTTACTGGTGTTCTAAAAAAAGCAGCACTATCTTTTATGGTTTGCTTCCAAGATATAGTGTAATAAATAGTGTCTTGTTGCGCTTCCAAATTTAAAGGCATAAAGAAAAGGCTGACCATAAATAGAAGTCCAGCAGTTTTAATAGAATTTGATAAAATCATTGTTGAATAATTTATAAAATGAGATAGATAGATTTTAGAAACCATATCTATTTTATTAACGCATTTTAACGTCTTAATTTTTGGCATACAAATCCTTAAACACTAAGCACAGTTTAACATCAGGTATTAAGAACTGTTATTTAGATAAAGAGGTTAACCTTTTATACAACCTAACACTATCCGCTTTATTAAGATTTAAATTTCAATGGTAAATGAATCACTTTTTTGGTTTCGAAAAATGATTCATCAAAATAATCAGAAAGCAAGAATGCTTTTACCGTTTTATATTGCTTTAACTCCTCTGTTAAATCCCCACCTTTTAAGTAAAGAACACCATTTTTTAATTCATTTTTTTGAGTTCTTGCAACTTTACCTTTAACCCAAGTTGTAAACTCTGGCATTGTAGTAACGGCTCTACTTACTATAAAATCGTAAGTTTCATCAATAGCCTCTACCCTACTATGCGTAGTTCTTATATTGGTAAGTTCTAAAGCTTCTGCAACAGCATTAATTACTTTTAGTTTTTTATTAATACTATCTACCAAATGAAATTGGCACTCAGGAAATAAAATAGCTAAAGGCACACCTGGAAATCCTCCGCCGGTTCCGACATCTAAGATTGATGTACCAGGAACAAAATCAATAACTTTTGCAATTCCTAAAGAATGTAAAACGTGTCTTAAATAAAGTTCATCAATGTCTTTTCTAGAAATCACATTAATTTTACTGTTCCAATCTTTATACAAAGCCTCTAAAGCTTCAAATTGTTGGATTTGAGTTTCGGTTAAATTGGGGAAATATTTAAGGATAAGTTCCATAGCTGTTCTTTCTGCAAAAGTACTTCTTTTAAAGTTTTGATTATTGCACTATTTTAATTTATCTCTATTTTATCACTTTAAAACATATACCATAAGCTTACTATAGCAACAATAAAAGAGAAATAATTAAACCTCACCATAGATTCATAACCTACTAAATATCAACCAATATAGTTCAATAACCCCTTCAATACACATCATTTATATTTGTAATTTTAAGTTAATCCATAACAATTGCTTTTTATTTATTAACTATCTTTGCTTTTATATAATGTATTATAATCCCTTACGTTATCATATAAAATATAGAATACATGAAACAACAAACCTTATCATTCTCTAGAACAGACTCTGCTAAGTTCTTTAGAACCCTCAACAAACGCGTTAATAATTATTTCAAAGAAAACGATATAAAAAGAACAGGTAACTGGCAATTATGGGTAAAAACCATAGTAATGTTTACAATGTTTTTAACGCCTTATTTCCTTTTACTAACTTTAAACATTCCTACTTGGGCACAGTTATTATTAACTATTGTGATGGGTATTGGAATGGCTGGTGTTGGAATGAATGTAATGCATGATGGTAATCATGGCGCATTTTCTAACAAAGAATGGATCAATAGAATCATGGGAAGCAGTATTTACATTTTAGCAGGAAATGTTTACAACTGGAAAGTACAACACAATGTTTTACATCATACATACACCAATATTCATGGTCATGATGAAGATTTAGAAGCGGGACGAATTTTACGTTTTTCTGAACATACAGAATGGAGAAAACACCATAGATTTCAACATTATTATTCTATTTTACTTTATGGACTATTAACTATAAACTGGGCAATTACAACAGATTTTCAACAGATGAAACGTTATATGAAGCGTAAATTATCTTACGGAAAATTTCCAAGTCCTGTAGCTAACTGGAGTAAACTAGTGATTTCTAAATTGATTTATATCTCAATGTGGATTGTGATACCACTTGTACTTACTGACATCGCTTGGTATAAAGTCTTAATCGGATTTTTAATTATGCACTATGTAGCAGGTTTAATCTTAAGTGTGGTTTTTCAATTAGCACACGTTATGGAAGAAGCTGAAATGCCTTTACCTGAAAAAGATGGTACAATGAAAAATACTTGGGCTATTCACCAATTAAATACAACCGTAAACTTTGGTGCTAAAAGCAAGATTATTAATTGGTATACAGGAGGATTAAATCACCAAGTAGAACATCATATATTTCCAAATATTAGCCATATCCATTATGGTAAAATTGCAGAAATTGTAAAATCTACAGCTAAAGAATTCAATTTACCTTATAAAGAATACGAAACCACAAGAAAAGCAATAGCAGCGCATTTTAAATTCTTAAAAGAAATGGGAACGCGCCCTGCAATACAAGCTTAATCCTTTATTTTATAGCATATGAACGACCAACTTTCGGATAGAATTAACAATTTAGCGACATCAGCTACATTAGCCATGGCGGCAAAAGCCAGAGAACTTCGCGCAGAAGGAAAAGATATTATTGGATTGAGTTTGGGAGAACCAGACTTTAATACTCCAGATTTTATTAAAGATGCTGCAATTGAAGCCATCAATCAAAACTACAATAGCTATACTCCTGTAGATGGTTATGTAGAATTGAAAGAAGCTATAATTACGAAGTTTAAACGCGATAATAATCTTAGTTACACCTTACCGCAAATTGTGGTTTCAACAGGTGCTAAACAATCTTTAGCGAATATCGCTTCTGTGATGATTAATGCCGGTGATGAAGTTATTTTACCTTGTCCTTACTGGGTAAGTTATAGTGATATTGTAAAGTTAAGTGATGGAGTTCCTGTAGAAGTTACAACTTCTATTGATAACGATTTTAAAATGACAGCAGAACAATTAGAAGCTGCCATTACTCCAAAAACTAAAATGATCTGGTACAGTTCTCCTTGTAACCCAAGTGGATCTGTTTATAGCAAAGAAGAATTAAGAGCTTTAGCAGATGTACTGAAAAAGTATCCTAATATTTATGTTGTTTCAGATGAAATATATGAGCATATTAATTTTAAAGGTGGTCACTTTAGTATGGCTGAATTTGAAGACATGTACGATAGAACCATTACTGTAAATGGTGTATCTAAAGCATTCGCTATGACAGGTTGGAGAATCGGTTATATTGGCGCTCCAGATTGGATCGCTAGAGCTTGTAATAAAATGCAAGGTCAAATTACTAGTGGTGCTAATTGTATTGCACAGCGCGCTGTAATTAAGGCTTTAGAAGCAGAGCCTTCTAGCATTAAATACATGGTAGATGAGTTTAAAGAAAGACGTCAACTAATCTTAAGTTTATTAAGCGAAATCGATGGTTTTAAAACGAACGAACCTGAAGGTGCTTTTTACGTATTCCCAAACATTTCTGCTTATTTCGGAAAAACAATAAAAGGAAAAACAATAAATAACGCCTCTGATTTCTCTCTATTTTTACTAGAAGAAGCTTTAGTAGCAACCGTTACTGGTGAAGCATTTGGAAATAAAGACTGTATAAGAATTTCTTATGCCGCATCTCAAGATGAAATTAAAGAAGCTATAAAACGTATTAAAACAGCATTAAGCTAAATACATTTTATTTGTAATAAAAGAAAAGCTGTAACAATTAATTGTTACAGCTTTTTTTATGAATAGCTCTCGCTAAAAATCTAAAACAGATCAATAAGAACGAGGAAACTTATATTTAAAACAAAATTAAAAGAGCAACACTCACAAATACTGCCACTTTTAAAACCATAGAAACCCTAAGGCTTTCTCTACTTATTTTTAAAGCTTTTGCACGTTGCCTTACGGCAAAAATTGATCTTCGTTTTGCTTTCTTGAAATTGTATTTAACAACACGCTTATAATTTGAATTTAACAACCCTCGCTTTGTAAAATGAGATCTCTTAGTACGCTGCTTTATAGTTCCTAAATCTTGTGCTAATTCTAATTCCATAATTGAGGGGGTTTAATATTATTTAATTAATATACAATAAATTTATCGAATTAAAAAATAAAACACACAAATACTGATAATTCATTAATAAAAACACAAAATAATTAACAATACAACTAAGCTAAATTCAACTAGGTTTAAAACCACAATGATGACCTTATTGCATCTGAATAATAGTATAATAAACAAACCATTATCAAAAACAATAGTATTGTAACAATGACAACTTTTATGAGTTCGGTTTTTCGTTCTTCTCTTAAACGCTTTCCTATGTCCTTTAATTGCTTAGTTGTTGCTTTAGGAAAATTATATTCCGTTTTTACATTCCGATCATAACCACCTAACCTATTCTTAAACCTATCGCGTTACGGAAGTAGGTTTTTATTATTTTTCATTACCGTATTCATTGTGCTTGCAGACATAACATTTAGGTTTAAAATTTTAAAAAGAATCTAGAAATAAGCCTTTTTCTACATGAAAAAAAAGGGACGTTTAACGTAAAAGACATCATATAAGAAGTCAGTTAAATTTCAAAATATTAATGTAAGAATGATGCTATTAGCATCACGATAAGAAGTTGAACTTATAGGATACAGAATGAATCCTAAGAAAAAATTACCGTTCATTCTATAATAAATATTCTTATCACCGAAACAAGTTCAGTAATAATTAAATACATAGATATGACGCAAAGTGATTTTAAATGTTACAAGATGTATTTCAAGATCTATCAAAATTAAACATCTAAAAACAGTAAAAACGAGTGGAAATATAGACTAGCTATACTTGAAGAAAAGTTGAAAATTATTTTTGCTCCTTTATTAAAACACGAATAAAAAGAACTAAACCTATAGACTTAAGAATTAAAATTAGCGGAGTAAATTCTAAGTCATTAAAAAAAAGCATCACAGAACCTGCAATTATAAATGCTGCTGCAACCAATTTAGTTTTATTAACTACCATAATTCAAATTTATTACCGATTCCTCCAAAAGAAAGGTGTTAATAATATCAGAACCGTAAACAATTCTAATCGACCAATAAGCATTAAAAATGAAGCCCACCATTTTCCTAAAGGCGGTAAAGCGGAATAGTTATCAACGGGACCAAAATCTCCTAAAGCAGGACCAACGTTTCCTAAACTAGATGCTGAGAGTCCTATTGCAGAAGCAAAATCCATATCAAACATAGAAAATACCAATGCTCCAACAATAAATGACAACATATAAAGAATAAAGAACCCTAAAACATTAAATACAATATCTTTAGAAACTGATTTCCCATTATAACGCACAGGAATTATAGCATTAGGATGCAAAGCACGCTTAAATTCTAAGAAACTGTTTTTAATTAAAATTAATTGACGCATTACTTTTACACCACCAGACGTACTTCCTGCAGAACCACCTAAAAACATCATTCCAAAAAAGAAAATAGTTAAAAACGGTGTCCACAAGGTGTAATCAGCACTCACAAAACCCGTAGTTGTAATGACACTTAACACCTGAAATAAAGCATGTCTCAAAGCACTTTCTGCACGACCAAGAACCATTGGGTGATCTATAGAAGATAATGATATATCTGCTTTAAAATAAATAAGAAGCGCTGCTATAATTGTAAATATAACAATGAATTTAGAATATAATTTAAACTCTTCATCCTCTAAAATTTTAGAAACTTTCCCTTTGAATAAATAATAGCTCAATACAAAATTAGTACCTGCCAAAAACATAAAGAAAATGATAATGTATTGTATCGCCGGATTATCATTCCAATAAGCAACACTCGCATTTTTAGTAGAAAAACCACCTGTAGACAAAGTACTCAAAGCATGGTTAATGGCATCGAAAAAAGACATCCCAGCAATCTGTAATAATATGGTTTCAGCAACTGTATACCCTACATAAATAAGCCATAAACGCTTTGCTGTATCTGTAATTCTTGGATGTAATTTATCTGCACTTGGCCCTGGTGCTTCTGCGGTAAACAGCTGCATCCCTCCTACGCCTAATAATGGTAAAATAGCAATCGCCAAAACGATAATCCCCATTCCACCAATCCAATGTGTCATACTTCTCCAAAACAGAACTCCTTTGGGTATAATCTCTATATCATTTAAAATACTTGCCCCAGTTGTAGTGTAACCAGACATGGTTTCAAAAAAAGCACTCGTAAATGAAGGAATAGCCCCTGTAAGAACATAAGGTAATGTTCCTGTAAGAGACATTACAATCCAACCAAAAGCAACAACGATATACCCTTCGCGCTTATTCATTTCCTTACGGTGATCCTTCGTTCTGTACATTGACACCACTCCGATAAGAAGCGTAACAATACCTGCTAGAAACAATTCTAAAGTAACACCATCTTTATAAATAAGACTGATTAAAGTTGCCGTAAGCATGAAGCCTCCATTAAACAATAATAGGAGTCCAAGAAAATGAAAAATGATTTTATAATTGAGTTTTATACGAGACATAATATCTTTTAAGAGAAAAAACGTTCTACTTCAGAAATGGAACGCGGCAAACAACAAACCACAACACGGTCTCCTGCTTGAATATTAAAACTACCTAATGGAATAGAGCCTTTTCCATCTCTAATAACTCCACCAATAATAGCAGATATAGGAAATTTTAAATCCTTAATAAGCTTATTGGTGATCTTAGATTTTGGTTTGACCACAAATTCTAAAAGCTCAGCATTCATATTGGTTAATTTGGTCATAGCAACCACCTCACCTTTTCTTATATATCTAAAAATATTATTTGCTGCTAATAATTTTTTATTAATTAAAGTATCAATTCCTATCGATTGAGATAATTGATAATAATCCATATTTTCTACCAAAGCAATGGTTTTCTTCACGCCTTTAGACTTTGCTAAAAGACAAGACATAATATTGGTTTCCGAATTACCTGTTACAGCAATAAAAGCATCCATATCAGAGATATTTTCTTCGTCTAATATATCTACATTTCTACCATCGCCGCAAATCACTAAAGCGTTAGGGATATCTTCAGCTAATTCTTCCGCTTTCCCTCGCTTACTCTCAACAAGTTTAACATTAAATTTACTTGAACACAAATCTTTAGCTGTCTTAAAACCAATTTGGCTTCCACCAAGAATCATAACATTCTTAATTATAACCTTAACTTTTCCTGATAATTTAAACAACTCATCATCACCACCTTTAGACGTTACAAAAACAACTTTATCGCCTTCTTTAAAAATAGTATCACCTCTAGGAATGATAGTATATTGTGTTCCTAAACGTTGAATTGCAATAGGAATAAAATTTAATTCAGGATAAATAGCAGCAGCTTCCTTAACGGATTTATCTACAAAGGTTGCAGTTCTAGACAAACGTAAACCTAACATTGTTAGCTCTCCATCTTCAAATTCATAAGTATCATTAAAACCATACTGATTTAATAATAATTCAATTTCCGATGCGGCTAAAGATTCTGGTGAAATTAACTCATCAATTCCAAATTTAGAAAACCCAACAGTCTCTTTATTCTCTATAAACTCTGTATTAGAAATACGAGCAATAGTACGTTTTGCTCCCAATTGCTTAGCTAATACACAAGCTGTAATATTAGTTGTTTCAGAAGAAGTTACTGCAATAAAAAGTGCAGCGGTATCTATACGTGCTTCTTTTAAAATTGAAATAGAAGTAGCATCACCTTTTATAGTTCTAATATCTAAATGCTCACCGGCATAACTTAAGCTATCTTTTTTAGTGTCAATTAAAGTAATTTCTTGAGACTCGTAAGATAGAAGTTTAGCTAAATGAAACCCTACTTCACCCGCACCTGCGATAATAATTTTCATCTGTTTACATTTATTGTTTTTCCAAGGTCACACGCTGTTCTTTATTAATCATATCTATGATTAATAAAATTTTGAATAGGCTCGTTTTCTTATATTTATTTGGAATAAGCACAAATATACTTATAACTTACAAGTACTTAAAGTTATTGAAGTATTTAAACTCATTGGCACTAACAAACCTTATATTATATATTTTATGTCAAAGCTAAAATTCTCTTATCTAAAAACAGAAAATTCAACTTTACTTAATTAACCATTTTTATTAATCAATTCCATTTTTTCATTTCTTCTAAAACTTTCAAATGAAAAAAATCATGTATTTTTGCCAAAAATTTTTATGGCTGAGAAAGTAAACCCATACAAGGATAGTGACCAATCTAAAAAGGTACAAGTCACTAAAATGTTCGATACTATTTCTAAAGAATACGATGGTTTAAATCGTGTTATTTCGTTTGGAATAGATATTAAGTGGAGAAATAAAGTGGTAGACTTAGTTGCAGAAACCAAGCCTAAAAACATCTTAGATATCGCTACAGGCACAGGAGATTTAGCCATTAGTTTAACTTCTACAGATGCAGAAGAAATTATTGGTTTAGATATCAGTGATGGTATGCTAGAGGTTGGACGTAAAAAAATTACTTCAAAAAAATTAGATAATATTATTTCGATGGTAATTGGTGATTCTGAAGACTTACCATTCGAAGATAATACCTTTGATGCTATTACCGTAGCTTTTGGAGTTCGAAATTTTGAACATCTAGAAAAAGGTTTAGCAGAAATATTAAGAGTTCTAAAACCTAATGGTATTTTTGTGATTCTTGAAACCTCTGTACCTACAAACCCATTATACAAAGCGGGCTATAATTTTCACACAAAACTAATTATGCCAACCATAGGAAAAATCTTTTCTAAAGATAAAGTGGCCTATAGTTATTTAAGTGAATCTGCATCACTTTTTCCATATGGAGAAGCTTTAAACAATATTTTAAGAAAAATTGGGTTTACTAATGTTATAGACCGTCCACAAACCATGGGAGTGGCTACAATTTACTCAGCATCTAAAGCATAATATGAAGCATATTCTTGTCCTTTTAGTTTTTTTATTCGCATTTCAAAGTTCTTCGGCTCAACTTTTCACTAAAGAAAGAGTAGCAAATCCGGTTGAAAATATTGATCAAAAGCTTTTAACTTGGGGTTATTTTATTGGGTTTAACCAATACGATTTTAACTTTGACTATAATGAAGATTTAAAAGATATCCTTGTTGATGAATCTTCAGGGTTTCATTTAGGTCTTATTGGTGATTTACGTATCAATGACCACTTAAATTTAAGGTTAGAGCCAGGAGTATTCTTTACGACAAGAAACTTAGTTTATGACGAAAGCTACTTTCAGGGTACCGATTATAATGATTCTGATTTGCTTAGAGAAGTAAAATCAACTTATGTTCATATCCCTTTACTTTTAAAAGTATCTACAAAACGTATTAATAATTTTAAACCTTTTATTGTTGGAGGTGTTTCAACAGCTTTAAATTTATCGAGTAATCAAGATAATCCTAACGATAATAGTTCAGGAGAATTTAGAATGATAAAAAACACGTACTTCTACGAAATTGGTTTTGGTATTGATTTCTATTTAGAATATTTTAAATTCACACCTTCTATTCGCGGTATTTTCTCAATGGATAATGAAATTGTTCAGGATGTAGACCCTAATAGTCCATGGACTGGTAATGTTGCAAAAATGCAAACCAGAGGTGTATTTATTAACTTTACATTTCAATAGTTCGTCTACTAAATTCACTTAAAAGTATTGCCGTAGCATTTGCTACATTTAAGCTTTCAGTAGCTTTTACAGCACCAAATTGAGGAATCGTCACTTTTCTATTTACTTTTGCTTCAATAGCTTCTGAAATACCGTTAGCTTCATTTCCTAAAATGATAATACCCTCCGTTGGTAAATTTGCGGTATAGATATTTTCACCTTCTAAAAACGTACCAAAAGCATCTATTTTACTAGATTGCAAATAATTTACTAAATCTACATATTGTAAATTTACACGTGTTAAAGACCCCATTGTAGCTTGCACAACTTTACTATTATAACAGTCTACAGTATTATGACTACAAACTAAATTTTTAATACCATACCAATCGCAAAGTCTAATGATAGTCCCTAAATTACCTGGATCTCTTACATCATCTAAAGCGACAACCAATCCTTTTTCTTGAGATGATATTGACTCTGGAATTTCGAAAATTGCCAAAGCAGTATTGGGGTTTTTAAGTGTTGTAATTTTTTTTAAATCGGCTTCTGAAATTTCAGAAATTAAATGATTAGGAGCTTCAAAAATAGATTGAGTTGTGTAAAGGTTTTTCAACTTATAATCAGATTTAAGAAATTCTGAAATCCCTTTTATACCTTCAACTATAAATAAACCATTTTGTTGTCTACCTTTTTTTTGACCTAAACTCTTAATTAACTTTATTTGATTCTTTGATAACATTAAAATGTCTTTACATTTGTTAGACGAAACTCTTACGAATACAAAGTAAACCTTTTTTGTTTTAATAGCGTTTCGAAATTAAAGAGACTATGCTATTTCTAACGAATAAATGGTATTATTTTTGTTTCACTAACGTTATTTAAAAAAGATAATACTTTCAAAATTTGCAAAAACTCACTTTAATATCATTTTCTAACAACAAATCTTTGTTTCGCAATACATTGCTTCTGCTATGCGTATTAATGCTAAGCTCTTCTTGTAATGTTGTAAAACGAGTTAAAAATGGTCAGCATCTTATTATCAACAACACTATTCTAGAAGATAGCATTCAGGTTTCTAACGAACGGATTAATAATATTATCATTCAAAAAACAAATTCGGGAATGCGAAAGTTTTTAGGCTTTCCTTTAAAACTTCATATTTACAATCTTGCAAGACCAAATATAGATTCTGTTTTAAATGCTAATATTTTAAGTGACTCTGCAAAAGTAAAACGAAGAATCGCCTTACTTTCTAAAAAGCAATTCTACAAACAGCTAAAAACACAACGCGATTTTAATGCTTGGTTAAAGCGAACTGGTGAAGCTCCTGTAATTTACAACGAAGACAAAACCATAAAAACAGCAACAAATCTTAGAAAATATTACTATACCAAAGGTTGGTTTAACAATACGGTAAATTATGAAGTAGAAAAAGACAGTAATAAATTAGCCAAAGTGACTTACAATGTTCACAAAAGCAAACCTTATATACTCGATTCTTTAAACCCTATTATTAGCAGTCCTGCCATAGATTCACTCTACACCAAATTTATTGCAGCTTCATTATTAAAAAAGGGAGAACAATTTGATGAACAAAATTATGAAAGCGAACGTGAGCGTATTAATACGTATTTAAGAAACGCTGGTTTTTATTATTTTGCCCAAGACTATATCCGTTATGAAATGGATACAATTAACACCAATAATAAAGTCTACACGGACTTAATTATTGGAAATAGAATAATTAGAGGGGATGATTCTACAACGACTAAGCCTTTTAAAAAATATACCATTAAAGAAGTTAACATATATACAGACGATAATTTCGAAAATCGATTTAACACTATTAAAGACACAACAACTTATAAAAATTTCAACTTATACAGTAAAGAAAAATTACGATTTAGACCAAAAGCACTCACAGATGCTGTTTTTATTAATAAAGGAGATACTTATAGTGACTTAGCAAGAAGCAGAACAGCACGCTATCTTAACGATTTACAAATGTTCAGATATCCTAATATTGATTTTGTAGAAAATGCAACAGACTCTACTCTAACCGCCAACATATTTTTAGAACCTAAAAACAAATACGCTCTAAGTTTTGATTCTGATATTAATCAAAGTAACATTCAATCTATTGGGTTTTCATTTAGTTCTGGATTAAAAATAAGAAACATTTTTAGAGGTGCAGAAACTTTAGAAATAACAGGAATTGCTGCAATTGGAGCCTCTAAAAGTAGAAGCTCTACTGAAACCTCTTTTTTTGATATCAACGAATTTGGTGGTAATATCCGTTTAACAATCCCTAGATTGTTCAGCCCTTTTAATACTGAAAAAATTACTCCTAAGTATATGTCGCCAAGCACAGCGATAAACCTTTCTGCAACCAGTCAGCAAAATATAGGATTAGATAAACAGTCTATATCAGGAGTTTTTAGCTACAATTGGTATCCTTCTAACACGGTTACAAATACATTAGAATTGTTCAATATCAATTTTGTAAAAAACCTGAATACTGATAACTATTTTGGAGTTTATCAGAATTCATTTGGAAGATTAAACGCTATAGCTAGAGCAATTGACTACATAGATGATGACGGCACATTATCAGATAATTCTTTACCTAACGAATATGAACCTGCTGATATTTTTATTTCTGATGTTTTAACAGGAAATACGTCACTAACATCAAGTGATGATGATTATGTTACGATAAACAATATTGAAGAACGAAAAGAACGACTTACAGAAAATAACCTTATTTTTTCTACAAGTTTTGACTATAAAAAAGACCGAAGAAAAAACATATTTGATAACGACTTTTCAGTTTTTAAATGGCGTATTGAACTTGCAGGAAACTTAATGTCTAACATTTCTAATATTGCCGGATTATCTAAAAACGACGATGATAACTACGAAATATTTGGAGTCGCTTTTTCACAATATATTAAAACTGAAATCGATTATATTAAATATATAGATTTAGGTAGACAAAATGTATTTGCGTTCCGTAGTTATGCCGGTATTGCAATTCCATACGGAAACTCTAATAATATTCCTTTTGCAGAAAGTTTCTTTGCCGGAGGACCAAATGACAACAGAGCATGGACTGCTTACGACCTTGGCCCAGGAAGTTCTAATAACACTAATGAATTTAACGAAGCAAACTTTAAACTTCATTTAAGTGCTGAGCAACGCTTTAGTTTATTCGGTAATTTTCAGGGAGCTGTTTTTGTAGATGCCGGTAACATCTGGAATGTTCTAGACAACGTTACAGAAGAGGCTTCTACATTAACTAATCTTAGTTCTTTAAAAGATATTGCCATAGGTTCTGGTATTGGCTTACGTTACGATTTTGATTTCTTTGTACTACGTTTTGATGTTGGTTTTAAAACTCACGATCCTTCACAAGATGTCGGAAATCGTTGGTTTAGAGATTATAACTTCGGAAATGCAACTTATAATATAGGGGTTAACTATCCATTTTAAATTCTCCTGAAGCAAAAATCTCCTTAATTCTTTTTTAATTTATTTTTCTAAAAATTAAGAGTAACTAAATCAATTCTATCACTTTAGTTTTCAAACCGATACTAACAAACCGACTACAACGTTTTCGGTATTTTATAACCGATTTGACTATATAAATATTCAAAATTTATGTACTTTTGGTAACACAAATTATCAATTCTATAATTATGAGTCATAATATCAAACCTGGCGTTGCCACAGGAAAAGAAGTTCAAAATATTTTCAACCACGCTAAAGAAAAAGGTTATGCTTTACCCGCTGTAAATGTAACGGGGTCTAACACAATTAACGCGGTATTAGAAACAGCTAAATCATTAAATGCACCTGTTATTATTCAATTCTCAAACGGAGGAGCACAATTTAATGCAGGAAAAAGCTTAAGTAATGAAGGTCAAAAAGCAGCTATTGCAGGTTCTGTAGCAGGTGCTAAGCACATTCACCTTATGGCTGAAGCTTACGGAGTGCCAGTAATTTTACACACAGATCATTGTGCTAAAAAATTATTACCTTGGATTGACGGTTTATTAGATGCTAGTGAACAGTTTTTTAAAGAAACTGGTAAGCCTTTATACAGTTCTCATATGATTGATTTATCTGAAGAACCAATCGAAGAAAACATTGCAACTTGTAAAAAATATCTTGAGCGTATGAGCAAAATGGGTATGACACTAGAAATTGAATTAGGTATTACAGGTGGTGAAGAAGATGGTGTAGATAATTCTGATGTAGATGATTCTAAATTATACACGCAACCAGAAGAAGTAGCTTACGCTTACGAAGAATTAAGTAAAGTTAGTGATCAATTTACTATTGCAGCTGCTTTTGGTAATGTTCACGGTGTTTACAAACCAGGAAACGTTAAGTTAACGCCAAAAATATTAAGAAACTCTCAAGACTTTTTATCTAAAAAACATAATTTACCACACAATCATATTGATTTTGTATTCCACGGTGGATCAGGTTCTACGACAGAAGAAATCAAAGAAGCAATTACTTACGGTGTAATTAAAATGAATATTGATACTGATATGCAATATGCATTTTTAACTGGTGTTAGAGATTACATTCAAGACAATAAAGACTTCTTACAAAGTCAGATTGGTAACCCAGAAGGTACTGAAGTTCCTAACAAAAAATACTACGATCCACGTGTTTGGTTACGTAAAGGAGAAGACGCTTTTGTTGCTAGATTGAAAAAAGCTTTTGAAGATTTAAACAATGTTAACACACTTTAGTTAGCATAATTATAATACTTTTTTAAACCCGTTAAAACTTAAAATCAGAGTTTTAACGGGTTTTTATTGCCACAAATCTCTGCTTTTTAGAGATACCTACTTCTATTTTTGAGTTATATTTAATAAAATAGTAATTTTGCACACTTAGTTTAGTAACTAACTACTAAATCAAATTACAGATTTAAGATTGATAAAATCTAAAATCATAAACCTGTCTTAAGCGTCGCTTAGGATTAAAAAAATCGTAAATTAATATGGCTTGGTTTAAGAGAAAAGAAAAAGGTATTCATACCTCAACTGAAGAAAAGAAAGATACACCTAAAGGCCTTTGGTATAAATCTCCTACAGGAAAAATTATAGATACTAAAGAATTAGAACAAAATTTCTATGTGAGTCCAGAAGACGGTTATCATGTTAGAATTGGAAGTAATGAATATTTTCAAATTCTATTTGATGACAATAAGTACACAGAGTTAGATGCAAATTTAACGTCTAAGGACCCACTAAAGTTTGAAGACACAAAAAAATATCCAGACCGTTTAAAAGCAGCTCAAGAAAAAACAAATCTTAAAGATGCTGTACGCACAGGAGTTGGAAAATCTAACGGACAAGACTTGGTTATAGCATGCATGGATTTTGCTTTTATTGGCGGTTCTATGGGAAGTGTTGTAGGTGAAAAAATTGCTAGAGCAGCTGCTTATGCTTTAAAAAACGAAACACCTTTAATGATTATTAGTAAATCTGGTGGTGCACGTATGATGGAAGCAGCACTTTCGTTAATGCAATTAGCTAAAACCTCAGTTAAATTAGCACAACTTGCAGATGCAGGGATCCCTTATATCTCACTATGTACAGATCCAACAACAGGCGGTACCACGGCATCATTTGCAATGCTTGGAGATATTAATATTGCTGAACCTGGTGCTTTAATAGGCTTTGCGGGCCCAAGAATTGTAAGAGATACAACAGGTAAAGAATTACCTGAAGGTTTTCAAACTTCAGAATTTTTATTAGAACATGGCTTCTTAGACTTTATTACACATCGTAGAGATCTTAAGAAGCAGGTTAACTTGTATATCGATTTAATTAAAAATCAACCCGTACGAGCTTAATATAATATAACAAAGAAAAGAGCCTTTCAAAATAAATTTTGAAAGGCTCTTTTTAATTTATGACTCACCTAAATTATTAATTTTATTTTTTTTGATAAAAAACCCTCTCCTTCTATCAATTTTAAGCGTAACATCTATTTTACTAATTAAAAATTGAATCTTATTTTAACAGCATCTTTATTATAGCCAAACGAATAATACATACAAAATATCGTAAATAGCAGATAAACGTCTAAGGAGATAAAACACTTTAACATCTCTACATTAATAAATATTAATTTACAGAAAGTGATGAGCTATTAGAGAAATCTTAATGATGTGATTAATTATAGAATTAAGACTATCAAAAAGTTACTGAAAAAATCTCAAATCACAAAAAAGTAGTATATTTGCAGTTCGAAAGAAATGCTTTCGTGTACATAAAAATCATTTACAAAAATATTAGCATGTATTTAAATCAAAAAGGAAAAGAAGAACTTTTCACAAAGCACGGTAAAAACGCAAAAGATACTGGTTCTGCAGAAGGACAGATTGCATTGTTTACAGCAAGAATTAATCACTTAACTGAACACTTAAAAAAGAATCGTAAAGATTATAATACTGAGCGTTCGTTAGTAAAATTAGTTGGTAAACGCCGTTCTTTATTAGATTACTTAACTAAGAAAGATGTCTTAAGATATCGTGCGATAGTTAAAGAATTAGGATTAAGAAAATAATCTCAATAAGAAAGCCACGCATTTAGCGTGGCTTTTTATTTTTTATATAACTCAAACGTAAGAGTTTAACAATCGTAAAAAAATAGCATAAAAACTCTAAAACGATTTTAGAGTTGCGGTTTTTCATTGGTCAACAACAGCAACAACTACACAACAACACAACGACCTTTGTTTAATTAGAATTAAGAAAAATATGAAACCACAAGTTTTTAAAGAGGTTATAGACCTTGGAGATGGTAGAGAAATTTCTATCGAAACTGGAAAATTAGCAAAACAAGCTCACGGTAGCGTTGTTGTGCAATCTGGAAAATGTATGTTATTATGTACAGTTGTTTCCAATTACAAACAAGCAGATGTTGACTTTTTACCTTTAACGGTAGATTACAGAGAAAAATTTGCTGCAGCTGGTCGTTACCCTGGAGGATTCTTTAAAAGAGAAGCAAGACCAAGTGACGGTGAAGTTTTAACAATGCGTTTAGTAGACCGTGTTTTACGTCCATTATTCCCAAAAGATTATCACGCAGAAACGCAAGTGATGATTCAATTAATGTCTCATGACGAGAACGTTATGCCTGAAGCTATGGCTGGTTTAGCGGCGAGTGCTGCAATACAATTATCAGATTTCCCTTTTGAATGTCCAATCTCTGAAGCTAGAGTTGCACGTGTAAATGGTGAATTCGTTATTAACCCAACTCGTGCACAATTAGCAGAATCTGATCTAGAAATGATGATTGGAGCTTCAGCGGATTCAGTAATGATGGTTGAAGGTGAAATGGATGAGATTTCTGAGGAAGAGATGGCAGATGCTATCAAATTTGCTCACGAAGCGATTAAAGTTCAAATTGCTGCTCAAATCCGTTTAGCGGAAGCTTTCGGTAAAAAAGAAACTCGTGAATACACGACTGCTGAAGTAAACGAAGATTTACAAAAAAGAATACACGAATTAGCTTACGATAAATGTTACGCTATTGCTAAGAAGGGAACTTCTAAAGTAGAGCGTACTAATGCATTTGCTGAAGTAAAAGAAGAAGTTAAAGCTTCATTTACTGAAGAAGAAATGGCAGAATTTGGTCATTTAGTTGGTGGTTATTATAGCAAAGCTGAAAAAGAAGCTGTTCGTGAATTAACATTAAGCGAAGGTTTACGCTTAGACGGAAGAAAGACTGATGAAATTAGACCAATTTGGTGTGAGGTAGATTACTTACCTTCTACGCATGGTTCTTCAATCTTTTCTCGTGGAGAAACTCAAGCTTTAGCAACAGTAACTTTAGGAACTTCTAGAGATGCTAACAAAATAGATATGCCATCTTACGAAGGTGAGGAGAATTTCTATTTACATTATAACTTCCCTCCTTTTTGTACAGGTGAAGCTAGACCATTAAGAGGAACATCTCGTAGAGAAGTTGGTCATGGTAACTTAGCGCAACGTGCATTAAAAGGAATGATTCCTGCAGATTGTCCTTACACAGTACGTGTAGTATCTGAAGTCTTAGAATCTAACGGTTCTTCTTCTATGGCAACAGTTTGTGCTGGTACAATGGCAATGATGGATGCTGGTGTTAAAATGAAAAGACCTGTTTCTGGTATCGCAATGGGATTAATTTCTGATGGTGATCGCTACGCTGTATTATCTGATATTTTAGGAGATGAAGATCACTTAGGTGATATGGATTTTAAAGTAACGGGGACTACTGAAGGTATTACCGCTTGCCAAATGGATATTAAAATTAAAGGATTAAGCTACGAAATTTTAGTGAATGCACTAAAACAAGCTCGTGCTGGCCGTTTACATATCTTAGGTAAAATTACAGATACAATTGCTGCTCCTGCAGAAAGCGTTAAAGATCACGCGCCTACTATGGTTACGCGTCGTGTACCTAACGAATTTATTGGTGCTTTAATTGGACCTGGAGGAAAAGTAATTCAAGAAATGCAAAAAGAAACTGAGACAACTATCGTTATTAACGAAGATCCAGTGACTGAAGAAGGTATTGTTGAAATATTAGGTGTTGGAAGTAAAGGTATTGATGCTGTTATGGCAAAAATAGATTCTTTATTATTCAAACCAACTGTAGGTAGCGTTTACGAAGTAAAAGTTATTAAAATGTTAGATTTCGGTGCCGTTGTAGAATATATGGATGCACCAGGAAACGAAGTTTTATTACATGTATCTGAGCTAGCTTGGGAACGTACTGAAAATGTAAGTGACGTTGTTAATATGGGTGACGTTTTTGATGTGAAGTATTTTGGACAAGATCCAAGAACTCGTAAAGAAAAAGTATCTCGTAAAGCAATTTTACCAAAACCTGAAGGTTATGTAGCAAGACCACCAAGAGATGATAAACGTTCTGGTGGACGTGATAACAACAGAGGAAGAGATAATCGCGGACGTGATAACAGACGTGATGATCGTAAACCTAGAGAAGACAAGAAAGAAGATTAATTCTAATTTCGATTGTTAATATTATAACCCTAAATGGAAATTCCATTTAGGGTTTATTTTTGCTCTAAAACCAATACAAACAACTGAATTACAAATATAAAACTCTTATTATAATACCTAAATGAGTTTTTAAAAAAACAGCTCAATATGTTAAATAAAATTAAAATTAAGTCTGAAATGTAATCCTTAACGTACATCTTATATCAATTAATCCAACGAATTAATAATTTATATGAGATCGAAAGAAATACCTTCAACAAACTTATCTAGAACAAAAAAGTTTACTAATAAATTTCTCAACAGTGAACCAAAAACTCAGAATTTTCATAATAAAATTGTATTATTTAGTACCTTCTTATTAATAAGTATGGGTATTTATTTCTTTTATGTCTTTTTTAATGATTTTGAAAAATTCAATGCTAATCAAAGAAGTTCAACTTTAGGGTATATTTTTATGACCATTGCACTTGGGTTATTTATCTACAAAGGACTTTTTTTTACCTATACAATATACAACTACATAAAATACAAACCTGTAGCATCAGTTTCGGATAAAGAATTACCAACAGTTACCATTATTGTACCTGCATATAATGAAGGGAAACAAGTTTGGGATACCTTAATGAGTTTAGCAGAAAGTAACTACCCTAAAAATAAAATGCAAATATTATCAATTGATGATGGTAGTAAAGATGATACTTGGGATTGGATGCTAGATGCTAAGAATAAATTAGGTGATCGTTTAGATATCTTTCAACAACCAGAAAATAAAGGAAAACGTCATGCACTATATAGAGGATTTAATATTGGAAATGGAGAGGTATTTATAACTGTAGACAGTGATTCTATTGTAACTGAAGATACACTTAGAAATTTAGTAAGTCCGTTTACCAAAGATGAAAAATGTGGAGCCGTTGCCGGTAACATTAGAGTCTTAAATAATAAGAAAGAAATGCTTCCAAAGATGTTGGATGTGAGTTTTGTAATGAGTTTTGAATTTGTTCGTTCTGCAGAAAGCAACTTAAACTCTGTTTTATGTACTCCAGGAGCATTAGCAGCTTACAGAAGATCAGCGGTATTTAATTGCTTACCTGAGTGGATTAATCAAACCTTTATGGGGCAACCTTCAGATATTGGTGAAGATAGAGCAATGACAAATATGATTTTAAAACAAGGAAAGCATGTCTTGTTTCAAAAAGACGCTGTAGCCTACACTAATGTACCTGAAGAATATTTAGGCCTATATAAAATGTTTATTAGATGGGGAAGAAGTAATGTGAGAGAAAATATTTCAATGGCTAAATATGTTTTTACCAACTTTAGAGAGGGTAGTAAATTTGGCAGCCGTATACTTTTTATTAGTCAAGCTTCAAGAATTATAATGAGTTATCCTTTTGTGATATTTATGATGTTCTTTGTATTAACACATCCCTTATTATTTTTAGGATCTACATTATTAAGTATTTTGGTGTTTTCTACATTTTCTGCACTTTTCTTTGGTCATCGTTATGAGATAAAAGAAGCGATTTGGGCTTATACTTACAGTATTGTTTTCACCTTTGCCCTATTTTGGATCACACCATACTCAATTGCAACAGCAAGTAGAAGAGGTTGGTTAACGCGTGAAATAGCAGTAGAAAAATAAATTACTTCATAAAACTTATATTTATAAGCCTATAAAAATCTAGAATTTTTATAGGCTTGTTTTTTATAACTTCCTTTTTGTCACCGACACACTGTCACTTTTAAGACAATCTCTTTTTTACTAATTATGAGATTTTGAACAATTCATCATTATAAGTTAAAAAACCACAACAATAGTTATAAAATCCTTAGGATATCAAAAATCTTTAAATGATAATTTCATTTTGGCACTATCGCACAGTAATTGCGGCTATTAACACAACTGACATTACTGTCAGTTAATATATAAAACAAATTATGAGAGTATTAGTAATCGGAGCCGGGAATATGGGCTTAACATATTCAGAAGGTATGGCAGCATCGCCATTACTTAGCAGACACAAACTTAGAATATATGATACCGATCCACAAAAAATAGAAAGCTTGAACAAAGATTCAAGATTCAACGTATTTGACAATTTAGAAGATTGCTTACCAAAAGCAGACCTTGTATTTATAGCTGTAAAACCATATCACAGCGAAGATTTATTTAAAGTAATGAAACCGATGATTAACGATAGTCAAATATTTGTATCGTTAATGGCTGGTGTTACCATAAATACGATTCAGAAAGGATTAAATATTAAAAAAGTAATAAGAACAATGCCTAATTTACCTGCCCAAGTTGGGAAAGGAATCACCTCTTATACAGAATCAAAAGAGGTATCCAAGGTAGAACTTATTATGGTAAGAAATCTATTAGATACCACAGGAACTTCAATACATGTAAATACTGAAAAATTTATTGATGCCTCTACAGGAATTTCGGGGAGTGGACCTGCTTATGTATTTTATTTTATGCAATCCATGTTAGAAGCGGCTTTAAAAATGGGCTTTTCTGATGATGATTCTAAAAAATTGGTGAGCAGCACGTTTGAAGGGGCTATTGAACTCTTCAATCAAAATAACATTTCACCAAAATCATGGATAGATAAAGTAGCCTCTAAAGGAGGAACCACACAAGCTGCCATAGATTCTATGGACGATAACAATGTAAAGCAACTGATAGAAGATGCAGCTTATGCAGCATTTGATCGCGCAGTAGAATTAGGAAAAGAATAATAAAACAAATTGAAAATTAATTAGGTGAAGATAATAACCTATTAAAAAATATAATTATTACACTTCAGAATTTTATTCTGATACATAATACAAAACAATGAATGACGATTTAAAACGGGTGGTTGTAAAAGTAGGAACCAACGTATTAACAAATAAAGACAATAGAATTTTAGGACCAGTACTTCGTGAATTGGTGAGGCAAATCGCGGTACTAAATGAAGAAGATATCAAGGTGATTCTTGTATCTTCTGGATCGGCAATGGCTGGTATGGAAATACTAGGCAAAACAAACATTAAAGACAAGTCGATAAGAAGGCAAGTATATTCGGCGGTGGGGCAACCAAGAATGATGAGACACTATTACAGTTTGTTTCATGATTACGGCATGAGATGTGCACAAGTATTAGCCACCAAACGAGATTTTGACATCGGAAAGCATCGTGAAAACATGATTAATTGTTACGAAGGTTTACTTAAAGAAGGCGTTACTCCTATCGCAAACGAAGATGATGCGGTTTCACTGACCATGTCAATGTTTTCAGATAATGATGAATTAGCAAGCTTAATAGCAGAGCTTGTAGATGCAGACCGTTTAATTATATTATCAGATACCGACGGCCTTTACAACGGGCATCCAGATGATGATGATTCAAAACTTTTAAACACTGTAGTCACAAATCAAAACGTAGAGAAATATGTTCAAGATTCTGATAAAAAAGAAGGTGAAGGTCGCGGTGGTATGGCGTCTAAATTAAAGATAGCCAAAGGAACTGCGAACAAAAACATCCCTACTTACATTGCTAATGGAAAAAAAGCGAATGTAATTGTAGATATTATTAATGATAAGGAAGTAGGAACTAAATTTATTTGTGCCTAAATACACTTCGAATTAAAACACAATAACATGAAACTTTTAAATACAGATATAAAAAATAACGTCTTAAAATCTATGCTTCAGATTTTAGAACGGGAACGAAAAACAATCATAGAAGCTAATAAGAAAGATCTAGATGCATTTGAAAGAGAAGACCAAGCGCTTTACGATCGTTTAATTGTTAACGATAAAAAGGTAGACGAAATGATGGCTGCTGTTAAAGCCGTAATGCTTCAAGAAGATCCTGTTGGAAAAGAAATCACTAACAGAACCTTAGATAACAAATTAAACATTGTAAATACTACAGCACCATTTGGTACAATTCTTATTATATATGAATCACGACCAGATGTTACTATTGAAGCCGCTGTTTTAGCATTTAAAGCCAACAATAAAATTTTATTAAAAGGTGGAAAAGAAGCTTTAAATAGCAATCTTGCTCTAGAAAAATGTTGGCACGAAGCTTTAGAACAAAACGAATTATCTAAAGACTGGATAAAGCTGTTGCATTTAAAACGTGAAGAAACGCAAGAATTCCTAAAAAACCCAACGGAACCTTTAGATTTAATTGTACCACGAGGCGGAGAACGTTTAATCAATTTCGTAAAAACGCATGCAACATGTGCCGTTTTAATAAGTGGTCGTGGCAACAACTTTTTGTATGTTTCCGAACAAGCAGATTGGAGCAAAGCAGTTAATGTAATCATTAATGCTAAAACAGATAAGATTTCGGGATGTAATGCTTTAGACAAAGTGTTGATCAATAAAAATTTACCCGATTACGAAACAAAAGTAAAAATGCTTCAACAAAAATTAGAACAATATAAAGTTGAAGTGCTTGTAGATAAGAAAATAGCTCGAATTTTAACAGACAAGGAGATAGTTACAAATGAAGATGTTTGGCATGAAGAGTTTTTAGCCTTAAAAATACTTATTGGTGAGGTAGAATCTTTAGATGAAGCAATTAGTGCTATTAATAAATATTCAGGAAAACATTCTGCTGCAATTATTACAGAAGATAAAACTGAAGCCTTAAACTTTATGCATAATGTAGATAGCGCTGCTGTTTACCATAACGCCTCTACCCGCTTTACAGATGGAGGACAAATGGGCGTTGGAGCAGAATTAGCTATAAGTACAGATAAACTACACCACCGTGGTCCTTTAGGCCTAAACCAATTGGTAACCAATAAATATTATGTCTATGGTGATGGACAAGTTAGAGTTTAAATAACGAATTAAATAGCTTACAAAAAGCATCTATACTGTAGCAAACCAAAGCTGATTTTTCACTCAGTTTTGGTTTGTTTTTTTTAGGCTAAAACCATAGCCGAAAACCTACAACGAAACACAACAACTAATAGATTATCAAATACTTAATATCAAAAATAGAATCATAACTCATATCGATTAATTTGGATTATACATAAATTTTCCTTATACTATAAGCTATGATTATACAAGACAAAATTAAATACACCGACGAATTAAGCAACTCAATAACTTATCTTGAAAATTTAGGGTATTCAAATATTAAGGCCGATTTAGAAGGCTATGAATCTCCAAAATCTTATCACAAAAAAGGAAGTAAAATAAGCGTTACTCCAGATATAGTTGCCGAAAAAGAGGGTCGAAAACATATTTTTGATTTAAGTTTAAAATCAGAAAAACCAAGATTACTAAAATCAAAATGGTTATTTCTAAGTACCTTAAGTAAAATAAAATCTTACAGATTTCGCTTAATAACCACAAGAGGACATTATAAATTCTCTAATGAAACTATTGATGCTATAAACCTTGACAATATAAAACTTTTAAAGATTTAAAAGTTTTTCATATAATTGTGTAACATTTAATTGCTTTTGTACGTATAATAAGAGCAACATGTTGTTGTAGTTAAATTGCACAAATCATAAAATCATATGAGACAGCTTAAAATTACCAAGCAGGTAACTAATAGGGAAACGGCATCCTTAGATAAATATTTACAAGAAATTGGTAAAGTAGATCTTATTACAGCTGATGAAGAAGTAGAATTAGCTCAGCGTATTAAAGCCGGAGATCAAATTGCTTTAGAAAAATTAACTAAAGCAAACTTACGTTTTGTGGTATCTGTTGCTAAGCAATACCAAAATCAAGGTTTAACATTACCAGATTTAATTAATGAAGGTAATTTAGGGTTAATCAAAGCAGCGCAACGTTTTGATGAAACACGTGGTTTTAAATTTATCTCTTATGCGGTTTGGTGGATTCGTCAATCGATTCTACAAGCATTAGCAGAACAATCTCGTATTGTACGTTTACCATTAAACAAAATTGGTTCTATTAATAAAATTAATAAGACGTTTGCTTTTTTAGAGCAAAGTCACGAGCGTCCACCTTCTCCTGAGGAAATCGCTAAGGAATTAGACATGACGATTAACGATGTTAAAGAGTCTATGAAAAATTCTGGTCGTCACGTCAGTATGGATGCACCTTTAGTTGAAGGTGAAGATTCTAACTTATATGATGTATTGCGAAGTGGAGAATCACCAAATCCTGATAGAGATTTATTACATGATTCTTTACGTACTGAAATTGAACGCGCTTTAGAAACGTTAACACCTCGTGAAGCAGATGTCATTCGTTTATATTTTGGTTTAGGAAACCAACACCCAATGACTTTAGAAGAAATTGGAGAAACTTTCGATTTAACTCGTGAACGTGTAAGACAAATTAAAGAAAAAGCAATCAGACGTTTAAAACATACGTCTAGAAGTAAAATATTAAAAACATATTTAGGCTAGTCACAATTTTTACTTAATGACATAAAAATATGTAAGCATAACGTAAACAACACGACTAACCCAACTAAGGTAACAACAGTTACAACATAACTGTTCGTTTTTTGATTGATGAAAGAACCCACGGCTGATTACCGTGGGTTCACTTTTTTTAATACCTTCCACCCCCTCACCTACCTCACCTACCTCACCTACCTCACCAAATCACCCCCTCACCAAATCACCATATCACCATATCACCATATCACCAAATCATCAAATCACCACCCCACCATATCACCAAATCACCACCCCACCAAATCACCATATCACCCCTTCACCTACCCCACCAAATCCCCCCTCCCCATCTCACCATTTTTAATTACATTTGCCTAAACATAAAAACAACTGAATACAATGGCTTCAAAATTAATTGCACCCTCAATGTTAGCTGCCGATTTTGGCAATCTACAACGCGATACTGAAATGGTAAATAACAGTGATGCAGACTGGTTTCATATCGATGTAATGGATGGTCACTTTGTACCCAACATATCATACGGAATGCCTGTAATTGCAGCAATTAAAAAGCACGCTACAAAACCTTTAGACGTGCATTTAATGATTGAAAAGCCAGAGCGTTATATTGAAGAATTCGCAAAAGTTGGAGCAGATATTATTACTGTGCATTATGAATCAACTGTTCACTTGCATAGAACACTAAGACAGATTAAGGATGCGGGGTGTAAAGCAGGAATTGTACTCAATATAACAACTCCTCTTACCGTTTTAGAAGATATTTTACCTGAATGTTACATGATATTATTAATGTCTATAAATCCTGGTTTTGGAGGACAAAAATTTGAAGACATTACTTATAAGCGTGTTAAAAATCTTCGTAAAATGATTAATGAACAAGGTTTAGATACACGTATTGAAATTGACGGTGGAGTCACAGATCTAAATATTGAGAAATTAGTAGAAGCTGGTGCAGATACATTTGTAGCCGGAAGTCACGTATTTAAAAGTAGTGATCCTATCAAAACAATTAAAAACCTAAAGGATTTAGCTAATTCTTAAAATTAGCTGATTCTTAAAACAATAAAAATGCGCATAACGCGCATTTTTATTTTATAATTGTTCTAATAAATAGTTAATCAAATCGGTTGTGGTAACAATCCCTACTAACAAACCGTTATCAATGACGGGTACGGCATGAAACTCTTTACTTGCTAATAATTTAGCAACATCTTTAATTGAAGCATCTGAAGTTACAGTCACTACATTTTTAATCATCACTTGGTCAATAGTAAACATATTATAAACTAAAGAATCCACATCAGTATCTGTATCCTCTACAGCATCAGCAAAACTGATTCTTAATAAATCGGTATAACTTAACATACCAACCACAACACCTTCTCTAACCACAGGTATGTGTCTTATTTTATGTCTTTTAAATAAGCGTTCTGCCATCTCAAGATCATCTTCTCTATTAAGAGCAATGATATTTGTTGACATTATTTTTGAAATTGGATCTATAGTTCTCATAATCATTAGTTTTATAATTCACTATTAAAAGTAATTTATAATGCCTATAAAAACCATGACAAATATCACATAATTTTAAAAACAGAAAACGTATTGACTATTATTTCTTATCAGTATAGCCATAATTATAGCCATAGTTATAACCATAACCATAAGACTTATTGGTGTCTACACTATTAAGAACATAAGCCACATTCTTTAACTTACCAGATTCAAATAGATCTTTAGAATAGTTTAATAATTTCTTCTCTGTATAATTAGCACGTGCTAAATAAATAGTAGCATCTGCTAGCTGAGAGATCAACATGGTATCAGTAACTAAAATGGTAGGTGCTGTATCTACAATAATATAATCATATTTAAGTTTAGCTTCATCAATAAGCTTTTTAAAGCGACCATTAGTTAATAAATGAGCAGGATTTGGTGGAATATTACCAGATAAAATAATATCGTGATTAGGATGTTTCTCAAAACCTTTAATTATTGCAGCTTCCCAATGAAAATCCCCATCATGTAAATAATTCGATAAACCAGGCTTGTTTTTATCGGCATGAATATGAGTGTGAATTTGAGGATTTCTTAAATCAGCTCCAATTAACAACACTTTTTTATTAATACTCGATAATGCCAAAGACAAATTAATACTGACATAAGTTTTACCTTCGCCTTTAATCGTAGATGTACAGTAAATAACTTTAGCAGCCTCTCCGGCTTTAACAGGTAATATATAATTAACATTAGAACTCAAAATCCTAAAAGCTTCGGCCTGTACAGAGCGGTCATTGGGATCATTAAAAATAAGATTGTCATTTTTCACCTTAGGGATCTCACCAACAATAGGCACCTTGGGGCTGATATTCAGTAAGTCTTCTCGTCCTTTTATTTTGGTATCTAAAAACATCAATAAATAAATGATACCAAAGGGTATAATCAAACCAGCAGCCATAGCTTGCATGTAAATACTCTTTGAATTTGGAGAAATAGGATTCCAATTAGAAATCGCATACTCTACAACCTTAATAGAAGGTTCGGTAATCGCTAAATTAATAGCAGCTTCTTCTCGTTTTTGAAGTAAAAACAAATATAGGGTTTGTTTAATTTCGCGCTGTCTCGTAATATCAGTTATGACCTTCTCCTTTTCCGGTAAATTATACACCTGAGAAGCAAATTTTCGGTTCTCTCGCAACAATTGCATCTTAGAAGCTTCCAATTGCTTTCTATAAGATGAAATGGATACAAAAATATTAGATTTTAAATCTTTTAATTTAGTAGTTAATGCTATAACGCTAGGGTTATTTTCACCACCACTTGTCAAGAAATTATTACGTTCTAAAACAATCGTATTATAATTATCAATTAAACTATTAATACTTGCATTAGAAACACCGATATTCTCTGGGAGTAATTCTGAAGTTCCACTAGGACGTTCTATGGTCTCTTTAAGCAAATTAGAAATAATGAGTTGATTTTCAATAGCAAAAAGCTCCTGCTCAGAAGCAGTACGCTGACTTAAACTTAATGTTACACCTGATTCAAGTGAAATTATATCATTTTTTTGCTTATAATCCTTTATTCCTGACTCTATGGAATCTAATTCTTCGGCTAATAAACCAAAGCGTTCGTCTATAAAGTCTATGGTTCGTCTCGATATCTCTTGGCGGTCATTAATACCATCCTCATTAAAGACTTCAATTAAAGTATTAATAACGCGTTCATTCTTTTCTTTACTCTGACTTGTAAAACTTAACTCAAGCAAATCACTCTTACCTAATACATTAACACCAATCCCGCCTTTAATCCCACCAGCAACCGCTGATACAGGTGAAAAATTCACAATATAAACTTTATCCTCAGCAGTATTAATATCAAAATGATTAGGGAGACTCAACTCAAAGGGTAAGTTGTGATTGGTTTTTGTAGTATCAAAATCAGGAAATACTAAAACTTGATCACTATCATCCACTGTCACTTCAAAGGCTGAAGGCTTCACTTCAATACGGTAAGAGGATCCTTTAAAAATACTATCGTTACTTATGGTTTTAAGAAGGTAAAATGGCAATTGACTTACCTCGGTTGTAATAACACTTCCTTCAACATAAAAACGCATCGTTAAATCTAGCTTATCTACAACAGCCTCACTGATACGCAAAGATTTAAGAATTTCTATCTCATTTTCTAAATTAATATTAGAACGATTAAAAACAAAGGCAGCTGAAGGCAATTCTAAACCTTTAGTTTTATTAAGTATTTTAATTTTAGCGCTAGAATTATAAACTTTTGGTGTATATCTTAAATACAAATAAGCACCTAATAGTGCTAAAATGATCCCCAATACAAACCAATACCAGTAAGTCAAATACTTACGGATCTGAACTTTTATATTTTCACCCTGATCAACAGAATAAACAAATTGATCTTGTTGTATTTGACTCATACTATCTAGTGATTATAATAACTGTTGATAATAAAATAGAAAAAAGAGATAATAAACTGGGTATATTAGTTATAAAGCCAGCACTTTTCACTTTTGGACCACTCGGGTTAACAATGATAACATCATTAGGTTTAACATAGCCAAATTCACCATCTAACCAATCTGAAGAGGTTAAATCAACATGTCCAATTTTACGTAGTCCGTCTTCTTCTCTAATCACGGTAATGTCTTCACGCTTTCCTGTAATAGCCAAATCTCCTGCATTAGCCAAAGCTTGTAATAACGTAATATTTTGCTCTGTAAAATTATAAGTACCAGGGTTATTAACTTCTCCTAAAACCATTACTTTAGCATTAATCACACGCACATTTACAGAAGGGTTTTTTAAATGCCCTTCAGCTTCTAATTTCTCTTTTAAAAAATCAGAAAACTCTATAGGCGTCATCCCTTTTACAGAAATCAAACCTAAAACCGGAAAATTAATGGTTGAGTTTTCAGATACCAAATAGCCATCTAAAAGCATGAGTTCTACACTCTGCCCTCCTCCGCTAGTCACTTCATTATAGGGAATTGTAGATTCAGGGACTAAGGCACTCACATTAATACGCAGAATATCATTCGGTTGAATGGTAGTACTCGTATATTTAATTTCGGTATTATGATGTTGATCGACATCTTGTAAATACAAAATTTCTTTTTTAGTGGAACACGAAAAAACCAATAGTAAACAACAAATAAATATTAGATTTTTAAACATCATACATAAATTAAAATAAGAAAGCAAATATAAGCGCAATAACGATATTCACAAAGGAATAGTCTTTTAGACCTTAAGAATTAAACAGGTCTTTAATTTTTATTTAATCTTTTACCTTTCATCCAATCATAAATAAAATATAAGGAATACAGAATAGTACCCGAAAGTAGTAATATAACTAATTGTAAATTAATATCCACAGCAGTAATATAAAAGCTTATTAAAATAAGAATACTATTAATTAAAACAATAATGGCTGTTGTTTGCCTGTGTGAAAAACCTAAACTTAAAAAACGATGGTGTAAATGATTTCTATCAGCTGTAAAAGGACTTTTCTTATGAATAACTAAGCGAATAAAGAAAATACGTAACGTATCTAATAAAGGAAAAAACAAAAAGGCTAAAACAAGTATGGGTGAAGCATTATGATAAATTGCTACTGTTGTTAACTCAGAATTATTAATAAATCGCACTGCGAATACAGCGATAATAAAACCTAAAATCATAGACCCTGTATCTCCCATAAACATTTTATTACGCCTAGAAAAATTCAAAAACAAAAACGGAATCAATGCTCCAATAACAGCTGCGGCTAGCACAACCATACTAATATCATCATAGGTATAAAAAACAGAAGCAAAACTAATAATGGCTAATAGGGCTAAAGTTCCTGCTAAACCATCAATCCCATCAATTAAATTAAAGGCATTAATCACTAATATATATACAAAAAGCGTAAATACAACAGAAACCCAATACGGCATAATAGTAACACCAAGAATTCCTGACATACCTATAATTCGTGTATCTGTAAATATAATTAATAATAAGGCCGCCAATAATTGCCCTATAAATTTCTTACGGGGAGATAAAATAAGAATATCATCTTTTAATCCTAAAAAAAATAAGATAGTAATCCCCCCCAATATTAACAAAAGAATTTTAGTATCTAAAACAGCTCCTAAAATTGTAATTGTAACAACGATACTCAAAAACATCCCTATACCTCCTAAATTTGGTACACTTCCAGAATGGCTACTTCGCCCTCCTGATGAGTCCATTAAATTTTTAGATTTTGCCACATTAATGATGGCGGGGTAGCTTGTACTGGAAACAAAAAAGGATATGCATACAGCCAATAAAAAAAGCCAACCGATGTAGTTTTCGGGATTGAAATTTTCTAGTAATTCTTTTACCATTTGTGTGATTTCTGATTGATTTGGGGGCAAATATCAGTTAAAAAATTCAAACTAATATTATTTAATTATAATGATATACTCAAGTTTATTATTAGGCTTTAAACTGCTTAAGCTTACTCACATTTTTAAGAAGAACCGTAAGCCAATTTCCGATATGATTCGTTTTAATAGCACGATAATCTTCTTTAGATTTCTGTAAAATATTTTTTAAATTTTTATTACTTGCACCACCAATGCGCATTTTAACTATGGTTTTTGGCAAGTAAAAAAAGCTCAAATTTTCTTGCCGAAAGATACGCAAAATAAAATCATAATCTGCTGCTATCTTATATTTTAGATCAAATAACCCATATTTATCATAGATACTTTTCTTCAAATATAAAGTCGGATGTGCAGGCATCCAACCTTGCTTTAATAAATTAGAGACAAAAGGTTGACTTATCCAATTTCTAATAACCTTATCGGTGTTCTCTAAAGCCACATAATGCAAATCACCATAAACCCCATCAACTTGATGGGTATTAAAAGCGGCTACAATAGTGCTTATAACATCATTATCAGCGAGAAAATCGTCCGAATGCACAAATCCTACAATAGCTCCTGTAGCCTTTGCTATCCCCTTATTTAAAGCATCATAAATACCCTTATCAGGTTCAGAACTCAATATAATATTCGGATATTCCTTTGCTGTTGCATGCAATAATTCTAATGTTTCCGCATTAGAACCACCATCTACAATAATATATTCAATATTAGGGTAAGATTGATGTAATACAGACGCCATGCAAGCTTCAATAGTCTTTTCACTATTATAAGTGGCGGTAATTATAGATACTTTCATTTGAGTTTAATTGAATTGACGCGATTTCACTTTTACAGCAGGATTCCCTTGGTAAATACTATAAGACTCCAGATCAGTTGTCGCAACAGAACACACACTTAATACAGCATGGCTTTCTAACGTTACCCCAGGAGTAACAATAGATTTAGCACCAACCCAACTCCCTTCTCTTAACGTAATCGGAGTTACAAACAGATCAAAACGAGTCGATTTATAATTATGATTTCCACAAAGCAATAAGGCGCCCTGAGAAACACAAACATGGTCTTCTATCGTGACCTGAGCTAAATTATCAATCCACACCGACTCTCCTATCCAGCAATGATTACCAATAGTGAGTAACCAAGGATATTTGATACTTACCCCTGGCTTTATAACAACTCCAGTACCTATTTGAGCTCCAAAAAGTTTTAAAAAAAAGACTTTTAAACTCGAAATAGGATTTAAAGGATTTATAAAAAATAATACGTTAATAAAATACCAACACAAGATTTTAAGTCGACGCCCAGGCTGATACCAATCATTGTTATAAGATGATAAATCCGTTTTCAATTTACTGTTCTGCTTTAAGTAAGTTATCGAAATAACCAATGGTTTTTATTAAACCTTCTTCTAAATGAATCTTAGGCTCCCAACCATTCAATTCCTTATTTGCCAAATCAATAACTGGCTTACGTTGTAAAGGATCATCTTGTGGTAATGGCATATGAATAATCTTAGAAGTAGAGTTTGTTAATTCAATAACTTTACTTGCCAATTCCATCATCGTAAATTCTACGGGGTTACCAATATTTACAGGGCCTGTAAAACCATCACGACTATTCATCATTCTTGTAGTTCCTTCTACTAAATCATCTACATATTGAAAAGATCGTGTTTGCGATCCATCTCCAAACATGGTAATATTCTCCCCTTTTAAGGCTTGAACAATAAAATTAGAAACCACACGACCATCATTAGGATTCATATTGGGACCGTAAGTATTAAAAATTCTAATAATTTTAATAGCCACATCATTCTGCAAATGATAATCCATAAACAAGGTTTCCGCACAACGTTTTCCTTCGTCATAACAAGAACGTAGACCTATAGGGTTAACATTTCCCCAATACGTTTCGGGTTGTGGGTGTACTGCTGGATCTCCATAAACTTCACTTGTAGAAGCTTGTAGAATTTTAGCTTTAACACGCTTAGCTAAACCTAACATATTGATAGCGCCCATTACCGATGTTTTAATCGTTTTTATAGGATTATACTGATAATGAACAGGTGAAGCCGGACAAGCCATATTATAGATCTCATCAACTTCAATCATAAACGGTTCTGTAACATCATGACGTACCAATTCAAAATAATGATGATCCATTAAATGTTCAATGTTCTTTTTACTCCCCGTAAAATAATTATCTAAACAGATCACTTCATTACCTTCGTTTAATAAACGCTCGCACAAGTGTGACCCTACAAAACCGGCGCCTCCGGTGATTAATATTCTTTTCATTGTACTTTTTATTTAAATAATTTTTTAGTATCGATTACAAGTTGTGGTTTTTGAGTGAATGCCGCTGCAAAATCATAAGCCGATTTAGACCATTTATGAAAATGATCGGCATCCATCTCAGAGAAATAATTCAATTGTTTTACAAACATATCTGATTTAGACAAAGATATAGCATATCCTAGATATTTTTCTTCAAGATCTAACCAAGGGGTTTGATCTGAAATTAATACGGGACAGCCATTTTGCCAAGACTCCATTATAACATGTCCAAAATTTTCATGCATAGTGGGTAATAATAAAATATGTTGATCTTTTAAAACAGCATGAAGTTGATTATTAGGAATAGCACCTAAATAATTCACTTCAACATGTTTTGGCATTTTCTCAATAAAGGCTTCACAAGTATCCCAATAATCCTGCTCGTCTACAGGACCAATGATTGAAAATTTAATATGATGTGAGACATCGGTATAAGATAGATAGTCTAAAGCTTTCAATAAATTTTTCTTTAAAGCAATCCTAGATAGAAAAAAGACATTCAAACGGTTGGCTTGTTTTTCTTTAAAACTAAAAGGAGTCATTTTAGAAGATAAATTTGAAGCGATTCTTATATCCAAATCATGACCAAATTGTTGTTCTATTTCTTGTTGTTCTAAATGAGAAGTGGCATGCCAAATCAACCTTTTATGTAAACCTTTTAGCTTAAATAGGCTAATAAACAATTTCTTTTTAAAAGGCTTAATAGCTAAAGCACCTTTACCAACCATGCCTCTAGGCGCTAAAACACACTTTAATGAAGAGTTTCGCATCACCCACAAAGGAAGTAAGGTGAATTGTATTGAAAATAAAGAATTAAAATACACATACTGGTAAGCTTCCTCTTTTAATAAATTTCTGTAAAAGTTTCTATTCTGATGATTTTCATCTAAATAAATAACCTTATAATTCGCCCTAACCTGCCATCTATTAAATTCTAAATCAGCATACGGTAATGCCTCTCCCAAATCTTTATTGGAAGTCACTATAGAAATATCAAAAGTATCATGGAGGTGAAAAATAATATTATTAACCGATTGAATAGGACCTCCTGCTTTATAGCCCGGCAAAAACCAATCAATAAAAATTAATATTTTTTCGTTCTTAAGCATCTGCAACCTCCTTATAAATATTTAAATAATCTTTGGCTATTTTATTAATATGAAAGCGTTTAATATTGAGTTGCCCTTTTTGTATCAATTCATCTTGTAAGGCCTCATCTAAAACAATCGTTTTCACAGCAGTATGGATCTCCTTAACATTATAAGGGTCTACAAGATAAGCACTATCGCCTGCAATTTCTTTCATCGCACCAATATGAGAGGTGATAACAGGCCGACCAATGGCCTGCGCTTCTATTATGGGCATCCCAAAACCCTCATAGGTTGACGCAAACAAAACCAAATCACAGGATTTGTATGCTTCAATAATAGCTGAATAAGGAATTTGAAACATGCATTTATAATTTAACTGATAACGTTTTAAAAGCCCCAATTGATCTGCGGTTAATTGACCTATGATCGTTAATTGACAGGGAATACCGTTTAAAGCCTCAAAAATACGCTCTAAATTTTTATTAACCTTCGTTCCTATCAATAAAATATGAGGACAAATGGTGTTTTTTTCTTTTGGAAAATAAACCAATTGCGAGTTTACAGGGTTATAAACAACCTTAATTTTATGTGCCGCAAACGGAATAACCTGAGATAATTCTAACCTTGTAAATTCTGAAATTACAGTAATACGTTTTACAAATAGAGCAGGTAAAGTAAACCAAACGAGTTTTAGGTAAAAACGTTTAAGAACAGAGCCTTTTAAAACAGAACGAACATCATGTACGGTTAATACAGAGGTCTTACCAGTAACTAAAGCCATGTAATTGACATCTCCTGTAATATGATTAACTTGAGTAGCGGACCTGTTTTTAAAACTAAATATATTTTTAAGAACAACTAGAGGACTCCCACCAGAAAACGGAAGCACTTCACTATATACAGAGACCTCGTCTTTAAGTCGTTCTTGTAGCACACCAAACAACTCTTCAATACTGTTGTATTGAGGTAAGCGTTTCCTGAAAATATAATTAACGTTTAGTCTCATGAGAAAAATTCCAATTCAAATAATTTTTAGCATACCAAAAGAAAAAGAAAATCACAATTAACGATTTTATTAAGTGGTTTAAAACCACAACAAGTTCTGTTTCGGCTTTAATAACTTGTAAAAAAGCAATGGGTAAAAAACTGATAAAAACAATATTATTTAAAACAATCTTAAACAACTTAGACCATATTCTAGTCAAGAAAAAACCCCAAAGCCCCATAAATAAGATGCCTCCAATTTTGCCAAAATTACCATAAGCTTCACCTATAATACTAATTCCCATGGAGGTACCATCTGATAAACTTAATCCTGTGAACTTTCTAAAATTTTCTCGTCCTCCAGCCACAGCTTTGTTTGGGTTTAAAAATCGGGGTAAAACAGAGGAAAAAAGAGCAGTACTCACTGTTTCTCCATTTAAATAGGGTTGGTATTTTGGAATGTTATAAATCACAGCACTAATAATCCACCCTTGGTTGAGCCTAACATTAGTCCCAGTTTCACCTTGTTCGGCTTCTTCTGTTACATCTCCAGACACAAGTGACTCAGCCATTAAAGTCACAAACAATTCAACTTTATTACCAGAATAACCTTGCCAAATTTGACTTCTGTAAGCTCTTTTTATAGTTTGCAATGTTGTTAATGATAGTGCAGCTATTAGAAATGTAATGAATATAAAAGCTAATGAAGGCTTATTTTTAATAGCCCAAAACATATAGAAAAAAACAGACCATAATATTAAATCATGGAACATCCCCTTAGCCAATGCTATAGCAAAAAGATAAACTATAGCACCATAAAAGACTTTTTTTAATAAAGCATCCTTAGAAAAAAATAAGATAATGGCTCCCGCAAATTTAAAATTAGAGAGTATAAACGCAAAGAACCCTAAAGCACCTGGTAAAAAACCACCTACTAAATCGAAAACGACACCAATACCAAAAATCATTAAACCATATTGAGAATAATGTTCTAAATGAGATATTGGGACTTTAAAATTCGCACTTTTCTTTACCCCTTTAAGAATAACAACCATAAATAACAAATAAGCAGGGACAACAAAACCCATATAGGTTTCCTGATCTACATACATATAGTACTTATAGTGACCAGAAGGACTTGCATATTCTATTATAGGACCAATAATCCACTGTAGTCCTGCTATTAAAGTCATCAACTCTAAGATAGGCACACTTTCTCCTAAGCGCTTAACGAATAGAATTCCCAAATAAACAACAGCAATACAGCCTATAAGAGTCCATCCTCCCATTTAATTCAACCTTCTTTTAAATTATGTTCTAAAGCTTCAACAATAGCTTTAAAATTCCATTGCGTAATATCTTTTTTGGCCTGGTGTCCCATAAGCTTTAAATCGGCTATTGAGATCGTACGAAACACCTCTAATAACGTGGCCTCATCATTAGAATCAAAAACATAACCATTAGAACCTTCCTTTACAACATCTGAAGCACAACCTACTTTAGTGCTAGATATAACTGGTCGAGAAGAGGCCATAGCTTCATTGATCGCTAAGCCCCAAGTTTCCCCAGGACCTTTTGAAGGCAAACAAAATACATTTCCTAAACGGTACAAAATAGGCATTTTACTCTGATTTTGGAAAGGTATCATTTTTATATGAGAATCATTTTTAGATAGTGATTTTAAATTCGCTTCTAAAGGGCCATGACCAACCAGTAACAACTTTAAAGGGTGCCTTAAAGTTTTATTGGCTTTTTGAACGGCTTTCAATAAAAAATCAGGTTGCTTTTTAGATTCAAATTTACCGGCAAATAAAATCACTAAATCATCAGGTTGATAACCTAATGCTTTTCGCCATACTAAGGCTTGGTCTTCATAGTGTTTAGATTCAGAATCATTAAAGCGCGCATTATCGATCGCATGTGGCGCCAATATCAATTGATGTTCTTTTAAGCCTACAGATTTAAAATAAGCCTTGTTTTGAGAACCCACATAAAAGGCTTTATCTATAAATCGATAGATATAAGTTAAATAATATTTTCGTAATAGTTGTTTAAGTCCTGGGGTATCATCGAGCAAAGTAGAATCGCCTCGAAACCAAACGGGGATTTTACCCTTAAAAAACTGCATCGCTTTAAAGTGGCTCTTTAAATACCAACCAAATATTAAAATAGCATCGGGTTGCCAGTCATTAATTTTAGTGTTTAATTCCGGGCAATCGATCCCATTTTTATGATGCGTTCCTGGATCTTTAGATATATTTTCTATAAACTCATAAGCATACCCTTCCAATAAAGGAATATCCCATTTAATAGTTTTACCAAACGTTTTATCTTTAACTTCTCCTGCGGCTTGAGACCAAGTGTAAAAGACTTTTACGTCTACATTTTGTCTCTGAGCGAGTAATTTAAACCAAGGCGCATAATATTGTATCGGATGCGTAGTAACTATTGCTATTTTTTTCAAACTAAGATATAACCTTTATGTTTTTAATAAGTAAATCCGGCCAACAATTGGCTTCAGGATATACACCTTCATATTTCAAAGTATTAATTTTTTCAGGTCTACATTCCTTCACCCAAGTTTCCGGATGATGTATAACGGCAGCATCAGAAATAAAACCAGCCCAATAGCTATAACTACTTCCTTTAGTAGTAACTAAAATTTCACTTCTTGATAATACAATTAAATCTATTAAATCATTAACGGTTTTAAACAATGAAACGTTTGGTAATTCTAAAATACTCAATAACTCATTTTCATGACCATCAGAAAATATCACAACTTCTAAATTATTACCATTTATTTTTCGTAAATCATTTATTACATCGATGTAATAAGTTAAATCTAAAACAGAACCATTTGTGATAAAATCACCTCTTCTAATATGAACTCCTATTATTGGGCTTTTTATTTGTTCTAGAGTTTTTAAATGTTTTTCCTCAATCATCTCAAAAAAAGATGTAATAATTTCATTTCTATAATTTGCAAGTAAAGGGATATCTGTAATTAAAGGTGTGGATTCAAATTTATAATACTGATTCTCTTTAATTTTATCATCGTCTATAGAATGTATTATTGGTGCTTTAAAAAATTTTATTTTTTTTAAGAACGGCATACTTGGAGTGATAAAAAAATTTCTATACCATCGTTTAGCCTTTTCTCTTCTTAAGACACTTCCTATTGGAACGTGTACCCAACTTTTTACAAATAAATCTGCATCATTTTCTTTACACCAAACAAAAGCTTTAGCCCAAGTTATAATTTTATTACAAAGTCCATATCTTGGAAACTTTAAATATAATTCCGCCTTATTACTCATTATCTTTACTTTATTTTTTATTTATAACCTCGTCCATAGCTTCTGCCAATACTTTTGCAGATTGCTTTGAAGAATATTGATCTAAAGACTGTAATTCTGGCGCCCATGATGCAACATTTTGAAACGGATTTAAAACGGTTACCATTTTTGCTACAATTTTAGATTTGGTATCACCTTCATTATAAGGCACAAAATACGCATCGGCTTTAACATCTTGAATAACGTTTACCGCAGAACTTTCGGCATGTAAAACCGTAAATAAAGGACGTTCACTTAATAAACACTGAAAGGTTTTTGAAGCCGTATAATGTTGTTCTGTGCTTCCAAATAACAGCACACGATCGGCTTGCGATAAATAGTTTAAAATATGTAAAAAAGGTTGACGCTCTCTTTGTTCTATTACAATACCTTCTAAACCATAATCTGCAGCATAGGCTGTAATACGTTTAGCAGGATAAGGTCCTGTTCCTATAAAAAACAACTTAATGTCGGCATCCCAATTCCCTTGATCTTTTAATGTTTTAATCGCCTTAAAAAAACAATCCATAAACAAATGTGAATTAGGAAGAAAAGCCCCTGCATAAATCCAAGGTTTACAATGCTCAATACCATCCCAGGGCATTTTTAAATCGTCTAGTTTTAATTTATGATCGTTAGGATCAAACCCATAAGGCATTCCTGCATGTACAGGAGGTGTTTTAAAATTACGCTCAATGACTGGCCAATAATAAGGTGTCGAAACGCCTGTAATAAACGCTGCTTTTTTTACGGCGTAAGGTTCTAATGTTCGGGCAACAGTCTGACTTAATTTTGCGCGGTTATCATTCTGATTGGTGATATCACGCACCCAAGGATCTATATAATCAATCCCATAAGGAATTCCCGTTTTATCATGTATCATACGCCCCAAAATAGCGGTGTAAAACGATGGGATTGGAATCCAAATACAATCTATTTTGCGCTCTTTACATATCTGCAATGCTTTTGCTTTTAGAAATGGAAAGGCTCTTAATCCAATATCGCCTATGATTCGCGGTTTTGAAACTTTGTAGGCTTTGGTGTAAATGACCTCTATATCTTCTGAAGCTGTTTTAGCAATATGAGGATCTGGAGTTTCCTCATAATATTTAGAATCAACTGTTAGTAGTAATGGTTTCCATCCAAATTCCTTTAAGTAATTACCTATTAATCGTGGTCGCTGAACACCAGCTAAATTAGCAGGAACCCAATGTGGATATATAATGAGTACTGTTTTCACAACATTATTTTTTTTTATAGAATTTGACTCCAAAGTTCTTGAATTTTTATTTGTTCTGAATCCCAACTCAAATGCTTACCTTTTTGAAATCTTAGGGCTTTATTTGCGCTAATATCATCTTTTTCTTTATAAAGCTGAAGTAATGTTTCTGAAATTTCAACTTCAGATTGTGCACTCAATATGCCTAATTCAGGATAATCTGTAATAAATTGCTCTTGAGCTTTTGTATTTGTTGCAAGAATATACAATCCGGCTTGAGCATAAGTGATAATTTTATTGGTTAAACAGATTTGCCGGTTTAAATCTCTAGAATTAAATTCTAACGCCAATCCAATATCAAATTGACTTAATGTTGCATGCAATTCTTTTTGCCCCAAAGGACCCTTAATAATTAAGCTTAAATTAGTGTTTTCTAATTTTTTACGAATTTTTGATATTTCTATGGTATCAAAATTAGAATCCAATTCTCCTATAAGTGTTAAACTAATTTTTATATTAGGATGTGATTCGGATATGATATCTAAAGCATTAAATAATTCTTCTAACCCGCGTCCAAAACTAATCTTTTGGCTAAACCAAACCAATTTTAAAGCCGTTTCTTTTTGGTTTAAATCATGTTCTGAATCAGATACCAAACTGAACTCATGAGCATTAAACCCATTTAACACAACAGCATGACTAGCATGGCCCTTAATGAGATCTAAAGTATATTGAGCAATAAGCGGACTAGCAAATGTTATACTTTTAGCTCCTGGTAATAAGGATTTCATCAAAAATTCAGTACGCTTTTTAGCCACATCACTATCTGTTGAAACAATTTCTCCTGGATGATAATCTTCTACGTCGAAAACAAAAGGCACGTTCCACAACGCACTTAACTCATGAGCAGGATATAAAGCTCCCATATTATGAGCACAAATAAGATCGGGTTGATCTTTTATTTTTTGAGAGAGATGGTAGAGCTGAAGCGACCGTCTATTATTTGCTAAAGCGTTTAATTTTAAATATTTTGGAAGAAAACCGGAGGCTTTTTTAGCCAATTTTTCTGTAACGCCTAAAAAAATCCATTTTAGCTTATTTGAAGGAATAGCTTCAATCTCTACGATGTTTAAATAACTTTTGTCGTTATTATTAATTTTTAATAATTGATCTTTTAACTGAATACTTTTAGCGTCACTCCAATTATGAAGTTTAAACATCATTATGGTAACACCATATTGGAATTGTAAAGCCAACTGCACCTCTTTTACAAGACGCGGATTGGTGGCTAAGTTACTAGTTGTCAAAAACAATATACGTTTATACGCCATTCTTATATAATAAATCTATGTTAGTTTCATTTTCATCATCAAAGGCATATATGTCACATAAATTCAATATTTCTCTTATTTCATCAATTTCCTTTGAATTCAAATGCTTTCTCCAATTATTTAATTGATTCCCAGATAATATAGTTTTTTTGGAATCACCAATAGTTGTACGACTTGCTTGCTTTATATTTTTATTTTTAAACGTAATATCTAACCAATCACTTAATCTATTTATTTCAAAGTTTGTATTTATAATTAAATTTTCATAAGACACCGTTAGCCATTTAACATTATTATTTTTATGATTAAGACACAACTGATGATTAAGAGCCCATTCAAAAGCTAGTCTTGTATGCGGAGCATTTACTTTTTTCAATGCTTCCCCAAACTTTAAAACATATGCCTTAGTACTTTTATCCCTAGGCAAATGGTATTTACAATCCTTTAGCACCCAAGCCCAACCAGGATGATTAAGTTGACTAGCAACAGTGGCATAAGGGCTTCTTACAAAGAAAATAGGCTTTAATTCAAAGTTATTTACTAAATAGGGCAACATTAAATTGCCTCTAATAATTTTAAAAACATTTATTTTTGAGCGCAGAGATTGCCAATAATTATTTACAGAATATGGTTTAAAGCTAATGATTCTTTGATTAAACAAATTCTCAAAGAATAAAAACGCTTTGTTATCCTTTGTCTTTTCTTCTATATAATTATTCCATTCAAATTTTAATACTTTCAATTCTTTAAAAAAATTGGGGTATAACGGTTCATAAATTATCGTGGAATCTTGATTTCGAGCAATGAACTCCATCAAAAAGGTAGACCCGCCTCGGGGTGAAGCAAAAATAATAATATTTTGAGAAGCCTTAGAGAATTTTCTCTTAATAAGAAATGGATATTTATAAATGTAAAACCCAAGATAATTTACAATTTTTAATAATTTTTTAGTTTTACTCATTCGTATTATTTTGTATAATTAAACAGTTCTTTAAACTTTACTTCTATAATTTCTGCGACTTGATTCATAGAATGTGTTTTTTTAATCGCCTTAGAATATTTACCGATAAGGTTAGGAGATTCAATAATTTGATAAATTTGATTTTTTAGATCTTCATCATCTTCATTTTTAAATAATAAGCCATCCATATCATGTTGAATAAGATCTTTCATGGCCACGTAATCAGAAGCAATTACAGGTATTTTTCTTGTGGCAGCTTCTAAAATGACTAATGGAGCTACTTCATTTGAAATTGAAGGTAAAATTAATACATCCATTCCATTCAAATATGAGGCTACTTCTTCTTGTTTTAAGGCTTCATTCCAAATAATATTAGTTTTAGACTGAGCCCATTGTTTATGGTCGTCATAATAAGTTTGTTCACCGCCTGATGGATTTGTAATAATATGTAATTCTGCATTAGGGTTTGAAAGCGCGTTCCAAGCGTCTCTTAAAATATGAAGCCCTTTTGATGAATGTGTACGCCCTATAAACACAAATTTTATAAGCTTAGGATCAAATTGAGTTTTATGAAATGCCTTAAAAAACACAGGACTAATCCCTTGTGGTATTAGTTGGGCTTTAGTAACTCCGTTTGCTTCAAATGCTTTTTGAATCCATGGTGCGATAGAAAAAATAACATCCGCATATTGGTTGATTCTTTTTAGTTCAGAAAAGCGGTGTTTGGCCTGATAAAATGCCGCTGGCAATTTATTTTCAATGGGATTAAAATGTGTAGCTTTATGGATAATTGGTCCTAAAATCTTAGACAAATGAACGGAATATCCCTTTTGCTTTAAATTACAACTCAAACATCTTGATTCAATAACTTCACCATTACAATTAGCCTTTCCGTATAATCGCATATCTCCATTAATACAGAATAAACTTCCTAAATGTGGCGTAAATACCGTTCTAATTCCTAGTGCTTTAGCTTCTTTTAAATGATAACTATTTATAGCACGACCAAAAGAATGAAAGTGTATGAGGTCTGGTTGTAATTCTAATAATTTAACTTTAAAAGCTTCTATACCTCGAGGTGGCATTAAACCATTTAATTCTTCTGCAATAGCATGTTTAGGAATGTCAAATACATGGATAGGAATCCCTTCATAAGAATAATCCTTAAGCCCCTCTGAAGAGGTTATTAAAACACTTACATCATGGCCTTTAGCTTTAAAATAGTTGCATAAATTTAAAACATACACTTCTGTCCCAGCACGATGTGTTGGAAAAAATGACTCTAATGTAAAAAGAATTTTCATTTTAGTGAATTAATACATTTATATAGTTGACAAATTAACTAAACTATTAGCTTTTAAACTTTTATACACAACACAGTTTGCCCCTATTATACAATTATCTCCTATATTAACATTTTTAAGAATAACCACATTTGAGCCTATCCAACAATTATCTCCTATTTCTACGCTTCCTATAGAGTATGGTTGATTTTTTATAAGCAAGGCTTTATTTTTATAACCATGATTATGGTCATAGATTTTAACATCCTCACCTATAATGGTATTACTACCAATAGCTACACGACCTAAAGCATTAATAGAAAGGCCTTTATTTGTAAAAAAACCATCTTTTATTTCTACACTAGAATTTTTACCTAATCGAAATACGGCATGTTCTCTAAGTTGAACATCATCTCCAAAGGTAATCTTAGCATTTTCAGGATGTAATTGAATATCTAAATTTTTAGCTTTAAAATTTTTACCAACTGTAACACAGTCTTTATAAAGTAGCGATAATTTAAACCTTGAATAAAAGAATTTGATTTCATTCAAACGATAATAAATTGATCGGATTTTTTTATTAACGTTCATAATTTGAGGCATATGGATTTTTACAAAAATCTAATAGTAATGGATCAACTCCAGATCCTGTAGTATAAAAGAAATCACGTTTGTTAACGGCTTTATAAAAATGGAATAATTTTAATTTTAACCTTTTCTTTATCTTAAATACAGTCATTATTTTTCCTAAAAATAGCTGGTTTTTAATAAGATAATTAGCCATTCCAATCCGCATCAATTCTTTAGCCATAGCTTTCTCAGATGCATCTAACGGACAGTCTTCATTGTCAATTATGACAATACTACTTTCAAAGGTATTTAAGACTCCCTGAATTGAATATAACTTTGAAGATGCTTGATCTGGAGTTCTTCGCCACCAAGAAACCTGTTGATTAATCAACAAAACATTATTTTTAAAAGCCAACATTCTTTTAGAGTAAGTATCGCCTGAGATTACATCTGTTGGAAATCCATTTAAGGCTTTTAACGCTTTTGTTCGAATTAAAGTATCAGGAAATCCATTAACTAAAATAGGACTCCCTAAAAACTCATATCTAAAAGCTTCCTTTGGTGTTAACTCATAAGGATATACCATATTATCCCAATGTGGTCTTGCACATGCCATGGCCGAATTAGGAAATGCATCAAGCATTTTCACCATAAATTCTAATCCATGCGGATAAAATATATCATCGCCGTCAATCCAAATTATATACTCTCCTTTAGCTTCAAAAAGCGTTTTATTCCGGTTAGGATATTCTCTTAAATTGGTTTCATTACGCCAAGCACGAATTCTAGGGTCTTTGTATTCTTTAACAATATCCCATGTGTTATCCGTTGAGCAATCATCAGAAATTAAATATTCGAAATCAGTAAAACTTTGTGCTAATACACTTTCTATGGATTTCCTTACATACTTAGATGAATTATAGGTAATGGTCGCTATGGTTACTTTCGGGTTCATAATATTAATTAATGTGAGCGTAGAATTGATTTAAACTTTAATACGTTTACTTCTTGAGAAAATTCATTTAAAACTTTACGAAAAGCACTATCCTTAACAGACTGTACTTGTTCCTTTCTTAAGGATAGAAAATGATTCATTTGTAAGGTTAAATCCGCTACCGTGCCATCAAAATAAAGAGCCTCTTTTTTATCTTCCAAAATTTCTTTAGTAGCCCCTTGATTATTTGCGATAACAAAACAATTATAAGCGACAGCTTCTACCGTTGTTCTTCCAAAAGCCTCTCTATCAGAAGCCATAATAAAGCAATGGGCTTGCTTATAATATTTCTCTGGATAAGCTTGATATCCTAATAACTCAATTTTATCCTCTAATCTTTGTTCTTTAATATACAACTCAATACTTTCAAATTCATTACCATTACCAACTATTAATAGTTTCACAGTATCAGTTTCATTCATCTTTAAAAAAGCGTTGATAACTTTCCAAATACCTTTCCTTTTTGTGAGTTGACCAACAAAAATAAAGTTAATACAATTTGTAGGTTTAATTAAGGATTTGTGAAGATTTAGCAATGTGTTTTTATTATAAATTCCATTATAATTTATATAGGTGTTTTTAATATTATAATGTTTTTTATAATGCCGCTCTAAATCCTTAGAAATACATACAACATATTTAGATTTTTGTAATAAAATTTTAAAAATTGAATTAAAATCTTGTTTAAACCCATGGTCCAAACTCCCAAATTCTCTTAAATACCAAATATGTTTTGTTTTTAAAAATAGTGATAATAGAGCACCAAAGTTAGTAGTGGATGTATTTGTTATTATATAATCTGGGTAGAACTCTTTTTTGAGCTTCTTAGAAAATTTATAGGCTAAAAATATATTTTTCACAAAGCGTTGGATCTTAAATTTCAATAATCTAAGCTGTTTTAATTTAGGCCATGACGACGATTCTAGAGAACTGGTATTTACTCTATGTCCTGAAACTAAAAAATTAATATGAGAGGATTCTAATTGTTTGGAAAGTTGGCCTAATTCGGGAAGTATTACTAAAACTTCAATCCCTTCTTTTAATAAACCTATAATTAAGCCTAACATGGATTTAGAAGCACCTGTTAATTCGGAATCATGAGAAATAAAAAGTAATTTCATGACAGAATAATTCTTTTAAGAGCACCAAATGATTTTCTATTCCATTTATATTTTGGTTCTGTTAGTAAGCTTGAAATAATTACTTTTACTCTTTTACTCTTTGAATCATTTGAAACTATTTGTGCTTTTAATAGGTTAGACCATTTGTCTTTAATTAACCATTCATCACAAATTCTGTGTATATGTTGAAACTTTGAGTCTAGCAATATGCGATTGATATACTTTATTTTATTTTCAAAAAAGCCCTCTGGCTGAGATACTGTTTTAGATTCATCATGTAATCTAAAAAAAACTAAATCATTTTTAATATAGCGAACATTTGGATACACTGACAAATATCGTATAATCATATCTGTATCAAATGAGTAATGTAGTGACTCATCAAGACCACCAACAGCCTCAATATTTTCTCTTAACAACCATAGACCTGGCTGAACAAAAACGGTACCTTCTTCCCAAAACATTAATCCCCTTGGAGATAAATTAGATAACTGTTCGGGTTCTTGATAAACACCATCTTCAAAATAGGTGGTTCTGCCTGCCACAGCAGAGGTGTTTGGTTCAGAAAATGCTTTGGCTATATTTAGTAACGCATTAGGAGCTAAATAATCATCAGAATTTAACCAATTAAAAATTTCGCCAGTACAACGTTTTAAACCTTTATTAATGGCATTAGCTTGTCCTTTATCTGGTTCGCTGACCCAATAGGTAAGGTGTTCTTCATATTTCTTAATAACCTCAACTGTATTATCCGTACTCCCTCCATCCATGATAATGAATTCTAGGTTAGGGTAATTCTGGTCTAATACAGACTTAATGGTCTCTTCTATGTATTGCCCTTGATTATAGGTAGGGGTAACTATGGATATTTTTTTAAAATCCTTCAATAAATGTTCAATTTAGATAAATAATTAATTATTAGATAATAGCTTGTCACTTTATGGTAAAATTATCTATAAATTAGGATTAAGACAAGTTTAAACTTATCTATTAAATTTTTCCTCATTTAGAATTTCAATTAATTTATTATTAAATAATTTTACACCATTTTGATTTAAGTGATCGGGATCATAAAAATGTAATGAATCATTTAATATAAGTTTCTCATTAAAATTAAAATATTTCATATGAGCACTCATCACGGAATCAAATTCACGAATATTAGTATATCTACTGTAATTTGATGGTGCTATAGGAACATAAACTAAAATAACCGAAATTTTATTTTTTTCTAATAATCTGAGACACTCATTAAACGCATCCAGTTGTGTCGAATCAAATTTAATTTCCTTTCTCAATAACGTTTTGGTTTTATAGTATGCTAATTCTTTCTCTACAAAACCACCTTTAACGTAATTATCGTCTCCTTTAACTAGGGATTCTTTAAAATTTTTACGCCAATCAAATATATCACGTAAAAATGCATAAATCAATGTGTTATACACTTTAAGATGATTAACAGAAAGTGCCATTTTTACACTATTTAAGTCATTTTTTTCATTGCTTATAATATCTAAAGATGACTCCACACCATCTCCCATAAAGGTGTTAGGATAGACGTCATAAATCACCAGTTTTGGACTTAATCTAGTCAAATGTCTTTTCAACAAAGTTATAGTTTGTAAAGGCGTTTGTGCACTTGACCCCAAATTAAATGTCTTTAATCCTGAGGCATTAAAAATTCTATTATCAAAACCACGATACGTGTGAGATGAACCTAGGAAAAGTATATCAATATTTTCATAGTCCTTAACATCTTGTAATCTAGTATAAGTATGACCATAAGAACCTTTAACATAATTTAAGTTTGGCGTCAAGTAACTCGGCATAAAAGTACCCCAAATAAAAAGAATAATTATGTAAGTAACAGCAGAAAACAATAAGAAGCTAAAGAATTTTTTGATAAAAACAGTCATAGTTTTACATTAAAATTGAAAGTATATAAATGGTGTTTCGGCTGTTTGCATAAACATACCTATTAAGAAAACAATAAAAGAGTAAAAAAACCATCTAAAGTACCATTTCCATTTCAATCCAATTTTTTCAATCGCATATTGGTTCTCTCTACCAAACCATTCTAAAATGATAAAAAACAAAATTAATAAAATTATAGTGCGATAATTGTAGTAAATAGCCATTGTATAGAATGATTGTGGGTCTTTAAATATATCTAATATATATTGCAAAGCATGTTCTACATTTTCTGCTCTAAAAAAGACCCAAGAAAGCACGGTCATTGAAAATGTTATAAGAATTAAAAAAAACTCTTTTGGAGTGGGTAAATATTTATCTTTAGCAACAACAGCCAAATTATTCCTATTGTTATTAGTAAGTAAGAGAGGTAGAAAATAAATGGCATTTAATAACCCCCAAATAATAAATGTCCAATTTGCTCCGTGCCAAAAACCACTAACAATGAAAATAATAAATGTATTTCTTACTTTCATCAAAATTCCTCCACGACTACCGCCTAAAGGAATATAAACATAATCTCTGAACCAAGTGGTTAGTGAAATATGCCACCTTCTCCAAAATTCAGCTATATCTCTAGAAAAATAAGGGAATGCAAAGTTTTGCTTGAGATTAAACCCGAAAAGACGAGATGTTCCTATTGCAATATCCGAGTATCCAGAAAAATCACCGTAAATTTGAAACGCAAAAAATATAGCTCCTAAAACTAATGTACTACCAGTATAGTTATCTGAATTATTAAAAATTAAATTGGCATATTCTGCACAATTATCAGCAATTACGACCTTTTTAAATAATCCCCAAAGAATTTGACGTAAACCATCAATTACTTTTATACTATCAAATGATCGCTTTTTTTGAATTGAGGCAATAAACTAGTAGCACGTTCTATTGGACCAGCAACCAATTGTGGAAAGAAACTTACAAAGGCAGAAAAAGCAATAAAGTCTTTAGTGGGGTTTAACTTCTTTTTATAAACATCAATGGTATAACTTAAAGTTTGAAAAGTATAAAAACTAATCCCTACTGGTAATATAATATTTAATGTATTAGACTGTATGGGGTGCCCAAAAAAGCTAAAGGCATGTACAAAATTCTCTACAAAAAAATTATAATATTTAAAAAAACCTAAAAAGCCTATATTCACTGCTATACTGGTCCACAGTAATAGTTTACGTTTTGATGTCTTTTCTTCTTTTTGAAGTCGTCTACCTATACTGTAATCTACCAAAATACTAAATACAATCAAGAATAAAAATCTCCAATCCCACCAACCGTAAAAAACAAAACTAGAGATAACAATCAATAAATTTTGTGTTTTTAGATTTTTTTCAGGAATTAACCAATAAATAATAAAAACAATTGGTAGAAAAATAGTAAAGTCTATGGAATTAAAAAGCATTTGTTATGTTTATTCTGTAATGGTGATTTTATAATATCACCCCTTTTCGTTTATATTTTCTAATATCAATGAGTTTTAATTTAAACTCATTGAATAATTTCCCAATATATTATATTGGGATAGAGATAGGGGTTACTATGGATATTTTGGGGTATGTTTTCAAATTCTTTTATATAATATTTTCAACTTAAGTTAAGTGTTATTTTAATAATTTATAGTAATAGCGATAATCAAGGAACTAAATTTTCTAATTACAATAAATAATTTAATTTATAATTATAGATTCTATTTGTTTTTTTTAAATAATTTACCAAAATAAAATTTCCAATTAGGTCGATTATAAAATGCCCATAAAGGTTTTAAAAAAAACTCATAAAATTCTTTATTATTTTTCAATTCATTATTGACTTGAATTGGAAAATCTAATTGTTTTGATTTAAGAAATCTTACTGGATTGTTTATTTGTCCTGTATGCGTCGCATCAGAATCAAATCCAATATTCTTTATTAAATTTCTATTTGGAAAAATACTGTATTGATTATTATTTAATTGATGATAAATAAATTGATAATCCCACCAAGTAACCCGATCTTTAGAAAAACTAACAGTTTTGTCAAATATTGTTTTCCAATATATCCACCAATTAATATCCAAATCAAAAGTTCCATTTTTTAATTTATCATATAAAAAATATAATTTATTTCTTTTCCCTTCCCAAGAGGTCATATCAAAATCAACTTCTTCAAACCGGTCTCTCCAAGTGGCCCATCCCCACATGTTCATAATATTTGAGTAAAAATAACTATTAGGAACTCCCTCAAATCCTAAATTACATCCACTAATAGAAATTACTCTTCTATCATCTCTATAATTTTCTAACATTTCTTGACTGAATTTAAAAAAGTCGATACTTGGAATAATATCGTCTTCTAGAATAATTCCCATTTCAACATGATTAAAAAACCAAGACATTGCTGATATGGGGCCTCTAGAACATCCTAAATTTTTTTCATTAGAAAAAAATTTAACATCACATTCCCAGTCTATCAATTCATTATAAAGTGTTATAACCTTTTTAGTTTTCCTAATATCATCTAAATTATTTTGCCTTGGTCCATCACTATATATATATATCGTGCTAGGAAGAGCTAATTTAATCGCTTCGACTTGTTTACTAATATATTGTGGCCTATTAAAGCAAATAATTAAGATAGGAGTATTAAATATATCTTTTTTCAAAAATCTCTAATAATTTAGGGTTAGTTTTTTTATGAGACGCCAAATTTTGAGCATTTAAATCACCAAATCTTTGGGCTAATATTAATTGATTATCTTTATTTAAGGATTTAAATTTATACTGTCTTAAATAATTTAAAAAAACATAAAAAACATCTAAGTTTGATATATTCCTAGGACTTTGTTTTTTAGGAAAAACTTGCTGATGGGAAACAATTGCTCCAGAAGCCATTCCATAAATCAATCTATTTATGTATTCAAATGTAGACTTGTTAGACTCTATATTATGATTTAATATTAACTTTTCACTAACTCCAACTTTATAACCCTTTTTAATAACATTTAAAGCAATTTGAACATCACCCCCACTACTTAAACTTTTACCTTTTCTATCACTTAATGAGTACAAACCTGAATCAACCTTATCTAAATAATCTAAGATTATTTTCTTTTCTATTAATTGTCCAGTTCCTTGCGGATAATTCTCATTCCACACTTCTGAATTCTGAATTATTTCTCCAATTACATGACGTTCTTGAAAAATCTTTTTTTGTTTAATTACCCAACTATTAACATTTTTATCTTCGAAACAAACATTAATATTACCCGCACCCCAACACTTAACTTTTGGGTAATTCAATATTAATTCAACCGATTCAATTAAATAATTATTATTTGGTTCATTATCATCATCAAAAAAAACTAACCAATCTCCTTTTGCCGAATTAATTCCGGAAATCCTGGCAGCTGTAAGCCCAGGTTTTCTTTCAATGACGTGTGAGAAAGGAATCTTAACATTTGAAAAATCAAAATTAGCTTCAATTTTATTTTTTGAATTATTATCAACTACGATCCATTCAACACTGATGTTATTAGTTTTTTTTAATTTTGAAACAGAGCTAATCAGCCGATCAAAAACCGCTCTATTGGGATTATATGTACATGTGATTATTGATAAATTCATAATTAACTATTTAACATCCAACTATATTCCGTATCCAGTAAATAATTCTTTACTAGCTCTGGATCCTTGATTTCATCGAAGATATTTTTATGCGCAATTTTTTTTTGTTGAATACTTACTTCATCAAATAATTGTACTCCAAGATATTCACAAATTAAACCATATGAAACAGTTGGATCTTTTTCAATATGATCTTCATAAAATAATTCTAAGTAATCTAATCCTTTAGACTTTATTAAATTTTCAATGTGTTGGTATTGATTTTCAAAACGTTTAAAAACCTCTAATAAATCACCTTTGAAGTCACCATACGTAACTTTTTCTGGGTTAAAATTAATTTTATTTATTTTTAATTTGTCTTCATTTTTAAAATGAAATTGTTTGTTTTCAATTCCTCTTGCAATAGAAAACACTTGTTTAAAATAGTTTCTTCTTTTTAGAATCACAAACTTTTTAAATCCCAATTTCACCAATTTATCTAAATATAATTCAAAGTCCATATTTAAAAAATCTTTCCCCAAATGAGCTTCGTTAATAGCTTTAGTTTCAAAACCATAAAACACCTCTTTAGTTCTAGAATATCGATTAATCAAAATTTGGAACATATCACTTTCATACTTTACATCAAAAGGTTTTTTCTTACCTAACTTAATAATCTGAAATAACTCATTATCCCATTTTATGTTTTTATTCTGATTTAAAAGTTCACTAACAACAGTACTACCACATCTCCCAAAATGAAACATTGCCACCCCTTTTGGTTTAGATTTACAATTTCGATAAAAAGATTGTATTATTTTATATTTTAGTTTCTTTATCATTGTATAAATTTATTTAAAACAAAGCCAAACCATGATTTAATCTAAAATAGTTTTCAATAATTCCTGCCCTGGATGATTCGAATATTTATTTGTGGCCACCTCAAAAGCAACCTTACCCATAGTTTCCCAACTTTTAAAATTATTAAAAGCGGTTTCTAAAGTGACCTTTAGCTCATTTACATTTGGGGTTTTAGAGATAAAACCATTAATATTATGTTCTATCCATTCTGAATGACCTGCGACATCTGTAACTACACAAGTTCTACCACACAACATAGCCTCAACAACTACTAAAGGCATCCCTTCATAATGTGATGATAAAACTAATAACTGATTATCTTTCCAAATACTTCTTACATCCTTTTCATATCCTGAAAATATAATTTGTGCTTCTAAATCAAGATATTTAGTTAACTGTTTTAGATAGAATTCATCTTCACCAGTACCATAAAATGTTAACTGAAAATTAAATTTACTTTTTAATTTAGATAAGGCTCTTAATAAAATGTCATGCCCTTTTTGTGCACATTGTAACCTGCCTACAGTTGCTAATTTCATTATTGTAGTTACGGGAAATGGTATTTTTTCAACTTTAGTTAAATTAACAGGGTTTAAAACTACTTTGCTATTTTTTAAACTTTTAGCTAAAAGAATATCTGCCATCTCTTTATTACGTTCACTAACAAATAAGACTTTTTTTGCATTTTGATAAATTTTGTTAGCTAGCAAAAACTTATCCTCTGGAATTGCTCCATATTCCCTATTCTGATGAGATAAAATTATATATGGAATTGAGTTTTGCAGTAATAAATTATATAAGTCAGGAAAATGTAAAATACTGGTAAAAGCGCCTTCATTAATGAAGAGAATGTCTGGATTACGATCAATTATATCTTCAAAATTATTAATCCTTTTATTTTCTGAAGCTTTATTCATCAATTTCCCTAAACCACGTTGCCAAACACTTGGGTATATCGTTCTGTTATTACGAGTTAAGATTTCTACACCATATTTTTCTTGTAGTATTTTTAATTTTTCAGGTAATTCATCCCACAATTTATAAGAGACTAATACTTCATGATTAGATTCTACTGCTTGAATAGCCATATTATACCACAATTCCTCACTTCCTCCCCAAGGATAGCCTTCCATTATTGAAATAATTCCAATTTTCATATTACTCTAACCAATTTTGAATATTAAAATCTTTACTAACATGATATCTCTCGTTATATATATCTCCAACAACTTCTTCCTTTCTATAAGCTGTAATTTGTACTGCTGAAGATATATGTTTTAGTTTCTTAGCTGTAAATAATACTTTTTTATCGTATGGTAAGTTATCGAATTCTTCCATTAATTCTAAAGTCATTCGATCTCGATCTGTACAGGCTATGAAAATATTATCCCAATGAATTCGTTTAGCTCTTCTTTCCCATTTAGATCGAGCCTCTTCTTCTGTTTTGTAATGTAAAAAATGAATTTCAATTTTATTATCTAATATGCCTATGGGATAAGCATATTTTTCAGTTCTAAAAAGATTGGCTTCCTTGTATTTAGATGTATTCTTAAATGATAAAGGGCATTCCATATAATATTTTAGTTTATTCAAAAATTCTATATAATCTTCTGCATAAAAAAAAAGCCCTATGGTGGGCGATTGATAAGGTATATTTAAATCTTCATAAACAGATCCTCCCCAACAGTTAGCAGAAATTATAGTAAAGTTATCTACCTTAAAATCATCTATATAATTTTTATGTTCCTCTTTTAATTTCGCGATTTTTTTAGCTTCTTGTTGTTTTTTATAATGATAATATCTGAATCTAATAGATTTTAAAAGCCTCATATTATATTTTTATTTTAGTAATAAACCAATCCTATAATTTAAACGATCTTTAGTACCTCCGTACTTTAACGAGTCCAATAAAGCTTTTAATTTATCAAAGAAGTTTTTACTGTTTTTTATTTTAAAGACATAAAAATCTATAACTAACCGCCTATAACCATCAGTAGTTTTTTTAGGTATTTTGATACCCCGCTTTAATCTACGTTGTAAAGCTTCATAAAAAACAATAAAATAATCTTCTTTAGCTAACCGCTTATTAGGTCCTGTAGAAATTCCGTCTTTACCATCTGTTCTTAAATACCGGTATAAATACAACGGTTTCTCTAAAAATATAAGATCACCTTGCTCTTCCAATTTGAAATACAAATCTTGGTCTACTGCACGTTTTAAATTTTTTCGGATTCCCTTGGTCTTTAAATATGCTTCACGTTTAAAAGTAGCAAAGTGATTTACTAATGGTGAACCAAATAACGAGTCTAAATACGACGCACCTTGAGGTATAGCTCCAATCAGATCATTAATTTTAACAATCTCTAAATCTTCATTACAAAGGTAACTCTGAGAGTAAATTAAACTAGCATTAGGGTTCTTACGGTGTAATAACAACAGATCTTCAAGTGCCGTTTTTGTAAGCTTATCATCACCATCTAAAAACCCACAGACACTACCTGTTGCTAATTCAACACACCGCGCTTTAGTAAAACCGCAACCCATATTTTTAGTATTGGTATAGCATGTTATCCTTTTATCTGTATTCTCAGCATTGAAAGAGTCAAATCCACCATCAGTAGAACAATCGTCTACAATAATAATCTCCCAATTATCATGTGTTTGTTCCTTAACACTTTGAACAGCATCTTTTAGGTAATCCCCATTGTTATAATTTGCTATTAGTATAGAAAATAACATTTTTTAAGCTTTTACTTTATTAAAAAAATTCTTTCGATTAAGACCTAATCTATTATTAGGTGAACACAGCTATATCCTCGTGCAGAAATGAAAAATAAAATTAATGAATGAAATACATCATCTTAAATAACATCAATTCCTTTTAAAATTCTATAAGATTGATGCTAGGAAAAGAAATAATACAATTTTGATTTCTAATAGTTAGCCTTCTTTTATATTTATGAATTATCAATTATATCTTGAATTATACTTATATGTTTTTCTATATTAAAATTTGATTCAATTCTTTTTCTCGCTTTAGTCCCCATTTGTTTAGCCAACTGTGGATTGTCTAATAATTTAATCATGTATTCTGCCATAGAATGATAATCATGCTCATTTACTAAAAATCCAGTTTCTCCATGTATTACTACATCAGGAATTCCGGCATGAATTGTAGATATGACTGGCAAATTAGCAGCTCCAGATTCTAAGACAGCTAAAGGTGTTCCTTCCATATCTCCATTTTTAGCTGTAATTGAATGCTGAACAAAAGCTATAGAATTTTCAAATAAATTAGATAAATCTTCAGGAGAAATTGCTCCTGGTAAATTTACAGAGTCATTTAACCCCAAGGCATTAATTAAATTGTTACAAACATCGAATAGTTCCCCATCTCCTGCAATAGTCAATTTTGCAGAAGGATGTTTTTTAAGAACTTCATTGAAAGCTAAAATAGTATAATAAGGGGCTTTTTTATCTGTGAATCTCCCTACAGCGATAAAATGATTAGATATTTTATTTTGAACTCTTTCAAAAAATATTGGATTTGGACCATAGTGATTTAAAATTAATTTGTCTTCCGGACACCCTAATTTTAAAAGTTGATTATACATAACTTTTGAAACAGCAATTATTTTTGTCGCATTAAAAAACATGTAGTTATACTCACGCTTATATTTACTTAAAACACTATAAACGGAAGCATCGAAACCATGAAAATGAGTAATTAACTTTATATTTAATTTAGCACAAATAGGAGCCAATTTAGCACCCGTAATTCCGTATTCGGCCAATACAACATCTATTTTTTTATGCTTTAAATAATACTCCAAAAAAACTACATTGTCTAACTTGTTGCCTATTTTTCTTTCATAAATAAAACTAGGTAGTAGTCTGTATAACTTGTTTCTGTAATTATGGGTATAATAATATTTTAGTAAAGCCCCCTCTTTTTCCGATTCTTTTGGCACAAAATCATCATATAAATACTCAACCTTACCTTGTAACATCTTCCTATGCATTTGAATAAAAGTTTCAGAATATGCATTTTTATTCGGAGAAATTATAACAATTTTTTTATTATGTAAGTTCATTAAATTGCTTATTAATTTCAATTACTGCTTTTTTATTTTTTTTGGTTAACAAATAATTTTCATTTTTAAAATTATTCATTAAACCTGCTTTAAATATGGTAGAAAACTTTACCTTATTTAGATTAAACCCCCATTCAGTTAATTTTTGGAAAACAAGTTCATCTGCATCGATTAGTTTATTGTAATTAACGAATACCACATTCTCATTACCCCTTAAACGTTTCAATATCTGTATATTATACTCAACCCAAACAGCAACATAATGGTTATAATCTTTAATATATTCTCTTTTTTTCGGTCGATTACAAATATAGTTTAACAGAAAATTTCTGCCCTTACGCATAACCGGTATTTTTTGTTGCCTTTTCATTAATGAATTAACAACACTAGTCACGTCTCTATAAACAACTAAAAATTTTGGGTTATCAATAATCTCTAAATAATATTTTAAAAAAAGACATGTTCTTGGCTCTTTCCAACCCCATTGTTCTCTTTTTAAACTTTTCTCACTAATAATACCTCGAATTTCATCTAGATGATCATCTTTCAAAATAATATTATCTATTTTATCTAAACTCTCATGCCCCGATGGATCTGAATTAATTTCATTTAAAACCTTTTTATGAAAGTTTAAAAAATCTAAATCTTCATAGTAGCCTTTAATATTATATTGACTAGCCGCATGCAACTCGTCACCTAAATTTAAACCGCAAGCATTAATCCATTGGGATACTAAAGAGGTCCCCGATCTATGCATTCCTACAATTAATAGTATATTATTTTTCATCTAAAACTTCCCACTTATGATCTATAATAACACCTTGTTTTACTATTGGGATACGTCCAGTTCCAAAATAATCCCCTGATTCTACTTTAAACAAAAAACAACTTTCTAATTCATCAAAAAGTACCTTATCAATCTGATCTCTAGCTCTCAAACTTAGAGTATATTCTCCAGGAAGTAAAGGTATGTTTTCAAAAATACAGTTGGCTACTATTTCATTATTTATATTTTGAAATAAATCAGCACTATGAAAATTATTTAGAGTTGACACAATATTTCCAAAACCATCAATTATTTGAATTCTTATTTCTAAATTATTTACGACTTGTAAAGATTCTAATTTTAAAGAAAATATAGTATAACCTCCCAAAATAGCATTAGTAATTTCTAATCCCTCCTTATTTAAAAGCTTAATTTCAGAAAACACCAATTTAGAATTACCTGCTCTTTGTTTAATATCTTTTAAACTTGAATGATTTTCTTTAATGTCTTTTCTTAAATAATAATTTATTGAATCATCTACATCTCCACTAAAAACAGTTGTTCCATTTTGCATAACCAACCCCCTATTACACAGGGCCTTAACAGATGCCATATTATGACTCACAAACAAAACAGTTCGTTTCCCTCCTTTTGAGACATCTTTCATTTTTTCAATAGCTTTTTTCTGAAATTCGGCATCACCTACGGCTAAAACCTCATCTACTATAAGTATTTCAGGCTCTAAATGAGCAGCTACAGCAAACGCTAACCGCACATACATACCTGAAGAATAACGCTTAACAGGCGTATCTATATAACGTTCACAGCCTGCAAACTCAACAATTTCATCAAACTTAGAACGAATTTCTTGTTTATTCATTCCCATGATAGCACCATTAAGAAACACATTCTCACGTCCTGTTAATTCGGGGTGAAATCCTGTACCCACCTCTAATAAAGATGCTATACGTCCGCGAGCTTTAATACTTCCTGTTGTTGGTCTGGTTACACGACTTAATAATTTTAATAATGTTGATTTCCCTGCGCCATTCTTTCCTATAATACCAAGAACATCTCCTGGTTTTACTTCAAAATTGATATCTTTTAAAGCCCACACATAATCAGACTCGCCTTTATTAGCTCTATCATTAGCTTCTCCAATTTCTAAGTAAGGATCTTCCTTACCTCTAACGGTATGCCACCAACGATTTAAATCGTGAGCAAAGGAGCCTGTCCCTACAGTACCTAAACGATACTGTTTACTTAAGTTTTCTATTTTTATAGCTGGTTTCATCTTAAATATTTATCTCAAATTATTAAACAGTATCCATGAAGCTTTTTTCCACACGGTTAAATACAATTACACCAACAGTCATTAAAAATAACATTATCAATGTACTGTAACCTAAGTACCCCCAACTAAATGTCCCCGTACCTGTAAAAGCATATCTAAACGCTTCTATAATTGGTGTCATTGGGTTTGCTAAAATAAACTTCTGATATTGCGAATCAACAAATGATAGCGGATAAATAACAACAGTACCATACATCATTAATTGAACTGCAAAAGTCAATAAAAATGTAAAATCACGATATTTTGTTGTTAAAGAAGAAATAATCATACCAGCACCTAAAGCCAAACCTGCCATCATAATGATTAAAAGAGGTACTGTTAGAATGTGTAAATTGGGTTGTAAAACAAAATCTATACTTCCATTAAAATAGTAATAAAACCAAATCACTAGAAATAAACAAAACTGAACACCAAACTTCAATAATTGAGATATAATTAAAGACAATGGAGTAATTAACCTTGGAAAATAAACTTTACCAAAAATACCTGCATTACTTCTAAACGTATTAGATGTTAAAGTTAAACTCCCTGAAAAATATTGCCACATTAAATTCCCTGAAAGATAGAACAACATTGGTGGCATACCATCAACGGGGATTTTAGCAACATTATTAAAAATAAGAAGTTGCATTATAGACGTTATAATAGGCTGAAGTATAAACCACAATGGCCCCAATACTGTTTGTTTATATACCGCTACAAAATCGCGACGAACAAATAAAGTCAACAAATCTCGGTACCGCCATACCTCTTTTAAATTAAGATCTAACAGCCTTGTTTTAGGCTCTATAACTAAGTCGTAATCTTCTGGTATTGTACTCATTTTTTATAATTGCAATTTGTATTTTAAAACAATAGTTTACAATAAGTTAATAATTGCAAACTTTTTTTACTTCACCAAAAACCAATGGTTCAATAAGGCTTCTCTATTATAGAGCATCGTTTGCTTCGTATCCCAATCGATAACGTCAAAACCAGCGTGTTCACAAATGGCTTGTCCGGCTGCCGTATCCCATTCCATGGTAGGGGCAAATCTAGGGTAGCAATCGGCGGTGCCTTCGGCTACCATACACAACTTTAAGGAACTGCCTTTTGATATTAAGTTCACAGCTCCATGTGTTTTGCGCAGCTCATTAACATAGTCTTCTGTTTCTGCAGACATATGCGAACGACTAGCCACAACAGTAAAAGTTTGATCTTCACGTTGCATCGGTAATTTTTGACTTTCCGCTATAAAATTACCAATGTTATAAGCATCAAGATTCACGGTGATTTTAAAAGCACCTAAATCAGTACTCGAAAAATAAAGCTCACCAGATACCGGGACAAAAACAACACCTAAAACTGTTTTCTGATTTTCTATTAAAGCAATATTAACGGTAAATTCACCATTACGCTTTATAAATTCTTTAGTCCCATCAATAGGATCTACAATCCATAACTGATGCCAATCTTTACGTTCGGAATAAGGTATTGCTTTACCTTCTTCAGATAACACTGGGATATTCGTTTGGTCTAAATAACGGACAATAACATGATGTGAAGCGATATCCGCTTTGGTTAAAGGTGAATCATCCCCTTTAAATTCCACACCAAAATCATCGGTATTGTATATCTCTAGAATAGACTTCCCTGCTTCTAAGGCAGCTTCTATGGCTATATGTAAAAGCTTTGGTAACACAGTATGTCCTTGATTCATTTTAGTCATTTATTTTTTTAGTTAAAGCCTGCTTTAAACGGTATAACATTTTTTGAATGCTATTAATATTATTTTTTAGTGTATCAGGAAATGCAACATAACCAATACGCTCAGCAATAATCAATTGAGTCTCAACCTCAGATAAAGATCCTGATGCAATATTCAAAAACCGAATAAAATCTTTTGTTGACCCTCGACTTGAACCCTCTGCAATATTTGAAGGTAATGAAACCGCCGCTCTTCTAAGCTGCGAAGTTAACCCATAATTCTCAGAAGAAGGAAAGTCTTTCGTTAAGCTATAGATTTCTTCTACTAAATCTAAACTTAGTTTATAAACCTCTAAATCTTTATGAGTCATATGCTAATATTTTAAAATTCCTATTCTAAAGATTCACCACTTCACCCCTTCACCACTTCACCAAATCACCATATCACCAAATCACCATATCACCATATCACCACCTCACCATCAAACAATCATCCCAGCACCAATAGTCTCATTAGTCTGCTCATCAATGATAATAATACTCCCAGTTTGACGGTTCTTTTTATAAGCATCAAAAAACAAAGGCTTCGCGGTTCTTATAGATAAGCGTGCAATATCATTCATTTCAACTTTATCAATACCTTCAATACGATGTAACGTATTAATATCTATTTTATATTTTAATTCCTTAACCATACCAACAGTTTCGTTTGTGGTATGCTTAATCACCACTTTAGTACGAGCATGAATAGGAGTACTACTCATCCATGACACTAAAACTTCAATATCTTGGCTAACTTCAGGAACATTATTTTCGCGTACAATCATATCGCCACGACTGTTATCAATTTCATCCTCTAGAGTCATGGTCACAGACATGGGCGCAAAAGCTTCGGCAATCTGTTCACCATTAAGCTCAATAGTCTTAATGGTCGTTACAAACCCTGAAGGCAGTGATTTTACTTTATCACCTGGTTTAAAAACCCCACCATCAATACGACCTGCAAAACCGCGATAATCTTGGTGTTCTATGGTGTGAGGACGAATGACAGATTGAATCGGGAAACGACAATCAACAAGGTTATGGTCACTAGAAATATGTACGGTTTCTAAATGGTACATTAGAGTACTACCATCGTACCAATCCATATGTTCAGATCGGTTAACGACGTTATCTCCATTTAAAGCTGAAATAGGAATAAACTGAATATCTTTTATATCTAATTTTGAAGAAAAAGCCTTAAAGTCTGCCACAATCTTAGTGTACACCTCTTCGCTATAATCGACTAAATCCATTTTATTTACACAAACAATAGCATGCGGTATACGTAATAAGGAAGCGATAAAAGCATGACGATGCGTTTGCTCTAACATCCCCTTACGGGCGTCAACTAAGATAATAGCTAAGTTAGCGGTTGATGCGCCAGTGACCATATTACGCGTATACTGAATATGACCTGGAGTATCTGCAATGATAAATTTACGCTTTGGTGTTGCAAAATAACGGTAAGCCACATCAATGGTAATCCCTTGCTCACGTTCGGACTTTAAACCATCAGTTAATAAGGATAAATCCACATAATCAAAACCTTTACTTTTACTAGAGGCCTCAACAGCATCTAATTGATCTTGAAAAATTGATTTACTATCGTAAAGTAAGCGCCCAATTAAGGTACTCTTTCCATCATCTACACTTCCTGCTGTTGTAAAACGTAATAATTCTATATCTTGATAATCCATTTTTTATGTCTTTATGGGCGTTAGGTCTATTATTGTTGACTTTAAGCCCTCTAATCTATTCTCTTTATTTTAATATACTGACACAGAGCAAACACGAAGTTAAACAGAGACAAAACAATTAACCTTATGAAAATAATGACGAGTTGACTAAGCGGTAATTAGCAGTCCTCAACCTTCCTTTTTTTATCAAGATTCTTTTCTCTATTGTCTCTTATCTATGGTCTATTTTCGTCGTTCTTTTCTCTATTCTCTATTCTCTTTTATCTATTCTCTAGACTCTAGACTCTAACCTCTAAAAATACCCCTGCTTCTTACGATCTTCCATAGCAGTTTCGGCACGTTTATCATCGGCACGACCACCACGTTCTGTGGTACGTGTTGTGGCTATTTCTTCGATAATTTTATCCAAATCATCGGCCGTAGATGCTACAGCACCAGTAATTGGCATATCGCCACATGTACGGTAACGAATAGTCATATTCACAACCTCTTCACCTTCTTTTAATTTTATAAATTCAGAATTCGCCAAAATCACACCATCTCTAACAACACAATCACGTTGATGAGAAAAGTATAAGGATGGTAAATCAATATTTTCTAATTTAATATATTCCCAAACGTCCATTTCTGTCCAGTTAGAAATTGGAAACACTCTAAAATGTTCGCCATAATTTTTACGTCCATTGAACAAATTCCAAAGTTCTGGGCGTTGATTTTTGGGATCCCATTGTCCAAACTCATCTCTATGAGAAAAGAAACGTTCTTTAGCACGTGCTTTTTCTTCATCACGTCTTGCACCTCCCATAGCCGCATCGACCTTATGAGCTTCAAGCGTATCTAAAAGCGAAACAATTTGAAGGGAGTTACGAGAAGCATCGGCTCCTGTTTCTTCTTTGGCACGGCCTTTATCAATAGCTTCTTGTACAGAACCAACAATAAGAGTGACCCCTAATTTTTCAACCAATGCATCTCTAAAAGCTATGGTTTCAGGGAAATTATGCCCCGTATCAATATGAATTAAGGGAAAAGGAATCTTTGCCGGAAAAAAGGCTTTCTTCGCTAAATGGGTTAATAAGATAGAATCTTTACCTCCTGAAAATAATAACACAGGATTTTCAAACTGAGCAGCGATCTCTCTAATAACAAAGATAGCTTCAGATTCTAATTCTCTTAAGTGATTTATAATATAATTGCTCATGCTTCAATTTTTAATTTTTCAATAATAACGTCTAATATACTCTTTACGGAGGTCTCAATGGGTTGATGATCTGTAATAATTTCAATATCGGCATGAATTGGGGCTTCGTAAGGTGCTGAAATCCCAGTCATGTTTTGTATTTCGCCGGCGCGTGCTTTTTTATAAAGTCCTTTTACATCCCTACGCTCACATTCTTCTAATGAGGTGTTCACGTAAATTTCTATAAAATTCTCAGCACCAACAATGGTCTTAATATTTGCTCTATCCTTAATATAGGGAGAAACAAAAGCAGCTAAAGTAACGACACCAGCGTTTACCATTAAGTTACCAACTTCTGCAATTCTTCTAATGTTTTCAGTACGATCTTCTGGCGCAAAACTGAGATCTTTATTAATACCATTTCTAATATTATCGCCATCTAATACGTAAGTACTAACGCCTAACCTGTTCAATTCAACCTCAACTAAATTGGCTATAGTGGATTTCCCTGAACCAGACAATCCTGTAAACCATAACAGATAAGATTTGTGCTTATGAAGGTGCTCACGATCTGCTTTGGTGACTTTATAATGATGTATAACGGTGTTGTCGCTCATAATTTTCTACGTTCTCTCAATTCTTGTAATCTTTTTTTTCTGACACGCTGATCTAATCCAAAATTAATACGGTACCAAATTTTTTCATGTCCAAAATACAACAGCATTTTAGTCACCACTTCGGCTCCCCCTATTTTCAAACCGGTTAATGGGTTTCCTGAAATAAGCCACCCAAGCAACATCGTATCAATGGTTCCTACACCACGCCAAGAAAATGTTTTGAGGATATGTCTTTGGTTTGAAGATTTAATTTTAGACTTAAACCACAGACGCTCATGACCGTAGTACAATAACATTTTTGTAATCAATTCTAAACCTCCAATTTTTAAACCAATGGTAATATCATCAGAAATAAACCAAGACAGCAAAAGCGTATCTAGAGTTCCTAGTATACGCCATGTAATGGTTTTTGCGATATGCCTTTTGCTTAATTTCAAACAATTACAATTTTACTTTTTTATAATCTTCCTGATGTAAATTAAACCATTCATAAGCGTTTTCAATTCCTGCTTGCAAAGAATATTGAGGTGCCCAACCTAAAGCTCTTAACTTAGAACTGTCCATCAGTTTTCGTGGTGTACCATCGGGCTTTGTACTATCCCAAACAATTTCACCGGTATGCCCAACAATACTTTGAATAGTTTCGGCTAAAGTTTTTATAGTAACGTCAGATCCGGTACCTACATTGTATAAATGCTCAGGTAATACATGTTCTACGGCAAATAAAACCGCTTGTGCTAAATCATCAACATGTAAAAACTCGCGCATGGGTGTACCACTACCCCAAAGCCCAACAGAATCATTTTCAGCTTTTGCCTCATGAAACTTACGAATCATAGCCGGCATAACATGAGAACTTTCTAAATCAAAATTATCATGAGGACCATATAAATTTGTTGGCATTAGACTTACAAAGTCCTTCCCAAATTGCTTTCTTATAGCTTCACAAGCTTTTACACCGGCGATTTTTGCGATAGCATACCACTCGTTAGTTGGCTCTAAACTATCAGTAAGCAAATAATCTTCCTTTAATGGTTGAGGCGCAAATTTAGGATAGATACAAGAACTACCTAAAAAGATAAATTTCTCGATATCTAACTTATGTGCTGCATCAATAAGGTTATTTTGGATCTGCAAATTCTCCATTAAAAATGGATAAGGATAGCTATTATTAGCTAAAATACCTCCTACTTTTGCTGCAGCATCAATGATAACGTTTGGTTTTTCTTCTGATATAAAATCTGTTACGGCCTGCTGATTTCTTAAATCGAGTTCTGCACTAGTTCTACCGATAAGGTTGTTATATCCCTTAGCTGTTAACGCTCTCCATATGGCAGAACCCACCATACCACGGTGACCTGCAATATATATTTTTGAAGTCTTAGTCATAGGATTACTCAAAATAATTCATGGTTTTATACCCGCCTTTTTCAAGATATTGTTGCTGCTTCATAAGTTTTATATCACTCTGCATCATATCTTTAATAAGGTCATTTAAATCATACTGACATACCCAACCTAATTTTTCTTTCGCTTTGGTAGCATCACCGATTAACAATTCAACCTCTGTAGGTCTAAAATAACGAGGATCTACAGCTAAAACTTCTTTACCTATTTCTAACTGATATTCAGGGTTGTTACATTTAGTAACATAAGCTTTTTCATGTTCGCCTTCGCCTTTAAATTCTAACTCCACACCGATCTCTGCAAAACTCATATGTACAAAATCACGTATTCTTGTCGTTTTACCAGTGGCAATCACCCAGTCTTCAGCTTCTTCAGCTTGAAGAATCATCCACATCATACGAACATAATCTTTAGCATGTCCCCAATCACGTTGCGCATCTAAATTACCTAAATAAAATTTATCTTGTAAGCCTAAGGCAATTCGAGATACGGCTCTTGTAATTTTACGAGTTACAAAAGTCTCGCCTCTAATTGGGGATTCATGATTAAATAAAATACCATTACAAGCATACATACCATAAGCCTCACGGTAATTCACGGTAATCCAATACGCATACATTTTTGCGACGGCATACGGTGAACGTGGGTAAAAAGGAGTGGTTTCTGATTGTGGCACTTCTTGTACTTTACCATACAACTCAGAAGTTGATGCTTGATAAATTCGGGTTTTTTGTTCTAAGCCTAATAAACGAACAGCATCTAAAATACGAAGCGTTCCTAAACCATCGGCATTCCCTGTATATTCTGGAACTTCAAAAGACACTGCAACATGACTCATGGCGGCTAAATTATAAATCTCATCAGGCTGAATTTCTTTTATTAAACGAATAAGATTCGTACTATCCGTCATATCGCCATAATGCAAAAAGAAATTTTTATGATCAACATGCGGATCTTGATACAAATGATCAATTCTATCAGTATTAAATAATGAAGAACGACGTTTTAGCCCATGGACCTCATAGCCTTTTTTCAATAAAAACTCACTTAAATAGGCTCCATCCTGGCCCGTAACTCCTGTTATAAATGCTACTTTACTCATAAAATCAAATTAAACCACTAAGGCCTATTAATTAAAATAAAAAAACAAATTTAAAATAATTGAATAACTATACTAGTGAATTTAAAGAATATAAAATCCAATATTTAGCTATTCCTAAGAAAACACAAGGCTACTGCTCTATCAATACAGTAAAATAAAAAACACCTTTTTTTCTTTTCACAAGAAAACACAAAACCCTTCAAATTTGTCATTCTGAGGTAACGAAGAATCTCTTAAATAAAAAAAAATGTAATTCCTGCAAAAGCAGGAATCCACTAAAACAAAATAATCCCTCCAATAAACGACCACATTTATTTTAGACCAAATCAACCCCCTCACCATCTCACCAATTCACCAATTCACCAATTCACCAATTCCCCCCTAAAGACACTCCATAGATACTCCATAGATACTCCGTACATACTCCGTACCCAGTCCGTAGTAATACAACAAAGAACCACCCACTTTGTCATTCCTGCAAAAGCAGGAATCATCTCACCACCTCACCAATTCACCACCTCACCCCTTCACCACCTCACCACCTCACCCCCTCACCACCTCACCCAAATATTTATGTAAGATAATTAACACAACTACAACCAATTGATAATAAAACACTTAAAAAAATAACATTAACTTATTTTATATATATATATTTGTACATTAATAATGAATGTATTTTATAAAACATGACATTAGTCATATAAAAACAAATTAAATAACCTTTAATACAGCAGTGTTCTTTTTTCCCCAGAAAAATTCACAATGCTTTCTTGCCTTTTATAATTTTCACCCCAAATAAATACCTACTATGAAAAACCTTTACCCCTTATTAATTGCATTATGCTTGAGTTACACTAGCTTTGCTCAAACCACTGCAGATGCATGGATAAATGAAATACATTACGATAACTCTGGATCTGACATAGCAGAAGGTGTAGAAATTGTTATTGCTGATATCACAAACTACCCTTTAGATAATTGGTCTATTGTTTTATACAATGGAAGTAATGGAGAATCCTACGGTACAATAAACTACAGCGAACTATCCACAGTAACAAGTAGTGTTTCTGGTTTTACAATAGGATGGGAAGCTAAATCAGATATTCAAAACGGTGCTCCAGATGGTTTAGCTCTCGTTTACAATGGAACTACAGTCGTACAATTCCTTTCTTACGAAGGTATTATTACAGCCACAGATGGAGCTGCTACAGGATTAACTTCCATTGACATAGGTGTACAAGAAACAAATACGAATGAAACACCGGCTGGAACATCGCTACAATTAATAGATACAGGACTTCAATATTCACATTTCTCATGGCAACCTGATGTAACTGCTACGGCAGGTACTATAAACACAGGGCAAACGTTTCAACTTCCTTGCTATCCTTTACTCCAAGCATCAGACTATAACACTACTACACCTATTGGAACAACAACAGCGACTTTAAATTGGACTATAGGAGATGGAGATAATGTTTTAGTGGTGGTAAAAGAAGGGGCTGACGTTGACACAGATCCTACATCAGGAGCAAGCTATACAGGTAATACCATTTTCTCATCAGGAGATGAAATAGGAACAGAAAATTACGTCGTATATAGCGGCGCTTCTGCTTCATCGGTAAGCATAACGGGATTAAGCGAAGCGACAACATACCATGTAGCTATTTATGAGTATAACACTACAGACACTTGTTATAACCTTCGTGAATTAACAGGTAGTTTTACAACAAACTGTACAACACCTACAAATGTTTCAGCTCTAAGTGCCATAGGTGGTGACACCACAATTGATTTAAATTGGACCAATGGAACCTGTTTTGACGAAATTCTCATAGTCGCAAAAGCACTCACTGCGGTTACGGTAACACCAACAGGAGATGGTTCTGCCTACGCTGCAAATGCCTCTTTTGGAGCTGGAACAGATTTAAGCTTAGGCTTAGGAGAATACGTAGTTTACAAAGGCACTGAGACTTCAATAACTGTAACAGGATTAACCAATAGCACTGTATATCATTTTAAAGTGTTTACACGCAAAGGTTCAACATGGAGCGCTGGTGTTAGTGCTAATACTACACCAGATTCAGTAGCCTGGTCTAACAGCATTATGATTACCGAAATAATGATAAACCCTACAGAATCCACTGATGTAAATGGCGAATATTTTGAAGTCTACAACACTACTGATACTCCTATAGACATGAATGGATGGATAATATTAGATACCCATACAGATAACCACACTATAAACACGAGCATCATTGTGCCAGCCTACGGCTTTGCTGTATTTGGACGAAATGCAACTACAACTGAAAACAGCAATGTAACCGTAAACTACCAATATAGTAATATTGCAATTTCAAATTTTGCTGATGAAATCATTCTACTAAATGCTAACGGCACAGGTATTGATCGCGTAGATTATGGAACAGATGCAACTTGGCCAGACCCTACCACAGGTGGGACTGCAATGATATATACAGGTAGCGATATAGAAGATAATAATGAGGGCTCACTTTGGACTTTTGCGACAGTGTCTGAAGGTATTGATGTAGATTTCGGATCTCCGGGTAGTAATGGTACTGACCAGATTGTATCCTATTTAGTATTTGTAAATGACGCATGGAATACAACACCATCTGCTTTAACATCAACAAGAACTGGGCTCATTAAAAGTAATGAAAACACAAGTTTCACTTTAACGAGCTCCTATCTTTTAGACGAACTCTATATTGAAGAAGGTGCTAGTCTAACGATTGATGAAAATGCTACACTAAAATTAAATAAATTAATCTTAGAGTCAACCTCAAACTCTTATTCGAGTTTAATATTAGATGGATTACTATTAGACCTTGATGGCTTCTTGTTAAGCAATATAGCATATAAACGTTTCGTAAACTCTAATGATTTAGGAAACGACCTAATATCAACACCGCTATTTGGTCAAACTTGGTCAGATTTTTTAAGCTCAGGTACCAATGCTGATGATTTATTCGACAATGGCGCAACAGCACCAACAACTTATGCATTTGCACCTTTTGACAAAGCAGCCGATGATTATGTCAACTACAACTCAGACACTTCGTTAACCATAGAAAGTGGAAAAGGCTTCAGGGCTGCTACAGATAGTGGTACAACATTAACCTTTACAGGTAGTGTTTTAAATACCGATGTTACAATGAATATTGAATACACTGGAGCAGTTCACCCCGACTGGAATTTAATAGGAAACCCATATCCTTCATATATGAACATAGATAACTTTTTAAACTATGAAATTAGTGGAGGAATAAAAAACATAGATCTTTTAGAAGATGCTTCAGGAGTCTATGGTTATGATGGAGATGCAGCTGATGGGTACAATATTATCACCTTAGCGAATTCAGCAGGTCAATTAATGACTCCTGGGCAAGGTTTTCTAATTGCTGCAGATCTTAATTATGTTGCTAGTCATGATATTACATTTACGCCAAGTATGAGAACTACGGGAAACTCGGATGACTTCATACTAGGTCGTAATGCAAATCCATTAACCTTTTTAAAGCTTAATGCTAGCACCAGCAACAAGTCTTACAGAACTGAGTTTTATTTTAACGCAAATTCTACTCAAGGCTTAGATCCTGGCTACGATGGTAAAGTTTTAGGAAATGTAGGTTCTAGTTTTGCATTATATTCGCATTTGGCTCAAGATAACACAGGAATGCCTATAGCACTTCAATCCTTAAACTCAACAGATTTAACCAATGTTACGATTCCTCTTGGCGTGAATACAAACCAAGGAGAACAATTAGTATTTAGCATTGCAGAGTCTACGCTACCAACTACTGTTAATGTGTACTTAGAAGATAACGTAGCTAACGTTTCTACTCTATTAAACACTAGCGATTATATAATAACACCTAGCTCTAATTTATTAGGTACAGGGAGATTCTACCTTAGAATAACAGAAGGAATATTATCTACGATAGACAATTCTTTAACAGAACTGAATATTTACACAAACAAAACCGAGAAAAAAGTTGTTATTTCAGGGCAATTATTAGAACAAACCACTGCAGCTATCTATGATATTCAAGGTCGTTTAGTGATGACATCTCAATTGGAAACAACTGAATATTCACAATCTATAGATACTCATTCTCTAAGCCAAGGAATTTACATTGTACAATTGCAGAATACAACACAAAAGAAAACACAAAAAATAATTATCCATTAACAAGAGAACACTATTGAACTCATTTTAATAACTTTACAATAATTGTAGATTATTAGAATGAGTTCATAATATTAGAAAAAGAAGAAAGATGACTTAATAACGATCTAGTTTTATATAAAAAACTAGAACACAATCTAAACCTTTTGATAATATCAGTATATTAACTAAATTATTTTATTATTTTTGAACCGAAAATCTAGGGCTAGAACCATGAAAAAAGAAAACAATACAGATAAAATCACACGTAAGGAAGCCATTTCAAAAATGGGTAAATATGCTGCATTAACAGCCGTAGGAACCTTTGTGATTTTAAACCCACTGAAAGCACAAACATCCTCTGCTCCAGATCCTGGAGGAGATCCTTTTTCTTAATAAGTTATACTTTCTATTTTGAATACAGCATTAGCACCGGTAGAACAACTACTTATAGGTGATTTTTGGGTATTGTGGTATGCCAAATCGAATACTTACAGCATTGTCACTACTGAATTTAAACTGCTCTTAGATGAATATTTAGTTTCTGAATCTAAAACTCAATTCTTAAATTCCCTTTGTTTTGAAGAGGATAAAGAACTTCAAAATAAAATTACAAAAAAGGTATTTAGCTACCTACAAAGCTGTAATAGCCCATACACCATACCTACAAATTTAAACTCAGCAAGCTTAGATAAAACAAAACGCTACATTTCAAAACAATACACGTTTAAAAACAAAACCGTTCAAGTTAACTACTGCTCAGAATTGGTTTTAAAAACCATCCACCCTTCAATTGCACATTACTGTAATATCTCAAAATCTAAAGTTGATGTATTTTTTGATGTTTACTTAAAAGAGAATCATCTACACCTTTTTAAAAATGAGGAATTAATTTCTTATGTTCCTAAAAAGGACTATCATTATATCCAAGGTAAATTTATCATGCAATTACTTTGTGAACTTCATAATAAAACCGAAGACGATTGGATAGGTTCGTTACATGGATCTACAATTACTGACGAAAAGAATTCAATACTATTTGTTGGAAAATCTGGCAAAGGAAAAAGTACTTTATGTGCTTTATTAGCTAATGCGGGTTTAAAACTTTTAGCAGATGACGTTTCACCTTTACATTCTAAAGATCAAAACATCTATTACAATCCATCTGCAATATCTATAAAACAAGGTACTTTTAAGTTACTTGAACCACTGGTTGAAAACTTTAAAAACTTGCCAATTGTCAATTTTAATAAAACAAAAGGGGATTTAAAATATCTACCAACAATTAAGCCTAAACAAAACAATTATCCTTGTCGTGCTATTATTTTAGTGAATTACAAGTCTGAATCTGAAACATTATTAGAACCGGTTTCAATAAAAACTATACTAGAAACAATTATTGAAGATTCATGGTTATCACCAAACCCAAAACATGCAGAACAATTTTTAAATTGGCTAAAAGACTTAGAACTTTATCAATTAACGTATAGCGATACAACCAGCGTAATTAAAGAAGTCTCAAATTTATTTAAAGAACTCTAAAATAATTTTTAATAGTTTACCTTAGTATCGAGATATTAATCTATGACTAATTCAGCGATAACAATTCACTATATTACAGATATTCTAAGTTTTAACTCTTCAACAAAAGCATTAGAAAAAACAATCAGCTCCCCAACTTTTAATTGGGATAACATCGTAATTGAAGGCAGCAAACACCTAGTTTTACCTGCTATTTATTGTCGGCTAAAAGCTAAAAAACTGCTCCACACCTTACCTACAGATTTAGTGGATTACTTAGAAGAAATCACCAACATTAATAGAGCTAGAAATACAAGAATATTAAACCAAGTTCATACCATAACTCAAGTTTTAAACACTCATAATATAGACCATGTTTTTTTAAAAGGCACAGCGCTATTAGCCTCAGATTGCTACGAAGATAATGGAGAACGCATGGTTGGGGATATTGATATTTTAATAGAAAAATCTAGAGTGCTTGATGCTTTAAACCTTCTAAAAAACTCAGGATACAACAGAACGTCGGGGTTTGCTTATGACAAAAAAGACTTTAGACACCTTGACCGTTTAATTAATGAGAATGAACTTGCCGCTATAGAATTACATACAGAGCTCTTAAACAAAAAGCATTGGTCCTTAATGGAAATGCCTTCTATTCTTAAGAAGAAAAGATTTTATAATAACATAGCGATTCCAGATAAGAAAGATTTAAGCACGCACCTTTTACTCAGTTGGCAGTTAAATGACCATGGTCACTATTACAATACAGCTAGTTTAAAATCAATTTATGACTTAATTGTCATAGAAACACACCAAGAGCAAGACAACATTAAAACTTTATTAAAATTGAAATATGGTCAATCGTATTTAGAATTGGCAAAGTATTATTTTGAAGAATTTGCTAGAATTCCTTCGAATAATTATATGCGATTTAGAAAGTTTTCTTTTAAAACTAAAGAATCTTTTAAGCTTATAAACACAATAAGTTACCTCTTTAAATATAGTACCTTTTTTATATCAGAACGCCTATATTTAATTTTGACAAATTACAGTTACACAAAACATATTCTAAAAAAAATCCGAAATAAGAATTAAGCTATTGGATTAACAAAAAAACAGACTCAGTTTATCTATATATTTCAATTAATAAAACAAAAATAAGAAGCTAATATTTATGAAATTAGCAAACCAAATAGATATACAGCATAAATAACACAAAAAGAAACAGTTATATTAAAATAAATCTCAATTTAACCTGTTTTAATTGGTTTTTGACTATTATTACAATAAGTTTACAGCTATATTTGTTTTATAATCCTTAAAGTTTACCTTTGGATAAAATTTTTTTAGTATGAAAAAAATAATTTTGGGAGTATTATTCCTTGCTTTTTGTTTATCGTCTTTTGCACAAAGGAGAGGCAATTATGATGAATGGTTATTAAGCGTTGGAGTTAATGCTATGAATGATTTAGCATCTCGCTCACCTTTTTATAAACCAGGAGATTGGGGCTTTAGAAATCCTATTTCTGCAGCAGTAGAATATCGTTTTGTTGATAATGCTGATTGGACTGATAATTTTGCAATTGAAGGAGCTATTACTGTAAATGGTTTTACTGGAGATAATGAATATATAGCTCCTATAAAAGATTACAATTACTTATCTCTAGACGCTCATGCTAAATATTATTTTAAAGAACTTCTTTTTGGCCGTGGTAGAGATATGAGTTGGTTTAATGCATATGCAAATGTTGGCTTAGGTTATTTCCATGTGGAAAAAACCAACATGTCTGCAAACCTTGGTGCTGGCCTTTTATTTTGGCTAGACAGAGCACAAATGTTTGGAGTAAGAGTACAAACAATTGCTAAATTTGGACTTAATAACACACATCTTAGTTACGATAACAACCATTACCAATATCATTTACAAGCTGTAATTAGATTGTAAATTTCTATAATACAATAACAAAAAAAAGACTCACATTTGTGGGTCTTTTTTTGTTCGTTATTTATCCTATTAGAGTAACCAGATCACAATATTAAGCGTAGTCTAAACATCTAAAAAAACAGTTAAATAGATTGCTATTAAAACGTATAGATTAAGCACAATCTAAATCCCTTACAAGAATAAAATACTACATTAATATCCTGCAAACTTAAAATTGAGCATCTGCTTAATATATTTATAGAGATTTGGAAATTGTGTTTTAAATTCTAAAGGTGTTTCAATAAAATTCTCCAACAATACCGCAAAAAACTCATACTGGTTTGTATAAGCATAAGTTCTAAAATACTTAGAAGCTATTAACCGTTGCCTTACATTTTCATTGTTCTGTAAATAGTCTGTTAAATTTTTAAAACCGCTATTAAAAATCAAACTACTAACATCATTATTTTTTGAAGCATTTAAATGTACTGCATGGCCAAATTCATGGATACCAAGATTAAGATTATCATCACCTATTTTATAACCGTGTTTAAAATCTTCCCATGAAAACACAATAACTTTATGTTGTGGATTAATTTCACCTTTATGAAAAGTGCCATTAATTTCTGAATAATACGTTTTTGGATAAATAATAACAGTCTCTATAAGTTCTAAAAGGTAGTTTTTAAACCCAAAGGTTAGCATAATAGCCGTGGCAGCAATGTTAACTTTCATTTGCTCTGTAACGACCAATTTTTCATTCCCAATAAATTCTTTATCCTTTATAAAACTTGCAACTCGATGCTTAAAATACAATTGCTCTTTAGCATCTAACCTATTGAAAAAAGTACTTTCTTTTCTTAATATAGCATCTTGTAAAGGACTTAATTTCTGTGGCCTTAAATACACATGTGAGAAAACAGGTTTCTTATAAATTGACACATAATAAAATTGAAAGATCAATAGCAATCGATATAAAATAAAAAGCGCAATTATAAAAACCCCTATAGGAACTAAATAATTAGAAATCATTTCCGATTCAAAAATCTCTTGTTCAGTTTTAAATTCCATCTAAAGGCTTTATTTGTCAGTATAGTAAATCTATGATAATTAATTCGTTTTCAAAAAAAATACCGTTCAACAAAAATGCTGAACGGTATAAAATAAGTTAAATAAAAACACGAACAACGGTATAAGTTGTCGTTATTAATTTTTAAGGAAAAATTCCACGTTGTACGTAGGCTTTTTCAATACGTTGAATTGCAATACAAAAAGCTGCTGTTCTTAAATCAACATCTTCATTTTCAGAATAATTATAAACGCGATCAAACGACCCTTTTAATTTTTTACGCAGTTTCTCCATCACCTCATCAAGATGCCAAATCTCACCACTTCTGTTTTGTAACCATTCGTAATAACTACCAATAACACCACCTGAATTACATAAAATATCTGGAATAATAGTAATTCCTCTTTCTAACAATATTTTTTCACCTTCAACATTGGTAGGTCCATTAGCACCTTCAGCAATTAATTTGGCTTTTATTTTTGAAGCATTATCTTTTGTAATTTGATTTCCTAATGCAGCAGGAACACAGATATCACAATCAATAGCGAAAAAAGCATCTTTCTCAATTAATTCAGAATTAGGGAAATTAGCAACTGCTCCCCCTTTCTCTTGGGTATAATTAAAAAGATGTTCTACATCTATTCCATCTTGATTATGAATACTTCCAGACGCATCTTGAACGCCTACTAATTTTGCTCCATCTTGTTCTAAGAAAACAGAAGCCCAATAGCCAACATTACCAAAACCTTGAACGATAAATCTTTTACCATTTAAGTCCATGTTATTTTTATCTGCCCAAAATTTAATGGTTAAATACACACCAAATCCAGTAGCTCTATCTCGTCCTTCTAATCCTCCACTACCATCGGGTTTACCGGTAACAACATGTTGGTTGGCACTACGCTGTGCAGGTGGCCTTGTACTCATGTAGGTGTCTGCAATCCATGCCATAGTTTGGCTATTAGTATTAACATCTGGCGCAGGTATATCGTGCTCGGGACCTATATTATCTGCTAAAGCATAAGTGAACCGTCTTGTAATGCGTTCTAATTCTGATTGCGAATACAATGAAGGATCAATTTTAATTCCTCCTTTAGCACCACCGTAAGGCAATCCTGCCAAAGAGGTCTTCCAGGTCATCCACATCGCTAATGCTCTTGCAGCATCTAAATCTACTGTGGCATGATAACGCAATCCGCCTTTATAAGGTCCTAAAGCACCATTATGTTGAACACGGTAACCCGTAAAAACCTCAACGTCTCCATTGTCCATTTTTACAGGGAAATTGACTAAAATTTCATTGTTAGTGATACTTAATATTTTTCTAATATTGGGGTGTAAATCGATATGATCTGCAGCATGATTAAATTGCTCCATAACATTATCCATCATTCCTTTTAAAGGCACCTTCTTCTTTTTAATCTCTAATACTTTTTTTGAATTTCCCATTTATGCGTATCATTTTTTTAGAATTACATATAATTTCGGCGCAAAAATAACAATTTATTAATTGTAAAGCATTTTTTTATAAAATAAGTAATGAAGTTTTAACTTACTTTTTATTTTGAAATTAAATTCAAAGTGTTATTTACCTACTTTATCACATTATATAAGGCTCTTTGTATCTTAAACACAAATGAATTTATTTCGTATAATTACAGTAGAGTCATCTAAATCTTTTAAACTTTAAAGCATTCAGATTTCATATCAGCATTATACGGCATAAAAGAAGTTATATAAACGAATTAACCAACGGGCATATTTCAACCTTTTTGATGAAATAAAAACACTCTTGTAGAATACTATAAACTTCTTATTTGTTTTCTGGATTATTAGCATTTGCCATATAGATAGTTCGGGTGGGAAAAGCCAATCCTACACCCTCTTCATCAAAACGTTTTTTAGCACTTTCATAAACATCACATTTTAAAGTAAAAGAATGACCAAAACTCGAAGACCATGCCCATGCTCTAATCGTTATTGAGGAATCATTGAATTTTGTTAAGGCTGTTTTTACAATAGGTAAGCCATCCTTTTTTTCTAATTCAGTTCTATTATCGTAAATCAAAGGATGATTTTCACATTCTTCTTGAAGAATTTTCTTAGCCAATTCAATATTACTATCATAAGTAATACCTAATTCTACATGCTCGCAACATTTAAGTTCACCTAAATCGTAATTAATCAATTTTTCTTTATTAATAACAGCATTAGGAATAACAATCATCTTGTTTTCAAAATTTCTAATCACAGTATGCCGCAGGGTGATATCTGTTACAGTACCAACCATAGTGTCTGTTATTTTAATAACATCACCAATTTTAAAGGGCTTAAATAACACAATAAAAAGACCACCAACCAAATTAGACAAAGCCTCTTGAGAAGCAACACCAGCAATCAAAGCCAATACACCTGCCCCACCTAAAGCTGTTTGAGCCACACTTTTTAAAGAAGGAAATGCCATGAGCCCAAACAATAAGCCAATAAAGCAAATAACAAAAACACTTACATATCTTAAAAACTTATAGGTTGTGGGATCAAAATCATCTGTAATTTTCTGATCAATTCTATGTTTAAACCATAGATTACAGAGTGTAGCCGTTATGATTGTAACTACAGTAACAATACCAATATAACTGGCTGTCTTAAAATACCCAACCAATAGTTTATCCTTATCTCTATCTACAAAAACAGCACTTAATGCAATTACTCCTAAAACTAACCACAGAAGGTTAAGCGTCATCTTTACCATTTTCATGGATCTTACAGGAGCATCAGATAAGCGATTTGTTTCTTTTTTTATTAACCACTTGATAAAAAATTTTGTTAAAAACCGAAGTATAAATACTGACAAAATTACAAGAGTCACATATATTAAAAGTGATTTATAATTTGCTATAAATTCTACCATATTGTATCTTTTATTAAAAAATGAATCAATTATATTTCCCTAAATCTATAAATTATTTTGAATAATTCAATCAAGAAAAACCCTTAAATAAAACATATTAAAAAGGACTCCTAATGATTAAAGAATATAATTAAAGTTTTGAGAATAACAGAAATCTTATGACTAAATATTTCTTTAACAAAAAATGCTGTTATCATAAATAACAGCATTTTTGAACCGCTTTATTTTTAAATAAAGCTTGTATCTTTTAAAATCCCTCTCAGATTATAAACCACAAGATGATCTACAATTTGAGTTACTGTAAATTCATGAGATAACTCTTGATTTAATAATAAAACATCAATTTTATAGATATTTAATAAACAGAATAATTTAAGATCAACTTCAGGGATAATAACACCTGTTTTTTGAGCTTCTTTTAGTAAATCTAGTACAATCGTGTAAGTAATATAATCGCGCTCTACTTGATATTTTTTAAAAGCTTTAGGGTAGTACTTTTTTAACTCTAAGTAAAACGTTGTGGAATTCGACGATAATTGCCGAATTCCATAACGATACAATAAAATAATTTTCTTTAATGGAGATATATCACGTTTCAAGATTTTATCAAAAACAGCATGATGAATCTTAAAAATTGAATCGATACTTTTTTCTACTAAATCATCTTTGCTTTTACAATGTACATACAATGTCTTTTTAGAAATACCCAGATGACGACTAACATCATCCATGGTGATACTTTTTACACCATAACTTTTAAAAATAGGAACTATATTTCTTAATATATCTTCCATAACATGATTTAATAATATGCCTTAAAAATAATTATATTTTAATGTATTACTTCCAACCACCTCCAAGTGCTTCATACAAATCTACAATAGAAACCAATTGTTGTAATTGGCTATCTATAATATTAAGTTCTGCACTTAAGGCACTCTGTCTTGCTGTTAATAGATCTAAATAATTTGCATAACCATTTTTAAGTAGTTCTTCAGAATTTGTTTCCGCAGTTCTTAAGGCTTCAACTTCATTCTTTCTAAACTCAAATTTTTTCGTTTCAGATTCATATGAAAATAAGGCATTAGAAACTTCACTACCAGCGACCAATAAAGTCTTCTTAAAATTCAATAATGAACGTTCTTGGTTGGCTAGTGCGACTTCTTTTTGAGTTTTTAACTTCCTTTGATTTAATAAAGGCTGTGTTAACCCTCCAACTACAGTTGCAAATAAAGAATTTACATTAAATAAATTATCTAATTCTAAACTCTGTAAACCACCTGAAGCTGTTAAAGTTAATGAAGGATAAAAACTACTATTAGCAACATTGGTTAACTCAAAGTTTTTAATCAAAGCATATTCCGCAGCCATTACATCGGGTCTATTTCTTAATAATGTTGCCGGAACACCTAACTTAATATCTTGATCTATTTTCTGAGTTTCTAAGCTACTTCTTTCAAATTCTTGAGGCGCTCTACCTAACAGAATACTTAATGTGTTTTCTGTTTTATAAATGGCAGTCTCAATATCTACCTCTAAAGCTTTAGCACTATTATATTGTGCGACATTCTGATCTACGGCCACCTGAGTCACCTGACCAGCATCCTTTAAAGCTTTAATAGTTTCTACACCACTCTCTCTAGTTGCAATGGTCTGTTTTGTAACTTCTAATTGTGCATCTAAAGCCAATAAATTATAATAGGTATTGGCTATACTAGAAATCAATTGCGTTTTTACCGCTTGATGACTTGCTACATTTTGTAAATAATCAGCTTGAGAAGCTCTTTTATTACTTCTTATTTTACCCCAAATATCAGCTTCCCAAGATAAGTTTGCAGTAACATCGTAAGTATCTAAACCACCACTAAATATGGAGCCAAATTGGCTATTTTCAGAATATTCTTGACGTGTATAATTAGGACCTACACTTAAAGTAGGCATATAACCTGCCTTACCTTGTTTTGCATAAGCTTCTGCAGCTATCATTTGCTGAATAGCGATACGAATGTCCATGTTATTTTGCAGACCTTCTTCTATGTATTGTTGAAGATATTGATCTGTAAATAAGTCTTTCCAAGAGACATCTGCGATAGAAATACTATCCGTCGGAAGATTCTCTGTTCTATAAAGTGCTTCCGTTTCGATATCCAATTCTGGCCTAGCATAATCTTTTGCGACAAAGCAACTTTGAAAAGTTAGTCCAACAACAAATATTATAGCACCTCTATTAAAATTTCTATGTTTTAAAATTGATTTCATCATTTTATTCTTCAATAGTTTGTATTGCTGGCTTACTAGAAATTTTTTCTTGTAACCACTGAAATAATATAAATAAGATTGGAATTACAAATACTCCGATAATAGTACCTATTAATAATCCACCAACAGCACCTGTCCCTATAGATTTGTTTCCTTCCGATCCAACACCTTGTGCTAAGACTAATGGCATTAATCCTAAGATAAAGGCAAATGAGGTCATTAAGATTGGACGTAAACGAGATTTAGCTCCTATGATGGCTGCATCTACAATACTCTCACCTGCTTTACGTCTTTGTAGTGCAAACTCTACAATCAGAATTGCATTCTTAGCCAGTAAACCAATCAGCATTATTAAGGCAATTTGGAAATAAATATTGTTTTCTAACCCTAAGAATTTTGTACTAATATAAGCCCCAAATACCCCAAACGGTAATGATAACACAACCGCAAATGGTAATAAATAACTTTCATATTGCGCACTTAATAAAAAGTATACAAATACTATACTTAAGATAAATATAAATGTAGTTTGGTTACCTGCACTTACCTCTTCACGTGTTAAACCTGAATAAGCAACCGTATAATTACTTGGTAATTTAGCAACTTCTTCTTCAATAACTCTAATGGCATCACCGGTACTAAACCCATCATTGGTTGCACCTGTAATACTTGTAGAATTTAATAAGTTAAAACGTGTTACAGATTGCGGCCCGTAAACTCTTTTTAAATTTACAAACTGCGTAATTGGTGTCATTTCTCCAGTATCTGTTCTTACATACATACTATTTAATGCACTTTCATCTGCTCTGTCTTCTGGTAAAGCTTGAATATAGACTCTAAACTGTTTTCCGAATTTAGAAAAATCTGATGCATAAATTCCACCGATATAACCTTGTAAAGTTGAAAAGATACTTGTTACTGAAACTCCTTTTTCTTTAGCTAAAGGCACATTAACTTCCATTTCGTATTGCGGATAGCTTGTTTTGAAAGAAGACTGTGCGTACTTAATTTCTGGGTGACTCATTAAAGCCATAGAGAAATCTTTATTCGCTTTATCTAAATCTGAAAATTCACCCCCAAATTTATCTAATAAATTCACCTCAAAACCAGCCGAATTACCAAACCCACGTATACTTGGTGGCGAAAAGAAAATAATATTAGCTTCAGGAACACTTGCTGCTAAACCAAACAATTTCCCTGTAATTGCTGCTGAAGAAAGAGAAGCATCTTCACGCTCACCCCAATCTTCTAATTTAATAATACCCATGCCGTAGTTAGACCCAGTACCATTAATTAAACTTCGTCCTTTAATGAAGTTTACACCAACAATACCTTCCATACCTTCAATTTTAGAATATAATTTTCTTGCTACAGCATCTGTTCTATCTAAAGAAGCACCTGCTGGCAATTCTATATTCGCAAAAATGATACCTCTATCTTCATTAGGTACAAATCCTGTAGGCGTTGTATTTGCAGCCCAATAAATACCTACGACAGCAATAATTAATAGTATTGCTGAAATAAATTTTCTCTTGTATAAAACGTGTAAAGACCTACCATATCTCTCAACAGTAGCATTAAAACCGCGATTAAATAAAGCGTAAAAACGTTTTAAAGGACTTTTCCCTTTAATCTCTTCATCGTCTTTATGAGGTTTTAATAACAATGCACACAACGCCGGACTTAATGTTAAGGCGTTTACTGCAGATATTAAAATAGCAATAATTAAAGTCACACCAAACTGCTCGTAAAATACACCTGTTGGACCTGTTACAAAAGTTACCGGAATAAATACCGCTGCCATGACTAAAGTAATTGAGATAATGGCTCCAGAAATTTCATTCATTGCGGTTAAAGTTGCTTTTTTAGGATTCTTTTCGCCTTCATCTAATTTAGCATGAACCGCCTCTACAACAACTATGGCATCATCGACCACAATACCAATGGCGAGTACTAATGCGAATAACGTTAATAAGTTGATAGAGTATCCAAAAACATTCAAGAAAAAGAACGTACCGATAATAGAAACGGGTACAGCAATTGCCGGAATTAATGTAGAACGGAAATCTTGTAAAAAGATAAATACCACTAAGAACACTAATACAAAGGCTTCTAATAAGGTATGAATTACTTTTTCTATCGATGCATTTAAGAATAAACTTGTATCGTATGGTACAAAAACACCTAATCCCTCTGGTAAATCTTTTTCTACAGCAGATAAGGTTGTTTTTATGTTTTCAATAATCTCTTGTGCATTAGAACCTTTAGTTTGAAAAATCCCCATAAATACTGCTGGGTGGCCTAAACTCATCGCATTTGCAGCATAAGATTGTGCATCTAACTCTATAGTTGCAACATCTTTTAGTCTTAAAAACTCACCGTTTCCTAAGGCTTTAATTACAATATCACTGTATTGCGCTTCTTCCTTAAAACGCCCACTATAGGTTAAAGTATACGAAAATGATTCTCCATTATTCTGACCTAATGAACCCGCTGCTGCTTCTAAATTTTGTTCTGCTAAAGCAGCCGTAATATCTGAAGGAATTAAGTTGTAAGCGGCTAATTTTTCTGGCTTTAACCAAATGCGCATGGCATAATCTTGTTGTGAGAATACACTAACATCACCTACACCACTAATACGTTGCATAGCAGGAATAACATTAATCTTTAAGTAATTCTGAATAAACGTAGCATCATAATCCTCGCTTTCAGAATACATGGAAACAAACATTAAAGCACTTGTTTCTACTTTTTGCGTCGTAACACCGGTCTGCGTTACCTCTTGTGGTAGTAATGGCGTGGCTCTAGCGACACGGTTTTGTACGTTTACAGCAGCAATATCAGCGTCCATATCTTGGTCGAAATAAACGGTAATTTCTGCTGTTCCTGTATTTGATGCTGTAGAAGTAATATAAGTCATTCCTTCTACTCCATTAATTTGCTCTTCTATAGGAATGATAACACTCTCTAAAACAGTTTCGGCATTTGCACCGGTGTAACTTGCTGTTACTTTAATTGTAGGGGGCGCAATATCTGGATATTCCTCTATTGGTAAACTCCCGATACTAATAGCACCAAGTAACACTATAATGATAGAGATTACTGTTGAAAGTACTGGCCTTTCAATAAATGTTTTTAACATAATAAAAATGTTTGGTGATTAATTAATTTCTAAATAAAGTTGCAATAGGCTTAATAGCTTCTTCAAAAGGCTTGTCTTGAGGACTAATAACCATTCCGGGTCTTAATTTACCAACTCCAGAAACAATGATTTTCTCTTTAGCAGTTACACCAGATTCTATAACGTACAAGTTATCTACAGTTGCTTTTACTTTTACTATCGAAGTTGTTACTTTATTCTCTTCTCCTAGTTTAAACACCATTACATTACCTTGTTGCTCATAAGTAGCATCTTGTGGCACCACTATAGCATTTTCATAAACCAATGGTATTTGAATTTTACCACTATTACCATTCGTAACTAATTGATTAGGGTTATCAAAAACAGCTCTAAAACTTACCGTACCTGTACTTTGATTTATTTGACCAGAACTTGTTTCGATCTTACCTTTCTCTTCATAAGTACTACCATTAGCCAATATTAAATTTACAGGTGCAAAATTTGCAATCTTTTCTTTTACGTTTTTGCCTTCTGCATTTTGTAAAAAATCTAAATATTGTGTTTCATTTAAACTAAAAAAAGCATACACCTTACTAATATCGCTAACCGTTGTTAATGGTGTTGGATCACTTGGGCTAATTAAAGCACCTTCTCTAAAATTAATTTGACCAACATAGCCGTTAACAGGACTTTTAATCGTTGCATAACCAATATTTGCAGAAACACCGCTGTAATTCGCTTTTGCTTGTGCTAAGTTAGCTTTTGCTGTTTCTAATTGTACGGCACTAATAATGTTTTTTTCTACAAGCGGAATTAATTTATCGACCTCAACTTGCGCTACATTAATACGAGCTTTTGCTGCACCAGCATCTTGACTTAAAGACTGTGTTTCTAATCTAAATAACACTTGTCCTTTACGTACTTTTTCACCTTCATCTACTAATACACTCTTAACATACCCTGAAGTTTTTGCTCTAACATCACTGTTTACGATACCTTCAATAGTAGTTGGGTATTCTTGATAACCTGTAACTGTTTTAGTTTCTAATTGCGAAACAGGTATAGATGGAGGTGGTGCTTGTACTGCCGCAGCACCTTGTCCTTCTTTGTCGCCACAGCTTAAAACAAGGAAAAATACACCTAGTGCTAATATTGAGTATAAATTATTTTTTTTCATTTTTTTATATATTTAAAGGGTAAAATGGTTCGTTATTATTTTATTTTTTAATTCTTTAATTGATGTCGTTGCCCCATCTAAAAATTCGATGTAATCGTTATGAAAATTTAAGTCAAACTTTTCTTCATTATCAGCTTTTGCTTTTTCATTAATGGTTTCTTTATAACTTCTAATTTCTAAGTGCAATCCTTTAATATCATTCCATTCATCAACCATATTATCTATATGCTGAAGGATAGAGTCTTTATTTATAATAAAGTATTTTTTACGATCACCTGTTTTAGTGAAATAAACAATCTTATTTAAATCTTGAAGATGGTTTAAATGTGTAGAAATAGTACTCTTACTTGCACACAAAATTTTAACCATATCTTCAAAAGTCACTCCTTTTTTACCTGTTAATATTATAAAAGATAAAATGCGTGCCGCAACAGGAGCTAGTTGTTCTCTCGTTTCTAAATGAACCCCTAGTTTTTCAACTAAAGCCATTTTTTCTTTGCAGATATTTTGTTTCATTGTTTTTAAAATTTACTACTGTGAAATACAAATTTAATATCTCTCCACAGTAAACCGGTCGCAAAAATACCACTTAGTTCGGAAGTAACCGAACCAAACGAAGTTAAGGATTTGTTAAAAATTTAAACAAAAAAAGCCTATGTAAATTACATAGGCTTAAAATATTATGATTTTAAATTTTAATTAAACGGCTTCAATTACTTTTTTCTTAGAGGATAGATGCAGTATAACATACCCTATAATTGCAGAAATAAAGGAACCGATAAGAATACCGATTTTAGCAGAATCTATATACTCTGGTGAAGATTCAAAGGCTAAACTGGCAATAAAAATAGCCATCGTAAAGCCAATACCAGCCAAAAATGAAACACCAATAATTTGCACAAACTTAATATCACTTGGTACTTCAATGATTTTAATCTTTTTAGCAATAAATACAATTAGTGTAATCCCAATACTCTTACCTAAAATTAAACTAACAATAATATTAATAACTAGCATAGTATCTAATGCTTCTGAACCACTGAGTAATACACCTGCGTTTGCAAGTGCAAAAGTTGGGATTATAAAATAAGCAACCCAACCATGCAGTCTGTGTTCTAAATGCTGTAAAGGAGACTGAAATTTAGACGACCAATCACCTAAATCGTCAATAATATGAAGCTGTTCTGATGAAAGAATAGGAGTTTTAAGCACACTAGCCTTTTTTAATCTATTAAAAACACTTTCTAATTGCTCTAAAAAAGTAGCTGTTTTAATCTTTTGTCTAATAGGTACAGAAAACGCTAGTAGAATACCCGCAATAGTTGGATGAAGACCTGCTTTTAAAAACAAGAACCAAACAGCTATCCCGAAAAAGAACAATAGAAAACGAGAATAAATACCTTTATAAGAAAGAAAGTATAAAACGGCCAATAATGCTACTGCAATTAACAATAAGGTAATTTTAATACTACCACTATAAAATAATGCGATAACTAAAACGGCTCCAATATCATCTACAATTGCAAATGCCGTTAAAAAGACTTTAAGGCTTAAAGGCACACGATTTCCTAATACATTTAAAATTGCTAACGAAAATGCAATATCAGTAGCCATTGGGATACCCCAACCTTTTGCTGTTTCTGGATTTTGATTAATCATTAAAAAGAAAAGAACAGGAACTAACATTCCACCTATAGCACCAACTAAAGGAAATGCGATTTTTTTAGGTGAATTTAATTCTCCAATAACCAACTCTCTTTTTATTTCTAACCCAATAAGGAAAAAGAAAATAGCCATTAAACCATCATTAATCCATAAAATCAATGGTTTTTTAAACTCAAAACTTTGAGTAACAATACCGACATCATATTGCCATAAATCTCTATAAACATCTCCAAAAGGGGAGTTAGCCCAAACTAGTGCAATAATAGTAGCTAACAGTAATAAAATACCACTAAAACTCTCTAGTTTTACGAATTTTTGAAATGGGGTGAGAAATATTCTTTTAATCATATATAATTGATTTGATGTATAAAATGGTTAATTTTAAAGATAAGATATCGTAAGATCAAAAATGAATATTAATTATTCATTTTTAAAAACAAACACCTTAAAATACAATAAACTTTTGAAAGAAAAAAGACTTTCATTATTAGGAAACATGACAACTAATTAAGTCACAACACGATCATTTCGAAAGTTCTAAATAAAAAGATTCTAAATTTATTTTTTTCGTTTCAAAAACCTATCGACAGAATACTTACCTGGTCCTGCTAGAAATAAGGTTAAATAACCTATGCCGTAAAGAAGTGCTTTTTCCATTACTCCAAATCCATCTGAAAGGTGAACTAAAAAAATAGCAACAAACATAGTAACAATAAGTGGTATTAAAGCCCAACGTGTCAATAATCCTAATGCTAAAAGAAGACTACAGATCACTTCTGCAAAAACAGCTAAAACTAGTGAAGGCAACATACCAACGCCAAAAGGATCTGCAAATTTAATTTCTTCACCACTAAAAAGTGAACTCCATTTACCTATACCGTGACCAAAGCACATCGCTAAACCTAGAAAAACTCTAAGTATTAAAAGTCCGGCATCTGTTAAATTACTATTTAATGTTTTCATCTCTAAATTGATTTACAAATATACAGCTAGTTAAAATCAGTAGAAACACTAAAAGATTAAACTATTGTTAAAAATACTTTTCAAGAAATATCATAAAAATTCAGTTTTATCCCTAAATAAATTCAAAATAGAACTCATATTATTTAATAATTCTTAAAAAACAATAAGCAAGAAACCACAAACTTTATAATTTTAATTTATTATTCGAAAGTGTAATCCTATCTTCGCCCTTTCTTAAAATTAAAACTATGAAAGTACGTGAGTATTTTATACTAATTTCGATAGTGCTTACACTGTCTCTGATAGCTATTGCTCAAATTTGGCCACCTGCATTATGGTTTTTCATAATCATAGGTCCTTTAATTATTTTAGGTGTTTTTGATATTTTTCAAACTTCACATACCATAAGACGAAATTTCCCTTTATTAGGAAGGTTTAGATACATATTAGAATCTATACGTCCTGAGATCATGCAGTATTTTGTTGAAACAGATACAGAAGGAAGACCTCTAAACCGTATTCTAAGATCTTTAATATATAGAAGAGCAAAAGGCGAAAATGACACAGAACCTTTTGGAACACAAATGGACCTCTACCATTCTGGTTACGAATGGCTAGAACACTCCATGTACGCAAAAACAAACCCTAAAGATATTGGCGAATTTCCACGTTTAATAATTGGAGGAAAAGATTGTAAACAACCTTACTCTTCTAGTTTATTAAATATCTCAGCTATGAGTTTTGGATCTTTAAGTAAAAATGCTGTATTAGCATTAAACAAAGGTGCCAAAATGGGGAATTTTGCACATAATACTGGTGAAGGTGCCATAAGTGATTACCATTTGGAACACGGTGGAGATTTAATCTGGCAGATTGGTACTGGTTATTTTGGTTGCCGAAAAGATGATGGAACTTTTAATGAAGTGACCTTTAAAAAGAATGCACTAAGACCGCAGGTTAAAATGATAGAGATTAAATTATCTCAAGGTGCAAAACCTGGCCATGGTGGAATTTTACCTGCATCTAAGAATACTGAAGAAATCGCAAAAATAAGACACGTACAACCCGGTATTGCAGTACACTCACCTCCGTCGCATTCTGCATTTTCTGATCCAATTCAGTTTATGCATTTTATTAAAAAACTTAGAGAGCTTTCTGACGGAAAACCGGTTGGTTTTAAATTATGTTTAGGAAGAAAACAAGAGTTTATGGACTTTTGTGAAGCGATGATTTTCACAGGAATTCGTCCTGATTTTATCACCGTAGATGGTGGTGAAGGAGGAACAGGAGCTGCACCAGTTGAGTTTTCTAATTCTATGGGAATGCCTTTAAGAGAAGGATTGATCTTTGTACATGATACACTTGTTGGTTTTGGACTAAGAAAAGATATTAAAGTTATTGTTGCAGGAAAAATAATTACAGGTTTCCATATGGCCAGAGCACTTGCATTAGGTGCAGATGGCTGTAACAGTGCACGTGCCATGATGCTTTCTATTGGGTGTATACAAGCTTTACAGTGTAACACAAATACATGTCCGGTTGGTGTAGCAACTCAAAATGCATCTTTAGTAAAAGGATTGGTTGTTGAAGATAAAGCACCAAGAGCAAAACGTTACCACGAAGCTACGATTCATAGTTTCTTAGAGCTAGTCGCTGCTGCAGGACTTAGTAATCCGCAAGAATTAGAAAGAGATCACATAAGTAAGCGTGTAGGACTTTACAATGTAAAAACTTATGCAGAAATTTACCCTAATATTGAAGAAGGTTCTTTACTTAATATAGATACGATCCCTGAAGACTATAAAAAGTTTTTTCACTTGACTCGTATTATGAAATAATATTGAGATCAATAACAATAGATATAAATGCCTTCAGAAATGAAGGCATTTTTTTTTAATCCTTTTTGAAGAAAATAAAGTAAATTAGAGCAATCAAATTTGTTTATTAACTTATAATTACATTTAAATACTTAGAGCTTTTTTAAAACCTTTTTCAGATTTCAAATTGTATCTTTATGGCTAATCATTAAATTATTAAAATCATTTTAAATTTAATATCAAAACATCTCAAAGAATTATTAGAATTCTTTAAAAGTACTAGCTTTACAAAAGCAATGTTAGTTGGTATTGCAGTATCTACGCCGGTTATTTTAGGTATAGCGACTCAACAAGTTGAAATTGGTTTATCGCTTTGTTTTGGCGCAATTTGGTGTTCTCCTAGTGACACAAGCGGTAGCTTAAAAAACAAACAAATAGGCATACTCTTTTCTTCTTTTTTAGTCGTTATTGTTAGCTTTATTGGAGGCTATTTAAACATTTCAAATTTTTTATTATTCCCAATTTTAGGATTCCTAACATTTTGTATTGCATTCATTTCTATATATGGATTTAGAGCTTCTTTAATCAGTTTTTCGGGATTATTAGCACTGATTTTAAGTTTTGCACATATTTCTAAACATCTAGAAGTATACCAATATGCTTTATTAATTGGTGGTGGTGGATTATGGTATTTGTCATTATCTACAGTATGGCATTATATAAACCCTAAAGCACAAACCAAAGAAATATTAACAGAAACCTTCTTACTTACCGCTGAGTTTTTAAACATAAGACGACAACTTATTGGAGAACAACCAGACCGTGTTAATTTACAAAAACAACTAATTACCTTACAAAGTGAATTAACAGAACACCACGATACTTTACGTGAAATTTTAATTATATCTCGAAAAAACTCAGGAAAATCTAACTATCAAAACAAGCGATTATTAGTCTTTGTTCTTTTAGTCGAAATACTAGAAACAGCAATTGCAAACCCTGTAAATTATCATAAAATGGATGCCCTTTTCGCTGAACATCCTGAATTAAAAACTGATTTCCAAAAGTTAATTGAAGAACTATCGCGTCAGTTATCTGTTATTGCTCAAAATGATAAATCACAACAATTCCCTTCTAACAATATTCTTACAGAAAAATTTAAAACACTTAAAGAAGATGTAATAAAGCTTAAAAGTGAAAATCGTCCCGAAAACTACGAACGCTATTTAATGCTTCAAAACCTACTAGACTATCAAAATAAACAGATTGAAAAACTAAAAAAAATAAAATGGTTATTAGGTAATCCTGTACTTACAACTGAAGATCTCGTTAATAATGATAAATTAAAACGTTTTATTGTTTCCCCAGATTACGACCCTAAATTAGTACTCGAAAACCTAAGCTTTAAATCTACAATCTTCAAGCATTCATTACGATTAGCAGTTACTGTAATGTTGGGTTATGCCATTGGTTTACTATTCGATTTTCAGAATCCATATTGGATAATGTTAACCATAATCGTAATAATGAGACCAAGTTATGGACTTACAAAAAAACGTTCTAAAGACAGAACGATTGGTACATTAATTGGCGCAGCATTAGCAAGTGTTCTCGTCTTTTTAATTAAAGACCCCTATATTTTTGGAACCTTAGCCGTAGTTTCTTTAATTATAGCTTTTTCAATGGTTCAAAAAAATTACAAAGCTACTGCTACATTTATAACACTCAGCGTTATTTTTATTTATGCCATTTTAAAACCTAATGTTTTACAAGTCATTCAGTTTAGAGTTATTGATACCATAATTGGAGCTGTACTTTCTTTTATAACAATGCGATGGTTATGGCCTGCTTGGTCATTTATGGAAATAGGAGAAAACATTAAAGATGCCTTAAAAGCAAACATGACTTTCTTTGAATCGATAAGTAAATTTTATAAGAATAAAGGACCAATACCAACAAGCTTAAAAGTAAATAGAAAGGAAGCCTTTGTACAAATGTCTAATCTAAGCTCTACGTTTCAGCGCATGGCTCAAGAACCTCAGTCTAAACAAACCCATATCGATGATATTTACGAACTGGTAGTTCTTAACCACAGTTTTTTATCGTCTTTAGCTTCCATTTATACTTACATACAAAATCACAATACAACAAAAGCTTCTGAAGATTTTATATCAATATCAGACAGAATTGAGAGCAATATAAATACAACTTATAAGAATTTAAACCTGATTAATTTTGAAGTTTTAAGACCTAAAAAAGAATCTCAAAAAGCAAAACCTGCTCCATTTAATTTCTCTGTAGAGCATTTTACAAATATTGCAATCTCTCAATCTAATAATGAAAGTACGCATAGAGAAGTACATCTCATTTGGGAGCAATTATATTGGCTTTTTTCTCTAAGTGAAAAAATGCTTAAATTAACATCTAAGTATAAAACCGATAATTTTACACCATATTATTTTTAAGAGATAAAACCATGTTTTTTAGCATGAGCAATAGCTTGCTCACTACTTTCTACCATTAAGACTTGTGTGGTTTTATAGTTTTCTAAAAGTCCTTTAACACGGATCATTCTTTTTTTATGCTTAACACTGCGTAAGTAAATAGCTAAGATTCTATCCGGAAATTCTTCTGCAATCTCTATATAAATATCAGGATCGTGCTCACCGCTATCTCCTATTAATATAAAAGGCAAATCTGGATAGGTCTTTAAAAGGTTAAGAATTTCTTTTTGTTTTTGAGGTTTTTCATCTTGAGGTTTCCTTTTCAAAAAATTACTAAAACTTCGTAATAAAATTGGCCCTTTCGGAAAATCATTCTGTCTTAAAAAGAGTTCTAAGTAACGGTATAAATTCCAAGGACTATGACTTACATAAAAAATAGGATTTGCATTTTTCCCTGAAACTCCACGATGTAATTTATGATAAAATTCAGCAGATCCCTCTAAAGGAATTCTATTTTTAGCATGCTTAAATATTGAGTTATAAATGACGCGCCATTTTAAAATAGAGACAACTCCTGTATGCAATATAGTATCATCAATATCGCTAGCAACACCAAATTCTGCTTTAGTAGAAGGAATTAATAATTCACCAGGGAACTTATTCTTATTCTGAATTGTTCTTTTCAGCGTAACGTCATTATAAGAAAGTTCAAAGGATAACCAACCTTCTTCGTTGGTTAATTCACTTAAGTTTTCTAAAGTTTCTTCTGCAATAAAATATCCATTTTCATCTGTAGTAACCTTTATAATTTTATTATTGGGCAACTTTAAATCTAAACTAACATGCTTAATTTCATCGGTTTCAAAACGTTTCCAAGTATTCACTATAAGATGCCAAATATGTTGATTTTCTAAATCAATAGATTCATCCTCTAAAGCTCTACCTCTAGCGTAAAAGTGACAATTTGTTCCATAGCTCTGAAACGCTATAATCTGTAAAGGGTCTTTTTTTAACCAGCTCAACTCTATTGTGTTTTTAAAGGTTTGAAGATACTAAAATCATACTATAAGAAAAATGCTAATGAGATTAATTCGTTAGGCTAATGTTAAATCTTTTTAAACTTCATATTATTCAAAGTATTTTAGTCAGATATAGAAAATATCACACCTAAAACCAACCCACTAAGCATGCAAAGATTACTACTTCTACTACTTTTAAGCTTGTCAATTACTTCAATAAATGCACAGCAGAACGAACAAGAAAACACAACACCTACACCAAATTACAGAGCGGCAGCAAAATTCTCTCCAAACAACTTAGGGAAGTTAGTACACTCTACATCAGTAAGACCACATTGGTTAAAAAACGGCAATCAATTTTGGTACCAATACAAAACCACAGAAGGTTCTAAATACTTCATTGTTGATGCTGATAAAAAAAGCAAAAAAGAACTTTTTGACAATGAAAAAATGGCAAAGTGGTTAACTGAGATCACTAAAGATCCTTATGATGCACAGCATTTACCAAAGTTTAATTTCGAATTTGTAAAAAATGAAACAGCTATTCGTTTTTATGTTACTTCAACTGAAAAAATAGATGAAGATAAAAAAGACGAAGATTTAGATGAAGAAAAAGAGGATACTATAGAAACCGACTCTACAAAAACAGATAAAAAGGAAAAAAGAAAAACGAAGAAGGCTAAAAAAGTTAATAAAGTATATCATTTTGAATATCGTTTGGGTAGTAATAGCTTAACTGTTTTAGATAACAAAAAGAAGGAAAAAGAAGATTGGAAAAAATGGGCAAATATTGCACCAGACAGTTCTGTAGTTTTATTTTCTAAACATTACAATCTATATTGGATGGACAAAGAAAACTTTCTTAAAGCTGTAAAAAACGAAAAAGATTCAACTATTGTAGAAAATCAATGGACAAAAGATGGTGAGGAAAATTACGGTTTTGGAGGAAGCAGTCGTGGCCAAAACAATGAAGAGAAATTAAAGAATAAAGATAAACGTAAATCTGTACGTGGTATTTGGTCTCATGATTCTAAAAAGTTTGTTTTTCAAAGAACCGATTCTAGGCATATCAATGACCTATGGGTAATTAATACAACCTCTAGCAAGCGTCCTACTTTAGAAACCTACAAATATCATATGCCTGGCGAAGATGAATATTACAAAACAGAACTTCATGTTTTCGATATCCCTTCTAAAAGTAACATCTTAGTGCAACTCGATACGGTAAAACAACAAAGTGTTCAGGTGTATAGAGAACCAAGAAAAAAATCGAGTTACGATGATGATTTTACACCATCATTACTGCTATCTAAAAAAGGAAAAATCTATTACAATACTATAAGTAGAGACCGTAAAAAACTTGACATCTGTGTCGCAGACATCAATACAGGTGAAACTAAAGTTTTAATCGAAGAACGTTTTAATACCTATATAGAATCGCGTCCTTTAGTATTACTCAATAACGAAACTGAAATGCTACATTGGGCAGAACGTTCAGGTTGGGCACATTACTATTTATATGATACTGAAGGAAATTTAAAAAACGAAATCACCTCTGGTTCTTATCATGTTGAAAATGCTATTGGTGTAGATGAAAAAAGTAGAACACTTTACTTTAATGCACATGGCATTCCTAAAGATCAAGATCCGTATTACGAACATCTTTATAAAATTAATTTGAACGGAACAGGACTTAAAGCTTTAAATCCTGGTGACTATAATTCTAGTACAGACATGGCAGATTTTAACGGCTATTTTGTAAGTAATTATTCTAGAGTGAACACAGTTCCTAAATCAGAATTAAGATCGAATACCGGAAAACTAATCATGGAATTAGAAGAAGCGGACTTATCGCAACTTATGGCGGCGGGTTATCAATTTCCAGAGACTTTTAAGATGAAAGCAGACGATGGTATTACAGATATTTATGGTGTAATGTATAAACCTTTCGATTTTGATGACACTAAATCTTATCCTCTTTTAGAATACGTATATCCAGGTCCACAAACCGAAGCGGTTAACAAATCTTTTTCAGTTCGTATGGATCGTTTAGATCGTATGGCTCAAGTTGGTTTTATCGTGGTAACTACAGGGAATCGTGGTGGACATCCAGACCGTTCTAAATGGTATCATAATTATGGTTATGGAAACTTAAGAGATTACGGTTTAGCAGATAAAAGACATATTGCAGAACAATTAGCAGACAAACATGACTTTATTGATATTAATAAAGTAGGAATCTATGGCCATTCTGGTGGTGGATTCATGTCTACAGCTGCCATGTTAGTATATCCAGATTTCTTTAAAGCTGCAGTCTCTTCAGCAGGAAATCACGATAATAATATTTATAATAGCTGGTGGAGTGAAACACATCATGGTGTCCAGGAAGAAATGGATGAGGATGGAAATGTGAAGTACAAATACCTAATTGACACTAACCAATCTTTAGCAGAAAACCTTAAAGGGAATCTAATGCTAATTACAGGAGACGTTGATAATAATGTACACCCAGGAGGAACCATTCGTATGGCAAATGCTTTAATAAAAGCAAATAAGCGTTTCGATTTTATGCTAATGCCAGGACAACGTCATAGTTTTGGAGATATGACGGAATATTCATTTTGGTTAAGAGCAGATCATTTTAGTAAATACTTTCTTAATACCGAAGCAAAAAGTGTAGATATTACAGAAATGAACAGAGACCAGCCCAAAACAAAATCTTAATTTTATTTATTATAATTAATAAAGAGCCACGTTAAATAATGTGGCTTTTTTTATGCTTTACATTCAAATACGAATAGTTTAACTTATTACTATATAAAAGTTTTGAAAACATTTCTTTTCTTTAATTTTGCAACATGATAAAAGCCTTACAACTACGCATCAATTTACATCAAGAAGGACAACCAGACGGTTTGCTTAATAAAGCAGCTTACGATCTAGGCATAAAATCTTCTGAAATTACTGGAGTCAAGATTTTAAGAAAATCTATTGATGCACGTAAGCGAAATATTATGTTTAATTATAAGGTAGAGGTTTACATCAATGAACCAATGCCAGAAACTTCCGATTATCATTTTGATTATAAAGATGTTTCTAATGCAAAACCTGTGCATATTATTGGTTTTGGACCCGCAGGAATGTATGCCGCATTGCGTTGTATAGAATTAGGTTTTAAACCTATTGTTTTAGAACGCGGTAAAAATGTACAAGATCGTCGTCGTGATTTAAAAGCCATTAATCAAGATCATTTTGTAGATGAAGATTCTAATTACTGCTTTGGAGAAGGCGGAGCCGGAACTTATAGTGATGGTAAATTATATACCAGAAGTTTAAAACGAGGTGATGTCCGTAGAATTTTTGAAAACTTGGTTTATCATGGTGCAACGGATCAAATTCTAGTTGATGCACATCCACATATTGGGACTAATAAATTACCGAAAGTCGTTCAGAATATCAGAGAGAATATCATCAAATTTGGTGGCGAAGTTCATTTTGAAACTCGTGTTACCGATTTCACAATTAAGAATGATAAAATTGTTGCCATTCAACTTTTAAACGGAACAGAATTAGATACTGAAAAAGTGATTTTAGCCACAGGACATTCGGCTAGAGATATTTTCTATTTATTAAATGACAAGAAAATTAAATTGGAAGCTAAATCTTTTGCGATGGGAGTTCGTGTAGAGCATCCTCAAGAAATTATTGATGGCATTCAATATCACTGTGAAGGCAAACAACGTGATGAGTTATTACCTGCCGCATCTTACAGTTTAGTACAGCAAGTAAATGACAGAGGTGTTTATTCCTTCTGTATGTGTCCTGGTGGATTTATAGTTCCAGCAGCAACGGCAAACGGAGAAGTGGTTGTTAATGGCATGTCGCCTTCAAAACGAAATAATAAATTTGCAAACTCAGGGATTGTAACAGAAATTAATGCTGACAAAGATCTTTACAAATACGAACATTTTGGGCCTTTGAAAGCGCTTGAATATCAAAAAGATTTAGAACGTTTAGCGTTTACATCAGGAGGTCGAAGACAATCTGCACCAGCACAAAGACTAACCGATTTTGTAGAAGGTAAATTATCATCCAGCTTAAACGAAACCTCATACCAACCGGGATTAAAATCGGCACCTTTACATTCGTTATTACCAAAAATAATTGGTGGTTCTTTACGAAAAGGATTTAAAGCTTTTGGCGAAAAAATGAAAGGTTATTATACGGAAGAAGCTAATATTATTGGTGTAGAATCGCGTACCTCATCGCCTGTAAGTATCCCAAGAACAGAAACTTTAGAACATCCTGAAATCACTAATTTATTTCCTTGTGGAGAAGGTGGTGGTTATGCTGGTGGTATTGTTTCTGCTGCAATGGATGGAGAGCGTTGTGCAGAAGCCGCTTGTGTGTAATTATTATTTCTAGATTTAATTAATATAAACCTATTATTCATTGGTATAAAATAATTAGATACTAAGATGTTAAGACCAATGTTGTCTTTCTTCTTTTTCAAGATATTATTCCTATTTTTACAACTTCAAAAATCAAAAAAAATGAACGCATATATATTTCCAGGTCAAGGTGCTCAATTCTCAGGAATGGGATTAGATCTTTACGAAAATTCACCTTTAGCACAAGAATTATTTGAGAAAGCTAATAAAATTTTAGGCTTTCATATTACAGATATTATGTTTGAAGGATCTGCTGAAGACTTAAAAGAAACAAAGGTTACACAACCTGCTATTTTTTTACATTCAGTAATTTTAGCAAAAACACTTGGTGACAGCTTTAAGCCAGATATGGTTGCTGGTCATTCTCTTGGAGAATTTTCTGCTCTAGTTGCCGCTGGTGCTTTAACTTTTGAAGACGGATTAAAATTAGTTTCTCAAAGAGCCCAAGCGATGCAAAAAGCTTGTGAATTACAACCTAGTACAATGGCTGCCGTTTTAGGATTAGAAGATGCTGTTGTAGAAGACGTTTGTAAAACTATTGAAGGAATTGTTGTTCCTGCTAATTATAATTGCCCAGGACAACTAGTAATTTCGGGAGAAATTGAAGCTATAAATAAAGCTTGCGAAGCTTTAAAAGAAGCTGGAGCTAGACGTGCTTTAGTACTACCGGTTGGTGGAGCTTTTCATTCGCCTTTAATGGAACCAGCTCGTGAAGAATTAGCCGCTGCCATAGAAAACACAACATTTAGTAAACCAAATTGCCCAATATATCAAAACGTTACGGCTTCTGCCATTACAGATGAAAACGAAATTAAAGCTAATCTAATTTCTCAATTAACTGCACCTGTACGCTGGACGCAATCTGTACAACAAATGATTACTGATGGCGCTACTCTTTTCACTGAAGTTGGACCAGGTAAAGTTTTACAAGGCTTGGTGAAGAAAATAAATCGAGAAGCACAAACAGCAGCAGCTACTTTTGAAGCCAACGCTTAAATCTAAAGATTTTGAATAGGAATTTATTTATTACACTCCTTATTATATTTAACATTGCCATTGACCAAATATCAAAGGTGATTGTGAGAACCACAATGATTAAAGGTGGAAAAGGACAAATCAACGTTATAAAAGACTATTTTCAACTTATTTGGGTTGAAAATAAAGGTGCCTTTTTAGGTATGGGTAGCGACATGAACCCAACTTTAAGATTGGTTTTCTTATTAGTCTTACCAACGCTTGTATTAGGTTATGTTATCTATTACATTCTTAAGACAAAAGAATTAGACCGCATGAGCCTTATTGCTTTTTGTTGTATTGTAGGAGGAGGCATAGCCAATGTCTTCGACCGTATTGCATTCGGCGAAGTCACTGATTTTTTCTATATAAACTTAGGTGGTATTTTTAGAACAGGAATCTTTAATGTTGCTGACCTTTCGGTAACCACAGGTATGATTATACTACTTTTTAGTGGTATATTAAACAACAAGAAAAAAGAAAAGGCTGTTAATTAACGTGCCAATTGGCAGTCTTCACAATCTTTAATTTCTCCGTAATAAGTTTCACGATACTTGTGAAGTGTTCTGTAAGGGATACTTAAAAATTGTTTTTTGATGTAAGTGACATTAGTTTGTAATGCACCCATTTTTTTCGTGAAACGACCTTCAATTTTGGTCTCTCTTTTAATACTAATCAATTTCATGTTATTCAATTATCATTCCGTGCAAAGAAACGGTTTTAGATAACCAACTCCAAGAAATCAATGTTAAATACTGATTAACAAGCTATTGTATTACGACATCAGAGGTTAGAGTCAATAAACTTAGCATATTCTTAGTTTACTTTAAACTCCATTACACATTCGATAATTGAAAAAAGTACTAAAAAGTAAAATCCATTACTCATTTGAGTAATGGATTTTAAAATTTCATCTCTTAAAAAAACAAAATAGAAGCTTATTTCGCTCTAATTTTTTGTTCCCATTTCCAAGCTGCAGACATCGCATCATCTAATGTTAATTCTGTTTTCCAACCTAATACATTATTGGCTTTAGACGTTTCAGCATAAGCAGCTGTAACATCTCCTTCTCTTCGATCTACAATCTTGTAATTTAAAGCTTTACCAGAAACACGTTCAAAAGATTGAACGGCTTCTAAAACAGTACTTCCTGTTCCTGTACCAAGATTAAAAAACTCATAATTAGATTCATTTTTCACATCTAATAAACGTTGTAAAGCCAAAACATGTGCTTTTGCTAAATCCACCACATGAATATAATCTCTAACACAAGTTCCGTCTGAAGTTAGGTAATCTCCACCAAACACAGAAAGTTGTTCTCGCATACCAATAGCTGTTTGCGTAATATATGGCACTAAGTTTTGAGGAACTCCTAGTGGTAATTCTCCTATTTCTGTTGTAGGATGCGCACCTATAGGATTAAAATAACGTAAAGCAATTGCTTTAATATCCTTATTAACACGACATGTATCTCTTATAATTTCTTCACCAATCTGCTTTGTATTTCCATAAGGTGATTCCGCTGGTTTTACAGGAGCATTTTCAGTAATTGGTAACTCATCAGCTTGTCCGTAAACCGTACAAGACGAACTAAAAATAAAATTTTTATGACTTAAGCCTTTCAATTCCTGAAGCAAATAAATTAATGTTGTTATGTTATTTTCATAATACATTAAGGGTTCTGCAACACTTTCACCTACAGCTTTATTGGCTGCAAAATGAATCATTCCTGCAATATCATTATGACGTTTAAAAAAATCTTGAACGTCAGACTTCACCTTTAAATCCAACTTTTCAAAAATTGGTTTTTTATTGGTAATTGCGGTTATCCCGTCTAACACATCAATAGTAGAGTTAGACAAATTATCTATAATAACTACTTCATAGCCTTCATTCTGTAATTCTACAACGGTATGAGAGCCAATAAAGCCTAAACCGCCTGTCACTAAAATTTTCATGTGCTTTTATATATTACTTTTGAAAGTTACATGCTATTATATCAATCACATTTAAGTGATAAACTATTTAACACGCTTATTTCTTAATTATTTATTTGTCGCTATAAAATTTAAAACTGTACTTGTAATAAATTCAATTTGATCATCTTCTAATTCGGTATGCATTGGTAAAGAAATTACCGACTTAACTAACTGATTTGTTACTGTAAAATCAGCTTCATTATAACGCTCATCTAAGTAAGCTTTTTGTCTATGCAATGGAATTGGGTAATATACACCACAAGGGATATTCTGCGCTTGTAAATGCGATACCAAAGCATCTCTATCTACATCTTTTAAATTTAATGTATACTGATGAAACACATGGCAATCACAAGTCTCACAAATCCCACCACACTCTGTTAATCCAGTAGGTGTAACAATATTTGGATGATTTTTAAAAGCCTCATTATATTTTATAGCAGTACTTCTTCTTGCGGCATTATAAGTATCTAAATGTGGTAATTTAGCATCTAAAACTGCGGCTTGAATTGAATCTAAACGAGAATTTACACCAACTACATCATGATGATAACGTTCGTACATACCATGATTTACAATACCTCTAATGCTATGTGCTAATTCGTCGTCGTTTGTAAAAATTGCACCACCATCTCCATAACATCCTAAGTTTTTAGAAGGAAAAAATGATGTTGAAGCTGCATGACCTATTGCACCTGTTTTGGTTTTAGAACCATCTTTATGGGTATATTCTGCTCCAATACCCTGCGCATTATCTTCAATAACATATAAATTATGTTCTTTGGCTAAATCCATAATTGCATCCATATCGGCTGGTAAACCAAATAAATGTACAGGTACAATTGCTTTTGTTTTTGGTGTAATGGCTTTTTTAATTGCTTCTACATCAATATTAAAAGTTACAGGATCTACATCTACTAAAACTGGAGTTAATTGTAATAATGCAATAACTTCAACGGTTGCTGCAAATGTGAAATCTGCTGTAATTACCTCGTCACCTGGCTTTAAACCCAAACCCATCATTGCAATCTGTAACGCATCGGTACCGTTTGCACATGGAATAACGTGTTTAACACCTAGATAGTCTTCAAGATTTTTTTGAAACTGATGAACTTTTGGCCCATTAATAAAAGCGGCACTATCCATTACTTCTTGAATAGAAGGATCTATTATATCTTTAATTTTGGCATATTGACTTTGTAAGTCAACCATTTGTATTTTTTTCATTCTGAAGATTACATTTTAATGTGTAAATAAACAAGCTAAAAGCTCTAAGCGAAAATACGAAATTGTAAGCGCTATAGCAACGTAATTAATTGAAAGAAATGTATTTTAGCATAAATCTTTTCTTTTGAAACTACTCTACTCTATAGGAATTTATATTGCAAGTTTTATTATTCAATGCTTATCATTATTCAATTCTAAATTGAAGCAAGGTGTTGTTGGTCGAAAAAACACCTTCTTAAAGCTTAAAAATGCGATTAACCCTGAAAATAAAACATTTTGGTTTCACTGCGCATCATTAGGAGAATACGAACAAGGCTTACCTGTTTTTGAAGCTTTAAAAGTGAAGCATCCGGATTATAAAGTAGTCTTATCTTTTTTCTCACCATCGGGTTATGAAATTCGAAAAAACTCTAAAATTGCAGATGTTGTGGTTTACCTTCCGCTTGACACTTCTGCAAATGCTAAACATTTTTTAGACTTAGTTAATCCTGATTACATACTATTTGTGAAGTATGAAATCTGGCCAAATTTCTTAAACGAAGTAAAAAAACGCAACTTAAATGCTATTCTTATTTCTGCTGTATTCAGAAAAGATCAAGCATTCTTTAAATGGTATGGCAGCTACATAAAATCTGCATTATTTGCCTTTAAACATATTTTTACTCAAAATGAAAATTCGAAAACATTACTTGAAAGCATTAATTATAATTCAGTTTCCGTTTCTGGAGATACTAGATTTGACAGAGTTTCTAACCAGCTAAAAGTTGATAATTCGGTTTCGTTTATTGAAAGGTTTAAAAATGATCATTTATGTGTCGTTTTTGGTAGTAGTTGGCCAGAAGACGACAAATTATATTTAGACTATATTAATGAAACAACAAATTCTGAAGTGAAATTTATTATAGCACCCCATAATATGAAACCGAGCTATATTTCTTCTTTAAAATCACAATTAAAAGTAAAGACTATTTGTTTTTCAGAATTAAAACCCGAAGATAATTTAGCAAATTTCAACGTATTTATTCTTGATACTATTGGCTATCTAAGCAAAGTTTATAGCTATGCAGATATTGCTTATGTTGGTGGTGGAGCTGGCACAACAGGACTTCACAATATATTAGAACCAGCTGTTTTTGGCATTCCGATTCTTATTGGTGAAAATTACGAGAAATTCCCAGAAGCTAAAGCACTTATTGACTTAAGAGGTGTAACTAGTTTAGAAAATTCTACTGTTTTTGGCTCTACACTCAATGCTTTATTAACAGATGATGTTTTAAGAAAAACACAAGGGCAGATTACGAAATCTTATATAGAATCTAACAAAGGTGCTGTGCATAAAATTATGGCGTATTTGAATTGATTATGAATCGAATTCTTCTACTTAAAATTTATAAAAATTGCAGACCTTCATGAATCTCACAAGAGAATTATTATAGATAAATAGGTTTATAATTTTAGTATTAAAAAAATAATTAACGTTACCAACATCCAAATTCATAATTACATCCGTATGTATGAATGATATATGTCGAATTAATCTATAAAACCAATTAATAATTCGCATTAATTATTATTTTCGTATTTTAACATTAATTAACATAAAAACTATTAAAATGAAAAGAGTTGTATTAAGTTTAGCACTAGTTGCTGTTTTAGGGTTATCATTTACATCTTGTAGAGATACAAAAGAAAAAACTGAAGACAAAATTGATAACGCAATGGATGAAGCAGGTGATGCTATTGATGAAGCAGGTGATGCTATCGATGAAGCTGTAGACGATGCTGCAGAATCTTCTAGCGAAGCTATAGATGATGTTACTGAAGCTGCAAGTGATGCTGCTGATAGTATTGAAGAAGGAGCTGAATCTATGTCTGATGACGTAAATGAAACGATTAGCGATGCTAAAAAAACTGGAAGTGATGCTCTTGAAAACGCTAAACAAACAGGTAGTGATGCTGTTGATAAAGCAAAAGAAGCTGGAAATACAGCTGTAGAAGATGCTAAAAAAGCTGGTACTGACGCTAAAACTAAAGCGGCTGATAAAATTAAAGGTCTATAATAAGCTTAGACTTATAAAAGAAAAAAGCCTGATGAAAATCAGGCTTTTTTTTGTGCTTTTAACTTAGGTATTGTTATATTGCTTCCATTAATAATAAGCTCTATCTCAATGAAAAACATCTACCTAATTACCTTTTTACTTTTCAACTTAACCTTAATTTCTCAAGAAAAAATCCCCTATGTCAATTATGACGACATCTCAGCTGAAGTTTTAAAATTCGCAGAAAACAAAGACTATGATTCTCTCATAGAATCTCTAAATAAGATAAACAAAAATGACTCTACATACGCTAGTGTTTTAACTTCGAAATCTTATTATTTAATTCAACAAAAAAATTACAAAGAGGCCATTAACGTAACAAACGAAGGTCTATCTCTAGACAATGATAGTGGCATTAACTTATTTTTCTACATCAATAAAGGTGTTGCTCTGGAGCAATTAGAAAAATACCAAGAAGCATTATCGTTATATAATGAGGCTCTTCAACTATTCCCTGCCAATCATAAATTATGGTTCAATAAGGCTTCCGTTTATGAAAAACTCAATGATATTCCTAAGGCTATTGAAGCCTATAAAAAAGTAATTTCAATAAGCCCACTTTATAGAAATGCACATTTAAATTTAGGGAATTTATGTTACGAACAAAATCTAACAACTCAGGCTTTAATGGCTTACAACATGGCAATATTAGTTGAGCCAGACTCTGAGCGTGCATTTGCACTATTAAAATACCTCAACGAAATTATTTCGAGTAAAAATGAAAATGAAAGAAATGAAGATTTAACTATTTCTGAAGATGATGATGCTTTTGAAAATATAGATCTTATTCTTGATAATAGAATTGCTTTAAACGGAAAATACAAAGTTGATAATGAAATTGATATCGCATTGGTAAAACAAAACCACGCCATGTTAGAACAGCTTGATAATTTTGAAGGTAATGGTGGTTTTTGGGATCTTCACTATGTACCCGTTTTTAAATGGATTAAAGAAAATGAACAATTCGATAATTTTATATACACATTAGCATATTCCATTAAAAATGAAAAATATAAAAAACTCGTCACAAAAAAAGAGGATGATATTACCAACTTCTTAAGCCTTTTAATTACAAAATTATATGATGTAATGGCTCCACAGCAAGTAACACTAAATGGTGAATCAAAAATTATCACTAATTATTACTCTAATCTCATCCTTCAAGCCCAAGGACAAATGGATGGTGAATTATCAATTGGAGAATGGATTTTTTACGATGAAAACGGAAAAATATCAGGAAAAGGAAATTATAATAATAAGGGAGAACGCGAAGGAAACTGGTCTTGGTATCACGAAAATGGAAAATTAAAAGAAACTGCCGTTTATGCTAAAGACATCCTAAATGGTGAAAACAAATCTTGGTACGACAATGGTCAACTTTATTATGACACTAACTTTAAAGATGGTGAATTTGATGGAGAATACACTTATTACCTTGCTACAGGAGCATTAAAACAGAAAAAATATTTTAAGAATAATGTATTAGATGGTAAATACTTGGAATACTTCGATGTTGGAGAAAAAATCCTTGAATTTGATATCGATTACGTCAATGACGAAGCTCAGAATAACACTCTAGAATTTTTTGCAAATGGAAATACTTATTCTAATATCCAATTTAAAAATGGAGAACGTAATGGCATAGAAACTCAATACTATATCAATAAACAAAAATCATTAGAAGCCACTTATGTCAATAGTGTTCTTAATGGCCCTTACACAATGTACCATTCTAATGGACAAATAAATCAAAAAGGGCAATATAAAGATGGTGTTCTTAATGGTTTATGGAAAATTTATTATAGAAACGGAAATATAGAAACGGAAATTGAATATGACGAAGGTAATCAAACCGGCACTTCTAAAAATTACGATAAGGACGGTACATTACACTATGAGTTTGATTATAAACGTGGTGAATTTATTGGATATAGATATTATGACAAAACAGGAAATATAATAACTGAAAACAGAAAAAAAGGAGGTGAATTCTATTTTAAAGGACTCCACGCCAACGGAAACATAATGTCTGAAGGAAATTACGACATTAAAGGTGGAAAAATGGGAAATTGGAAATTCTTTAAAGAAAATGGAACACGCTCCGAAGAAGGAGAATACAAAGACAACCTCCCGATTGGCATTCACAAAACGTATTACATAAGTGGCAATACTGAAAGTATTTCTGAATATAAAGACGGAAATTTAATGGGGTATTTTAAAGCATTTCATGACAATGGAAAACTACAAACCCAAGGATGGAATAAAGATGGTTACCGCAACGGCGAATGGAGATATTACAATACCGATGGTAATCTTATAGATATTAGTTTTTATCACAATGATCAATACCATGGTAAACAACAAGAATTTGGTGTAAATGGCGATCTAACGAGAGAAACATTTTATACCTATGGAAAATTAACAAAGGAAATTATCTACAATCATAAAAACGAAATCAATCAGACTATAGATTATAAATCAGAAAACACTAGAACTCTAACTGTAAACAATTATAATGGTAACAAAGAGATGGAGATTGACTATGTAAATGGAGTTAAACATGGTAATTATAAAAGTTATGCCCTTGATGGAACCGTATATGCAACGGGGTCTTATTTAAATAATTCGATTGACGGCGAATGGACTTGGTATTTCCCTGATGGAAGTGTAAGATATACAGAAACCTATGTTAACGGAAATGAGAATGGTAAATCGTATCGTTACTTTGAAAACGGGCAGATTGATGATGATATGACTTACGATTATGGCATTAAAAATGGTGAATGGCTTACCTATCATGAAGATGGTATTATTTATAAAAAAACAAACTATCTAAATGGAGACCTACATGGACGTAACGAATTTTACAGCCCTAAAGGAAAATTACAACTTATAAGATTTTATGATTATGGCACGCTTATAGGTTATTCTTATTTAGATTCATCTGGCAAAGAAAAAGAAATGATTCCTTTAGTTAATGAAACAGGGAAAATTGAAGCCTATTTTGACAATGGAAAACCATCGAGAACAATGGAATACCTTAACGGTCAACTTACAGGTTCATATTTAGCATATTATTATTCTGGTGCTTTAGAAAATGAATTATTCTATATAAATGATGAGTCTCATGGTGCAGATATAGAATACTATGAAAATGGTACCGTTAAGAGAAAAATAAATTACAATCACGGAGAAGTACAAGGTCTACTTGTATCTAATTACCAAAATGGTAACTTAAAAGAATCTGCTAATTATATCACAGGAGATTTACATGGTGAGCGTAAATATTACAATGAAGCAGGTCAATTAACTAAAACAGATTACTATTTCAATGATTCAATCTATAAATCAGAAACAAAATAAAACGAAGCAATTCAGTTTTATAATTTTATTAGTAAGCTCTTTTTTGTTTGCTCAAGCACAGCATTCAGAGGAATTTAAGATCTTAAAAGATAAATACCCAGAATCTACTTTTGTTAGGTTAATGGATGAAATAAATATTTCTATCAAATTAAAAGATAATGAAGTAGAAATAAAACAACATTTCATTGAAGAAGACCTTTATTTAGATGATACAGCTACATATGGTTCTAAAAAATCATTAGACTTTTCTTCATTTTTTGAACTAGAATCTGTGGAGGCAACATCTTATCAATTTAAAGATGGAAAATACAAATCTTATAAGGTTGAAAATTTTATTGAAAAAGATGAAATGGGTGATTCTTTTCATGACGATACAAAATCACTTAATTTCATCTACTCAAACTTAGCCCAAGGTGGTAAAACAAAATTAGAGTATACCGAAATTGTAAAAAACCCAAGATTCTTAAGTCCTATTTATTTTGGCAACTTCTACCCTATTAAAACAAAAAAAGTCACCTTAGTTGCTGATAAAGAATTCAACTTTAAATTTCTAGAATTTAATACTGAAGGTTATGATATTAATTTTAAAAAAGAAGAGAAACGCAGTTCAAACATCTATACTTGGGAAATTAAAAATGTGAACGAAATTAAATATGAGAGCAATGTTCCAACGTATAAAAAAGTACTGCCACACATCGTTCCTATTATCACGTCTTACAATAATGAAAACAAAAAAGTAAAAATATTAGACAATGTATCTGACTTATACAACTGGTACTTTTCTATGGTTAAAGATATTAATCAGCAACCAACAGATAAATCTCTAGTATCGCTAGTTAAAGAGATTACAAAAGACAGTAAAACGGATTTAGATAAGGTAAGAGCCATATACTATTGGACGCAACAAAACATAAAATATATTGCTTTTGAATACGCCTTAGGAGGCTTTATTCCAAGAGAAGCTAATGATGTATTCAATAAAAAATATGGAGATTGTAAAGACAATTCTAGCATACTTTTCGAAATGCTTAAAACCGCAGGATTAAAAGGTAATTTAACTTGGATAGGAACCAGAGCTATTCCTTACACATACACAGAACTACCAACACCAATGGTAGACAATCATATGATTCTTACGTATTCTGAGAATGGAAAAACTTACTTTTTAGATGCTACGGGCCGTTATTTAGCTTTAGAAATGCCTTCTTCATTTATTCAAGGAAAAGAAGCTTTGATAGGAGATGGTGAAGGTAAATTTAAAATTGAAACGGTGCCTGTTATGTCACCAAAAACAAATGCTTATACAGAAAATTCTACACTAACAATAAACGAGAATCAACTCTTAGGAAAGGGCGAAAACACCCTATCTGGTTATTATAAAATTGACTTCTTTAATCAATTAGAATACAATAATTCTGAAAAAGAACTAAAAGCCTATTATACTGTAAAGTTAAGAAAGGGGAATAATAAGTTTATAATTAATGATTTTAAAGAAACTAATAAGTATAGCTACGATGAAGATTTTAAGATCAACTATGATTATACAATTAGTGATTACGTGAAACAACTTGATGACGAAATTTACGTGAATCTAAACCTGAATAGAACTCTTACAAATTATAAAACTGAAGATGATAGAGAGAATGAAATTGAGGTAGACTACAAATGTGAGTATACCTTTAATAACATTTTAGAAGTCCCAGAAAATTATAGTATTGATTATATCCCTGAAAATTTTGAACTAAAAAATGATTACTTCAGCTGTCTAATTACATACCAATTAGAAGACCATAAAATCACCTATAATCAGCAGTTAATAATGGATTACATAACGTTAACCCCCGAAGAACAAAAAATAGTTAATACTGCTATTAAAAAAGTTGAAAAGCAATATAAAGAAACAGTCGTTTTAAAAAAATCGCACTAAACTAAAAACCACATCATGAAATCAATCAAATTAAGTTTACTTGCCTACTTCTTAATAATAACTACAGCATATAGCCAAGCTTTTTACGAAAGCTATGATTGGGACAAAACACCACAATACAATTCAAATAATTATGCTAACGAAAATTTAGTTGCAGCTAAAGATAAAATCACAACAGAATTTTATTTCACGACAGACCAACAGTTTGTAGAGTTTTATTTAGAACACAAAGCTTACTATCTTAATTCTGAAGAAGCAATAGAGGATTATAACAAAATTTATTTACCATACGATTCAGACTCAGAATTAATGGTAAGTAAAGCTAGAGTAATCACGCCGTCCGGTAAAATAATAGACCTAGACGATTCTAAAATATTAACAGCAACTGATGACGAAACAGAACGAACCTATAAGTATTTTGCTTTTGAAGGTATTGAAAAAGGAAGCTTTATAGAATACATGTATGTCGTAAAACGAAGCCCATCTTACAGTGGTAAGCGTGTAAGTTTTCAGAATGAATATATAAACAAAAATGTTGAATTTGACCTTTACGCTCCTTCTAACTTAATTTTTAAATTTAAGAGTTATAATGGATTGAAAGATATTGAAACGGACACTATAATTGAAACCAAAAATCATTGGTCTTTAAAACTCTCTGAAGTAAAAAAATTAGATAACGAAACACAAGCGCTTTATTCTGCTAACCGACAATTTATAATTTATGCCTTAGACAGCAATACGGCCAATAATACTAAAGATATTACTTCATATAGTTCAGTTGCTCAAAACTTGTATGACTTCTATCATGCAGAACTCTCTAAAAAAACTAAAAAAGCACTTATTAATCTTATTAAAGACCTAAAAATTAAAGACGATGCTGATTTTGATACAAAAATTAAAACTATAGAAAATTACATTAAAACAACAATCTATGCTGCAGAATATAGTAGTGCCAAATTATCCGATTTAGAAACTATTATAAAAGATAAAGTAGCAAGTGATAAAGGCTTATTAAAACTATATATCGCTTTATTTAATGAGCTGAATATAAAACAAGATATGGTGATAACTTGTAGTAGAGAATTTATGCGTTTTGACAAAGATTTTGAAGCTAATATTTACCTACAAGACATCCTTATATACTTTCCTAAGACAAAAAAGTATTTAGCGCCTAATGAAAATGATTCGCGTTACGGTTTTCCTCCTGGTTACTTAACCGATACTTATGGCCTTTTTATTAAACAAGTTAAAGTTGGTGATTTTGTTTCTGCTGTAGGAAAAATTAAAACTATAAAACCTGTTGATGCATCACTATCTAAAGACAACATGGTTATTGGTGTTAATTTTGACACAGAAGATATCTCAACAACAAACATAACATTGAGTAGAGCAATGTCTGGATACTACGGCATGTTTATTCATCCTTTTATAAATTTAGTTAAGCCAGAATTAAAAAAAGAGTTAGTAGAAGGGTTTGCTAAAAACTTAAATGAAAGTGTCACTATTAATGATTCTAAAATAGATAATGACAACCCTGATTTATTCGGAATAAAGCCTATTATTTTTAATGTCGATTTTACATCAGATGCTTTTGTAGAAAAAGCAGGTAATAAGTACTTATTTAACGTTGGCGCATTAATAGGATCTCAAATGGAACTTTATCAAGAAAGCGAAAGAGTTTTACCATTAGAAAATGAATTTAAACGTACTTACGAAAGAACAATAAACATTACGATCCCTAAAGGATATACCATTGCAAACTTAGAAGATATTAACTTTGATAATGAATATATTGAAAAAGGAAAAACAATATTAAGTTTTAAATCTTTTTACGAATTAAATGATAATGTTCTTAAAATCACAGCAGATGAATATTACAAAACCAATCACATACCTGTAGCTATTTACGAAGACTACAGACGCGTAATTAATAGCGCAGCTGATTTTAATAAAGTAACCTTAGTCTTAGTAAAAGAATAACATAATTACTTAACAGACTCACTTAATTTAAGTTCACTTGGCACCATAATAGTTTGCAATTCTAAATCTTCATTATTGATATTATCTATCAATAATTTAGTAGATATTTCTCCTATTTTGTGTGCCTTCTGATGTATAATTGAAATTTTAGGACTCGATAATACTTGAGTATGCTCATAACCAAAACCAACAACAGATAAATCTTCAGGTATTTTTATACCCAATTTTTTAGCCATATTAATGGCAACAATTCCAGTAACATGATCAATAGACAATATAGCGTCTATTGAAGGGTTCGCTTTTAAATATTTACATATTTTTTCTTCAATATCCATATCAAGCGCATTATCTAAATTTAGAATATTAACGTCAAGATTATGATCTTTAAGAGCCTTAGCATACCCCTCAATTCTTAGTTTCCCTACGCTTAATTCTTCTATATTACTAACCATAAGAATATGCTTCCTTTTATCATTAACAATTAAATGCTCAGTAGCGTCATATACAGATTGAAAATCATCTACAATGACTTTATTACATTCTATATCATCTACAATCCTATCAAACATTAATACAGGTTTTTTACTATTTATAGTAGAGACTATATGATCAATTTCTCCCTTTACTTGACTCTCTCTTGCTACAGCTATAATAAAGCCATCAACACTTCCATTAGCAAGTAACTCTAAACTTCGTTTTTCCTTATGTAAAGTTTCATTTGAAAGACAAACAATAATATCATAACCACTTCGGGTCGCCTCCATTTCTATACCATGCAATACTTCAGCAAAAAAAGGATTTGTAACTGTTGGAAGAATAACACCGATCGTTTTTGACTTATTTGTTTTTAATTGTTGCGCTATTCTATTTGGTTTATAGTTTAGTTTAGTCGCTAATTCCTTGACACGTACTCTTGTTTTTTCACTAATTTCATGGCTATCATTTAGTGCCTTTGAAACTGTTGAAACCGATATATTTAAAAGTGCTGCTAATTCTTTAAGTGTTGTCATTATTTAAGCTTTTTCGTTAAAATAAAAAAGAGCGTATAATATACGCTCTTTAATATTAGTATTAACAATTATTTAAACTAGTTTTTTACCAGTTTTATTGTTTTAGTTCCATTTGCTGATATAATCTTAGCAAGATAAATTCCTTCATTTAATTCTGAAGCATTAATTACAACCTCAGCAGAATTAGGATTTAAAGATAGAACTTGTTTACCTAAGATATCAAAAACTTGCACTAAACTAATGTTTTGATTGTTAGTTTTTACATTCCAAACTGAATTTGTTGGGTTTGGATATACACTAACATTTCCTAATTCAAATTCGTCTGTACTTAATACCGTTGGTGCTCTATATACATATAGGTTATCATACCAAACTTTACTAGGAAGGTTAGAAGTGATTCCAAACTCTTTAAAACCAGTAAAAGTTGTTAAATCAACAGGGATATCAATTGACATCCAACTACCAGCTACTAAAGCAGGAGAAGAACCAGCATTTAAATTAATTTCGAATGCTGCACCACCTGGTTGGTTTACAAGTTTCAAATTAAAAACAGAAGAAACTAAATCAGTACCAGCTTCAATGTATACATCAACATGTAAATTAGTACCAGCAGCAGTATTAAAAGTACTAGCATCTACAGCTGTGTCTAATACAATTCCTTGACAAGCATTATTTAAGTATTTTTGAGTTGGGTTACCAAAAATCATAACTTCTTGAACCGAAGAAAATCCACACCAACCTGCATCAAAAGTACTTGCAACATCCGTATAAGCATCACTGTACAACGAAATAACATCCCAATCATTTCTAGCTATTGGATCTGCTGCTGCTGAAGGAGGTCCTTCAAAAATAAACGAAACAGTATAGGTTTCTGTAAACATTCCATTTTGTGAAACAACCACAACCGTTGCATCACCTGGAAGTACAGTAGCTTGAGTTATAGTTACAGATGTTGCTGTTGCATCTGTTGAAGTCGCAGCAGTAATTTGAGGAATATCTGTTATTCCAGGAGCTAAACCATAAGTGTAATCAAAAACACCAGAATTAAAACCACTAATTGTAGAAGCATCAATTTGTAAATCACTTAAAGTAGCGTCTGATCCAGGTGCCGTTGGATTTTTCCAAAAATATAAGTTATCTACATAAATACCTTCAGTAGTTCCATTACCATTGTCAAACTTAAATTGAATAGTATTTGATATGTCTCCAGTAATTCCTGATACAGGAATATCAACGCTTGTCCATGTGCCTGATCCTGCATTTGTTATTGGATGAGCAATTTCTACTCCTGAACTAATTACAAATACATTAGGATTAAATGTCCCATTTATCCAAATATCTACATGTAAATATTCCATAGCTGAAATATTTTGAGCACTTCCAAACTGAACTCCTTGATAATTAAAACTTGGATATGCTAACACTAAGTTACCTGTACCAGGGTCAAAAGCAGTATTTGCTACACCAAAACCAGATTGTCCCCAATTTGGATTAAAATCTGTTCCCGAAACATCTGTATACGCATCACTGAATATAGAAATCACATCTGCGGTCTCTCTTGCTGGAGGAGTTCCCGCATTATCTGTTGGCGTTTGGGCGAACCCAAATGTTACTGCCAATAGCATAAATAAAAAAGTAAATTTTTTCATAATCATTGTTTTTGTTTATTTGTTAATTTTTGTTGAAAATACTATTTAAATAGGTTATTTTTATGATATTAATAAAATTACGCAATATTTTTTAAGTATTACACAATTTTAACACTACTTAAAATATACAAATAGGCACCTATTTCTATTACAAAGTATAAATACATAACATTCTTAAAATCAGTATTTTACATAATATTTTTATAAGCTCTATTTCCCCTAATAATTAGTTTGTAGTGGTAAAGTAGTGGTAATAATTAACTGAAGTTAAAACAATTACACTTTGCGCTTTTCTTTTTTATTCCAAATCCCCCAAGAGGCACCAACATCTCCTTCCGTTCCTATTTTCCATGACTCATCAAAAGAAGAAAAATGAAAAATATCAATGCCTTCTTTTTTGGCCCATTCTTGAGTTTGCACAAAATACTTCATTGCATTTACTTGCGACGGATGAGCATCTTCTACCGTTTGTCCTTGACTTGGCCATCCTGTTTCTGTTATAATAACTTTTTTATCTTTAGCTACTATTTGTGTAATTGCATACATCTGTCTTAAATGTTGAAAAGCATCTTCTATACTATAACCTTCCCAAAAAGGATAACAGTTTGCTAAAACTACATCTACAGCATCTACTAATCTGGGATGTTTGTAATATTCGTAATAAGTATCGGCATAACCTATTTGTACATTATTAAAACCGGATAACTCTTTTCTAACCCTATTTATATATGTTATTAATTCATCTTCCGAAATTTCATTACGAAGTAAAACTTCATTCCCTACAACTACAATATCTACATAACCTTCTTTTGCCAATGTAACAAGACGTTTAATCTCCCTTTCATTTCTATCTTTATCATTACTAATCCATGCACCAACCATAGATTTTAAACCTTTATTATGTGCTACTTTAGGTATTAATTCATTTCCTTCTGTACAAGAAAAAGAGCGTATCCAAGTTGTATATGGTGTAATAATACCCATACGTCTTTTAATTTGAGACTCCGATAAAATATCATCCGTATTTTGTCCTTCTACATAAGGACTAAAACACAAACCATGTAACTTATGATTTAATGTATTTCGATAAAGCGATTTAAGATCCTCAACCGTTTTATCTGTAAAATCAATTGCTTTATAAGCTTTTAAGTGTATTTTATTATTTAAAATAGACGCCATATTATCCCCATTAACTTCATAAGGAGAAACAAAAGCATTTATTTTCTTTTTAATCTTTCTGTTATTTAACTCTTGTTTAATTTCTAGTGAACGCTCTTCTGTAAGATCATAATCTCTCATTACATACATTGCAATAGCGGTACCCAATATAGGAAGTGCCGAAAAGAAAAATCGTAAACCTTCCACTGCTCCTTCAGGTTGTGTTAGCGCATCTGGTGTAAAATCTACTAAATACATTATTAAACCACTTAAGCCTCCTGCAATAGCAAATCCGAATTTTACCATCCACCAATATATAGCTCCAAAAATCCCTTCACGTCTATGCCCAAAATTTAGCTCATCTAAGTCACAAACATCAGCCGTCATCGACATCATAATTGTAAACAATCCTCCAATACCAAAAGAAAAGAAAGGCAAGGCAATTAAAAACAAGTACGGTTTTCCAGGAACAAAAAGAAACCAAAGTAATATATAACCAACAATAGATATACCTTGAGAAATCAAAAAAGCATTTTTCTTCCCTAAAGTTTTAGATAACTTAGCTACCACAGGAATAACCATAAAGGTCGTAACCAAAGCACCAACACTACCAAACAACGTAGGCCAAATCCATGCTTTTCCTGCATCACCATCAAACAAATAATAAACAATTATAAAAAATGAAAATGCAGCAACAGTGTTAAAAGCATTATATATAAAAAAGGTAGAAATACATAACTTTCTAAATTGCACTATTCTAAAAGCTTCTTTAAATCCTGTAACGATTTGATTTAGACTACTACCAATGTTTCTTATAGTCAATGGCACTAAACTATCGTCATGAAGCGTTGATTCATCTTTAATAAATAAAGCAGGAACCATTGCTAAAAGTGCACAAATAACAGCTACCCAAATAGCTAAAGTTCTAGTTGCCACATCACCAGATTCAAACCATGCAGGATCATACATAACCACCCATAACCAAGGTGCTAAAACCCAAGCCCATTGTCCTATCCACTGAGAAACAGCCATAATACTTGTACGTTCATGAAAGTCATCACTCATTTCGTAACCCATTGCTACGTAAGGAACACTAAATATGGTTAATCCTAAGTAAAAAATTAAGGACCAAATAAGGTAGTACCAAAAATTATAATCGAGAGTATTTTCTCTATGTAATTGCCACATAAAGGCAAAAGAAATCCCCATTATTATTGCTCCTATAAACACATAATGACGTCTTCTTCCCCATCTAGATTTTGTATTATCCGAAATAAACCCCATTATAGGATCTGTAATAGAATCGAAAATACGCGGTAAAAAATACAAAACTCCCCACATCCAAGTAGGAAAACCGAGATCCTTTACCAAAACTACCATGAAAATACCTAAAGCCGCAGGAAACATTTGATTTGCCAACATACCCAATCCAAAGGCAATCTTTTTACCCATTGAAACTTTTTTGGTTACTTCCATAGTTTCTAATTTTTATTTGGTATAATAATAGTTTGAATAGCTTGTTTACTAATAGAAATTGCTACAGTTTCATCACCAAGAGTTAAATCGAAACTTTTAGCTGTAAAACCTTCATTAAAAAGCACCACTGCTATAGAGCCATCCGGATTTTTAGCTGCAGTTACCTTTAAAGCTTTATCCCTATTTTCTACTCCAAGTATTACAGATCCTGGTCGGATATATTTACTAAAATGAGCCATAGTATAATATAGAGGTGTAAAGTAAACCTCATCTTTTTCAGGGTCTACAATAACTGGTGCTACACACCAATTTTCAAACCAGTTTGGCCCACCTTTGGTATCTAAAACCATATTCCAATCTACCCAACCGTCAACCCAATTGTTTAGACAACCAATAATATCTCTTGCATATCTATTAACAGGTGCGTATTTAGGGTGTAAATGTTTATCTTCTGCTGATGCCCAATCCCAACCCCAATCTGTGGCTTCTTTTTTCCAGTACCATGCATCATCTTGCCATTTAGGAATTTCAGAATCTACACAACCTTCCGTTTCTATTAGATACTTATTTGGTGCTTTTTTATGCGCATACTGTAACGTTTCTGGTAGAACTTCATTAGTACTCTCATACCAATGTATTGCCGTTCCTGCAAAATATTTTGAGGAAGCTTCATCTTTAAACATTTCGTCTACCCATTCATTTAAACCTCCTCTATTTTGATCGTACCCTAAAATGTTTACATCTCCAAAACCATCGGCCTCTAATTTTGGCCCTAAATGATTCGCTACAAAATCCGTTTCTTCAGCTGGAGTAAAATGCATACTCTCCCAATTATTCCCATTTCCGTGTGGTTCATTAACAGGAGTTAAACCCCAAATATTAATACCTTCTGCTTTATATGCTTCAAGATATTTTGAAAAATATAACGCAAATGTATCGTAGTATTCTGGCAGTAATTTTCCACCAACAAATGCTTTATTATCTTTCATCCATGGTGGTGATGTCCAAGGAGATGCAATTATATTAAAACCATCTTTTGAAATTGCTTGCGCTTCTTTTATCATTGGAATTAAATCCTCACGATCTTCTTCAATACTGAAACTCTTCATTTCTAAATCTTCCGGCTCTGGAGCGTATGTGTAATTGCTTAACGCAAAATCACAAGATGCTATATGTGTTCTTGTTAATGAATAACGTGCACCATCTTCCGCAAAGTAAGCTTGTAAAATAGTATCTCTATTTTTTTTGCTCAACTTATTTAATAGGTAAGCAGAGGACTCTGTAAACGAACCTCCAAAACCAGTAATAGTTTGAAAGGTTTGTTCTGGTAGAATTTTAACTATTGTAGATGTATCTGCTTTTATGAAATTCTCAACTTTAGTTAATTTATTACCACTAGCTGATGTTTCGTAAACTTCCACCTCTAATTCTTTTACCGTTTGACTACAACTCATCGTAATTAGTATCAAACCATAAATACCATATTTTAATGTTTTCATAGTATTATTACTTTAAATTTATTATTCGTTCTTGGAAGGTGGTACTAAAACAGTTTTCATTAAACTGTCTTTATTACCTTCATATGTTTTTGTTATAGGATTACCATTTCTGGTTAAACCATTAAATACTCCTTGATCTACCAAATCCCAAATTGTGTATTTTGCTTTGCCTGAAATAGTAAAAAGTCCAAAATGGTTTTCAGAGCCATTTGGATGTGTTGCATCTTTCCATTGCTCATTAAAAGCTTCAAAATAAAAACAAGATATACCTGCTTTATTCGTCCAATCTCTCATCTGATTATAATATAAACTTTGCTTGTATTCATCTGTTGCTTTAGAGCCATTAGCCCCATAAAACCCTTTAGAAGTGGTTGCCCAACCTGTTTCTCCTATATGTATTGGTTTATTTACTCCTAAACTTCTCATGTAATTAGCAACACTGTCATATTGTTGCTTTGCAAACGTAATGGCACGCTCCATAGCTGCATCAACTTTTTCTTCTTTTGAAAGCTGCTCTTCCTCCATTGGAACTCTCCAAAATGCAGGATTATAGTGTGTATTATGATAAGGATAAGTATGCATAGAAATATAATCTACCGTTTTAGCAAGTTTTGCTAAATCTTCAGTATGATAGCTAGCGTCACCACCTCCCCAAGAGGTAAAATCGTCTGAACTTGTAATCCATATATCTTTTGAAAGCTTCCCTGTTGCCTTTAATTCTTGTAAATGATTTACCCATTTTAAAATAATATGAGGCTCTACATAATAACTTGTTGCCCATTTTATCATGGCTTCATTACCAACTGCTATTACTTTAACAATATCTGGATATTGATTGGCCAATGCTACAGCACGTGCTATTTCAGACTTGTTATTAGGACTTTCTATATTATGATCTACTGGCTGATCGGTCCATGCATTTACGCAATCAATCCAAGCACCTAGCATTACATACATTTCAAAATTTGGATCCTCTACTTTAAGTTCTGAAATGGCCTTTAAAACATTAGAAGCATGCGGAAATGACTCTTGTACATTATAGGTTCTAATAATTTTAATTCCCATAGCAGCCAATATTTTCATATCCTCTTTTAATTCCTCTATAGATGGTTGTACCGTTCTTGATTGCGCTCTATACCCTCCATATGAAATTGCCAAGTAATTGGAATTGCCTAATATATCTTTAGCTGTCATTTCTTTTTTTATTTGAATTATAGCTTCTGTATTTTTTTTATTTTCATTGCAAGACATAGTAAACAAAACAACAATGGAAAGCAATATGATTATATTTTTTTTCATTGGTAATACTTATACTATTTTAAACAATCCGAATTAATACTTACGTTAATTTGAATGACCTCACCTACACGATTAAATACAGAGGTACTAGTAACTACATCAAGACTTAAGTTATGAAACACTTTAACCGTTTCATCTTTAAAAGTAACTTCAACGCAATTTTGATCTGCTATTTTATAGATAATTGGAACTTGACAATAGGTATATGCCAACTCGTTTTCTTGTAATGAGATACTCTTTTTTTGGTGCTCTAGATTGATATAATGAAAAGTTTTATCTTCCTCTAAAAACTCATTTTTACGCAATAAACATGGGTTAAAATAAAGTTTTCCTTCTTCAACAAAAGCGCCTAATTCCGCAAAACGACTAAGTACATCTTCTTTTACTTGACCTGTCATACCTGGTTGTTGTGCTCCTTTTCCTGCAGGAGTATGCGAATAAGGATCTGTTGGAAAAGCTCCATATAACTGTGGAGATTTATGCACTCCTATACCTTCATTAATTTCGTAATAATGCTCTAATAATCTTCCAATTATATCTTTATTTTCTTTATTATCAATAGCTATTAAACAACATTCAAGAGTTGCTAATTGTAACTTAGAAACCATATGCCAATATATAGAACCTAAACCTTCATAGCCATAAAAAGTACCTGATCGGCCTGTAAAAGCTTTATGATTAAAAACACCTTCAAAGATTTGTAGTATGCTTTTTTCTTCTTTATTCGCTAAATCCTCATATTGTGTATGCTCTAATTTTTGAAGTCCAAGTTTAAGGTCTTTAGCATTTTTAAAATTGCCATTAAAATGATAATTTCCATTTTCATCTTGTTCAATAATTTGGGTATTACCAACCTCTACTAATTGCTGTAACAGTTTTGAATTTCGGACACTAGAAGATGGTACTATATTTCGTTCCATAAAACCTTTAAGTTTTTTATTTGGATATAAAATATAACTGTATTGATCCTCTCTAAAAAGTTTACTATTTTTAAGACTATCTAATACTTCTAAACTCTCTTTTGAAGACAAATACCCAGAACTTAAAACAGCTACTTGGCCTTCTAACATTTCATCTAAATAAGCTATAGACACACTATTATCTGCATTAAGCGTCATTAAATTATAAGCATGATATAGATTATCTGCTCTTTTATTTGCTTTAATAGAGTGTTCTAGAAACTCTAAACTTACTTGAACAAATTCTTTTATATCTTGGATTGCTAACTCTGTTTTTCTACCAGAAAAAGCTTGATTATATATTTCACTTCTATAGTTACTAGCAGCTTGCCCTAGTTGGTCCATAATTTGTTTACGAACCGAATCTGAAATAGTACCTGAAAGTACATTTTGATTGGTTTTAAATGTATCTGTAACCGCATTAAAAAACACGAGTAACTCATTAGAAACTTCTACTGATTCTGTTTCTACTTTAGAAAATACAGAGTCAAAAAACTTTAAAAAACGTCTTAAATAATACAGGGTTACCATGGAAACACCATTACCAACTAAAGCATTATTAGCATCATTCCACTCTGGACGTTGTGTATTCATCCAAATACCTCCTTCTGGAATAAAATTAGATAGCTTTGCTAAGGCTGTTGCTAATATTTTTTCAATAAAATTTGCTTTTACAATAAATCTATTTTCATCTCTTAAAAGTGCACCATCTGCACCTATTTGTGCTCTTTCTTCTCTAATACTTGCATCCAATTTTACATCAAACTCAATAGTGTCTTTTGGATTTTTAAGTATATCCTCATATGCTTTTATTTTATAAGGTACATTAGCATATACAAATAAGTCTTTATTAAAAAAGCTTTCTAATTTTCCTGGTTTATAGTTTTCAATAAACTCCAAAAATTTAAGTAAATAAATAATTTGATGATCTCCCCAATACCCGATGTAAGACCAAGGATCATCAGGCTCAATAGTTTCCCAATCAAAGCCCTCTTTTGTTACTCTATAAGGATTATACCCATCAAAAGTAGTAGCATTTAAGAATTTATGAATCATACTCTCCATAAATTCAGGATAGGAATGTGCTAAAGCTTCCCAGTTTTGAAAGATATCTCTCCAATTCCCTTCATAATCTAATATTTTAGAACCGTCTACCTCACTTTGTGTATTTATAGAAAACTTATTCCATGGTCGACTAGGATCTCCATGACGACGGCTAAATTTTAATGGTAAATACTCTAAACACAAACGTCTAAAGTTTTTGTTTTCGGATTTATAACCAATATCTTGAAGTAAAGACAGCGAAAATGTATTTGGCAATGCTTCTACTATATCTTCAGCTATTCTAGAAACTTTTCTATTTGCTTTAGCTAAGTAATTTTTAAAATCCCATTTTTCAATCTTATAGCTATCATCAAAAATACCGCCACGCATTATATTAAAAAGCGTGTTAGCAAAATGTCTAGTATCTCTATAATTATCAGATGTTAATTGTAAACCATCCGTGGCTGCGTTTAGCGCAATTAATTTTTCGGTTCCTAAAGCGATATCTTTTTTAACGGTTTTTAAGATATCCTTATTAGACTTAATGCTATTGGATAATTCAACTACCGCCGATTGATTTTTATTAACATTAGCTACCATTGCCCATTGTTTAGCTTCTTTTGAAACCAAACTAACTTCTGCATTAATAAAATAAGCACCTTTTTCTGCTTTTACATCTTCTTCTTGATGTATTGGTTGAAATTTCCTAAAATTATTAAGTTGCAAAGAAGACAGTAAATATTTTGGATTATCAAAACCTGTAGACCAAACAATATTTGCTTTTAACGCTTCACTTGGTTCTGCTTTATCTACAATAATTGCACTTAAAGCAAAAATACCTAAACCTGTTTCCGTTAGTAACTCACTTCTTTTATAAGCATCTACCAAATTACTACTTCCATTTTGTAAGTCGCTACCAACACCATATGGTAAAATATTTTGAATCCCATCTAAAACCGAAACACTAACTTCTGTTTCTGCATTATTAATTAGTTTAGACGTTTTTACAAAACCATATTTATCACTTGAAGCCCATTGGTATCTATAGGTTATTTCTAAATCTAAATTCTCTTCTTCAAAAATTATTGCGTTACCGTAAACACTTTTGTATAGGTTACGTTTTACAACATAATTATCTTCAAAACGAATTGAAAATGGTTCCCAAATATAGGTTTCTCCATTTTTAGTGACCTGAAAAATAGATTTAGGACCAGTAATTTCTGAAGACTCTGTTATTTTATCGTCTGAATAATAAGGAAATAAAGCAAACTCAGAATTTTTTCTTCCTGCTGTTAATCCTCCATTGCTAGAAATAAACATCCAATGGTTAGAATCACTTACCATACTCATAAAAAACGGACGCATTTCATCATTATTAGAAATTTTGAAATAGCTCTCGTTATCTATAATAACAGATTCTAAATTGACTTCTTTATTTATTTTTGATTTATTAGTAAATGTGGTAGTATTATTGGTCATTGGTAATAAAATTTGTAATTGTATTATAATTTAAAAGCGAAATTGAATTAATCTGCAGAATACACTCTAACGTAATCTACAAGCATTTCTTGAGGAAAAACGGTTGCATCATTTGGTGAACCAACATAACCTCCACCTACAGCAACATTTATAATGATATAAAACGGATGATTAAAAACCCAATCGCCAGTAACATCTGTAGGTTTAATTTGATTGTATAACACATCATCTACATAAAAATTAATATAATTTTCTCCCCACTCAACACCAAAAATGTGAAAGCCAGTATCAAATCTGTCATTTTCTAGTTCATAAGATTTGGTTATAGATTCTCCTCCTGAATATTCTGGACCATGAACCGTTCCATTTATTAAAGTAGGTTCCTGACCTCTATTTTCCATAATATCTATTTCTCCTATTTGAGGCCAAGATTGTGTACCACCAGCATCTTCTCCTAAAAGCCAAAATGCTGGCCAAATACCTTGTCCCCAAGGCAACTGGATACGTGCTTCAAAGCGTCCATAAGTTTGCTCAAATTTGCCACTAGTTAGTAATCTTGCTGAAGTATATCCAGAACCCATATAAGATTCTTGTCTTGCAATAATTTTTAATACACCATCTTCTACAATAACATTTTCAGAACGATCTGTATAATATTGCAACTCGTTATTTCCCCATCCATTAGAACCTGTTCCTATATTGTAATCCCATATATTAGAATCTGGAGCACCATTAATATCAAAATTATCTTCCATAACCAAATTATCAAAATTGGTTACGGTTTGCGTTTCATCAGTATCGCAAGCTATCAGTAACACCATTGCTAATGCTAAAAAAGAGCTTATATATTTTAGTTTTTTCATGAGTATTGTTTAAAAATTAAAGAATAGTATTTAGTTATAGAAATAGATATTATCTAAATAGACATCTCCATTTCCATCAAATTTAAGCTGTATAATATTTGCTAAATCTACTGGTGAAAAATCTGCTAAAGGAATATCTAAAGTTACCCAACCACTTGTTGGTGCCGCTAATGCTTTAGCAGCTTCCACGGGACCATCACTAATTAAATATGCATTTAATGCAGATGAATTAACGGTATAATAATCTAGATGTAGATATGTCATTCCTGAAACATCTTGCGTACTACCTAATTGAAGACCTTGGTAGTTTAAATCTGTATATTTCAATGTATTATTACCTGCAATACTTTCTTCTGTTACTACCGTATTTTGGCCCCAATTAGGATTTAACTCTGAACCTGCAACGTTAGTATATGCATCACTAAATACAGAGATAACATTAGCCTCATCTATTGTAGGTGTTGGAGCAGCAGTGGTAGGCTCCGAAGAAATTTCATAAAAATAAATATTATCCACATAAATATCTGTTATTGTAGCATCTGAAACAAAGACAACCTGCGCTAAATTAGCTCTACTAGTCAATCCTGTAAATTCTGAAATAGGAACATCAATACTCACCCAATTGCCATCTGACAATGTTGTATTAGTTAAAGTGATTTCACCAGCAGTATCATTCTCTCCTCCAAAATCATCATCTACTCCAATATCTTGTAATTTTACAGTTAAAAAATCTCCTGCCTCTACCGCTCCTTGCACTTGAATATCTACATGAAAGTGCGTCATCTGAGAAACATCTATTGTTGGTACATCTTCAGAAAACTGAATACCTACGAAATTTAACTCCGAATATTTTATAATTTCATCTCCATTAACATTGATATCATTTTGACCTAAGGTAGTTTGATAAGGTGCCCAATAACCATTGTAATAATCTACAGGCTCACTAGTATATGCATCACTAAAAATAGAAATAACATTTTCTGGATTTTGTGTAGGTATTGGGGCTGCTGTAAATTGACCTTCGGAAGTAATAGTTAATGAACCTAAAGCATCTACATCATTTGAAGTTGCAGAAACTACAGCTGTACCTGCTCCAATTACAGAAACAACTCCCAACTCACTAACTGTAGCGACACTTGTATCTGACGAAGTGAAATTAAAATAACCTGGAGCAATTGTAACCGTTTGATCTGCACCTGTACTTAAGTTTACAGTATTTTGCATTGAAGTTATTGGTAGATCAACACCCGAAAATGTATTCACTACAATATCCTCTCCTCCAAAAATAGAAGGTCTATATTGTGCTATAGTACCTAATTTCTCAAACTGTAATTCATCTATCCAAAAGGTATAACCATTATTATTTTCAGGACCTTCAGCATACCAAAACAAACCACTTTCTTGTGTTAATTTGGAAGCATCAGGAATAGCAATAATATACTTTTTCCAATTGGTAGCTAAATTAAGACCAGATAAGGTTACTAAAAATTTATTTTCGTCAAAATCTTGACCAAAACCAATTTCGTTAATTGTACCTGCTTGACTAGATTTAGCCCAAAAGGTTAAAGCATCATAACCAGATAAATCTCTTCCACCATTATCGTCTCTAAAAATAGCACCTGCATACGAACCATCCGAGTCTCCATAATTAGGGACATCAAAACGCATGGAAGCAGAACCACTATAAGTATCCTCAGTATCTACCGTAAAGGCATCGTTATCCGAACCACCAAAAGGATAGTACTCCAGCCCACTACTAAATCCGTCAATAAAAATTTCTGGATCATTAGTAAAACCAACTTCAGAAGCCTCCTCTGAAATATCTCTTTCACAACTTACTACAGTGGCTAAAACCAACACAAAAAGCATTGTGATTTTTGAATTAATATATGTTTTCATTTTCATAATATTTTGTGTTAATTATTTTCCAATATTAATATGTATGTAGGTTCTAATTTCCCATTCATTACCGTTATCAAAACCTATATTACTAATGGTTGGATCTAAATATTCTCCAGCAGCCTGATTTGGTAAGTATCGAGGAGAGTACTCATCTAAAGATCTCCAAGTACCACGAATACCAATTCGGGTATCTGGTAAAATAAACCAATCTGGTTTTCCTACTGAAGTTGATAGATCTAACATTAACTGTAATGGATAGGTAAGGTTATAATCACGATGGTAATCAAAAGGCCCCCAATCGTTAATTTTAACTTGAGCAGTAGCTTTAATTTTTTTATAGATAGCTCTAACATCTCCACCAAAACGTTTTATTAAACGATTCCCATTGGTATCATCAGCACCACCACTACCATTTGCTTGGCCATTACCATAGTAGAAATTACCTATAAATCCTAAATCTGGATTTAACTTAGAAACCACTCTTGCACTAGCTTCCCATAAATCTTCAGCAGGTGCTGCATTAGCTAAGGCAAAAGAATTTCTATTATCATCAAAAACAATAGCAGCATCTTGAGTCGTTGGAAGGTGACGATATACAAAACCAGCACTAACCGCTAGTTTAGCATCTTCCGTCATATCACTATCCCAATCGTACATCCAAGTTCCTGGTGTTGGATCCCATGTTAAAAGAAGCTCTCCTGCAGTAGTTTTTCTATTACTTCTAACAGCAAAAGGATCATCTTCTATATTTCTTAATGGCACACCAACCGTTTGACCAAAGCTATTAGTAAAACTATAATCATTAGGGATAGCACCAACAATTGGTTTTTGCCATAAAAAATTAGGTGCTATTTGAAGATTACCTAAAGAATAAGTAAAACCAGCTAAAACATTAGTTTGATTTCCACTTCCAGAATCTTTTAGTTTCCATCCCGTAAAGGTCTGCGTTTGATCGGCCCCACCATTTGCAACTAACCCCATAGCTGCGGCTTGAGCATAGACATTAAAAACTCCTTTAGAATAGGTTAATTTTACTTTACCACCCCAATTATCTTTAGAACTAATTTCATCAACTACAGCTATATCATTTGAAATCACATTGAATTCTCTTCCATTTAAAGGTTCACCAGCCCAAATACCACCTAATTCAATACCAACATCACCTACTTGTCTTTTAGCATGAAATGTAACACGACGTGTTTTAGGCAAAGGAATAGCAATAGAAGTTGCTGCTTTAGATGCATCTGCTATATCTTCATGATAAATAGCAGTAACATCGTATTTACCTAAAGTTCTACTATATTTTAACAATACAGCAGGATTTGCGCCCCACCATAATTGCGGACCAAATGCAGCTTTTAAACCACTTAGTCCTTTTTTACCATCTAATTCAAAACCTGAAGTTTCTCCATTATAAATATCGAAATTAGGTCCGTAATTAGATTCTGGATATAAGCCAAAGAAATCACCTTCGTAACCCCAATGGTAATGCCCTTTTCTGTAAAACCCTCTTAAATCAAAATCTTTAGCATTCCACTCATAGGAAGCATTATAGACCTGTACTCTATTGTTATCTGTAATTTCTACATCCCCTTCGTCTGTACTAACAGTAATTGGATAGCCTCTATTTTCATAAAATATTTCATCAATTGGATTTTGAGCAACATTTCCTAGAATGTTAAAATTAACTTCAGCTCTCATATTAGCGGAAGGATTTCCTTGCACACCAACATAATAAGATTCCATATGATCAAAACCTAATTGATTAGGATACGTACTTGCATCCGGATCTTCATCATCTGGTGTTGTAATTAAGCTTCCTCCAGTATTATAGGTAGTAAACTCTGCTCTTAAATTACTAATTCTAATTTTACTTTCGCTTCCACCTCCATTTAGAGCGGCTTTATCACCACGAGCTCTTAAAACGGCATCCATAAGCTGAATATTATTAAAATAATTATCTACAAAATCTAAAGAAACTCCTTCTTCATAAGGGTTTATTTGATGAACTTCTTTTAATGCATAATAAGCAGCTCTTGGGTATAATTCGTAAAGGCCTCTAGAATTGGTTGGTCCTTTTGCACAAATCCCAAACCATTCTTCATTCATATTATTTTCACCCGCCTGTAAATCTATATCGTAACCACCGTTAGACCAAGATGCATTATTATCATGCACTTCTAGGTTTTTAGTTTGTCCATATTTCCACCAACCATCACTAAATTGAAACGTAAAACCTCCAATAGAATTTTCAGCCTTACCTAAACCTGCTGCATTTTCATAAATATCTTTCCAGTTATTTACCAAATAATAGGCTTGCGTTTTTTGGTCTTCCTGGTTTTCAATAGCATTAAAAGCATCTGCTCCAAATTCTGTAAATAAAAGAGGTTTGTTTAATTTTTCTTTTACCGCAGTAAAAGCATCTGTAAAAGTTACTCCACGATACATATTAGTACCTAAAATGTCAATATCTTGACACTCTTCTGCTATAATATCTAAAAAAAGAAGATCCCCATTACATATGGCCATTGGGTGATTTTTATCAATACTTTTCATTTTTACAACCGCTTCATTAAAAACATTATACATGCTTCTAGCACGTTTTGTAGATTCACGGTCTTCAATCGGTATATCTTCTGTTTCTGCACCTCCCCAAAACAGGCCATAATTATTTTCGTTGCCTAATAAAAACAATAATAAACCAGGAGTATCTTTATACTCTTGTGTCATTTCTGTTACTTCTTTTAGAAGCATTTCTCTAGTTGCTGGATCAGAATATTCTGTATTTACAACCCAAGCACCATTAATAGTTAATCCATAACGACCGAAGGAATGATTTAACATGGTATAAATACCATATTTTTCGTAGATATATTGAATCCATTTTGGTTGTACCCCAGTATATTGTCTAATAACATTGACTCCCATATTTTTTAGAAGTCCCATTTCGGCATCTAATGCTGCCTTTATAACATCGTCAGATTGTTTCCATAAACTATAGTTATAATTATTACCAATTGGAATATAATCCCAATTCATACCATTAATCATAAAATCTTCTCCATTTACAACTAATCGCATGCCGTCATCACTATTCACAACCTCAACCTTATCTGCTTGGCCATATATTGGACATAGAATGATTAAGAATATTAACTTTAGAAAGCTTTTTTCCATAATTCTCATAATAGTATTATATAAAGATTATCATTTTTATAAATTTAAAACTTATAATTATCAAATTATGAAATTATAACCATACAAAAAACATACATCACAAAAAAAAGACATAAATAAAGCCAATATCACCGTTCCTATGTTTAATTAATCGATATATCTTCATTAATCGATTAGAGAAACAAGAAATACCAATATCACTACAAAACACCTATTCTTGTGTTTTGTATAGGTAATGTATAGGTATTGTATGGTTTATTAAATAAAGATTATATAACCTTATCCACAATACTTATAGATTACATACGCTTTTAAACGAAAACGATATTGTATGTTCTTGAATAATTAAATAAATTGACTACTAAAGCTATAAGGTTAGCATATACTAGCTATATCTTCTCTATAGTCAAATTCTATTTAAAACGTTGAAAAAAAACACTACAATTTAACATCTATAAAAAACAATGTTGTTGTATTAAATCACATAACTAAAGAGGATTTAATTATTATGCAGTGTATGTTTTTTAAACTAATGTATTTAAAAAATTACAACAAAAAAAGGCTAAACTTATCTGTTCAGCCTTTTCTAAAGAATTACAATTTGGATTATACTTCTAATAAAAACTTTGTATTATTGGTATACTCTTACATAATCAATTTCCATACTATCTTCTGTAAAATCAGAAGCTACAGTTCCTCCTAATGTTCCACCCATAGCAACATTTAAGATTAAGAAAAAGTCATTGTTAAATGGTAGGTCTGCAGAATTTACTACTGTATGAAATACAGTATCATCTACTAAAAATATAAGTTCTTCAGGTGTCCACTCAACAGTATAATTATGAAATTCTGAAGTAGAAGTTGACAATTGTGTACTGCCCGAATCTCCAGCACCTGGAGACACAGCTGGATGATGCACAGTAGACAAAACAGTATTTTTATCTTGTCCTTTTTGCTCCATAATGTCTATTTCTCCTGAAGCAGGCCATGTGTTAGTTTGGTAATCTGCACCAAGCATCCAAATTGCTGGCCATGTACCAAGAGAAGCTGGTAATTTAGCTCTCACTTCTACTCTACCATAGGTAAAATCATATAAACCTTCTGATTTTAATCTTGAAGAAGTATAACCTGCCCCATCTACTTTAGCTGTGATTTTTAAGAAACCATCTTCTACAATAACATTGTCTGCATCATCTGTATAAGATTGCAGTTCTTGATTTCCCCAACCATTATCTCCTGTACCTAAATCGTAAGTCCAGTTTGTTGCATCTGGTGCTCCATCTACATCAAATTCGTCAGACCAAATTAAACTATCGTAAATACTAGTAAACGAATCATCTACATCTTCACCGTCTGTCGTTAAGACAAACCACCAGTCAAAATCTCCATTTCCATCTGTTGCCTTTAAGGTAATTTCATTAGGCGTAGATCTATCAAATATTTGATATCTATGATTACCACCTATATAATATGAGATAAAAGCTGTGTCACTTAAACTGATTGTTTCTACACCACCTGGTGCAATTAAAGTCCATTCTGCTGTGTAATCACTGTATGGTACATTTTCTACATCTGCTCCGTTAACAGTTCCTCCTGTAGCTATTTCATTAACTAATCCATCACGTCCAAAAATAGTTCCTGATGTATCTGTTGTAGGATCGTCATTTGTGTTATCTGTAATATGCGTGAATGTTCCATCTTCATTAAAAATAAAACGATCATCGTACATACCAACACCTGCTTTTTCATCAGCTCCAGCTGAATACCATTCAGAGACTACGGTTCCACCAACTGGTCCTAAACCAAAGTGACCTGCAGATTCTGATTTCATTCTCCAAACATTAGTTCCATCACCAACTAATTTATCAATTAATTCTTGTGGTGGTGAATAGTTTGCAAAAACTTCTACCGTAATAGATGTTGTAATTGACACTCCACCTGTACCATAAGCAATAACATTTACGGTATAAGTATTTATTCCTAAATCACTAAATGATGTTTCTAATAAACCGGTAGGTGAATTAGACTCTACACCACTAATAATATATTTATAACTTAGTGCGTTATCTGCAATTGCAGTTAAATTAACAATACCAGATCCATCTCCGTAAGGATTTGCAGTATCTTGCCCAAAAATCTCTGCAGACACCACCAAATTACTTGGCGTTATAATCTCTCCGAATTCTGCATCATCCTCTTGGCAAGCCACAAGTACAAACAAAAAACTAAGACAACTTAATAAAGTATATTTTATATTTTTCATGTTTCTTTAAATTTTAGTTTATTGTAATATCATCAACGTAGATTGTGTAGTCTGATGACCCATCACCTGCTGTTCCGTTATCCATAATTAATACAAGATTATACCAATCTACTGAAGTATCAATTCCTGCAAAATCAAACGTTAAAGTTTCCCATTGGTTAGCAATAGTAGTTGTTGCAGTAATCTCTGATGTCTCAATCGTGTTTGGCCATGCTGTATTGTCTTCCATTTTTAATAATAAATTTAAGCCTACTCGAGGAGACCATACTTTAACTGTAATTACAGAAGTACCAATAACTTGAAAAGGTGTTGGAACTGTTATTTTAGAACCTGCCCAAGTTTGACCTGCTCCTTTTATTACTTCTGCTACCATAGCAGATGAGTTACCATTTAAATCTGGATTACCTGCAACAGATATAGAACCACCATCAAAACTACTTAAAGTAAAATTTAGTCCTGATTCTTCTTCAAAATTAATTGGTGAAACTGCCGGTACAGTCTCATCACTTTCTTTGTATAGATATAAATTATCTACAAAAATTGCTCCTCCATTTGGTACACCTTCTAATTTAAACTGAATAAGAGCACTAAAATCTAATAATGAATTTTGATCTGTAAAAGCCGACAAAGGAATATCGAAAGACGTCCATTGTTGAGCTGTAAGTTCTAATTCGTAAGCCGTTTCATTTGATGTATCATTAGGACCAGCTGTGATTGGTGATATACTTGCATTATTTTCATCTGCTGTCCAAACATCAATATGTAAATATTCCATTTGAGATGCATCAATTGCTCCTGCTAAATCAATTCCTTGATAATTTAAATCTGAATATAGAAGCATATCATCTCCTGCTAAATCAAATAAATTATAGATTGTTGACTGACCCCAATTTGGATTAAAATCTACACCTTCAATATCAGTGTAAAAACCGCTAAAAACCGAAATTACATCTTCTTCTAATCGAGATGGTTGATCTGGTGCAGAACTTAATGGTTGTACAATTTCTACAGCTTCGAAATCTTCAGTATAACTTAAAGTTGCAATTGCACCACTAAAAGCTTCAACATTTATGGTATAAATACCAGCTTGTTGATACGTATACGAAATAACATCACCACTATTAAATATTGTTGGCTCTGCTGTTTCATCTTCACCAAATGACACTGCGTAATAGGTTGCAAAATCTGCTTCAGCTACAATATTTACGGCTTTAGAAATTGCAGGATCATTAGTTATAGTTACAACTAAGTTCTCTGGAGCTTGAAAAGATACAACCACAGCCTCTGTGAATACAGTACTTAATCCATTTAAATTAGAAGCTATAATAGTAAACTCATAATTTCCTTCTGCATAAGTATGCTCAATACTACTGCCAGGTTGAATAGAATTAGAAAGCTCTGATCCATCTCCAAAATCAAAAACATAGCCTGTAACTCCGTTCCCCGAAGGTGTAATAGTTACTAAACCTGTATTGTCTTGTGTTACCATTACTAAAGCTGAAATATCTGTTGGTGCTTCTAGCCCATCTGTAAATGATGTATCTACATTATCTTCAGTACAGCCGTAAAAAACCATTACTAAAAGACATAATCTTAATGTGTGTTTTAATATTTTCATAAGTTTTATTTTTTAGTATCCGTCGTTTTGAGATAAACGAGAAATATCAATTTCTCTCTGAGGAATTGGAAAAAGTCCATTTGTAGCAGAATTATAACCTAAGCTACTTAATACACTATTTGCTTGCCCTGTTCTAACTAAATCGAAAAAACGATCACCTTCCATTCCTAATTCTAAACGTCTTTCATCCCAAACAGATTGAACCGTTGCAACAACACTATGATCTTGATCTCCAAAAGCTCTTGCACGCACCATATCTAAATAAGTTTGTGCTAATCCTTGGCTACCAGATGTTCCTCTTAAATTTGCTTCTGCAGCCATTAATAAGACTTCAGAATAACGAATAGTACGTTGATTGTTGTCGTAATTTAATTCAACCTGTCCACTTGTTTGTCCTTTTCTTGGTAAATATTTTTTATTATATAAACCTGTATTTTTGTAAGGAGCTACTTGGTAAGTTACATTTAAACTTGGATTATCATTAGCATAAGCTTCAACATCAAAAGTTGTAGCCTCTTTTCTTTGATCTCCATCTTCATAAGCAGCAGCTAAATCTTGAGTTGGTAAATTAGTACTCCAACCTGAATTATAAGGCATCGCAGCTGCACCATTAAACCCTCTAACTCCACATTGCTGAACAGCATAGTTTCCTTGACCTCTAGTTTGTCCACCCCAATTATAGTAAGGCTGACCATTAGAATATTGTACTTCGTAAACAGACTCAGTTCCATTTTCACCTTCTGGCAAAAAGATATCATCCATATTTGGTACTAAACTAAAAGGACCATCTACAACACTTTGAAGTACAGGAATTGCTTCATCAAATTTTTCTTGATATAAGTACACTTTTCCTAACAATGCTTGAGCAGCATATTTAGTAATTCTCCCTTGTTGAGATTGTGCTGTTGGTAATGCATCAATGGCAAGTAATAAATCTACTTCGATCTGTGCATATACATCAGCCTTAGGAGACCTTTGTAAAGTCCCAAAATCTGTAAGGCCTAATTTATGATCCGTGAATAAAACAACATCACCAAACATTTTAACCAAATTGAAATAATAGAAAGCTCTTAGAAAGTGAACCTCTCCATATAAAGCTTCTTTACCATCAAAATCTACAACATTACCTAAAAGGTTAACGTCTTTGTAGTCTATTAGATAGTTTGTTCTATTAACACCCTCATAAGCAGATGTCCATAAATCTTCTATTGTAGTATTATTTGCTAAAATTTGATAGTCGTCTACTTGTTGTAACGATATTGCATCAGAAGCATTTTCACCACCTGATACAGAATTATCAGAAGCCATATCTCCAAGAACAATAACTTGATTTAACCACTGTGTTGGAGTATAACAACTCACAGCCATTGCTTGGTAATCACTTTCTGTTTGCAAATAATCTACTTCAGTCACTTGATACTCGTCGTGCGGATCAAAATCAACCACGTCTGAACACCCCATAAAGAGTGAAAGTATGATGACTAATCCAATATTATTTTTTATATTTTTCATACTAATATATTTTGGATATTAAAATTTAAGGTCTAAGCCCATTAAAAAAGTTCTTGCTTGCGGATAAGCACCTCTATCAATACCTGTATCTAAAATACCCCCTGATATCTCTGGATCATAACCTGTATATTCCGTAAGTGTCAATAAGTTTTTAGCCTGAGCATAGACTCTTATTTTACCGAAAAACTTACTTACTTTTTCTGGTAATGTATAACCTAAGATTAAACTTTTTATTTTTATAAAGCTTCCATCTTCTACATATCTGTCAGATGGTCTAATATTACTATTAGTATCTTCAAAAGTGTAACGTGGATTGCTAGCATCATTAGTAGATCCTTCTCCTGTCCATCGATTTAAAATACTTCTATCTTTGTTAGTAAATTGTGCATTACGCTCGTAAGCTCTAAAGATATCATTACCAACAGAAGCATAAGTAAACATACTTAAATCGAAATTTTTATATTCAAAACCTAAGTTCCATCCTAAAGTAAATGTCGGGAATGGATCTCCTATATCCGTTTTATCATCATCATCAATAACACCATCATTATTTGTATCTACAAAACGAATATCACCTGGTAATGCGCCAGATTGTGTTGCGTGTGCATTAATTTCGGCTTGATTTTGAAATAATCCGTCTGTTTGATAACCGTAAAAATAACCTGGAGTATAACCTTTTTGGAAACGTGTAACATCGTGTGGCTGACCATTAAAATAAGATCCACCAGAAACAAATGCTGTACCATCACTATTAGTTTCTGTAACTTCATTTTTAGAAGTAGTAAAAGTCACAGATGTATTAATTTTAAAATCTTCTGACCCAAAATTATTATAACCTAAAGTTAAATCAATCCCTTTACTCTCTGTACTACCTATGTTTGATGTTACAGGCTCTGAGGTCCCAGCATAAAGTGGTGGTGCATCTGTAAATAATAATCCATCAACAGATTTATTAAAATAATCTAAAGTAAGCGTAAATTGATTATTAAGAAAAGTAGCATCAAAACCAATATTATATTGTGTTTGCTCTTCCCAACTTAATGTTGGATTACTAAATGAGTTTACAGTAGCTCCTGAAACAAATTCATCTCCAAATGTATATCCATTACTGTTTGCTGTAGAATTATAACTTGGTCCTCCAATAGTAATACCTACATATTGTGGATCTACGTTTTCATTACCAACAGTACCGTAACTACCTCTTATTTTTAAGAAATTAATAGGATCGAAATTGAAGAAATCTTCATTAGTAACAACCCAACCTAAAGAACCTGCATAAAAGTTAGCAAATTTATTATCATCACCGAAAGCTATAGAACCATCACGTCTTGCAGAGAATGACGCTAAATACGTACCATTGTAATCATAATTTACTCTACTGAAATAAGACATGTTTCTACGTTCTAAATCTTGATAACTATAACCTGTGTAAGCATCTGTGTTTAAAGAAGTATTAATACCCGTAGCAGCACTTATATCTGCCCATTCCCAAGAATTATCTCTAACATCTTGTCTTGTTGTACCAAAACCATATCCTGTAGATTTACTAGTAGATATACCTAAAACTACATCGAAATTATGCATGTCATTTAAACTAAAACTATAACTAGCAAAGTTTTCAAAGGTATAATTAAAACTAGATACGGTACTCTCTGTTACACTATTATGAAATGAAGGAATTGTACTTACAGTACCATCTCCATTTTCCACTTCTTGTGTCTTTACTGTTCCATCAGAATTGTAATCACTTGAAACGTTATTTGGACCATAATATGCTAAAGGTGTAAAGCTTTTCCCTACCTGATCCCATTTTGTATAACCAAAACGAGAAGTTACTTTAAGGTTTTCAAGCACATCATATTGTAGTTCAAACTTACCATATAATTTATTTCCGTTACTTTCATTATGAGTATCTTGTAATCTCTGAACGGGATTAAATATTTCTGATAATAACAAGTTACTGTATCCATAAGTCGCAAAATCATTTGGATCTGTATTATATACTGAAACCGTAGGATCGAAGTTTACTGCATTACCTAGAATTGAGTTAAATGAATTTTCTAATATTGATTTACTTTTTATGTTAGCATAACTTGTATTTAAAATAAACTTTAATTTAGAAGTTAATTGAAAATCTATATTAGCTGTAAAGTTTAATCTATTAAAATTAGATTTATCATCACCACCAACAATACCCCCTTGACTTAAATAACCTGTAGATAAAAAGTAGCTTAATTTTTCTGAACCACCTCTAGCAGATAAAGCATAAGATGTAATACTTGCATCTTCAAAAATCTCATCTTGCCAATCTGTACCAACACCTAATGAAGAAATATCTTGAAAAATTATATCACCACCAGCAACAGTACTACCTTCATTAATTAAAGCAGCATATTCTGAAGCATTTAATAATCCGATTTTCCTATCCACAGATTGAATACCAGTATAAGTATTGAATGAAAAAGATACTTTCTCATTCTTTCTACCAGACTTAGTTGTCACGACAATTACACCGTTACCACCTTTAACACCATAAATAGCAGTTGAAGCAGCATCTTTTAAAATATTTAATGATTCAATGTCTGCTGAATTAATAGAGTTTAAATCATCCAAACTTTGAGGTATACCATCAATAATAACGACAGGGTCTGTACCAGAGAATGAAGGGATACCACGCACCAAAACTGTTGGCTTACTTCCTGGTGAACCACTTTGTACAACCGAAACCCCTGAAGCATTACCTTGAAGTGCTTCCTCTACCCTTGTTGGGTTAAGTTTTTCAATAGATTCTGACTTAACAGTTGAAATAGCACCAGAAACGTTAGTGACCTTCTGTGTACCATAACCTATAACAACAACCTCACTAAGAGACTCCGTGTCTTCTACTAGAGATATAGTTAATGGTTTGTCATTAATAATAGTTATTTCTTGAGGTACAAAACCTATATAAGAAATTACTATTATAGAATTCAACGATAAATCTGTTAACACAAAATTACCATCGAAATCTGTTGTTGTTCCTTTTGATGTATTCTTAAGGATAATGTTTACCCCCGGAAGTGGTTGCCCTGAAGCACCTTCAGTAACCGTTCCCGTTACATCTACATTTTGCCCATTTACTGCCATTGTTAAAATGAAAGCAAAGAGCGCGAAAAGTTTTATTTTCATAGTTCTTAGTTTATATCATGCAAATTATAACATTTTCTTAACGTTATCTTAAAACTAAACACTACAAAAAACATACAAACTAAAAAAAAGCAGATAAAAATACAGATATCATATTAAATACACTCTTATTTTAAGGTATCTCTATTCTGTTTCATTAAAAATACGATTCGCAATCATTCCTCGAAATAACTAATAAACAAGAAATGTATAGGCATTGTATAGGTTAAAAAAAATATTGTATAGGTGCTATAACTCAATAATATAGCTAGATAAACTATCATCATGGCTTAACTCTAGTTTTTTACGCAAACGATAGCGTTTGACCTCAACACTTTTATGAGAGATATTAAGAAGTGGTGCAATTTCTTTTGAAGAAAGGTTTAAACGCAGATAAGCACAGAGTCTTAAATCACTTGCCGTAATAGAAGGATGAAGAGTCTTTATTTTTTTCATGAAGTCTTTATCAACATTATTAAAAGCTTCTTCAAACAATTTCCAATCACCTGTATTATTTATACTTTTATTAATACGCTTAACAACCTTGCTAACATCGGCAAGCGATTTAGTTTCACTTAACTCATCCTTAATATTACTTAACAACTCATTTCGTTTTACTAAGTTCATAGTTGCCATACCAAGCTCCCTATTTTTATTTTCAATATCTAATTGTAGATTTTTATTTTTAAATTGAATAAGCTGTCTTTGATTTCCTAATTGTTCTAACTCTAGCTCTCTTTCCTTTTTTTCAATTACTTTAATTTGTTTTCTTTCGTAATGTTTTTTGTTATAGAAATATAAAATATACAAAAACAGAAACAATAAAATAACATATAATATTATAGCTATCAAACTGAAATACCAAGGCCTATTAATCGTAAAACTGTAAGACATTATATTATTAGACAGTATTCCATCTGTAATCGCTCTTGCTTCAAATGTGTATTCTCCATGAGGCAAATTTTTATAAAATGTTTCTGGAGAAATTCCCCAATCACTCCAGTGATCATAAAAACCAATTAATCTAGATTGATATTTTGAAGTCGAAAGTTTATTATAATTGGTAACACTATAATTAAAGCGAATATTATTAAACTTATTTTTTAGCGGATCGGGATTAACTAGATCTAACTCAGTAAGCTCATCGGGTAAAGCTCCATATCTAACACTATTCATATGGACCTTTAGCGATTTCTCAACTAACTTATTTAAATCAACATTTAAAAACCCTTCAGTAGTTCCTATTAAATAATCATTATCACTTAAATACAAGATATTTTCGTAACCAGATTTAGTTTTACGAACATCATTTGAAAGTGTTACAACATTAATTTTTGGCTCTGTTGATAATTTACCAGGCTCCACAAAAATCATTTCACTTTCAGAAAAACCCCAAAGTTTTTTTCCTTTCCTGTCATTAAATAGTTTACCTGAAACATATTTTTCATCACTAAATAAACTACTCAATATGGAATCTTTTAAAAAAGACTCTGCATTGTTATCGTAATTAAATACCCCCGATTTATTACTATATAAAACTTCATTTTGATATTTTACAATTCCTGACTTAACACCTTTTTTAATTGGTAGTTTTTTATAATCAATAACCTTACTAAAAGTATTGTCAAGTGTAATTTTATAAATACCCTTATGTTCATGGCTTACTAACAATTGATTTGAGTCAACAAATTCAAAATATCTAGAAGAGATATTAAAGCCATTTATTTTATTTCTAAAACGCCAAGTATTATTATACTTTTCTAAAATCGTCAATCCTTTATAATTACCTTGAATCAAAAGATTAGGATGCCCTTCAATTTCTTTTATACACCAACTCCCTAACTCGCTAGATATTCTTTCTGCCCTAGTATTATTTATTAAAAAAGTACCTTTATCATGACCACAAAATAAGGTTCCATTTATAACCGACAAATTCCATACCTGTCCTTTTGTTCCCTCTATCTGTTTAAATTTTACATCAGAATCATTAGGCTGATAAAAAAGTCCTTGATTTGTTCCTAAATAAAGAAAATCATCTGTTTTAGCAGCTGTATAAATTGTACCCAGAACACCTAAATTATCTATATAAACTTTAAAAGCTGAATTTAAATTAACAATATTAATTCCATTATCTAAACCGAGCCAAACACTTCCAAAGTTATCTTCATAAACAGAAAGTATCGTATTATTACTTAAACCATTAGACTTATCTATTTTTAATATTTTTTTTCCATCTTTATCTAATTGAATAATTCCATTAGCTATAGTTCCTAACAAAAAACTTCCATCTTTTAACCGGATACTGTTATAGATACTTAATTGAGATAATAAATTATTAGATTCTATGACCCATTTACTGACTTTACCATTTTGAAATTTATAAAATCCATTTTCTTTGGTTTGCAAAAGTAAGTTTGCGTCTGAGTTGAAGATATTAACTAATATATTACCATTTAATAACACCTCTGGAATTATTAAAACCTTCTTTCCGTTTTCTATCTTAAAAATACCTAATTCGGTTTCTTGAAAATAAATACTTCCATCAACTTTAAATATTTTATTGATTCTAAATTCAGAATCAACAATATCAAAACTATCCTCTAGAATATTGTAGATATAAATCCGCTCTAAAGATTGAAATAAAATATAACCTTCAACATCAATAATCCCCCAAAACTCCTCATCTTCTTTTATTGAAAAATTTCGATCATCCACTAAAGAAGTATACAACATCACCCCCAACTTATCCCTAGTCCAATAGCCAAAATCCATAAAGCCACCAGAATAAATCTTATCACCTACAAATTTTACCGACCTCAATATACCATCATTAGGAGAATTGTAAAGTTTCCAGGAAGCGCCTTTATATTCTAACAAGCCTTTGTTATTAGCAACATAAATAAAATCATCATTAGACTGTGTTATAGCCCAATTTTGATCTTCCGCATCATAATCTTGAGGTGTAAATATTTGAATTGGTGGAATTTCTTGTGCATAACATTTTACACTAAAAAATAGCATCACAAATAAAAAACAAAGATTGATTATAAGTTTCTGAAAATTGCACATAAAATTGTTATTGTAGTAATATTATTGCTAAAGTAGCGAATTTATGATTATTCAATAAATACTTAAAATAAAGCTTGAGCCAATAAAAGTATGCTATTTATCCTAGAACCAATAAACCACACACATTGCATTACATTAAAAAAAAGTAATCTTGATTAAAAATTTTATATACATTTGACTCATAACCAATCACAAATATATTATGAAAAACAAATTATCTCTAGTAATTATTTTATTGCTTTCAACAACAATTTACGCTCAAAAAATGAAAGTTGCAGAAGGCAATTTTGATTTTTTCAAAGGACAATCTGAAATTAATGTTGAGTTTGACTACAGTAACTTAACAATACTAAAAGATGAACTAACTAACGATGAATACGTAAAAGCACATTCTGAAGATTTAGAAAAAAAAGGAAAAGGTAAAGGAAAAGCCTGGAAAAAAAGTTGGGAAGCTAGTAAAGAACTTATTTATGCTCCTAAATTTTTAGAGCTTATGAATAGAGATTTATACGAAGATGAAGGGATCTCTTTTGAAGAAGATCTTACAGAAGCAAAATACACTTTAATTTTAGAGGTTGTATGGATATATCCAGGATGGAACGCAGCAGTAATGAGACAACCTGCTAAATTAACCACAGTAATAAAATTTGTTGAAACAGCAAACAGAGACAATGTATTATTAAAAATCACTAGTGAGAACGCACCTGGAAATAGATTTGGAGGGACATTCAGTAACGAAGATCGTATAGGTGAAGGTTTTGCGAAAACAGGAAAAAGTTTATCTAAATTAATTATGAAAAAAGCATTCTAAATTTAACTTAGAATATCTTATTATGAAGCGAGTAATTATAATTACTCGCTTTTTTCATTTTCCATGTCTATAATATGGGCCACGGCTTTAACAAGTCTATGGTGATTTTTCACAAAAGGATTAGTCTCATCCCATACATAACCGGCCAAAACTGAGCAAATCTGCTTTTTAATCTCAGGATTTTCAGGCTTATGAAAAAACAATTTCTGAAGATTCCCTGTATACCATTCGTTTACATAAGTTTCAAAAACACGAACTCCATTCTTCATATAATCAGAATATTCTACTTCCCAATCTACAGTTTCATTTTGAAGTGTTTTAGTAATCAATTTAGCAGCTAACAATGCCGATTCTGTAGCAAAAGTAACTCCCGATGAAAATACAGGGTCTAAAAACTCTGCACTATTTCCTGTTAAAACATACCCATTACCATAAAGTTGTTTTACCGATTTTGAATAATTAGAAATCTCAACAGGGTTAAATTGAAAATCAACACCTTCAAAACGTTCTCTATAATAATTAGAGAGTTTCAACATTTCTTTTAATTTCTCTGAAGAAGTCCCTTTAAACAATTCTAAAAATTCATTAGAACCAACATAACCTATGCTTGTTACTCCATTAGAAAACGGAATAACCCATAACCAGGTTCTTAGACTTATAACATCAAAAGTTATACGAGTTCCTTCCCAACCTTCAGGACGATTTACATCCTTTACATGTGTAAATATTGACGATTGATCAAGAAGTTCTGATTTTTTTTCTAAATCTAAAAGACGTGGTAAAACACGTCCATAACCACTAGAATCAACAATATACTTAGCTTTAACAACCTTAGACTCACCCGATTTATTTTTTATCGTAGTTTCTGAAGAACCGTCAGTATTAAAATTAACAGCAATAACCTCTTCTTCAAATACAATATCAACACCTCTGGTTAAAAGCTCGTCAGTTAAAGTTTTATCGAAATCTGCTCTAGGCACTTGCCATGTCCAATTCCAACCTTCAGTATGCTTTTTACTAAAATCAAAATTACAAACCTCATCACCTCTTATAAATCGAGCACCAGCTTTCACTTCATAATTTCGTTTCTTCAAACAATCTAATAGACCCACTTCTTCAAAATGATCCATACATCGTGGAAGTAAACTTTCTCCAATTACAAACCTTGGAAATTTATTTTTTTCAACCACTTTTACCTTCAATCCTTTTTCATGTAAATAAGACGCAGCAACGCAACCTGATGGACCTGCCCCTATAATTAATACATCAACATTTTCAACACTCATAGTCTTAATAGTATAAAATCATTTATTATTATAAATTTGCAACCCAAAATAACTTCATTTTTTGTAATTTAACTATTATTTTCATTAAATATTACCAACCATATAGATGCTAAAATTAACTGGAAGTTTAAGTGTTAACGATTTTTATAAAATCATTTTCAACAACAACCCTATACAACTAGACAAAAGTGTTTTTCAAACTATTGAGAATAGCTTCAATTTTTTAAAAACTTTTTCCGAAAACAAAACTATATATGGTGTAAACACCGGTTTTGGCCCAATGGCTCAGTATAAAATTGCTGACACAGATCGGATACAACTTCAATATAACTTAATACGAAGTCATGCTTCCGGAACCGGAAATCCAATTCATCCACAATACGTAAAAGCGGCTATGCTTGCAAGGCTTAATACTTTGTCTTTAGGTAATTCTGGCGTGCATAAATCGGTTGTAGAACTTATGAGCGAATTAATTAATCGTAATATAATTCCTCTAATTTATGAACATGGTGGTGTTGGAGCTAGTGGTGATTTAGTACAATTAGCACATTTAGCTTTGGTTTTAATTGGTGAAGGAGAAGTATTCTACAAAGATGAACTAAGACCTACAAAAGAGGTTTTTGAAATTGAAAACTTAAACCCAATAACTGTAGTTTTAAGAGAAGGTATTGCTTTAATGAATGGTACTTCTGTAATGACTGGTATTGGTATTGTAAATACAATAAATACGAGACAGTTATTAAATTGGACCGTACTTTGTTCTTCTGCTATTAATGAAATTGTAGAAGCCTACGACGATCATTTATCCGCAGAACTAAATCATGCTAAAAGACATAAAGGGCAGCACAAAATCGCTGAGCAAATGCGTGCTAATCTAAGCGACAGCAAGCTTACCCGAAAACGTGAAGATTACTTGTATAATAAAGAACAAGATGTCACTATTTTTGAAGAAAAAGTACAAGAATATTACTCTTTACGATGTGTTCCTCAAATATTAGGACCTGTTTTAGACACTCTAGATAGTGTTGAAAATATTTTAATTGAAGAAGTAAATTCTGCAAACGACAATCCTATTGTTAATGTAGAAAAGCAAAATGTTTATCACGGTGGAAACTTCCATGGAGATTATGTATCCTTAGAAATGGATAAATTAAAATTAGTGGTTACAAAAATGAGTATGTTGGCAGAACGTCAACTAAATTATTTACTAAACCCTAGCCTTAACAATATTCTTCCTGCCTTTGTTAACCTTGGAACTTTAGGATTAAATTTCGGAATGCAAGGCGTACAATTTACAGCAACCTCAACTACTGCAGAAAATCAAACATTATCTAACCCTATGTATGTGCATAGTATCCCTAACAATAATGACAATCAAGATGTGGTGAGTATGGGAACTAATGCTGCTTTAATTACTAAAAAGGTAATTGAAAATGCTTATGAAGTTGTTGCCATAGAAATGATAACCATTATACAAGCTATTGAATATTTAGAAATACAGGACAAAGTATCTTCAAAAACTAAAAAAATGTATGATGCCATTAGAAATTTAGTTCCTGCATTTAAAGAAGATGTTATAATGTATCCTTATGTTAATAAAGTGAAAGGCTTTATCATGAATCATGAAAACAGCATAGTAAAATAAACCTCAATTAAGAAAATAGATATATAATGAAGTGCGCATTAATAACAGGTGGCTCTAGAGGCATAGGAAAATCAATTTGTATACAATTAGCAAAAGATTCGGATTATCATATTTTAATCAATTACCAAAGTAATAAAGATGCGGCATTAGACACCTTAGAAGCTGTAAAAGAAGCTGGTGGAACAGGTGAATTGCTACCTTTTAATGTTGTAAACATAGAAGAAGTACAATCAGCATTAGACAATTGGCAAAACCATAATAAAGATGCTATTATAGAGGTTATCGTTAACAATGCAGGCATCACAAAAGATGGCCTTTTTATGTGGATGAAACCCGAAGATTGGAACAACGTTATTAACACGAGTCTTAATGGCTTTTTTAATGTTACCAATCATTTAATCCAAAAAATGCTCGTTCAAAAATATGGTAGAATTATAAATTTAGTTTCGTTGTCTGGCCTAAAAGGTACGCCTGGCCAAACTAATTATTCTGCTGCAAAAGGCGCTGTTATTGCTGCAACGAAAGCTTTAGCTCAAGAAATAGCAAAACGAAATATTACAGTAAATGCTGTTGCTCCTGGATTTATTAAAACAGATATGACTAGTGATTTAAATGAAAAGGAACTTAAAAAAATGGTTCCAGCAAATCGTTTTGGAGATCCTGAAGAAGTCGCACATTTAGTATCCTTTTTAGCATCAAAAAAAGCATCTTATATAACAGGAGAAGTAATTAATATTAATGGAGGTGTTTACTCTTAAATAAAATTATATAATGAGTAGAGTTGTAATAACAGGCATGGGCATATATTCATGCATTGGTGAGAATTTAGAAGAAGTAAAAACATCGTTATACAACGGAACTTCTGGTATCGTTTTCGATGAAAAACGCAAATCTTTTGGTTACCGATCTTGCTTAACAGGCATGGTAAAAGAACCACAATTAAAAAAATTATTAACCAGAAGACAACGCATTAGCTTAGGTGAAGAAGGTACTTATGCCTACATGGCAACGATAGAAGCCTTAAAAAACGCCAATATTACACAAGACTTTTTAGACACCAATGAAGTTGGTATTCTTTACGGAAATGATAGTACAGCTAAGTCTGTAATTGAAGCCGTAGATATTATTAGAGAGAAAAAAGATACGACTTTAGTAGGCTCTGGTTCTATTTTTAAAGGAATGAATTCTACGATTACAATGAATTTGTCTACCATTTTTAAATTAAAAGGTATCAATTTCACTATTAGTGCAGCCTGTGCAAGTGGTTCTCATGCTATTGGTATGGCTTATCAACTTATAAAAAGTGGACTTCAAGATTGTATTATTTGTGGTGGTGCACAAGAAATTAACGAACTCGCTATGGGTAGTTTTGATGGTCTAGGTGTGTTTTCTGCAAATGAAGAACAACCAGGCAAAGCCTCTAAACCTTTCGACAAAAATAGAGATGGCCTCATTCCTAGTGGTGGTGGTGCAACACTTGTTTTAGAAAGTTATGAATCTGCTGTAAAACGTGGTGCTCCAATTTTAGGAGAAGTTATAGGATATGGATTTTCTTCTAACGGCGAACATATTTCAACACCCAATGTAGATGGACCAGCTAGAGCCATGAAAAAAGCAATAGATCAAGCTAATATTTCAATAGATAGTATTGACTATGTAAATGCACACGCAACCTCAACTCCTGTTGGAGATACCAATGAAGCCAAAGCTATATTTGATGTGTTTGGAGAAAACGGCCCCTATGTAAGTTCTACAAAATCAATGACAGGTCACGAGTGTTGGATGGCCGGAGCAAGTGAAGTTATCTACTCTATGCTTATGATGCAAAACTCCTTTATAGCTCCAAATATTAATTTAGAAAATCCGGATGAAGATGCTGCTAAATTAAATTTAGTAAGCAAAACCATAGATAAAAAAATTGATGTATTTTTGTCGAATTCTTTTGGATTTGGAGGAACAAATTCAGCCCTAATAATAAAAAAACTATAGTACCTGTTATGAATAAAGAAGTTATTATTGAAAAGATAAACGACTTTCTTATAGATGAATTTGAAGTTGAAGCAGAAGATCTTTCACCTGAAGCTAATTTAAAAGAAGCCCTAGAATTAGACAGCCTAGATTTTGTTGATCTTGTAGTTGCTGTTGAAGCTAATTTTGGTGTAAAACTAGTAGGTGAAGATTTTATTAATATTCTTACACTACAAGATTTCTATGACCTTATTGAGAATAAATTAAGCTAAATTTCTATAAAATTGAATGGCTACGGAATGGCAAGGAAAGTCTAGAGGTTCTGTTTTAGGGTATAAAATCTTTGTGTTTTGTATCAAAAAACTAGGCTTACGCACGGCCTATTTTGTGCTGATTTTTGTAGCTTTCTATTTTTGTTTTTTCGCAAAAGACAGTACCAAATCCATTTATTACTACTTTAGAAAAAGACGTCAATATTCCCGATTAAAAAGCCTTATTAGCATCTATAAAAGCTATTTTGTTTTCGGACAAACGATTATAGATAAAATTGCTATTTCTTCAGGTCTGAGAAATAAATTTACTTACGAATTTGATGGGATTGATCATCTCGATACCATTTTAAAATCGAAAAAAGGAGGTATTTTAATTAGTGCACATGTTGGTAATTTTGAAATTGCCGAATACTTTTTAAATGAATTAGAATTAGAAGAAGACGTTACAATTAGCTTATTAACAACAGATACAGAACATGGAGACATTAAAGCTTATTTAGAAAGTGTCACCACAAAATCTAACATTAAATTTATAATCATTCAAGACGATTTATCGCATATCTTTGAAATAAACGCAGCATTATCTCGAAATGAAATAATATGCATTACCGGAGATCGTTATGTAAAACCTTCAAAATCGTTATCACATAATTTATTAGGCCAAGAATCCCTTTTTCCTGCTGGCCCTTTTCTATTAGGATCACGATTAAAAGTACCTGTGATTTTTGTTTATGTGATGAAAGAAACCACAAAGCATTATCATCTTTATGCCAGAACAGCAAAAGTAAAACAACGCGATCATATGGCTTTACTAGAATCATATACAGAAAACTTAGAATGGATACTAAATAAATATCCATTACAATGGTTTAATTATTTTGATTTCTGGAACGATTTAAAAGACTAAAAAATCATGAATTTACTTAAAGAGCCTATTACGGATCAAAATATCATTCTAAAATTAATTCCGCAGCGCGCACCAATTATTATGGTAGATGCGTTATTATACTTTGATGATTCTAAAGTAATTTCAGGCTTAACCGTTACAAGTGATAATATGTTTGTTCAAAATGGTTTTTTTACAGAACCTGGACTCATTGAGCATATGGCACAAACCGTAGCACTTTATACAGGTTATCATTTTTATATAAAAAACACACCAGCTCCAGAAGGTTATATAGGAGCCATAAAAGGTGTAACTATTGAGAAATTACCAAAAGTAAATATGCAACTAGAAACTGAAGTTGAAATTTTACATGAAATCATGGGAGTTACCCTAGTAAAAGGCACTACAAAACTAAATGGCGAAGTGATTGTAACAGCTCAGATGAAAACAGTCTTAAAAAACTAAATTTCAAATGAATTCTAAAAAACGAAATAATACTTCAGAAACAAACTTAAAAGTTACACACCAAATTAGAGTACGCTTTAATGAAACGGATGCTTTAGGTATTGTTTGGCATGGTTACTATCTGAATTATTTTGAAGATGGACGCGAAGCTTTTGGAAGAAAACACGGAATATCATATTTAGATACCAAAGCAGAAGGTTATGTGTCTCCTATTATAAAATCGGGTTGCGAGCATAAATTACCGCTGCGTTATGGAGATATTGCTACGATAGAAACGACTTATATAAATACACCTGCCGCAAAAATTATCTTTAGATATAAAATTTTAAATGCAGAAGGGCAAACGGTTTGCACAGGAGAAACTATTCAAGTTTTTGTAGATGATAATAATGATTTATCACTAACACTTCCACCTTTTTTTGAAGCTTGGAAAGCAAAAAATAATCTTTTATAAATTAATATGAAAGACATCTTCATCTCTGCAGATACAATTATTTCCCCTCTTGGATTTACTTCAGAAGCTAACGTTACTGAAATCGCAAAAGAGCGCTCAGGGATTACTTTGCATAATGATATCAGTAACTCACCATGTTATGCTTCTATTATAAATGATAAAAAATTAAATGAAGCTTTCAACACATTAGGTAACCCTGATATATATACCAAACTAGAGAAAATAATGATTCTATCATTGCATAACACTATTTCTCAAGCAGCATTTTCAATTTCAGACAAAACAGCTTTAATCATAGCCACCACAAAAGGCAATGTTGATGCTTTAAATAATAATTTTAAACCAGAACGCGCTTACCTACCTGTTTTAGGTAAAAAAATTAAAGATTTCTTTGGTTTTAAAACCGAACCAATAATTATATCTAACGCCTGTGTTTCGGGAATTTTAGCTATTGCTGTTGCTAAAAGATTCATTCAAAATGAATATTATGACAATGCTTTTGTTGTTGGAGGAGATATTGTTTCAAAATTTACATTATCGGGCTTTCAATCGTTTCAGGCCATAAGTGATAAACCTTGCAAACCGTTTTCAAACCAAAGAACCGGAATTAGTATTGGGGAAGCTGCAGCTTCAGTAGCTATTTCAAATAAAAACACAGAAAAAGAAGCCATTCAAATTATAGGAGACGGAAGTTGTAATGATGCTAATCATATCTCAGGACCTTCAAGAACTGGTGAAGGCTTATATTTAAGTATACTTTCTGCTTTAATAGAAGCCAAATTAGAACCCGAAAATATCGATTACATTTCTGCTCACGGAACTGCTACCGCATTTAATGACGAGATGGAAGCCATTGCTTTTAATCGTGCAAAATTAGAACATGTACCTTTAAACAGTTTAAAAGGGTATTACGGACATACGTTAGGCGCATCAGGATTATTAGAAACCATTATTGGTATGTATTCCATTAAAAATAATACACTTTACAGCTCATTAGGTTTTGATGAATTGGGAGTTTCTATGCCTTTAAACATCATTCAAAACACAACCAAAACGAAGGTTAACACCTTTCTAAAAACGGCTTCTGGATTTGGTGGTTGTAATACAGCTGTACTTTTAAAAAAAATAATGCTTTGAAAAAAAACCTGAATATCATCGCATATTGTCGTATAAAAAACCATTCTATTTCTGTAAATGGAAAGGAAGTTATTACTAAAGATTCTCAACTTACTTTTCCTGAATTTGCAAAGCTGGTCTATAAAGAAAAAGACATCGCTTATCCTAAGTTTTTTAAAATGGATAATTTGTCTAAATTGGGATTTCTGGCTTCTGAATTTCTTTTTGAAAATGCAGAATTAAATCAGACTACTAAAGAGAACATAGGCATTGTACTTTCAAATAAATCAGCAAGTTTAGATACCGACAGAAAGTATCAAGAAACCATTAATGATAAAGATAACTATTTTCCGAGTCCTGCTGTATTTGTTTATACCTTAGCCAATATTATGATTGGTGAAATTAGCATTAGACATCAAATAAAGGGAGAAAATGTATTTTTTGTTTCAGATAAATTTAATGAAACACTTTTAGAACAATATGCTTCAAGTTTAATTCAAAATGAAAAAAGCAGTCATGTTTTATGTGGTTGGGTAGATGTAGATAATGACAAATATGATGCTTTTATGTACCTTGTTGCAGAAGAAGAATCAGAGAACTATTCAAAAGAAATTATTAAAAAAATATATAAAGAAAATTAATGGATGCGTTAAAAAAAGAACTTAAAGAAAGTATTATTGAGCAATTAAATCTAGAAGATTTTAGTGTTGAAGATATTGCTGATGATGATGCTTTATTTGGAGACGGTTTAGGATTAGATTCCATAGATGCTCTAGAACTTATTGTAATGCTAGATAAAGATTATGGCATAAAATTAACCGATCCAAACGAAGGTAAAGCCGTATTTGTTTCTGTTGAAGTTTTAGCTAAATACATTACAGAACACCGTACTAAATAATATGTCGCAAAATCGTGTTGCTATAACCGGAATGGGAATTATGTCTTCTATAGGAAACTCTGTAGAAGAGAATTTGCACGCACTTTTAAATAATAAAAAAGGCATTGCACCTATTGTAAATATAGAAACACGACATAAAAATGAAATTAAGGTTGGTGAAGTTTTACAAACGAATGCAGAACTCTCTAAAATACTTAATTTACCAGAAGAGCATAATTATTCTAGGACTGCTTTATTAGGTTGTATTGCTGCTAAACAAGCCGTAAAACAAGCCAATATTAGAGATATTGAAGCCTTTAAAACTGGTTTAATATCATCTACAAGTGTTGGCGGTATGGATTTGACAGAAAAACATTTTCAAAATTACAACGCAGAAAGCAGACGGTTAATTAATAGTCATCATGCGGTAGATAGCACCGAAAAAATCGCTGAACTTTTAGGAATTACAGATTTCACTTCAACCATTAGCACCGCGTGTTCATCAGCGGCGAATGCTATAATGTTAGGTGCTAGATTAATAAAATCTGGGCAGCTAGACCGCGTTATTGTTGGAGGAACAGATGGTTTAGCAAAATTTACCATCAACGGATTTAAAACACTAATGATTCTATCGGATACCGATTGTACACCTTTCGATGCGAACAGAAAAGGTTTAAATTTAGGGGAAGCAGCGGCGTATTTAGTATTAGAATCTGATACTGTTGTAAAACAAGAAAATAAAACCGTTTTAGGTTATTTAGCAGGTTATGGTAATGCCAATGATGCTTTTCATCAAACGGCTTCGTCTGAAAACGGTGAAGGTGCTTTTTTAGCGATGTCTAAAGCATTAAAGATTGCAGAACTAAATCCGATAGACATCAATTATATTAACGCACACGGTACTGCTACACCTAACAATGATTTATCGGAAGGCAAAGCCATAAAACGTATCTATGGAGATTCGGTTCCTGATTTCAGTTCTACTAAAGCCTTTACTGGGCATACATTAGCTGCCGCAGGAGCGATAGAAGCTGTTTACTCTATTTTAGCCCTTCAGAATGACGTGATGTTCCCTAATCTCAATTTTAAAACAGCGATTCCTGAACTCAGTATGGTTCCCATAACCGAAGTCACAAAAAAACCTTTAAACTACGTTCTTTCTAATTCATTTGGTTTTGGTGGAAATTGTTCAACCCTTATATTTTCTAAAGGCCTATGAAACCCTGTTATATAAATAGTGCGGTTTCAATTTCTGCACAAGACACTTTAAATGATTCTATTTTTTTAGAGCACATTCTTTCTTTTGAAGGGAAGTTGGCTCGGGCAATTCATCCCAATTATAAGTTATTTATAAGTCCAATTGCAAGCAGACGAATGGCTACTGGTGTGAAAATGGGAGTTGCAGCAGCGAAGAAAGCACTAGAGTTAGCAAAATTAGAAACACCTGATGCTATTATTACAGGCACAGGAATTGGTTGTATAGAAGATTCTGAAAAATTCTTAAATGCTATACTCGATAACGACGAACAGTATTTAACACCAACATCCTTTATCCAATCTACCCATAATACGGTAGGTGCTCAAATTGCATTAACCTTAAAATGTAAGGGCTACAATGTAACTTATGTACAAGGTGCTGCTTCTTTTGAATCTGCTATACTTGATGCACAATTAATGCTTCATGAAAATGAAGCAAACACAATTTTAGTTGGTGGCACAGATGAATTAGGGAAATTTCTTATCAACGACATTATTCTTGCTGAAGAAGCAGAAGAACATCCCATATTAACACCTTTTGGAGAAGGTGCTCACTTTTTTACCTTATCATCTTTAAAGCAAAATAACAGTTTCTGTGTTCTTAAAGGGCTTAAGATTTTTAATAAAGCCACAACAGAAACTATTCAAACTAAAGTAGAAGCTTTCTTAAAAGAAAATCATTTAATACCTGAAGATATTGATGCTATAATCCTCGGGAAAAACGGAGATGCTTTTGATATTTTATATCAATCACTTCAAGATTCTATATTTAAATATACACCACAACTACATTACAAACATCTTTGTGGTGAGTTTTTTACAGCTTCGGCATTTGGCTTTTGGGCAGCAACAATCATTATTAAGCAACAATATATCCCCGATGTTTTAAAGCTTAATTCTATAGATAAATCTGGCTATAAAAATGTACTGCTTTACAACCAACTTAAAGGACAACAACATAGTTTTACCTTACTAAGCTCATGTTAAACTTCAAAAATATAAATGTTTTAACATTCATTCTTTTTCTTGGCTTGCTACTATTAAGTCAGTTTTTTAACATATCTATTTTCTTTTTTATAGTTCTCTTTTTAGCATGGCTTACGCTAACAAGTATTGGTAGTTTTACTATCGGTTGGAACTATCATTTAAAAGCCTTCAATTCAAAAAAAAATCACACAAAAAATCAAGTTGCCATTACTTTTGATGATGGTCCAAATGCAGAATTCACACCAAAAATTCTAGAATTATTAAAAGCTCATCATGCAAAAGCTACGTTTTTCTGTATCGGTAAACATGCCGAACAACAGCCTGAATTGGTACAGCAAATTACAGAAGAAGGTCACACTATTGGAAATCACACCTATACGCATTCTGATTTTTTTGATTTCTATAATAAACAAAATGTAATTGCTGAAATTAAAAATACAAATACCACTATTTCTTCAATTATAAATAAAAAAATGAAATTGTTTCGTCCACCATATGGTGTTACAAATCCTGCCATAACTAAAGCCATAAAACACACCAAACACCACGTTATAGGCTGGAATATTCGGTCTTTAGATACGATAAAAAAAGACGAAGAAGATATCTTTAACCGAATTACTAAAAACATCAAACCTGGTGCTGTTATTTTATTGCACGACTCACAAGAAATCACAGTACGAGTTTTGGAACAATTGTTGTTATTTTTGCAAAAGAACAATTATCAATCCGTAACAATAGATACCTTATTTAATATTGAAGCTTATGCGTAATATTTACACTTTACTTTTTTTATGTATTGGAATTCAGATTTCTAATGCTCAAAAGTCACTTACAACAGAAGAGATAAGCACTTTTAAATCAGCAGTAGAAAAACTAGATAGTAATACCCAAACCATTGTTAGTGATTTTGTACAATATAAACACCTTAGCTTTTTAAGTAATGATGTTGAAACACAAGGAAAACTTGCTTTTAAAGTTCCTGGATTAGTAAAGTGGGAATACACATCGCCTTATAAATACATTGTTATTTTTAAAGATGACAAACTATTTATTGATGACGAAGGCGATAAAAGTAAAATTGACATTGGCTCTAACAAAATGTTTAAAGGTCTAAACAGTCTTATTACAAATAGTGTAAAAGGAAATATGTTTGATGAGAATGCCTTTGAAATTTCTTATTTTAAAGTTGATGATTTTTATTTAGTGAAATTTATTCCGAAAGATGAAAACATGCTTCAATTCATTGCTAAATTCGAATTAAAATTCGATATAAAAACTAGCGATGTTACAGAAGTAAAAATGATTGAACCTTCAGAAGATTACACAAAAATTATTTTTAAGAATAAAACAAGAAACACAACTTTAGATGAAGCGGTTTTTAATAATTAATCTATTTATTCTTTGTCTTTTCTCCTCTTGTGCAATTTCTACAGTAAAAGGGCTTTCGGAATATGATGCTGAGGTTACAGAATTTTCAAATCCATATTTTGCAAATGCAGATATAGATTATGTGTATAAAACTAAAATCAAAGCTTATAATAATGATTTTGGTGGTATTTTAATTATCAAAAAAATTAAAGAAAACAATCATCGTATTGTGTTTACCACCAATTTTGGAAATAAAATATTTGATTTTGAATTGATTAATAATGAAATGAAAACACATTTTATTATGAAAGAATTAGATCGAAAAATTATAATTAACACGCTTAAAAGAGATTTTCAAACGTTAACTCAAGAGCACAATAAAATTAATAAAGCTTTTTCTGATGATGAAGGACATCTTATTTTTCAATCTAAAGCAGAAAAACGATTTAATCATTACATAGTTAATCAGCAAACAAAGAAACTTACACAAATTATAAATACAAATCATTCAAAAGAAAAAGTTATCTTATCCTTTTCTAACATTAAAAATTCTATTGCTGAAAATATTAACATTCAGCACCTAACAGCACCCATAGAAATTAATATAAGTTATTTAAGCCCACAAGAATAAACACTTTATTACTTCTTAATTATAAGATATTTCTGCATTTTTGTAACTTATTCCGTCAATCAAAACCGCTATGAAACAACTAACAATCATTCTAATTACATTATTCTCTTTCACATTTATTAATGCTCAAGTAGAAATTAAACCTGGTATAAAAGGCGGTATGAATATCGCTGGCTTAAGTAACCTAGAAGAAAACGGAGGTGTACGTAGCGAAAAACTAACTAGCTTTCATATTGGTGGAACTTTATCATTTAAATTTGCAAAATTTTACACCTTACAACCCGAAATTCTTTACTCTAAACAAGGAAGTGATTACAGAGTTACAGGATCTACAGAAACCTACACAACAGAACTTAATTATTTATCAATACCTGTAAACAACAAATTTTATATTAAAGGAAGTGGTATTAATTTTCAGATCGCACCTGTAATCGACATTTTATTAAGCCATAAAAACATCTACAAACCACAATCTGTAGATATCGCTTTTGCTGCAGCTGTAGGTTATGATATTAGTAATGGATTAGTTATGTCTATAGGTTACAAACAAGGATTAACTGATTTATTTGGTAGAAATGTAGATGATGGTTATGGCTATGAAACTACAGAGGTTAGTGAGTTAATTTTAAACAATGTTATTCAACTAAGTGTTGGTTATCAATTTAAATTATAAGCAAATGCTGATTAAGGATTTTTACACTAAATTAACAACTTCTATTGTTGATACAAACACAATTCATGTTACTATTAACCTGAATAAAGATCACGATGTGTTTAACGGTCATTTCCCTGGAAATCCAGTAACACCTGGCGTTTGTATGGTTCAGACTATTAAAGAAATCACGCAAGATTATGTCAATAGCCCTTTATTTTTACAAAATATTTCTAACATAAAATTCACAGCATTAATTAACCCAAATGTAAACGCAGAACTCATTTTAGAGCTTTCTATTATAGAAGAAAACGACACGGTTAAGATTAAAAATAGCACTAAATTTACAGATGGTACTGTTGCTTTAAAATGCAATGGTACATTTATAAAAAACAAAGAATTAGTTTAATCTTACGCCTAATTCTAACAACAAAATGAAGGATATTACCACACATCATAAACTAAGCAGCTTAAAATGTTGTGTAATTATACCAACCTTTAACAATCCTAAAACGTTGCAACGCGTTATCAATGGCGTTTTAAATTATACAGAAAATATTATCATCGTTAATGATGGTTCTACTGATAATACATCAAAAATTTTAGAAAGCTTTTATGAATTAGAACAGATTCATTTTGAAGAAAATAAAGGAAAAGGAAAAGCTCTACGTACCGCTTTTAAACATGCCGAGAATTTAGGGTATCACTATGCAATAACTATAGATTCTGATGGACAACATTTCCCTGAAGATATACCTCAATTTATAGAAGCATTAGAAAGTTCTGAGGATAAAAATTTACTACTTATTGGCGCAAGGAATATGAGCCAAGAAAGTGTTCCTAAAAAAAGTAGTTTTGGAAACAAGTTTTCTAATTTTTGGTATTGGGCAGAAACCGGAATTAAACTGCAAGACACACAATCTGGATTTAGACTCTACCCTATTCAACATTTAAAAAATTTAAAATTTTATACTTCAAAATTCGAATTTGAAATAGAAGTCATTGTAAAAGCTGCTTGGTCTGGTACTAGCGTTAAAAATATTCCAATTCAAGTTTTATATGATGAAGATGAGCGTGTTTCTCACTTTAGACCTTTTAAAGATTTTACACGAATAAGTATCCTAAACACATGGCTCGTTATACTTACTTTACTTTATATAAAACCTCGTGATTTTTTCAGGAAATTAAAAAAAAAAGGGTTTAAGCGTTTTATAACTGAAGATGTTATTGGCAGTAAGGATTCTCCTCAAAAAAAAGCACTATCTATAGCTTTGGGTATTTTTATTGGTATCACACCTCTATGGGGAGTTCAAACTGTGACCGTTATTTTTTTAGCTTTGATATTTAAACTAAATAAAACTATTGCTTTTGCTTTTTCAAACATTAGTCTTCCCCCTTTTATTCCCTTTATTATCTTTACAAGCTTTCAGTTAGGAAACTTTATTCTAGGTGAAAATGTAACGTTTCATATTACTGAAATTGTAGCTGATTTTGAAGTTTTAAAACATCTTAAATCTTATATCGTCGGAAGTTTAGCTTTAGCATCACTATCAGCAATATTTATTGGAATTTTAAGCTATTTACTTTTTTTCTTTTTTGAAAATAAAAATGTAATCCCAACTAATGGATAATATATTTTACAGTACATACAACTATTTTAATTCTAAAAAATGGCTTGGTTTAAGCATTTTAGGAATCTTGCTATTGACTTTAGTTTTTGTGGCTTCTAAAATTGAATTTGAAGAAGACATCACTAAACTAATACCTAGTAATGCAGAAAATTCAGAACTACAAAAGGTTTTAAAAAACGTCAACTTTACGGATAAAATTATTGTAAACATCACTAAAAGCAAAGATGGCTCTGTTGAAGATTTAACCCAGTATGCATCGCAATTTATTGACAGTATCAATGCGTCTTCAAGTCCATATATAAAACAAATTCAAGGACAGATTGATGATAAAGAAATTCAGAAAACAGCCAGTTTTATATATGATAATTTACCGCTTTTTCTAAATGAAGCAGATTATAGAACTATTGCGAACAAAATTGAGAAAGATAGTATTGATGCTATTACACTAAAAAACTATAAAACGCTAATTTCACCTTCGGGCATTGTTGCTAAAGATTTTATCTTAAAAGATCCTTTAGGATTATCATTCATTGCTTTAAAGAAATTACAAGAATTGAGTTTCGGTGAAGATTTTTCGCTACAAAACGGTTTCTTAGTTAGTAAAGACAAACAGCATATTCTCTTATTTATCACACCTGCTTTAGGTTCTAACGAAACCGCTGAAAACACACAATTTGTAAAAAATCTTTACGATACTAATGAGAAATTAAACCTCACTTTTAAAGATAAAGTTAATGCTGAATATTTTGGAGGAACTTTAATTGCTGTAGCTAATGCCAATCAAATAAAAAGCGACATTCAGCTTACGGTTGGAATTGCTTTAACGGTTCTTTTACTCATATTTATACTTTTCTATAAAAAATTAACAGTCCCAATTATCTTATTTGTACCTACGATATTTGGTGGACTTTTAGCCATTGCTTTACTCTTCTTAATCCGCGAAAAAATATCTGCCATTTCTTTGGGGATTGGCTCAGTACTTCTCGGTGTTACACTCGATTATTCCTTACACATCCTTACCCATATTAGAAGTAATAACAATGTAAAAAACCTCTATCAAGAGATTTCAAAACCTATTTTAATGAGTAGTCTAACTACGGCTTTAGCGTTTTTGTGTTTGTTATTTATCAACTCACAAGCTTTACAAGATTTAGGGATTTTTGCAGCCGTAAGCGTTATTGGTTCGTCTTGTTTTGCTTTACTTTTTATTCCTCAAATCTATAAAGAGCAAACAAAAACGATTAAAAAAAACACTGCTTTAGACAAAATAGCCTCTTACAATATTCATAAAAACAAATGGGTAATCATAGGCTTATTCTTATTGTGCTTTGGTAGCTTATTCACTTATAACACCGTTATTTTTAATAATGATCTAAGTGAAATGAATTACATGCCAAAAGATATCGAGGCTGCAGAATTAAACTTAGATAAACTTATTAATAGCACCTCAAAATCTGTATACATTGCTGCTTATGGTGATTCTGAAGAAAAGACACTTCAAATTAATGACGCCATTTTAACGAAGCTTCAAAATTTAAAAACCGAAGGCCAACTTATTAACTTTAGTTCTATCAGTACATTTGTACATTCTAAAAAACAACAAAACCAACAAATTGAACGTTGGCAATCTTTTTGGAATAAAAATACTATTGAAAACACAAAACAACAGATTATAGAAAGCGGAATTGCTTTAGGTTTTAAACCCGAAACTTTCAACTCTTTTTATACGCTTTTAAACACCAAATTTAAACCTCTAGAAAGTAAAGATTACAAAGCAATAAACATCTTTTCTGTGGATGATTATATTGCTACTAAAGATAATTACACCACTATTACAAACTTGGTAAAAGTAGACCAAGCAGATGCTGTAATGGATGCTTTTAAAGCGGATTCTCAAACGTTAGTGATTGATAGAAAACAAATGAATGAGACCTTATTAGGGAATCTAAAAAACGATTTTAATAGTTTAATTGGGTATTCACTAATTGCAGTCATTCTTATTCTTTTACTTTTTTACAGAAGCCTTTCTTTAACTTTAGTAACGGGAATTCCTATTTGTTTAACTTGGTTATTAACCATTGGAATAATGGGATTATTTCATTTAGAATTCAATATTTTCAACATTATCATTTCAACTTTTATTTTCGGGTTAGGGATTGACTATGGCATTTTTATGACCAACGGTTTATTACACGAATATAGAACGGGTGAGAAATCTTTAACCACACATAAAACGTCTATTTTACTTTCGGTAATCACTACCATTTTAGGTGTTGGTGTTTTAATTTTTGCCAAACATCCTGCATTATATTCTATATCTTTGGTATGTTTAATTGGCATTACATCTGCCGTTCTTGTTGCATTTGCTATTCAACCTTTATTGTTCAAATTATTTATTGGTAGTAAGACCAAACGACCAATATCATTACGATTATTAATTCATTCTATCATCTCATTTACCTATTTTGGTTTAGGCGGTATTTTATTATCTCTGTTTAGTGTTACCATTTTAAAAATCATTCCACTTCCTAAGAAAACAAAGATGAAATGGTTTCATGTATGCATTTCAAAATTCATGAAATCCGTATTGTACACACATCTTTTTCTAGTAAAAAAAGTGATTAATGAACCGAAAGAGGATTTAAAAAAACAAGCCATAATTATAGCAAACCACACGTCGTTCTTAGACATTTTAGCCATTGGAATGTTACACCCAAAAATTATTTTCTTAGTAAATGATTGGGTTTACAATTCGCCTGTATTTGGAAAAGCCGTACAATTAGCTGGCTTCTATCCAGTATCTAGCGGTATTGAAAATGGATTAGACCATTTAAAGAAAAAAGTAGAACAAGGTTACACTTTAATGGCTTTCCCTGAAGGCACACGCTCTAAAACCCATAAAATAAAGCGTTTTCATAAAGGCGCATTTTATTTAGCAGAACAATTTAATTTAGATATTGTACCTGTACTTATTCACGGTAATTCTGAAGTGATTCCTAAAGGCGAATCTATGATTAGAGATGGTCATATTACTCTAAAAATAATGGATAGAATTACACCAAACGATTCTAGATTCAGCAATAATTATTCGCAGCGGGCTAAACAAATTGGCGCTTATTTTAGAACTGAATTTAGCACCTTCAGAAAAGAAAGAGAAGGTGCAACTTATTTTTATAAAACACTTTTAGACGATTATAGATATAAAGGAGATTTACTTTACAAATGCGTTAAAAACGATATTAAAATTAACAAAGATATTTATTTAAAGGTGCTACATACGGTTGGTGTAAAAGATACCATTTTACATTTGTCAGACGATGCAGGTCAGCTCGATTTCTTATTAGCTTTAGATGGTGTAGATCGAAAAATCGTTTCTTATATTAAGAATATTGAAAATAGAATTATTGTCAAAAACAGCTTTATCACCAATTCTCGAAATATTACTTGTCTAGATTCTATAGAAGAGACATTCGCTTTTAAACCAAATACTTTAATCATAAATAATATTGATATTACAGAAACACAACTAAAATCGATGCTACATCCTAACTTAAATTATATTATATTTTTGAAAGAAAACAGTTCTAAATTCGCTATAAACAAAATAGACTTAGGCTTGGTTAGCGCTTACGAAACAGAAAATATAACTATCTTATCAAAACAGTAAAAAAAATATGAAATCTCATTACGACGTTGTTATAATAGGAAGTGGTTTAGGAGGTTTAGTTTCTGCCAATATATTAGCAAAAGAAGGCTATAGTGTATGTGTTTTAGAAAAAAACAATCAGTATGGTGGTAACTTACAGACCTTTGTTCGCGATAAAACTATTTTTGACACAGGAGTCCATTACATCGGTGGCTTAAACGAAGGACAAAATCTATATCAATACTTTAAGTATCTCGATATTATAGACGACTTAAATCTAAAAAAGCTAGATGAGAATGGCTTTGATGTCGTTACTTTTGAAGGCGACGACAATGAATACAAACACGCGCAAGGTTATGATAAATTCATTAAAAATTTACTAATTGAATTTCCTGATGAAGAAAAAGCCATTATAACCTATTGTGATAAACTTCAGGATATTTGTAATCAATTTCCTTTATACGGATTGAAGCACGGCAAGCCTTACTATGAAAACACAGATATTTTCAGCTTAAAAGCAAAAGATTATATCGACTCTATAACAGATAATAAAAAATTACGCGCTGTCCTTGCTGGCACCAATTACCTATATGCTGGTGATGCCAATCGCACACCTTTTTACGTGCATGCGCTAACCGTCAATTCATATATAGAAAGTGCTTACCGTTGTGTAAATGGAGGTAGTCAAATTTCTAAATTATTAATTAGACGTTTAAAGGAAAATGGTGGTGATGCTTTTAAGCATCATGAGGTGGTTAAATTTGGATTCGAAGACAAGAACATCAGTTCTGTTTTCACCAAAAACGGTAAAGAAATTAAAGGAGATCTATTCATTTCTAATATAGAACCAAAGCTGACTATAAAATTAGTTGGTGAAGATAAATTTAGAAAAGTTTACACTAAACGCATTAATAATATCGAAAGTATCATCGCTGGTTTTAGCCTTTATATTGTTTTAAAACCAAATACTTTTAAATATCAAAACAAAAATATTTACCACATAAAAGATCCTAACAAGATTTGGGACGGACAAGATTACACTACAGAAACTTGGCCTGAGGGCTATATGGCATCTATGGGGATCAATAAAAAAACAGATGTTTATGGAGAAAGCTTAACTGTAATGACCTATATGCGTTACGAAGAAGTAGAACCATGGGAAAACACATTTAATACTGTAGCAAATAAGAATGAACGCGGACAAACCTATGAAGAGTTTAAAGCTGAAAAAGCTGAAAAACTTATTCAAGAATTAGAAAAAAAATATCCAAATATTAGAGACTGCATTCAAGAAACATATACCTCAACACCATTATCTTATCGCGATTATATTGGCTCTAATAGAGGCTCTATTTATGGCTATGTAAAAGATGCTAATAATCCTTTAGCGTCCTTTATTTCACCACGTACAAAAATTAAAAATTTATTACTTACAGGACAAAGTTTAAACATGCATGGCATTTTAGGAGTTACCATTAGCGCCGTACTCACCTGTTCTGAAATTATTGGTATGGAACCCTTATTAGAAAAAATATTAGATGCTAATAAAATCGAAGAAAGCATCGATAATTAAATGCTATGAAGATTAACTTAAGCATATATTACGGGCTTTTACTTCTTCTTTTTGTAAGTCTAACCTCGTGCGGAATTTCAAAATCATTACATGATGTTCCCGATGTAAGTGCTTATAATTCGGTAATTCCAGAACGCGTTAAAACTTCTGATTCTAGCTTCACCCTAGGAAATAATCACCTAAGCAAAAACCAACAAGGTTTATGGGAACTTTATGTTGAAGGAAATCCTTATCAGAGAGGTTTAATTACAGGAAGTCTTACTCAAGAATTATTCCATAAACAGGAAAGTATTTTTGTTTCTAAAATAGACAAATTTGTACCTTCTAAAACTAAACAAGCTTTATTAAGACGCTTTTTGGCTTGGTATAATAGAAAACTATATCTTAATGTTCCATTAGAATATAAAACAGAAATTCTAGGCCTTTCTAAATATGCTTCCCCTGACTATAATTACATTGCAGATCCTTATTTAAGAGTCCTTTATTTTCATGGCGCACATGATATTGGACATGCCTTACAAGATTTAGCCTTAGTTGGCTGCTCTTCATTTGCTGCTTGGGATGACAAAACCGAGGATGGAAGTCTTATAATAGGTCGGAATTTAGATTTTTATGCCGGCGATGATTTTGCTGAAGAAAAAATTGTATCCTTTACCAATCCAACAGAAGGCAATAAATTTATGTCGGTAACTTGGGCCGGAATGTTAGGTGTTCTTTCTGGTATGAATGAACATGGTTTAACCGTGACCATAAATGCAGGAAAATCTAAAATTCCGCTCATAGCAAAAACACCTATCTCTATTTTAAATCGTGAAATTTTACAATACGCTTCAAATATTAAGGAAGCCATTGCTATTGCAAAAAAACGTCAAGTATTTGTTTCCGAATCTATTTTAGTGGGAAGTGCTGAAGATAGAAAAGCTGTAATAATTGAAGTGTCACCTCATAATTTTGGTGTGTATGACGTTCAAAATTCAAATCAATTGATATGCTCTAACCATTTTCAAAGTGAAGCTTATGCAAATGATAAAAATAATTTAAAACATATAGAAGAAAGTCATTCGCAATACCGCTACGAACGCATGGAAGAACTTTTGGACCAAAACCCAAAATTGACACCAGAAATAGCCGTAGATATTTTAAGAAATAAAGAAGGCTTACACAACAAAGCTATTGGCTATGGCAATGAAAAAGCTTTAAATCAACTATTAGCACATCATTCAGTCGTTTTCAAACCCGAACAACGTTTAGTTTGGGTATCTTCAAACCCTTATCAATTAGGCGAATTTGTCGCATACGATTTAAATGAAATATTTAAAACCCCCACAAAAACTGCTCTTGCAAATACGGCTTTAAATATTGAGGAAGACCCTTTTCAATACACAGAAGCTTATAAAAATTATCAAAGCTATAGACATCTTAGACATGAAGTACTCACAGCAATTGATAATAATGACACTATAGATTTAGAAAAGCTTTTACAGTTAGAAAAATTAAATCTAGAATACTGGGAATCCTATTATATCGTTGGCACTTACTATTATAAAAAAGGATATTACACAGCAGCTTTAGAGGCTTTCAAAATCGCTAAAACAAAAGAAATTACTACTGTTCCTGACGAAGAACAAGTAGATAAATACATTAAAAAATTAAAAAGAAAGTTAGAATTATGATTCCTGAAATAGAATATGCTTCCAAAGCTAAAATAAATAACTTTCAAGTTGAAAAACTAAAGGTTCTTTTACAGTATTTAAATACAAATTCTGCTTTTTATAAGCGTTTATTTAGCACTCATAAAATTGATATTTCAACTATTAATTCGCTTGAAGATTTAGCTGTAATTCCAACGACCACAAAAGACGATTTACAGCAATATAATGACGATTTTATTTGTGTCCCAAAAAACAAAATTGTGGATTATGTAACGACTTCGGGTACTTTGGGAGATCCTGTGCTTTTTGGACTCACCGATAACGATTTAGACCGTTTAGCTTATAACGAAGCTATCTCTTTTGCTTGTGCAGGCGTTGGACAAGATGATGTAATTCAGCTTATGACCACAATAGACCGACGCTTTATGGCAGGGTTAGCTTATTTTTTAGGCGCAAGAAAACTTGGTGCCGGAATCATTAGGGTTGGTAATGGTATTCCGGAACTACAATGGGATTCTATTTTAAAATTTAAACCCACCTATATTATCGCAGTACCTTCCTTTTTATTAAAATTGATAGAATATGCCAAACAACATCACATAGACCTCAACAACTCAGGAATAAAAGGAGCAATTTGTATTGGTGAACCTTTAAGGGCTCAAGATTTTTCGTTAAACACCTTATCTAAAAAAATAAAAGAAAGCTGGAATATAGAATTGTATTCTACTTACGCTTCTACCGAAATGAATACGGCTTTTACGGAATGTGAGCAACAAAAAGGAGGACACCAACACCCCGAATTAATTATTACAGAAATATTAGATGATAACAACCAACCTGTAGCCAAAGGAGAGTCTGGCGAACTTACCATTACCACCTTAGGTGTAGAAGGTATGCCTCTACTTAGATTTAAAACAGGAGATATTGTAAAAGCACATTATGAAAAATGTGAGTGTGGCAGAAACACCATGCGACTAGGACCGGTGATTGGCAGAAAAAAACAAATGATAAAATATAAAGGCACAACTTTATATCCGCCAGCAATGCATAATATTTTAAATGATTTTAACGAAGTAGAAGCCTTTGTTATAGAACTTTCTCACAATTCCATAGGAACAGATGAAATACTCATTAAAATAGCGGTAAATACACCTACAGAAAGCTTATTACAAAGTATAAAAAATCATTTTAGAGCAAAGCTACGCGTATTGCCAAAAATTGAATTTAGCGACAAAAAGGAAATTCAGAAATTACAATTCCCAAAAATGAGTAGAAAACCAGTAATGGTTATTGATAAGCGGAAGTGATTTTAAATATTAAGCTAAGGCTTACCTAAAAATAAGAATATATTGATAAAGCAATTCAAAGTACTGAATTGCTTTTTTATTTTAGATATCTATCATAAGATAGCATCTCAAAACCTATTTAAACGCAAAAACCTCTTGAAAATCAAACGATTAACAAGAGGTTTAGTACTGAAGACGGGACTTGAACCCGTACGTCCTAATGGACATTGGATTTTAAGTCCACTCACACACGCGCCAAATAAACCAAAACTAACTCATTACCAATTAGTTAATGTATTTTTAATTTTATTTAATATAGATTAACATCAAGTAGAACTAACAAATGTTGTACCTATGTTGTACCTGTAATCAGCAATAAAATCGGTATATTTACTATTGTAAAAAGCAAAATGTTGTACCCGTTTTGCAATCTTCATCATTTTTTAATGAATTTATTGTACCATGACCTCAAATGCAAAAATAGTTTTAAGAAAAAAACAGAATAAACAAGGTTTGTATCCTTTGGCAATTCGAATTACAAAAAACAGACGGTCCACCTATCACTATCTAGGGCATTATATAGATCTAAAATATTGGAATGAAAAAGATATTCGTGTAAAAAAATCACACCCAAACGCAGCAAACCTGAATAATCTGTTGGTAAAAAAATTATCAGAGGCTAATAAGACACTAATGAATTTGCAAGCTGAAAAACAAGACATATCAGCAAATCGTATTAAGGATAAATTATACAAAGGCTCAAATGGCTCGACCTTTTTTGAAATCGCAAAAGCATTTTTAGATGAACTTGAAGCCAATAAAAAATTAGCCCGATTTTACTCAGATAAAGTAAGAGTAAATCATGTGTTGAATTTTTCAAAATCGAATCAGCTTTCCTTTCAAGAAATTGATGAAAAGTTTTTAAGGAATTTTAAAACTCATTTAAAAACCAAACATGGCTTATCTGAAAGGTCAATAGTGAATAACCTTGTTGTCATAAGAACCATATATAACAGAGCTATCAAATTAGGAATTGTCGATAGAAAATTATACCCATTCGGGTCGGGTGGAATTCAAATTAAATTTCCTGAAAGTCAAAAATCCGGATTAAATAAGAACGAACTTATTGCCTTAGAACGTGTTGAAGGTTTAACCGAAAACGAAATTCACGCACGAAACATTTGGCTTTTCAGTTTCTATCTTGCCGGAATAAGAGTAGCTGACGTACTCAAAATTAGGTGGTCTGATATTTCTGATAATAGACTTAACTATCGTATGAATAAAAACTCAAAATTATTATCACTAAAGATTCCTGAGAAAGCTCTTCCTATTTTAGAACATTACTCAATACATAAACAAGACGATAATGATTTTATTTTTCCAGAGATGAAAATGATTAACATTCAATCGTCACAGGATGTCTTTAGAAAAATTAACGCGGCTACAACAATGTTAAATAAGTATTTAGCAAGAGTTGCAGAAAAAGCTAAAATAAATAAGAAAGTTACAATGCATATTGCTCGCCATAGCTTTGGCACTATATCTGAGGATAAAATCCCTATTAAGATGCTTCAAAAACTTTATAGACATTCGTCTATAACAACTACGATAAATTACCAAGCGAATTTTATGCATAAAGATGCTGATGAAGCTTTAGAGAACGTTATAAATTTTTGATACATTATAAAGGTATATCATAATCTTTAACATTGTTGTTCTTTAAATTATCTACATAGCCAGAAAATGGACTAGTATATTTTTCCTTTATGATGAAACCTTTTTCAACATAATCTTTAGCGCTCTCTTTCCAGTTTTGAATATTTAGACCTCTGCTCAATTTCCAATTTTTGGTTTGATAATAGGCATAGAATTTTTTTCCTTCCATAGCTGGCCAATTGTTTTCTTTAAAAAAACTTAAAACTTCTAATTCATTTTTTGGCCTTGCCAGTTTATTAAAGTTTTCTTTTGTTTTATGTTTATAAGAAGATACCATATTTTGGCCTGGTTCTGGGACGCAATTAGCCAAATTTTGGCCTGGTTGGCCGCAAAAAATGGCCATCTTAATTTTAGAACCTCTAGCTGGATGATATGATGGATAATATTTTAAATAGCCCCAATCATTTAGATCTCTCAGATAATTGTGATAGGTCGTTTTAGATCTGAATTTTGCTTTTTCCATAATCGACTCCCTGTTTATGGTTATTGTCTTCTTGAAAAATTCCCGATTCCATTTCTGAAAGAATGCCAGGTACAATGTTATGTGACCCTGTTTAATTCTAGTGTCCTTATTGAAGGATTCAAAAATTGCGTTTAGCTGAATAATATAGTTTATCCTTTCCATTACTCATTATCATTGCTATTCAAATATTTCTTTTCTCGAAAGCGGACTTCATTCTTTTCCTCTTTAATCTCTTTTGCTAAAATCAATTTCTTTTTAGGTGGTTCTGCTGCTTGAAAAAGAGCTTGCATCATCGCTGCGGTCGGTTTGGTCTGCGACTTTTCGATATCCTTCATAATAGCAATCATTCCGTTCATTCGTTTTTTGATTAGTACAGAGATTCTATTTTCCAAAGTTTCCATTCGAGGCCCTAAACGCTCCGTCGGTGAAATTCCATTTTCATTAAAAAATTCCATCATCAATAGTAATGTCATCGATTGCGATTTTGATAGCATTTTACTAAATTTTCTAAACTCAATAGCCACAGACCTTTTAATCTTTAATGTCTCAAACTTCTCTTTTTCAAATCTCTTATCCATATTTTTAGTAAAATAATTGCCTCTTTACGGCGGTTTCCGAATGTTTTTAGTAAAAAGCAGAATTATATCTTAAATTTTAAAAAGCTATAAACTCTTCTAAGCCCTGTAAACACTATGTTTATTCAAAAATCGAATATATGTAACATCGCGCAGCGTGTTACCCTCTTGCTTTTCGATTCCTTCATTTTATTTCAGGATCTTCAAACTTTTCAACTAAGGCTGAAAAGCAATACTTCGACTTCTAACTCCATCATATTTTTTAGTAATAAAGTGAAGTTAATTATTTATAAACAACTGACAATCATTTAAATAAACTAATTTTTAAAATCATTTTAGATGACTTTATTTGATGTAATTTGACAAACTTTTTCCTTCTAAAGACACCTACTTATTATATCTTGAGCGTTTTCCTTTTCTTTTGGTATTGAATTCTATGTGCTTTGATGATTACCAAGTTTATTTTATAGCAAAATGATACAGATTAGCGTCCAATTCAATTTCAGTCACTTACTTCCCATAGCTCCATCGCCGTTACCTTTTCGGTAACCGACGCTAAAATTGTGAACGAGTAAGAACTTATAAAAGTGAGTGAGCGAACGGTTATGCAGTTCGTCTCGAGCAGAATTTTAAACTTTGTGTAGAAAAAGGTTGGGGTAATCATTTTGCTGAGCGAACGCTGTCGCTTTTTCTGCGACTGTGTTCAAGATATTGTAGTGAACCTCTTTTCTCGTAATGAAGCTTTTCGCGAAATGCAGTGGAATGGGGTGGAACGGATTGTAATTACTATACTAATCTGATATTGTGAACGGTGTATAAAAGCTATCCGGTCTTATATGAGAATATTTCGATGTTATGGTTTAACTTCAAACCGTCTTAGAATTTTAAAAATTAAAAGCTGTTTAGTAAGCTTCCAAGAGAGTGTCTTAATTTTTTGTAAGCAATCCGTTTCTGAGATTTAACCGTATTAATCGTTATGGATAGTTCTTCAGCTATTTCATTATTGGTATATTCATTTAGGCTAAACCTTAAAATCTGTTCACATTTATTGGGTAGTGTTTTTATTGCACTATCCAAATTTGCATAAATATCAACAATTGCCAATTCACTTAAAAAATGTTCGTTGGTTTGAATTTTATCAAAGTCAGTATCTAGAGTTCTTATTGTGCCTTTATGGTGTTTACTGCGTAAAAAATCTAATGATTTGTTTTTAACAGAAGTATACAAAAACCCTTTAATGGCATTATAGTTTGGATACGACACTTTACGTTCCCAAGTTTTAATAAACACGTCTTGAACGACATCCTTGGACGTATCTAAATCTTTTAAATATCGATTGGCAAATAGACATAGAGAGGGGTATAAGTCATTAAAAAGTGTCTTATATGATTCTTTACTTATGAAATGTAATTCATCCTTGGACATATTTCATAGTGCTTAAGTGAAGTTATTAGTAATTCCCTAATTAACTGTGAGTACCATGCGACATAGTTATAGTTTGTTGGCATTAGCTTACCAAACATTAAGTGAAACACCTCCAAATTTAAGGACGTTCAGAAAACCATGAAGCGCAGTACTCACCTTATCTAGATAGAGGTACTGGTGTACCTTACAATGACAAGAGAGTCCACGCCCAGGACGTGAGCCAATCTACTTATCATCTCTAGTTTAAAAATTACCAGTTTTCTATTCAGAGACTCTAAGCGATGACTTCAAGTATTTTATATTCGAAGAATCGCAAATTTAATAATTCAACTGCTAATATAATAAATTAATTTAAAAATACGGTCGAACGCCCGAATTATTTTGTTGTTCAATGATTTTCTTTGTTAGGATGACCAATATAAATTTTAAAATATGTAGCTATATAACTAAAGAGTGGTTACATCCTTGGTTAAATGAAGGCAAGTCACAAAATGCTTTTGCCATCAAACATAATATCGACGAAAGTACCGTTAGAAAAATTAAGAATAAGAATGAATATCGGGTACCTGTTGAAACTCTTTACCGTATTTGTGAAGCTCGTGGCATTACATTATCAGATTTTTTCAGAGATATAGATTGCTGAACTTTAGAGTGATTTATGAGTAGCTTCGCGAAATTCCCGACTAAGAATAAACATCCTAAACCTATAAAATTGAAATTGTTATTTCTCTGTATAGCTAGCATCAATATGATTTCCAGAAACTAAAAGGTTGATTATGTCTTTGTCATTCTGAATTTTAAAACTTTGTAGATTAAAACGGTTTATTATTTTTTTAAGCGAATGCCGTCACTTTTTATGCGACTGGGTTCAAGATTGTTGTAGTGAACCGCTTTTCTCGGAATGAAGCTTTTCGCAGAAAGTAGAGGAATTGCGTGGAACGATTTGTTTTTAAGCCAACCTCTGTTCTAATTTATCTTTCCATTTCTCCCAAGTAGGCATAACTGTTGTTAAAGTATTATAGAACTTTTTATTATGATTTGACACTACTAAATGAGTCATTTCGTGTATCAAAACATATTCAATACACTTTGAGGATGCTTTGATGACTTCTGGATTTATTATGATTTTATCTATAGTATTACAACTTCCCCAACGTTTGGCCATTCTTCTAATTTCAATCTTTGGCATTTTGAAATCATATTCTTTAAATTTTGAATAAGCTTCTAAAGCAAGGGTATTAAATTTTTTTTCAGCGTGTTGATAATACCATTGTGCTAAAAGCTTTTTGACTGTTTCTTGTTTTATTTCACCTTTACACATTACTTCTAATTTACCCGATTTGAGTTTTACTTGATTTAATGATCCTGAGGTTACTTTTAATAAATAAGATTTTCCTAAATAGTAATGTGTCTCACCTGAAACGTATTGTCGTTCGGGTGTTCGTGGTAAAAACTGTTCAAAGTATTGCTGTTGCTTAATAATCCAACTTGCTCGTTTTTCTACTTTCTGATCGATGTCTTGAATTGAACTGTCTTCAGGCGCAATTATATGTACTGAACTATCTGGATGCACTTCTATAGCTAGTGTTTTACGACCAGACCTCTGAAGTTCAAAGAAAATTTCTTTGGTACCGTATTGTATACTTCGCATTAAAAATTATTTTTTGCTACTCTTAAACACTTAATTAGAATTGCGTCTATTTCATCGAAACTTATTTCTACACCTAATTGACTTCTTTTGCTTATTAAGTAATCTTCAATTTGGTTTTCCATTCTATTTTGAATATCGACGTTCTTTTTCCAATCGGTTATAATTAGATTATTAACGATTTCTTCAATCTCAACACCAGCTTCTGCGACTTTCTTTTTACTAATTTCTTTGTCTAGTTTTGTGTTAAGCACTTCATTTAAAGCTCCGTAAAAAGCACGTGCACGAGGATTGTTTTGTAAGTTATCAGGAATTCCATCTTGATAACCACTCGCCAAATCATCTCGCGTTTGTTGTATTGCTTCTAGATACTCTTTTTCAGTAAGTCTACCGTCGTAAAAACTTTTAATAGTTTCTTCAATCAGTTGCGAGAACTTCTTGTAGAAGGCCTCGTCTTTTTCCATATTCTCAGTAATCACCTTCTTCATTTGATGTGCTATGAAATCTGCTTTTGACGCTGGCGTTTTACCATAAGTCTCTAAAGCTTCTTCTACCATATTTTTATCAAATATGTTAACATCTGTTGTAAGTACCTGTACTTCATCTGCATCTATATACGTATCTAAAAGTTTACGAACTCTTGGTTCGTATTCTTTGTATGACACTTTTTCAGCATACCTGAATTGTACTGATAGACGTAAGCTTTGAAATTTCTTTAATTCGCTTTTATAAAACCCTATTTGTTCTGTATTAAACTCCATATAAAAGTCATCTGAAGCTAGCGCAGTTTGTAATATTCTTGCAAACGCAGAAACTCGTTCGTAGAATTGATCGCGCACATCTTTTTCTGCAATATGTCTCTCTAAAGCTTCAATGTCATTTTTGTTATAAATACCATTAAATATATCCCAGACCTCAGCGTGACGTATGGGCACTTTTCTTATTTCATCTTTGACATCTACTACCGTATTTTTTAAATCTTCTTCATCAAAATCTTCTAAAGCACTGTACTCTGTTAATGCTTCATCTAGCTTTCCTAAAACACCTACATAATCTATAATGTGACCATATTCTTTTCCTTCGAATAATCTATTTACACGTGCAATTGCTTGTAATAAATTATGACCTTTAAGTGGTTTTGCTAAGTATAATACTGTATTTCTAGGTGCATCAAAACCGGTCAGTAATTTACTTACCACAATTATCAATTCAACCTCATTACTATTTTCTTTGAAACGGTCAATGACATTTGTTTCATAAGCCTCTTGATCGTTATATCGTTCTAGAATTTGCTTCCAATACTTTTGTGATTCACTTGTTGTTTCAGACCAAACATCATCATTATTTTGTCTACCATCTGGTGGTGTAAAAACCACTCTCGTGTTTATTTTAAGATCTGGATCTGTCTGTGCTTCAAAATATTTTTGATATTTAATAGCGGTATCAATTTTAGGAACTGCAAGTTGTGCTTTAAAACCTGTTCCTTTCCAGTTTTCACTAAAATGCTTTGAAATATCATATGCAATTTCTTCAATGACATTGTCGGACTCATATATTTTAGCAATGGTAGCAAACTTCTTTTTTAAATCTTTTCTAGCTTCTTCATTTAAAGATGCTGCTAAGCGCTCAAAACCTTTATCGATTTGCTTTTTATTAATGGTCAATTTTGCAGATCTTCCTTCATATAATAATGGTAATACAGCACCATCTTTTACAGCCTGGTCTATGGTGTATTTGTGAATAAATCCACCAAATTTCTTAGACGTACTCTTTTGAGATTTCATCAAAGGTGTTCCAGTAAAACCTATATATGACGCATTAGGAACAATGCGTTTCATATTAGCGTGAGCCGAACCGTATTGACTACGATGACTTTCATCTACCAAGACAAAAATATTTTGAGACTCGTCTTTGAACGAAGCTCTTTTAGTAGCAATTTCAAATTTATCAATGATGGTAGTAATGATTTCATTGCCTTTATCTTGTAAAAGCTCTACTAAGTCATTACCACTTCTTGCTTTTTTAACGTGTTTACCACAGTTGACAAACGTTTTAAAGATTTGTTTATCCAAACTTATCCTATCTGTTACTATAATAACTCTTGGCGATTCTATAGATGTATCTAGCGCTAATGCTTTAGATAACATTACCATTGTTAAAGATTTACCACTTCCTGTCGTGTGCCATATCACACCACCTTGACGGTTTCCTTCCTTGTTTTTAGTTTTTACACGTTGTATGGTTTCTTGTACCGCGAAGTACTGCTGATAACGACATATTTTTTTATCTGGACCATCAAATACAATGTACTTATATGTTAAATCTAAAAGACGTTTTGTACCACATAAAGCAAATATGCCTTTGTCTTGTTCAGTTACTAAGCGATCTTCAGCTTGTGTAGTATTTGTTTTCTTTTTTAAAAGTTTAGAGACTTCTTTTTCTACATCTTCTTTCCAAATTGACCAAAACTTTGCAGGTGTTCCCGTTGCACCATATTTTACTTCGTTTGGATGTACCGCTAATAATAATTGTGCATAATGGAACAGTCTAGGTATGCCTTCTTTTTCTTTTTGGTTGCGTATGTTTTGAGAGATAGCTTCATCTATGGAATCATTTTTATCACGACGTTTGTTTTCTATAACTACAAATGGAATTCCGTTTACAAAAAGCACAATATCTGGACGCCGTTTTCCTTTACCACCCTCTACTTCAAACTCTTCGGTTACGTGGAATACATTATTTTCTGGATTTTGCCAATCTATGTATTTTATGGTGTATGCTTTACGATCTCCTTGTACGGTTTCATTAAAACTTTTACCAAGCGTTATCAAATCATAGACGCGCTCGTTGGTTTGCACTAAACCCTCATTAGGCACATTTTTAAGCGCATTAATAGCGCCCTGAATACTTCCTGTTGAGAATTTATAGGATTCTCCTTTATATTCAAACTCATTAATCTTTGACAGCTGTTTGGCTAAAATATCATCTAGTATGACATTCGTGAACATCTCACTTCGCGCTTTAAAAGCATCCTCAGGTGATACGTATTGCCAACCCATTTTTTGAAGCAATGCTAAAGCTGGTTTTTGCGAATCGTTGTATTCTGTGTAGTTTACTGTCATAATTTTAAACTAATTATTTTTTGCTTTTGGGAATTATATATGTTTTTGGGGAACTATTTTATTTTTTAGGGAATAGAAATCTGTGTACATATTTTTCGTTTTCATTACAAAACCTCCTAAAACCCTTATAAAACGATACAAATTCATAATAGCATTCATTGAAACATTATTTATAGTATTAACTCCCTTATTAGTTTATGGGGAAACTTTATTACTTTTTGGGGAACTTTTTTAAGCACCTTTTAAAACATCTGTTATATTATTTAAATCAAGAATCACATAAGTGTTCATTTCACTACGTGCTTCAAAAGCGTTGTTGAAGGACAAATATTGTCAACTGATTTTTTTTAGTAGTTCTAAAGCTGGTTATTGCTAATCGTCGTATTCGCTATAGTTTACTTTCATAATTCATTAGTTTCTAAAAATCGTACTCTAGCATTGTTCCATTCTATAATTGTTTCATATTTATAATCCTCTTTATCGTAATAAAAAACCTTTATTTTAAAATAAGTTTGATTAGGATGACCTGAAGTATTACCACTTAATTGTATATATCCGTCTTTTTTTATGGGAATATCTTGATCCCATTCTTCAAAAGTAAAATCCCCTTCTCCCTCTAAAGTTTCAAAACCACTATAGAATGCCATCTCTCCGCGATTATCTAGCTTGATATGAATTGTATAATCTGTCCCGTTATAACCACTACCATTAGACCATAAATGTGGCTTTACAGTCATTCTTACTCGTTTTTCAAAAAGTTTATTAAGCTTAACAAGTTCATTAATTTGATCTTGTTGACCTTGAATCTGTAGTTGTTGAGATTCATCTCTTTTGAATAAATCTTTAAACGCTTTTATCGCCGCAATAATACCAACTAGACCACCAATTGCAGCTATCCATAAACCCCAATACTCAATTCCAGTAAGAGGCTCTGCAATTGTCTTTATAGTCGCGCTATCTGGTAATAAAAACTCCTGCTTTAAGTCTAACCTCAATGTATCTTGCACAGACATAATGGTATCTTTAACAATCCCAATTTTAGTATTTTTTAATATGATGATTTTATCCTGCATCGGCTCCTAATTTTTGAAATTCTACTCTTGAGCCATCACCAAATTCTAATATCATTAGGTTATTGGTGAAATGCCAGATTTTCAGGTTTTGATATGTTAGATTTTCTTCAGTCGATATTAAATGATGTAAACTAATATCTGAAATCAAGTCTGGATAATTTATTATTTCCGGAACACCATGCCACTCATAAATAATTTCTGAACCATCGTCTGTCCATCTATAAACTGTAAACATAGAAATGCCTGTATGATGCTGTTCATCATAAACCCTAACATTAAAATCTGTAATTACACCATTGTGTTCGTGCCTCCAAATACCATATAACTGTTCTAACGAAATATTCATTAGTTTTTATCTTTAGGTGGATTAGGGTCATTACCATGACTGTCTGGGTTTTGTATTCTCCCATTACGTTTATGAGGTATTAATTCTGAACCTTCAGACCTACTTTTTTGTCTGCTCCAATCCATTGCTTCTTTTTTTGTTTCAAAATGTTTTGAAGCTCTTTCTGCTTTTTCTCTTTTTGAGTCCCAACCACCATCAGGGTTAGCAACTACGTGTCTTTCTTTTCTTGGCATATCTATTTTAATTTAAGTTTGCTCTTTCAATAGCAAGCGCTTGGTTGTATTCTTTTTCACTCTTATACTTATACAGTTCTGTGATTTTAACTTTATTTGACGATAAATTATCGTATTCGCAAAGAACTTTTAGGTACACCTCATTTTTTAAATTTAGATTTACCACAACATCTTTTAGTTTATCCATCCTTCCTTTTAAAGTCTTGTGGCATTGTAAAAAAAGCTGTTGCATATCACTATTAAACTCTAAACGTTGTGGCCCAGTTAAATTTTTTATAATATTAAATTCTTTTTCCATAAAATTTTTCTAAATTTTTAATTCAACAAACTATTTATATCTATTTCGCTATCCAATTTATCATCAACATATACTGGGAATTTCAATATAATGTTATCTGAATGTTCTCGTTTAATAGAACATTTTAAGTAATGATTACCATGATAGCCAGCATGTGCAATACAATGACTTTTATTTACAAATTTTTTCTCAAAATCATGATTTTCGTCTTTTGCCTTTTTTGCTTCAGACCCATAATTATATGCTTCCCAAGTAATTGTTTCATAATGCTTTCTGTGATATGGGGAATTATTAAACATTAATTGATACTTGATCAGCCTACCTTTAAGAATCGCATAATTATTTTCAAAATATTGTGAACTATTATACTCTTGGTCTGGTTTATAAACTGTTGTCATTAATGTGAATGGATTATCGAATATTTCCAGTTTACCACTGCCATTTTGTTTATAAAATGAAAAACTATTTAAATACTTTTTCCAGTCAAAATCGAATTGGCGATAATTGAAAACTGGTGATTGAATAATATAACGGTCATCTACATACTCCCCATTTTTTTTAACTCTTGGCGTAGAAATATACTCTTCTTTCATTTCAATTGCATCCACTAAATTTTTACCAATTCTAATGGAATTTACAGAAGCTTTGTGCTGAAGTTTCGCAGCTAAATCAGTATGAAGACTTGTTGTTGTTAATTCATTACAGTTAGTAATGCCATAGTGTGACCACATTACTTCTTCATCTGAGCCATAATCAATACCTACTCTAATTTTAATTGGGTCTAAGCCATAGCTAACAAAAGCAGAAGATAAATCCTCGGACACTGCCTGACACAAAACGCTTGCTGCATTTAATGCATTAATAATACTATCGTTAGAATTTGAATCTTTTCTAACAAATTGGACAAAAGCAGCGTCACCCTGTAAACGATGTACATGACCACCAAAATGACTTACAACATTTATACAAAGTGTTAATAAGGTATCTTTGATTAATCTCACTTCTTCTAACGAATATTTTAAAGCTAATCTTGTAGAACCTTTTATATCAATAAACATTGAAACGCAATGATGTTTTAGCATTTGATTTTCAGCCAAATATTCAAAATCTGGATGATTGCCGATAGTAACATTATCAAATGAATATTTATTTGGTCCAAAGTACTTTTGCAACTGATTAGAATCGAACTCCAAAATAGTTTTAGAATTTGGCTCTATGTTAGTTGGTACTGATGAGAACGTTTTTGTGCTTTCATTTAATAATACATAAGGCGAACTCCAACCTTTTTGAAGTGTTTGACCAGATCTACTTAAAACACTTTCTAAACCGGATTTATAATTTTTAAATAAGCTCATACTACTTTGATTATTATAATTGATAACAATAGGATTAACTGCACAAAAACCAACCTAATTGCCCAACTAATTCTGAAATATTTTATTTTAAGACCTTTAGATATGGCAAAAATTTGTTTTGCCATATCTTTACAAATCTTTTTATTTTTTTGTTGTTTATACTGTTTTAAAAAGACCTCTTCATCCATATCTGCTATGGAATTGAAAAACACTAGAGAATGGTATTTTTTACTACTTGAATTGTTTGTTTTTAAAAACGGAAATACTGCCGCAATTGTAAATGCAATGCTTACTAAACCAATAATTAAAATGATAATTAGCAAACCTATTGTCCAGCTTTTATCCTCTGAATTATCAAATTCAACTATTGTTTTAAAACTTGTAATGATAAAACCGAATATAAAAGCGCTAAAAGCTAATAAAAAGTTCCCTTTACTATTTGCGCCCTCAATGTAATGGTCAAACCTATCCAATACATATCTTGAGTTTTCTATTTCTTTAAATTCTTCCATGTTAATGTGTATTTACCCGTTTCTCACCAGTCAATAACTGCTGCATTAATCCTTGTTTTTGTTTTTTTAAAGCTTTAAGAGCTTCTTTTAAACTAGAAAACTCTTCATCCATTGTTTGCATTAGACCAACTATCTTGTGTTGTTCCTTTAATGATGGATATGTCATTTTGAAAGTTGAAATTTGTTTTTGCGATATCATTGGGACACCAGTACTGCCTGTCTCGGACATTATTAGTTTTTGGCTGAAATCTGAACACAAAAAATAATAAATATACTTTACAGAAATATCATCCCTTTTAGGTCTTAAAATTGCCATACTTGGATTAATAGTTGCTTTACCTAAGTCGTTCTCAATTACTGCTATTTTTCCAAGAGAACCTCTTTGAACAATAAGAAGATCATTTATTTTAATCATAATTTCTGGTGACTCTTCGTACTTTTCTAGTGATAAATGTGTCGGGTCACTCAAGTTTAATAATTGATTTTTTATATGCTTGGCTCCGATAACTAATGGTCCTTCATCTCTCAAGTCTTCTTTTTTGTAACCTTTCCATCCAACTCTTCCTTGAATTGTGAAAATGTCACCTAACTTTGAAGTTTGCCATTTTTCTTTAAACTCAGGAAACCGTTTCTTTCCAGTCAACAACTGTTGCATCAACCCATTTTTTAGCTCGTGTTTTTCTGTTATTAGCTTTTCTTGAGCAGCTATGGCTTTGTCCCAAGTGTTTAGAATTCTGGCTATTTTTTGTTGTTCTGGAAGTGGTGGAATTGCAATCGTAAAATTATTAATATCCTTTGCTGAAATATGTGGTATACCTGAGCTTGTCTTTACTGAGTCAACATACCTAATGAAATTATTACTAGAAATCCAATGAAAAAGAAATGATTGTGACATTGTACTCTTAGTACGTAATCTTGCTACTCGCTGAACTAGTAAAAGTGGCAAAAATGCTTCGTCAACTAAACTATAATTTCTACCAACTAAAGAACCGTCCATAGAAATTACAATATCTCCATTTTGTAGTAAATATTTATCTAGATTTAGATTATTAGAATTTTCCCAAAACATCTCATTCTTTTCACCAAAGCGTAAATTACCTCTAGTTATATTTATCCCTCTGCACAATCTAGTTCCTTTACCTTGCTGATTAAACTCATCACTTTTGAAAGCAAAACCATTCAACTGATTAATAAAATCTCTTATACTAGTATAAACCCAATCCTTAGGAATCCATCCTAACTTAGTTTGTTTATATCCTTCATTATCCTTTACCAAAATATCCTCACTTTGTGTATTCTTATTCATAATCTTGGGTATAAAGCGGTTCGTCGGTAAGGTCTGTTACAATGCTAGATCTATAAAAACTGAACCACTCTGTAAAAAGTTTCCAGCTTAGTTTTGGGTAGTCAGCTTCATCTGTCCATTGCCCAAAGAGTTCGTTGATAAATATCTTTTTCCAGTAATTTTTTAGTTCGCTTTTGGGATCGTCCAGAAAGAGTTCTTCTTCTTGCAAATAGCTATTGTATTCACTTATATCGTCTGCATTGGTTTCTGGCAAATCTGGTGTTAGCGCGTTGCTCCAATCGTAAAACGGTTGTTTTGGTACAACTAATAACACACTGCGGTTAATGGTAGGATATATGGTCATGTTATTTTTTGTTTTTAATTTTTTGTTCTAAAGACTTTAAATCTTCTAAGTCTATACGATCTGCTTCTTCTGCATCCTGTTTTTTTCGTTTTTGATCATACAACTCATATTGTGCACGTACTTTCTTTTCCATTTGTTTATGACTTACCTTACCAGGACTATCTAAAACTTGAAGCTCATTAAATTCTATAATTTTATCTAAATTATTTTGCCAATAACGCATTGTAAGATCTTGTTTGTTTTTAGCACGTAGCTCAGCGGTTTCTAAAAAGATAACCACCAGTCTGTTTAGGCTATCTAACTCATCTTCTGTTAAATAATTTTTAGCAACAGTAATATCCTGTTTTCTAACCACACCGCCTTTCCATGTAGAAAGACCCATGTTTAATTTATTGGCATCAGCACGTTTTACAATGAGCGCTGCTGCTGTTTGATTTGTGGTCGCATAGAGCAACTTGTTTTGCGCTTCTGCAAAAAACATTTGTGTTGCTTTATCTGTTGGATCATAATCGCTACTTAAACTAAATAGATCTCGTACTTTTTGATAAAAGCGTTTTTCGGAAGCCCGTATACCTCGAATACGTTCTAATAACTCATCGAAATAATCTGGGCGCCCATCTGGATTTTTTAAGCGCTCATCATCCATTACAAAACCTTTAACAATAAACTCGCTTAAATTTCTAGTTGCCCATTGCCTAAACTGAACACCACGTTTACTACGTACCCGATAACCAATTGCCAATATCATGTTTAAGGCATAAAAAGCAACCTTATATTCTTTGCCATCTACTGCAGTTGTTAAGTAATCCTTAACAACTGAATTCTCTATTAACTCCTTGTCTTCCAGTATACTTTTGATATGCATACTTATGTTCGGGACAGAGGTGTCAAAAAGTTCTGAAAGTTGTTTTTGATTCATCCAGACGTTGCCATCTCGCGCAAATAATGCTACGGAACTTTTTCCATCTTGTGTGGTGTAAATTATAATGTTGTTTTCGTCTTGACTCATAATAATTCTGTTTTGAGCTGTCAAGGATTATTTGACTACCTATATTTTTTCGCTACTAATACCCTAATTCCTTTAAATGTTTGTTCATTTCTGCACGCACTTCCACTAATTCAGCTTCTAGCTCTATAATATTTTGTTGTACTTGTGCTATATCTACTGGCTCTTCTTCTTCAAAAGTGTCTACATAACGCGGTATGTTTAAGTTGAAATCATTCTCAACTACTTCTGCAGGCTTTACTACTGAGCTGTATTTTTCGATTGTTTTAAAATCCTTGTAGGTGTTAACGATTCTATCTATGTCTTGAGCACGCAATACATTCTGCTTTTTACCATCATCAAACTCTTTGCTCGCATCTATGAATATAATGTCTTTAGTCGTTTTTGCTTTATTAAAAATTAGAATTGCTGCAGGAATACCTGTACCATAAAATAGGTTAGTTGGTAAGCCAATTACTGCTTCTAGTAAATTTTCTTCAATTAGTTTTTGACGAATTTTTTGCTCTGCACTTCCACGAAATAAAACACCGTGCGGAACAATAACACCTACTTTACCTGTAGGCAACGTTGTTTCTATCATATGCAGAATAAAAGCATAATCCCCCTTAGATTTAGGTGGTACACCACGAAGAAAACGCTTGTAACGATCTGCTTCTGCATTCTCGTGCCCCCATTTGTCAAGGCTAAACGGTGGATTTGCCACTACGATATCAAATTTCATTAAGGCATCACCTTCTTTTAGCATTGGATTATTAATGGTGTCACACCATTCAATTTGTGCTGAATCCATACTATGCAAGAAGCAGTTCATTTTACTTAATGCCCAGGTATCTCCATTGCTTTCTTGACCATAAATAGCAAAATTATTTGTTGGGTTGCCTTGTACATCTTTTGTTTCTTCTGCTACTTTAATCAACAATGAACCAGACCCACATGTTGGATCAAAGATGCGATCACCTTCTTTTGGTGATACTAGTTTAGCTAATAAGCTAGACACTTCTTTTGGTGTAAAAAATTCTCCACCTTTTTTACCTGCTCCAGATGCAAATTTTTCTAAGAGGTACATATATGCTTCTCCAAGAATATCTTGTTTACCTTCCCATAGCGAAGGACGGAAGTCTAACTCAGGCTTAGCAAAATCATTAATCAAATTTTTAAGACGACGATTACGGTCTTTTGTTTGTCCTAATTTATCAGAATTAAAACTGATGTTTCTAAACACACCGTCCAACTTTTCAAGATTGCTCTCTTCAATTTTCGCGAATATTTTATCAATTTTCTCACCTATATCTGTGTCATTTCTGTGTTCGTAGATATAATCAAAAGAGCAGTCGTCCGGAAGAACAAATCTTTCTCGCTTTAGTTTTCTTTGGATTAACTCTTCATCATCTCCATAGCGCTCTTTAAGTTCGTTATAGTGATCTTTCCAAACATCACTTAAGTACTTGATAAACATAAATACTAAGATGTAGTTTTTGTATTCTGACGAATCAAAAGCTCCTCTAAAGGTGTCACAAGCATTCCATAATGCTGCATTAATTTGATCTTGACTAGGCTTTATTTTGTTTGACATTTTATAATATGTTTAAAAGTTGTGTGGTTGTTAATTTATTTTTTAGTTCTATTATTTTATTACTAAGCGCGAATTCCTCATTATGAAGATTTGCTATTTTGGCTATCTTAGATTGTACCTCTAATGATGGAAGTACAATAGGTGTTTCTTCTAATGTTGTTTTATTAATACTAGTGTTGTAAGTGCCCGCTTCATTGGTTTTGAAATAATTTTGAACTTTTGACTGGTTGATATACCAAGCGATAAAGTCAGGATTAGCTATACCATCATCTACTTTAATAACAAATAAGGCAGATGAGGCAATGGTTGGAATATGATCAATTTCCTTAAATACTAGCGCGAAATTATTAGTTCCCTTTCCTGTAAATAGAATATCTCCAGATTCTAAGTAATACTTACTTTTTATCATATCGCTATCAACTAGATAACAATCATCACCTATATAAGTGTAATTTTCTTCAAAGTCTTTTAATTGTATCACTCGAACACCTCCATTATGAGTGTTCTTTATCTTACCTCGAAAAGAGTATCCAGAGGATAGACCTTGGTAGCTTAGAATTGATTTTAAATTGACTATCTTGCTTTGCATAATTTAAATTACATAATCATTACGGTGCAAATATAATCAAAACTTATTAATAAAACAAGTTTATTTATGCATAATCGTTATGATGCATTTTATTTAGTGTTGTTTAATACTTATATTTACACTGTAATTAAAAGCAACTGTCTTGAAAATTCTATTTGTATGTTCAGCTAATAAACAACGGTCTAAGACTGCTGAGGATTATTTTGCTTCAAAATATAATAGTCACGAATTTTTGAGTGCTGGCACCAATCTTAAAATTTGCAGAAAAGAAGGAACAACAGCATTAACTGAAGATCTATTGCAGTGGGCAGATAAAGTTTATGTAATGGAACAAAGACATCTTGGGCAAATACAGAAGTATACAGGGTCTAGGTATTACTCAAAAGTTACCGTACTGAATATCCCTGATATTTATAAATATTATAGCCAAGAGTTATTGAAAATATTAAAGGAAAAAATCACTATTTAAAACTACTAGTATAAACGTTCTTTTATAATAGCTGAACGATTCAACTTCAGTAAACTTTCGAGAAACACACCGCTTTTTGGTAATTATCTCATTATTTTACTATCATTTACTACTAAGCAATCACAAATTAAATGAATCTAAGAAAAAGATGAAAATGTTGTACCTATGTTGTACCTGAATAAAAAAAAGCCTTTGCAGGAAATCCTGCAAAGGCTTAGTACTGAAGACGGGACTTGAACCCGTACGTCCTAATGGACATTGGATTTTAAGTCCAACGTGTCTACCAATTCCACCACTTCAGCATTATAATTACAAATAAATGTAATCAAATTGGTATATTTTTGTATTCAGAGCGAAAGATGGGATTTGAACCCACGACCTCCACCTTGGCAAGGTGATGCTCTACCCCTGAGCTACTTTCGCAATTTTAATGAACGTTTCGCTCTGTAAGCGGGTGCAAATTTACACTTTATTTACATACCACCAAACTTTTTTCGAAAAAAATTAAAAAAAATTTAAACTGGCTTTTTCTTCACCAACATTCTCTTAATTTCATTGAGCTTCATTAAAGCCTCAACAGGTGTTAAGGTATCTATGTCCGTATGGATGATTTCGTCCTTAATTTCAACGAGTAAGGGATCATCTAAATTAAAAAAACTAAGTTGTAAATCGTCTTTTAATCCTTTTACTTTATCTGTTAGTTCTTCACTAGAATGCGATTTCTCTAATTTTGATAAAATTTTATTTGCACGTCGGATGACTTGCTGAGGCATTCCCGCCATTTTTGCAACATGAATACCAAAACTGTGTTCACTTCCACCTTCAACCAATTTCCGAACAAAAAGCACATTGTCTTTTAATTCCTTTACAGCAACGTTGAAATTTTTAATACGACCAAACGTCTCTGTCATTTCATTTAACTCATGGTAATGCGTTGCAAAAAGCGTTTTAGGCTTAGAGGGATGTTCATGTAGATATTCACTAATAGCCCAAGCGATAGAAATACCATCGTATGTACTAGTTCCTCTTCCTATTTCATCTAACAACACTAAACTTCGGTCTGAAATATTATTAAGAATAGAAGCGGTCTCATTCATTTCTACCATAAAAGTAGATTCACCCATCGAAATATTATCGCTAGCTCCTACTCTAGTAAAAATCTTATCTACCAATCCTATACGCGCTTCTCCTGCAGGCACAAAACTCCCTATTTGCGCTAATAATACAATTAAAGCAGTTTGCCTTAAAATAGCCGACTTACCAGACATGTTAGGCCCCGTAATCATAATAATTTGTTGCGTTTCTCTATCTAAAAAAACATCATTTGCAATATAAGGTTCACCGATGGGTAATTGTTTTTCAATCACTGGGTGACGACCATCTTTAATTTCTAAATCGTAACTATCATCAATTTGTGGGTACACATATTTATTTGCATTTGCTAAACTTGCAAAACCACATAAACAATCTAATTGCCCAATAAGTTGTGCATTCTGTTGTACCGAAATAATAAATTGATGCATCCAAGTGACCAACTCACCAAATAATTGTTGCTCTATAGCTAAAATACGTTCTTCTGCCCCTAAAATTTTTGCTTCATATTCTTTAAGCTCTTCGGTAATGTAACGCTCTGCATTTACTAAAGTTTGCTTTCTAATCCATTCTTCAGGTACTTTATCTTTATGTGAGTTACGAACCTCTATATAATACCCAAAAACGTTGTTCGATGCTATCTTTAAAGATGTTATGCCTGTTCGTTCGCTTTCGCGCTTTAGCATATTATCTAAATAAGTTTTTCCGGATTGAGACAAACCTCTTAATTCATCTAATTCTTCTGAAAAACCAACAGCAATTGTATGCCCTTTTAAAACATTTACAGGCGCTTCTTCGTTTAAGGTTTCCTTTATTTTTTCGCGCAATAAATCACAACGATGTAAATTATCACCTAGTATTTTTAGAGCTTCATTCTCGCAAGTTTCCGCTACCGATTTAATAGGCACAATAGCATCTAACGAGTTTTTAAGTTGAATAACCTCTCGTGGGGAAACTTTTACCGTTGCTATTTTTGAAATCAGACGTTCAATGTCTCCTATTTGTTTTATTTGCGTTTGAACTTTTTCTAAAACCGTTTCGTTTTCAAGTAAATATTTGACGACTTCGTGACGCTGCTTTATTTTTTCGGCATGCTTAAGAGGCAATGCCAACCAACGCTTTAGCATACGACCTCCCATTGCCGAAATCGTTTTATCAATAACGTTAATTAAAGTTACAGCATTAGCATTAGTAGAATGGTATAACTCTAAATTTCGGATGGTAAATTTATCCATCCACACATAATCATCTGTAGCAATTCTAGAAACCGTAGCAATATGTTCTAATTTATTATGACGTGTTTCTCCTAAATAATGAAGCACTACACCTGAAGCGATAATCCCTTCATATAAATCTTCAATTCCAAACCCTTTAAGCGTTTTAGTATTAAAATGTTTGGTTAAAGTTTCATTAGCATAATCGGCTTGAAAAACCCAATCTTCCAAATAAAAGGTATGAAAATCATTTCCGAAGGTTTCAGAAAACACTTTTCTACTTTTCTTTGAAATTAAAACTTCACTTGGATTAAAATTTTGAAGTAACTTATCTACATATTCAGCATTTCCTTGAGACGTTAAAAATTCACCTGTAGAAATATCCAAGAATGCAATTCCGATACGTTCCTTTTCAAAATAAACAGCTGCTAAAAAGTTATTCGATTTAGAATGTAAAATATCATCATTAAAAGCCACACCAGGCGTTACCAATTCTGTAACTCCTCGTTTTACAATCGTTTTGGTTTGCTTAGGATCTTCTAATTGGTCGCAAATAGCAACACGTTCACCTGCTCTAACTAATTTAGGTAAATAGGTATTTAAAGAATGATGTGGAAAACCAGCCAACTCAATTTCACTCTCACTACCCGCACCACGCTTGGTTAAAATAATATCTAAAATTTTAGACGCTTTAACAGCATCGCTACCAAATGTTTCGTAAAAATCACCAACTCTAAACAATAATAATGCATCAGGATATTTTACCTTAATGGCATTATACTGTTTCATTAATGGGGTTACTTTTTTTGCGGATTTAGCCAATGGTAATCTGGTTTTAAGTTATATTTTTGTCTTGAAAAATTTCAAGATTGCAAGTTTGCTAAATTACTTATATTTTGAGGCTTATTAAAACCGAAAGACTAGAAGTTATTTACAGATGTTGATAATTACACTTTTCAGACCTGCAAGGTTTTAAAAACCTGATAAGTCTCCAAAACGATAAAAATGCGTAAACTAAAAAACGAAGAACTAGACCGATTAGAAGTTTCAGAATTTAAAACAGCTGAAAAATCACCAATCATTATTATACTCGATAATATTAGAAGCTTAAATAATATTGGTTCTGTGTTTAGAACTAGTGATGCTTTTTTAATTGAAAAAATCTATTTGTGTGGTATTACTGCACAACCACCGCATAACGACATTAGAAAAACAGCCCTAGGAAGTACAGAAACCGTAGATTGGGAATATACAGAAAACACCTTAGATGTTATTGAAAAACTAAAGGCAGAAGATGTTAATATCTGCTCAATAGAGCAAGCTGAAAATGCTACGATGCTAAACAAATTTACACCTCAACCTCATAAAAAATACGCTTTTGTATTTGGAAACGAAGTAAAAGGTGTTGCACAAGATGTTGTTGATGCAAGTGATGTTGTGATTGAAATTCCACAATACGGAACCAAACATTCCTTAAATATTTCTGTGAGTTGTGGTGTGGTGATTTGGGATGTGTTTTCGAAGATAGAAGATAGAAGATAGAAAATAGAAAATAGAAAATAGAAAGTTATACTCTTATTTCTTGAACAAAGTTGAACAACTTCGCTTTTTATTTACCTTAATAAAGAACAAATGAAAAAACCTTGGCCTACTAAAGCCGTAATGGAACAGATTTACGACAAGAAACTTTGGGGCGGAAAAGACTTTGATTTCTATTCAGGTGAAGGTTCTCATCATACAGAAATCATTCAACCTTATTTAGATTCGATTATTAGCTTCCTTAAATCTCATGATAATGATTTAGTGGTTTGCGATTTAGGTTGCGGTGATTTTAATATTGGAAAACAACTCACTAAACACACTAAAAAATATATTGGGATTGATATCGTTGAAAATCTAATTGAAAGAAACAAAACACTTTTTAAAGCTAAGAATTTAGAATTTCATTGTTTAAATATTGTAGAAGATGAATTACATAAAGCAGATTGTATTATTATAAGACAAGTCCTTCAACATTTATCTAATGTTGAAATACTTAAGATTGTAGAGAAATTAAAAAACTATAAATATATAATTCTTACAGAACATTTACCTCAAGGTAATTTTGAAGTTAATAAAGATAAAATTGCAAGCCAAGGAATTCGATTAAAACAAAATAGTGGTGTTAATCTATTGAAAGCTCCTTTTAATTTAGAAGTAAAGGAAGAACATCTACTTTCAGAAATTCACCTTGAAGATAACAAAGGCTGTATTGTAACTGTTCTTTATAAAACTATTTAATAAAGTTTTAATTATTACGCTGAGATGCGCTGAGTAACACGAAGTTTTCACAGAGAGATTTCTCTCAATTTTAAAATTATCTTATTTCAATTTTATTAAGCCTAAACTGCTTACTGCTTACTGCTTACTGCTTACTGCTTACTGAAGAATCATTAATTTCACCCAATAGCCACAAATAATCTTCACGAGACTTTACAAAATCTTTATCTGAAATATCAATAATCTTCACATTCATCTCTTGTTGACTCTTTAAAAAATCGAGATAACCAGCATTTATTTTTTCGAGATAATCGTCCTTAATATCTTTTTCGTAATTACGACCTCTCTTTTTTATATTAGCCTGAAGTCTTTCTGTATTCTGATATAAATAAATGTACAAATCTGGCTTAGCGATATCTTTATAAACCTGGTAGAATAGTTTTCTGTACAATCTAAATTCATCTTCTGGTAAGGTGATTTTAGAAAAAATTAAAGACTTAAACACATCATAATCACTCACCATAAAATCCTTAAACAAATCGAATTGCGATAAGTCGTCACTAATTTGTTGGTAACGGTCTGCTAAAAACGACATTTCCAAAGTAAATGCATAACGCTCTGGTTCTTTATAGAATTTTGGCAAAAATGGATTATCTGCAAAACGTTCTAAAATTAATTTCGCATTAAAATCTTTAGCAATCTTATTTGCCAAACTAGTTTTTCCAGCTCCAATATTCCCTTCGATAGCAATATAACTATGATTATTAAAAGTGTATGCTGTTCTTGGATTTTCTAAGTAAAAATCTAAAGATTCAATTTCTGAATTATCCTCGCATTCTGAAAGTAATAGCTCAATAGATTTATTTAAAACAGGATGTTCAAAATCTTTCGCAATATCTAAAAGTGGCTCTAAAACAAACTTACGCTTATGTAATTCTAAATGCGGAATCGTTAATGTTTTTTCCTCAATAATTTCATCTTCAAAAAACAAAATATCTAAATCAATTTCACGAGACTCATAACCTTTAGTCGTTTTTGATTTTCGCCCCAACTCTACTTCTATAGTCTGGAGTTCTCTCAACACTCTTTTAGGTTTCAATTCTGTATCTACCGTTATGCAAGCATTATAAAAATCATCACCTTCAAATCCAAAAGCAAGTGTTTTATAGACTTTAGAAATCTTTTTAACTACACCAATACGCTTAAAAACAGCATCAATAGCCAATTGCAAATACTGCAATTTATGACCTTTGTTACTTCCTAATGCGATGTGAATGGTTTTGGTTGGCTTCATAAATAAATACGGATTCTATGCCGAATCGGGATGGACAAAATAACTAAAACAAAATCTATTATGCTAATGATTTAAGGACTGTTCTTTTAAAAATAAAATCTTTTGTTTTTCATCATCTTTTTCTAATCCAGAATAAACTTAAGTTTAAGTAACTATTACAACAAAATCAAATTCTTTATCTTTACTGAAAACAAACTACAACCACAGCTTAATGACATTAAGAGACAAACTTTTAGCACAACGTATTTATCTCTTACTTGGCGGACTTTTTATTACATCGCTTGTCGTTTCAAATTTAATATTTCAAAAATTCTTTTATTGGTATCCTCTAGATATAGAAATCTTTGGTTCTAAATTATTTGAGATTTCTGTCGGAATTCTGCCTTATCCTATAACTTTTTTAATTACCGATTTAATTAGTGAGATTTATGGAAAAAAAAGAGCCAATGATATTGTGGTGGTTGGAATTTTTGCCTCGCTATTTTCCTTATTAATTATTTTTACCGCAAGTAGCATGCCTGCTACAGAATGGTCTTATGTAGACAACAAAATGTTTGATACGGTTTTTGGAAATACCACAATTGCTGTTTTTGCGAGTATGCTCACCTACCTATTTGCGCAATTTGTAGATATTCAAATTTATCATTTTTGGAAACGTATTACTAAAGGAAAACACTTATGGATTCGGAATAATTTTTCCACTTGGCTTTCTCAATTTATAGACACTTTTACAATTGTCTCTTTACTTTGTAGCTTTGGCATTATAGATTGGGCTAATTTTAAAGGCTTACTCATAAGTGGTTTTATTTTTAAAGTTATAGTTGCCATATTAGATACGCCGTTTTTATATCTTGGTGTTTACTTATTCCGGAAACGTTTTAACTTAAAAGTTAATCAAGAAATAGATTTACTTTAACACCCATACAACTAAATAATAGTATTTTTATTAATACAAATTAGACCTTACTAAATCATTAAAATCTTCTTAAACTTATTGATATTAGCAACTTTTATGCAGAAATTTGCGTATATATAGTATTGAGATATTATTTTACCAACCCAAATAGAACTTATGAAGAAATTTTTAAAAATTATCGGAATCGTATTAGTCCTTTTTATTGCAATACTTGTAGCTATTCCTTTTGTTTTAGAATCTAAAATAGATGCCATTGTTCAAAACTATGCAGATGAAAATTTAAATGCTGATTTATCTTTTGATGATATTAGCCTTAGTCTTATTAGTAGTTTTCCTAAAGCAGAAGTTAGTGTTGAAAATTTAAAAGTAATTAATCGCGCTCCTTTTGCTGGAGAAAGTTTAGCAACTGCGCAATCAATTTCTTTTGAAATGGGAATGATGCAATTATTAAATGGAACAGAAGACCCGTTAGAAATCAATGAAATTATCGCTAATGAATTACTCTTAGTCATTAAAACCAATAAAACAGGTGCTGTAAATTACGATATTGTAAAAGAAAGTGAAACCACTACAGAAACACCAACAGAAACAGAAAGTTCAGCGGGCTTTAGTTTTGATATTGATAACTATGAATTAAACAATAGTGCCTTTACCTATATAGATGAAACTTCTGATATGGCATTCTACCTTACAGAAATTAACCATAAAGGAACCGGAATTTTCTCTGGCGGGAAATCTGAATTAGACACTAATACTGAAGCAAACGTTAGTTTTGCGATGGATAGCACTTCTTATTTAACTAACACCCATATTAAATTAGATGCGTTAATTGACTTAGATTTAGAGCAAGAAAAATATACCTTTAAAGAAAATAAAGCCTACATTAATGCATTACCATTAGAGTTTGATGGTTATGTGCAATTGGTAGAAGCCGGACAACAGATAGACATCACTTTTAAAAATCCGGGAGCTACGTTTAAAGATTTCTTAGCAATAATCCCTGAAGCTTATGCTAAAGATGTTGCCGATGTTAGCACAACAGGAAACTTTTCATTCACAGGAATTGTAAAAGGTTTAGTTTCGGAAGAAACAATCCCGACTTTAGATATTAATTTACTTTCGGAAAATGCTTCTTTCAAATTCCCTCAACTTCCAAAAAGTGTAAAAAATATAGGTATTGATGTTTCTATAAAAAACACAACAGGGAATGTTGATGATACCTTTGTTAATATTGATAAGTTAAATTTTCAAATTGATGAAGATGTTTTTAAAGCCGAAGCTTCTATTAAAAATCTAACTAAAAATATGTTAGTAGCAGCGAAGTTAGATGGCTCTCTAAATTTAGCAAACATCACCAAAGCTTACCCTGTTGAATTAGACAATGAACTTAGTGGAATTTTAAAAGCCAACATAAGTACCTCTTTTGACATGGATGCTATTGAAACCAACGCATACCAACGTATTAAAAGCGTAGGAAATATTTCGTTATCTAATTTTGTATTTTCTTCAGATGATATTTTAAATCCAATTCAAATTAATAAAGCCGATTTAAGCTTTAAACCAGGAACTGTGAGTTTAAATAGTTTTGATGCCTTAACCGGAAAAAGTGATTTTTCTGCAACAGGAACCATCAACAACTTACTTGGTTTTATGTTAAGTGATAAAAACCTAGAAGGTAATTTCAACTTAAACTCTAACACATTTGCCCTTTCAGATTTTATGTCTGAAGATACTGTTACTACAGAAACAGAAACCTCTAGTGATACTAAATCAAACGAAACTGCAACCGTTGCCGAGTCTCTTAAAATTCCAGCATTTTTAGATTGCACTATCACAGCCAATGCTAAAACTGTTATTTACGATAATCTAAATTTAAAAAACGTAAAAGGTAAATTAGTCATTAAAGATCAAACGGCTAGTCTTCAAAATATGACTACAGATATTTTTAATGGACAATTAGGCATTACAGGTAGTGTTTCTACTAAAAATGAAAAACCAACCTTTGATATGAAGTTGGGAATGCAAAATTTTGATATTTCGCAGTCCTTTTCAAAATTAGAAATGCTAAAATCTATAGCACCAATAGCAAAAGTACTTCAAGGTAAATTTAACTCTACTATAGATGTTAGCGGATTACTAGACAGTAGTCTTTCTCCAGACCTAAGTACTATTTCTGGTAGTGCTTTAGCTAAAATCCTAACAGATAAGGTAGATACAAGTAACAGTCCTCTATTAAGTAGTTTAGATAGTAAACTAGATTTTATTGATTTTAATGGACTTGACCTTAAAGATATTGTAGCTAACTTAAGTTTTGAAAATGGAAATGTTTCAGTAAAACCATTCACTATCAACTATAAAGACATTCCTATTGAAGTATCGGGCACGCATAGTTTTACAAACACGATGAATTATAGTGCTGTTTTACAAGTACCAGCTAAATATTTAGGAAGTGAAGTCAATCAATTAATAGGAAAAATTAATGATAGCGAGGTAAATAACCTTACAGTTCCTGTAACGGCAAATATCGGCGGCACATTTGCGAGTCCTAATATCCAAACAGATTTAACAAGTGGCGTTACTAACTTAACAAAACAATTAGTTGAAATTGAAAAACAGAAATTAATTGGCAAAGGAAAAGATAAAGTTAGCGATTTATTAAGCGGTCTTGTCGGAGGAAATTCAAACACTACAAAAACAGACTCTACAGCAACATCTGAAGAATCTACAAAACAAAGTACAGAAGATAAAGTGAAAGAAGGTGTCGGAAATATTCTTGGCGGACTCTTAAGTGGAAAAAATAAAACTACGGACGATAAAACAGAAGATTAGACCAAAATAAGACCGTTAATCGGTTAAAATAAAAAAAATCAACCACTTTTTGTTAATAATTCCATAATTTTTTGGAATTCTTAATAATTAGGTTACATTGAAGGTTCACAAAATTTCAAAGGATACATGAGGCAATTAAAAATCACCAAGCAGGTTACCAATAGGGAAGATAAATCTTTAGATAAATATCTACAAGACATAAGTAAGATTCCATTGATAACAGCTGATGAAGAAGTGGAATTAGCACAACTTATTAAAAAAGGTGATCAAGCTGCACTAGATAAATTAACAACAGCCAATTTAAGGTTCGTTGTATCAGTTGCAAAACAATATCAAAATCAAGGATTAAAATTACCAGATTTAATTAATGAAGGTAATGCAGGTTTGGTAAAAGCAGCAAAGCGTTTTGATGAAACTAGAGGTTTTAAGTTTATTTCTTATGCTGTATGGTGGATTAGACAAGCTATTTTACAAGCTTTAGCAGAACAGTCTCGTATTGTACGTTTGCCTTTAAATAAAATTGGTACTATTAATAAGATTAATAAAGCCTTTTCTCATTTAGAGCAAGTAAATCAAAGACCACCAAATGCAGATGAAATTGCTGGTGAACTAGATCTTAGTGTTCGTGAGGTAAAACAATCAATGAAAAATTCTGGTCGTCACCTTTCTATGGATGCGCCATTGAAGGATGGAGAAACTTTTAGTTTGTATGATGTTGTAAGTTCTGGTGAATCACCAAGACCTGATCACGATTTAATGCGTGAGTCATTAAATGTAGAAGTAGAACGTGCTTTAGAAACATTAACACAGAAGGAAAGTGATGTTATTCGCTTAAACTTTGGTATTGGAGATCAACCACCAATGACATTAGAAGAAATTGGAAGTATCTATGATCTAACACGCGAACGTGTAAGACAAATTAGAGAAAAAGGAATTAGAAGATTAAGACATGCTAGTAAGAGTAAGATCTTAAAAACATACTTAGGATAAATTAACTGCTTTAAAATAATTTTACTTTAAAGCCTGAAACATAGATTCTTCTACTAATGATATAGGTTTAGCCTAATGATTTTATAGTAAGAATAGTATTGAAACTTTTAAATTTAAAAATAATTGTTTAAAAGTTTCAATTAATTTTTTATTTTCAAATAGTTAAAGTATATTTGCCGACCGTTTGCAAGAATTAGTTAATAAAAATATATCGATATAATGATTAAAATCGAAATCAAAGAAGGAGAAAATATAGAACGTGCACTTAAGCGTTATAAGCGTAAACACAGAAATGTGCAAATTATGCAAAACTTAAGAGAAAAGCGTTATTTCGCTAAACCTTCTGTAACAAGAAGAAGAGAAATTCAGAAAGCTGAATATATCCAAGGCTTAAGAGATGCTGAAAACGTATAGTTTTCTCATTCATAAAATTAAGATTAAAGAGTAGCAAATATGCTACTCTTTTTTTGTGCCATATTTTATCATATTCAAGTTTTTCATTTTATCTTTAAGGTATAATAATTCACTAAAAAAGAAGTTATGCCACTTATAAAAACCGTACAAGGAAAACACCCTCAAATCCCAGAAGATTGCTACGTTGCAGAGAATGCAACTATTGTTGGAGACGTTACATTAGGAAGCCAATGCAGCATATGGTTTAATGCCGTAATTAGAGGCGATGTACACTACATTAAAATAGGAAACAAGGTGAATATTCAAGACGGTGCTATAATACATGCAACGTATCAAAAATCACCAACAACAATAGGTAACAATGTGTCTATTGGCCATAATGCAATGGTCCATGGTTGTACGATTCAAGACAATGTACTGATCGGTATGGGAAGCATTGTTATGGATGATTGCGTTATAGAAAGCAATAGCATTATTGCAGCAGGAGCTGTGGTTACTAAAAATACAATCGTAAAATCTGGAAGTATTTATGCTGGTGTTCCTGCTAAAAAAGTAAAAGACATTAGCAAAGAATTAATTTCAGGTGAAATTGATCGTATCGCAAACAATTATGTAAAATATTCAGGTTGGTTTAAGGAAGAATAAGAATTGTTTTATAGATTATTCTACAAAATTAAAGACTCACTTTCAATCTCTCAATTAAAGCTTCAACAGATGAAATTTCATTTAAGATGTCTGGAGTTAAAACTGTAGTAAATTGAATTGTTTCTAGTTTTAATATTGTAGGATAATTTAGCTTTACACTAGGGAATTTGGTTTCAAATTCATCTTTATGATAAAATTCCATTTGAAACTGACTTTCTGCTCTAAAGTTTTTCCATATTGTATTTTCCTTAAACGTATCATGTGTTAAAGCACAAAGACTGCATTGATATGTTGAAGGACTCAATAATTTATGACCAATATCTAATAGGTTATTTAACTTTCCTGAGTTCGCATTATAAACAAATAGTAATTTCATAAAGTCTTAGTATGGAAAACTTAATTAACCTTACTAAAATTTTAAATGAGTTACATTAAATTTATTATCGAGTATTGTATTTAAAACTGCAATATCACTGTTTGATAACAATTCTATTTTTGGATTTTCTGAAGAAGGATTGAGCAAATCTAAAGAAGCTAATACCACTTTTGTTTGGTTTGCTACAGCTCTTCCGGAGTCAATAATTTTAATATGACTAGGAAGCATTTTAGATAGCATAGGTATTAAATAAGGATAATGTGTACAACCCAACACTAGGTGATCTATATTCTGCTCTAACATGGGCTTTAAATAGATTTCTAAAAGAGATTTCATCTTATTAGAATTTAACTGACCAGATTCTATTAACTGAACAATACCATCCCCTTCTTGTTCTATAATCTTAATTCCTTCAGAATATAGATCTGTAGTTTTATGAAAAAGTTGACTACTTAAAGTTCCCTTTGTAGCCAATATACCAATAGCCTTGGTTTGTGTATTTAAAGCCGCAGGTTTAATAGCTGGCTCTATTCCTATAAAAGGAATATTATAGTTTGCTCTTAAGTAATCAATAGCATTTGTAGTAGCCGTATTACAAGCAATTACAATAATTTTACAACCTTTATTTATTAAGTATTCAGTATTTTTAATACTAAGCTTTATAATGTCTTCTTTAGACTTATTTCCATAAGGAGCATTTATACTATCGGCTAGATAAATGCAATTTTCATTTGGTAATAGGGAATGAATTTCTTTAAAGATAGAAGTCCCACCAATACCAGAATCAAATATACCTATAGGTTGTTTATTACTCATGAGTACAAAAATAAAAAGTCGCTTAATAATAAGCGACTTTCTAAATAATTATTTTAATAAGGATTACATCCCTAATTGCTTTTTAACATCTGCCATAAGATCTTTTCCGTCAGCTACAATAAGCATTGCAGAATCAACTACATACTTAATTCCTTGAGCTTTAGCTACTGCTTTAATTGCATTATCTGCTTTTTCAACAATAGGTTTTAAAAGATTAAATTCTTTTTGTTGTAAATCTTTCTGAGCTTGTTGTTGAAACTCACCTAAGCTTTGCTTAATTCCTTCAACTTCTTGCATACGCTTCATATTTTCTTCTTCAGATTTCGTTGCAGATTCAGCATCATATTGCTTTAATTTTGCATCTAATTCTTTAATAGAAGTTTGAATATTAGCTTCGTAAGTTTTACCTAATTTTTCAATTTCAGATTGCGCTTGTGTATAAGCTGGCATTGACTTAATTAATTCTTGCTTATTGATATGAGCAACTGTGCTTTGTGCAGAAGCTAAACTTGTAGCCCCAATAAAAAGTACTGCTGCAAATAATAAAGATTTTAAATGTTTCATTTGATTTAATTGTATTACGTGTTATTTAAATTTATTGATTATTAATCTTTTTTAGCATTTGCTATAGAATCATTCTTTCTAACCTGTTCTTCACGATCTTTACGTGCTTTTAGTCTTTGATCTATAATTCTCTGCTTTCTTTCTTCTAATTCTTTTGCTCTAGCTTCTCTTTCTTTTAATTTTTGAGCGCGTACTTCAGCAGCTAATTCTGCTGCAGTTTTTGGTTTTTTTATTGTTGTAGAATCGTTTTTAATAAGTCCTTCAACTTTCGTGCTATCCGTTTTTATAATTGACTTTTCTACAGCTGTAGTATCTTTTTTAATAGTTACAGAATCAACAGCTTTAACTTCTTCTTTCGCTTCCTCTTTAGTTTCTTCCGAAACCTCAGTACTTTTATTTCTTGCTTCTAGAGCATTTTGCCTACGCTCTTCTGCCTCTTTCTTTTTAGCTTCTCTAAGTTCTTCTTGTGCTTTTTTTCTATCTTCAATTGCTTTTTCGCGCTCTGCACGTTTAGCTGCTAATTGAGCTTCACGTTGTACTTTACGATCTTCTAAAGCTTGTTGTCTTGCATCTTTATCTCCATCAACTACTGGCACTACTTCCTCTTCATCTAAAGCTTTACGTTCTTTTTTATTTTTAGCTTGTGTACGTTTTGATGTTCTAGTGATTGTTCTCAGAACTTGTTCACTCATATCGTAGCGTTCTGCTGAGTAAAGCATAACAACATCTGCAGATCTATCAAAAACAAAATCGTAACTTTTAGTTTCTGCAATTTCTTGTACAGCTGCAAAAATTTGATCTTGAATAGGCTCTATCAATTGACGTTTCTGAATCATTAAATCGCCTTCAGGTCCAAAACGTTTTTGCTGATAATCTAATACCTCAGCTTCTTCAAAAGAAATATCTTCAAAACGCTCATCGTATAACTCTTTAGTTAAAAGAACACTTTCGTTATTTAGTTCTTTCTTCTTTTGTTCAATAGCATTTAATTTTGTTTCAATTTCAGATTTCCATCCTTGAACTTTTTTATCTAACTGAGATGAAGCTTCTTGATATTCTGGCACATTTTGTAAAATATACTCAGTATCAATATAACCGATTCTAACACCACGTTGCGCATGTGCACTAAAACTTAGTAGACCAATGATTATTAGTAAAAAAAGAACTTTAAATTTCATCATTTTATTTTTCATATTTTGAGACAATTTAATCGTAATGCTAAATATACTATTCATTTAGTATTACTAATCTTCAAATTTAACGAAATATATTCTTAAAAATTTTAACAATGTGATGAAATACTTATTTTAATATTAGAAAATATCGTGCCAAACTTAAAATTGTTGCCCGATGATGAAGTGAGTTTCCCAGTTTTTAACCTCTGTACCATAAGGTGAATCATCAAATGCATGACCAAAGTCTATACCTAATAAACCAAATGCTGGCATAAAGATTCTAAGACCAAAACCTGCTGATCTCTGAAGTTTGAAAGGATCAAAATCCTTAAAGTCATTTACAGATGAACCAGCTTCTAAGAATGATAATGCATATATTTTAGCTTGAGCACCTAAAGTAATTGGGTAACGCAACTCTAAAGAAAATTTATTATATATTGATCCACCATCACTATCTGAAAGTGATTGATTAGGATATCCACGAAGTTGAATAACCTCTCTACCATCTAAAGAATAATTGGCTAAACCATCACCTCCAACAAAGAATCGCTCAAAAGGAATAACACCTCTATCGCTATTATAAGCGCCAAGGAATCCAAATTCCATACTTGGTCGTAAAACAAGTTTTTTAGTTAAGGCTTGATACCAATCTGCTTTAAATTTAATTTTATAAAATTCTAACCATTTAAAACGTTCTTGATCTATCTCTGCAACACGATCATTATCTCCCGCGTCTAATGCATCTTCTCTTTCATCTGCTAACTCACCGTAATCTACACCGTTAACTAAAGAATAAGGGAAAGAAAATTTAGCTGACACAGAAAAGCTAGATCCACCTGTTGGATAAACAGGGTCTACTCTAAGATCATTTCTGCTTAAACCTATTGTATAAGATAAATTATTTGAGCTTCCGTTTCCAAAAGTAAATAAACCTGTAGAATAATTTTGAAGATCGTAATGTTGGTAACTTATTGCCTGAGATAACACAAAATAATCATCTGGTTCTGCTAATCTTGTTGATAGACCAAAAGTTAATCCTAATATGTTAAAGCTTTTATCATTATCGGCACTTCCTGTTGATGAATCATATAAAAACTGCTTAGAATATGATAATGATGATGATAATTGATAAGGTTTTTTACCTCCAAACCATGGCTCACTAAATGAAAAACTATACGTTTGATAATATTCACTTGCCTGAAGTCTTAATGCTAAACTTTGACCATCACCTCTAGGAACGGGCTTGTAAGCATCTTTTTTAAATAAATCTTTAATAGAAAAGTTATTGAATGATAACCCTAAAGTACCAATGAAGCCTCCTCCACCGTAACCACCTTGTAGTTGTATTTGACTAGAACCTTGTTCTACAACAGAATATTGTACATCTAAAGTACCATCAACTGGATTTGGATTTTTAATATCTGGCACTATTTGTTGTGCATCAAAAAAGCCTAATTGTCCAAGCTCTCTAATGGTTCTAATAATATCAGATTTTCTATAAAGTTCACCTGGACGTGTTCTTAATTCTCTATATATAACATGATCATTTGTAACATCATTACCAACAACAGAAATATTATTGTAATAAGCTGGTTTACCTTCAGATATACGGATCTCCATATCTATTACATTTCCTTCTGCACTAACCTCAACAGGGTTAATTGTAGAGAACATATAACCAAAGTTTTGATAAGCATTGGTAATATCATTTGCATCAGGGTTTTCCTGATTAGCGATACGCTCTCTTAACTCTACACCATTATAGGTATCTCCTTCTTTTATTCCTAATAAGTTAGATAACTGCTCATCTGAATAAATTGTATTACCTACAAAAGAAATTTTACCAAAAGTATATTGGTCTCCTTCTTCAACTTTAATATCTAAACTGATTGTTTTTTTATCTAAATAAGAAATAGAATCCGAGATAATTCTTGCATCTCTATATCCATTCTCTTTATAATAATCTACAACACTTACTAAATCTGCTCTAAAATCATCTTCAATATATTTAGAACGTTTTAATACTCTTATAAACTTTTTCTGCTTCGTACTTTTCATTGCTTTACGAAGCTTTTTGTCTGTTATCTTTTCGTTTCCATCAAAATCAATTGACTTAATTTTTACTTTTTCTCCCTTATCAATAACAAGACGCATATCTACACGCTCTTTTTCAACAGAATCAATGACTTCAGAAGTAGTGATTTTTACATCAGTATTTAAAAATCCTTTTTTTCTATACTTATTAGTTAGATAATTTTTAGTCGTTGCAACAAGGTTTTCTGTAACTTTCTGACCAGGTTTTAATTTATTCTCGTCAATAATTTCGTCTTTTTTACCTTTCTTAACACCTTCTATTGTTAATTCTTTAAGCTCTGGTAAATCACTAAGATTAATTTCTAAGTCTGCAGTATTACCATTTATATTAGTGATATAGATATCTATACTACTAAATAAATTAGACTTCCATAATGTTTTTACAGCATTAGCAATTTTTTCACCCCCTACCTGAATTTCTTCATTCTTTCTAAGTTTAGAATAGGCAATAATAGTTTGTGCACTAAAGTTAGTGTTTCCTGTAACTGCAATTTCATTTATTAAATAAGTTTCGCCGTCTTCTACTTGAGCGTAACTATTAATTGAAATTGTAAAAAGTAATGCAATAAAAATTCGCTGAATAAATAATCTCAACGTTGCATAATTAGGTAAGTTGTTCGCTTGTTTTTCCAAATCTTCGTTCTCTGTTTTGATAATTTATGATTGCCTCGTATAGATTTTCTTTTTTAAAATCTGGCCATAAAATATCTGTAAAATATAGTTCTGCATAGGCTATTTGCCATAGCAAAAAGTTACTAATACGTTGCTCTCCACTTGTGCGTATAAGCAGGTCTACGTCTGGTAAATTTTGCGTGTAAAGATGCTTATTAATAATTGATTCGTCAATACTTTCAGTAGAAATTATATTATTTTTAACTTTAGCTGATAATTCTTTAACAACATTAACGATTTCTTCACGCGATCCGTAACTCAACGCCAAAGTTAATGTCATATTTGTATTATTCTTCGTTTTATCTATAACATCTAAAAGTTCTAAGTGTGCTTTTTTTGGCAAATCATTTAAGCAACCTATTGCATTCAGTTTAATCTTATTTTCCTGTAGTGTCTTTATTTCTTTCTTAAGAGATTTAACTAAAAGTTTCATCAATGTTTGAACTTCTAATTTGGGCCTATTCCAATTTTCTGTAGAAAATGCATAAAGCGTGAGATTTTTAATTCCTAATTCTGCACTAGCTTCTACAGTTTCTCTTACTGATTTCGTTCCGTTTTCATGACCTATAACACGTAACAAACCTTGTTGTTTAGCCCAACGACCGTTACCATCCATTATAATAGCTATATGGCTGGGTAATTTTTCTATATTTATTTGTTCTTTTAAACTCATTTTAAAAATTGCAATAGCAAGGTCTTCTACCAAAGGTGTATGTTAGTGTTATTCCTGTAAACATATACCAATCGTTATTATTTGTATTTCCAAAATTCACATACTCTCCTATGTCTTCAGAATCTGCTACACTACCATCTAATTCATCTGTAAAAGCATAACGCGCCCCTATCTCAGCAGCCAAAATAATCTGATTACTAATATTTGTTTTATAGCCAATTGCCATAGGTATTCCTAAAGCCCAACTAGATGTACCTTCTGAAGTATATTCTCCTACTGGTGAAAAATAATAATTATCGTACCCTGTAAGCGTAAGTCCTGAATATAAATATGGTGTTCCTTTAACTCCTGACGTGTGAAGATCGAAATCTAAAAACGTAAATTCCATTCCTGCCGAAAGTTCAACAATATTGGAATTAAATTCATAATCTCGTTGTTGTCTTCTAGGATCATCGGATTTTGCATCCACACCATTTAGTTCTGAAAAAATAACGGAAACTCTAAATGAATGCCTTGCACTTCTATTCCATCTTGCAAGCACACCAAAAGCAAGTTGATTTGGAGATATATAATCGGTCGCACCAACGTCTCCTATAAAATTACTTCCACCAGCAAACACACCAATTTCGTAAATTTGGGCATCAACATTTTCAGTGATAAAAACGCATAATATTAACAGAAATAAATACTTCATAAAATTTTCAAAGTTTGCAAATATAGCAATTATGATTTGCGTACAGTAATTTGGCGCAAATTGTCTTACAAATAAACAGTTTTTAGAAATAATTATTGTGTTACTAAATAGTTTAGTTTCGACGATCTTCTCCCCAAAGTAATTTTTTTCGAAGTGTTGCTAAGAAAGATTCATCTAACAACTCTACCATTTTTATAACAAAATCTGCTTTTTTCACGGTTACTATTGTAGAGTTAGAAAGGGTAACGATCCTTGAGTCTAATGACATTAAAAACTGATCTTCTCTACCATTAACCTTTAATCTCACCGTTTTACTATCTGGAATAACCAATGGACGCGCACTTAAATTATGAGGTGCTATTGTTGTTAATACAAAATTCTTAGCATTAGGTGCTATTACTGGTCCACCACAACTTAAAGAATACCCTGTAGAACCTGTTGGTGTAGATAAAATAAGTCCATCTGCCCAATAGGTTGTTAGAAACTCATCATCGAGATGCGTTTCTATAGTAATCATTGAGGTTGTATTTTTTCTACTTATAGCAATCTCATTTAGCGCAAAATGTGTATTAACCACATCCTCATGCTCGGGGTCTGTAGACACACTAAGCAATGCACGCTCTGAGATTTTGTATTCGCCATTAAAAATTTCCGTTAAGGCTGGTTCAATATCATCTATTTGAATTGTCGCTAAGAAACCTAATCGTCCAGTATTTATACCAACAACAGGAATATTTAAATCTCTAACATAAGTAATAGCTCTTAAAATAGTACCATCACCACCAACACTAATCAATAAATTAAAACTTGTATCTAAAGTATGAAACGTCTTTATCTTAGTATTATCCTTTACATGATTAAATTGTATTTCTAAAAACGCTTCTTCAACATAAACCTCAGCATCTTTTTCTAATAAGACCTCTATCAGTTTCTCTACTGCTTGTTGAGTGATTTCTTTTAAATAATTCTGACCGTAAACTGCGACTTTTATCATTACATATTAAGGTATTTGTCTAAATACTTAGAACGCGATTTTAAGCTTTCGACATAAGAATCATCTTCATGACCAGAAATAATATTATAACTATAGCGCCTAAATGTCTGAATAACTTCATTTAAACTTCCATTTCCTATTTTTAAAGTAATTCTTGCTAAATTTCCTTCAATTTTAGAAACAAAAGCACCTAAAATTTTAGCGTCATTAGATTCTACAATCTGACTAATTTCACTAAAAGAATAATCATTAACTCCTTTTTCTACCATAATAATTCCACCTGGTTCAGAAAAAAAAGGAGTTTCATTAAATAAATGTATAACATCATTTAATTCATAATAACCAAGATACTTGTTATTATGATCTAGTATGGGCATTATGTTAGTATCGTTTTGCGCAAAAGCTTCTAGAACATCTAACCAAATTGTGGCAGGCCTCACAAAAAAACCTTCTACTGCATAATGGCAATCTTCAATAATTTTTTCGGCCTCAAAACAATGTGCGTCAGTTTCAGAAACACACCCCATATATACACCGTCCTTTTCTATAGGAATATGAGAGTAAGTTAACTGATTAAAGAGCATTTTTATATCGCTTACTTTATCAGTTACATCGAGTGGTTTTATATCGTTAATTATATAATCTTGAAGTTCCATTAAAACGGTATTAAATATGGTGCAAATTAACGAAAAATAACCACAAAACACCTTTACATGTCACCAGAACTCTGCTCCTTTTTCTTTTAATTTAAAAAAAAACAAAATAAACTAGATGCATTCATCTTTTTAATATTTCACGGTGTAACTATTAAACAATAGTGAAACTTTTTAGTTTACAATTAAAAGTAAAGCTGAGTTCTGTATTTTTGTAGTTCAAATTCAAAATAGTATGACTAAGTTAAGTGTTAATATAAATAAAATCGCAACGCTAAGAAATAGTCGAGGTGGCGATGTACCAAATTTAATACAGTTTGCAAAAGATGTTCAAAATTTTGGTGCTGAAGGTATAACTATTCACCCAAGACCAGATGAAAGACACATTCGTTATCAGGATGCGTACGATTTAACATCTGCCGTTCACACAGAGTATAATATAGAAGGAAACCCTATTCCTAAGTTTGTAGATATGGTTTTAAAAATAAAACCAACACAAGTTACTTTAGTTCCTGATTCTATTGATGCCATTACGTCTAATGCTGGTTGGGACACTATTAAACATAAAGATTTTTTGGCTGAAGTAATTAAGGAGTTTAAAGCCAATGGAATTAGAACATCCATATTTGTAGATCCAGATTTACACCAAATAGAAGGAGCAAAAGAAACAGGTACTGATCGTATAGAACTTTACACAGAAGCCTTTGCTCACCAATATGGTTTAGGAAATAAAGAAGCGATTAATCCTTATATGAAATGTGCCGGATTAGCAAACACACTTCAACTAGGCATTAATGCAGGTCACGATTTATCTTTGGATAACATTAAATTCTTTAAAGAAAATATTACTGGACTATTAGAAGTATCTATTGGACACGCCTTAATTACTGAAAGTTTATACATGGGAGTAGAAAATGTGATTAACATGTATCTTGAAAAATTAAAAGATTAATTACCCAAGAACAAAAAAGAAAATAGCATGACATTACATTCTAATATAATAGGAGAAGGAAAACCATTTATAATTCTTCACGGATTTTTAGGAATGGGAGATAATTGGAAAACTTTAGCAAGACAATTTTCGGAGTCAAACTTTGAAGTACACCTTGTAGATCAAAGAAATCATGGTCGCAGTTTTCACTCTGATGATTTTGATTATGAATTATTAGCTGAAGACCTAAAAGCATATTGCCAAACCAACAACTTAGAAGACATCGTTTTGTTAGGCCATTCTATGGGAGGAAAAACAGCAATGCTTTTTGCTGCTAAATATCCTGAATTGGTAAATAAACTAATCGTCGCAGATATTTCACCTCGTTATTACCCCGTTCATCACGATGCTATTTTAGAAGGTTTAAGTCAACTAGATTTTTCTGAAATAAAAACAAGAGGAGCTGCAGATAAAGCTTTAAGCAACTATGTTACCGATACAGGAACACGAATGTTTCTACTTAAAAATTTATACTGGGTAGAGAAAGGACAATTGGGATTACGCATTAATTTAAAATCTTTAAAAGAGAATGTTTCTGAAGTTGGAGAAGCACTCCCAGTACACGCAACCTTTAATAAAGACACTTTATTTCTTAGAGGTGATCGTTCAGAATATATCGCTCAAGCTGATGAAGCTGTAATTCATCGTCATTTTCCCAATGCTAAAATTATAACCATTTCAAATGCTGGGCATTGGTTACATGCAGAAAACCCAAAAGATTTTTACGCAGCTGTTATGAATTTTGTATCTTAGAAATATTAAAACGTAAAATTATGAATTTATTAATTAGACTTTTACTTAATGCTTTGGCCGTTTTTATTTTAGCAAACATTCTTAGCGGCGTTACTGTAGACGGATATGTTGGTGCTATAATTGTAGCATTAGTACTTTCAATACTTAATTTATTAATAAAACCAATACTAGTAATATTAACATTACCAGCAACGATTTTTACGCTAGGTCTTTTTCTTCTAGTCATAAATGCACTAATCATATTACTAGCAGACAAACTGATTGACGGATTTGGTGTTTCTAGCTTCTGGACCGCTTTATTATTTAGCGTATTACTATCTATTTTGCAATCTTTATTTCAATCCTTATTAAAAGATGATAAAAAGTAGCTTAAGGTCAAACATTTAAAACTATTGTTGGGTTGTAAAAAATATTGTATTTTTGCAGCCCAATTTTAGTTTCAATAAAAATGAACATTACAAGAGAAAACATCGATGCATTAAATGCAGTTGTAAAAGTGGATATCGCTAAAGAAGATTATAGCGATAAAGTAGAGAAAATCTTATTAGATTACCGTAAATCTGCTAACATTCCTGGCTTTAGAAAAGGTCACGTACCAATGGGAATGGTAAAAAAACAATATGGTAAAGCTGTATTGGTAGATGAAGTAAATAAATTATTACAAGATGCTCTTGGTAAATATTTAGTTGAAGAAAAACTAGATGTTTTAGGTAATCCTTTACCAAAAGCACAAGATGATTTAAATTGGGATGCTGAAGCATTTACATTTGAATTTGAATTAGGTTTAGCACCAAAATTCGAAGTAGAATTAAAAGGTAAAAAAGCAATTACACATTATAATATTGTGGCTGATGACAAAATGATCGATGATCAGGTTGAAAACATCCAAAAACAATATGGTAAAATCATTTCTCAAAACGAAATTACTGAAGCTTCTGAAATTACAGGAACTTTTGCTAACGAAGAAGAAGGAATCGATAACACTACAATGATCACTTTAGATAAACTAAAAGGAAAAACAAATTCTAAGAAATTTATCGGAGCTAAAGTTGGAGACGTTATTACATTAAAAACAAAAGGGTTATTTAACGATGATCACGATTTAATGAATTTCTTAAAAGTACCTCATGATGATGCTCATGGTTTAGAAATCGAAGTAACTTTTACTGTTACTGAAATTAACGAACGTGAAGCTGCAAATTTAGATCAAGAATTATTTGATAAATTATTTGGAGAAGGAAAAGTAACTTCTGTATCTGAATTAAAAGATAAAATTAAAGAAGATTCTGAAAAGCAATTTGCACAACAAGGAGACCAAAAGTTATTAAATGACGTTACTGAGAGTTTAGTTGAAAATACTAAATTCGATTTACCTACTACATTCTTACAAAAATGGATGCAAACAGCAGGTGAAGAACCAATGACTGAAGAGCAAGCTAAAGAAGAATTTGAAAAGTCTGAAAAAAGCATGCGTTACCAACTTATTGAAGGTAAATTAGTTCAAGAACACAAATTACAAGTTCAGTTTGAAGAATTAAAATCATTTTCTATGGAAATGATAAAAGGTCAAATGGCACAATTTGGTCAAATGAATCCTTCAGATAAAGAATTAGAAGACATCGCTGCACGTATCTTAGGAAACCAAGAAGAAGTAAAACGTATGTCTGAACAGTTATTAAGTCAGAAATTATTAAACTTATATAAAACTGAAGCTAACACGAAGACTAAAGAAATCACTTACGATGATTTCGTAAAAGAATTCTATAGTTAAGCAGTCTTTAAAATTATTAGTATCTTTAAGGCGTAAAATGTAAAAATTTTACGCTTTTTTTTGGAATTCATTTTCCATTAGAAAACAAATACAAATGATCTATTAAGCTCTTTTAAAATGCTTTAATAGACACAACATTAATTAAAAGAATTAAAAGCTATATGGATTACGGAAAAGAATTTGAAAAGTTCGCCACTAAAGATCAAGGCATCAATGGTAATTATTATCAAAAAATAATTACAAGCATGAATCCTACTAATTTAACGCCAAACATTATTGAAGAGCGTCAAATGAATGCGGTTTCAATGGATGTGTTTTCACGTTTAATGATGGATCGTATTATCTTTTTAGGAACAGGTGTAAATGATCAAGTTGCAAATATTATACAAGCACAATTATTATTTTTACAAAGTGTAGATGCCGTAAAGGATATTCAAATCTATATTAACTCTCCAGGAGGAAGTGTTTATGCTGGTTTAGGTATTTACGATACTATGCAGTTTGTTAAGCCAGATGTGGCTACAATTTGTACAGGTATTGCTGCATCAATGGCAGCTGTATTATTATGTGCAGGACAAAAAGGAAAGCGTTCTGCTTTAAAACACTCTCGTGTAATGATTCACCAAGTGAGTAGTGGTACACAAGGACAATTAAGTGATATGCAAATTGCCTTAAAGGAAACTATTAGAGTGAAAGAAGAATTGTACGAAATAATAGCAAACCATTCTGGTAACACTTTAGAACAAGTAGAGAAAGATTCTGATAGAGATTATTGGATGCGCTCACCTGAAGCTTTAAAGTACGGAATGATTGATGAAATTTTAGAACGCAAGTAAGTCACATTACTTTCGACTAACAATTTAAAAGTAAAATGAGATTTCTGCTTTGCAGGAATTAAAAAAAATTAAAATGGCAAAGGAAGAACTAGAATGTTCATTTTGTGGTAGGAAAAAGCCAGAAACAAGCTTATTAATAGCAGGTTTAGACGCACATATATGTGATCGCTGTATTGAACAAGCTCACGGTATTGTAATTGAAGAATCTAAACAATCTGATGATTCAGATTTAAGTGCAGAATTGATACTTAAAAAACCTAAAGAAATCAAAGGCTTTTTAGACGAATATATCATCGGACAAGACAACACTAAGCGTGTAATGTCAGTTGCTGTATACAATCACTATAAGCGTTTATTACAACCACAATCTGATGATGACATAGAGATACAAAAAAGTAATATCATCATGGTTGGGCAAACAGGTACTGGTAAAACATTAATGGCAAAAACAATTGCTAAGATGTTAAATGTACCTTTAGCAATCGTTGATGCTACTGTATTAACAGAAGCTGGTTATGTTGGTGAAGATGTAGAAAGTATATTAACACGCTTACTACAAGCTGCAGATTACGATCTAGAAAAAGCACAACGAGGTATTGTTTTTATTGATGAAATTGATAAAATTGCACGTAAGAGTGATAACCCTTCAATAACTAGAGATGTCTCTGGTGAAGGTGTACAACAAGCTTTATTAAAACTTTTAGAGGGTACTGTTGTTAATGTTCCACCAAAAGGAGGACGTAAACATCCAGATCAAAAATTTATTGAAGTAGATACTGAAAACATCTTATTTATTGCTGGTGGTGCTTTTGATGGTATTGAACGTGTCATTACTAAGCGAATGAACATGCAAGCCATAGGTTATAGCGCAATGAAAACAGATGATATTGACAAGGATAATATCCTTAAATATATCTCGCCAAGAGATTTAAAAAACTTTGGATTGATTCCTGAAATCATAGGACGTTTACCGGTATTAACTTACATGGATCCATTAGATGCAAAAACACTAAGAGCTATTTTAACACAACCCAAAAATGCCATTATTAAACAATATAAAAAGTTGTTTGAGATGGATGATGTTGAGTTTACCATTACAGATGATGCCTTAGATTATATTGTAGATAAAGCTATTGAATATAAACTTGGTGCCCGTGGTTTAAGATCGCTTTGTGAAGAGATTTTAACTGAAGCTATGTTTCACTTACCAAGTTCAGATGAAACTAAACTAAACGTTACTAAAGCTTATGTTGAAGATCGTTTAAATAAATCGACACTTAAAACGTTGAAAGCAGTTTCATAAACTTTATTAAACGTCATAAAAAAAGCCACAATTTCAATATTGAAAATTGTGGCTTTTTATTTTTAGCTTATCATGAAACTAAATATTAAATCATGCTTTTTAAGAGTACATTTTTAAAGGTTATTAATACGTAATAATTCTTCAACATAAACCCTAGAATTAGATAAACGCGGCACCTTATGCTGACCTCCTAATTTATTATTTTCTTTTAACCAATCATAAAACAAATTGGTTCTTGCACTGTGCATTTTTGGTTTATTAAGCGTCATATTATTTAAACGCTTAGCTTCGTAATCTGAATTTAAAGACTTCAATGCATCATCAAAAAGTTCTTCAAAATGAGGCATATTTTCAGGTGGTGTCTTAAATTCAACAATCCACTCATGCGCTCCTTTTTCTTTACCGTCCATAAAAATTGGTGCTGCAGTATAATCTACGATTTCAGATGAAGTCTGTTTACAAACATCTCTAAACGCATCTTCAGCATTTTCAATAATTAATTCTTCACCAAAAGCATTAATGTGATGTTTCGTTCTACCAGAAACTCTAATTCTATGAGGGCTTAAACTTACAAACCGAATTGTATCTCCAATTTTATAGCGCCACAAACCAGCATTAGTTGTAATTACAACAGCATAATTTGTATTAAGCTTAACATCACTTAGTGGAATTACTTTTTGAGCTTCGGTTCCATACGCATCCATGGGAATAAACTCATAGAAAATACCATAATCTAGCATCAATAATAGATCACTCGAATTATTCTGATCTTGAATTGCAAAAAAGCCTTCTGAAGCATTATAAGTTTCGTAATACCTAAATTTATCTGATGGTAAAATTGCTTTATATTGCTCTACGTAGGGGTTAAAACTCACACCTCCGTGAAAATAAACTTCTAGGTTTGGCCAAATATCAAGAATATTGTCTTTTCCTGTTTTCTCTAAAACATTATTTAATAACACTAACATCCAAGAAGGCACACCTGCCAAACTCGTTACATTTTCTTCTATAGTTTCTTCAACAATAGCCTGCATTTTAGTTTCCCAATCACTCATTAGAGAAACACGATTACTCGGTGTGCTACTAAATTCTGCCCAAAAAGGCATATTATCAATAAGGATTGCGCTTAAATCTCCAAATACAGTTCCGTTTTCTTTATAAAGTTCTTTACTTCCTCCTAAACGCAAACTCTTCCCCGTAAACAATTGTGAATCTTCATTATTGCTTAAATACATACACAACAAATCTTTACTTGCTGCATAATGACAATCCTCTAAAGATTCAAAACTTACAGGAATAAATTTACTTTGGGCATTAGTCGTTCCGCTAGATTTAGCAAACCATTTTATCGGTCTAGGCCAAAAAATATTCTGCTCGCCATTTCGTGAACGTTCAATTAAAGGATGAAAACCTTCATAATCAACTACAGGAATTCGTTCATTAAATTCTCTATAGCTCTTAATAGAATCAAAATCATATTGCTTGCCAACCTCAGTATCTTTGGAAAGTTTTAATAAACTAAAAAGTAATTCATTCTGTACTTCGTTTGGGTATTTTAAAAACAATTCAATTTGATGAAATCGTTTTTTCAAAAACCAAGACGCAATAGAATTTACAATAGGAATTGGCATGGATTAGCTATCTTTACACTATTAATTAATGATAAAAATACTAAATTCTTTTATGGTTTACTCAGGAGTTCTCACAAAAATGCAAACTGAATTTTTAGAGCCAATTCAATACTATCTTGTCTTTAAAAATGACTTTATCAATGTGAATCAATTACTGAACAAAACCATTGATATTAAACTGATTGGACACCAATGTTTAAGCTGTGGATTAGACAAACCTATTTACAGACAGGGATTTTGTAAAAGCTGTTTTTTTGACAAACCATTTGCTGGTGATTGGATAATGCGCCCCGAATTGAGCACTGCACATTTAGATCAGGAAGATCGTGATTTAGAATATGAAAAAAGAGTACAACTACAACCTCATATTGTGTATTTAGCGAACTCTAGTAACGTAAAAGTGGGAGTCACCAGAAAGAGCCAAGTACCAACACGTTGGATTGATCAAGGTGCTCATGAAGCTGTTGAGATTGTAGAGGTTCCTAACCGTTATTTAGCTGGAATTACTGAGGTCGCTTTAAAAGACCATGTTGGAGACAAGACAAATTGGAGAACCATGTTAAAAAACGAGATTAAAGATGAAGATTTACTTGAATGGAAACAAAAATTAAAAGCTTTTATTCCCGAAGAAGCTTTACCTTATTTTATTGAAGATAATGCAGAAACGCATATTATGTTTCCTGTAGAGAAATATCCTGAAAAACTAAAAAGTCTTAACCTAAGTAAAACTCCCGAATACTCAGGGAAATTAGTAGGCATCAAAGGTCAATATCTAATTTTTGAAGATAACACCGTATTTAACGTACGCTCTAATGAAGGAATGGTTGTAGAATTAAGCCTATAAACACACCTTGTAAATTTATAAAGATCCCTTTTTTAAAAGGGATTCTTTATTTAAAATAAGATAGTAAATCTGCTTTTTTTGAAGCAGAAACCATAATTTCTTTTCCGTTACTTAACACAACGCTTCCGCCTTTACCTTTTACGTATTTTACAATTTCATTGACGTTTACCAAATAACTTTTATGTACTCTAGCAAAGTTGGCATCCTTAAGACTTTCTTCAATATACTTTAAAGTTTTACTAACCAATTTCTTCTTATTGTTATTTAAATAAATCTCGGTGTAGTTATCATCTGCTTTACAATACATAATATCTGCAGTTTCAATAACCTCAAAACCATCTTGCTGCGGTAGTGTTATTTTTCCACTCACAGCATTTGTTTTTGGTACTAAAACTTGATCTTGAAGCGCATCTTCTTTCGTTCTAATTTCAGTAACATAATCTACGGCCTTAATCAATTCATCTATAGAAATTGGCTTCATTAAATAATAAGAAGCGTGTGCATTTAGAGCTTCAATTGCATAATGATTATAAGCGGTAACAAATATGGTTTCAAAATTAACATCTCCAACTTTATCTAATAAATCAAAAGCATTTCCATAAGGCATTTCTACGTCTAAAAACACGACGTCTAAATCATGATTTCTAATTAAAACTAAAGCTTCTTCAACATTAGACGCCTCACCTAAAATGGAAATATTTGGGCAATATTTAGTCAAATAATTTCTTAAAATAAGTCGGCTCTGTGCTTCGTCTTCTACAATTATGGCATTCAATTTCATACTTAATCCTTTTTTAATGTTACAACCACTTTTGTTCCGGCATCTTCTAATTCTTGAAAATCACCAATCGTTACATCTACTTTATCCTTATACATTTCATTAAGAATAGCAACACGTTTTTTAATGTTGTTCATTCCTTTTGAGTTTTGCTTTTTTTGATGCTCTGTTTTTAAAGCTTTAGATCGCAAACGACCAATACCGTCATCTGCAATAGTTATAGTTATTTCGTCTTTAGATTTTGGCAGAATTTGAATCTTTAGATGTCCTTTTTCTGTTTTGTAACGTAAGCCATGCCATACTGCATTTTCAATATAAGGCTGCAATAACATTGGTGGAATCTGAAATTCGTCTACATTAATTGCTTCATCTATCTCTATGGCATAATCAAATTTATCTTGAAACCTAAAGTGCTCTAGTTTAGTATATAAATTAAGTAATTCAATTTCTTTTTTTAGAGGTATAAAATCTTCTTCACTATTTTCTAAAACGGCACGCATTAATTGAGAGAAATCTGTTAAATATTTATTAGCTGTACGTTCATCATTAGTAGCAATAAACGTGTTTACAGAGTTTAAAGCGTTAAAAATAAAATGCGGATTCATTTGACTTCGCAACGATTTTAAAGCCAATAAATTATTTGCTAAACGTTGCTGTTTTATGTATTTAAACATTAAATAACCAGTAATTAAAAGCAAGATTAAACCGCCGATTAATGAGTAAATAATGAGTTCTTGACGTTTATTTCGTTCTTGAGTTAATTCATATTTACTTTTAGATAAAGCCCGATCACTTTCTAAAGTTGTTATTCTATTTTGCTGATCAGCAATGTTTCTGCTAAAACGAGCGGCTTGAGAAATTTCTTGTATTTTTTTTGCATATAATTCGTCAACAACATTTTTATATTCATTGTTATAAGCAATTGTTTTTTCAGTATTTCCTAATTTAGCATTGACCTCAGAGAGTTTACGCGTTGCATCTAATTTCACTTCTAAATCTCCTCTTTCACCTGCCACTTCTCTACTCTTCTCTAGATACGGAATAGCGTTTGTAAAATCATTACTGAGTAAATAAGCATTACCAATTTTATAATTTTGCTTTTGAGAGGTAATCGGACTTTCGTTACTAATTATTGAATCGACTTCAATATCTTTAATACCTTCAATAGCTTCTTTTCTGAGTACAATTTCACTCTCGTAATCAGCATTTATACTATTAAACTCTGCAACTTTTACCTGTTCTTCAACCGCTCGTTTTTTGTTTTCGCTTTTTGCTAAACTTAACGAATTTGAAAAATAGCTTTTAGCTTTACTTGTTTGACCTTTCTTACTATAAACTTCTGCTATTTTAGAATTTAAATCTGTAATTTTTGGAGCTATTAAATGTTTTTGAGCCACCTTTAATCCGTCTTGGTAAGCTGTAATGGCTTTTTCAAAATTTTCTGTTTTTAAATTAGCGTCACCAATGCCTTCAAACCAAATTGTTTTCTCATAATTCGTTAAGCTCTTTTCATCTATTTGCTGATAAGATGAAAGGCTCGTTTTAAAATCTCCATTGTTAAGGTAAGCTTTTGCTAATTTAAGTTTTGCAGAAGCTTTTTCAGTATTCTGAAGACTCACTTTATAGGCAGATATAGCCAAATCATATTGTTTCCAATAAACATAAACATCACCTAATAATTCATGTGCTTCCGCATTTTGATTGGTATTTATATTGACATCTAGGGCATCACCTATAAATTTTATACTTTTCTCTGCATCTTTTTTAAGATAGACATCGGCAGAATCTATCATTTTATTAAATCGTGTAAAATCACTTTTGCTTCTACTGCTAAACTTAGATTGTGTTGAATCTATAACTTCTATCGTGATGCGTTCATTAGATTTTACAGTATAATAAATAGTTTCAAAATCGGGATGTTTAATAATTAATTCATCACCAATTTTTGCTTTAATATCAAAAGAGCCGTTAAAATCAGTAGTAACATAACGCCCACCATTAACTAATACTTCTACATTTTTATAAGGATCTCTTGTCTCTTTTTCATACACAGAACCTCTAATTGTAAACGAAGCGTTATTATCTTCAGCATGCTCTAATTCTCGATTCTGCCCAAAAGCTAAAAACCCAATTAGAAAAAATAGGATTGTTATATAATATGTTTTTATAATTCTCACTTAATTATTTATTAGTCGGACTAAGCTACATACTTTATTTGGTTTCAAAAAATGAGTACTCCGTAATTAGTTGCCTTTTACGTGTAAAATAACCGCTTCTACTAAATTTATAAAGCTTCTCACTCATTGAGAACACTACTTTACTCATTCTGACTTTTACACTCTCTATTTTAGACTGAGCTTTACACTATAAATCAAAAAACAAATCCTCATGAAAAAAAGTAATTCAACCCTTCTTCTATTATTATTTAGCATCACGATCCTTTTAGCTCAGCACAAAGGGAATTATAGCGAAATTACTCAAGATATCTCGAGACAGAATATATTAACCTCCGGGAATGCTCAAATCTACAACCCTACAGTTCAAAAACAAATACACCAAAATTTACAACCAAGTAATGTTTTAACAATTGATGTAAAAGCACTTCAAAATGTAAGTGCAACAACATATACGGCCATTTTTAATATCTCTCAAATTGGACCAACAGCCGAGAAAACAAACCAGTTACTAAAAAAACGAATAGATAGTATTAAACAGCGATTAAAGACCAAAGGCATCACGGAAAACAATATTGCCATTGATGTTATTTCATTTGTTCCAATTTATGAGGTTGAAGTGACTAAGAAACTATTCAGTAAAACCTATACAGAAGTCCCTAAAGGATTTGAATTACAACAAAACATTCATATTCAATTTACAAAAACCAATCAATTTGAAGCCATCTTAGAAGCTTGTGCAAAAAGTGAGATTTATAATTTGGTTAAAGTGGATTATTATATTGAAAACATTCAAGAAATCTATAAAAATTTACAAGATCAATTATTGAAACTTATTGAAGAAAAAAAAGCCTATTACAAAGTTTTAGGTTTTGACATGCCAACTTACGATGTAGCTATTGCAGACGATAAATATTGTTATTTCCCTAAAGACTTCTACAAAAGTTACCAAGCTTATAATAGTATTTCTATTGAAGCTTTAGATAAAAACAAAGGTGTTACAACAGCCAAAAAGCAAACCTCATATTATTACCAGCCCTTAACCTATGAAAATTATGATGTGGTTATCAATCCTTCAATTTTAGAACCCGTTGTTCAAATTGGTATGAATATAAAATTACACTTTACACCAAAACCTAAAGAAAAAAAAGAAGCTCCTATTGTAGAAACAAAAATAGATCATAAATACTATGTAATATCTCCAAATGGAACCATTGATGTTAAAGAATTAAATACAAAAAATTAAAACTTATGAAAACACCTTTTAGAACCTTAATATTTGCATTCAGCTTAATATCACTTACTGCTTGCAATGCAAATTCAAAAAACAAACCTCAAGATTTAGCCATCACAGAAACGGTAATTAAAACAATATCGAAAGCTGATAATCCTGAAATTAAAGTAGCATTACTTTTAGATACCAGCAACAGTATGGATGGTTTAATTGACCAAGCAAAAGCACAACTCTGGAAAATAGTTAATGAACTCTCTTATGCTAAATGTGAAGATAAAAGTCCTAATCTTAAAATTGCTCTTTACGAATATGGAAATGATAATCTCAATGCTGATGAAGGTTACTTAAGACAAGTTCTTTCCTTTAGTGATGATTTAGATGAAATTTCGAAATCGCTATTTTCATTAACAACTAATGGCGGTAATGAATACTGTGGCAAGGTTATTAAAACGGCTTTAAACCAATTAGATTGGGGAAATAACACAGAAGACTTAAAACTTATATTTATTGCAGGAAACGAGCCTTACTCACAAGGTGATGTTAGTTATAAAGACGCTTCAAAATTAGCACACAAAAATGACGTAACCGTAAACACTATTTTCTGTGGTGATTATAATCAAGGTATAGCAACAAAATGGAAAGACGGAGCCGATTTAACACACGGAAATTATATGGCAATTAATCATAATGAAGCTACCGTTCATATTGCTTCACCATACGATGACAAAATATTAGAACTCAATAAAAAATTAAACACCACCTATATTGCTTATGGATCTGCTGGCAGAAGAAAAATAGAAATGCAAGCCGAACAAGATGCTAATGCCATGAGTTATAATAAAGCTAATGCAGTAAGTAGAACAGTAAGTAAAAGCTCTAGATTATATAAAAACAGTTCTTGGGATTTGGTTGATGCTGAACAGGAATCTGATTTTTCTTATGATGATTTAGAAGAAAGTGAATTACCTGAAGAATTAAAAGGAATGCCTAAAGCTGAAATTAAAGCTTATGTTGAAAAGAAAAGTGAAGTTCGTAAAAGCTTACAAGATGAAATAGCAACCTTAAATTTAAAACGACGTGAATATGTAGCGAAACAAGACAAAGACAATTCTAGCAGTTTAGAATCAGTAATGCTTAAAGCCTTAAAAACACAAGCAGAAAATAAAAATTACAAATGGGAATAATCATCTATTAAGACAAAACAAAAGAGGCTCAATTTTCATTGAGCCTCTTTTGTTAATTTTAGTTATTACTATCCTAGTTTAAAGCAGGACAATTACACTCATATTTCTCTCTTCTACAGTTAAAGTTAAATCCTAATGTTAATTGGTGAAAACCACCTGTATTAAAATTCACTGTATTTGCTTGGTAAGAGTACGTATATGCAAAAACAAAATTGTTATAATCTACCCCTATAAATGGAGTGATATATTGTGCTTTTTCGCTATCAATACCAGATCCACTTTGAAATTCAGCAGCATCGAAACTACGTCTATAAGATAATCCACCCCAAATTTTACCAAAATCCATTTCTCTATATACTTTAGCATTAAAATCTATTGAAGATTCTTCAGTTGCATCTCTATACATATACATAAGTGAAGGTTCAATACTCCAGTCACTACCATATCTGCTAAATGTATAACCAGTAGATGCTAAATAAGTTCTTAAATTATCATATTCAAAACCGTCAAGTCCATTCCAATTAATACCTTCATTATTTAGAATATTTTTAGCCGTAAAGTGTGCATAAAAATCTACGAACTGGTAAGAAAAGCCAAAATCAACATTAAAATTTGTAGCACTTTGTTCAATACCAGCAACAGCTTGATCAAATTCGCCTGGAGCTAACCAACTTGTTTCATCTAATTTGTATTGTATAAAACCTGCACTTAAACCAAAAGATAACATATTTAAGTCAATCTCATTTCTAGAAAACATCAAATGATATGCAAACGTAGCATAACCACCAACTGTAGAATGATATCCATTAGAGTCATTAAAAATAACCCCTCCAACAGCAACAGGAGAATCACCTATTCTTCCATTAATACTTAATGTTTGTAAACTAGGTGCATCATCTACTCCAAACCACTGCTGTCTTGCCGTCATTCTTACTTTAGCACAGTTTGCAACACCCGCCATAGATGGATGAATTAAATAGTAATTATCTGTTAAATAATCAGAATAAATAGGAATACCTTCTTGTGCAAAGCTAAAATTTGCTAAAAATGCTATAAATGCAACTAAACAATACTTTTTTAATTTCATAATTTTTTATCGTTTCAATGTAAAATGAGCTTTAAATTCTTTGCGTTCTCCTGTGCTTGGCTCATCGTATTCTACTGTAAACCAGTAACCATCTGTTGCCATCGCTTTACCATTATACGTTCCGTCCCATCCATCACCATCTGGACTTAGTTGTTGTAATAACTTACCGTATCGGTCAAATATATAAATTTTTGCATTACTACCAACACCTTCAATGTTCCAAGTTTCATGATTTCCATCTCCATTGGGGGTGAAATACAATGGATAATCTAGTACAAACTTAGATGATGATCTCAATCCACATCCGTTTCTGTCTCTTGCAGTGATCTCATGATCTCCTGATGATACATTGCTAAAGATTCCTGAATCTTGCCATGGACCGCCATCTAAACTGAACTCATAGACTCCGATTCCTACTGCTGTCGCCTTTAAAACGTGATTATCGGCAAAAGCTTGTGTTAAGAGATCTATGGTTATACTTGGTGGCTCACTTTCTATAACTTCTGTGCTATCACTGATAACGCAATTAGTCTCACTTGATGTACTGATATCGGTAACAGCAACGCTATAGGTTCCTTCTTCTAATGGAACTATACTTGATCCTGTTTCGCCTACCATTTCTACAGCATTAAAATACCATACAAAACTGTAATCTACTGCTGACAAATAAGTATCTATAACCAAAAGCTCTAATACTTCTGTGTCATTAGTGTTTATACAAAGAATATAACGATCATCTAAATCTAGATCTGGTAATGGATTAACTTCTAGGGTTAATTCTGCTACAGCATAACATATAGAAGTGTCGTTACCTGTAGTTGCATCTGGAGTATCATTATCGACTCTTGCATAAATCACTTGTGGATTTACAGTGTTTTCATACAACGTTGGTAATGGATTCTCTTTTAAATCCGCATCTTCTTGAGTCCCATAATAGGTTACAATATAATTTAAAGGATCCTGAAGGTCTAAAATATCTTCATCCATCGTGGTTAAATCGAATTGAGCACTACCATTGGTGTAATCCCCATCAATTTCATCATCACATATTTCATATAATATTGGGTTCATATCTGGATTAGCTTGTGCCGCCTCATCAACTTCAATATAAAAACTCTGTGTACTTATTGAACAACCTGTTACGTTATTTGTGATTGTAACAAAGATTTCTTGTGGATTACTTGTATTATTATAAGGACTTACTAAGCCACTTACTCCTGCTTCTGCATCAGCTAAACTTTCGTGATAACTTACTATGAATTGTGTTGCGTCTTGACCGCCTAGTACTTCTTCATCTTTTGTTGTTAAATCAAAACTATCAACCCCATCAGTAAACAATTCACATTGTACAATATCTGTAACAGGAACTACTGCTGGTAAAGGATGCACTACAATAGTAAAGTCTACTAACGAATAACACCCTGTACTGTTTCTTGTTATTCTTACATAGATTTCTTGTTCTGGCGTATCTATATTAGTGTATTGTGTTGGATCTGGTATTGCATTAGAGTCAGTATTCGCATCTTCCTGAGTTTCATAATAACTTGCCGTTACACCTGCTTCTCCGTTTAGAATTAAAACTTCATTTCCTGTTAGATCAAAAACCTCTACACCATCTCCTGTATTTACATCATCACATAACTCGATGTTTGGAATATCTTCACTTGGTGTTGGCGTTGGATTTGGCAATACACGTATGGTCAATGTTACATAATCTACACAACCTGTATTTGTATCTGTAACTACAGCATAAAGCGTTTGTGGATTCGCATCTAATCCATCTACAGATGTATTAGTATACTGCGTTGGATCTGGTATCGCATTGATTTGAGACTGTGCATCGGCATTAGTTTCATAATACGCTACAGACAAACTTCCGTTACCTCCTGTAATTTCATCATCTTTAACGGTTAAATCAAAAACCGTAAACTCATCACCTGGTGTTTCTCCTAAGTCATCACATAAACTTAACTGTGTCGGCTGGATTGCAACAGGTAAAGGATTAACGATTAATTCTAAATTTGTTATTTTGTAACATCCTCCAGCACTTGTATGATATTCGACTCTTATCCAAATAATTTGATTAAAAGGAACATTATTAGTGTAAACTGAAGGGTTGGGTATTGCATTTGTTCCTGATTCAGCGTCAGATTCATTCTCGTAATAACTTAGAATATATTGCGTCTCATCTTGACCGTTTAATACTTCTGAAGATTTACTTGTAAGGTCAAAACTAATATAACCATCAAAGGAATTAATATCTTCACAAAATTCTAATGCTGTTGGAGCTGTTAATTGTGGTGTTTCCTCTACTATTAATTCTACCACAACAATCGTTGCACAAGCTGTTGTTATCGTTGAACTTTCTACACGTGCATATAGTATTTGAGCATCTTGAACAATATTTTCGTAATCTATAGATGTATCTATAGCATTTACTCCAGTATCTGCATTGGTTTGTGTTTCGTGATAAGTAACATCTAATCCTGAAGCACCTCCGGTAATTTCAGCATCTAAATTACTAAGCATAAATATCCCATATCCATCGTTATCTGGATCACAATAAACAAAAGGTTGTGGCGTATAGGCTGCAGGAGCCTGTTGCACAACTAATTCTAACCTTGTAGTCACAGAACATCCTGTAATGTTATCTTCTACCCGTGCAAAAATAAATTGTCCGTTACTTGTATTTGTATACAGCGTTGGTAATGGATTAGTACCTAATTCTGCTTCTGAAATTAACTCATGATAAGTAATTGTATAATCTGGATTACCACCTGTAATTTCTGAATTCTTCAAAGTTAAATCCATCTCCGTAAGACCATCTGGTGTACCATCGTCACAAACTTCTAATGCTGATGGATCAGTTATCACCGGTAATGAATTTACAATTAAATCAAAAGATGTCGTTGCATAACAACTTGAATATAATGGGTCTTCTACACGAGCATAAATCGTTTGTGTATTTGGTGAACTTGTATTTTCATAATTCGTTGGTAAGACTCCAACATTATTTTCTGCATCATCTTGACTTGCATGAAAACTAACATTATAAACAGAAGCATCTTGTCCGCCCAAGATTGTTGTTTCTTGGTTACTTAAGTTAAAAGTTGCAATACCATCTCCACTGAGATCATCACACATTTCTAAATCTATTGGAGCTGTTGCTAATGCTCTTGTATTAACGACTAAATTAAATAAAGGTGTTGCTGTTGAATTGTAACAATCCGAATCTCCAATACTAGTTACTCTTACATAAATAGGTTGTGAATTAACCGTATTAGCATATGTTAGCGGTAAAGCGTTGCTTCCTAAATCAGCATCTTCTGCTGTTAAATAATAAGTGACTTCAAAATCGGCCGCAGCTTGTGATCCTAAAATTGTAGCTGTTTGATCGCTTAAGTCAAAAGTTGCTAAACCATCATTAGAATCATCATCGCATGTCTCTAAATCTAATACTGAATTGATATCTGGAGCCAAAGCAGCAGATAATTCAAATGAAGTCGTTACAGCACATGTTTGAGACATATCTGCTAATCTCACCCATATAGTTTGAGGACTTGATACATTGGTATAAAGACTTGGTAATGGATCTATATTATCAATAGCATCTTCTTCGGTAAGATGATAACTAACCGTATAATCTGTAGAACTAAAATCTCCCAAAGCAGCACTATCATTTGCAGACAAATCAAACTCTTCAGTTCCAGAGGCACTACAAATTGCTATATCTGGAACAGCATTGACTGTAGGATTATCCCTAAACTCAACTAAAATAGGATCCGAAGCTCCAACGCAAACACTAGCATCAAACTCAGCATAATAAATTCCTGGTTCTGTAACAGTAAGTGTTGTAGATGATTCACCAGGTATTAAAACATCATCTTTATACCAAATATGAGTTACCTCTTCTGGAAGACCTGTATCTAAAATAACTTCTTCCCCATCACATAACGCATTACCTGATGCTATCGTAATATCTTCCCCTAAACTACCTCCTAAATCAAAACTTCCTGCCTTAATAAAAACTCCTGAATCATATGAACTATCTCTATCGTCTGCAATCACTAATTTAATCGTATATACTTCATTTGGAATCACATCTGCGTGAGCTAAAAAAGGTACTGTCCTTCCATCAAAAGCAATAGGCGCTCCATTTGAGGGGGTATATACATCAAAATATTCTTCATTAACTCCTCCACAATCTTGACCATTATCAGGATGAATATTGGTCACTAAAATAGGGTCTGTAGTATCAGGTATAACTGCTAAATTAGATACATTACCCGATGAATCTGTTAATATAAAAGCAAAAGCATCTGAGTAACTACATTCAAATGACCCCATATCGTATTCTTCAGAAGCCATTAAAAATTCAAAACTTATTTCATTTCCTAGAGGTATGAATGTAAATTGAATATAAGTAGCATCATTAGAATCCACCCCTAATAAGTCATCTAAGTCATCATCACCATCCCAAGAACCATCACTTAAAGTTACATTATTAGGACCACCAGCCCTACTAGCATCACCACTAGTTAACAATAAACCTTCTTCAAAGAAATCATCATCCCCATTACTAAAAAAATAACCTATACCATTTGGGTCATCAGGATCAAGTGTCGACCCTGTTGAGTACTCGATATCAGAAACAGAAGCACACGGACTGTCTATTAAAACATCTTCAATCAATTCTTCTACAGTAAACATATCTTGGTCTACCACAAGATTAGGCCCTAAAACAAAAACCGTAATTGTATCAGTATCTGAACAACCTTGGGGATTAGTATCCGTTGCAGTAAGAGTTACTATATAAGTTCCTGGACTTGTAAATGTATTTGTTACATCTGCTCCAGTAGCTATATTTCCATCATCAAAATCCCAACTATAAGTAGCTCCTGTATCATCTAAAGAAAATGTAGCACTTCCTGAGAAATCTACTGTATCACCCGGAAGTATCCCAATAACCCCTGTTGCACTAGGAGCTGGAGTTGTGCTATCAATTGAAGCAACAATATCTTGACATGCTGTTGCACATAAAATCTCTGCAACCCAACCATCAGCAGTCCCAGAATCATCTGAAATAAACTCAACAGTTAAACAACCAGATGTATTAGAACTCGATGCACTAACCTCAAATGGATTAGTAGCCGGAATATAAACTACACCTGAGTAACTTCCTAATAAAGGTGCAGAAGTATCATCTCCATCATAAATATTCATTACATCTTCTGCTCTTGTCCAAAAATATGTAAAATTAAGAATCGTAAACTGATCTGCATTTTCTGGGCAAATTGTAGTTATAAAATTCTCACCATTACCGTAACCAGTATACTGTGTTCCTGAGTCATAAAACATATTTGGCTCACAGCGCAGAAAAACTCCATCTTCCATGGATACGTCTTGAGAAAAACTAAAATAAGAAATAAATAAAGTTAAGAATAGTAATGTTTTTTTCATAAAATTCTGATTAATTATCGCTGGTATTGCCCAATGAGTTGAAATAATAACAAAAAAGCAACTTAAATTTGACACGAAATTTAAACAAATAATATTAGACACATAGAATTTAATAGATATAAAACATAATCTATAGGATGAAGGTATCAATATGATATTTCATACTTTTGCTAAAAAAAATGTTAGAAACAAAAATATCCGTAGTATCAACATCTAATGATGCAATCAAGAAATTTGAGGCCGACAGATTCTTAACCAATCACAACAGCTTTGAATTCAACAATATAGACGACGCTAAAAACTCTCCTTTGGCTCAACAATTATTTTATCTTCCATTTGTTAAGAAGGTATATATTGCATCTAATTTTATAGCAATAGAACGCTATAATATTGTTGAATGGAAAGATGTAGAAAATGAAGTTGCACTTCAGATTGAAGAATATTTGTCTAAAAACGAGGTTGTCGTAATAGAAGATACATCAAAACCTAAAGCAGCAGTCACTATTTATGCAGAAAGCACTCCTAATCCTGGAGTTTTAAAATTTGTATGTAACAAAGTACTTGTTCCTAATTTATATGAGTTTAAATCTATTGAAGAAGCAAAACCATCTCCATTAGCAACTGCTTTATTTCAATTTCCTTTTGTAAAAAATATATACATGGAAAAGAATTTTGTTTCAATCACAAAATTCGACATTATTGAATGGGAAGAAGTCACTTTACAATTAAGAGAGTTCTTAAAATCTTATGTTGAGGATGGAAAAACTATTTTAAATGATGATGCCCCAAAAAAATTAGAAAAAACAGAAAAAGCTATTGAACAAAAATTTGAAGCTTTAGATGATACTTCAAAAAACATCATTAATATACTTGAAGAATACATAAAACCAGCGGTTGAAAGTGATGGTGGTAACATTGAATTTATATCTTATGATGAAACTTCAAAAGAAGTAAAAGTATTATTACAAGGTGCATGTAGTGGTTGCCCATCATCTACTTTTACTTTAAAAAACGGTATTGAAAGTATGTTAAAAGAAATGTTAAATGACAATTCGATCATTGTAAACGCTATAAATGGCTAATTTTTTCTATTTTTAAGTGACAAATAAAAAACTTTAGTGTCTAATAAGTAAGTCCTATTCTAAACTTCTTAAAATATTGAATCTATAAATACTAAAAAAACAAAATGTATTTAATAAACAGAAACAATATTAATTAGCTTATAATTAACCTTAACAGATATTAAAGTTATATAATTAATAATATTAAATCCAATAATTTTATGACACACATTAAACAATTTATCTTCATAACACTAATTACTCTTAGTGGTATTAATACAAGCAATGCACAAGATCTAAATCACCAAAGTACACAAAACCTTTTAAATGGTTTTATTAGTACAATCAATAATGATTTTGATAAAGTAAAAAATGCAAAAGGCTCACCATACATTAGTGATATATTTGAAGTTGTTAAACTTAAAAGATTTGGTGATAAAACATTTTACGGTAGGTATGATGCAAATCTTGGAGAAATGCAACTTAAACTTGACAATGACACCATCGTTTTAAATAATGCAGAAAAATATGAGATTACTTTTGTAATGGGTAAAAAAATATACAAAAGCTATAACTATAAAAATGATGATGATATTTTAAAACAAGGATTCCTTGTTGTATTAGGAGAAACAGATTCAATGGCCTTTTTAAAAGAAGAAGTGGTAAAATACTATGAAGAAAAACCATCAACTAATGGTTATGATGAAGCAAAGCCTGCAGAATACAAAAGATCTAAAGATGTTTTTTACTATAGATCAGGAGATGACATCACTTTATTACCTCAAAAAAGAAAAGATTTTTTAAAATTATTCCCTAAAAATTCTGAGGATTTAAAAGAGTTCATAAAGGAAAATAAAATTAGCCTTAAGGATGGTGAAGATTTAATTACATTGTTTAAACATATTAAAACTCTATAAATACACTACTTAAAATAAATATATTTAATACAGAAGAATGGATACACAAAAATGGATTGACGCAGGCTATAACTTAATTATAGAATATGGCCCCAAACTTATTATAGCAATACTAATTTGGATCATTGGATCTTGGATTGTAAAAATGCTAGTAAAAGGTGCTAAAGCAGCCATGAACAAAGCTAATTATGATGAAAGCCTAAAAAAATTCTTATTAAATCTTATTAGTTGGATTTTAAAAATTGTACTAATTATAGTTGTGTTAGGTACAATGGGAATTGAGACAACGTCTTTTGCTGCTATTATTGCTGCTGCTGGTTTAGCTATTGGTTTAGCGCTTCAAGGTTCTCTTGGAAATTTTGCAGGTGGAGTATTAATTATGATTTTTAAACCTATTAAAATAGGTGATTTAATTGAAGCTCAAGGTGAAATTGGAGTTGTAAAAGAAATTGAAATTTTTACTACAAAATTAATTGGCCTATCTAATAAAGAAATCATCATTCCTAATGGATCACTTTCTAACGGAAATATCGTAAACTATACTACACAAGGTACCCGTAGAGTTGATTTAGTATTTGGTGTAAGCTATGATGCTGACATTAAACAAACAAAAGAAGTTTTTAGTAAAGTATTAGCAGCGCATCCTTTAATTTTAAAAGATCCAGCTCCAACAATTGCTTTATCTGAACTTGCAGATAGCTCTATTAACTTTGTTGTTAGACCATGGGTTAATACTGCAGATTACTGGACAGTTTACTTTGAAGTAACTGAAAGTGTAAAAGAAGCTCTTGATGCTGCTGGTATTGAAATTCCTTACCCACATCAAGTAGAAATACATAAAGAAGCTTAAGCCTTCTTTTTTAAAGCTACAAAATCCTTTAAATAATAGGGTTCAAAATAAGCGACATCTTCGGTGTCGCTTTTTTCATGCTTCATTTCTGACAAAAACGACATCTCATTTGCAGATGGTAATTTCCCTTCTATAAAAATTGCATTAGGATGCTGAATTAGAGTTTTTGTCTTTTCCACACCGTTACCTATAAAATAAACTTTATTGTTTTCTAGAAGTGTGCTAAAACTTTCTTCGTTAAGAATCTCTGCTTCTATAGCTCTGTGTAATTCTAATTTTGAATTATAAATAGCAGAATAAACTTCCATACGTCTGGCATCTAACATCGGTACAATAAAACCATCTTCGACCTTAACCTGATGTGCTAAACTTTCTAAAGTAGAAATAGAAATTAGAGGCTTATCTAAAGCAAAACACAAACCTTTAGCTGAAGATACACCAATCCTTAAACCGGTATAAGATCCTGGACCTTTACTTACGGCTACAGCATCAATCTCTGATGGTTTTAATTTTGAAATTTTAAAAAGCTCATCAATAAAAAGATGCAAAGTTTCTGCATGAGAATAACCAAGACTGTTATCTTCTTTTAAAACTAAAGTCTCCCCATCTTTAGACAGAGAGACTGAACAATTTGTTGTTGCTGTTTCTATATTTAGCACTAATGCCATATGCTGTTGTTGTTTTTGGTAAAACTACAATATATTAATCAAAAATGACATTCTTTAACTTTAGGAATTTGCCCCTATTTATCTTCCATTTCTTTATTTGGAACAGCAATTAAATCACCTGGATTTAAATTTTTAGAAACCATACTATAAGGTCCTGTTATAATTTCATCATCTTCAGCCAATCCTGAAATAATTTCAATATTAGTATCATCCTGAATACCTGTTGTAACCACTCGTAATTTAGCTTTACCATTATCATTAACAAAAACACATTCAAATTTCTGTTCTTCTTGCCCTAAATTACGCTCTGTCATTTCTGTAGATTTAACATAAGTCTTCTTTGTTGAGCTTGTATCTGTTTTAATTACAATAGCACTAATTGGTACTGAAATTGCATCTTTTCTAGTTTTTGTAATAATATCAACTGTAGCTGTCATACCTGGTCTAAATGGTGAATATGTTTCAGGTTTACCTTCTGTTAAATCTTTATAAGACTCTTCAATAATTCTTACCTTAACTTTAAAATTAGTAACCTGATCTGCTGTTAAAGTTCCTTCTGCAGAATTAGCTATTGCGGTAACAATACCTTTAAATTGCTTCTTTAAATAAGCATCAACCTCAACAATTGCTGAGTCACCAATACTCACTTTTACAATATCATTTTCATTAACATCAACTTCTACTTCCATATTCTTTAAGTTAGCTACTCTAAGAATTTCTGTACCTGCCATTTGTTGCGTACCAACTACACGCTCACCAAGTTCTACACTTAAAAGTGAAATAGTCCCGGTCATAGGCGCATAAATCGCAGTTCTATTTAAATTGTCTTTAGCTTCATTAACTGTTGCTGCTGCACTCTGAACATTATAATATGCTGAATTTTTTCCGGCAGTTGCTGTTTCATAAGCCGCAATAGAACTGTCCCAATCTGATTTTGAAATCACACCTCTATCAAAAAGCGTTTTATTTCTTTCGTAATCTGCTTTTGCTTGCTTTAAGTTAGCTTCTGCTTGTGCCATACCCGCTCTTACATTTTGATAAGATGCTTGACTTCTACTGTATGCAGACTGACTTAAATCTGGGTTTACTTTGACTAATAAATCACCCTTCTTAACTTCTTGCCCTTCTTTAAAAGGTAGTTCTAATATTTCACCTGAAACCTCTGAAGAAATCTTTACCTCAACCTCTGGCTGAATTTTACCTGTGGCAGATACCGTTTGTACAATATCTTTTAAAGTTACATCTTGAAGAACTACCTCTTTAAAATCACTTTTTTCACCAAACCATCCCATTTTAGAACCTGCTACTAAAACAAAAAGTGCAATGATTACAATTCCGATAATAATTTTTACTGTTTTACTCATAATTATAACTTTGATTCTGTTACTGGTATTCCAAAATAAAACTCCAATACTTTTAACTTAAATATATAATCGTATTTAGTTCTAACCACTTCACTTTGTGCGGATTCTAGATTGTTTTTTGATTGATTAAAATCAAATGAATTTAATAACCCAACGGTATATCGTTCTTGAGAATAATTAAAAGCTTCTTGTCTGGCTATTAATGTTTTTTGTGCAGCTTCATAAGCTTTCAAAGCTCCTTTAGCGTCATTAAAAGATTGGTATACATTAGTTTCTAAATCTAACTCTGTTTGTTCTAACTGAAACTTGCTAAGTTCTAAACTAACTTTACTTCGTTTTACATTATTCTTTACTGAAAACCCATTAAAAATAGGAATATTCAAACTCAAAAAGAAGTTATGATTCTTATTATCAGATATTTGATTTTCAAAATTAGGTGTATCAAATAATTCTGAAGTAAAATAATTTGAACTAAAACTATAACCACCTGTTAAAGAAGGTTGTAAACTAGCTTTTGCAATTTTTAAATCATACTCTGCTATTTCGTTATTATTCTCAGCAATCTTAATATCATAACGAGCTTCTCTTGCTTTTTCAAAAATAGACCTTGGTGTTTCGTTTAAAATGTTTGCTAATGGCACATCGTACTTAAACTCTTCGATATCAAAATTTTCATAATCTTTTAATAAAAGCAATTGTGCTAAACTAATTTTAGATAATAAAATAGCATTCTCAGCATTAACAACTTGTTGTTCTTGAGAAGCTAATGTAGCTTGGATTTCGTACAAATCACCTCTAGGTAATGAACCCGCATCTACTAATTCTTGTGTACGATTAATATCTTGCTTTGTTACCTCTTGCTGAGCTAAAGCTACTTTTAACTGTTCTTTATTAAATAAAACTTGAACAAAAGCATTTGCTACGTTTAATGAAATATTATCTTTCATATTATCTAGTTGATATTGACTAGATAATAATTGAAGATTAGAACGTCTTAATTGGTTTACATTACTCAGTCCTCTATAAATATCAACAGAAGAACTTATACCTCCACTTAACGTTCGAGTTGTTGAATTAACAGCATTAAATGTTACAGGGTCTTGATTTAACCCAATACTCCAACTCAGTCTTGAAGACGCATTTAATGTTGGTAAAAAATTACCAATAGCATCTCTTTTATTAAGTTCTGATGTTAGAATATCTAATTCACTCTGTTTTACAGAAATATTATTTTCTAAAGCATAATCGACACATTCTTTGAGTGTCCATTGCTTATTCTGTGATTGTGCTAATACTCCAAAGAGAAGTAATACTATTATGATTGATTTTTTCATGATGTCTATTGGTCTATGTAAGACTTAAAATGTTACACTTAATTTAAATATATTACTGCGCATAATCTGGAACACCCTGTAATTGATTCCAAACTTTTATTTTATCGGTTTTAGAAATACCACTTTTAACTTCAACTAAAATACCATCACTAATACCTAATTCTAAATCTTTTCTTTCAAATTTTTGATCACCAATCGCAACTTCAACAAATGGTTTTTTAGTTTCCTCATCATATTGAACTAAAGCCTCCTTAATAGCTAAAACTTTCTCTGCTTTATTTAAAATAATTGAAGCATTTGCACTTAAACCCGCTCTAATAAATGTTGAGTCTATTTTTTTTAGAGTTCCTTTTATTTCAAATTGAACAGCTCCATTTTCTGCAACACCTTTTGGTGCTATATAATCTAAAACTGCTTCAAATTGCTTATTTTCTATGGCACCAACTGTAATTTCTAGTGGTAAACCTTCTTTTATTTTTCCGACTTCGCTTTCATCTACTTTACCTTCAAAAATCATTTGCTTTACATCAGCTAAAGAGGCTATTGATGTTCCTTCATTAAAATTATTGGCTTCAATAACTTGATTTCCTGCTTTTACAGGCACATCTAAAACCATCCCAGAAACTGTTGCTCTTACTTGTGTTTGTGCTATGTTTCCTAAACCAGAAGTTGTTCCTGTTTTAATGATATCGTAATTCTGATTGGCCGAATTCACATTAATTCTAGCCTGCTCAACACTTTGTTTTGTTTGTAAATATGAATTATTTACGCCTTCAAAATCATTAGCTGAAATGACACCCTTTTTAAACAATGCTTTCTGCCTATCGTAATTAGCTTGTTGTGTCTGTAAATTTATTTTTGCTGTTTGAAGTGCTGTTTGGTTGGTTGCAATACTATTCTTAGCACTTGTTAAAGTTGATGCATTTGGAATCACTTTAATTTGAGCAATAAGATCTCCTTGTTTAACATACTCACCTGCTTCAATAAAAATTTCTTCAATAACACCTGAAATATTTGGTTTAATTAAAACTTCTTCTTTTGGTACAATACTACCTGTTGCTACAGTTTTTACAATAATCGTTTCTTCCGTTGGCGACTCTAAAGCATAAGTAATAGGATTTTCTTGATTTTTCTGCCATAAATAGAATAGTGAAATTCCGAACAAAGCGACAATTGCTATTAATATAATTACAGTTTTAGTTCTTTTCATGATTGTGATTGGTATAAATTTAGTCTATTCTTAAGGCATCTACAGGTTTCATTTTTGTGGCACTATTTGCAGGAATTAATCCGGCTAATACACCTGAAACTATTAATATAATTAAAGCGGTAAATATAACTTGCATGCTAACACTTGGGTTTGCAAAATTATCTACAGGACCTACATTGTCTAAAATGGTATTCATTACCCAAATAACAAATGCAGCAAATGAAATACCAACCATACCAGATAGAATGGTTAATATTAAACTCTCTTGTAAAATTTGTGATTTAATTGCCCATGGGCTTGCTCCTAAAGCACGTCTTACTCCAATTTCTTTGGTACGTTCTTTAACTACAATAAGCATAATATTACTGATACCAATAATGCCAGACATTAACACTAAAGCTCCAACAAAATACCCAACAAAAGATAATATTGAAAACAAACCACTAACGCGTTCAAATTGCTCGGACAGATCAAAATGTCCGATAGCACGATCATCTGTTGGGTCTACTTTATGCCTAGATTTCATTAAATTAAACACTTGTTGCTTTAAAGAGGTAATAGTAACACCATCTACAGCTGTTACAGCCATCCAACCTACATTTTCTCCTCTATTAAAAGCTTGACCAAATGTGGTAAAAGGTATATAAATGGTACTTGCATCTTGCTCTTCATCTCCTTGACTATTACTCATTTTAAAAGTACCTACAACCAAAAAATTAACGCCATTTACTTTAACGTAAGTTCCTAAAATTTCTTCTCCTTTATCGTAAAGTCCATTAACTACACCTGTTCCTATAACACATATTTTACGCTTGGCATTAATATCTGAATAACTAATAAAACGTCCTTGAAGAATATCTAAAGGTTGCTGATTAATATATTCTGGATAATCACCATAGATTTCAAAAGCTCCTGTTTTAGTCCCTCTTGTCACATTGTTAGCACCATTAAAACCACCTAATTGGTTTCGTGGTGATACATATTTTAAATTTGGAATTTGAGCTTTAATCGCTGCAACATCATCTATTTTATAACTAAAACTACGTCCTTTGGGCAGTCCTTTGTAGGGTTTAGATGTACTTTGGGTCCACATAAACATAGAGTTGGTAGCAAAATCACCAAAATCTGACATGACTCCATTTTTTAGCCCATTAGTCATGGCCAATAATAATACAAGAATTGTAATGCCCCAAAAGACTCCGAACGCTGTTAAAAACGTTCTAAATTTATTAGCATTTAATGCTTCAAGTATTTCTTCCCAACGGTCTCTACTAAACATATTATTCGTCTCTAAGTGCTACAATTGGTTTAATTTTGGCTGCTCTATAAGCAGGAATAAATCCTGCAATAGCACCTGCAAATACTAATAAAAAGACTGTAGTAATTGCGATATTAAAATCTACTTGTGGGTATTTTATAAAATCACTTTCAATTTGTGGTCCAACGAGTTCTAATAAACCTAATCCTAGGATTAACCCAAATAAACCAGAAAACATAGTTACAAAAATAGCCTCTTGTAAAATCATACCAACAATAGACATCGGTAAAGCACCTAAAGCTTTTCTAATTCCTATTTCTTTAGTGCGTTCTTTTACAATGATTAGCATAATATTACCAACACCGACAATACCTGCAATAATTGTACCTATACCAACAAACCAAAACACAGCACGTATCGTTGCCACTAAGGAATAAATTTTCTCTGCTTGTTCTAAGGTATTATTAACCCTAACAGCACTTAAATCGTCTGGTGCTACGGTATGAATTTCTTTGATTTTTTGCTCAACCCCTAAAGCTATAGCATTAGATCTTTTTACAGCTTCATCAAAATTATCAGCCATCTTAACGGTAAAGGCCATATTTCTGATATTTTCACCTTGATTAAATACTTTTTGTGCTGTAGAAAGCGGAATATAAACTTGACCTTCTTCTCGGTCTCCACCTGGGTCATAAAAAACACCGACTACTTTAAAGTTCATTCCGAAAACCTGAATATTCTGATTGATTGGGTCTTCACCTTTAAAGATATCTGTTTTTACTTTGTTTCCAATAACAGCTACTTTTTTGCTTTCATTGATATCAGATTGATTTATAAAACGTCCTGAGCCAATATCTGCATTTTCTATAAATTGATTATCTGGCATGGTTCCACGAACTCGGTAATTACCTGATTCATTTTTAAAAGTAACTGCTCCTCCCCAAATCATATAATCCTTAGTTCTGTATTCAAAATAATCACCGTACTGATTATCAATAGCATCAAAGCTTGAATTTTTCAATTGCACATAACGGCCTGGATTTAAACCTTTATAACTTTTAGTGGTTACACCAGTCCAAACAGAAATCTTATTTGTTGCATCTTGTTCAAATTGAGATTTTACACCATTAGAAATTCCTTCACTAAACCCTAGAAGAATTACCAAAATAAAAATACCAGAAGCTACAGATAAACCTGTTAAAAACGTTCTTAATTTATTTTTACTAAGTGTTTCAAATATTTCTTGCCAACGTTCTAAATCAAACATGTGCAGAAGCTCTTATTTGTTCTACTGGACTATCATCTATAATTAAACCATCTTTAAGATTAACGATACGCTTAGTCATGTGTGCAATATCATCTTCGTGAGTCACGATTAAAATCGTTTTTCCTTCGTCATTAATCCCTTGTATAAGCTCCATAACCTCGTAAGATGTTTTGGTATCTAATGCCCCTGTTGGCTCATCTGCTAATAATACTTTAGGATCACTTGCTAATGCTCTTGCTATGGCAACACGCTGTTTTTGACCTCCAGAAAGTTCGCTTGGTAAATGATGAGACCATTGTGCTAAACCTACTTTTTCGAGATAATGCATAGCGCGTTCAGTTCGTTCTTTACGTTTTACACCTTTGTAATATAAAGGCATAGAAACGTTATCTAAAGCACTTTTGTAATTGATAAGGTTGAAGGATTGAAAAATGAATCCGAGAAATTCATTTCTATATTTGGCGGCTATTTTTTCATTAAGATTCTTAATCGGAACATTATCTAATATGTATTGTCCTTCATCTGCTTCGTCTAGCATTCCAAGAATATTAAGCAATGTAGATTTACCTGAACCAGAAGAGCCCATGATAGATACAAGTTCTCCTTCTTTAACATCAAAATTAATACCTTTTAATACGTGAAGTGAATTACTTCCCATATGGTAAGACTTGTGCAAATCCTTTATTTGAATCATAATGTAGTTAGGTTAGCGGATACAATTATTTTATAACTTGAAAAGTTTTACACCTACAAATTATGAACACCAAATAAACATTAAATTACACCTATATGTAGATATGAATGAAATGATTAGTTATACATAAGACGAATATCTTTAAATAATGTTACAGATATTAATCTATATTTTCTGAATTATCTGTCTTATTATATTTTCGATAAATAATAAAACCTATAGTAGCTACCAAAATATAAGGTACTGCCATTAAAAAAACGATACCATCATTTATACCTTCTGCTGCAGATTGATCTTCTCCACTTTCTAAAACAGCTCTACACATGGCGCATTGAGCATTAGTAGAGATAAAGAAAAAAAATGCAATAAGTGATAAACCGATTTTACGTTTCATAATTAAATGTAATAAGGTGAGATCATAAGATACACAATAACTCCCGTTATTGCAACATACAACCACATAGGAAATGTGATTTTTGCTATTTTTCTATGGCGTGCTCTATCATTAGTAATTCCTCTTACGTAAGTGATAAGCACAAACGGAATAATTACAATACATAAAATGATATGTGTAATTAAGATAAAATAGTAGATGTATTTAATAGTTCCTTCTCCTCCAAAAGGTGTAGAATCACTTGTCATATGATATGCAACATACATTACAAGAAACACAACAGATGTCCAAACAGCAGTAGTCATTAAGCTTTCGTGAAGTACTACATTCTTTTTTCTAATAGCAACAAATGCACTAATTAGAAGTAATGCAGTAAACCCATTAATGGTAGCATAAATTGGAGGTAAAAATGTTAACGGTGCTACATCAAAACCCAAGTCTTGTAGTTTAACTCGAGATAAAATAGCTACTACAACAGGAATGATTATAGACAGCACAATAATCCACTTATTGTATTTCTTAGCTTTTTCAGTATCAATTGTATCCATATCCATAGGTATTGTAGCTTCTACAGCTAGTTAAAATAATAAGTGAGGCATATTACTCTTTCAGTAATTTAGCAATATCTTCTTTTAAGATAGTGATTTCTTGAGTAATACCATCATCATCTATACCAATAGCTTCTGAAATTAATCCATTATAAAAAATCTTTGGGTTTCCGAAATCATCAACTCTAGATCTTATAAATCCTTCTTTATCAATTAATGCAAAATTTCCCGAATGTTCAAATCCACCTTCTGCAGTATCATCTTTAGCAATGTAAAGATTAAAACCTTCGTTTGCTAACTTATAAATAACAGCTTCATCACCTGTCATAAAATTCCAATTTGGATTTGTTACTCCATATTTTTCTGCATAAGCTTTTAAAACTTCTGGTGTATCTATTTCTGGTGAGATAGTAAAAGAAGCAACTCCGAAATTTTCAAAATCTTTAAAATCTTCTTGAACATCTACCAAATTCCTGTTCATTATAGGGCAAATTGTTGGACATGTTGTAAAGAAAAATTCTACAACATAAACTTTACCTAAATAATCTTCATTAGTAATCGTCTTTCCATCTTGATTTGTAAAACTGAAAGCAGGTACTTTTTTAGATACTCCATTGATCTCTAAATATGCTAAATCACTTTTATTATGCTTAGCACCTTCTACTGATGAATTTAAAACATTAATACTTCGACTTTCATCTCTAATAACATCTCCTTCACTTACACGATCTATAATTTTAGGAACAAAAATAATTCCAAAAACTAGAATAATAAACGCAATTCCGATATACGAATAGTTTGTTTTTTTACTCATTACTCTTATTTATTTCTTTAGTTCTTCTTGTATTAGAGCCTTCAAATTTACCTGTTCTCTTTTGACGATATTCTGTAAATAAAATTCGAACATCATCACTCATCATGTTTTTTATTTCGGCTACTTGAATCGCATCATAAGAATAAACACTAAATTTTGGTTTATTTTCTTCTATCTCTCTTTCGTTTCTACCATCAATCCTTCCGCGTTGATTAAGATCTTTATCTACAATAAAAACATTACTTACAGATAAATCATCTGATAAATTAACTTTAGATTTTAATGAACTATAAAGCATTTTTATTTCACCTTCTGTAGCAAAAGCATAATGCCAATACTTTAAGTCTTCGTAAGTATTTATTTCTTTCTTAAGCGCTTCAATTTCTTTTTCTGTGCCTTCAGGAACAACAATTACAATTTGAAAATTCTTAAACCCCTTAAACTTATCGTAGACTAATTCTTTTAAGTTTGAAGCAGCAATCATATGATCTAAAGGAGATTTACCTAAGAATCCTAAAACGGTTATATGATCTTTTAATAAAAGCTCTCCATCTCTATCTGAATGAAAACCATCGATATCAGATACTTTTTCATTTACGATGTTTAATGGTATGTAATTATGTTTTGCTGGATATAGCATTAATAAGAATGCCACTGGTAGGAAGAATAATATACCTAGAACGATATAGCGTTTTACTTTAACTATTTTCATCTGCTGAGAACTATAGCTCTTATTTTAATGGCTTTATAATGTATAATCTATCTTAGATTACGAATATGCAAAAATAAAAAAGGTGGTTTAGAAAAACCACCTTTTAATTGTATTTAACACTTAGCTTTTACTTAGTGTTAATATGTTGTTTTTACTTAAAAATCTTTCTTTATTAAAGCATGATCAGCATTATAAACACTAAACACATATCCTCCTTCTTGTAAAAGGATAAAAACTAAGTAACAGATTAAGAAAACTCCTGTCCAAACTATCATTTTTCTAAAACTTCCTGTTTCATCTCTCAAGTGCATAAAGTCCCATGCAATATAATAGGCTTTTACAATTGTTAACAGAATGAATATTAAGTTTAAGGGTTTCATGTATACGATAGGTGATAAAATCATGTTTCCTATTGTAGCAAAGAATCCGCCTTCTAATGGATCTAACCATGTATGCATTAATATTTCTGGTTTATAGATACCTAATATAACTTCAACTGCTGTTATTACAGATAAGAATACTAAAACTCCCCAGATTTTCTCGATGTTAGATTTAAATTTCCAACGTCCTCTAAATATTTCTAATTTATGCTCGTGTGCCATAATATAATCTTAATTTCTTTTTATACTAAATAGAAAAATGTGAATACAAATACCCATACTAAATCGACAAAGTGCCAGTATAACCCAACTTTCTCAACCATTTCATAACTTCCTCTTCTTTCGTAAGTACCTAATACAACATTAAAGAAAATAATGATATTAAGTATTACACCTGAAAGTACGTGGAATCCGTGAAAACCAGTAATGAAGAAAAAGAAATCTGCGAATAAAGATGGCCCATATTCATTAACCTGAAGGTTAGCTCCTTTAACGACTAATTTACCGTTTTCTTTTATTTGTTTTAAAGACTCTGCTCTAGACAATACAGTTTTATGACCGTTTTCATCAAGAATCTGATTTCTTACTAAAACATTTTCATTTGCAGCTAAACCTGCATAAATTTCATCTACTGAGAAAAGTGGTAAAGTACCTTCATCTGTAAACCATATTCCGTTTTTACGCTCATGGTCTACACGCTCGCTTGGTTGAGTAATCGCTAAATCCTCAATTGATACACGCTTAAATGTTTTTTCACCATCAACAGTAATATATTCTCCAAATTGTAGAATATTTCCACCATTAGTTTGAACAGCACCGTAATCACCTTTAATAAAAGTTCCCCATTCCCAAGCTTGAGAACCTAAGAATATAGCTCCACCAATAATGGTTAAGAACATGTATATGGTTACTTTAGATTTGTTCATGTGATGACCCGCATCTACAGCTAATACCATAGTTACTGATGACATAATAAGGATGAACGTCATAAACGCCACATAAATCATTGGCAAATCTTGACCATGTAAAAACGGAACGTGTGTAAACACTTCGTCCGCAATTGGCCATTCGGTCATGAATTTAAATCTTGAAAAACCATAAGCTGCCAAGAAGCCTGAAAATGTTAATGCATCAGATACAATGAAGAACCACATCATCATCTTTCCGTAACTTGCCTTTAGTGGATCTTTACCACCACCCCAAGTTTTTTCTTCTGTACCAGTACTAACTACCGTAGAATCCATAGAATTTATTTAAATTTTTTAGATGGACAAAAATAATCAAATTATATATTTAAAAAAATATAAAAACAAAAAGAGCACAAGCCATAGTATATCTACGAAATGCCAAAAGTTTGCTGCGAGTTCAAATCCCAACATATTATCGGGATTATACTTATGTCTAAAGTTATTAAAAATCACAACAATTAAACACCCTAGCCCAGCAATAACGTGCGCTATGTGCAATACTGCGATAACGTAAATATAAGACATTGTGATATTACTTGTTGGTCCTGTAAAATAATAACCATCAGAAATAATCTGTCCAAAACCTGTAAATTGACTAAAAATAAATCCAATCCCTAAAGCTAAAGTCACCAATAAATACACTGATACCAGTTGTATTTTGTTTTGTTGCAGTGCTCGTTTTGCTAAAATAAAGGTTAAACTACTTATTAAAATAAGTATTAAACTTATAAAAAAAGCATTTGGTAATTGAAAATCAACTAACCAATCTTCATTAAGTCTTTGTTTACTACTCACTATAAAAGCACTTAGTAAACCTGCAAAAGACATAATTAAAGAACCTATGGCGAACCATATCATCATTTTTTTAGACCTAGCGATTTTTTGCGCACTTGTCCCTTGTGTTAAATCCATTCTCTTAAAAATTTATCTGCAACATATATAATTTGCAACATTGTAATATAAAACACACTAGATAGCATGAGTTGTTTTGCGGCTTTTATTGTTCGCTCTTTAAACAATCTAAAAGCATAGAACAACATTACCAAACCTAATATAAAAACTAAAATAGCACCAACAATAGATAATTTTAAATCACCCGACATACCGAATACAGGTATTATAGAAGCAATGATAGTCCAAATGCTATACATAATTATTTGCACAGCAGTTCCCTTATCTGGTTTCCCTGTTGGTAACATATGGAAGCCTCCTTTTTTGTAATCATCGTGTAAAAACCATCCTATAGACCAAAAGTGAGGGAATTGCCAAAAAAATTGAATCGCAAATAAAGTCCCTGGCTCAATACCAAATTCGTTACGAGCCGCTACCCAACCTAACATAAAAGGAATAGCTCCAGGTAAAGCCCCAACAAACACAGATAATGATGTTTTTGTCTTTAAAGGTGTGTAGACACTTGTGTATAAAAATATTGAAATTGCCCCATACATGGCTGTCTTAGGATTAATAATATATAAAGTAACTAATCCTAAAATGGTAAATGACACAGCTATTATAAATGCTGTATTAACAGACATACGCCCTGCAGGAATAGGTCTGTTTTTGGTTCTATCCATTAGCACATCTAAATCGCGCTCAATGATTTGGTTATAAGCATTTGAAGCACCAACCATAAAATAGCCACCAAAAGCTAATAAAGCAAGCGTTGCAAAATTAATAGTATCTGCTCCAAGAAAATAACCAGCAATAGAAGAAAATACCACACTTAAGGACAAACCCATCTTGGTAATTTCCTTGAAATCTGTTACCACAGAAACTGTTGATAGCGAAGATTTTGTACTGCTCAAATTATATGTTTTTTGTAAAAATGATTGCGAAGATAGTCTGAAAAATAATCCTAACCAACGTTAAACTTTAGTTTTAACAATAGCACTTGACTATTACGACATTACAATTCGACAATGATGTTTAGAAAATTAAAGTTCTATAGCAATGAAATTAAAAATCATTATACCAATTAAATATATCTGTTCTTACACCAATACTAAACCAAAGTGTATTAGAATCTGTAGTTGAAGCAGTAATAGTTTCAGGATTATAGTCTCTATAAATAATATTTGTAAATACTTTTAAATTGGTTGCTGGGTTTAATAAATAACCAGCTTGTATTTCGGTCATAAAACTATTAGTTTTATTTCCTTGTCCTATTTCTATACCTATATCTGCATTACGATCGTTATAATCTCTGTAAATATCTCCACCGTAAGAAAAACTATCTTCATCTGTATTATAATCTAAACCACGTTGCCCAAATATAAATTTAGCATCACCAAACCATCGTTTATAATTATAACGCCCAATTAATACCAATTCTTTAAAATTAGCACCCCAAAGATGTGCCATTGGTTGATTAAAGTTTGCATAATTTAGAATTTGTGTATTATGAGAATAAACATAAGGTCTTACACGATTATATTCTGCTTGAAGCAATAAATTATCGACATCAAAGGCATTAAAATATTTAACCCCTAACTGATATCCGAATTTATTTTTCCAACTTTTTTCTCCAGCTTTAACATCTCCTAATGAAAATTCATCTAAAACAAATTGTCCATATAGGTTTACTTTATTATTCCATTTATATTTTGAAGATAATCCTAAAATAGCATTACCGGCACCTTGACCTGTTTGAAATTCTATAGCTCTAAAAAATATGATAGGATTTAAATAATTAACATCAAAACCTCTTCCATTTGAATCAGCCCATATTACAGATTCAAACAAACCTATATTTAATCGTTTAGAAACATTCCAACTTAAATAATGATTAGCCATATACTTAGTTAAAAATGCTTTATCATCTACAACTTCATCTCTAACATCTTTTAACCACATCCACGTGCTGGTATATTTAATTTTCCAAAATGTAGCATTCAGTTTTAAGTATGGATAAGGACTTGAAACATCACTCTGCAATAAAGAACGATAACCATCACCAATAAAATTTTTACCGTGACCAAATTGTACATTTAAAAAGTCTGCTGGTGTATAAGACAAGTAAGCTTCTGCAACAGGGTAATCGTAAGCATCCTCTTTAAAACTCTTTGCTATTCCTCTACCAGGAATAATGGCTGGATCTGGTCCAAAAGCCTTCAAGCTCTCTGCATATTGATTAAAGTAATCCGCAAACCTACCTTGACTTTCATAAACCGAAGCTGATAAATTAAAACGTTTTCCTAATCCGGCTTGAATATTTACACCTCTTGTATTGTTCCAAGTGGTATTAAAATCAGCCTCAGTATCTTTTCCTACTTGTAAATCTAAAATAGGATCTATTGTAAACCAATAATCTTTACCTTGAACTTCTACTAAGTGCTCATTAAACAACTTTCTACCTAACCAAGAATCTGTATCTTTTACTAAGCTTTCTTTTTCTGCTTTAATATCATAATACCTAGCCACATCAATATAAACAAATGGTTTTGATGCGGTATGACTATTAGTACCAATAGCATTCATTTCGTCATCAAACCTTGCGTAATAAGAATGTGTAAAAGGAATATTTAATTCACTACTATATTCAAGTTTCTCATAGGCTTTCAATGCTTTATTAACATCATCAAACTCACTAGACAAAGTAAGATTTAGAGCTTCTTTTTCACTTAACTCCTTTTCTTCTTCAACAGTTAGCTTTACAACCTTTATTGGCTCGGTTAATGGAATATTAATACTAATACTGTATTGAACAAATGTTGGAATACCATTATAAGTTGCTGGTTTTATTTTTGGGAGTGAATCGAAAACACGTTTGCTTTCAATTTTTAATTCATCATAAATAGCATCTATGTATAATGTTCTAAATTCTCCTTCTTTATTAACTTCAAATAAAACTTTAATATCACCCACATAAGACTCATCAATAACGATTTGAGGTGTTTTAAAATTTTTATAAATAAAACTATTCAAAGTGTAGTTGAAACATGATTTTAATTGATCTACTTCAACCGAGTTACATTCCTTAAATACTGGAGATTTCTCGTATGACAATAGGGTTTGAGCATAATCATAAGTGGTCGTTAATAAGATAACAAATAGCACAATGCGCTTCATATAATACTAATTTTTAATGGGCGAAAGATACTTATTTTTTTTAGTAACCATCGATTCTATTTAGGCATAAAAAAACCGCTATATAGAGAATAGCGGTTTCTAATTATTTCTGTTAATTAATTTCTAACTTGATATGTTATAGGAAGAGAATACACTACACCTACAGGAACATCACCTTGTATTCCTGGTTTCATTTTAGGAATCTTATTAATAACACGATTAGCTTCTTTTTCTAAAACAGGATGTGGACCTCTTATTTTTATATCGGTTACATTACCTAATTTATCAATTGTGAATTGGGTAAAAATTCTTTGCTTACCAGATAACCCGTAACCAGAAGCAATATCTACATCAAATCTTTTACCTATTAATTTATTAATTTTATCTGACATACATTTTTTACGACCTTCATTTGTCTTACGTTTTTCACAACCTGGATATACAGGAACTTTCTCTACGGCAACAAAATCGACAATAACATCATCTGATGTATCTACATCTGGTACATCACCTAAGGTAAATGGGGTTTCAACCATAGACTTATTGCTCTTTGGTAAATCGATAACATTTTGAACAAATGGATCATCGTCTTTAACAACCTTAACTATATCGATTAAATCGCTACTAGGCAATTTCTCTATAGTTTTTGGTTTAATTACCTCAACGATGTAGGGCGGCACATAATCGATTGTAAGTTTATCGACCTCAACTTCTTCTTCAACAAAGTTGATTTTCTTTTCTTGAAATTGCATTTCAAAAAGTGCATACGTACCCAATAAACAAAGTATCAAACCTATTTGGAAATAAAGGCTTGAGTTTTTTTGTAAATTTGCATCGTGCTTTTGTGATTTTCTCACCTCAGTAGTACTCTGACCAGTACCGCTGAATTCTTTTTTAGAATTTTTCATAATATGATTTTAAATGTTAATATTATGATAAAATCACAATAAGCATACCAAAACGAAAATCCCGCTCAATTAATTTTGAACGGGATTTTTATATTAGAAAAAATTCTATTTTATTCTTAGTCTTGTACTTGGAATACAATAGGAATAGAGAATGGCATAACCACTGCTTTTCCTCTTTGTTTACCTGGTTTCATTTTAGGTAAACCACCAATAACACGTTTTGCTTCTTTCTCTAATCCTGGGTGAGGACCACGAGCTACAATATTTGTAATGTTACCAGACTTATCTACTTTAAATTGAACGAAAATTCTTTTTTTACCAGGAGGTAATCCTAAATCACCAGCTAAGTCTGTATTAAACTTTCTACCGATATATTTATTTACCTTATCGTTCATACATTGTTTTTTAGCAGCATTTCCTTTTTCCTTTTCACAACCAGGAAAAACGGCTACATTTTCAATAACAGAAAAAGGTACTTCTAAATCTTCTTCTACTTCAGCCACCTCTACCTCTTCAACTTCAACAATTTCTGCTTCCATTTCAGTTTCTGTAGATTCAATTACAGTTTCTTCTATCTCAACCTCATCTTCTACAACCTCAATAATTTCTGGCGCTGCTGGTGGCGGCGGTGGTGGTGGTGGTGGGGTTACTATTTGTTCTGTAATTGGTACTTCTTCATCTAAATCATCATCTAAATTTAGAGAATCTGCAATTACACTTACGGGATCGTAAGTCTTGTGATTAATTGCCATATAGGCTATCCCCATCATTAAGGCTAAACCAACAGCGAAGTACAGCGAACTGTTTCTACTTACGTCTGATTTCGGATTCTTTTTAGGTTCCATATTATTTTTCTTTAATATAACGTTGCTAATTTAACCAATAAATAGTAAAAAAAACAAGGCTTTAGGTTAATTTTATTTATATATGTTTATTTGACTTGCAATTAATGTACCAAAAACGGCACCGATGCTATTTGCAATTAAATCATATGTATCATAAGTTCTATTTTCTGTAATTAGATATTGTAGCAATTCTAATATAAAGCCAAGAAAAATAGCAGCAAAGCATAATTTTAAAAACAAATGCTTTGATTTAAAATAAAGTCCCCAAACTAATGTCAGACACAAATAAGCAACAATATGATAAATTTTATCATCGAATGACGAACCTATACTAGGCACACCATTTAGAGTTATTAAACTCGCAACCACTAATGCCAACGTATAAACGATTGACATTAGCAGAAGTACTTTTTTAACCAACAATAAGTGACTTATAATCTTCTGCAGATAGTAAACCCTCTATTTGAGATGCATCTGAAAACTTTAATTTAATCATCCAACCACTACCATAAGGGTCTGTGTTTACATTTTCAGGTTCATCTTCTAATCCTTCGTTAAATTCTACAATCTCACCAGATAATGGCAACATTAAGTCTGAAACAGTTTTTACGGCTTCAACAGTACCGAATACTTCTTCTGCTTCTAAAGTTTCATCTAAGGTATCAACTTCTACATAAACGATGTCTCCTAGTTCGCTTTGCGCAAAATCTGTAATTCCAATAGTGGCTATATCTCCTTCAATTTTCACCCACTCGTGATCTTTTGTGTACTTTAATTCTGATGGTATATTCATATTATAGAGTAATTATAAATTTTAGATGCAAATGTAATTTTTTAATAGATTCAATTCAAGCTTAATTTCCAAAATTATATCGTAATGTAATTCCAGATCTAATTGAGGTTTGTGGATATGATGTAGAAATAGCAAATTCAGAAAAACTATAATCAAAGTAAAATATAGCTGATAAATTTTTACTAAAAGCATAATCAGCATTGTATTGTAATGCCCAAATCGTTTGCCCTGCTGTAATTTGATTACTATCTAAATCTAAGTATCTTATAATCGTTTTATTATCTCTTACCGATACATCTAAACTCATATTTAAATCACTTACAATGATCTGACCTGGTCCTGCCAGCTCTGATCGGATTCTTAAATCTTTAAAACGGTAACCTAATCCTAATGTATATTCTTTACCTTGAATTTCTGTCATTAAATTATTATCAAAACTAAGCGACAATAATCTATCTGTTTTAATTTCGGCTAAGATTTTAATAGAGTTCTTCATTTCAAAATCTAAACGAATTAATGGACTAAACTGTTCTTCTAAATTAATGTTACTAAATAAAGTTTCATTTTTTAAATTATCAGATTCGTCTAAAGCATCTTCATTTCCTGGCGAATCAAAACCTAAATCTTTATCGTATTCTGTATAATTTAAATTAGTACTAAATTGATTTATAGTATAATTAGAACGATAACCATGTTGAACAGAAAAACGTTTAAAGCGTTCCTTAAACCATGGTAGTTTCATTAAGCCTGTGTATTTTAAGTTCCAATTAGGAATTGGAATATCTCTAAATGCACTAGTATTTACTTTTTCTGGATCAGAGCCTTGATATGCTGATAAAAATGCTGGTAATAATACACGCTGACTATTTTTACCAAAACCTTGTGGAAAACCATCAGCGTCTGTACTGTAAGGTGTATCTCCATAAAATTCTTTTGCTAATCGATTTGCTATGATTAATCGGTTAGCTCTAAAATCATCGAAAGTAGTCGATTGATTTTCATCACTTTTATTAAATGTTGTTTTAAATAATACGGTTGAGATATTAAAGTTCCCGTAAGAGTTTGTAATTAAATCATTATACTCATCACTTAAACCATCATTATTAGTATCTGTTGTATTAAAACTTTCAGTTGTAGTTTCAGCATAAGTTCTATTACCTGTAAAATCTATTTTTAAGTCTGTTAGAGGCTCTACATTAATCGAATAATCAAGTATTTTATTTGTAACCTCTGTGTATTGCTCGTTAAAACTTGAATACGTTGTTAACCAACCGTTACTAGCCGCTAGACTTCTAATATCACTCTGACTACCTAAAGTATACCCAACAGTTGGTTTTAGAGTTCCTATAAATCCTGGAGTTGGTAAATAACCAGGCAAATAAGTACCATTGTTCTCCGCGTAGTTAAACTGTACACGTTTTACCATAGTAACAATATCTATAAGTGTATTATATGCTTTATCTCCTGCACTTGTCTCATCTGCTGCACTATTAGCATTTGTATTGCTTTTTGAATCTGGACTTGGTGAACGTCTACTTGCAACTGTTGATCTTGTTCTTCCTCTACCTTTTTGTTTCCCTTTTCTTACTAACCCTAAAGTCTTGTATAAGGTTTCCATATTAAGAGTAGAGTTAAGCGTATGTGTATTAGAATTCTGAATTGAGTTTCCTAAATTAACTATTTCAGAAACACCTGTTTCATCATCTATAATCTCTAAGTCGGTGTATAAATCAGAACCTTTTTGCCATTGAAAAGCACCACTGTATGCATAAGTAGACCTAAAGAAGCTTAATGCTGGTATTTTATATAATGGCAATTCATAATTTACTTGAATCTGTTGTGTCTGATAATTAGGATCTCCAAAATCAAAGAAACCATCCCAAACATCTAGTTCAGGATCTTGTTCTTCCATTTGATCATCTATAAAATAATTACGAACAATATTAGTATTAGCTGCTGTAAAGTTTAAACTCAATGCATCTGTAATATTATAATTGAAAGCATATTGAAAACTGAATGTGTAACTTCTTCTAAATAATTCTTCAAGACCAATATTATCTTCACCTAATTCTACATCTCTATATTTCTGTTTATTAAACTGTCTATTAAAATCTGAATTTATAGAAAAGCTAGAGGGCAGTAAGTTTAGATTAAAATCTTTTAATATTTTCCAGTTTTTACCTGTAAATAATGAATCATTCTTTTTGAAAGGTTCAATTTTTAATGGCTCAAAAGCATAAACATAATTAGCACCTGCTCTTACGGTTTGATCTAAAGAATTTTCAATTTCAAAATCACGATGTTCTACTTTATTATATGAGTAATTTAAGGTTAGATTTTCTACATCATAGAAATGCTTTTTAGCCTCTCCTGTTTTTTGTTTTCTTACTCCTATAAAATTTACACTTTGACGTTTTGTATAATCCTCTGATTGCTCACTAATAAGATCTGCTTCTTCGCTAGAAGTTGCAGCATCTAATCTAGATTCTAAGGTAAGGTCATTATAATACTCATCATATTTGGGTGTTATTAATTCTTCACTTTGCGAATAATTAAATGGTAATTGAACGCCCCAAGTTTTAGGAAATAATTGTCCTAATTGTATATTAGTAACAACATCATATTGCTTTACATCTTCTAAGCTGCGTTCACTAGGACCTTGTTCTATACTACCAAAACCAACAGTACTTCGTTTTCCAGTTGCACTAATGTCTGCAAAATCCGCAATTTTAGTATCCATACTTAAAATAGCGGCCCAACCCCCTTCGTCCTCCATATCAGACATACGAAGTTCATTAAACCATACTTCACTACAAGAGCTCATTTCTGTAACACCTGAATTTTTTACACCGACCATTAAAACCCTAATATCACCATAATTAGGATTCCCTTTAATACCTACGCGCTGTTTTTTCTCAGTATCTACAATATCTCCATAAAGTGGATTTAATGTTCCTAAAGGATTTTCATCTAGCTCACCATCTATAACATCATAAAAAGTAGCATCTTCATTACTTAAAGTTCCTGCAGAAATACCTAATGATTTAATTGTTTGTAAAAACTCAAGAGGCATCTCAATTTCATTCTGTTCTGGCCAAACTTGTTCTCTTATACTTCCTTCGGCATCACTAGACGGTAATAAAGGCACTTCGATTTGATAATAATTTTCTGTTAAATCATTACCCATTCTAATAAACCCAACCATTTCTGCAGGTTCCAAAAGACTTCCATCCTGTGGTTCTGCATGAATAAACATACGCAATTTCTTATACTGGCGCATATCTAAATCAATATTCTTATAAACCCCTTTAGAATCTGTAGGTGCTAAATCACAAGCCTGAAGTACTAACGACTGCTCATTCTCACTAATAATTGTGTTATTGCTATTTATCTCTTCTTGTTCCACTCCTGGAGGTCTTACATACCCTGCATTATCTTGTATACCTACAACACCGACGCTAAAGTCTACATTAGTACTGTTATTTGTATCATCATTATCTAAATCTAAAGTATAACGTCTCCAATCACTACGAACTAAATCTAAAGAAGCAAAACGCAACACTGTAGTCTCTGTAAAATCAGACATAAATAAACGTGCAAAACGTATAGAACGAATATCTGAAATACCTCCTACTGCTTCGCGAATATCACTATCAGCTATAGGTATTCTAAATTGGTACCACTTTACTGTCCTTGTTCCTCCATTTGCTAGGGTTACATCTTCTGTTTTAACATCATTAACTATTGAGTTAGAAAGATTTAAAGAGTTACTTGTAATATCTATTTCATATTGATAATAACTATTAATAGTATTCATAGTATTATCTCTATTGATATCTTCAACATCGGGTTGTGTAGTAGAACCTCTGTTAGTATCTGTAAAGGTTTCTGGTGAATTCCCTTCTGTACCATTATATTTTTTATAACGATTAAAGATATCTCCATCCGTATTTAAATAATAAGTATAGTTATCATTCGCAGGATCTTCACCAAACTGTGAACCAAATTCCACTAATTCTTCTGTATCATTAAAACCATCAAATCCAACATCCTGATTAGTCCGTTCTGCTCCTGTGGTACCAAAGGTGTAAACAAGAGATTGATTTTCTGGCACTACACTACCAAAATCAGTTCTGGTTAAAGTTGAAACATCACCATCTTCGGGTAAACCATTCTCATATTGCTTTTTACCATCTCTTAAAATATCTTCTGAAATATTACCAAGGTTTAAATATAATTTACCTCCGGCATTTGATGGATTATCTAAAAATGGATCTTGAACCCAAAATTCGATATACTCAACATTAGCCTGTTCAAAATCTGTAGACGTTATTTGTCTTGTGATACCTGCCCAACTGTTAATAGGGTTTAATGCTGTATCATTTGCTGCACTAGGATCAAAATTATAAGGACCACGTTCTCTAGGATAATAAGCTAAATCTAAAGTATTTATTACTGTTGTTTGTCCTTGAGCTATATCTTGGTCATATATTTCGTCTATATAAACACGACGTGTATATAAATCTGAAATATCATCATCTGTTATACCACTTGGTCTTTGAGTACTGTAAAATATAGGATCTACAGTATACCAGTTTAAAAGCGCCCTACCATAACCATTTTGTATTCCATTTACATCACTACCTGGTACATTGTTTGGTAAATTTAAGGGACGACTAGAAAGTGTCCAAGATGTTGGACTTAATAAATCTATAGCGCCTTGAGAACCTTCAAAATCATCAATGTAAGCCGTAGCTTCATCATTAAAATCAGTCCCACTTGACGCTCCTGGTAATAAATAAGCAAACTCTCCTCTTACAGAAAGACTAGAAGGAACATCTGTATCTATATTTGGTAATTTGTTTACCATCCGTGTTAAGAATGGAACTTCTGTTGAATAATTACCATTAAAACCAAAAATCGTATTATTAATAGATTCAGAATTATAATCAGCTTTTTGAGTTACGGGTTGTTCACTAAGATTTAATAATGTAGCTCCTAAAACAAAATTCTCATTAAATTGATGTTCTACGTTAACACCAGCAAATCTTTTTGTTTGTTGACCAAAAACAGAATTACTTTCAACAGATATATTAATTGGTGTGTTTGATGCTATTAATGATTCGTCTAAAATTTCTACACGCCCTAATGTATAGTTTACCGTGTAATCTAGTCCTTCAATAAGTGTACGTCCACCTGCAGTTACTGTTACAGAACCTCTAGGCACATTAAATGCCCCTATAGGAATACCACTATCACTTCCACTACTTGTATAACGTCCTTGTATTTGAAACTTATTTTTCTCTGCTTCATCTAATGCCGCTGTCTTGGTTGATTTATAAAGAATATCATAAACATATTTCTTTTGGTTTTCATTAAACCCACTTTGTGTATCTGCAACATCCTCGTAATCAACATCATTATTACTAGGGTTACTATCATCATCTAAAATATCAAATAAATAACGCCCAAAAGGCTCTGTTTTTGTAAAAATAATTTTCCCATTTTGTGATAAAACAGTAACGCCTTCTACGTAATCAAAAAAACCATCTCCTTGACTTTGTGCATCTCCATTATAATCTAATTTATCTAAATGAAAAAGGCGTATTAATGGTGTTTCTCTTATTTCTGTACCATCCGTAAATGCAGGAAAAGGAACTTCAGAACCACCAACAACCGCTGGAGTTATATAATTGACAGAAGATGCTTCTGTATAAAAAATATTTAATGTAAAATCCTCTTTACTTAATTGATATGCACCTGTATCATAGATATTTTTCATCATTAAATCCCAAATAGGCTGATCTACAGATGTCACAGCACTTTTCAGCATTTTAGTCACTAAACTTTGGTTACTAACTACAGCAGTTCCTGTTGTATTATCTACAGAGGTAGCTTCTACACCATCATTAGCAAATTCACCAACTTGAAATACTTGACCACCTAACGTATATTGAAATGATACGGCTAAAACTTCATCATTAAGTAAACGCTGACTTAATGAAATATATCCTAAATCTGAATTTAGCACATAATCCTGTCCTTCTATTAATTTACGAGCAGACTCTAATTTACCGTAATCAAAACCTTCTTGGATTGATACATTAACACCGCCTTGTGTATTTGTAATATCTCTAACTGATTCTGTTAATAATGAACCCGCTCCTCCTATATTTGTTGGGTCAAAATCATTATTTTCATTATTTGGTTTTGCTCCTAGATTGTTAATAAAAGTGGCCGGTAAAGGATCTAACCCTATATTACCTGGATCAGATTCTCCTAAATCTTGAAACGCAACAATGTTTCTTACATTTTCAGTTTCGTTAGTTCTGTTAGTTACCCAAACTTCTGTTTTGGTAATTTGAAGTCCTTGATTATTAATAAATGGATATTGTAATAAAGATTTATCGTAGTTATCTCTAAAGTACTGAGCTAAAAAGAAGTGTCTATTTTCATCATAATCTTGTGCAAAAAACTCAAATTCTTCAACAGTACCACCACCCTCTGCTATAACAGATGTAGATTCTGATTGTTGTTCTGAGAATACAGCTGTCACTCTCGTTTTACCAAATTGCAATTCTGTTTTTACACCAAAAAGACTTTGTGCTCCCGTAATTAAAGAACTATTTAATGGCATACTAACATTACCTACTTCAATTTTACGAATAATATCATCTTCTGTAGGTGTATATTCTAATTTAACAACTTGTTGAAAATCAAAAGTTGCTTCTGTATCATAGTTTGCAGTAACTTGAAGTTTTGTACCAACCTTACCTAATAAGCTTAAACTAATTCTCTGATCGAAATCAAATGTGAAATTCGATCTGTTTTGTGGTGACAGTGTAGGATTATCTTGTTTTGAAAAAAGAATACCTAAATCGACCTCTACAGAACCTTGGGGAATTATATTTATAGTGTTTCCTCCAAAAATAGTTTCAAATAATCCTGAATTTACATAAAACTCTGGCAATAAATTTTTCTGATCTTCTTCAGAACCTTCTTTTTGACCCGCTGCAGCATCGGCCATTTTTTTGTAATAATCCTTCATCTTCTCCTCCAATACTCTTTTTTGATATTCTTCTGGAGTAAGAATTAATGGATAATCAATATTGAAATTCCCTATTTTTTCTGAATATACATAGCGGTCTAAAACAGGATCATATGTATATTTTGAAACAATACTGTTTGGATTTGGCATGTTTAACTTACCAAATGCAAATGTTGTTTTAGTAGAATCTTGTTCTGTCTCTTGTTCTTCTTCTTGTGCAAAACCAAAATTACCTATTAGCATTACAAAAGCTAACATTAAGTAACATTTAAAAGAGAAGCTTTGCTTATGTTCTGGTCTATTCAATTGCATTATAAGTTTTTTAGAGCTTCTTTAATAATTTGCTCCACTTGGGCATCTGGTTGGGCTTTTAATATTTTTTCTACAACTTTTTCAGATTGTTTTTTGTTAAAGCCTAACACTTCTAAAGCTGATAACGCTTCTTCTTTATCAGTATTGCTCTGGGCTAAAGAAAGTTCTTCCATACCAAAGACTTTTAACACTTTATCTTTTAAATCGATAATAACACGCTGAGCTGTTTTTATCCCTATCCCCTTAACACTCTGAATTAAAGCAACATCTTCACTTGCAATTCCTTCCTTTACTTGGTCTGGTGAAAGCGATGATAACATTGTACGCGCAGTATTGGCTCCAATACCACTAACAGAAATTAATAATTTAAAAATTTCACGTTCTACCTTAGACGAAAACCCATAAAGACTATGAGAATCTTCTCGGACCAATAAATAAGTATAAAGTCTTAATTTTTCATTACTTGGAATTTGAGAGAATGTATGTAATGATATATTGATAAAATAGCCGACACCATTGCAATCTATAACAACGTCTGTTGGATTTTTTTCTACGAGCTTGCCTTCTATATGTGTAATCATTGATAAAGAAATGTTAAAAAACCAAATGTAATAAAATTATTTTCATTAAAGTAGATACAGATGTAGTATGAAAGAGAGAAGACTGTTAATTTTTTAAAACTATAAATGCCCACTTAGAGCAGGCATTTATAGTTGAAATTAATAATCTTTTTGTTATTGATCTCGAAATTATTTTGATTGTCTTTTTTCGCGTTCTTGTGCATCAACAACTGCTACAGCTGTCATATTTACAATTTCGTCTACACTAGCTCCTAATTGTAAAATATGAATAGGTTTTCTCATCCCCATCATAATTGGACCAATAGATTCAGACTTATTAAGCTCTTTTAATAATTTGTATGTAATATTTGCAGCATCTAAATTTGGAAAAATAAGCGTATTGACTTTACGACCTGCTAATTTTGAAAATGGAAAAATATCTTGAAGCATTTTTGCATTCAATGCAAAATCCGTTTGCAATTCACCATCAACAATCATTTCTGGATATGCTTTATGTAAATAAGCAACGGCTTCTCTTACTTTTTCTGCTCTTGGATTTTCAGAAGACCCAAAATTAGAATAAGATATCATTGCCGTTACAGGTTCTATACCAAACATTTTAGTGACTTGTGAGGTCATTCTAGCAATTTTAGCTAAATCTAATGCTGTAGGATCAATATTTATTGATGTATCGCTTAAAAACATTGGTCCACGTTCAGTCATCATAACATTAGTTGTTGCAACTCTACTAACTCCATCAGCCATTCCTATTAATTCTAACATCGGTTTTATTACCGATGGATAGTTACGAGAATATCCTGTAATTAAAGAATCCGCATCTCCTTCATTAACCATCATTGCTGCAAAATAATTACGTTCTCGCATTATTTTTTTAGCAGAATAAACCGTTACGCCTTGACGCTTTCTTTTTTTCCAATATGCTTCTGCATATCTATTTTTACGATCAGTCTCTTCATCTGATTTAGGATCAATAATAGGCACATCTGCATCAAATTCGATCTCTTCCATTAATTTTATAATAGCATCTTTTCTACCTAATAGAATTGGATGTGCTACACCTTCATCGTAAGCAATTTGAGCTGCCTTAAGAACATCTAATTGATCTGCTTCCGCAAAAACTACACGTTTAGGATTCGTTTTAGCACGCCCCAATAGCATACGCACCAATTTATTATCAGAACCCAAACGTTCTAACAATGAATTTTCATAACGTTCCCAATCTTCAATAGGCTCTTTAGCAACTCCACTTTCCATTGCTGCTTTTGCAACAGCAGGAGGAACTACAGCGATTAATCGAGGATCAAATGGTTTTGGAATGATATAATCTTTACCAAACGTTAAACGTGTTTCGGCATAAGCTATATTTACTTGTTCTGGTACTGGCTCCTTTGCTAATTTAGATAAAGCTTTAACTGCAGCCATTTTCATAGCTTCGTTAATTTTAGTTGCTCTAACATCTAAAGCTCCTCTAAAAATAAATGGAAATCCTAGAACATTATTAACCTGGTTAGGATGGTCACTACGACCCGTTGCCATAATAATATCGTCTCTTGTGTCTATTGCTAACTGATAGCTAATCTCTGCAACAGGATTAGCCATTGCAAATACAATAGGATTGTCTGACATAGATAATAACATCTCTGGAGTAACAATATTTGGTTGCGATAAACCTATAAATACATCAGCATCTTGCATTGCTTCTGTTAATGTATCAATTTTACGATGCGTAGCAAATTCTGCTTTTTGAGAGGTTAAATTATCTCTATCATCTCTAATAACGCCTTTACTATCTAGCATTACAATATTTTCGCGTTTTGCACCAAATGCTTGGTATAAACGTGTACAAGAAATTGCAGCTGCACCAGCTCCGCTGACTACAATTTTTACATCTTCAATCTTTTTTTCTGAGATTTCTAAAGCATTTATTAAAGCTGCTGCTGAAATAATTGCTGTTCCATGCTGATCATCATGCATTACAGGAATATCTAATTCTTCCTTTAAACGACGCTCAATTTCAAAAGCTTCAGGTGCTTTTATATCTTCAAGATTAATACCACCAAAAGTAGGTGCTATATTTTTTACGGTTTCTATAAACGCATCAACATCTTCAGTATTTACTTCAATATCGAAAACATCTATGTCAGCGAAAATTTTAAACAGTAAACCTTTACCTTCCATTACAGGTTTAGAAGCTTCAGGACCAATGTTACCTAATCCTAAAACAGCTGTTCCGTTAGAAATTACAGCAACCAAATTTCCTTTGGCTGTGTATTTATAAACATTTTCTACATCCTTCGCAATTTCTAAACAGGGCTCAGCCACACCTGGTGAATAAGCTAAAGATAAATCGCGTTGTGATGCGTATTTTTTAGTCGGTACTACTTTTATTTTTCCAGGAGTTGGTTTAGCATGGTATACTAAGGCTTCTCTACGTTTGCTTTGTTTGCTCATAATCTAATTGGATTAAGCTACAAATATAAGGATTTGAACCTTTGCTATAGAAACCTGTGTTTTTAAAAACGAATGGCTATTTCTTATTTTTAATTAAACTATTTTTTAGTCTGACAATAAAGTTCTTAGATAAGAATTAATCCTTCAAAAACTCAATATTCCGTTCCAAACCCGAAAATTTAGTGCGTTTTACGGCAGATTTCTGAAACACTTTTCTAAAAGTATCCTCTGTAATTTCTTCCCAATTCTTTTTAGTCATATCCAATAATTCAGGATGTGGATTAAATAAGGGTTCGTTGTGTGGTTTTGAAAAGCGATTCCATGGGCAAACATCTTGGCAGATATCACAACCAAACATCCAATCGTCAAATTTGCCTTTAAATTCGGTCGGAATGTTTTCTTTTAACTCTATCGTGAAGTAAGAAATACATTTACTTCCATCTACCACATAAGGATCTGTAATGGCTTCTGTTGGGCAAGCATCTATACAAGCTGTGCATGAACCGCAATGGTCCGTAACTGGAGTATCATAATCTAATTCTAAGTCGATAATCAGTTCCGCTATAAAATAGAAAGACCCTACTTTTTGAGTTAAAAGGTTTGAATGTTTCCCTATCCAACCTAAACCAGATTTTGCTGCCCAAGCCTTATCTAAAACAGGTGCTGAATCTACAAAAGCACGTCCGCCAACTTCACCAATTTCATCTTGAATAAAATATAAAAGTGATTTTAACTTGTGTTTTATAACATGATGGTAATCGTTACCATAAGCGTATTTTGAAATCTTGTAAGAATCATCGGTTTGAATTTCTTCAGGATAATAATTCAATAATAAGGAGACAACACTTTTTGAACCTTCCACAAGTAAAGTTGGGTCTAAACGTTTATCGAAATGATTTTCCATGTAACGCATTTCACCATTCATATTCTTATTTAAATATGCTTCTAGTCGTGGTGCTTCTTCTTCTAAAAATCCTGCTTGGCTTATACCACAAGATAAAAAACCGAGACGTTTAGCTTCGGTTTTAATCATTTCACTGTATTTTATTTTATTGTTTAATATCAATGTCTCGCTTCAAACTTTAAAAATGCATTTTTAGGCTTTAAAGTAATCAATGGTGTAATATTAATGCTTTCGAAATTTGGAATCATTTTATAGTTGGAAACTAATTCAGAAACGGCAATAATCATTTCGAACATTGCAAAATTATTACCTATACATTTTCTAGGACCAGCACCAAAGGGAAAATATTGTGATGAGAATTTACGAGATCCTTCATTGAAACGTTCTGGTAAAAATTCATTTGGTTGATCCCATAATTTAGGATGACGATGCATTTCGTAAACGGAGAATAAAAGATTACATCCGGCTTCAAAATCCAAACCATTAAAAGCGTCTGCTTCCTTATTCACACGATCTATAAAATAAACCGGTGGGTATAATCGCATACCTTCTTCAATGACTTGTTGACAAACCTTAGATTTAGTTACCAAATCCATTAAATCATCACTTTCGGAAAGAATAGTATTTCGTTCTACTAAAATTCGTTCTTGCCATTCCGGATGCAATGCTAGAAGTTGTGTTATAAAAGTGAGCGCATTAGATGTAGTTTCGTGACCTGCTGTAAATAGAATTAAAATCTCATCGATAAGTTGTTCTTCTTCCATCGGATTACCATCCTCATATCTGGCATCTAACAACATGTCTAATAAATCATTTTCTTTAACTGTTAAAGCTCGGCGTTCGTTAACAATACGTTTTAGAATTTCTCTAGCCTCATCTGTTAAATCAACATGTTTTTTAATTTCGCCACTTACATTAAACCACCAACCTAAATATGGTTGACGCAACTCTTTTACCAACATTTTTTGAGCTGCTTCCGTTATATACTGAAGTCTATTAATATCTTCTTGATTGGCTGCACTACTAAAAAGGGATTTTACTACCGCTTGAAATGCCAAATCATTTAGAATCGGGAATATGTCAATCACCTCATTAGGCACAATCTTAATATATTCTGAAACTATAGCACCTTTAATACTATCTAATAGATTTGCTAATTGTTTTTTATGAAACGCGGGTTGAATTAATTTTCGTTGTTTTTTCCAATGTTCACCTTCAGCTGTTAACAAACCTGTTCCGACATATTTAACTAAGTCTACAGTCTGAATCTTAGACTTGGTATAGTTCTTTTGATTCTTTTGAAGGACATATTCTGCTAAACTAGCATCTCTAACAAATACCACACTATTTTTAAGTCCTATTTTCAATCTGAAAACGTCCCCTTGTTCTTCAAAATTTTGATGATGAAATGGTAAAGGATTCTTCAAAATTTCTAGTGAATGTTTGAAAAACCGACTTAACGGAACTGTTGGTATGTTGTTATCTGATTTCAAAATAGGGCTATTTGTAATTAAATTAGCATTGAAATATCATTTTTAAACTAGCAATCGAATTAATTAGAACAATCCGCCTTGCGTTGCTCCTTTAATCTTTCCTAAATGTTTATAAGCTTGTTCTGTGACTTCACGTCCTCTAGGAGTTCTCATGATGAATCCTTGTTGAATTAAGAACGGTTCATAGACTTCTTCAATAGTTTCTGTACTTTCGCTCACAGCTGTGGCAATTGTACTAATTCCAACAGGTCCTCCTTTAAATTTATCGATAATAGTCATTAAGATCTTATTATCCATTTCATCTAAACCATAAGCGTCAACATTAAGTGCCTTTAAAGCAAACTTAGCAATCGCTATATCGATTTTTCCATTCCCTTTGATTTGAGCGAAATCTCTAACACGTCTTAATAATGCATTTGCAATACGAGGTGTTCCTCTACTTCGACCTGCAATTTCAATAGCAGCTTCCATAGAAATTGGCATATTTAAAATAGAAGCACTACGCTGAACAATCGTAGTGAGTAATTCTGTTTTATAATATTGTAGGCGACTCTGAATCCCAAAACGTGCACGCATAGGAGCTGTAAGTAATCCTGATCGCGTCGTTGCACCAATTAAGGTAAATGGATTTAAGTTTAATTGAACGGTCCGTGCATTAGGACCAGATTCAATCATAATATCAATCTTATAGTCTTCCATTGCAGAATATAAATACTCTTCTACAATTGGACTTAAACGGTGTATTTCATCAATAAAAAGTACATCACGCTCATCTAGATTAGTAAGTAATCCTGCTAAATCTCCTGGTTTATCTAAAACGGGTCCTGAAGTGACTTTAATACCAACATCTAACTCATTGGCTAATATATGTGCCAAAGTTGTTTTCCCTAAACCTGGAGGGCCATGAAACAAAGTATGATCTAAAGCTTCTTCTCTAAGGTTTGCAGCTTGAACAAAAACCAGTAAATTTTCGAGTACCTGATCTTGACCTGTAAAGTCATCAAACGATAAGGGTCTTAATTTCTTTTCGACATCTAGTTCCTCTGAACTAAAATTATCACTATTTGGGTTTAAGTTTTCGTTCATATTACTTCCCGTGAAAACGGAAATCTTATTAGGTTACACTGCTATTAGAAATATAGATTCTAAGCTTAGCTGTAGATGACAACAAGCCTAAACAAATATAAAGAAAAAGACCTTTGGAAACTATAAGCTATCCAAAGGTCTTTTTTAATCTATTATGAAGTTCCTTTTGTCAAAGGAATTAATTTAATGTTGTAATTCTTCTTCACCTTCCATTAAAGGAATATTCTGTGGTACAAAGTCTACATCATGACCTGGCTTACTGTAATCATAAGGCCAACGATAAACATGAGGTATTGGACCTGCCCAGTTACCATGAATATGTTCTACAGGAGTTGTCCACTCTAAAGTTGTAGATCTCCAAGGATTCTGTTCTGCTTTCTTACCATAGAATATACTAACAAAGAAGTTATATAAATAAATGATTTGAGCAATTCCTCCGATAATAGCAAACATTGTAATGACAACATTTGTGTTTGTTAAATCATCAAATAAAGGAAATGAAGAGTTAGAATAATAACGTCTTGGTAAGCCAGCCATACCTATAAAGTGCATTGGAAAAAATACACCGTAAGCACAAACTGCTGTTATCCAAAAATGAATATAACCTAAATTCTTGTTCATCATACGACCAAACATTTTTGGATACCAATGATAAATACCAGCAAACATACCATATAATGCAGATATCCCCATAACTAAGTGAAAGTGAGCAATAACAAAATATGTATCGTGAACGTTAATATCTAATGCACTATCACCAAGAATAATTCCTGTTAAACCACCTGTGATAAATGTTGATACAAAACCAATTGAAAATAACATGGCAGGATTCATTTGGAGATTACCTTTCCAAATGGTCGTTATCCAGTTAAAAGCTTTTACGGCTGATGGTATTGCAATTAATAAAGTTGTAAATGTAAATACAGATCCTAAGAAAGGATTCATACCTGATACGAACATATGGTGACCCCAAACAATCGTTGATAAAAAGGCAATCGCTAAGATTGAAGCAATCATTGCACGGTAACCAAAAATTGGTTTACGTGAATTACTCGCCATAATTTCAGATACTAGACCCATTGCAGGAAGAATAACGATATATACTTCAGGGTGACCTAAGAACCAAAATAAGTGTTCGAATAATACTGGAGAACCACCTTGATAATGTAAAACTTCACCTTGAATAAATATATCTGATAAGAAGAATGAGGTTCCAAAACTTCTATCCATTATTAATAATAAAGCTGCAGATAATAATACAGGGAATGATACAACACCAATAACGGCAGTTACAAAGAAAGCCCAAATTGTAAGAGGCAATCTTGTCATAGACATACCTTTAGTACGCATGTTTATTACTGTTACAATATAATTTAAAGCCCCAATTAAAGAAGAAGCAATAAATATAGCCATTGATACTAACCATAATGTCATACCTAAACCAGAACCACCTGATGCCATTGGCAAAGCAGATAATGGAGGATAAATTGTCCATCCTGCAGCAGCTGGACCAGCTTCTACAAATAGTGAACTTACCATGATAACACAAGAGATAAAGAACAACCAATAAGAAACCATATTTAGGAATCCAGAAGCCATATCTCTAGCACCAATTTGCAATGGAATTAATAAGTTACTGAACGTACCACTTAATCCTGCTGTTAATACAAAAAAGACCATGATAGTACCGTGAATGGTAACAAGTGCTAAATAAACATCTGCACTCATAACACCATCTGGTGCCCATTTTCCTAATAAAGCTTCGAACAATACATTTGGCTCTGATGGCCAAGCGATTTGCATACGAAACATTATAGACATTAAAATACCGATAATCCCCATAAAAGTACCTGTAATTAAGTACTGCTTAGCAATCATCTTATGATCTAAACTAAATATATATTTAGTAATAAATGTTTGTTTGTGATGATGTACCTCGTGATCCTCGTGATCGTGTGTATCTATAGTTGCTGACATAAGTTTGTTATCTTTTTCTTAAAAGCTTAATTAATTTAATGAATTTGGGAATGTGGTTTGTTCTTTTAACCATGCATCAAATTCTTCTTGAGTCTCTACAATAATCTTCATCTGCATATTGTAGTGAGAAGTACCACAAATTTTATTACATAAAAGTAAGTAATCAAATTCGTATATTAATTCTTGACCTGATTCTTCAATTTCAGCTGCACGTTCACTTCTCAGTTCATTGATGTTTTTTACTTTATCAATCATCTCAGGTCTTTCACGCATATCTGCTGTAGTTACAGAAGGCGTAAATCCAAATTGAGTCACCATACCTGGTACACAATTCATTTGAGCTCTAAAATGAGGCATATATGCTGAGTGTAATACATCTTGAGATCTCATTTTAAATACCACTGGTTTCCCTACTGGTAAATGTAATTCAGATACAATAATGTCATCTTGAGCATTTGGGTCTTCTTCATCTACTCCTAAAATGTTAGCACGGTCAATATCAATTAATCTAACATTAGCTTTACCTAAAACATTATCGGCTCCACTGTAACGTGCTTTCCAGTTAAACTGCTGTGCATATAACTCAATAACCATAGGATCTTCATCTTCATCGATATTCATAATATCATTCCAAGTGAATAAACCATAGATTATTAAACCCGCTAAAACAATAACAGGAATAATAGTCCAAATAAACTCTAAAGTATTGTTATCAGCATAGAAAAATGCTTTTTTACCTTTTTCACCTTTATATTTAAAAGCAAAGTAGTGTAATAAAAACTGAGTTATAGTTTGTACTATAAAAATAACAACTAAAGAGATAATCATAAGATTATCTACTTTAGATCCATGTTCTGAAGCTGCATTTGATAATAAAGGCAAATCACCAATAAACCAAAAACATAAAATAGTAATTACGTAAACAAAAATTAAGAACGCAATCATTAAATAGCCATTGATCTTGTTATCCTTATCGTCTGCTACTTGTGTTTGTGTTGTACCAACTTGAGCAATGTCAAAAATCTTAACCATTTGCCATATAGCAACTGCTACAAAAAGTACAATTATAATCGTAAATAATGCTGTCATTATCTTTTCTTTTCTTGTTTAATATTAATAATGGAAATGTTCACTTTCTTTAACGAAAGGATTCCCTTTTGCTAATAATGGATATTTACCAAGCGAATTAAATACTATTAGTATAAATAATCCAGCGAAGAATAATATTGATCCAATTTCTGGGATTCCAATAAACCATCTATCTCCAACTGTTGCAGGCATAATCATATTGAATATATCCAAATAATGACCAAATAAGATCACTACACCAGCCATTACTACAAACCAAGGAATACGTTTGTAATCACTATTCATTAATAGTAATAAAGGGAATAAGAAATTTAATGCAACCATACCAAAGAATGGTAAGTTATAATCTTCTATACGTGTAACGAAGTATGTAACTTCTTCAGGAATGTTAGCATACCAAATTAACATAAATTGAGAAAACCATAAGTAAGTCCAGAAAATACTAATACCGAACATAAATTTAGCTAAATCATGAATATGGCTATCATTTACAAATTCTAATAATCCTTTAGATTTAAGGTATATTGTAATTAAAGCAATTACTGTAATACCACTTACAAACATACTTGCAAATACGTACCATCCAAATAAAGTACTAAACCAGTGTGGATCAACACTCATAATCCAATCCCAAGACATCATAGATTCTGTATAGATATAGAATACTAAAAATGCTGCAGAGATTCTAAAGTTCTTTTTAAAGTTGCTATTATCATTAATATCAGCAAGATCTTGTGCTACAGAAAACTTTCTTGAGAAATGACGATAAGTAGACCATCCTCCTAAGAAAATTAAACCTCTGATTAAAAACCAAGTTTTATTTAACCAACTCGATTTATTTTGAATTAACGCATCGTGTGCAACTACATTTTCATCCATCCAGATAAAAATATGACTATCCGCTACCCAAACAATTATCAATAAAATAAGTCCACCAGGTAATACATAAGAAGTAATACCTTCCATAACTCTAAAGAGTACAGGAGACCAACCAGCTTGTGCTGCATATTGAATAGCGTAAAAAGCTAAAACACCTAATGAAATCATAAAGAAAAAGAATGCTGCTACATATAAAGCTGCATATGGTCTATTATGAATTTGGTGTAAAACATGTTCTTCATGAGATAATTCATGACCTTCAACTTCTGCTTCAGCTCCATGTCCATGATCAGCTTCAACGTGATCTTCTTCTAAACCATGTGCTTCAGTAGCGTGTTCATCTCCATGATGACCTTCGTTTGCTATAAATTCAGCAATATTATCTTCATCAACACTATGTGAATCAATAAACCCATAACCAACACCTAAAGCTCCTAAAAACATTAATATGATAGCTACAATTCTTAATCGATTTGAAATTTTATATTCCATTATATAATCTTTATCTAAATCTTATTTTTCTAAATCAGCCTTAAGTTTCTCAACATAAGCAACAACTTGCCAACGTTCTTCTTCGTTCAATTGGTTAGCATAAGAACCCATTGTGTTTTTACCATAATAAATTGTATGATAAATACCACCTTCAGTAATTGCTCTACCAGCATCATCGTAACGAGGAACACCTAATATTTTTTCTCTTTGTACCAATTTACCTTTACCATCACCTTTATTACCATGACAAATACCACAGTAAATAGCAAATAAAGGACCTCCTTTTTCGTAATCAACTTGAGTTGAATCTAAAGGGCTTTTTAGGTTCTCTTTAGCATATAGGAAACCTTCGTTTGTGTTTTCAATTTCAAAAGGCATAAAATCACCTCTTGGTATTGATCCTTCAGCTGGTAATTGAGCTTCTACTCCATTTCCAAAAGCATCAGACTCTTGATAAGCTTCATAACCAACAGACTCATACATGTTAGGCATGTATTGGTAATTTCTACTAGAGTTATTTTGGCAAGATACAAGACCTACCAACATCCCTAATACTGCGATATACTTTGTGGCTATCTTCATATTAATGTGCATCTTCATCTTTATCTACAATATTTATCTCAACGGCACCTGTAGTTTTCAACAAGTTAGTTAATGATTCTTCGTTATTATGAACAGCTATTTCCATTAAAAAATGGTCATCTGTTGTTCTAGGATCAGGGTTTTCAGCATCTTTAAATGGCCATATTCTACTTCTCATATAAAAAGTGATTACCATTAAATGGGCTGCGAAAAACACTGTAAGTTCAAACATAATTGGTACAAACGCAGGTAAGTTTTCTAAAAAACTAAAACTTGGTTTTCCACCAATATCTTGTGGCCAATCTACAATCATTATATAGTTCATCATTGCCGATGCAACTGCTAAACCAACACAACCATATAAAAATGCTGTTATTGCTAAACGTGTTGGAGCTAATCCCATTGCCTTGTCTAGTCCGTGAACTGGAAAAGGTGTAAATACCTCTTCAATGTGATATTTTTCTGCCCTTACTGTTTTCACAGCTGACATTAATACATCATCATCGGTATAAATAGCATGAATTACTTTTGAAGCTTCCATATACTATATTAGTTGTTTAATAAGGTTTTTGCTTGTCCAGACCAATCATCACGTTCTGCTCTTCCTGGGAAAGAACCTGTAATTTCGTCTAACAAATCATATTCTTTTTTTGTCATTTTACTTACTTGTAAGTAAGTAAAGATACCTATATCATTAAGTACTTCTTCCATTTTTGGACCAATACCACTTATAACTTTTAAGTCATCAGCTTTTTGAGATGAAGCATCAAATTCACCAATACCTTTCAATAAATGATCTAATTGCTCTGTAGTATCTTTAACAGGCTTAGTAACTATTGTTTCATCACTAGTAATTTTAACATGAGAAGTTCTGACGTCAGAACCAGTTCCTGATAGTGACTCTCCATTTTCTCTCATACGTTTGTAACGCTCACCTGAAGACTTTAATATTGTTTTCACTTCCGCTTGTGCAATCACAGGGAATGTACGTGAGTATAATAGGAATAATACAAAGAAGAAACCTATTGTACCAATAAAAATTCCGATGTCTACAAATGTTGGTGAGAACATTGTCCATGATGATGGTAAGTAATCTCTGTGTAATGATGTTACAATAATCACGAAACGTTCAAACCACATACCTATGTTTACTACGATAGAAATAAAGAATGAGAACAAAATACTTGTTCTAAGTTTCTTGAACCACATAAATTGAGGTGAGAAAACATTAAAACTCATCATACACCAGTATGCCCACCAGTAAGGTCCAGTTGCTCTGTTTAAGAATGCAAACTGTTCGTATTCTACACCAGAATACCAAGCAATAAATAACTCTGTAATATATGCTACACCTACTATAGAACCTGTAAGCATAATTACAATGTTCATTAGCTCGATATGTTGTACTGTAATATAATCTTCAAGGTTACACACTTTTCTCATAATAATAAGAAGTGTATTTACCATTGCGAATCCTGAGAAGATTGCACCTGCAACGAAGTAAGGAGGGAAAATTGTTGTATGCCATCCTGGTACAATCGAAGTAGCGAAATCAAAAGATACAATAGTGTGTACAGAAAGTACTAAAGGTGTTGCTAAACCAGCAAGTACTAAAGATACTTCTTCAAAACGTTGCCAATCTTTAGCTCTACCTGACCAACCGAAACTTACTAAAGCATAAATTTTCTTTTGGAAAGGACGTACAGCTCTGTCTCTTAACATTGCAAAATCTGGTAATAAACCTGTCCACCAGAATACTAATGATACAGATAAATAAGTAGAAATTGCGAATACATCCCAAAGTAAAGGTGAGTTAAAGTTTACCCATAACGAACCAAATTGGTTTGGAATTGGTAATACCCAATATGCTAACCATGGACGACCCATGTGAATAATTGGGAACAAACCTGCTTGGAATACCGCAAAGATTGTCATTGCCTCTGCAGAACGGTTAATTGCCATTCTCCATTTTTGACGGAATAATAAAAGAACAGCTGAAATCAGTGTTCCTGCGTGACCAATACCAACCCACCAAACGAAGTTAGTAATATCCCACGCCCAGTTTACAGTCTTGTTAAGACCCCAAACTCCAATACCCGTAGATACGGTATAAATAATACAACCTATTCCCCAAAGGAATGCAACCAAAGCAATACTGAATACAATCCACCACGCTTTATTGGCTTTGCCTTCAACTGGTCTTGCGACATCGACAGTAACATCGTGATACGATTTTTCTCCTGTAACTAAAGGTCTTCTAATAGGTGCTTCGTAATGAGACGCCATAATTATATAATTGTTTCTTTAATTTATTTACGCTTTTGATGTATTTCTCACTTTTGTATGGTAAAATACGTTAGGTTTTGTTCCAACATATTCTAACAAGTGATACATACGATCATCTTCTTTTAACTCTGCAACTTTACTTTCTTTGTCATTGATATCACCAAATACCATAGCGCCGTTTCCACATGCTGCAGAACAAGCTGTTTGGAATTCTCCATCTTTAACAGGACGTCCATCACGTTTAGCATCAAGAATTGTTTTTTGTGTTTTTTGAATACACATAGAACATTTTTCCATCACACCACGAGATCTAACTACAACGTCTGGGTTTAATACCATACGACCTAAATCGTCATTCATGAAATAATCAAACTCGTCATTTTGGTTATATAAGAACCAGTTAAAACGACGTACTTTATAAGGACAGTTGTTAGCACAGTAACGTGTACCTACACAACGGTTATAAGCCATGTGGTTTTGACCTTGACGACCATGAGCTGTTGCAGCAACAGGACATACAGTTTCACAAGGTGCGTGATTACAATGCTGACACATTACAGGTTGAAATACAACCTGAGGATTATCATCTGGAGCTTCTAATCTAGAAAAAGTAGATAATGATCCATCACTCTCTCTATCACCAAACATATAATTACCTAATCCAAGACCATCTGTAGCTTCTTTTTCTTCAATATCTTCAGCAAAAGTATCTTGATGAGAATAATAACGGTCAATACGCAACCAGTGCATATCTCTACTTCGTCTCATTTCAGACTTACCAACTACAGGCACGTTGTTTTCTGCGTGACATGCTATAACACATGACCCACAACCTGTACAAGCATTTAAATCGATAGATAGGTTAAAGTGATGTCCTACTGAACGATCAAATTCATCCCATAAATCTACATCTGGAGATGTAACAGGAGTTTCTATATGATTAAGAGACACTTCTGGAATTGCATTCCAATGTTTCTTATCTTTAGTATTGAATATCTCTAAGCTAGTTTCTTTTATGATATCTCCACGTCCCATTAAAGTATTATGCAACTGTACACAAGCAAATTCATGCTCACCAGTAGCTTTCTCAATAGTAACGTTTTGTACAGAATTGAAATTTTGGTATAACGGATATGCGTTAACACCTGTTTTCATTTCCTCTTTTAGAGCATTAGATGTTCTACCAAAACCAAATGATAAACCAGCAGAACCTTTAGCTTGTCCTGGTTGAATAAGTACTGGTACTGTAATTGCTTCAGCTCCTTTTACAGAAATCTTAGCATAACTACCATTTAATCCTCCATTAGCAACATTCCAATTTTCTAATCCTAATTTTTCAGCATCTGCTTGAGAAACTGTTAAATAATTATCCCAAGTTGTTCTTGTGATAGGATCAGGAAATTCTTGTAACCAAGGGTTGTTAGCTTGTTGACCATCACCCATACCTGTTTTGGTATAAAGTGATAATTCAAAACCACCTTCTTTAACTGAAGCTGCTAACGCTCTTGCTGCAGCTCCTCCTGTTAAAACAGAAGCTACATCTACACTACCAACCGTAGTTGATGATGTTGAAGTAACATATTGGTCTTTATCTTGATCTTTGATTCCAACACCTACAGCAACGTCATGAATGACACCACCTAAAAATGTTCGATCTTTTTTATCTTGTAATTCCGTTGTAGACGTTGTTGTCGTAGTTGATCCATTAGAACCAAATCCATTTGAACCCGTTACAAAAACACCATCTTGAATTGCTTTATTAAATGAAGCACCATTTAAAACACTTTGAGTCCATACAGATTTTAAATAATCTCTGTAAGAACCAGAAGTATTTGTCCAACTCATTAATACTTCTTGGAATTGCTTAGTATCAAATAATGGACGAATCGTAGGCTGCATCATTGAATAATGACCCGTTTTGATTTCGATATCTCCCCAAGATTCTAAATAATGAGGCGCAGCTGCTATATACTGACAATTAGTTGACGTTTCATCTTGCTTCATTGAGAAAGCAATAGATAAATCTGTCTTAGCTAATCCTTCTTTAAAATCAGCAGCATTTGGTAAAGTATATAATGGATTAACACCATTCATAATAATCGCTCCTACTTTACCAGCCTTCATATCGGCTACTAATTGAGAAACTGCTTTATCGTTACCTTGTCTTGTCTTAATTGTTGTTTTAGGATCAAAAGCTTTACTTTTTAAATGCTCATTAATCTCTAAAACTGTAGTTTGTGCATTTACATCTTGAATACCTGTAAGCACAACTGCATTGCTACCTGCTAAACTTAACTCTTTAGCAGCAGCTTTAACCGCTGTATCTAAAGCTTCAGGTAGAGCGCCTGGTAAAGCAACACCAGTAACATAACTATATAATTTAGCTAATACTAATTTTTGTTGACTAGGTGTTAATGGCACACGTTTATCAGCATTGGCACCAGCAAGTGACATGTTAGATTCAAACTGAATATGTCTAGACATTTTACCATTTGCAGGCACACGCTTTTTAGCATAATCAGACTCAAATCCACCACCTTGCCAATCCCCTAAGAAATCAGCTCCGATAGAAACAATAGTCATTGCTTTAGAGAAATCGTAATTAGCCATTCCTCTAGAACCGTATTTGGCTTGATAAGCATCTAATGTTGCAGATTCTGAAACAGCATCATAAGCCACATGACTTACATTACCATATTTAGATTTAAATTCTGCAATTAATTTATTTGTTGAAGGACTAGGCATTGATTGTGTTAAAAGAACAATCGCTTTACCATTAAGTCCATTTAATTTCGAAGTCGTTTCAGACATGAAAGTGTCCCAAGAAATCTTAGACTCACCTTTCATTGGTGATTTAACCCTTAGACTATCATACAATCCTAAAACTGAAGCATTAACTCTAGCGTTTGCTGTTCCGTTTGTAGCAGCATCCGTGTTGTTTTCAATTTTAATTGGTCGCCCTTCTCTAGTCTTTACTAAAACACTAGCAAAATCAAAACCATCTGCAATAGTAGTTGCATAATAATTAGCAACACCAGGAATAATCTCTGTTGGTTGAACTATATAAGGTATTGATTTGATCACCGGTCCTTCACATGCTGCTAAAGAAGCTGCTGCTGTACTGAAACCAACGTATTTTAAGAAATCACGACGCGATGTAGACGAAGACTCTAAAGACTCTTTATCTCCTAAAAATTCGTCTGTAGGAATCTCTTCCACAAATTCATTCTGTTGAAGCGCCTCAACAATAGAGCTATTTTCGTTTAGCTCTTCAACACTTTTCCAGTATTTCTTGTTTGATGACATAGTGTTTATTTATAATTTTCGATTTGTGAATTAAGATTTACAGTTATTAAACTTAAACCCATTCAATCTAAATATTTAATTTTTAAACTTTTATTTTCTCTTTTTAAGTGATTCTCACTTTACAGAGATAATCACTTAATGTATTAGTAATGACACTTACCACATTCTAAACCACCCATCTGTGCTACCGTTAATTGGTCAACACCATATTTTTTAGATAGTTGTTCGTGAATTTTAGTATAATACTCGTTATCCTTAACCTTTACATTAGTTTCTCTGTGACAGTTAATACACCATCCCATTGTTAAAGGAGCATTTTGATACATAACTTCCATTTCCTCTACAGGACCATGACAAGTTTGACATTCGATACCTCCAACTGAAACGTGTTGCGAGTGATTAAAGTAAGCAAAATCTGGTAAATTATGAATACGAATCCATTTAACTGGTTTGGACTCGCCAGTATATCCTGTTCCATCCCAACCTACAGCTTCATATAATTTCTGAATTTCAGAATTATAATCAACACCATACTCATTACCTTCAGCTAAAGTTTCTGGTGCCACTTCAGATATTGATTTATGACAATTCATACAAACATTTAAAGAAGGAATACCTGATGTCTTACTAACTCTTGCAGATGAGTGACAATATTTACAATCAATACCGTTATCACCAGCATGTATTCTATGTGAATAATGAATTGGCTGAACAGGTTCGTAACCTTGATCTACACCAACCTGCATTAAATATCCATAAACAAAATATCCACTTGCTAATAAAAAGACAATTGTAGTTACTAAAACTAAGAATTGATTTTGAGCAAAAGCTTTCCATAATGGTGTTCTTTTCTCTTTCTCAGTTACAACACTAATACCCTTAACTTCCGCAAAACGATTTAATGTACGATTCACTATAACTAAAGCCATAGCTAATAAAGCAAACAACAAAGCAAGAGCCCCAAGAATTAAATCATTAGAGACACCTCCTTGCTGTGCAGCTTGACCATCACCTGCTGTTTTTTCAACAACTACTGGTTCTGGTTTAGGAGCAGCGGTATAAGCTAAGATATCTGAAATATCTTGATCACTTAATTGAGGAAATGGAGTCATTTGTGTTCCGTTGTGCTCATTGTATACTTTGTTAGCATAAGCATCACCAGATTTAACTAACGCAGAACTATTTCTAATCCATGACGACAACCACACTCGGTCTAAACCTTCATCATCAGAAAGTCTTGTTTCAACATTTCTTAAAGCAGGCCCGGTCATAGGTGCATCTAATTTATGACAAGCAGCACAATTTGAATTAAAAAGTGACTTCCCATTAACTGGATCACCTTCTTGAGCCATAAGAGAGGTTGAAAACGTAAGCAATAGAAAAAGACAAAGACGAGACATCTTTGAGGTTAAACTACAGTAAATCACCTGTTTCATATTATAATTTGGATTATCTTCTAAACTTTGGTACGATTTTTTCATTAAAAATGAAAAATGTTATTTGTAAAAAACTCTCGCAAAAGTAACATTTAAAGTGAGTATTGAAAATCTAAGTGAGCTGTTAACAGCTAATTTATACCAATTCTAAATAAAGTGTTTTAAAATTTTAGCTAAGAATATTCGTTAGATATATCGATTACCTGAAATGCAATTAATTACAAATTAAATGAGTTTTAAAAAAAATTATTTATGTTAATTCGAATACTATACCTTTGTAAAATAATTATACCCTATGAAATTAAAAAGTAAATCTATAGCAACATTAATTACAGGCTTTGGTCTTTGTCTAGCATTAAATGCCCAACAAGGTGTAGTAAATGTAAGTCAAGATAGTGATATTGATAAATTACTAGCTTATAAGAAAGACACAAAAACAACTAAGGTTTATAAAATACAAGTCTATCAAGATGTAGATATTGATAAAGCCCGACGTGAGAAATCAAACTTCTTAAATCAATACAATGAGTGGCCGGTAGAAATAGTTTGGAACACGCCTAATTATAAGGTTTGGGTTGGTAACTTTTCTAAACGTTTAGAAGCTGACCGTGCATGGGCTAAAATTAAAGAGAAATACATGTATGCTATTATCTTTCAACCTAAGAGTGACGATTAAATTATTAGCTCATTAAAGACCATAAAAAAACCGACAATTACTTGTCGGTTTTTTTTATTTATAAGAAGTTGATATTACTTCAACTTTTTCTTTACTTCTACTTCTTGGAATGCTTCTATAACATCACCTTCTTGGATATCGTTATAGCCTTTAATTTGCATACCACAATCGTATCCTTTAGCGACTTCTCTTACATCATCTTTAAATCGTTTTAAAGCTTCTAGAGTTCCCATATGAACAACGACACCATCTCTAATAATTCTAATACCAGAATTTCTAAAGATTTTACCATTCATTACCATACAACCTGCAATGTTACCAACTTTAGATACTTTAAATATTTCTCTAATTTCAGCAGTACCCGTAATCTCTTCTTTAACTTCAGGAGATAACATACCTTCCATTGCATCTTTAAGATCATTAATCGCTGCATAAATAATAGAATAAGTTCTGATATCAATTTCTTCTTTATCAGCAATCATTCTTGCATTACCTACAGGACGAACATTAAATCCGACAATAATAGCATCTGAAGCCGTTGCTAATAACACATCACTTTCTGTAATGGCACCAACGCCTTTATGTATAATATTAACTTGAATTTCTTCAGTTGATAATTTCTGGAATGAATCTGTTAACGCTTCAACAGAACCATCAACATCACCTTTAAGAATTATATTCAATTCTTGGAAATCACCAAGAGCAATACGTCTTCCAATTTCATCAAGTGTAATATGACGTTGAGTTCTTACAGACTGCTCACGTTGTAATTGTGCACGTTTCGTTGCAATTTGTTTCGCTTCACGCTCATCTGCAAAGACATTAAACTTATCACCTGCTTGAGGTGCTCCGTCTAAACCTAATATTGATACAGGAGTTGCAGGACCAGCTTCTTTTACATCTTGTCCTCGCTCATCTTGCATAGCTTTTACTTTACCACTGTTCTTACCAGCTAAAACGTAATCACCAACTTTTAATGTACCAGCTTGTACTAAAATTGTTGATACATAACCTCTACCTTTATCTAAGTAAGCTTCAACTACTGTTCCGCTTGCTGCTTTATTAGGGTTGGCTTTTAATTCTAAAAGTTCTGCTTCTAATAATACTTTTTCAAGTAAATCTTTAACACCTGTTCCTTTTTTAGCAGAGATATCATGAGATTGAATTTTACCACCCCAATCTTCTACTAATAAATTCATTTGTGCCAATTGCTCTTTTACCTTTTCTGGGTTAGCATCTGGCTTATCAATTTTGTTAATTGCAAATACGATTGGTACTCCTGCAGCTTGTGCATGAGAAATCGCTTCTTTTGTTTGAGGCATTATAGCATCATCCGCAGCAACAACAATAATTGCAATATCTGTAACTTGAGCACCACGAGCACGCATCGCTGTAAAGGCTTCGTGACCTGGTGTATCTAAGAATGCTATTTTTTGACCACTCTCTAATTGTACACCATAAGCACCAATGTGCTGTGTAATACCTCCAGATTCACCTGCAATAACATTTTCTTTACGTATATAATCTAATAAAGATGTTTTACCATGATCTACGTGACCCATTACGGTTACAATAGGAGCTCTTTCGATTAAATCTTTTGGATCGTCTTCTACAACCACAATTGATTCTTCAATATCTGCTTTGATAAATTCTACATCAAAACCAAATTCTTCAGCAACAATAGTTAAAGTTTCAGCATCTAATCTTTGGTTCATGGTAACCATCATACCTAAAGACATACATGCAGAAATCACTTGCGTAACTCCAACTTCCATCATCGTAGCCATTTCACTTACTGTAACAAATTCAGTAACCTTAATGGTTTTACTTTCTGCAGCTGCAATTTCTTGATCAATTTCTGTTTGTTGACGGTGATGATCTCTTTTATCTCTACGATATTTTGCTCCTTTACCTTTATTAGACTTCCCTTGAAGTTTTTCTAAAGTTTCACGGATCTGTTTTTGAACATCCTCTTCAGTTGGTTCTGTCTTAACCACTTTAGGTCTTGCAGCATTACCACCTCTTCCTTTAGGTCCACCACCTCTTCTATTATCGAATTTAGGCTTATTGTTAGTTGTTGTAGTGTCACCTGTTTTACTAATTCTACGTCTTTTACGTTTATTAGCATCACCTGGTTTAGCTGTTTCAACTTTTTTCTTCTTCGGTTTATTAAATTGAGATAAATCAATTTTTTTACCTGTTGTAGTTGGACCTGAAAGTTTTTGATATTTAGTCTTTATCGTTTCTTCTACAGGTTCAGTTGGAGTTGAAGGTTTATCTTCCTTCTTAGCAACAACTCTTGGTTCTGGTCTTGCAGATTGCGCAACTTTATCAAGATTAGTTACTCTTGGTTTAGGCTTAACCTCTTCTACCTTTTCTTTCTTCTCTACTTTTGGCTCAACCTTTTCTACCTTAGCAACCTCCTCTGCTTTAGGAGTCTCTTTTGGTTTTTCTGGTTCTTTAGCCTCAACCTTAGGAACCTCAGCTTTTACCTCTGGTATTTCTACTTTCGGTGTTTCCGCTTTTGGAGTTTCCTTAACTTCTGGAGTTTTAGGAGCTTCTTCCTTTACAGTTTTAGACTTATTATCTAAGTCTATTTTACCAACTTGCTTAGGACCACTTAACTCAGCTTTAGCTTTAACCACTGCATCTCTTTCAGCCTTTTGCTTTTGCTTTTCCTCAATTTCGCGTTCTCTTTGTTCGCGAAGCTCTTCTTTTTCCTTAAGTTTAGCTTCACTTACTTCTTGAGCTTTTTCACGCTTAGATGCATCTGTCTGAAATTCACCAGAAAGCGTGTTATAAACCTCTTGCGAAATTTTAGTATTAGGACTTTTCTCAATTTCCACACCTTTGGATTCTAAAAAATCCACTGCGCGATCTATTGAGATATTCAGTTCTCTTAATACTTTATTTAATCTTGTTGTTTGAGCCATAAATTGCCTGTAAAATACTTAAATATATTATATACTAATTATATATAAAAAAGTTAATAAAATATTTTTTGCTTTTGTAAAAGTAAAAAACATCATTTTATTAAAAGTCAATTATAAATAAAAATTAGTATGGTACCAATGCAATTTCAAAATGTATTGACTAAATCATTTCAAAATTACGCTGATATTATTCTTCAAATTCTTCTCTTAGAATCCTTAAGACATCTAAGATTGTTTCTTCTTCTAAATCTGTACGCTTCACTAAATCCTTAACATCTTGTTCTAAGATACTTTTTGCTGTATCTAATCCTGCCTTGCTAAATTCAGAGATTACCCAGCCTTCAATTTCATCAGAGAATTCTTTTAATTCTACATCTTCTTCTGCACCTTCTCTAAAGACATCAATTTCGTAACCTGTTAATTGACCTGCTAAACGTATATTGTGACCTCCTCTACCAATCGCTTTAGAAACCTCTTCTGGTTTCAATAAAACCTCAGCTCTCATGTTTTCTTCATCTAATTTAAGAGAAGTTACTCTTGCTGGGCTTAATGCTCTTGTTACAAAAAGTTGAACATTATTTGTGTAATTAATTACATCGATATTTTCGTTTCCTAACTCACGTACTATACCATGAATTCTAGAACCTTTCATACCAACACAAGCTCCAACTGGGTCAATTCTGTCGTCATAAGAATCTACTGCAACTTTTGCTTTTTCACCAGGGATACGCACAACTTTTTTAACGGTGATTAAACCATCAAAAACTTCTGGAATTTCCTGTTCAAATAATTTTTCTAAAAACAATGGTGATGTTCTAGACATCACAATTGCTGGTTTACTTCCTTTTAATTCAACACTTTCAATAATTCCTCTTACATTTTCTCCTTTTCTGAAAAAATCTGAAGGTATCTGTTTGTCTTTTGGAAGTATAATTTCATTTCCTTCATCATCTAACAAAATAATTGCTCTATGACGAATGTGGTGAACTTCTGCTGTATATATTTCGCCTTCTAATTCCTTAAATTGCTTGTATATATTTGTATTATCATGTTCATGAATCTTAGAAATTAAGTTTTGTCTCAATGCTAAGATAGAACGTCTACCTAAATCAATCAACTTCACTTCTTCGGCAACATCTTCACCAACTTCAAAGTCAGGCTCTATTTTCTGAGCTTCTGATAATTCAATTTCTTGGTTAGGCTCTTCAACTTCTCCATCTGAAACAACGATACGGTTTCTCCAAATCTCTAAATCCCCTTTATCTGGATTTATAATAATATCAAAATTATCGTCATCACCATACTTCTTCTTCAATGCATTACGTAATACATCTTCAAGAATTGCCATTAGCGTAACTCTATCTATTGATTTGTCGTCTTTGAATTCTGAAAATGAATCAATTAACGCTATATTCTCCATGATTGATATGAATTAAAATTTTATTTTAACTTTTGCTTCTTTAATATTGTTGAAAGCAACCACTACTGTTTTTGTAACTGTTACTTTCCCTTTCCCAATGGGCTTAGGCTCTCTTGCCTTCCAACTTAAAACCACGTTATCATCATTTACTTCGGTAAGTTCACCTTCTAAATTTTGATTATCGATAGTTTTAATCTCTAAATTTCTACCAACATGCTTATCATATTGTCTTGGCAAAATTAATGGACTTGCAGCACCAGAAGAAAGTACTTCTAAAGAAAAATCGTGTTCTTCTCTATCTATATTATTCTCAATAGCTCTGCTAATAAACATACAGTCCTCTACTAACACACCATTATCACCGTCTATTACAATTTTTACAGCATTATCTGCTGAGTAAGAAAAGTCTATTAAGAACAAATCCTCTCTCTCATCTAACGCACTTTGTAATAAGTCTTCTACTATTTTCTTTAACATTTCTTAATATAAAAAGAGAGGACTTTTCGTCCTCTCGCTTATTTATTTTAGTAAATAACGGTGCAAATATACGATATTATATTCACTTACCCAAGCGATATAATATTCATTTATTTTATTAACTTTAAAGAGACTAAGTAAACTAAAACACAACAACTATGAAAAGAATACTCGTACCGACTGATTTTTCAGTGCAAGCGGAAAACGCATTAAAAGTTGCCGCTATGATTGCAAAAATGAACGATGCAGAAATTTATTTACTGCATATGATGGAAATTCCGATGCAACAAACAGACCCCGGAAAAGCCAAAAGCATAATTCCTGAAACTTTATTTTTTATGAATTTAGCGCGTAAAAAATTTGAAACCATCAAAAATCAAGATTATTTAAAAGGTATTAAAGTACACGAAACCGTAAAAGAAGATATTACTTTTAATGAAGTAAAAGATTCTTGTGATGAATTTAATATCGACTTAATTGTCATGGGCTCGCACGGCACCTCAGAAATTATGGACATGTTTGTAGGATCTAATACAGAAAAAGTAGTTCGTTCTTCCGAAACACCTGTTCTAGTAATAAAAAATGAACATCAAAACTTTAATGTATCTGATTTTATATTTGCATCAGATTTTCAAAACGACAATAAAGAAACCTACAAACAAGCTGTAAAATTCGCAGAGATATTTAATGCGAAAATCCACCTATTACTCGTTATTACACCAAATAGCTTTATGACAACATATGAAGCAAAATCAAGAATCACCAACTTTATATATAGTCAATCATTTAAAAACTACAGCACAACCATACACAATGATTTCTCCGTTGAACAAGGTATACTAAACGTTTCTAAAGACATAAATGCTGACCTTATTGGTATTAGCACACACGGAAGACAAGGTATAGCACATTTTTTTAATAGCAGCATCAGTGAAGACATCGTAAATAACGCTAACAGACCTGTAATTACCTTTAAGATATAAACCAAAAAAATTCCTAATCAGTGCTGATTAGGAATTAATTTTTGTTGGCCCACTAGGTTTCGAACCTAGACTCTTCTGTACCAAAAACAGATGTGTTGCCAGTTACACCATGGGCCAATCTCTTATTTGAGGGTGCAAATTTAATACAAACTTTTAGTTTGACAAAATAAAAATTGATTTTTTTTCAAAAAACTTAACGTTAACTTAAAAACGTCATGTTTTAGCTAATAATTAGTAAATTCGCCAGCATTATTAAGCAAGGTTTTTCATGACAGATTTTAACTTTAAAAAGTGGAACAACATCTTAGGATGGATTGTTTTTGCCGTAGCATGCGTCGTATATGCACTTACTATAGAACCAACCGTTAGTTTTTGGGATGCTGGTGAATATATTTTAACCTCTTCTAAATTACAAGTAGGGCATCCACCAGGAGCACCATTGTTTCAAATGTTTGGTGCGTTTTTCTCTATGTTTGCTTTAGAACCTTCTCAAATTGGGATGATTATGAACATGATGAGTGGTGTTGCAAGTGCATTTACCATTCTTTTTATGTTTTGGACTATAACTTTACTACTTGTAAAGCTTACCAAATACAATGAAGATAAAGATACAAGTAAAGCCTATGCTATTTTAGGAAGTGCTTTAGTAGGAAGTTTAGCTTTTACATTTACAGACTCTTTTTGGTTTAATGCTGTAGAAACTGAAGTTTATGCCATGGCGACTTTAATAATGGCTGTTTTATTTTATTTAGGTCTGCGTTGGGAACAAGATATGAATAAGCCTCGTGGTAACCGTTGGCTTATATTAATTTCTTTTGTAATTGGATTATCTTTCGGTGTTCACTTTATGGGATTATTAACGATCCCTGCAATTGGCTTACTTTACTATTTTAAGAATTACAAGACTATAACTGTTAAGAATTTTATTATTGCAAATATTGCTTCTGCAGCAATTTTGCTTTTTATATTTAAATTTTTACTTCCTTCAGCATTAAAACTCTTTGGTTACTTAGAAGTGTTTTTCGTAAATTCTATTGGATTGCCATTTAATTCTGGCACTATTATCACAGGTATTATGGTAATAGCCTTGTTTTATTTCGGATTAAATTATACCATAAAAAAAGGCTTCAAACATGCCAATACATTAGTACTTTGCTTAATGTTTATATTTATTGGTTTCTCTTCTTGGATGATGTTACCTATACGTGCTAATGCTAATGTGGTTATTAATGAAAATAATCCTTCAGATGCACGAGAGTTATTAGCTTATTATAACTTAGAACAATATCCTGAAACACATTTATTCTACGGACCATTTTTCACAGAAGCTTATTCTGGTGCAGATAAAGACGAACCGTTTATAGACGACAAAAAGAATTACGAGCGTGATGATGAAGCAGGGAAATATGTCATTATTAACGATTGGGAAAAAAGTAAGCAAAACTACAATCACGAGCACGCTGCTATTTTACCTAGAATGTGGAGTTCTGAACATGCAGAAAACTACATGATGTTTACAGGTTTGATTGACTTTAAGGTTGACCCTACCATACAAACAAATGCCTATAATGAAGCTATGAACGCTGGTTTATCAGAAGAACAATCAAGTCAGTATGCGTTAGGTGAAAAACAACAAATTGACCAACTTGTTAATGACTTTAGAATGCGAGTTGCCAATGGCGAAATTGACTATGAAGGTTACAATCAGTTTTTAAAACGTTATGGTCAACAGTATTTAATTATTGAGAAACCATCCTTTGCGGATAACATTGTTTACATGTTTCAATATCAATTTGGCTACATGTATTGGCGTTATTTTATGTGGAATTTCACAGGACGTCAAGACGATATACAAGGTAGATACACCTATAAAAACGGTAACTGGATTTCTGGAATATCTTCTATTGATGAATTACATTTAGGAATATCTCAAGATAATTTACCTACTGATGTTACTGAAAACAAATCTAGAAATACTTATTATTTCTTACCTTTATTATTAGGACTAGCAGGTTTCTTTTTCTTAATGCAATCAGACTTAAAACGTTTTTGGGTATTATTAGTCTTCTTTTTACTGACTGGTATTGCTATACAATTCTACACCAATGTAAGGCCTTTTGAGCCAAGGGAACGCGATTACTCTGTTGTAGGTTCGTTCTATGTCTTTGCCATTTGGATTGGCTTTGGTGTTTATGCCATTTACGATCTTTTAAAGAAGACTATTAAAACAAAATTACTTGCTCCTGCCCTTACTTTAGTTTGCTTAATTATTGTCCCTGGAGTTTTAGCTGCAAATAACTGGGATGATCATGATCGTTCTGGTAAATACACTACAAACTCAATGGCTCGTAAATATTTGGAGTCTTGCGCACCAAATGCAATATTATTTACCATTGGAGATAATGATACTTTCCCATTATGGTATTTACAAGAAATTGAAGGTGTACGTACGGATGTTAGAGTGGTTAATACAAGTTTATTTCAAACAGATTGGTATATCGATCAAATGAAACGTAAAGCTTACGATAGTGACCCTATCCCTTCACAATTAACACACAACCAATATCGTGGTGAAGCTAGAGATGTTATTGCGTATAAAGAAATCAGTGCAAAAATTGCTAAAGACACCTTAGACATTAGACAGTTTATGGACTTTGTGGCAAGTGAAAAACCAAATACTAAGGTTAAGTTCGCTGTTGAAGCTCAAGGAGACGACCCTAGTCGCTACCCTAAACACTTATTAAATTCTAACTATTATCCAACACGTAATATTAGTATTCCTGTAAATAAGGAAACCGTTCTTAAGAACGGAATTGTAAAAGCAAAAGATGCAGATAAAATTGTAGGTAACCTTTACACACAAGTTAGCGGTAGCTACATCTACAAAAACCGTCTTTTAATGTTAGATATATTAGCTAACAATAATTGGGAACGCCCTATTTATTTTACAGGAGGTGCTTTTGGAGCTGAAGATTACGTTTGGTTAAAAGATTACTTACAGCTTGATGGAATGTGTTACAAACTTGTTCCTATTAAAACATCGGTTGACAAAGCGAATCCATATGATATGGGACGTGTAGATCCAGATCTTATGTACGATATGGTGAAGAACTGGAAATGGGGAGGTAGTGGTGAAGACATTTACTACGATATTGAAACCAGAAGAAATGGTATAACTTATAGAGGTAATTTAGCACGATTAATAGAACAGTTAATTAATGATAACGAACTAGATAAGGCTGAAGAAATTGCAGACATTGCAATGGAAAAAATGCCTGTTGATAAATTTGGTTTTTACTCGTTACTTGAACCTTATGTAAGTGCTTATTACGAAATAGGAAACATAGAAAAAGGACGTGCACTGTATAAAGATGTAGCTAAAAAATACCAAGAAAATCTGGTTTATTATAGTGGACTTTCAATAGAAAATCAAGATCAATTAGTTGGTGAAGATATCTATATGGATATACAACGCTACAGATCATTAATTGACATTCTTGTTATTTATAATGACAAAGAGTTTGCGCTTCAGGAAACGAAAACTTTTAATAGTTATCTAAGTTTATTTGATGAACTGATGAACCGTTACAGTGAAGACACATTACCAGAAGCACCAAATGATATTGATATTATGGAATCAATTAAAGATACCATTGACAAAATTGCGCCTGAAAATTAGAATAGCATGAAGATTATTCCAGTTAAAATACCCAACATTGTAAAAACATTGTTACCTAATTTTACCTGGAATATCAACACGCTTCATAAAGAACTCTATTTAACTTTTGATGACGGCCCAACTCCTGAAATTACAGACTGGGTACTTTCTCAATTAAAAACATACAAGGCAAAGGCCACCTTCTTTTGTATAGGAAATAATATAGAAAAGCATCCTGATATTTTTCAGAAGGTTATAAAAGAGGGTCATAGCGTTGGAAACCACACTTACAATCATTTAAAAGGTTGGAAAAGTAAAACGGAACATTACCTAGAAGATGTTGAAAAAACACAACTTTTAATCAACTCTAACAAAGCTAAAATTGTAATTAATAAATTAGAATCTAATCCTTCTAATTTAAAATTATTTAGACCTCCTTACGGAAAGTTCAAGCCAAAGCAAAGTAAACAGATTAGGAAATTAGGCTATAAAATTGTTTTATGGGAAGTCTTACCCTTCGATTGGGACAAATCTGTTTCCGAAGAAACCTGTCTTAAAAACATTACTTCAACAGCAAAACAAGGCAGCATTATTGTTTTACATGATAGCGTTAAAGCTTCACGAAATTTAAAATATGTACTCCCAAGGGTTTTGGAGTATTATAGTAAGAGAGGGTATTGTTTCAAAGCTATTACCTCTTAAAAGACTTAAGGTTAAGCAGGAAAACAGCAGTTCTCCTAAAAGAAATCAGTCAACATTTCTACAAAATTCGACTTTTTAAATTATGATTTACTTTGTGATTTGTATTTAAATTAAGTCATTAGAGTATTAACCTATGTTTAATACAAACCATACACTATGCATACACTAACCATATAACATCTATAGTTTATCTGTTAACCATTTATTGATCTGGTTTAAAACAGCTATACTGGTTATTAAATAAATGATATTATTTTATTGGATTCCTGCTTTCGCAAGAATGACAAAAGTGCGGAGTTTCTCTTTTGATAGGAATAAGTGTCTGGAGTTTTTTAATTGTTTTTCATTTAGCAAAAAAAGAGGATTTATTTATGACTAGAAACCGCTTGGAGGGAAGGGGCTCTTTTAATGTGGACTCATGATTTCTCAGGAATGATAAAGTGCTATTTAGATATATTCTTGAATAACATCTATTATAGCATTCGCATTTTGAACACCACTATGCCTCCATTTCATTTCTCCATCTTTATATATAACTAGAGTAGGCAAGTTTTTAACACGAAGTGCTTCAGTAAGTTCCATGTTTTTATTAATATCAATTTTAATGACTCTAACTTTATCTCCTAATACAGCCGCCACATCTCTAAGTATAGGATGCATAGCTGAAGATTCAACATTCCCTTCCGTGTAAAAGTCTAAAAGAACAGGAATTTGACCATCTATTAATTCTCCAAATTTCGACATACGTTATGGTTTTAGTTAAATTGATACTGTAGACTGAGCTTAATAAACAGCTATAAGTTACAGTATCCTTTATATAAAAGTAAGCAATTCTTTACAATTAAGCGTTTTTCGGTCCTTTTTTGAGCTCAATCACGGTGATTTCTGGCCAAATACCAACACGTCCAGGATATCCTAAATACCCAAACCCTCTATTAACATTAATATGTTGATTTAACTCAGTATAAATACCAGCCCAATGTTTATAACGCCATTTCGCAGGACTCCATTTAATCCAACCCGGAATTTCTATTCCAAATTGCATTCCATGCGTGTGACCGCTCAACGTTAAATGGTAATGATAAGGATCATTGAGTACTTTAGCTTCCCAATGACTTGGATCGTGACTCATTAATATTTTAAAATCATCAGACTGTATTTCTGATGCGGCTTTAGTTAAATCTCCAGCTTTTTTAAAACCTCCTTTACCCCAATTTTCAACACCTACTAGCGCTAATCGTTGTCCGTCTTTTTCGAGATATCGACTTTCATTCAACAATAAATCAAAGCCAATTTCTTTTTGAATCGCTTTTAAATCTTCAAGATTTTGATGTTTCGCTTCAGGTGAATTCCAATCGACATAATCACCATAATCGTGATTTCCTAAAACAGAAAACTTACCGTCTTTAGCCTTTAATCTTCCAAAGGTATCTTTCCAAGGCAGCATTTCAGACGCTTTATTATTCACCATATCACCGGTAAATAACAACACATCAGACTCTTGTTCATTTATAAGATCTATAGCATATTCAATCTTACTTTTATCATCAAAACTCCCTGAATGTATATCACTAATCTGAGTAATTCTATAACCATGAAAAGCCTCGGGTAAATCATTAAAATGTAACGTATAGTTAAGGACTCTAAAATTATATTTCCCTTTATACATGCCATACAAAAGCGAACCAAATGGTATGGCAGCTAAACCTAAAGCCACCTGACTCACAAATTTACGACGCGATGGTAAATGAAATTCATCTTTCCTAACCACCACTTTATCATAAAGCCCTATAATTCCTCTAATAATATCTTCGCCAAACAAAAATGGAATAAGTACTATATTGAAAGCCATGAAAGTCAATAAAAACCCGAATGCAAAACTTTTAGGTGGCGTTAATACGCGTCCTTCATTGCCCGAAGTAAATTGAAAAATAAAATTACCTACCACTACAATGGCAACAGCAAAAAACAGGTAATAAACCCAAGTTTGTTTAGTAACTGTTCTTATAGCTTGAAAACCATAAACCGTTAATATCAAAAATAATAGAGCAAAAAGTATCCAACGAATCATCTTGTTTATTTGAATTGACAAAATTAAGTATCTCAAAAATGACTTATCTTATGAAACTGTTAAAGGTTTAATTCGTAAATTTCAATTCAATTTTTTGAATTTTATTTCTAAACCACAAATACACTAAACTAACAATTTTATAAAATGAGTGATAATCAAAATAACAAATCGGCATTAGCCACCCTATGTACGGTTTTCTTTTTCTGGGGATTTATAGCTGCATCAAACAGTGTTTTTATTCCTTTTTGTAAAACTTATTTTAATATTGATCAGTTTCAGTCACAGTTGGTAGATTTTGCTTTTTACGGCGCTTATTACATTGGTGCACTTTCTCTTTTTGTTATGTCGAGTGCCATAAAACGAGACATCTTAAATAACTGGGGCTATAAAAATGGTATTGTTTACGGTTTACTTCTTTCTGCCATTGGTGCCTTTGTTATGTTTCCTGTTACTGCAGGAGCAGAACAAGGACAAACCGGAGTTTTCTATTTGGTACTTATCGCCTTCTTTATTGTTGCTCTTGGATTTTCATTACAACAAACCGCTGCTAATCCTTTTACTGTAGCACTTGGTGACCCAAAAACAGGATCTCATCGCTTAAACTTAACAGGCGGTATTAACTCTTTTGGAACAACCATAGGACCTATCGTTGTCAGTCTAGCCATTTTTGGTACGGCTTCTTGGTCTACAGATCAATTGGCCGAAAAAATTAATTCGAATGAAATCACATTAGTAACCGTTCAGGTTTTATACATGTGCGTTGGCGCCTTATTTTTAATCGCCGCAGGCCTGTTTCATTTTTCAAAAAAACTTCCGGCATTAAAATCTGATACCGCTTTTGAACCCGCTAATAAAGCTAGAAACTTATTACTTTTATTAACTTTAGTCATCATTAGTTGTTTTGGTTATATTTTTAGCACTTATGCTGGTGACACAGTGGCGACTGATGCGTTAGAACACACACGATTACTTATTTTATTCATTGCCCTTTTTGCTGTTATAGCTACCGTTTTTATAGCTAACACAAGAGCCTCTAAAAATCCAGAAGGTTGGGGCGCTATGAAATACCCACAACTCGTTTTAGGGATGCTCGCTATATTTACCTATGTTGGTGTAGAAGTTACTACAGGAAGTAACCTTGGTGAACTTTTAAAACAAAGTTTTGAAGACACAGGATTAAACTCCCTTGGTCTACCTGTTTTAAATGATTCGGAATTAGGAAAGTATATTTCTCTTTATTGGGGTGGACTTATGATAGGAAGATGGGTTGGCGCTATTACTGTTTTTAACCCAAGTAAAGGCTTGAAGAAAGTCCTTTTAATTATAGTTCCATATGTAGCTTTTGGCGTTATCATTTTAGCCAACTTAGTCAAATACAGTTTTACAATTAATGAAATTCTCTTTTTCGGAATTTGTATAGCCGTACAAATTGGCGGCTTTTTATTCGCAAAAGACAACCCTGTTAAGACTTTAAAAACATTTAGCACATTGGGTGTATTAGCCATGCTAATAGGACTGTTTTCTTCTGGAAACATTGCTTTATTCGCTTTCTTATCTGGTGGATTATGTTGTTCTATAATGTGGCCATGTATTTTCACCTTAAGCATTGCTGGTTTAGGAAAATACACCTCTCAAGGTTCTGCTTTTTTAATTATGATGATTTTAGGAGGAGCTATTATTCCACCATTACAAGGGAAGTTAGCAGATGTCTTTACCATTCAATCCTCATATTGGATGGCTGTAGCTTGTTTTGCTTATTTATTATTTTATGCTTTTAGAGCTAAAACAATTTTGGATAAACAAGGTGTTACGTACTAGTTGAATTTTTATTCTAATAAAACATCTTGAATAAAAAAATTGCTCTTAAGTATTTGTAATCCTTAAGAGCAATTTTAATCTAGCTTAACTAACAAAGACTAGAACCATTTAATAGTCAACCTTGTTAGCTTTTCCTTAAACCCTGTATAAGGAGGGAATAACAATTCAGTTACACCAAAAGTATTTTGTTTCATTATAGCACGTTCATTGCTAAAAGATTTAAATCCATGAAACCCATGACTCTTACCAATTCCGCTATTGTTAACACCACCAAAAGGTAACTCGTGATTGGCATAATGCAGCACACTATTATTAATACAAGTTCCGCCTGCTCTGGTATTATTTATAATTTTATTCGTGTTAGTTTTACTCTTGCTATAAATATAGAGTGCTAATGGTTGTGGTTTTGAGTTGATATAAGCAATCGCAATATCCAAACTGTTATAAGTTACAATTGGTAATATAGGACCAAAAATTTCTTCCTCTAATAGTTTAGCTTCAGGTTTTAAATCTGAAATTATAGTCGGTGCTATATATTTTGAAGCGCTATCGGTATTGCCACCAACTTCAAACTTCGCATTTAATGCTTTTGCATTTTCCAAATAAGAATTTAAACGCTCAAAATGCTTATCTGTAACTATTCTACCATAAGATTCAGATACTTGTGGATTGTCCTTATAAAAAGCATCTATCCATTTCTTACAAGCTGTTATAAATTGAGATTTAATACTTTCATCTATTAAAACATAATCTGGAGACACACAGATTTGACCTGTGTTTAAAAACTTAGCCCACATTATTTTCTTAGCTGCTTTATCAATATTCGCCGTTTTATCTATTATCGTTGGTGACTTCCCTCCTAACTCTAAAGTTACGGATGCTAAATGTTGAGATGCAGCTTTCATAACGATCTTCCCAACGTTTGGAGAACCGGTAAAAAAGATATGATTAAATGGTAATTTTAATAATTGAGTAGATACCTCAACTTCACCTTGCACTACTGCAACTTCATCTTCAGAAAAGATTGCAGCAACAATTTTAGACATCAAATCTGATGCATTTGGCGTCATCTCCGAAGGTTTTATAATTACAGTATTTCCTGCTGCAATTGCTGAGACTAGCGGTCCAAATGTAAGATTAAAAGGAAAATTCCATGGCGAAATAATTAAACAAACCCCTTTTGGCTCATACTTTATATAAGAATTAGACCCCAATAAAGACATTGGTGTTTCTACGTTTTGTTTTCGCATCCATTGGTGCAAATGCTTTTTAGCATATTTTATATCACCTATAATAGCATAGATCTCTGTAAGCTCGGTTTCTAATACTGGCTTCCCTAAATCTTTATGTAAAGCATCTTGAATTTCTGTTCTGTAAGTGACTTCAATAGCATATTGAAGTTTATTTAAAGTTTCAATACGGGTTTTATAACTTTGGTTTCCAATTGCATACTGATTTTGATGCTGCTTTGAGAACACTTCAAAATAAGGGTTATTATTAAAATCTTTCATAATTAAAAGCTATTTATACGTACTTCAATCTTAATTTATGTATTTCATCGATACGATTTATAAAAAGGTGTTTTTAAACTTAAAAATGATTGTGTTCATCTTAGAAACTAACGTTTTAAAAGGGCTAACAATAGAAACCATGTATTTCAACGTGTTTTTTTACGAGCAATTTCCTTTTAACCGTTTATCGATTGTTTTTATCTAAAAATTATAACTACACTCAGAATGTTACGTTTCTTTGACTTGAAGTTAAACAAATATAACCTCTTACTATTATGAAAAACGGTTTAATCATCTTATTCTTTTTAACAATGTCTTTTACAGGATTCGCTCAACAAGACGTTATTGTTAACAATGAAACTGAAGTTGTTGAAACCGCTAAAACAATTAAATCTGAAACTTCAGAAGCTACAAGTGCTAGTGTTTCTGCTGAAGTGAAAGCTAAAGTTTTAAAAATAAATCGTAAGAAAAGTAACGAAATTATCAGTATTAAAGCTTACAGAAAGAGTCTTCAAATTAAAGTTAAGACTATAAAAACCTGTTAAGCCTCCAAACATTACGCTATTAATCATTTATAAGAAAGTCGAAACTTACGTTTCGGCTTTTTTTTTATCTAAAAATTGATAATATAGAATCTTAATAAAAAGAACTCTTCAAGTTTAAAAACACAAAAAAACAACTACGGACTGCATACGGACTATGTACGGAGTATCTATAAAGTCCGAAATAAACTAAAACCTATTAAATACCGCTTCTTAATATTAAACCTTATTTTCATGAATTATCTTTTCAAATTAATGAAAGTGAAGCACTCAAAAAACCTATAGGTCTGATAACTTTTTCGTAGTTTTGAAGCTCCTGTCTGTTCGAGTATGGTAGAGATTAAAAATATATTTTGAATTGAAGATTGCAAACGTAGTTTTAAGAATTTGATTTTTAAAATTCCGTTACCTATAAACCTTTTGTAAGTTAGGGTTAGGTGTTTTCAATGAAACTATATTTTCATCTCAGTAATGCTTAAGGAGACATCCAATTTCAAATTAAACTTCTATATGTCAGATCAAAAACGCCTATTTTTAGTAGATGCCTATGCTTTAATCTTTAGAGGCTACTACGCTTTTATAAAAAACCCTAGAATCAATTCTAAAGGAGAAGATACCTCTGCTATTATGGGATTTATGAATTCACTTTTAGATGTTATAAAACGTGAGCGACCAGATCATTTAGCGGTATGTTTTGATAAAGGCGGAAGTGCTGATCGTGTAGAAATGTTTGAAGCTTACAAAGCCAACAGAGATGAAACACCTGAAGGTATAAAAACAGCGGTGCCTCATATCTACGAAATTCTAAAAGCCATGCATATCCCAATAATGGTAAAAGAAGGTTTTGAAGCCGATGATGTTATAGGAACCCTTGCTAAAAAAGCAGAAAAGGAAGGTTACAAAACCTTTATGGTGACTCCAGATAAGGATTTTGCACAACTCGTTTCTGAAAACATATTTATGTACCGCCCTGTTTTTGGTGGTGGTTACGAAACTTGGGGAATCCCCGAAGTACAAAAGAAATTTGAAGTTACCGATCCACTTCAAGTCATTGACTTTTTAGGAATGATGGGAGATGCTTCTGATAATATTCCTGGACTACCTGGTGTTGGGGAAAAAACGGCTAAGAAATTTTTAGCTGCTTATGGTAGTATGGAAAACCTTTTTGCAAATTCGCATGAATTAAAAGGGAAGATGAAAGAGAAAATTGAAGCCAACCAAGAACTTGGATTATTATCTAAAAAATTGGCTACTATTATGCTTGATGTTCCTGTAGAATTTGATGCTGCCGATTTTGAAATGTCTGAACCAGATATTCCTAAAGTGACAGAAATTTTTCAAGAATTAGAATTTAGACGTTTAATTGATAATTTTACCAAGACTTTTTCAGTAGAAGCAACTAAAGCTGCAACTGCTACTTCCGATAAAAAAGAAGCCCCTAAAACCACACCGACTGAAGAAAAATCTGCAGGAGCTGGTCAGTTCTCCTTATTTGGTGGCGGCGAACCTTCTGCAACAGAAATCGTATCTGAGTTTATACGTAAAACAGCAGAAAATACTTCTCATTTTTACCAAAGTGTAGCGCCTGGTATGGCAACAAAGCTTTTTGTAAAGAATTTAATGAGTCAAACCTCTGTATGTTTTGATACAGAAACTACCGGTTTAGATGCCTTAACAGCAGAATTGGTTGGGATTTCATTTTCATGGGAAACCGGAAAAGGATATTACGTTCCCTTCCCTGAAGACCGAGCAGAAGCGCAAAATCTTATAGAAACTTTTAGACCCTTTTTTGAAGCCGAAACCATTGAAAAAATTGGTCAGAATTTAAAATACGACATTAAAGTTTTAGCCAAATACAACCTACAAGTTAAAGGTAAATTATTTGATACCATGCTAGCGCATTATTTAATTAATGCAGATATGCGACATAATATGGATATCCTAGCCGAAACGTATTTAAACTATACACCTATTTCTATTACAGAACTGATTGGTAAAAAAGGAAAGAATCAACTCTCTATGCGCGATGTTTCGTTAGAAAAACTAACGGAATACGCTGTTGAAGATGCTGATATTACTTTACAGTTAAAAGAACATTTTACAACAGAATTAGGAGAAGCTAATACGCAGAAATTATTCGATGAGATTGAAATCCCCTTACTTCGTGTTTTAGCAGCGATGGAATTAGAAGGTATTAATCTCGATAAGGACTTCTTAAACTCACTTTCGGATGCGCTTAATAACGACATTCTAAATCTAGAACAAGAAATTTATGCCGCTGCGGGTGAAGAATTCAATATTGCTTCACCTAAACAATTAGGAATTGTCCTTTTTGAAAACATGAAATTAGTAGACAAACCTAAGAAAACTAAAACAGGCCAATATTCTACTGCAGAAGACGTATTAAGTTACTTAGCTAAAGAACACAAAATTATTCAGAATGTTTTAGACTACAGAGGTCTCGCCAAGTTAAAAAGTACTTATGTAGACGCCTTACCATTACAGATAGAACCAACAACAGGGCGCGTACACACAGATTATATGCAAACCGTTGCAGCTACAGGGCGTTTAAGTAGTAACAATCCTAATTTACAGAACATCCCAATTCGTACCGAACGTGGTCGCCAAGTGCGAAAAGCCTTTGTACCAAGAAATGAAGAGTACACCTTACTTGCTGCCGATTATTCGCAAATAGAATTACGAATCATTGCCGCCTTAAGTGAAGAAGAAACCATGATTGAAGCCTTTAAAAACGGTGAAGATATTCATGCTTCTACCGCTTCCAAAGTATTTAATGTGCCTTTAGAAGAAGTGACCAGAGAACAACGTAGTAATGCCAAAACCGTCAATTTCGGAATCATCTATGGGGTTTCTGCCTTCGGATTAAGTAACCAAACCGATTTATCGCGTGGCGAAGCCAAAGAACTTATTGACACTTATTACGAAACCTACCCAAAATTAAAAGCCTACATGAGTAAGCAAGTCGATTTTGCTCGCGATCATGGCTATGTATCTACCGTTTTAGGGCGTCGTCGTTATTTAAAAGATATCAACTCTCGTAACGCTGTGGTTAGAGGAGCTGCAGAGCGAAATGCTGTAAACGCACCGATACAAGGATCTGCTGCTGATATTATTAAAATTGCCATGATTAATATTTACAACAAGCTTGAAGCTGGTAATTATAAATCTAAAATGCTCCTACAAGTGCATGATGAATTGGTCTTCGATATCTACAAACCAGAACTCGAAGAACTCACCACCTTAATTAAAACGGAAATGGAAGGTGCTTTTAAATTGGATGTGCCGCTTGATGTTGAGGTGGATACTGGTTTGAATTGGTTGGAGGCGCATTAATTTTAGAGTTTGGGCGTTACCCGAAAAAGGGTCAGGCTATTCGTTGCAAGTCCTCGTTCATTCCTCACTGTGGGCTTTCCACTACTATCCTTAACGCAAATAAACATTAATGATGTATTATATTAAAAGAAATTACTCATACTTCTTTTAATATAATACATCATGCTCGTTTGCTGCTTAAATGAATTAGAATATCGCAAAGACAAGGCCTACTACTCCATTTTTTTACTAAATTAATAAAACTAAACTTTACCAAAAAGTGACTCATAGTCCGTTGTAATAAATACAACATCAGATTAAATTTGATTTATATTTTTTTTCAAATTACATGAGTATTAATAAAAAAATCGGTAAGCGTATCCTAACGCTTAGAAAAGCTCAAAAATTATCGCAAGAAGCTTTGGCCCACAAGGCCGATGTTGATAGAACCTACATGACTGGTGTAGAAACGGGAAAACGAAATGTAACCGTGAGGGTTTTAGACAGAATAATCCATGGTCTAGGAACAAACTTTGCAACATTTTTTAATGACAAAGAGTTTGACGATGAAAAATAAATATACGTTTATAGATTTGTTTTCAGGAGCAGGAGGACTTTCTGAAGGTTTTATTAAAGCTGGATTTACTCCAATTGCACATGTTGAAATTGACAAAAAAGCTTGTGAAACTTTAGAAACTAGATTAGTCTATCATAAGTTAAAATCTGAAAATAGAACACAAAATTATTACGATTACATTTCAGAGAAAATGAGTCGTGAGGATTTTTTGAAAAACTATGGTTCAACTGAACTTTCCAATTCTGTTATAAACATTCCAATTGGAGGAGATAACAATAAAATCATTTTCGACAAAATTGATAAGCTGAATAAAGGTAATAAAGTAGACTTAATTATTGGTGGACCTCCTTGTCAAGCCTATTCTCTCGTTGGAAGAGCAAGAGATAAAGATGGTATGAAAAATGACCCTCGAAACTTCCTGTATAAAGAATACGCTAAATTTTTAAAAAAATACAATCCTAAAGTCTTTGTATTTGAAAATGTAATGGGCTTAATAACTGCTGAAAAAGGAAGTTATTTTAAAAATATGCAAGCATATTTTAAACGTATAGGATATGAATTAGATTATACTATTCAAAAATCAGAGCATTTTGGAGTTTTACAAAAAAGAAGACGGATTATTTTAATAGGTTGGCAAAAAGGCACAGATTTTAAATACCCAAAATTTGACAAACTCAACGAGAAATTTACTATAAGTCAAATTCTATCTGATTTAAAAAAACTAAAACCTGGAGACCAAAAAAATGTCACAAATTATGCTAAACCTACAACAGCATATCTTGAAAAATTTAAATTAAGAAATGGAGTTGACTTTGTAACGCAACATATAGCTAGACCTCACAATGAAAGAGATTTAAATATATACAAAATTGCAATAAACAAGTGGTTGAAAAAATCAGAACGATTAAAATATCCTGATTTACCGACTGAACTTAAAACACATAAAAATGAAAAATCATTTGTTGACAGATACAAAGTTGTTGACATTAATGGTCTATCACACACAATGGTTGCTCACATAGCAAAGGATGGTCACCATTATATCTATCCAGACAATAAACAAATAAGATCTTTATCAGTTAGAGAAGCTGCAAGAGTCCAATCTTTTCCAGACAATTTCTTTTTTGAAGGTGGTAGAAGTGCTGCATTTAGACAAATTGGAAATGCAGTTCCTCCTTTGATGGCGAATGAGATTGCAAATAAAATTAAAGAACAATTATGGTAAACAAAAAGAAACATCGCATTAAAGCGAAAAGCCATATTCTAAGTCTTTTAGGAGAGGAATTAATTGGAAGTGATAGCTTGGCTATTTTTGAGCTTGTAAAAAATGCCTACGATGCAGATGCCGATAAAGTCAAAGTCCAATTTATTGACCTAAATACGGAATCTCAACAAATAATAATTGAAGATGATGGTCATGGTATGTCCGCACAAACAATAGAAAATGTTTGGCTCACCATTGGTACTGATTTCAAAAGAGGTAAAAACAGAAAAGTTAGTAATAAATATAACCGAGTGTCATTTGGAAACAAAGGTGTAGGCAGACTTGCTGTGCATAAGCTAGCAAAGATAATTGAACTAGAAACTCAAGAATCTGGTCAAATGTTCTCTAACAGACTAGAAATCAACTGGCCTAAACTGATAAACTCTAAAGAATTCATACAAGAGTTAGAAGTTGAAGTTGAAACCGTAGCAAACATAAACTTTGAAAAAGGTCAAGGAACAAGGATTACATTAAGCGATCTAACAACTAAAAACTGGACTAAAAAAAGTTTTAGAGAACTGGTTCGTAAAATAGACAATATTAAAAACCCTTTTCAAGAATCATCAGATTTTTCTATTGAAATAACTTGCAACGACTGGCATAAAGAATGGATTGAAAGTATAAAAACACCAAAAGAAATTCTTGAAAATAGTTTGTACCAATTTGATTTCAATTTAGATTTATCTAAAAAAGATGAAAAGCAGTACCCTTTTGCGAATTTTAATTGGAGTTATAAATTCAATCCTCACAAAAACATTAACATAGAAAAAGATGAAAAACAATCTGAGAAAAAAAATCCTTTGCTACTAATTGGCGAATCATTTAAAGATATAGATGGTCTTGACGCGGAAGGAAAACCATTGTACAAGAAATATCTCCAGAATTCTGATCTAAAAGGAATTGGCAATATCCAAGGTCGTTTTTATGTTTTTAATCAAAATAGAGCAATACTAGAAGGTCATTTCCCGGGTCAATTACAAGCTGTTAAAAACTACATAAGTGACAATAAAGGTGTTAAGATTTTTAGAGATAATATACGAGTTTATAATTACGGAGAATCCAATGATGATTGGTTAAACTTAGATTATGACAAAATTCAGCATGCTGGTTCTCATTTTGGAAAGAAAGTTACAATTGGCGTTATTGAATTAGATTTAGCTTCAAGCGTTAATGGTTTAGTAGAAAAAACTAATAGAGAAGGTTTAATTGAGAATATCACTTACGATAAGTTTCAAATAATAGTTAAGTCTATTTTTAGTTTTTTTGAAAAAAATGCTTTACAGGATAAAGAAAAAATAGATGAATTTTTAGAGGAATTAAAACCTATTAAAAAAATTGGCTTTGGAGATACTATTAGAGAATTAGAAGAAAAATTAAAAGAAAAAAATCTTGACAAAGAACTTGATCCTTTATTGAAAAAAGTAGGCAAGGATTATAATGAAATGCGTGATATTATGATTAATTCTGGGATGACAGGATTAAATCTTGGAATAGCTTTTCATGAAATAGAAAGAGAAATGAAATATATTAATTCAGACTTACAAACTGATAAAATTAATATTATCGAAATTAAAGATAGAGTTTCAAGTCTTCTGCAAATTATGGAGAGTCTATCTCCACTATTACGAAAAAACAAAAAATCAAATTCAACAGCTAAGACAATCATAGAGATTTCTAAAAGAAGAAATGACAACAGATTTAATTACCACGAAATTGTCTTTTCTTCTCCCGTTTTAACAGGAGAACTGCCAGATTTCAAATTTAAAGGACCTACTAATTTGATAATTAGTGCTGTTTCAAATTTAATAGATAATAGTATTTATTGGACAACTGCAAAACGAGATTTAAAAGGTAGCACATATCAACCTGCTATATTTATAGGTACTGACATAGCAACATACGACGCTCCATCAATCATTATAGCTGATAATGGAAATGGATTCTCGATGGAACCTGAATATTTAACACAAGCTTTCAAAACAAACAAAGAAGAAGGCGGAATGGGACTAGGCTTATATTTTGCTGATTTAGTAATGAAAATGACAGGAGGCAAATTATTGTTTCCAGATGTTGCAGATTTAGATCTACCGCCAGCATATACAGGAGCATGTATTGTATTAGTTTTTCCAAAAAATCAATAAAAAAAATGATTACACCTCAAAATAAAATAATCATCGTTGATGATGATAAATCTGAATTAGAAACTCTTACAAAAGCATTTTTAAGTACAGGTGTTGGCTGTAGACCTTTTGAATATGAAATAGAATACAACACTCCCTTAAACGGAATTAGACTAGCTTTTTTTGACCTAAACCTAACTACAAGTAGAGTAAATAGTATCGCAGATACTCAAAAAGACCTAATCCAATTAAACACTGCTGTATTTAATGATTTAGCGATTGCTATTAACCAATATATTTCTAAGGAAAATGGTCCATATGCATTAATATTTTGGACTAAAAACAAAAAAGTCATCCAAGCTTTTATAGAATACATGCAAGATCCTACAAGAGGTTTTTCAGACACAGCTTCTCCATTTTTTATAGGAGAACTCGATAAATCTGAAATTAATAATGATAATATATTAGAAAAATTATCTACCATTTTTGAAGATGATAAAATTAAATTCTATTTTGATTTTGAAGAAAAAGCGAGAATAGCCGGATCAAAAACGATAGACAAATTACATTCCATTATCCCTAAGGATGAAAAATGGGGAGATACAGTTTTATATTTTGAAAATATAGATAAAGTTCTTTCTAAAATAGCCATTACAACTATTGGGTTTGATTACGCAAAAGAAAAACCCGAAAAGGGTATTTATGACGGTTTAATTCAGATTATGAACAATGAAATAATAAATTCAAGCCCTAAAATTAACAAAGAAAAATTAATTCCGACTTTAACTAATGCTATGAAATTTGGTGATGTAAAATTTCCTTGTATCGCAATTTCACAGAAACTAAATACAATATTTCATATTGACTATGAAAGAATACAAAAAGATGACAGAGGTGTTGTTCTTAATTTAGATAAAAAAAACAATAAATTAATTCAAACATTTGGTATTACAAATCTCGATGAATGGATAATAAGAGTTTTGGCAATTAAGGATAATAAAACTGAATTAATTAAGAAAATAAAAAAGGATTCTAAATTTATTGCTATTGAATTTAGTTCTGCTTGTGATTATTCTCAAAAAAAAGATAGAGCTAATAAATACATATTAGGCGTTTTAATCCCAGAAATAGATTTCACTAAGGATGTTAATACTAGAGGCCGTATAGAAAGCAGCTATCATATAGGAGGTTGCACTTTTTATTATGAAAATTCACCTGTTCAAATATGTCTTGATTTAAATTTTGTCATAGGCACAACACCGCAAGACTCAAGATTAGGAGACCCTCTTTTTTCTTTAAATAAAGAAATAATTGATATGTTAGGTAATAAATATGCTAGTCATGTCTCTAGGATAGGTATCACAAGTTTTTAACCAATAATGAAATCCTACAATAAATCGCAAAAGAGAAGCAAAGAGTTTCTAGAGGTAAGTTTTTATTTTTCAAAGTTTGGAGAAGTAAATAACAACGAAAATTATCCTTCTCCACCATCTCGCCTTAAGGTTGATAAATGGAATAACGCTTATAGAATTTTCTATGAGAAATTAAATAGAGGTAGAACAGTTTTAGCTTTTGAACGCAGTTTAAAAAATGCACGTGACGCATTTGATAGTCACTTGCCAAATTCTCAACGCATTGGATGGTTATCAGACAATAAAAACCAAATCCATTAGGGAAAGAATCTCAAATTATTTTTGATGATTTAATTGACAAAACAGAAGATCAGGTTTGGGATATTATTAAAATATACTCTGATTTAAAAGCAAAAGACTACAAGCAAATTTTTGATGATCTTATTAGTATTCAAGAAAGCGAATCTGAATATAAAACAGGAAAAACAGAAGGAGGTATAAAAGTAGCTACTATAAATAAATATGAAAGACAGCCTTCCATTAAAAATGAAGCTATAAAAATTCATGGATTAGAATGTGTTGCTTGTGGGTTCAACTTTCAGGATTTCTATGGAGATTGGGGAAAAGGATTTATAGAAGTACATCACATCCAACCATTATCTGAAAACAAAGGAATAGAAATTGAAACTAACCCGAAAACAGATTTAGCTGTACTATGTGCTAATTGTCATAGAATGGTTCATCGAAAAAAAAACATTACACTATCAGTTCAAGAATTAAAAGAAAAAATTAAAAAAATTAGAAGATAATACCAATTCTCTTTTACACCCTTAAAGTCCCCTCAAGGGGACATTTGATAAAGGAAAATAGAATATTCATAGGGTTTATTGATGTTGTCTAGCGCGTTCTTTTAACTCTGGATTGTATGGTATTATTTTGTTTTCCATTGTACTAATTTATCACTCTTCTTTTCAACACCCCTAAAGTCCCCTCAAGGGGACATTTGATAATGGAAAATAGAATATTCATAGGGTTTATTGATTGGGAATTGGGAAAATAAATTTAATTCTTTACACTTATACTTCTTGGTGAGGATTGTCCCCTTGAAGATAAACGAGAAACAAAATATATTTTGTTTTGAAGGTTGCAAGTGTAGCTCTTTAGGGGTGTTTTAAAACCTACTCGGTTAATTCTTTTATTTTCTCTTCTATAACCAACAACACACTAAACATATTCTTTTTAACCTCCTAATTAGAAAACCTTAAAAAAGTAACATCATAAGCCTCTAGTTCACTTTGCCGTTTGGTATCATATCTAAAACGATGCTCATGGCTATCGCCATCAATTTCAATCACCAACCCTATTTCATGGCAATAAAAATCTACAATGTAATTTAGCATTGGTACTTGCCTATGAAACTGAACACCATAAGCACGCTGTTTTATATGTTGCCATAGTAAGACTTCAGGTAA
>NZ_JABTEL010000039.1 GCF_013285155.1 Winogradskyella undariae | reverse complement strand
ATGATAATAATTACAGAAGTACTTTAGCAATAAATTAATAAGTTTTTACTTGTTTTTTACCACAGTACTTTGTTGGCTACAGTAATTTTATGATTATTCTTTCAAAATATTCAATCGCCACATTAACATCAGTATCCAAATGACTTGGTAGTGGACCTTCTATACTTGTAATTGTTCCGTTTTTGTCAATGAAAATATTTTCTGGATAAGGATATGATGCTATTTCCTTTATAAAAGGCTCAACATTTACTATATGGTTGAATTCAAATTCCCGTTTCTTTAAAAATTTCCGAACGTCTTCTTCCTTTTCAAAAGTTAAAGCTACAAAATTGACTTTTTCAGAATATTTCTCCTTTAATCTATTCAGAGCTGGCATTTCAGCGATACAGCCAGGACATTGAATAAACCATAGATTTATCAATGTCGGTTTATCTTGTTTTCCACCAATTGTTATTTCTTCTCCATCAATTGATTTAAAATTCTGTACAGGAATTTTCATTCCAATTTTTTTATAATCTTGGGCTCGAACTATATATTTATCTCCAATTCTCATATCATACTTAAAATTCTGAATTATCGAATCGGCAGATTTATCCAGTTTAAAAAATTTCCAAATTATTTTCGGTTTTTCGATTGAATCTTTATAATTTAAATAAAAAGATGTTTGAAATTCTTGAAATTCCGCTTTGTTCAATAATTCTCCTGTAAATTGGTTTCTATAATAATTTGGTTCAGGTCTTTCATTATTGCAACTAATTAATAAAGTCAAAATTAAGATTGTAAAAAGTCGTTTCATTTGAGGTAGTTTTTTTTTATTGTAGCCAACGTGTTTGTGTATGAGTTAGTTGCGTGGTTTGGCAACTAAGTTACTAAATATTTACGGAATAGAAAATCCGAGAGGATTTTCGTACGTAAGCTCTATAAAGCAATTAATTATACACGGTGTTAACTGTAGTAATTACATGGTTTTTATTTATTTAAGTGTTTTCGATTTCTTGATATTCCACAATATTTATATTCCGATGATTCTGAATTAATTTTAATTATTAAACTTCTAATTTATAAAAAAAAATCGAGCGATGCTCGATTTCCGTTAAGTTCGGCTTTTGCAAACTTGCTAAAATTCCGACTGAGTGAATTTCCGCAGTTTTCAATTCGGATTTGAGTGAGAATTCGGATTGAGTGAGATTCCAATTCTAATTAATCAAACGAGCTAAAATTCCAACGTATTTTTATTCAGATTTCGAGTGAGAAATTCGTGCGTTGTGTTTATCAATCTAACGTTTTAAAATTCAGAATTCGAGTGAGATTTTTGCATTCAATTCGGCTTAAGCAACTTGATTTTTTTTGCTTAAAGTTCCGAATTTGGTTGCGCTGCGTTATTACAGTTAACGGTTTTGTATATGAAAAGTAGCGGATTTTACTCACTAACTTTTCGGATTATAACTGACCTTAAATTTATAAAATTCATTTTCGTTTAAACACGTAAACCGCTATTTTTTATATACGTTGTTGTGGTTAGTTATTTGTTTCTTCTAACTGTCTTTTTTTCATTTCTACACTTTCTCTGTATTCTAAAGCTTCTGATTTCATTGTCCAATGTGCTTCTAATTCAAATGTGTCAACTTTGGCTTTAATTTCACTAATTGGAATTGAGAAGAATTCCTTTCTGTAATTTACCTTATTAACTCTTTCTGAATTAAAAGTTTCGTGTAATTCTTTTTCTAATCTTGGTGCATCTTCTGAATGAATCATTGCGTGAACGTCAAATGTAAATGGAACAGACGCATCTCCTAACTCCTTAACTCTGTCTAAAGGCTCTAATCTTCTCGTAAGTCCAATTTTAAATACATTCTCTCCAAATGAACCAACATTTGAAATTATATAAACGTGTCCTCTTTTTGTTTGTTGAGCCATAGATAAAGCCCTTTGTCCTTTTTCTTCGGCTATTAATAATTTTTGTTTAATTTCTTCTAATTCTTGCTCAAATTTTGCTCTGTCTTCGTCTGCAACTTTCAATAATTTTTCTTCAATTTCCTTTCTTGCTTTTTCGAGCATTTTTTCTTCCTTTTCTACTTCTTTTCTTGCTCTTTCAAAATCTCTTCTTGCTTTCTCTTCTTCTCGAATTGCATCTCGTATTTCTCGTTGTTCTTGTAAATCTTGTTTCTTTATTTCGTGAACAGTAACAGCTAATTTTAATTGTTCTAATACAGTTTCATAATATCTATTTGTAATTCTTGCATTTCTAAAAGCTTTTCCATTATGATTTACAAGACGAAAAGCATCTTTTAACGATTGTTGAAGTTTGCCATAATTGTCGTGCTTAACTTTAGCCAATATAGTATCAACTTTTCCATTAAAAGCATCTAATACAAATTCTATTGCAGTTATTTTTCTATGAGTTTCAACATAATCACACTCTGCAACTTCATTGTTTTTAATCATAGATTTTATTAGTGTTCTAATTTGTGCAAGTTCTTGACCAGCTTTTTTATGATTATATTCTTCTGCTAAATCGTCTAAAAGTGAATGGTTAGGAATTAAATATTCGTCTCCATATCCTTTAATGATGTTTTTCATTGCTTTTACAGTTTTTTGATACTGTTCAGCATTATTTTTAGCTTCCCAAGCTTCTCCTGCTATATTTTCCGCTTTTGTATTAGCTTCATTTTCAATTTTTGTTGCAATTTGATGAGCATTTTCTAATATAATTTCAGCTCTGTTTTTTGTTTCAGTTGCTTTTTCACGAGCTTCTTTTCTTATAGCATTAGCTTCTGATTTTGAAGTTTCAATAACTTCTTCCATTTCAATCGTATTTTTTGCAATCTTTTCTACAATTTCGTTAGAAACTCTTTTCAATTCTTCTTCAATATTCCTAATTGGCTCATATTTCTTTAGATATTCCGTAGATTCTTTATAAACTGAAAAGTCATTTTTTTCTTTTTCTAACTCTTGATTTAAAGTTGAGTTTTCTTTCTCCTTTTTATCTCTTTCTTTTTTTATTTTAGAGTTTTTTGAGAGTAAAACAATAATAATTATAATACAAATAATTAGTAAAAATGTCATTTCAGTTTCGTTTTTTAATTAAGCACAATCTTTATATAATTATTGAATATTCAAAAATGTTGAATACCTACAATTTTTAAAAATATTTCGTTCGAATATTATAAATTTATTTATATTTTATTTACGGATTTCCGTAATTTGATTAATTGTTCGAATTTCGTTTTAATTAACCACAACGAGTATGTATATGGTTTGTTGCGTGTTTTAAGCACCTAATTTAGCAAATAAAAACCGAATAGAAAATCCGCGAGGATTTTCG
>NZ_JABTEL010000038.1 GCF_013285155.1 Winogradskyella undariae | reverse complement strand
AAGGGTTCTTAAAAAGGCGGCGACCTACTCTTCCACAGTAAAGTAGTACCATCGGCGCAAACGGGCTTAACTACTCTGTTCGGAATGGTTAGAGGTGAGCCCCGTCGCTATAACCACCTTAAATTTTTATTCTGAGTTTATCAGAACTTGGGTTGTTATAAATAATCAACACTAATATTGTTGACATATTGAAAAAATTACATGATATCTGTCTGTATAAATAGTAAACTGTTATAAAAAAACGCTGTACAATAAGCCTATGGGTTATTAGTACTACTTGGCTATGACATTACTGCCTTTACACCTATAGCCTATCAACGTGGTCATCTTCCACGACCCTTAAAAGAAATCTCATCTTGTGGTGGGTTTCGCGCTTATATGCTTTCAGCGCTTATCCCTTCCGAACGTAGCTACCCTGCAATGCTTCTGGCGAAACAACAGGTACACCAGAGGTTCGTCCAACTCGGTCCTCTCGTACTAGAGTCAGATCCACTCAAATTTCTAACGCCCACAGTAGATAGAGACCGAACTGTCTCACGACGTTCTGAACCCAGCTCGCGTGCCACTTTAATGGGCGAACAGCCCAACCCTTGGGACCTTCTCCAGCCCCAGGATGTGACGAGCCGACATCGAGGTGCCAAACCCCCCCGTCGATATGAGCTCTTGGGGGAGATCAGCCTGTTATCCCCGGAGTACCTTTTATCCTTTGAGCGATGGCCCTTCCATACGGAACCACCGGATCACTATGCTCTACTTTCGTACCTGATCGACCTGTATGTCTCTCAGTCAAGCTCCCTTATGCCATTGCACTCTACGCACGATTACCAACCGTGCTGAGGGAACCTTTAGAAGCCTCCGTTACTCTTTTGGAGGCGACCACCCCAGTCAAACTACCCACCAAGCACTGTCCCTGGTTAGAGGTTAGACTCTAGATAAGCAAAGGGTGGTATTTCAACAATGACTCAACAACGCCTAGCGACGCTGCATCGAAGTCTCCCACCTATCCTACACATTACTTATCCAAAGCCAATACTAAGCTATAGTAAAGGTTCACGGGGTCTTTTCGTCCCACTGCGGGTAATCGGCATCTTCACCGATACTACAATTTCACCGAGCTCATGGCTGAGACAGTGTCCAGATCGTTACACCATTCGTGCAGGTCGGAACTTACCCGACAAGGAATTTCGCTACCTTAGGACCGTTATAGTTACGGCCGCCGTTTACTGGGGCTTCATTTGAGATCTTCGAAGTAAACTTCTAAACCCTCCACTTAACCTTCCAGCACCGGGCAGGTGTCAGGCCCTATACATCAACTTTCGTTTTAGCAGAGCCCTGTGTTTTTGATAAACAGTCGCCTGGACTTTTTCACTGCGGCCTCCCCGAAGGGAGGCGACGCTTCTCCCGAAGTTACGCGTCGATTTTGCCTAGTTCCTTAGCCATGAATCTCTCGAGCACCTTAGAATTCTCATCCCAACTACCTGTGTCGGTTTAGGGTACGGGCTGCTTCACTCGCTTTTCTTGGAAGTCGATTTGCTAGATTATCACCTTGACCGGAGTCTCAGTGTACTATCGCGGTGTTACCACTCGCTTCAACGTACTATTCCGTCAGTACGCACTAACTTTTCGCCTCCGTCACTTTTAGTGTGAGCAGGTACAGGAATATTAACCTGTTGGCCATCCACTACCCCTTTCGGGTTCGCGTTAGGTCCCGACTAACCCTCAGCTGATTAGCATAGCTGAGGAAACCTTAGTCTTTCGGTGTGCGGGTTTCTCGCCCGCATTATCGTTACTTATGCCTACATTTTCTTTTGTAGCTTCTCCAGCAAGCCTCACGACTCACCTTCGACGACACTACAATGCTCCCCTACCACTTATTAATAAGTCCATAGCTTCGGTAATATGTTTATGCCCGATTATTATCCATGCCGAACCGCTCGACTAGTGAGCTGTTACGCACTCTTTAAATGAATGGCTGCTTCCAAGCCAACATCCTAGCTGTCTAAGCAGTTCAACCTCGTTTATTCAACTTAACATATATTTGGGGACCTTAGCTGATGGTCTGGGTTCTTTCCCTCTCGGACATGGACCTTAGCACCCATGCCCTCACTGCTGATGAACATTTTATAGCATTCGGAGTTTGTCAGGAATTGGTAGGCGGTGAAGCCCCCGCATCCAATCAGTAGCTCTACCTCTATAAAACTATAAATCAACGCTGCACCTAAATGCATTTCGGGGAGTACGAGCTATTTCCGAGTTTGATTGGCCTTTCACCCCTACCCACAGGTCATCCGAACACTTTTCAACGTATATCGGTTCGGGCCTCCACTGTGTGTTACCACAGCTTCACCCTGCCCATGGGTAGATCACACGGTTTCGCGTCTACCACTACTAACTAAAGCGCCCTATTCAGACTCGCTTTCGCTACGGATCCGTGACTTAATCACTTAACCTTGCTAGCAACGGTAACTCGTAGGCTCATTATGCAAAAGGCACGCCGTCACAGATCAAGTCTGCTCCGACCGCTTGTAAGCGTATGGTTTCAGGTTCTATTTCACTCCCTTATTCAGGGTTCTTTTCACCTTTCCCTCACGGTACTAGTTCACTATCGGTCTCTCAGGAGTATTTAGCCTTATCGGATGGTCCCGACTGATTCACACAGGGTTTCACGTGCCCCGCACTACTCAGGATACCACTATATCCACATTCTTTACTTATACCGGACTATCACCGTCTTTGGTCAGTCTTTCCAAACTGTTCTAATTCATCCTGCTTCTAATGTCGTGGTCCTACAACCCCAGCATTGCCGTAACAATACTGGTTTGGGCTAATCCAATTTCGCTCGCCGCTACTATCGGAATCACTTTTGTTTTCTTCTCCTCTGGGTACTTAGATGTTTCAGTTCTCCAGGTTCGCCTCCTTGCGGATACTATATCTTCAATATAGTGGGTTGCCCCATTCGGATATCTACGGATCAATTTGTATGTGCCAATCCCCGTAGCTTTTCGCAGCTTATCACGTCCTTCATCGCCTCTGAGAGCCTAGGCATTCCCCATACGCTCTTATTTAGCTTATTGTACTTTTGTCTTTTTAATGAGTTACTATCTACTTAATATCCGAAAATATTAAATAGACTTTGTATCTATCAATAATCTCGTAAGATTATAAATAAATACTATATTTATACATAGAGAGTAAACTCTCTTTATATTATTTCATGTATCTTTTTCAATATGTCAATGAACTTGTGGCGAATCGCAACTGATATATAAATATCAGCAGACAATTGTTGCCGTTGTGGAGAATATCGGAGTCGAACCGATGACCTCCTGCGTGCAAGGCAGGCGCTCTAGCCAGCTGAGCTAATCCCCCATTT
>NZ_JABTEL010000037.1 GCF_013285155.1 Winogradskyella undariae | reverse complement strand
ATGATAATAATTACAGAAGTACTTTAGCAATAAATTAATAAGTTTTTACTTGTTTTTTACCACAGTACTTTGTTGTGTGTAGGCTTTTTTTTATTCCACTCAATTATTTTCAGTTTCAGCTATCAGTTTTGTTATTTTCGGTTGTAAAATCCAAACTCCAATTATTAAAAATAAAGTTAATATTAAATTCACTAAATAGTCAGAAAACTTCACTTCTCTTTTCAGTTCAATTATTGCAAGTGTTTTGCAAGAAAAAACTATTGTTTGAAAGAATGCAAAAAACATATAGAGTGTAATCGGCATTAGTAAAATCGTTTGAGTATTAAATTCCGGTTGAGTATTTTCAACAGTTTGTTCAGGCGAAAGTAAAAATGAGACGATTAATAAAATCGGAAATAAAATTATGTTAATTTTAAATAGTTTCGTGTCCAAAGTCGGAAGTTTTAGATATTCCAATTTTTCTTGTCCATAAATTCCAATAGCATAAGTCCAAATAAGAAAAGTAATTAGACCTATAAATCTGATAATTTCCTGCAAAGGACTTGGTGATGACCAAGCAGCAGTCAGAACTATCAGAATAAATAGTTGCCAATGTTTAAATTTCAAGATTTTTTTCATTCGTTAGTTCTGATTTTTAGCTTACACACAACGTTGTTGTGTATGGTTAGTTGCGTGGTTAAGCAACTAATTTAGCAAATAAATCACAGATAGAATATTCCGCAGGAATGTTCGTAAGTCGGCAGTGACCAAGCAATTAATTATACACGGTGTTGGCATTTCGTTTTTTTTCTAAAAGTTTAATTCTTTTTCCGCAAAATATATCAATTCAGGAATCGAATTTATATTTTTTACTGTTTCCATTTTCGCTTTAAGAATTTCTTTTTCCGATTCTGAAAATGTTATAAGATAATCATTACAACCATCAATAATTCTTTTCTTTAAGTTTTCTATTGTTTCAACTCCTACAACCTTTGAAGGATAAGAAAATCCAGTTTTAGTTTTTTTGTCATAATGTTCGTGAGATAATTTATAAGCTTTTCCACAACTATCAACAACAATCTCTAACTCATCAATATTTTTCGATAAATACTCATTTAATCCCCAATGTCCACTTATTGATTCTCTAATAATTTCAGACGGATTATTATAAACTTCAAAATCCCAAGGCACGTGACAAAACAATATAATTGGGTAACTCAATTCATCATTATCAATTGATTCAGAGATTTGATTGAGATGTTCATTCCACTTTAAATTTACTTTTTCATCCTCTTTTTTTTTACTAAATATTTTTTTGATAAAGTTCATATTTCAAAATTCTAGTCAGAATTAGCTAATCTAAATTATTGGATTGAAAATCATTAATAATGACGGTTCTCAAATGAATGCCAACGTTGTTGTGTATGGTTAGTTGCGTGGTTAAGCAACTAAGTTAATAAACATTTACGAACCCGTGAAAATTCCGCAGGAATTTTCGCAAGTAGGGAAGAACCAAGCAATTAATTATACACGGTGTTGGCAACAGTTATTATTATTATTATTATTATTATTCGAAACTGTCTATTTCATTTTCTAATTTACCTTTTAGTTTAGTCCAATGTTTTATTTGACTTTTCATTTTAGCAATTTGAAGTCTAGAATTGCAATAGTCAAGTGCCCAAACAATTTCTTTTTCATCTTTGTTTTTAATCGCTAATTCTATTCTTTTTAATTCTTTAAAGCGTGTCATATTTTTATTAAGTCTCCAATATACTTATTTAGATTACGTTCGTACCGAGTAAAATTTTCGCATTTTCTATATTCGGCCATTTATCCATCCTCATAGATTTATCAATTTGTTCAATCCAATCATTCTCATTTAGAATAACGTCAAAACCATTAAATTCCGAAGTATTCTCTATCGAGTTATTATAAACATCATTTTCCGTTATAATTTTTATAAAAGTCTTCGCTAAATTTTTTTTGGTGATTATTAAAGATTGTAAATTTTCAGGAAGAATGTCCAAAGTGCAAAACAAAGAAAAACATAAATTATTCAAATCATTATAATTTACAGGTTTCTGCAATTTTAGATTCAGATATTTATAAAGTTTTTCAGTACTATTCATTTCAGATTCAGTTTGATTTTGAGTGAGTGTTTAATTGTTGCCAACGTTGTTGTATAAGATTAGTTGCGTGATTTAAACACTAAAGATAGCAAATAAATCACAGATAGAAAGTCCGCGAGGACTTTCGTAAGTAAGCTAGAAACTAGCAATTAATTTTATACTTTGTTAGCACATGTTATTTTATTTGTTGAATAATTATTTTATATAAGTCGAAATCATCCATCAGATGCTTTTTATTAGGCATCAGTCGTTAAGTTTTTTATATTTGGTATATTATTCCCCTAATAATAAAAATCACCCCAAATGAAAAAAACACTTGTCTTTTTATTTATTTTATGTCTTATTAGTTCTTGTAGTGAAAGTGATTCTCAAGAAGCTCAAATTTATGACGCTCCTATAGTGAGGTCTTACGTAACATATATTTCTCAGAACTCAGTAACACTTAATGGTTTTATTGATCACTCTAATAGAGCTTTTCTTGAGTCAGATACTTTTAAAGTCAGCTTTATATTTAGAATTGGAGATGAAAATGATTCAAGTAATGATCAAATCATTGAACTTGATGGAGATGTAGATTATTATACTGGTACATATAAATTTAAACATATTGTGGACGCATTAGTGCCAAATACAACCTATTACTATACTGCCTTTACTAAAAACGGTTCTAGTGAAGATGATGATTGGGAGTCATTTACTACTTCTGCTATTCCTTGTGCTCATACACAAAATAATACTTATAATGTCTCTGGTACATCGTATAGTGCTAATGTAGAGGTGTCTAGTCCTAATTGTTGTGATAATGGAAACGTTAGATTTAGATTTGGAAATTGGCCCAATATATATGAAATCGATTTTAATGAATTGGACAACGGCTATCCGAAAACAGGACAATATTTTGGCATTGACTACATGTTTGATATTTCTTATATTGAAAGAGAGCTTACAAAATCTAACAATGAAGTATTGATTGGAAGTAAATCTACTCCTGAAACTGAATTATTTGTTGAAAATGATGGTATTACAATAACATTGATTTTTTGTGATACGGTTTTAAGAAATGGAGATGTTTTAAACGGAAAAGTTTCTGCTTTGATTCCATAAATTGGATATAAAGAAAAGTATTAAAAATAATTAATTAAACCTGAACAATAACAATATTGTTCAGGTTTTTTGATTCATATCTTTTTGGTTTCTTTCTGTGGTATTTTTAATTTCATTCGAGAAGTTGTAATGTACGAACAATGCCCAATTTTCTTTTCTATCCATAACCCCTTTTCACGGTTTTAATTTTTTTATAGGATGAGTAAGAAATGTGTGCTAACGTGTTTGTGTATGCTTAGTTGCGTGGCTTGGCAACTAAATTAGTAAACTTTTACGAACCTGAGAATATTC
>NZ_JABTEL010000036.1 GCF_013285155.1 Winogradskyella undariae | reverse complement strand
AGTTGCGTGTTTCAGCAACTAATTTAGTAAACAAAAACGAACGCGAGAAAATTCCGAAGGAATTTTCCAAATAAGCAGTGACCAAGCAATTAATTATACACGGTGTTACCTGCTGGCTTTTCTTTTTGGTATTTCATCTAAATTTAAATTCAAGGCTAAGTCTATGACTTTTTGAGGTGTATCTAAAGATTTCTCTAAATCTTTTAAGTGCAACCTGTTAGAGTTCACTTTGTAAATAAAACCACTATAACTTAATTTAGAAACTTCTTTATTAAATTCCTCTTGATATCTTTCTTTTAATTCAATAGTTATGCTTTCCAACCTATCTTTTATGACTAAGACTGTGTTAGATAGTTCTTTAATCCAATTTTTTAAATCCTCGAGAAATCTCACAATTTCAGTCTCTTTTTTATAACTCAGTTTTTGAATTTGCTTATGAACTTGCTCGATTTTCATATTCTCCCAATCTTTTGATTCAAGTACTGGTATTTGCCATTTTGACTGTTGCTCTTTCCAATAATCTCTCTCAACCTTTATCTGATGAATTTTAAATTCCGGTAACTCTATAATTGTCAAGTAACCTCCGTGACAAGCTCCTGTATCAATACCATAAGTATTGTTTTTGATTTTCGGTTTATTACCAACAACGTGATGACCATATATTATGGGTTTGCTTCCAGAATAATACTCTTCCCAATAAGTGTCTTCTTCATATTTTTTTTCTAAATATCTCGAACCAGAAGTAGTGCCTGACAACACTTCATTTTTTTGATTTTGAAGTTTTATATCGTGCTCAAAAAAAGCATGAATTATTATTGCCTCATTTGTTTCGTAATAATAGGGAAGAGTATCTACCCATTTAATAAAATCATCATATTTATCTGCAAACTGAACTTTTACAATTTCTTGAGAATAACTAAGAACTCCTCTAAGATGTTTTCTCTCATGATTTCCCATTAAAACAACAGCGTTTTTACGATTTTTAAAATATTCATAAAGTTCATAGGATTTATTGCCTCTATCTACGATATCTCCTAATGAAATAACCAAATCATTTTCAGTTATGCCTATTCTGTTTGATAACTCAATAAATTCATCGAAACATCCGTGTAAATCTCCAATAATATATGTTTTGCTCATCTTTTATACTGTGATTTCAAGCATTCCAATTGTATAGTCTTTTTCTAAATACCATTCATCCATTTCTGTAAAATAATCATAATCGCTATCCCAAACTTTATAACAATTTACGTGACAAGCCTCCAGCCCTGGATAAATAACATCTTCTTGTACAGTAGAAAATTCCATAATTAATCGAAACCGATTGTTTGGAAAATTTTCTTTTAGCATTACCGACAACCTTTTTAAGATTTCCAAGCCCATACCTAAGAATTCAAATACTTTCATTTTTTGGCATTCAGAATAACTAAAGTAGTCAGGGATTGAATCAAAGCCAATAATATAATCAAGCTCATTAATTCCTGCTTTTTCATTTATTCTTTCAGTAATATTTTTATTTGGGAATCGTTCTTTCAATAAAGCAGTTGTCTTCTCTATTTCTAATTCAAAATAGTTAGGTAAGTTTATAAAAGTAGATTTAAAATCATAGTCTAATTCATTTAGATGATAATCCATTATGTCATTCGTTCTAATCTTCATCAGTTAGTGATTTTCAGCTTGCAGGTAACGGTTTTGTGTATGGTTAGTTGCGTGTTTAAGCAACTAATTTAGTAAACAAAAACGAACGCGAGAAAATTCCGAAGGAATTTTCCAAATAAGCAACGACCAAAGCAATTAATTATACACGGTGTTACCTGCTGTGCTTACTTGATTTTGTGTTGCTTTTTAATCTTATTCCATTCCAATGATAGCTTATCATTCCATTTGTCAAATATCTTTCTATTTAGAGGTACAGAACTGTAAGATATTGATTTTTCATAACTTATTACGTTATCAATAATCAATGATTCTCGCTTGGACTTTTTCGTCGTGCTAAAAATCTTTTTAAAATTCGCAAAAACCATTTCAACGTTTTTGTTTAAACGATACAATTTCCTTAAATCATTTGCGACTGAAAATGGTAAAGCTAAAAGAATTACTTCAACAAATACATTATTTGGTGCAGTCAAAATTACTGACCACAAAACAACCCAAATTACTATCGTGTAAGTAATTTGTTTAGTCAGCATTTTAGATGATATGTTTTTAGTAAAAAATGAATTCTCAAAACAATTAACTCCCATTTTGTACACACCATTACTAATATCATCGTTTGTATAATATTCGTTTGAATTCGCATCAGCTAATTTTGTTTCCAAGCTATTATCCATAAAATCATTTTTTCTTTGAAGTTCCGCTCGATGATAAGTTTGGCTTTGAATTACTTCTAAAATAAAAAAGATAATTGCTATCAATGCGAGTATTCTTGAAAGCCAAAGAGATATATTTGGATTAGCTTCGATATTAAAATTATTTAAGACTATAATTGCAAGCGAAATTATTGTAGATGATATCAATAGCCAGTTTAACGCATTTGATAAATTGCTTACTGTCTTGTATAGTTTTGCGTGTGGAACTTGTTTAGTCATCTTTTGGATTTTTATTAGTATCGTGGCTGGCTTCAGGACCATACCAAACATTTGTTTCCAACCAAACTTCGTAGAAATACAACCAAGCTGAAGTAATTGGCAAAATGTATTTTGCAATTAGTTTATCTTTTGTCCATTTGAAATCTTTAGGATGATATAAACAGAGTGTTCCTGAAGTCTTGTAAAAGTGCGGTGGATTATCTACGAGTTCCGGCTCAATAACTTTTACTTGTGGTTTTAAATTACCACGATATTTTACTGAAATCTTGTATTTTCTGTATTCTGGTTTTGGTTGAAGTGTACCTACAAATTCGACTTCTGTGCTCTTTTTTTTAGTAACCTTAAATTGTGGATAAATTGATTTCATAGCACCAATTTGAACATCTACTTTGGTGGATTTATTTCTATATATCGCCATAAAATCCCTTTGATGCTGGTATATTTCTGCCTACTGATTCAGAAACAGCTCCAGTGGAAGATGATTTCAATAATCCGTCTGTCAATTTTTGAGAAAAAGATTTAGCCTCGTTGACGTCTGATATTATAAATTCTTTACCAAATACGTCTTTCCAGATTTGAAGAGCTTCTGCATTTTCTTTTTTATCTAAATGTTCTTTTGCTGTATTGAGTTTATCTTTTACTTTTTTAATTTTCTTTATAGCATCGTCATATTGGTTATTGGTTTTAAATTTAGCTTGCTCAAGATAATATTCAGCATTATTAAACCAAAGTCTTATTGCTTCCTCATAATTACCAAAGTTGTGAATATTAAAGTAGGTTATTAAGGTTTCTTCAATTTGGAAAGATGGAATAAGCTTTTTGTTTTCTCTGTTCCAATATTTTATTGCTTTTACAATGTCTTTTATTTTGTATCCATTGTCTCTATTACAATCATTTAAATTGTCAGTTAATTGTTTCGGATAACTATATGTCCAAGATTGTAAATCATAATTTGGTATTAAATATCCACCATTATTTCGCTCAAAACTTGGTAGTACATCGAAATTGATTGAATTTAACGTTACAGTCACACAAGGTCTATCTTGTGTCACTTTGTCTTTATAATGGGATATTGAATTTAATTTGTTCTTAATTTTGGTCAGAACAGCTTGCGGATTTGGTAGATTACCATATTCATCTGACCATTCAGACTCATTCAGGATGGCAAAAAGGTCAACGTCATCTAATGGTCTTATAATTGTATCTCGCTCGTATGAGCCATTTACAAATGTGCTATCTATATCTAAATCATTTTCTTCTCTGGTCAAGTGACCATCTAAATAGTCTGTTGAAGTTTGAATACTCTCTTCTTGTCTATCTGTTACTGAAACATTATCAATCAGTTTTTTTATCGTTTGTAATACTGTCGGCATATCTTAAAATTTTCTTAAAATGTTCAATTAATATGCCGAGATTTTTATTCAGACATTCTGTCAGTTTGTTGATAGCGAGCAGTTTATTCGCATTGCAGGTAACGTGATTGTGTATGATTAGTGGCGTGTTTAAGCACCTAATTTAGCAAATAAAAACCGAATAGAAAATCCGCGAGG
>NZ_JABTEL010000035.1 GCF_013285155.1 Winogradskyella undariae | reverse complement strand
ATAAAATCACTACAAAAACGTCACTTCGAGTAATTATTTGTAACGCAGTGAAAAATAATTGTATCGAGAAGCAACCATTTTGTCATTCCTGAGAAAGCAGGAATCCACAAAACCTACAAAATCATAAAACAAAACCCTAAACATCACTTCAAATACGACCGTCAGTTCGAGTGATTTTGAGGAACGAAAAATAGTATCGAGAACCTATCAAACAATAACCTTTAGGTCTCTAAAACAAAATATTTCTCAAATTACCTGTAACAAAACCTCAACAAACGCTACTTATACTTTGTAAACCAATCATTACCCAAATCAAATTAGTAAAAAAATAAGCACAAAAACGACCGAACTTAAACCCAAAACTTCACCTTTTTTAATTGTCGAATTTTTGAATCAAATCTTTTCAAAAAAACAAAAAAAAGCACTTAAAAAATTCAAAATTGTTTACCACACGTAACCTAATTGACTTTCAAAAAAAAAGATTGCATAAGCTTACAATGGTTGTATATTTATTAACTCAAAATTTAAACGAAATCTCATGACAGAATGGTACTTAAATTTAGATTTTCTAGCGCAAGTATATTGGCTCGTTGCCATTATAGGTTCGCTCATCTTTTCTATCGTTATGGTATTAACTTTTGTTGGAGGTGATGCTGACGAGATTGGGGATATTGACTCTGAAATAGATGTAGAAGCCGGATTTCAATTTATATCTTTTAAAAATCTTGTCGCTTTCTTTACCATTTTTGGTTGGAGTGGTATTACTTGTATCGATGCCGGACTTTCAAAACCTCTAACGATTATCATATCTATCATTTCTGGCTTATTGATGATGGTAATTATGGCCTCTCTTTTTTACTTTATAAGTAAGCTTTCGGATAGCGGAACTTTAAAATATAAAAATGCTTTAGATACTGTTGGTGAAGTCTACTTAACCATCGGTGCAGACAGAACAACTATGGGAAAAGTAACTGTTAGTGTTCAAGGATCCATGCGAGAACTTGATGCACTAACCGATTCTTTAACAGAACTAAAATCTGGAACTATAATTAAAGTCGTGGATGTGACTTCAAACGGAATTCTCATCGTAGATAGAACACGTAAACCAATTCAACCTTCAAAAGTTGAAAATAGCAAAGCATTACCCAATAACCCACAAAAAAAACTATCATAATTAAAATTTAACCAATCAAACCTATATGCAAATGAACTTACTAACCATTCAAGAAACAGTTAATATACAAGGACTTGGCGGACCTATGCTACTAATTTTTGTAGTCTTATTTATTGTAGTCACATTATTAATTTTAATAAAACGCTACAAACGTTGTCCATCTGACCGCATCTTAGTCGTATACGGAAAAGTTGGAGGAGGCCAATCTGCCAAATGTATCCATGGTGGTGCTGCTTTTATTATTCCTGTAATTCAAGATTATGAATTCTTAGAATTAACACCAATTTCAATTGAAGTGAATTTGGTTAATGCATTATCTAAACAAAACATTAGAGTTAACGTGCCATCTCGTTTTACAATTGGGGTATCTACAGAACCTGGTGTTATGCAAAATGCAGCAGAACGTTTATTAGGTTTAGGAGCACAAGATGTTCAAGAACTAGCAAAAGAAATCATTTTTGGTCAGTTACGTTTAGTCGTAGCGTCTATGGATATTGAAGAAATTAACAATGACCGTGACAAATTTTTAACTAACATTTCTCAATCTGTAGAAACAGAATTAAAGAAAGTAGGTTTAAAACTGATTAACGTAAACATTACAGATATTGTTGACGAATCTGGTTATATCGAAGCTCTTGGTAAAGAAGCCGCAGCTCATGCAATTAACGCAGCACGTAAATCAGTTGCAGAGAAAACTAGAGATGGTTCTATTGGTGAAGCTAACGCAGAACAAGATGAAAGAACACAAGTTGCAGAGTTGCATGCTAAAGCAAAAATTGGTGAAGCAAATGCAGCACAAAACGAACGTACTCAAATTGCAGCGGCTAATGCACTTGCAAAAATTGGTGAAGCAAACGCAAACCAGAACGAAAGAGTACAAACAGCAAGCGCTATTGCATTAGCAAAAATTGGTGAAGCTGAATCTTTAAAAGATGAAAGAATTAAAACATCGGAAGCAAATGCACGTGCTATTGATGGAGAAAACACAGCAAAAATCTCGATTGCAGAATCGGATGCTTTAAGAAGAGAAAAAGAAGCAGAAGCAGAAAAACGAGCTAATGCCTCTGAAAAAGTACAAGCTGCAAAAGCTTTAGAAGAAGCTTATGCTGCAGAAAAAAATGCCGAAATTGCAAGAGCAGAACGTGTACGCTCAACCCAATTAGCAGATATCGTTGTACCAGCTGAAATAGATAAACAAAAAGCTGAAATTGATGCTGAAGCAGATGCAGAACGTATTAGAAGAAAAGCAAAAGGGGAAGCAGATGCTATTTTATTTAAAGCACAAGCAGAAGCACAAGGACAGCTTGAAATATTAACTAAGCAAGCCTCTGGTATGGAGCAAATTGTAAAAGCTGCTGGTAATAATAGTAGAGATGCTGTATTATTATTGATTGCGGATAAATTACCAGAATTGGTGCAAATTCAATCTGAAGCGATTAAAAACATTAAAATTGATAAGGTTACCGTTTGGGATAGCGGCGCTAATGGAGAAGATGGAAAATCATCTACAGCTAACTTCTTATCTGGTATGTACAAATCAGTACCACCTTTACAAGAAATGTTTAATATGGCTGGTATGGATTTACCTGAATATTTAAAAGGAAAAGATAAAAAAGAGATTGAAGCTACACCAATTGAATCAACATCAGTTGAATCAGGTGATGCTACAATTGAAGAATAATCACATCTCTGTCCAAGTGGAAACGTCAGTTCGAGTAATTTATGCCCCGAAAGCTTTCGGGTCATAAATGGTATCGAGAACTAATGTTAAAGCAGAGGAAACCAATACTTGTTTTCATAAATCGAAAACTCTAAACTACCAAAACGGCAGTTCGAGTGATTTACAATCTGAAAGCTTTCGGATTGTAAATTGTATCGAGAACATATTCTAAGTAAAAAAGGCTTCAATTAATTTTGAAGCCTTTTCTTTTACCTTCATTTTAAACCTTAACTTAGGTTTTTGTAACTTTAAATTCTAAACCTTTACGCCTTTTGAAACTTAATCTTCAAGACATACCACGTGTTAAAACCATCACTAAGGAAGATTTTATAAAAAATTACTTCAAACCACAAAAACCAGTGGTTATTGAGCACTATATAGAAGATTGGCCTGCCTATACCAAATGGAACTTAGATTATATTAAAGAAGTAGCAGGTAATAAAACGGTACCACTTTATGACGACAGACCCATAAGTCACAATAACAAATTCAATGAAGCACATGCTGAAATGAAAATGAGTGATTATGTAGATTTACTGAAACGCGAACCTACTAAATACCGCATTTTCTTATGGAATATCCTAAAGGAAGTGCCGCAACTTCAAAAAGACTTTCAGTTTCCTGATTTCGGATTGCAACTATTTAAAAAACTACCCATGTTATTTTTTGGAGGAAAGGATTCATACACCTTTATGCACTATGATATTGACTTAGCTAATATTTTTCACTTTCATTTTGAAGGTAAAAAGCAATGCATTTTATTCGACCAGAAACAAAATAAGTATTTATATAAAGTCCCTTATGCGTTAATCACCAGAGAAGATATCGATTTCCATAATCCAGATTTAGAAAAATGGCCCAACTTAAAACACGCCAAAGGTTGGGTGTGCAACCTTAACCATGGAGAAATCTTATACATACCAGAAGGTTACTGGCATTACATGCGCTACCTTACCCCTGGCTTTTCTATGAGCTTACGGGGCATTGCTCAGAACCCTAAAAATTTAAGCAAAGCTATTTATAACCTTTTTATAATGCGTAACATAGATAATGTAATGCGATATATAAAAGGTCAAAAATGGATCGATTGGAAAAATAAAAAAGCCCTCAGAAACACATAAGTGATTCCTCTAATTTTCTGACATAAATAAAATACTATTTGTATATTTGACCTCTATTTTAAAATGAAAAACATGAAAAATATTTTACTTGCAGTTGCTTTATTAGCTTTTAGTTTTGGTAACGCACAAGCCTTTGAAGGTAAAGGAGATCAGAAATTCCAAGTAGGTGCTAATTTCCAAGATAGTGCTACAGGTGTTAATGTAAGTTTCGATCACGGTTTAGGTGAAAACATCTCTATTGGTGTCTCTTCTTCTTATGCTTTAGGAGGTGCTAGTTGGATTGAAAATCTTGACTTTGAAGACCGTTTTGATTTAAAAGCGCGTTTTAACGCTAACTTAGGTAACGTTATAAACATCGATGAAAACTTTGATCTTTATCCTGGATTAAATTTAAGTCTTAAGAATTTTGGTGGCCACGTTGGGGCACGTTATTTCTTTACAGATGGCTTTGGGGTGTATACAGAAGCTTCTTTTCCTTTAGCAAAATACGATCCAGACGATTTAATCGATATTCATAACCAATTCTCATTAAACCTTGGGATGACGTTTAATCTATAAACATTTATCAACACATATAAACAAAGAGGTCGACTAATTATTTAGTCGACCTCTTTGTTTTGTTATTAACTACAAATACCAAATTAATAACAATCCTTTTTGCCACATTGAGCGTATTCCTATTGTCACATTGAGCGCAGTCGAAATGTCTAACCTCCCCAAATCTAAAATACTAAACCAACCAATATCATAAATCCCAAACCCAGACTTCAAAAAAACTAAAATCTCTTAGTTCTCAAATTAAACACAATCGAAACACCTCATTAATAACAATCCTTTTTGTCACATTGAGCGTATTCCTATTGTCACATTGAGTGTATTCATATTGTCACATTGAGCGCAGTCGAAATGTCTAACCTCCAAAATCTAAAATTCTAAACCAACCAATATCATAAATCCCAAACCCAGACTTCAAAAAAACTAAAATCTCTTAGTTCTCAAATTAAACACAGTCCAAATATCTCATTAAGCACAATCCTTTTTGTCACATTAAGTATAATTCTTTTGTCACATTGAGCGCA
>NZ_JABTEL010000034.1 GCF_013285155.1 Winogradskyella undariae | reverse complement strand
TTTGTAATAAGCTTTTAAAACAGGCTTTTGCTATCGCAAAATCTGGTCTAACCTATGATAATAATTACAGAAGTACTCTAGAAATAAATTAATAAGTTTTTACTTGTTTTTTACCACAGTACTTTGTTGTGGGCAGTGTTTTTATTCTTTTTTGCATTTAATTAGGTACATTGACTGATTTTCATCTACTTCTGTGATTTCAAAAAGTCCGTACTTTTCAAATTCTGTTTTGACTGATTCTTGATCATAGTAAAATATTTTCGCTCCTTTATGAATTTCGTAACGGTCTTTACTTATCAATTCTCCTTGTCCATATTGAGAGGTGTTTTTGGTTATAGCAGTAAAAACCATAAACCCGTTTTTAGTTAGTTGGTGGTAGCAGTCTTGGATTAGTTTTTTCCTTTCTTCGCTGTTCAATAAATGGATGAGAGCATAACAAAATATTCCATCATATTTTTTATTGTTAAAAGGCATTTTGGTTACAGAACCGTTAAAAATGTTTATATCAATCCCATAATGTTTTCTAGCTAGATCAATGGCAGTTTTGGAAATCTCAATTCCGCTTACGTTTAATCCGCTTTCTATAAATGGTTGTGCATTTCGTCCATAACCAATTCCTGGAATTAGAATGTTCTTTACAGATTTTTCCAGAAAGAAGTCTTTTATTAGTAAAGCAGATTTTGCTGGATTATTACCCCACATTTCTTGTTTGTTGTTAAATGCTTTTTCCCAAAACTCTGTCATACTATACACAAATTTTATCTTCTAATAATTCACATTCAATTCCTTTACTTTTTAGTCGTTTAGATATTGATTTTATATTAATTATTTTTCCTTCAATTCTTAATATGGAATGGCCACAAGGATATGGTTTATTGAAATCCTCCAAGTCAAAATTAGATTCAAGTTTAGGATATTCGTTTTCCAAAAGTTGTAGAATTTCTTTTGAGAGACATTCTGATTTTACGTTGGTTATAAATACTTCTACCATATTAAAAACGCTCTTGTGTAAGTTCATTATTGATTATTGCACCTGAAATGTTTCCGCTAGAAACTGCTATAGCAACTGAACGCATCATTGTGCTATTATCACCACAAGCAAAAACACCTTCTACTGTAGTTTTTTGCATAAAATTCACTTCAATATGTCCGTGTTCTGTGAGATTACACCCCAATTCTTTTGGTATGTTTGAATTAAGTTCAAAAGGAATAGAAGCATAGGCACAATCAAAGTTTTCCGAACTACCATCTTTAAATTCAATTGTTTCCAATTGTCCATTTTGATGTTCTATTACAGAAATTTCTTTTTCTATAATTTGAATTTGATACTGTTTTAACTTTTTGAGCTGGTTTTCATCAAAATCTTTTGTTCCCGAAGTGAGAATTGTTATTTCTTGGGTTAAATTATTCACTAAAGAAGCAAGGTGAAATGCTCTTTCTCCATTTGCAATAATAGCAGTTTTCTTGTTTCTTATTTCGTATCCGTGACAATATGGGCAATGCACAACTGAAATACCCCAACATTCAGAAAACCCTTTTATATCTGGTATTAAGTCTTTTATTCCTGTAGCTAAAACCAATTTTTTTGCTGTAAAAATATCTCCTTTTGAAGTGGTGATTTCGAATCCTTTATTACTTTTTTGTCCGCTAATTGCAAGTCCATCATAGAATTTTATACTGTCGTATTTTGTTACTTGACTTTTTGCAATTTCAGAAATTTCCTTTGGTGTACTTCCGTCTTGAGTTAAAAAATTATGTGAGTGTGGTGTTTGACGATTACACGGTTTTCCTGCATCTATTATCAATGTATTTCTCAATGAGCGTCCTAAACTCATTGCAGTTGAAAGTCCCGCATAACTACCACCAATAATAATTACTTCAAATTCTTTTTTATCCATTTTGTTATTGTATTGAGCGAAGAGTGATAACGGTTGTGGTATTGTAAGTACTAAACCTGTTGCTCCTATTAGTTTAATTATTTCCCTTCTCGTCATTTATATTTATTTAATGCGATTTTGTCGCAATAGTATTTTTATCAAATATACAATCTTTTTGTATTATTGCAACTTATTCGCAATAAAATATGAATCGAAGGAATACACCTACAAAAGAAGCTATACTCGATTTGCTCTCAAATTCAACAAAGGCTTTAAGTCAGGATGCTATTGAAAGACAAATTAATATTAAAATAAATAGGGCAACTATATATAGGGTTTTAAATAGATTTTGTGATGATGATGTCGTACATAAAATTGTTGCAGAAGACGGTAAACAATATTTTGCGGTTTGTAAAAAATGTGAAAATCCACAAGAGGTTATTCAGCATCATTTTCATTTTCGGTGTTTATTGTGTGATACGATTGAATGCCTGCAAGTTCCTGTTGAATATTCATTTCCCAATGGCTATGAAGTTCAAAATGCAAATTGTGTTCTGTCTGGGGTTTGTAATGACTGTTCGTAGGTTTGTTTACATTGCCCACAACGTCTACGTATAAGAAACGTAGGGCAGTTAATAAGCACTTTAGTTTCGGTTTATAACTTAGCTAAATATAATATTTTGCTTTTATCTTTTCTACTATAAACGCCAAATTTTATATTTAGCGGACTTTGTTAATATGCACAGAACTTTCGGTTTAGCCACAAACGCCCTATGTTTTTTATACAGTGTTACCATACGTACTCTTTTAAAGCGCTCCTCCGTCAGGCCAATTTTTCCAATGATTATTTGGCTTTTTTGTTGGTTTATAAAATTCCGTTTTTCCTGTTTCTAACACTTTGGTTATTTGCTTAAAAGTTTCGTTTTTACTCGGAAGTTCAGAATCAGCACAGTCAGGATGATTCCATTCCATCAATTCCATAATTTTAGGTAAATCCGTTGGAATTCGTTCTCGAATTTCCTTTTCAGTTGCTTCAAAATCTTTATTGTATTCAGGTTCTAAACCTCTCATAAATTCCCAAATGAAAATCGTATCATTTTCCTCAATTTCAATTCCTTTATTTATATAAAATTCTCGATTATGATTAAGTGCTATTTCTTTATCTCTTAATACCATTGTTTTGGCATCAGGATTTAAACTTTCAAGATATTCCTCATCGAAAGTTGGAAAGTCAGAACTATTATCTGTAAAATATAAAAAATTTGAATTATCAGTTCCTGGTTTTGTGTTTATGCAGTTTCCGAAAATGTGCAAACAATTGCTAATTCCATCGTGTCCACCACCACGATAATTAAATCCGATAACCTCTATTATTAGAGCCCAACGTTTCTCGTCTCGATACGCACTCAATTTAGAATGAACAGGATAAATATACCCATTGTCAAGCATTGGAAAGGTATAATCTTCCGCACACTTGTCAAGTTGTTTTAGAATATCCTTTCCTGAATATTCCTGTTTTTTGTTAAATCCGAAAATGTTCATTCGTATGTATGGTAACTCGTTATAAAACAGATTTTATAGCCCATATCTCGCAAATTAAACAGGATATAAGCTGAACTATGTCTAATGTATGTTTGCGTTAATTAATTCTATTTGAAATTTAGTAGCCTCAAAAGCCATTTGTATGCCTTTGAGATTTACATGTGCTTTATTTGATGTTGCATGAGCAGTATAACCTACGGCTGCTTTCGTTTCAAGTTTTCTTGACACCTCCATTAGTTGAGATGGAGTAAATTTCATATTTAGAATGCCTTTTTTCATATGTATGCTAACGTTGTTGTGTAAGGAACGTTGCGTGGTTGCGCCACTAAATTAGTAAACTTTTACGAACCCGTGAATATTCCGCAGGAATTTTCGTAAGTCGGCAGTGACCAAGCAATTAATTATACAGGGCTTAAGTTAGCATACGTTTTTATTCAGTTAGTATTTTCTCAAGTTCTGTCAAATTACTTGGTCGTGGCGCATTATGTGTTACTATATTTCCATTTTCATCTATTATCAGATATTGAGGTATACTAACATACCCTTTTTGAAGAGTGTAATTTTCTGCAAAATGTTTGAAGAATTCTTGACTTGCTAACATATGTAATCCATTTAAGTCATAATATATAATGTCTTGTTTCCATTTATCTTCAATTTCCGCTTTATCTAATGAGATATAAAGTTTTTTGTAACCTTTAGATTTTAATAAAACATTCAGGTCTTCATTGTGTTGAAATTCTTTTTTACAAGGTCCGCACCAAGTTGCCCAAACATCAACATAATAGTTATCACCTTGAAGCTTATCTAAAAGTTTTTCCATAGATGAAATATTCTTTCCATCTATAAATTCAACTCCATTTGGCATTTCTCCTGAAATCTTTCGATAATAATCTTCTATTATTTGAATTTCAGGTTTAAGGTAATTTGAGTAAAGACTGTTAGGATAAATGTCTTTAAAATTATTAAAAGTTGAAATCAGACTTTTTTCAAAATGCTTTTGCTTTGAAGCGTTCATAATATAATTAGCTGAAACTTTCTCTGCAATTTTAGGGTTTTGATATTTGTTTATTAAGTCAAATTGAAACGGAATCCATTTGTCATTCTTATACCACTTTTGGATAGAATCTCTTGTAATTGAACTATCAGCTTGTAATTCGTATAAAGGTTTTTGAAGTAAAACATTATCAGCATAATCTAGCCAAACACTTGTTTTGTATTCATTATCTAAAGGATAATTTTCAAGAGTTTTATTGAACAATTCAAGCAAATCTTTTTTAATCGGAATTTTTTGGTATTGTTTACCTAAAATTATCTGTTGAGTTTTTAAAGCATAGAAATAATTTATTTCATCTTCCAAAACTTTGGCAAACCTTTTTTCAATTTTAGTACTATCAATGAGGTTTTGTAATTTGTTTAATTCTTCATCTTTTTGTATTTTTATTTTTTGTGTAATCTGAAAAGATGTAGTGTCGGATTGGTACTTACTAGATTCATTTACATCGAAGTAAGGTCTTTTGAATTCGTTTAGTAAATTCATACCTGCTTTGTTTTTACCTTTGAAAACAAAAGAAGAATCAATATAAGCAAGTTCAATTTTAGCATTAGGAATAAGAACGGATTTTAAGCGTTTTTCTCCAATTTTTATTATTATATATTCTGGTGATTCTATTTCTTTTTTGAATAAGAATTCATTTTTTTCATTTGGATAAATAGTGTCATTTTTTATATCCCAAATATATATGTCCTCCAAAGGGTTGCTTACTTCAATAAAATCGGTGTTATCTAAATTTATAGTGATTTCAGCATATTCTTTTTCTTCTTTCGCACAAGAGGATAGGATTAAGATACTTAGTAGATAAAATATTTTTTTCATAAAATTTGATTTTTCGATTGAGTGAGTAAATGATTGCCAACGGTTTTGTGTATGGTTTACTTCGTCTGTTCGCTGCGCTCGGGTGTTGCGTGGTTAAGCAACTAAGTTAACAAATAAAAATCGAATAGAAAATCCGCAAGGATTTCTGTAAGTAGGCTAGAAGCCAGCAATAAATTATATACGGCTTAAGTTAGCATTTTAATAAAAACACTAAATTTAAGACCTATAAAAAGAA
>NZ_JABTEL010000033.1 GCF_013285155.1 Winogradskyella undariae | reverse complement strand
GCGTGTTTGTAACGTCTGATTTTCCTTCGGAAAATCCTCGCATACAAACCCGCAACTATTCTTATACATAAACGTTGCCAACAATATAAAAAACCCGAAAATTGATTGAAAATTTTAGAAATATTGAATATTTGGAATTTGGAAACGAAAGACAAAAACTTGCTTTTTCTGAAATAAAAAAATATCAGATTTTAGAGAAACTCAAAAAATATGACCCAATTTTGACTGGAACTATTCCAATCGGAATTGATTTACCAGAAAGTGATTTAGATATTATTTGTGAATGTCAAAATCACTCTGAATTTATAACATATTTATCAGAACATTTTTCTAACAAAAAAGACTTTAAAATTTATTCAACAAAACAAAATGGAATTTATTCAACTATTGCGGAATTTAAAACGGATAATTTTTTGTTTGAGATTTTTGGACAAGATATTCCAACCGAAAAGCAAAATGCTTATCAACATATGATTATTGAAAATAGAATTTTAAAGGAAAAAGGTTCCGAATTTAAACAAAGAGTGAAAGAATTAAAATCTAACGGAATAAAAACGGAACCCGCTTTCGCTAAATTATTAGGGTTAAATGGAAATCCATATTCTGAATTATTAAAACTGAAAAAATAAATACTGTTGGCAACACCGTATATAATTTATTGCTAGTTCTAGCCTATTTACGAAAATCCTCGCGGATTTTCTATTCGGTTTTTATTTGCTAAATTAGGTGCTTAAACCACGCAACAAACCATATACAACAACGTTATGCTCAATTAGAAAAACATACATGAATAGAACAAACATTAACAGAAATACTTGGTTTAGGAAAAAAGATTCCACTATTGAATTCACAGGAAAACTAAATTCTTTTAATATTAAAGATGTTTGTGCTTCAATAAATATTTTTAAACAGTCTTCAAATCAAAATTTAACACTTGATTTTTCCAAGGTACTACAAGCATATCCAAACGGAGTTCTTCCAATAATTTCGTCAATCACAGAAATTCGAAATGAAGGATATAAAGTTTACGTAAAATTACCAAACAATGATAATGTTCGTAGATTATTTAGGAGTGTAAATTGGGCTCATTATTTGTCACCTAGCCAATTTGATAAATCTGAGTCTGCTCACGACAGACACTTAGTTACGCGAAATTTTTTTGATGAAAAAGAACAAACTCAAGTAGTAAATGACTTTATGGATGTTGTTCTCAGAAACATGAAAGTACCAAAAGATATTATTTCAGGATTAGAATGGTCGATTAACGAAATCACAGATAATGTATTAAACCATTCTAAAAGTAAATCAGGTGGTTTCGTCCAAGCAAGTACATATCCAACAAACGGAGTTATAGCATTTGCAGTTGCTGATTCAGGAAGAGGAATATTAAATTCTTTAAAAGAAGGGTTTCCAACACTTAGAACGGATATCCAAGCTATCGGAGAAGCTGTGAAAGCTGGAGTAACAAGAAACCCAAAATATGGCCAAGGAAATGGATTAGCAGGTTCTCTTAGAGTTGCGACTTTAACCGGTGGCTCATTAGAAGTTACAAGTGGCAGAGCTAGAATTATAAGTACATTAGAAGAAACTAAAAAAAATGACCGAAGAGAATTTCAATTATATCAAGGTACTTTAGTCTGCGGACAAATAAATATTTCAAAAGATTTCTCAATTTCAAAAGCTTTAAACTTTGGTATGGATGCCAACTATGAACCTGGAAACGTGATTGACTATCATTACGAAATGGAAGATGAAAATTGTTTAATGCTTAAAATGAAACAAGAAACTACTGGGTTTGGAACTAGACGCTCAGGTAAGCAGATTAATACAAAAATAAATAATTTAGTCACTGCTAAACCAAATTTCCCATTAGTTATAGATTGGGAAGGAATTCCAGTAATTTCAAGTAGTTTCGCTGATGAAATGATAGGTAAGCTATTCATCAAATTAGGAGCAATTTCATTTTCTTCATTAATAAGAAATATAAATATGGAACCTCTAATAAGGAACTTGCTTGACAAAGCTATTGCACAAAGATTAACACAAGCAGTTGATGATGAAAATTAAAAGAGCATAACAAACGTGTATAATTAATTGCTTTGTTCTTCCCTACCTGTGAATATTCCTGCGGAATTTTCACGGGTTCGTTAAAGTTTGCTAACTTAGTTGCTCAACCACGCAACTAACCATACGCAACACGTTACCTGCAAGCGCAAAAAAAAAGCATATTTAAACTTATGGCAAAAATTCATAGTCTAAAAATATCAAATTACAGAGGAATTGAAAAACTTGAGCAAGTTTTTGGCATAACAGATTTCATATGTTTAATCGGGCGGGGAGATTCTGGAAAAACAACTATTCTTGACGCTATTTCGAAAGTTCTATCTCCAATGTGGAATCAGACTTTTCATGATACAGACTTTTATAATGGAAATATTTCTAATCCAATTGAAATTGAGGTATCTCTATATGATTTACCTATTAGTTTGACTAATGAAAACAAATATGGTCTTTATATTAGAGGCTTAGAAGAGGAAACCAATATTATCCATGATGACATAAAAGATGACTACCTAGAAATACTTACAATAAAATTAATAGTTGATAAAAATTTAGAACCGAAATGGACTATCGTTAATAACCGTGAAAATCAAGAAGAGATTGAAATGAGTGCAAATGATAGAGCTAAACTGAATGTGTTTCTAGTTTCAGATTATGTAGACAAACACTTTTCTTGGAGTAAAGGAAATCCATTATATTCATTATTAAAACAAGATGATTCTATTAGTGAAAAAAATAATATAATTCTAGATGCGTTTAGAGAAGCAAAACAAGAAATTGATACAAGTTCATTCAATCATTTAGATGATACGGTTAAGAAAGTAGTAGATTCAGCCTCAAAATTGGGTGCTGATATTAAAGACAATACAACAACAACTATTGATTTTAAAGATATATCTATTAACAATCAAAGAATTAGTTTACATGATGATAAAATACCATTTAGATTAAAAGGTAAAGGTTCTAAAAGAATAATTTCAGTGGCTATCCAAACCGAACTATCAAAGTTAGGAGGGGTTTTGTTAATTGATGAAATTGAACAAGGGCTGGAACCAGATAGAGCACAACATCTAGCTCAAACTTTAAAAAGAGAGAATAAAGGCCAAATTTTTATAACAACACATTCTAGAGATGTATTAGTAGAATTGACTACAACTGATTTATTTAGAGTAAAAAATAACTACAGTAAACTTTATGAATTTGACTCATCTTTACAAGGGTGCATTCGTAGTAATCCAGAGGCTTTCTTTAGTAATAAGGTTTTAGTCTGTGAAGGACCAACCGAAATAGGGTTTTGCAGAGGATTAAATAATTATTTAATTACTGAGAAAGGTATTAATTCCGCTATTAAAGGTGTTCGTTTTGCTAACGGTGGAGGTTCAACTCAAATTGACTATACCAAAGCGTTTCTTAATGCAGGATATAAAGTTTGTTTATTCTGTGACTCTGACGTACAGAAAATAAATGATGAAAAGAGTTCTCTCACTTCTTTAGGTGTTACGATTATTGATAGTGATGACAAAAAAGCTATGGAAAATCACATTTTTGAAGATTTACCTTGGGATGCTATCAAAGAATTGATAGAATATAGAATAGAAGAAAAGGATGAGGATAGTGTTAAAGCATCAATAAATTCAAAATATACATCTGAGTTAGGTGAAAACTGGAAAGATATAGATTCTAATGATTTAAGAGATGCAATTTATAAATCTTCAATTGTAAAAAAGAAAGAGTGGTTTAAACGAACTGACCATGGAGAAGTTATTGGTAACATTAGTCTGAAATATAAGCAGAAGTTCCTTGATAAAAAATTGGGTAAACAAATTGACCAATTAATAAATTGGATTGAAAATGATTGATTGCAAAGAATTTGTTTCCAAAGAAAAAAGCATGTTAATTGCACCAGCTGGATTTGGTAAAACATATACCATATCAGAATGTTTAATTCATTTAGAAGGTAAAGGAAAACAACTAATACTTACTCACACTCATGCAGGCGTAGCTTCTCTGAAGGAAAAATTCAAACAAAAAAAAATTCATTCTTCTGATTATAATATTGAAACTATAACGAGTTTTGCTCAAAAGTATGTACTTTCATTTTATACAGGAATAGACATACCCTCTCAGGAGAATAGTAAAGAATATTATCCTTTCATAATAAATAAAGCTAAAGAAATATTTAAATTAAAACTTGTTAAAAATGTTATTTCAAGAACATACTCTGGCTTATTTGTTGACGAATATCAAGACTGTACAACTCAACAACATGAGTTAATCTCATCATTAGCTGATTTATTCCCGACTCATATTCTTGGTGATTACTTACAAGGAATCTTTGGCTTCAACGGTGAAGCACTTGTTGATATGCAAGCTGAGAATGATATGCTTGAATTTAATAATAATCAGTATTCCTTAAATCAACCCCAACGTTGGCTAAGAGGAAATAATAGTAACTTAGGTTTAGATCTAAAAAAAATTCGAGAATCTATAATTAAGCAAGAAGAAATTAATTTATCTGAGTTTCCATCAATTGAAACATTTACTTTTGATGAACGAGATTTATATATACCGTATAAGGATTATTATAAAGAAATAACGAAACTTTTAAAAGAAGAGAATTTATTGATTTTACATCCTGATTCTACAAGTATTTATCCAAGACTTAAATTAGTTAAGCAATTTAATAATCGTATGAAGTTAATTGAATCAATAGATGATAAAGACTTTTATAAAATAGCAAAAACAGCTGATGAAATTACAAATGAAAATATAGTTTCTAAGTTAAAAGAGTTAAGCTATAAACTTTTTAATAAAACTGAGCTTGATAAGTGGTTTAATGAAAAAGGATTTAAAAAGAAAAGAGAAGAAAAAGATCGTACATCTGTTAAGCATCTTGAGTCACTGATAGAAGAATTAAAAAATGATATTTCTTATAGTAAAATTTCTTATTTTTTAATTGGAGTAAAAGAACTTCAAGGTATAAAATCTCATAGGAGAGAATTGTTTAGCTCATTTCTAAAATCTTTAAGAGATGCAGATGAAAATAAAATTTTAGTATCAGATGCTATGACAAATAGTCGTAATCTAATTCGTAGAACTGGTCGTAAAGTATCGGGTAGATGTATCGGAACAACATTATTAACCAAAGGATTAGAATTTGATACTGTTGCTATAATAAATGCCCATAAATTTAAGTGTCCTAAACATCTTTATGTTGCATTAACTAGAGCTTCTAAAAGGCTTTTAATATTCACTAATAATGTTGTTTTGTTACCTTATAAATAAAGCCAGCAGGTAACACGGTATAAAAAACGAAAGCCAAGTAATGTTAAAACAAAATATGCTATCCAAAAACTAAATTCTATGTGTGAGAAAGAAGATGTTTTTTCAGATTTAGGTAGTATTGAACATATCGTTTCTGAATCAACTGGAGGAAATTCATTTAATATTGGAAACTTGATTTTGTTAGAAGAAAAGCTGAATGGAGAAACAGGAAATCAAAATTATACTGAGAAAAAGAAAATATTTAAGAAATCATCTTTTTCTTGGATTAATCAATTTGTAAATGATAATGAAACTTGGAAAAATGATCAAATTGAAACAAGAGCAGAAGAATTAGCTAGAATATATTACAAAGAAATATTTAAAAAGATTATCTAAATAAAATACTGTGCCCAACAAAGTACTGTGGTAAAAAACAAGTAAAAACTTATTAATTTATTGCTAAAGTACTTCTGTAATTATTATCATA
>NZ_JABTEL010000032.1 GCF_013285155.1 Winogradskyella undariae | reverse complement strand
ATAATTACAGAAGTACTTTAGCAATAAATTAATAAGTTTTTACTTGTTTTTTACCACAGTACTTTGTTGTGCATAGTTCTTTAGATAGATTTAGAAAAATTCCTTCGTAATTTTCTTCCTATAATATTTTTTTCAAGTTCACAAAGTATTGAATCTTCAAGTTCACGAGCGGATACCTTTTTATTCGTAATAAATTTTATTGTATCATTAACTAATGGTAACAGCCCTTTAAATTTTTCATTATTATTAAGAAATTTTATAACAATATCATTACTTGTTAGAATTCCGAGAAAATGACCATTAAAAAACATACAAGTATCGATTAATTTGATGTTCAACAAATTGTCTTTTTCCAACATAATTAATGGAATATAATTAAAAGAACCGATTTTCAATTCTCCTGTTGCTCTAGCGATAAAAAACCGGAATTCATTAGGTAAGTTAATACCGTTTAAGAATCCTTTCCAATTTTCTTTTCGTATTAAATTAATTTGTTCTTTTATTTCTTTTGAATTTGATAAGGAACTAGATACTAATGAATTTTGTTTAGAGTATGCGCGGTCGATAAGACAAAACTTTAAATACATCCATTTTTTTAACCTTAATATATCGTCAGAGGAAATAATGTCTTCTTCATTAATAAATAATTTATGAAAAGTTTTTTTCATATCTTCTTCTATTGCACTCATCCAAGTATTGTTACAATTTTGACAAACTACTTTTGTTGTTTTAGCTAGAGGGTCTCCAACATTTGAAAACAATCCTTTTTCTGAAATAATATCATTGTTAGAATTTCGTGCAGTTATAGTATGACCATCTCTTGTAAGTAAATCTTTTTCACTAGCAGGATAATAGTCTTGCCACCACGCTCCCCAAAGATGCTCTTTACTTATTTTTTTATTGTTGCAAAATATACAGTTAGCCATAAATAAAATTCTGAGTTATAGTTTCAATAATGTTATAAAATCAATTTTGAATGATTTTTATCTTTTTTAATGTCTATTTAAATTAATTCTTTTTTTACTTTAAATAGGGTAATCTCAACTAGCAGTAAAATATTTTCAAAATTCCTCACTTTAGATCGAGAAATAAACCAGGTTCTGACGTGCTGAATTATGCACAACGAGTTTGTGTATGGTTAGTTGCGTGGTTTAGCAACTAAGTTAGCAAACTTTTACGAACCCGTGAATATTCCGCAGGAATATTCGCAAGTAGGGAAGAACCTAGCAATTAATTATACACGGTGTTACCTACAGTATTTTTAATTCAGATTCGTGTATATTAAATCCAAGAATAATTTCCGATACATTATTTTTTGAAATTTATCTTCTGGAATTTTATTCAGCGCGTCAATTAAATATTCGCTATCAGTTTTTAAATCTCCGTAAGCCTCAAATTTGTTATAAGCTAATCCAAATTCAAATTGCCAACTTGACTTGTCTAAAATCTTTAGTTGTTCAAATAAATAACCATAGCAAGATAAATGGGAATTAATCGGAAATAACAAATATGGGTCAAATCCTAAATCCGATTTAAGTTTCTCAAAAAACTCAGGCTCTATTTCTTTGCGACTTGCCTTTTTTAATAATTCCGTATATCCGTTTTTGCTTATTTCAGTCAGATATTTTTCTTGAATTAGTGAATTTTCTAATAAACTATGAATATTTTGTTTGTAAATCAGCTTTCCCTCAATCGGTCCAACTTCCGTAACGAGTCGATTATATTTGATTTCAGAGCATAATTCAAACTTTTCGTCCGCAATTAGGTCAGTCGTATTTTTAGTTGAACCACAAGCTGTGATTAAAGTCAGAATTATTATTTGAAGCAGTTTTTTCAATATTGTAGGTAACGTGTTTGTGTATGGTTAGTTGCGTGGTTTAGCGACTAAGTTAGCAAACATTTACGAACCCGTGAATATTCCGCAGGAATATTCGCAAGTAGAGAAGAAAACAGCAATTAATTATACACGGTGTTACCTGCAGGCTTTTTTCGGAAGCCAAAATATCCTGCAATCAACGCAATCAAAATTATAATTCCGTTTAATGTCCAAAATACCCATTTATACTCTCTTTCAAACATCAATTCATAAATCGGTCCAGGAACATCGACTTGAATTCCTACTATTAATTTGTTTGGCTTTGAGTTTGCATTTGTCAGATTTAGGTTTAATTCATATTCAGCACCCGATTTACTCACAAAACTATTGTTTCCAAATAATTCGATTGGTTTCCCTTTATATAATACTTCAAGTTCTGTTTTGATTGGAAGCATAGAGTCAATTTCTTTATAAGGATTAGGATTTTCTAAACTAAATCCAATATTATATGATGATTCAAAATCCGTTATAAATTTTTCAGATATTTTAATTTGTTTCTCAAAAGGAAACTCTTTGTTAAACGCATTTAATTTTTTTTCATTCTTATTTGGAATTAAGGAAATAGTAAAATAAATGGCAATTATTCCAAATATTATGCTTGTTATTTTCGATGAAGTTTTTGTCATCCGTGATTTTTTTCAGCTTGCAGGTAACGGTCTTGTGTATGGTTAGTTGCGTGGTTTAGCAACTAAGTTAGCAAACTTTTACGAACCCGTGAAAATTCCGCAGGAATTTTCGCAAGTAGGGAAGAACCTAGCAATTAATTATACACGGTGTTACCACCAGTAATTATTTCAGAGATACTTGAATTCGTTTGTTTTCAGGCTCTATTTTAATCCAATTTCTGTTTTCTCGTTTAGGAATACATTCTATCAAACTCAATCCGTTTTTATAATTATCAACTGACTGTTTTCCAAATTTAATTTTCATTTCATAAATTCCTTGTCCTCCTTTTCCAATCCAAGCTCGTGTTACAATTGATTTATTTTTCTCAATATTCTCTTTAGACAAACTTTTTAAGTCGTAAGGAAAGCAATCAACTCCATCACACCAAAAACCTTGAACACTTTCAATTCCTAAATTGTTAAAATCAAGTCTGTATTCCAAATGTGAGCAAAATTCACTATTAAAAACAGGTTCTTTAAAATTATAATTGAACGCTCCGCATTTCTGACATTCAGTATTTTCAGATTCTAACTCGTCATTTTCGCAACGATTACATTTTCCGTATTCACTATTTATGTGCGAAATAATGACTTTCGCTTCTTTATGGCTAATTCCGAAATCGTCAATAATTTTTTTAACTGCAAATAGTTTTAAATCCTGCTTAACCATTCCCCAAATTTCAAACTTTTGTTCTTCCGACAAATTCAGTTCGTTTATTTCATTTCCGCATTTTTTGCAGTTCAGTTTCATTTGAGTGGTCTTATTGGTGGTAACGTCCCTGTATATGGCTCGTAGCGTGCAAATTATTAATTATTTTCGGATTGAGCACGAGCCAAATTTTTTAATTTTTCTTATTATCTTTTTTTTCAATAAGCCAAATTAAAAAATTTGGCGGACTGGCAAATATGCCTTAACTTTGATTAAGCAACTAGCTAGCTATGAGTTATATACGTTGTTAGCAGCTGCCATTATTTCCCTTTGTTGTTTGGATTTAACTGCTTTCCTCTATTTCCGTGTACTTGTGAATTTTGTTTATTTGTGCCTTTTGTTCCTTTGTTGGAATTATTTTGATTGGCTTGATTCGCTTGGGTCGAAACTTTTTTCTTCATAATTTATTGATTTTTAATTTCTATGTTTAAATCTTTTAATTGGTTTAACACCCATTTTATGGCTTTTTTGTTTGGTATTTTACCACTAAATATTTCTTGAATATATAAATCTCCTTTATTGGTAGCGTTCGCAGGATAACCATAAGCATAAGCAAAATCTGACCAACCTTCAATTTCCGCAACTGAAAACATAATTCTTCTCAACATTGAGGGATGAGTCAAGCAAAAAGCAAGTTCAATCATTTCTAAAGGTTGATTAGCTTTTTTGATTGTTACATCTAATTCTAACCAACCATTTTTTTTGATAATACCAGTTCTGTTTTTTTCGCTTGAGTATTTTGAAACTGCCCAATTGCATATTACTTCAACTCTATGACCAGCGTATTCAATAGCATCTACTAATGCACAAATAATCGCTCCTCTTTGAATTATTGTTTCAGGTTCGATAGCAGCTGAAAATGATATAGAACATACCAAAGTAAATACTCTTCCAGGTGAATTATTGATTACAAACTCACGAGAGACAAAACATTCTGGGTCATTTGATAAATATCTACCAACATTTACATTATAACCAGCAACATCATAAATCTGACTTGGACGAATTACTTTTTCTGTAATCTGTGGTGTAATTTCAGTTTGATATTTTTTAACTTGTTCCAAACCGTCTTGCCAACCTTGTAAAGCAAGTTTTTTTGCCTCTAACCAAGTAACATTCCCATTCCATTCTCGTGAATATCCACGAGATGATTTTTCGTAAGCATCACTTTCTCTAAATGCGTATAACCAAAAATCATATAAATCTTCGTAAATGATATGTTTGTTTATAACACTCAATGTTTATAGGTTGTTTTTAATTAATTCAATTGTTGCTATATCTAGACCTTTCCATAAAACGGAATTCTCAACCAATTCTTGATTAAGATTGTTTTTCAAAAGTTTTGCTCCAAAAAAGGATGCTCTTGGACTTACAATATGTCTAATTTCTTTTTTCTCAATAACTCGTCTAATAGATTGAACGTAATCTACCCATTTATCATTATTCGCAAGTTTTCGTTCCAAAGTTTCGTCATATTTCCAATCGATAAAAATAAATCTATCTATTGAAGCTGCGTCAAGTTGATTTCTGCCTACATATTGTCTATCTGCTCCTTGTCCATATGTATTAGCTGCTGCGATACAGTAAAAGTTTTTATGTCTTTTTATTCGTTTGTCTGGAAAGTCCATATAGTCATTTGCAAGTGCAGCATTAAAAGCTAAAACAGCTTGTGGAAAACTACCGTCTATTTCATCAAATAAAAATAGTCCTCCGTTTTCGTATGCTTTTCTGAATTCTGTTGAGACTATTTTTCCATTTGCATCAATAAAACCAGTAAGTTTAAATTCGCTTGCAATAGCACCAGTAAAATAGAAAGGAATATTTAATGCATCTGCACATTGATTGGCTGCTGTAGTTTTTCCTGAACCAGCTGGACCTGTTAAAAATACATTTAATCGTGTACTTACTATTGCAATTAATTCTTCAAACTGATAATGAACGATACCAACCTCTGAAGGTTTGCTATCATTAATTTTTACATTAATAAAAGGTAAGCACTTTCTTTTAAGTAAGGAAATATCCTTTTTGTACTTTAAAGTACTTTCAGTTAAGGTTTTCAGGTCATTTTTTATTTCATCAAGTTCCGAATTATTATCTATTTGTTTGAGTTCGCTTTCTAATTCAGAAATTTTTTGACTGATTTTTTCATTCTCAATACGTTCAATTAAATCTTTTACCTCTTTTTTAAAATCGGAATTTTCACTACGAATTTTTCTTACCGTCTGCGAAAAAAGGTCGTTTATTTTTTTATCAATGTCAGCAGTTATAAAAGGTCTTAATTTATCTTCAAATGGTCTGTTTTTAGTGTTATTCCGAGAATTTCTATTCCTGTTTTGATTGTTGTTATCTTTACTCATTGTTGTTTACGGAATGTTTTTTTTGGTTGCTGCTAACGTTGTTGTGTATGGTTAGTTGCGTGGTTAAGCAACTAATTTAGTAAACATATACGGACTAGAGAAAATTCCGAAGGAATTTTCCAGATAAGCACTTGCCAAAGCAATTAATTATACACGGTGTTGTAAACAGTGCTTTATTCTTCTTTATCCACTAATACTTTGAATCAGAAGCAGACCAAGTTTAAATCCAAGTAAACCAATAAATATTCCAATAGCCATCCAATAAATCCTCTGCTTTTTGTCCGCTTCTACAATTTTTGTTTCTAATACTTTTCCGTTTTCTTTCAGTTCGATTTTAATTTCTCTTTTTCCAAACTGTTTATATTCAGATTCTAAAGTCAGGTTTTGTGAATTCAGGTTTAAATTATGAGTAATTCCAGAAAAAGAAAACTTTTTAGAAATTTGTTTTCCATTCAGCAAAACGCTTTCAATACCAAATGGGGAATTCATAAATTCTATTTTATTCGTGTCAATATTAAATTCAGCGTATTTCATTCGTTATGAGTTTTTTAGGCATTGTTTACAACGTTGTTGTATATGGTTTGTTGCGTGTTTCAAGCAACTAATTTAGTAAATAATTACGGACAAAGAAAGTCCG
>NZ_JABTEL010000031.1 GCF_013285155.1 Winogradskyella undariae | reverse complement strand
TTCGGAATTTTCTCGCGTTCGTTTTTGTTTACTAAATTAGTTGCTGAAACACGCAACTAACCATACACAAGACCGTTGGCTGTAATTAAAAAACTGAATCCATGAATTCTGAAAGAAAATGATTTTTAGAACATTTGATATAAATACAAAAAACGAATTTGAATTAAACGTTTCAATCGTAGAAGATGAAAACGAAGATTTAATTACGATCTCTTGTGAACTTAATGATAAAAAAATAATAGTTTCGGGCGAATTTCATTTTGCAACGTTTCAAGTATTTAGAACGAAATTAATAAACGATAATGTTGATTTGAAATGTAAAGGAGCATTGATAAATGTTCATCCTTCACCGATGATGAAATTTGTTCCAAAAGCATATTTTTTAAAACTTGGAAAACAGGCGGAAATGGATTCTGTTGTCAATATTTATGAATATGAAGATATTTCTGAAAGTATAAGTCCTGAAAAACAGGATTTATTTTATCGAGATTGGATAAAGAGTTTATAATAAAGATGGAAAAGAAAAAACTACAGCCAACACCGTGTATAATTAATTGCTAGGTCACTGCCGACTTACGAACATTCCTTCGGAATATTCTATCTGTGATTTATTTGCTAAATTAGTTGCTTAAACACGCAACTAACCATACACATCAACGTTAGCAACAAGCTGAACCAACCAAGAAAATGAAGTACTACAAACGAAATTGGGAAGAATCACGTGGAGATGAATTTGATGATTGGGGAAAATCTATTTGGTACTTTGAAACCGATAATTCTGGACTTCCGACCAAACAAATGGAAGTTTATGCAAGCGGAAAAATATTGAAATATGACCAAACAAAAATGGAAGATGACTTTGGCGGACTTGGAGACCAAGAATTAGATTTAGACGAATTCTCTGAATTTGAAATAACCGAATTAGAATTTAATAAAGTTTGGAATGAGGACTAATTCAAAATCGATTGAAGAGCTGGAAAATGATTATTGGAAAGAGGAATCTGAATTTCCGACCAATCTGATTAAAAGATGTTTTGAATACAGAAAAATTAAAATATCGAAATTAAGTGTTGAACAAATAAGGCTTCTGATTTCTCAAAAAATAGGAATTGAATTTTTAATTGGAATAGCATTAGAAAAACTTGAACAGAATATAGTTATAGAAGGAGATTTATATGCGGGAGATTTGTTAGATTCTGTTTCAAAAATACCAACTGAATTTTGGAATAAAAACTCAACTGTATTTCTAAATTTTAAGAATATTTTTGAGTCAAATAAAGAGAAAATCATATCGGAACTCGGAGAAAAAGAATATGACCGAATTTCGGAAAGAATAAAAGCCAGTTGCTAACACCGTATAAAAAAAATTGCTAGTTTTACCTAAACCAAAGTTAGTTGTTCGTTTGCTAGCTTCTGATTTTCCTTCGGAAAATCCTCGCACACAAACACGCAACTTTCCTTATACATAAACGTTACCTGCAATGCCGAAAAAACTATAGAATGAATAAAATTGAATATCTTAAATCAATAACAAGTGCAGATAGACTGAATTATGATGAACGCTCTATTATTTTGGCTTTAATAAATTCTTTAAACTCGCAAGAATCAGTCGATTTTTTTGACCCTACATTTAATAATGATGCAAAGATTAGAGAATGGACTGCCAAAAAAATTGCAAAAGATATAGGAATTCAAAAAGAAAAAATTCACGATAACTTAATTAAAAAATTATTAGGCTTCTTAAGCTTGAAAAAGTTTAAACACAGAGCGACTTGTGGTTATTCTTTAGAATTAATTATCGAAAATCTTCCGAAAAAAGACAAACGGAAAGTTGTTAACGAATTACTTAACTCTACATATGCTCAATTAAGAAAAAGAGCATATCGCCAAATTGAGAATGACTTTGACAAATACTACGAAAAAAAGTTAATTGAAAGTTTTAAAAAATATCAAGATGAATATTTAATATGGTTTCTTCTTAAAAGCTTTTCGGACGAATTTGCTTACGAGAATTTCAATACTTTTTTTGAGAGTTGTAATGATTATCAATTAAGTAAACTATTTTTAAAAGTCACAAGAATAAAACCAGAACTAATTGGAAAATTAAAAGAAATTGATGAGATTTCTTACTCTTATGTAACAGCAAAAAATAATTTTGAAATTTCCGATAAAGAAGCTGTGGAATTAATAGAAAAAAATGAAAATGACGAAAGGATTGGTTTATTGATATGGTCAATAGGACAACACGGAAAATGGGAGATTTTGAAAGAGTATTATGATAAAAAGCACGGCAGGTAACACCGTGTATAATTCATTGCTGGTTTTAGCCTACTTACGAAAGTCCTCGCGGACTTTCTATCTGTGATTTATTTGCTAACTTTAGTACTCAAAACACGCAACGAAATCATACACAAACACGTTGTAAACAATGCGAAAAACGATAATAATAGTAACAATATTTGGACTTCTATTTAGCTGTTCACCAAAAATAAAATCAATTCTTGAATATCAAAAAAAAGGAAATGAATTTGTTTTAAGGAAAACGACTGAATTTGATAAAAATGGAAATAAGGTTTTAAGTAAAGGAGCTGGAAATGCGAGAAGTAATAGAATTACAAAAACTGAATACGAAAATAACAGACGGATACTTGAAGAATCTTGTGATTATTTCAAGCAACAGGATACTTGCGTCATTCGTTCCTTTTCTAAATTTGAATTTGACAAAAATACCGGAATTGAAAAAGAGACACGTTTTGAATCAGATTCGAGTGTAAGATTTATAAGAGAAATTAAAAAATTAAAGAAAATCAGAATAACTAAAGTTCATTCGTGGGAAATGTTTCCGACTAAAAACCCCAAGGAAGAAAATGCAATGATTCTAATCGACACAACTTATCTAGATAATAAAGGACGAAAAATTAAAAGCCTACATTATAATGCTAAACGAGAAAATCCTTGGATAGAAATTTTTAAATATTCTAAAAATGAATATACTGAACAAACAATTGGAACATCAAGAGATACAATTTTGACATTCAAAATATCGGATTTACAAAAAATGGCGGAAAAGAAAAAAATAGATTTTAAATTTTACAGTTTTGATAACTATAAATACGAAATTGAAAATTATTAAAAGCACTGTTTACAACACCGTATAAACTTTATTGCTGGTTTTGGCTCACTTGGGAAATTCCTTCGGAATTTCGCCGTTCGTGATTAATTTAGTAAATTCACTGCTTAAACCACGCAACAAAGCTTATACAACAACGTTGGGCTTAATTAAAAACACTACCTACAAAAGAATGGAATTATTAGTTTTATCTGATTATGGTTCAAAAGAAAACCTAAAAAAAGAAAACCCATCTGAATCGGACATTCTTAATATTATGAACTCTATTGATTGGAATCTATTTCATCAAGTGTGTCTGAGCAAAAATGATTACGACTGGGTTGAGGTTAGTGGAAATTTGAACGAAGACGGACTTGCAGCTATTTACGAAAAAGACAATGAGCAATTTGTTATTGACAAAGCTCCTACTTCTATAAATCAATTGACTGAAATATTATTATCTTATTTCAATAATGATGGTAAGTTCATTAAAAAATACAAATTTACTGGAGAAAACAACAATTCGGACTCAACCTACGATGCGGAAAAAGTTTATAAACAACTTCTAGATAATGAACAAAAAACATCTTTTGATAAAAATAAAACAGCAAAATATGGAATAATGGAACTAATTGAATTGTTCTTTTTTGCGCCATATTATTTTATCAAAGGGAGTTATCGTTTTAAATCCTTTAGCCATTTAAAAAAAGAAAATTATATAGTAATGCTCAAGCAAAAAACAATAATTTATGTATTGAGCTTTCTTGCTTGGTTTCTTTTCATTAATTATCAAATAAAAAATTACGAGCAAAAACGTTTAGAGGAAATTGAGAAAATTGACATCTCGGATTGGAAGAAAAAACACGGATATGAATAATAAAAAACTAAGCCCAACACCGTATAAAAAAAATTGCTAGTTTTAGCTAAACCAAAGTTAGTTGCTCGTTTGCTAGCTTCTGATTTTCCTTCGGAAAATCCTCGCACACAAACACGCAACTTTCCTTATACATAAACGTTAGCCACAATACGAAAAACGAAAAAACCGAATGAGTAAACTGAATTTAGATGTTAGAGATAATTATGAGTATTTTCAAGAGTTATCGTATGAAGAAAAAAATCTCGTTACCAATCCAATTGTTTTAGAAGAGAAAAAAAATAATAAAGATTGGTTGAAACAATCTGTAAAAATTGACCATTCTACAATTAATGAGAATATAACTTTGATAGTTGAAAAGAAACAATCATTATATAAATACGGAATTAAATTACATTGTCCGAATTTCACAGAAAAACCATATTTCAGATTTGATTCAGACGGTCCTGCTCATAGAAATAAAACAGAATTACCTTTATCGGAACAAATAATTACAACACCACATTTTAACACATATGATGAGAAAGGACAAGAATTTGCTTATAAGAGTAAAACTTTAAAAAGCGAGAAAGACGCTCAAGCAATTATTGATAATTTGGATTTTGGAATTAGTCATTTTTTCCAAGAAACTAATATCAAAACTAAAGGAAAAACAGAATACCCAGAGATAAAAGTTAATGAGCCAGAATTATTTGAAATTGAACCAAAGACTGACCCATTAAATGGAATTGATTTTTTAGATTAGCGGAATGGATAAATTGTTAGACATATTTAAAACAATAAAAGATGACTTCTGCTCTCTTACAACTTACAAGTTGCGAGGTGAGAGTTTAGAAATAATCACGCCATTTTCTACTTTAAACAATAAATTTGTTTCAGTATTCATAAAACAAATTAAAGATAAATACGTGATTTCTGATGCTGGTTGGACTGATTTGAACTACTATGATATTAATATTAGTGAAGAATCAAATGATATAATTGAACGTATTTTTACTTATTATCAACAGAGTTTTGGAATTTCTACAACTTCAGATAAAGCAGGAACATTACACTATTATAAAACTTGCTCGAATCCGAGAGATATTCCTGCAAATGTATTTGATTTAGCCAACTTTGTTGTTGGAGCAGTAAATTCTTTAGGCATTCAATATAAAGATGAAAAAGAAGAGAAAGAACGAGAAACATTCAGAACAGATGCTAATACGTTTTTAAAAGTCAATTATAAAGACAATGTTAAACTTCGAAAGTCTTTAGACGATTTTCAGAACATAAAATTTAATGCATTAATTACTAAAAACTCTGACATATTTTTAGTGTCTTATGTTACAGGAAGTAATCCTTATTATTTTGCAAATGATTTGAGAAAAACTATCGTAAATTTTGAAATTTCAGAAAAATCAAAATATAGAAGTTTTATTCGAGAAAAAATATCTATCATAAATGACCAAGCAGATGGTTATCATCCCGTAAAATTGAACAGTATGTTGGATTTACTTAATGAAAAAGTAACTAAGGAACCAATAAAATGGTCTGAAAAGGAAAGAATATTAGAGATTGTTAGATAAAAGTACTGTGGCTAACACCGTGTATAATTAATTGCTTGTTTTTAGCCAATTTACGAAAGTCCTCGCGGACTTTCTATCTGTGATTTATTTACTAAATTTAATGCTTAAAACACGCAACTAATCATACACAACAACGTTGGCAGCAAGTTATGCCGATCTACAATTTTCCTTCTTCCTCTTCTATTCTGTTCTTGTTTTTTAAGTCCAAAAATTTCAAGATTGCGCAGAAAAAATTAAATTTAATAATCTGATTCTTAAAAAAAAAATCAAAACTTACGTCTGAACTGTGCGCAAAAAAACAATCTGACTCTAGAATTATTAATGAAAAAATTAAACAATTCCTGGAGTTACGTTCCTTAAAAACGTACGATTAAAAATAAATTTATCAGCATTTCGCAAGTATAACGGCTGTTTAATAAAAAAATAAAACCTGCTGCCAACAATGTATATAATTTATTGCTGCTTCTGGCCTACTCACGAAAAGCCCTTCGGCTTTTCTATTCCGTTATTATTTGCTAAATTACGTGCAAACAACACGCAACAAACCATATACTAGACCGTTGTGCCCAATTAAAAAATGAACATTTCTGAAAGATTTATAGGCTGTATTTTAGGAGGAGCAATTGGAGATGCTTATGGAAGTGCGTATGAAAATAATACTCAAGAAAATAATTCTGATACTACATATTATCCATTTGGAAAACCTCAAATAAAAACATCTGAATGGAGAATAACAGATGACACACAACTTACTATTGCAACTTGCGAGACAATTTCTGAAAATAAAATATTAGATGCGAAATTCTTTGCTCAAAAATATTTGAGTTTTTATAAAGCAGGAAAAATTACAGGAATTGGAGCAAGTACTTTAAAGGCAATGCAAGAATTAGAAGTTGGTGGACATTGGAATTTAGTTGGCAGAAAAGGAGAATATGCTGCTGGAAATGGAGCAGCGATGAGAATTGCACCTTTAGGTTTTGAATCTAAACTTACAAGGAACATAATTAAAGAAATTTGTAATATAACTCATCAAAATGATGAAGCATATGTAGGTTCATTAAGTATAATTATTGCTATTCAATCTATAATAAATGGAACTTGGACTGGCAAAGAGAACTTACTCAAAATAATAATAAATGCAATTCCTGATACAAGAGTTAGAGATAGAATAATTGAGATTGATAACTTAAATTGTGATTTGTCAAAAATCGGAAAATTAGGAAATGATGGTTATGTGGTAAATTCTGTTCCTTTAGCAATAGCATTTGCTAGTAAAGTAAACGTAATTGGATTAAGTGAAATGTTTAAACAGATTATAGAACTTGGTGGAGACACAGACACAAATTGTTCTATTGCAGGTCAAATTGCAGGAACATTAATCGGAATTAAAAACATACCGAATGAATTATTAGACAAACTAAAAGAACTGAATGATTATGATTGGATTGATAAGACTATTCAGAAATTTATAGAAAATAAAAACTGGGCACAACAAAGTACTGTGGTAAAAAACAAGTAAAAACTTATTAATTTATTGCTAAAGTACTTCTGTAATTATTATCA
>NZ_JABTEL010000030.1 GCF_013285155.1 Winogradskyella undariae | reverse complement strand
ATGATAATAATTACAGAAGTACTTTAGCAATAAATTAATAAGTTTTTACTTGTTTTTTACCACAGTACTTTGTTGTAGCCAGTTATTATTCTTTTAATTTACTTTCAAATTCCTCTTTAATTGCAATTCCAAATTTGTTTTCAATTAAACTAAGGAATGTTGCATTGTTTATTTCATTACTCTTATAGAAAATTTTAAGTAAATCAATAAAGTTAGTTTTTCCAATTTTGTTTTCTAATTCATAAAGTAAGTAAGCACTTTTATAGGTAACTACATCTTGTCTATATTCGTTATTGTAATTAATATTATATATAGGTGGTAAATCTTTGATTTTTGTTTTTAACTTACTTATGTTTTCTTTAAACACGCTATTTCCGTATTTTTCTCTAAATAGGATTAAAGAAGAATATTCAGCTAATCCTTCATTTAACCAATCTTCCCAATTTTTTATATTTGCTTTGTTCCACCATAAATGAGCAATTTCGTGAGCAAGAATTTGATTACTTTCTTTATCAAAAGAATTGTTTAGAGAAAATGAAATAAACTCTTTACGTGTATATGAAATAGGTCTATTATAATTGTTAATGGCTAAAGTAAGATTGCCAGAATCAGGTTTGCCAAAAAGAAGACTTAAACTCTCATAATGATTCTGTACATTTCTTTTTATGGTATCTCTTAATTTGTCATTTAAGTTCAAATGATAAATTTTTACTTGTCCGTTAAACAGAGGTGTAAATTCTAATTTAGGCGAGATAATTATAGGAATATCAAAATATGGGATTTTTTGGTTAACATTCCAATATTCAATATTATTGGTTATTTTTCCTGAACTAATTAAGTTATACTGAGTTTGAATGTTAATATTATACGTAAAGTGTCCATATTTAAAATTGAAAGGAAACCAAGCGGTATAAAGGTTTAATTCTAGCCAGTTTTTATTAAATTGAAAACTTTTATTCTGAATACTGTCTAAACTATATGAATACGCTATAAGTATTTTATTATCTATGATATTTTTTTTTTTATTACCAAAGTATTGTCTTCTCCAATAAATGATTCATCTATAATTTTATAAGGAATTGTCTTTGAGTTAGAGCATATTTTTTCAATTATTGAAGCTTTTTGAAGATGTAATTTAATAGTGTCTTTTGTTGAAAACTCCTTTAAATCTATAGAAAGATGAGCCTTTAAAATTCTTTTATTAAAGTCAACTAGGATATTTCCTTGATAATGATTTATTTCTTGAGCATAAAGATTATTAAAGTTTAAAACAACGAAGAATATGTAATATATAATCTTTTTCATAATGCACGCTCTAATTATCAGTTAATATTTTAGAAACAAATTCAATCCATTTTTTGTCAGGAATACTTTTGTCAATGTAATAATCTGGTGGAATACCTTTATTGTCAATAGTCATATCAGGAATACGCATACTTCTTGATATACTATAACCTAATTCAAATTCATTACAAGGTGAATTAACAAAATACATATTTGAAATATCCAATACTCCGGCAGTTGTGGTTCCAAATAATTTCACTTTCTTACTTTGTTTTGCAGATAATAAAAATTGCTCTGTAGTGCTACCGTTGTCTTGATTGATAACTACACCAATTTTTTTTGGATAAGTATAAATAGTATCTAATGTTTTAATATGAACTCTTTTAGAATCTAAATTCACAAATTCTCCTAAACTATTTTTAAGTTGTTGTAGATAATTAGTTGCGATTATTCTATTTGCTTTTGTAGTGCTTTTGTTATCGATATAATCTTTTAATCTTTTGTTGTTAAGTTTAGTTGATAATAATTCAACACCTATTGTTCTGATTGGGTTTGTATATAAAAAAGGAATTAATTCATAATAACTTTCATCACTTCCTCCTCCATTATTCCTTAAATCAATAATTAAATTTTCTGTACTAGTTATTTTATTGTGATTTGCTAATAAAAGACTATCTATTGACTGCTTTTCTGAATATTCAAAGGAAGGAATAACTAGAACTAATGTGTTGTTATGTAAATTATAAATTGAGGGTTTTTCACTGGAACTAGTTAATTCTACACTATTTTTTTCTTCTATTAATTTAAGAGACAAATGTCCAGACCTAAAATAAGAAAGCCAGTCAGAGAGGGTTTTAGCACAATCTTTATTGTTACTAATAAGTTTTATCTTTTTCGTGAATTTTTCATTATAATTTTTATATTCATTTTCTCCTTTTTCAGCTAATACATAGCTGAAACCAGCATCGTTTTCTTCAAATGTAGTTTTTAACCATTTGAAGTTTTCTTCGCAACTACAATTTTGAGAAAATATTATTGAATGTAACATTACAATTATTAGAAAACATATTAATTTTTTCATAAGTATCTTCGTTTATTGTAAAGACGAATAAGTTAATAAAATGTTACAATGTTTGTTTTAATTGGCTACAACGTTGTTGTGTATGGTTAGTTGCGTGGTTAAGCAACTAAATTAGTAAACTTTCACGAACCCGTGAATATTCCGCAGGAATATTCGCAAGTAGAGAAGAAAACAGCAATTAATTAATAAGTTTTTACTTGTTTTTTACCACAGTACTTTGTTGTAAGCAGTTTTATTCCAATTTAACTTATTATTTGTGAAATTTAGTTAAATGTCAAATCAATTTCAAATTATATTGTATATTTACCTTAGGTAATGCGTAAATATACAATTATGGATGTTAAGACAAGAAAAGAAGGCTCAAGTATAAAACAAGGTCCAGCAAAAGTTAAGGTTGCTAGAAAGGGTGGAAAAATAATGCGTCCTAGTAAATTTTCTCCATCTTGGGTTGTTACACATTCAAAAGATGCTCCTGGGTTTAAAATGGAATTAATAGGTCGTATTAGAGAGGGCGTTAAAAAGTCGGATTGGAAACAATTGATTCAATATACTGATTCTACAGAAAAAGAATTTGAACATATTCTACCTGCATCAATAAGTAGTATGCAAAAAAAAGCAGTTTATGGAAAAGAAACTTCAGAACGAATTTATGAGTTGGCCAGATTATTTGGACTAGGATATGAAGTTTTTGATTCAAAAGAAGACTTTAAAAAATGGTTAATTACTCCAACAAAGACTCTTGGGAATAAAATTCCATTTGAACTACTCGACAGTAGTTTTGGTTTTGAAATGGTCGAAAATGAAATTGTTAGAATTCAATATAATGTTTATAGCTAATGATTGTTTACAGAGTAGCTAATGTAAAATATAAAGAAACAACATTATCAGGAATTGGTGCTGAAAAGGTTGGTGGAAGATGGAATTCAGTTGGTACTAGAGCAATTTATTGTTCAGAAAATATTTCATTAGCCTTATTAGAGTATTATGTTCATTCCGAAAATATTGCATATTTACCTAAAGAAATATTGGTTGCAAAAATTCAATTTCCAGATGAGTTTATTATAGAGGAATTAGATGAACTTCCAGAAAAATGGAATCAATATCCTTATTCCTCCAAAACAACACAAATTTTCACAGATTTAGCAAAAGATAGAAATAGATTTGCTTTAAGAGTACCATCTACTATTGTCGGTCGTGAATCAAATATTATTTTGAACCCCTTATTTAAAGAATTTGGAAAAGTTGAAATATTAGAGTTTATTGAATTACCAATTGATGATAGGTTAAAAAAAGATAAACGATAATAATTAATGTAAATTTCAAGAGTTTGCTGAGTAATGTCTTGTCCTGAAATACGGCTACAGGTTAAAATTGAATTAAGCTGATAATTTATATACCATATTAGGTGTTTTATAGTCTAAAGATAAATGTAATCTTATTTCGTTGTATAAATTAATTGCATTTTTTGCAGCTTTCCTTGCATGATTGATGTTATCAAAGGTTTGGTCGAGATAAAATTCATCTTTTAAGATGCCATTTACGCGTTCTGCTATGGCATTTTCGTAACAATGATTTTCTTCAGTCATACTAATATCTATCTTTTTTCTTTTAAGTATTTGAGTGTATACATTGCTGCAATACTGTATGCCTCTGTCTGAATGATGAATAAGACCTTTGATGTTATTGGCTTGATAAATAGCTTTATTAAGGGCTCTTACACATCCATTTAGTTCTAGGCTATCACTTAGGTCGTAGCCTACAATTTTACGAGAATACATATCTGTAATAAGTGCTAGATAACAGAATCCTTTTACGGTTCTGATATAGGTAATATCCGAGACCCAAACTTGATTAGGCCTAGTAAGTTCTATATCTTTAATAATGTTACTATACTTATAGAAACGATGGTAAGAGTTCGTAGTTCTGGAACTAGATTTCTTTCTAAGTGTTAGCATGTTATGTTTTCTAAGAACATTAAATAAAGTGTCTCTACCGACCTTTAAGTTAGCTTTGGCAAAATCGTCTTTCAATGATTTTTCAAGTTTACGCACGCCTTCTCTAGGAAGGGATTTGCGTTTTTTTCTAACTATATCAATAATCTGTTGTTCTAGTTTTAAACGTTTATCAGCTCTTCGCTTATATTTATAATAAGCATCACGTTTTAAGTCAAAACAATTAGATATAGTAGATAAGGAAGCAAATCCCTCAGCTTTTACTTTGGCCTTGATTAAGGTTTCGTATTTAGTTTTTTTTTAAGTTGCTGCACGGTTTTGTATCCTAGTTTTTCAGCAGCGACTTCTAGATACGATTCTTCAATCATAGCATCGAGATCCTTTTTAAGCAGAAGCTTTTTAAGCTGTTCAATCTCTTTTTGCAGTGTTTTAATCCGTGTAATTTCGTCTTTTGTTTCCACTTTAATTCTGGTGTTCATTAAGTCTTTACGGTTGTATTTTCTAATCCATTCATTTATAGTTGTAGGATTGATTCCATAAGCTTTACCGAGTTGACTTTTGTTTAGTTTTCCGGTTGTAAGTTCGTCTAAAATTTTCAGTTTAAAAGGTTCTGAATACCGTCTGATCACTTTGTCATTTTTGTACATAATGTTTAAAATTATGTAGCCTTTATTCAGGACGAGTCAAGCTTGCGTACAACGTTGTTGTATATGGAAAGTAGCAGATTTATTTGCGATAATTTTCCGTTATAAAACAAAGATAGCAGAAAAGAAATAAACTTTAAGTTTAGCTCTTAACTGCTATTTTTTATATACGGTGTTGTGTGCAGTACTTATTCTTTTCGTTTGTAATAAGCTACAATACTTGCCTTTGCTAATGTTTGATTCCAAAGATTAAAACCAACAATGGCTGGATTTATATTTTCATCAAGTCCTAATTTATCTGTTTTTAAAGCATAAACAGTAATTATATATTGATGAAATCCGTGTCCTTTAGGTGGACAAGGTCCTCCAAATCCTTTAATTCCATAATCTGTTATACTCTGAATTACGCCTTTAGGTGATAAATTTAGTTCAACATTTCCTGCATTAGTTACCAATTCATTTACGTTAGCAGGAATATCAAAAACAACCCAATGCCAAAATCCACTTCCTGTTGGTGCATCTGGGTCATACATTGTTATTGCAAAACTTTTTGTTCCTTCAGGTGCATTTGCCCATAAAAGTTGTGGCGATTTGTTATCTCCAGTACAACCAAATCCATTAAATTCTTGAGTCTTTGTTGCTTCTCCACCTAAATCGTTGCTTGATAGGGTAAATGTTTTTTGTCCGAAACTTGCTGTTGTGAAAATTAGTGACAGCATTAAAATTAAACTTGTTTTTTTCATTTTATTATGTTTTAATATTTGACACAAAATTAAATCTTAAATGAAAAAAGAGACATAGTTAAACGCTCAAAAAGTGTCGCAAAAAGCTCATTCCGTTTGGTGCTGTTTTGGTGTTTTATTGTATTTTGATTTATAAGCTTGAATAAAGCTCGATAAATTTTCGTAACCTACTTCAAAATATATTTCAGAAGATTTTTTATTTTTTTGATTGAGCAAATAGTAAGCGTGTTCTAATCTTTTGTTTTGAAACCATTTGATAGGTGATTCAGAATAATTTTTTTCAAATTCTCTTTTAAAAGTTGATACACTCATATTACATAAAAATGCTAATTCTTTCAAGGTTAGTTTTTTCAATTGATTACTCTCAACAGTTCGAGTAAAGTTTTGTGTAAGATTATCATTATTGGACGTTAAAGAATATAAAATATGAGTTCCGTGTAATTCCACAAGATAGAGCATTATCTCTTCAAATTTTACTTCAATTATTTTTTGTTGTACTGTTTTTGAAAGCTTGGAAATATCTATTAAACTATCAACAAAGCGTTTAATAAATTTATCATATTCAAATGAATAAACAGATTTATATTCGTTCTGTTCAATGTTATTTAGTTCGAATTTTTGAATGAATTTAGATAAGGTTTCGTTTGAGAAAAATAAAAGAATACTTCTGTAATTTTTAATTTCGGATAGTTTTTCTGTCATTAAACAATGACCAGATTTCATAATTAAAAACTTGCGATTATCAATAGAAAGGTCTGAATTATCAAAAATCACTTCTTTGTTTCCTTCAATTAAAAAGCTAAATGTATTCTGATTTAGAATGATTTGTTGTTTGGAAATTTCCTTTGAACTACAATAGTCATAAACTTGAACAGTATGTGACTTTTCAGAGTTTAGTGATTCTGGCAGTTTAATTATATCCATTTTTATTTTCAGGGTTTCGTGAGGTATTGCACACAACGTCTGTGTGTATGGTTAGTTGCGTGGTTTAGCGACTAAGTTAGCAAATAAAAACCGAATAGAAAGTCCGAGAGGACTTTCGTAAGTAGTCTATAACCAAGCAATTAACTATACACGGTGTTAGCAATAGTTATTTATTTATTCAGCCTGTAAATAAACAAATCAGTTGATGTCGAGTTATTTGGTAAATCAAAATCGCCAGTTTCACTATCTGTTATTCCATAAATATAATGAAAATTTGGACTTTCAAAGTTCGCTAAGTTAAAAGTTCCAATGTTATCAAGACTTCCAATATATTTTTCTGAAACTATTTCTAAATTAGAATTTAAAACCGTAAAATTTAATTTTTTTCCATTTTGAGATGAACCTTTTTGTCCTAAAAAGCAGATGTTATTGTTAGATAAAGGTGATAAGCTAATAGCATTTCCATAGTCCTCATAACTTACAGATGAACTTACGTTGCCTGAACTGTCAAAAATGTCTAGATTTAATGTTTTTCCAATTGTGCCATTTTCACGAGTAACCATTAAAATTTCATTTGATGTAATTGGAAAACTTGAATGAATTTTGCCTACTTCTTCTAAACCAGTTAATGTTATAGTATTAGATAAATCTCCATTTGAATCAAATATTTTACAGTCAAAATCTTCGTAAAAAAACGAACTATTTATATTATAATTTCTAAATAAATATGTTATGTTGTTTTTTCTTATAACGTTCGATAAGTTTGATTGAGAATTTGAATAATTTAATTCGTAGGAATTTAATAAACTTCCAGAAATAGAATACTCATCATATTGAATAGAATTTGATTCGTGATTTACGGCAATAAATCCATTATCAGATTTTCTTAAATTTAAATTGTTATAATTTTGATTTGTAGTAAAGTCATTACTTACTAGATTTCCATCCAAATCTAGTTTTGCTAAATCCACACCTGAACTACCATTTGCGATATAAAAAAAGAAAATATTGTTATCATCAATAAACAGTTGACTAGTCCAAATGTTTGTTCCGATTTGTAAATCAGATTCCCAATCAATTTCTCCATTTTCATTAATTTGGCAGATTTTGTTTAAATTGTCAGAGGAATCATAATAAGTCAATAATACTTGATTATTTGTTTTTTCTGCAACCGAAAGCGGTGTTGCATTTGGAATTAAAATTACATACTCATTTTCGTTTTCAGGTATAGGATTTTCATCATTACTGTCATCCGATGAGCAGTTAAAAAGCATTAAGCTAAAAATTGATAAAAGAAATAATGTTTTTTTCATAATGTTTGTGTTTAATTATTGCTAACGTTGTTGTATATGGTTTGTTGCGTGTTTTAAGCAACTAATTTAGTAAATAATTACGGACAAAGAAAGTCCGCGAGGACTTTCGTAAGTAAGCAAGAAGCCAGCAATAAATTATATACGGCTTAAGTTAGCATTTTAATAAAAACACTAAATTTAAGCTATATAATTAGAAAGAACAA
>NZ_JABTEL010000002.1 GCF_013285155.1 Winogradskyella undariae | reverse complement strand
CCAGTTAGCTCAGTTGGCAGAGCATCTCCCTTTTAAGGAGAGGGTCCTGGGTTCGAGCCCCAGACTGGTCACTAAAATTGTTAAGTGTAATGCTTAGCATTTTTTTTGAATAATTAGCCAACAAAAAAAGTTTAAAAAAATTTAATTTTTATTCTTTATATTTAAATAAAGGTGTTATATTTGCACCCCGTTAGAAAAACATAACGACCAGTTAGCTCAGTTGGCAGAGCATCTCCCTTTTAAGGAGAGGGTCCTGGGTTCGAGCCCCAGACTGGTCACTAAAAAAAGTTAAGCTCTCTGCTTAACTTTTTTTTTATCTTTACTTCATATATTTTGCGCACGTGGCGGAATTGGTAGACGTGCCAGCTTGAGGGGCTGGTGGACATTAGTCCGTGGAAGTTCGAGTCTTCTCGTGCGCACAAATACTCACATTATCACTACTTTAATAATACTCCTTTTAAGCCTTTAATCACTTTATTTTCATCTTTCTTCTCTTCTTTTCTTTTTTTTTTGTTAATTATAGCCTTGATATTAGTATAAAGATTACTTTTGTTTAACTATTTTTATAAAAAAATGAACAATATTAAGAATAGATTCAGTATCAAGGATCTAGAAAACCTCACAGGAATTAAAGCACACACCATAAGAATATGGGAAAAACGCTATAGCCTTCTTGAGCCTAAGCGTACGGAAACTAATATAAGATATTATGATCTTGCTAGTTTTCAAAAATTACTTAATGTAAGTTATCTTAATAATAATGGTTATAAAATTTCTAAAATAGCAACTATTGAATCGCAAGAAATTCCACAATTAGTAAGAGAACTTGCTACTAAAACAAATTTAGATAGTCATGCAATAAATGCTTTTAAATTAGCGATGCTAAATTTTGATCAAGCATTATTTTATAAAACATACGAAACGTTACTTTCAGAAAAATCTTTTGAAAATATTTTTTATAACATATTTATACCTTTACTCACAGAGATTGGCTTATTATGGCAAACAGATACTATAAATCCAGCTCATGAGCATTTTATATCCATACTCATCCGCCAGAAGATTTTAATAAATACAGAAAAAATACAATCTACTCAATCACACAAACCTCTTAAAACTTTTGTACTTTATCTACCTGATAATGAAATACACGATCTTGGTTTAACATTTATTCATCACGAAATTATCAGTAATGGTCACAGATCGATATTTTTAGGACCAAGCGTTCCTTTAGACAGTTTAATTGAGCTTAAAAATTATTATGACGATATTACATTTATATCGTATTTCACAATAAAACCAGAAAAAGAAAATTTATTAAATTATATTAATGAGTTCAAAGATCGTTTAATAAAGGATTCAAATACAAATTTCTGGATTCTAGGAAACAGAGTTAATGATCTAGAAACAGAACAATTAGCAAACAACATTACCGCATTCAAAACCATTAAATCTCTAACTGACACATTATAATGAGCAAAACAATCTCTATAATAGGTTCTGGTTTTTCAGCTTTATCAGCATCATGCTATTTAGCTAAAGCAGGATATGAAGTTTCTTTATACGAAAAAAATGATTCCGTTGGAGGAAGAGCAAGGCAAATCACAAAAGACGGTTTCACTTTTGATATTGGTCCAAGTTGGTATTGGATGCCTGATATATTCGATAAATTTTTTAACGATTTTGGTAAAAAAACAAGCGACTATTATCAACTCGATAAATTGAGTCCTGCGTATAAAATTTTCTTTTCGGATGATGTTATTACTATCGGAGATCACATGGATCAAATTTGTAAAGAATTTGAACGTATTGAAAAAGGAAGTTCAATTCCCTTGCGTAAGTTTATAACTAAAGCCCAAGACAATTATAACATTGCCATAAACAAAATTGTACTAAAACCAGGTTTATCGCCTTTAGAGCTTGTGACTAAAGATACTATAACTCGTTTAGATCAATTTTATAAAACCATCAGTTCTGAAGTTCGTAAAAACTTTAAGAACCCTAAATTAATTTCAACATTAGAATTTCCTGTATTGTTTTTAGGAGCAAAACCAAATCAAACACCTTCATTTTATAGTTTTATGAATTTTGCTGATTTTGGCTTAGGAACTTGGCATCCTAAAGGTGGCATGTACGAAATTGTAAAAGCCATGAAAAGCTTAGCTGAAAGTTTAGGAGTCACTATTCACACCAATAGTAATGTTGAAAAAATTAGTGTAGAAAACAAAAAAGCAAAAAGTATTACTGTTAATGGAAAAACGATAACTTCTGATGTCATTTTAAGTGGAGCAGATTATCACCATTCCGAAACACTTCTTGATCAAAATTACAGACAATACAGTGAAGCCTATTGGGACAGCAAAACATTTGCTCCTTCTTCCCTACTCTTTTACGTAGGTATTAATAAGAAACTAGAAAACGTAGAACATCATAATTTATTCTTTGATACTGATTTCGAAAATCATGCGGAAGAAATTTATGATGATCCTAAATGGCCTAAAAATCCATTATTTTACGTTAACTTCCCTTCAGTGACAGATTTAAGTATGGCACCGGAAGGTTGTGAAACAGGATTTTTCCTTATTCCAATTGCTCCAGGACTTGAAGATACCAATGAATTACGCGAAAAATATTTTAAATTGATTATTGATCGATTTGAAAAAAGAACAGGACAAAATTTAAATGAACACATCCTTTTTAAAGAATCTTATTGTGTTAATGATTTTATAGAAGATTACAACTCTTATAAAGGAAATGCTTACGGAATGGCTAACACATTAATGCAAACCGCTTTTTTAAGACCAAAACTAAAAAGTAAAAAAGTAGACAGTCTCTATTTTACAGGACAACTTACCGTACCTGGTCCCGGAGTTCCGCCGGCTTTAATTTCAGGAAAGCTAGTTGCTGAACTGATTCAACAAAATGAAGTTTAACAACTAAGAAAAAATTACACCTATGAAATTAATTTTTGACACAGTTTCTAAAGAATGTAGCAAGGTCGTTACAAACGCTTACAGTACCTCATTCTCTTTAGCTACTAAGATGTTATCTGATACCATCAGACAAGATATTTATAACATATACGGATTTGTACGCTTTGCTGATGAGATCGTAGACTCTTTTCATGATTATGATAAAGAGAAACTTTTTACCATGTTTGAAAAAGATCTTGAAGCAGCTTTAGAAAATAAAATTAGCTTAAATCCTATTTTAAATTCTTTTCAAGAAACCTATCATAAATACGGAATTGACAAACATTTTGTTGATGCCTTTATGAATAGTATGCGATTAGATCTTCATAAAAAAGATTATTTAACAGATGAAGAGTACAAAGCATACATCTATGGCTCTGCAGATGTTGTTGGTCTTATGTGTCTTAAAGTTTTTGTAAAAGGAAACCAAACTCAATTTGATGAATTAAAAGATTCTGCAATGAGTTTAGGGTCTGCTTTTCAGAAAGTGAATTTTTTACGTGATTTGAAAGCTGATTTTGAAGATTTAAGCAGAACTTATTTTCCAAATACCGATTTAACGCAACTCGATGAAGCTTCTAAAAAAGCCATTATAACAGAAATTGAAGAAGATTTCGCAAAAGGTTTAGAAGGCATAAAACGTTTACCTTTAGAAGCGCGTTTTGGTGTTTTTATGGCTTATCGTTATTACAGTAAACTGTTAGATAAACTTAAACAAACTCCGGCTTTACAAATAAAATCAACTAGAATTAGGGTTCCTAATTATAAAAAAATAGAATTACTCACTCGAAGTTATGTTAAATATCAACTCAACTTACTTTAAATTTATTTAAACAGTATTATGCAAACATTTTTTTGGATACTTATCTTTTTCGGAACATTCTCTATCATGGAGTTTAACGCATGGTTTACACACAAGTATATTATGCATGGTTTTTTATGGAACTTACACAAAGATCATCATCAAAAAGATCATGATAGCTGGTTTGAGCGTAATGATGCCTTCTTTATTTTTTATGCTATTGTAAGTATCACTTGTTTTTACCTTTGGAGTTATGAAAACGTTTGGTATACACTTCCTATTGGTTTAGGCATATTAGTTTATGGAATGGCTTATTTTATTGTTCATGATATATTTATTCATCAACGCTTTAAATTACTTAGAAATATTGATAATAAGTACGCAAGAGGTTTAAGACGTGCACACAAAATGCATCATAAACACACAGGGAAGCATAAAGGTGAAAACTTCGGAATGCTTGTTGTTCCTTTTAAGTATTTTAAATAAGTTTTTATTTTATTCTGAAAGTAAATCGTCTAGCTGTTTTCTAACCGCAGTACTATTCCAGTTAACTGCACCAGACTCATCTACGACGATTGCTCCACTTTTATCTATAATGAATGTTCTAGGTATAGAACTTGTTGTGAGTGTTTCAGGTGGCTTAGAAATAGGTTGAAAAACTTCAAAACTAAACTCTTTGCTAGTTTTAAACTTCTGTACGGTTTCAAGTTCATCATTGGTAACAAATAGAAAAACAACTTCTGTATTATATTCATTATATAATTCTTGAAGACTTGGCATTTCTGCAATACAAGGCGGACACCAAGTAGCCCAAAAATTAATCAGCACAACCTTTCCTTTTGTATCTTTTAAATTTAATCTTACATTATTCTCCGATTCTAATTCCCAATTAGCATCACTTACATTTACTCTTTCTTCTTTATCTATAAGAGAAGACTGATTGATAAAACTGAGTCCTTTATGGAGCCATATTTGAATAGGCTCTCTAGTTCGAGGTATAAAAAATAGTAGAAGAATTACAATAAAAATAATATTAGAAATTCTACCTTTTTTAGATTTCGTCATAATACATCGTTTATAAAAAAATGAAGCACATTAATATTTTACGATAATGTGCTTCAAATTTAATAACAAAACTCTAGATAACTTTAGACTTTCATTTCTATTATTAGTTAGCCATAATAGTTACTTTAATTACTGAGCTTAAAATTTTTCTTTTTATAGCCAGAGAATATATGTTCTTCCTTATAAGTTTACATCATCAAAAAAACAAAGTCTATTCATAAATATCAGGAATAATTAATATACTTAAATAGGTCGCTCGTTAGTAGATTTACTTACGCTATAAACATAAAAAGCCCCTGATATACAGGAGCTTTATATAACATGTTTTAAATCATTATTTTTTGATTAACTTTTTTAATCCTAATTGTCCGTTATGATCTTTAACTTTTACAAAATAAACACCTTTTTCTAAAGAAGAAATATTTAGTTGAATAACTGAAGTTTGTTCTGCTGTGTTTGTTAACATCGTCTTTCCTAAAACATCAAAAACAGTAATCTCTACATTAGATTGCGCGGAATTAAAATTTAAACTCACAACTTCTTTTGAAGGATTTGGTACTAAAGAGAATTGCGCACTCAAACTATGCTGTTCAATTCCTAAAACATCTACAAATTCCGTATTAAAAGTATTAGTAATTACAGGTTCATTAAAATCAAATATTATACCTGCTGTATTTGGTACAATATCACCTATTTCATAGCCTGCTAATGGTTTTATTTTGTAATACACAAATCCATGACTATTAGGTTCATCAGTAGTTTCATCTGCTAGATTTATATTATAGAAATTCCATGTTAAATTATCAAAATCACGCTCAATCCCATATGAATGACTTGCTCTTAACATTTGAAACGTAGTTTTATCTAATTTTTCATCTAGATTATTATTGATAGTTACATTTATGGCACTAGCTGTACCCACATTTTGAAACCTAATGGTATAATATAAATAATCGTCTTCCGTGAAACTAACGTGTTCAATTTCTGGTCCATGAGACTCATTAATATCATTAGGATCATAAGAACCAATAATAATCTCTGATAAACTAGATGTATTATTTTCAGCGACCACATCACTTGTTGCTGTTGTATATTCTGCAACATTAGTAATCAAATCTCCTAAATTCGCAGAAGTTGAGACCAATAAGTCCACATAAATCACTTCACTTTCGCCTGGCAGTAAATCCACAAAGTCTAAAGTAAATCCAGTTGCTGTTGATGTAATGGTATTGCCTGCACTTAATCCTGTTGATCCAGAATATTCAACAATAGCATCTTTAGTAAATGTTACACTACCAGAACTTACCGTTGACTCGCCATAATTCTTTACAATTAGCATATTTCTATATGTAAATCCAGGTCTAGGAGCTGACCAATATGATAGTAAATTCACTGAAATATCATCACAAATATCTTGTACTATTAAATTCATCTGTGAAATTTGAACACATTCTGAGTTTATACTACTCTCAACTCTAACGTAGATTACCTCATTACTTCCTATATAATTATTAGGAGATGAAATGGGATTGGTATTAGTATCTGCATCAACTAAAGTATTATAATAACTTATATTATACCGATATGTACTTAAGCCAGATAGCACTAAACTATTTCTACTCGTTAAATTAAAAGCACCAATGCCATCAGTAGCAGAGCCACTTGTAGTATCACAAACAATATAATCTAATTCCGTATTTGGTGTTGGTTCTGAAATTGATAATAATTGAAATTGAGTAATGCTTAGATATGGATCGCAATTAAAATTAGTGTTATTTGGATCATATACCCTTGCATAAATAGTTTGATTAGGCGACAATGCCGTATAATTAGAAGCATTCGTAATTGGATTATTTAGATTACTAGCATCATTATAGCTAACAAAATAATTAACCACTGCGAATTGTTGACCTCCAATAATTTGAGCATCATTTGTAGTTAAATCAAATACGTTGTCCGTGGCATCAATAGAACAATCTCCCATATTAGAAACCCAATTAGCAAAATAAAATGAATCAGTATAAATATCTATTTGTAACACATCGTAACATAGTCCATCATTTACTTCTATACGTAAATAAATAGTAATTGTATCACCATAAGTATAAAAGCCAACTGCATTATTATCATTTCCGAGAATAGCATCATTCTCATATTCATAATATTTCTTTGTTATGTTAGAAACATTATTTAGCGTATTTTCAATCTGTAATTCATATATTGAAAAATTAGGACATTGAACAAATTCATAATTGTAATTCGTTACAGTATCACTCTTTAAGATTTGAACCCAATCAACATGATTACTGTCATCAGATAATGTTGCTATTATTTTATAAAAGCCACCTTCATTAACAGCTCCATTTAAATTAAATATAGAATTAGTTGCCCCTTCAATTTCTGTAGTTGAACCAAGAGATAATCCATAATACCACTGATACGTAATATTTGTGTCTGTTGTATTTATTACAGTTCCATCAAGCTCAAGAGAACCCATTTCACATAAATATAAACTAGGTGGTAAATCGATGGTTTGTGCCAAAATTTCATTGGTTTGCAATAACAAGATGACACTTAAAAAGAGTAGTAATTTTTTCATAGGATTGAATTGTAAAAACGAATATACTCTTTTTATTTTAGTACTATCTTCCTAATTTATAGGCACAAAAAAATCCGTTAGAAACTCTAACGGATTTTTATTAATTATAACTTAACAACTAAGCATTGTTTTCTTTTTTAATTAAATTTAAAGCAGAACCTTCGTTATACCACTCAATTTGAGCTTGATTGTAAGTGTGATTTAAAGCAATTAAATCCTTACTTCCATCTGCATGTACAGCTTCAAGATGTAATTGTTTGTCTGGTGCAAATTCATTTAAATCTGTAAAGTTGAAGGTATCATCTTCCTGAATTAAATCGTAATCAGCTTCATTATCAAAAGTTAAACCTAACATTCCTTGCTTCTTAAGATTTGTTTCGTGAATACGAGCAAAAGACTTCACTATAACAGCTGCAACACCTAAATGTCTTGGCTCCATTGCTGCATGTTCTCTAGAAGAACCTTCACCATAATTATGATCTCCAACAACTACAGTTTTTATTCCTGCTGCTTTATAAGCTCTTGCTGTATCTGGCACACCTCCAAATTCACCTGTTAATTGATTTTTTACAAAATTAGTTTTCTTACCAAATGCATTTACAGCACCAATTAAACAGTTATTAGAAATATTATCTAAATGTCCTCTAAAACGTAACCATGGTCCTGCCATAGAAATATGATCGGTTGTACATTTACCAAAAGCTTTAATCAATAATTTAGCTCCAGTAATAGAACTTCCTAATGGAGTAAAAGGTTCTAATAATTGAATACGCTCTGAAGTTGGATCTACAGAAACAACAACACCACTTCCGTCTTCTACGGGTTTTAAATATCCATTTTCTTTAACTTCAAAACCTTTTGGTGGTAATTCCCACCCTGTTGGCTCTTCGAACATTACTTCTTCTCCATTCTCGTTTATTAATTTATCCGTCATTGGATTAAAATCTAAACGACCAGCAATTGCAATTGCTGCAGTTAACTCTGGTGAAGCTACAAAAGCATGTGTATTTGGATTTCCGTCAGCACGCTTTGCAAAATTTCTATTAAATGAATGCACAATACTATTCTTCGGTGCATTTTTAGGATCACTATATCTAGCCCATTGTCCAATACATGGTCCACAAGCATTGGTAAAGATTTTAGCGTCTAATTTTTCGAATACTTGAAGAATTCCATCTCTATCTGCAGTATAACGTACTTGCTCCGAACCTGGATTAATACCTAATTCAGATTTCATTTTTAAGCCTTTATCTAAAGCTTGCTGTGCAATTGATGATGCTCTTGATAAATCTTCGTAAGATGAATTTGTACAAGAACCAATTAACCCCCATTCAACTTGAAGTGGCCATTCGTTTGCAGTCGCTTTTTCTGTCATTGCACTACCAACTTCAGTAGATAAATCTGGCGTAAAAGGTCCGTTTAATAAAGGTCCTAATTCTGAAAGATTAATTTCTATAACTTGATCAAAATATTGTTCTGGGTCTGCATATACTTCTGCATCACCTGTTAAGTATTCTCTAATTTTATTTGCTTCATCAGCAATATCTGCTCTATCTGTAGAACGTAAATAACGCTCCATAGAATCATCGTAACCAAACGTTGAAGTTGTCGCTCCAATCTCCGCTCCCATGTTACAAATAGTACCTTTACCTGTACAAGACATTGAGGTTGCACCAGGTCCAAAATATTCTACAATAGCACCTGTTCCTCCTTTAACGGTAAGAATTTCAGCAACTTTTAAAATAACATCTTTTGGTGCTGTCCAACCCGAAAGTTTACCGGTTAACTTAACACCTATTAATTTAGGAAATTTAAGCTCCCAAGCCATTCCTGCCATAACATCTACTGCATCAGCACCACCAACACCTATAGCTACCATACCTAATCCACCCGCATTAACGGTGTGTGAATCGGTACCAATCATCATTCCTCCTGGAAATGCATAATTTTCTAAAACCACTTGGTGAATAATACCTGCGCCTGGTTTCCAAAAACCAATACCATACTTATTTGATACCGATTCTAAAAAATTAAAAACCTCACTACTTGTATTATTTGCATTCTTTAAATCTGTAGCAGCACCATCTTTAGCCTGAATTAAGTGATCACAATGTACAGTAGTTGGCACAGCTACTTTTGGCTTACCAGCTTGCATAAATTGTAACAAAGCCATCTGTGCCGTTGCATCTTGACAAGCTACACGGTCTGGAGCAAAATCTACATAATCCTTTCCCCGTGTAAAAGCCTTATCAGTTTTTCCATCCCACAAATGTGAGTAAAGTATTTTTTCTGAAAGCGTTAATGGTTTACCAACAATATTACGTGCTTTGTCTACACGGTCTGTCATTTTGGTATATACCTCTTTAATCATGTCGATGTCGAATGCCATATTATTTCTTGTTATTTTTAAATTAATTCAATCCTACAATATACAAAATATAGAATAACTATAAAAAAGAAAAAAGTTAAGCTTAATATAAACCTTGTAACAGCAATTCTTATCAAAAAAAAAAGCTTCCTTCAACTCAATAAATTGAGTCTTAAATAAACACAAAAAAGCCTGAGTCAATGACTCAGGCTTTCTATTATAAATAAACTTTTAATTTAGCTTACTAACTTTTTGCTAGAAGGCTTAAATTTTGTTAAAACAATACCTTCAACTGCTGCTTCATACTCTGCCATAGTTGGTGTTCTTCCTAAGATTGTAGATAATACTACAACTGGAGTAGATGATAATAAAGATTCTCCTTTTTTCTCTCCATCATCTTTTACAACTCTTCCTTGGAATAAACGTGTAGAAGTTGCCATAACCGTATCTCCTGGTTCTGCTTTTTCTTGATTACCCATACATAAGTTACAACCAGGACGCTCTAAGTATAACATGTTTTCATACTTAGTACGTGCTAAACCTTTTGGTGCGCTATCATCGAACTCAAAACCTGAATATTTTACTAAAACATCCCAATCTCCTTCTGCTTTCAACTCATCAACAATGTTATAAGTTGGAGGAGCAACAACTAAAGGTGCTTTAAATTCTACTTTACCATGTTGTGCTTCAATATTTTTTAGCATTTGAGCTAATATTTTCATATCCCCTTTATGCACCATACAAGATCCTACAAATCCCAAATCTACTTTTTTAGTTCCTCCGTAGTAGGATAATGGTCTAATATTATCGTGTGTGTAACGTTTAGATACATCTTCGTTATTTACGTCTGGATCTGCAATCATTGGCTCAGCAATTTCATCTAAGTCAATAGTCACTTCCGCGTAATATTTAGCATCTGCATCTGGTCTTAACGCTGGTTTAATACCCGTTTTAAGTTCTGTAATTCTAGTTTCTGCTTTATCAACAAGACCTTTAAGAACTTGCTTTTCGTTATCCATACCTTTATCAATCATGATTTGGATACGACCTTTAGCAATCTCTAAAGATTCAATCAATGTTTCATCTTCAGAAATACAAATAGAAGCCTTAGCTTTCATTTCTGCTGTCCAATCTGTAAATGTAAAAGCTTCATCTGAAGTTAAAGTTCCGATATGAACTTCAATAACACGACCTTGGAATACGTTTTCTCCTCCAAATTGCTTCAACATTTGTTGCTGCGTTGCATGAACAACATCTCGGAAATCCATATAAGATTTCATTTCTCCTTTAAAAACAACTTTTACAGATTGAGGGATTGGCATTGAAGCCTCACCTGTTGCTAATGCTAAAGCTACTGTACCTGAATCGGCACCAAAAGCAACACCTTTAGACATACGTGTATGAGAATCTCCACCAATAATAATGTCCCAATCTCCTACCGTAAGATCATTTAATACTTTATGAATAACATCTGTCATTGGGAAATATTTCCCTTTAGGATCACGGCCAGTAATTAAACCAAAGTCGTTCATAAAGCTCATTAATCTTGGAATATTCGCTTTAGATTTATCATCCCAAACAGATGCTGTATGACAACCTGATTGGTAAGCACCATCTACAATTGGAGAAATAACCGTAGCTGCCATCATCTCTAATTCTTGAGATGTCATTAAACCTGTAGTATCTTGAGATCCTACAATGTTTACTTCTACACGAACATCTGAACCTGCATGTAACGTTTTGCCTGGAGTTGTTCCTACAGCGTTTTTATTGAATATTTTTTCAACGGCAGTAAGTCCTTGATTTTCTATAGAAATTTCTTTTGAAGTAGCATATACTTCAGGAGCTACGATTCCTAACGTTTTTGCAGCAAATGTTTGTAATTTTTTACCAAAAACAACAGCATATGAACCACCTGCTTTCATAAACTCCATTTTCTGTGGTGTAAATGCAGCAGAAATATCGTTTAATTCTGTATCTCCGTTATATAATTTTTTCTCTTTTGTATTTATAGTAAGTACTGTTCCTGTTGCTACAGAATATACTTCTTTTAAAACAGGTTCTCCTTCTTCGTTACGAATTGTGTTTCCCTCAGCATCCTTTTGTTGTACCCAATTTTTAAGATCTAAACCAATACCTCCAGTTACTCCAACAGTAGTTAAGAAAATTGGAGAAATTCCGTTTGTACCTGCTATTACTGGAGCAATATTAATAAAAGGAACATATGGACTAGATTTAATACCTGTCCATAAAGCCACGTTATTTACACCAGACATTCTAGATGAACCAACACCCATCGTACCTTTTTCTGCAATTAACATCACACGTTTATCAGGATGTTGTGCTTGTAATGCTTTTAATTCGTTTTGTTGTTCTTTGTTATGCTCAAATAAACATTGACCATGTAATTCTCTATCTGAACGCGAGTGTGCATCACCTCCTGGAGATAATAAATCAGTAGATATATCACCAACACCAGCAACAAAAGTTACAATTTCAATTTCTTCATCTAATTCTGGAAGTTTGGTAAAAAACTCTGCTTTAGCGTAGCTTTCTATAATTTCTTTAGCAATATCACTTCCTCCTTTATAAGCTTCTTCTAAACGATCCATATCGGCTTCGTAAAGGAATACTTGTGTTTTTAAAACTTCGGCAGATTCTTTAGCTATTTCTACATCACTACCTAAAGCTAAATCTAACAATACGTCTACAGAAGGTCCACCTTTCATGTGAGATAATTGCTCAAAAGCGAAAGTTGGAGTAATCTCTTCAACAATAGATTCACCTAAAATGATTTCCTTTAAAAACTTAGCTTTAACACTCGCAGCAGCTGTGGTTCCTGGTAAAACATTGTAGATAAAAAAGTTTAGAGAATCTTCTCTATATTCATTATTTACGTCTTTAATTTGCTCAATAATTTGGCTAAGTAATTCAGAACCATCAATTGGTTGCGGATGAAGTCCTTGACCTTTTCGGTCTTCTATCTGCTTTAGGTAATCAGTATAAATGTTCATATAGTATATAATAGAGTTGTTTTAAGTTGTTTTGTGTTTTTTAAACGAAACAAATCTACACATTTTAAGAATATGTAACATTATTGCTTATTCTTTAAATATATAGTATAATTAATTTTAATTATCGACAATAACGCACATAAGCAACTAAAAAACAATATTTTAATAAAAAAATGAGAAAGTTATCTTATTTAGAATAAATATGAATTATAAAAAGTAAAGGTGGAATTGCATTTACAAAATCACTAAGGTTACAAAATTAAACCTCTTTTAGTTAAAACAAACTTTGAATAATCTTCTCGTCTGTAATACCTTCTGCTTCTGCTTTGTAGTTTTTAATAATACGATGTCTTAGAATCCCCGTAGCAACGGCTTGGATATTTTCTATATCTGGAGAGAATTTACCTTTTGTTGCAGCATGTGTTTTAGCAGCCAAAATTAAATTTTGTGAAGCTCTTGGACCTGCTCCCCAATCTACAAATTCTTTTACAATCTCTGCAGCAGAATTTTCTTTTGGTCTCGTTTTAGCAACTAAAGACACAGCGTATTCAATAACATTATCTGCTACAGGAATACGACGAATGACATTCTGAAAGTCTATAATTTCTTGTGCTGTAAATAAAGAATTAACTGTTTTTTTAACATCAGTTGTTGTCGCTTTAACAACATCGACTTCTTCTTGAAATGAAGGATATTCTAAATTAATAGCAAACATAAAACGGTCTAATTGAGCTTCTGGCAAAGGATAAGTTCCTTCTTGCTCAATTGGATTTTGTGTTGCTAAAACAAAATAAGGTAAATCTAATTTATATGGATGTCCAGCAACTGTAACTGAACGCTCTTGCATCGCTTCTAATAAAGCGGCTTGCGTTTTAGGAGGTGTTCTGTTAATCTCATCTGCTAAAACAATATTAGAAAATATGGGACCTTTTATAAATTTAAATTGTCTGTTTTCGTCTAAAATTTCGCTACCTAGAATATCACTAGGCATTAAATCTGGTGTAAATTGAATACGTTTAAAATTCAATCCTAAAGCCTGAGAAATTGTGTTAACCATTAATGTTTTTGCCAGACCAGGTACTCCTACTAAAAGTGAGTGACCTCCTGAAAAAATAGAAATTAAAATTTGATCTACAACCTCATCTTGACCAATGATAACTTTAGCAACTTCTTGCTTTAAGTCTGCAAATTTTTTAACGAAATTTTCAATCAGATTAACATCAGACATATATTCTTATTTTTTTAGCCAGTTACTTTGATAATCACAATCTTTATACTCTCCATTAATTTTAATGTAAGTATCTACAATCGTTTCCTTTTGCCATTTACCAATAGCTTGAACTTGTTTATCTTGTAATGCTAAGTTTTTAATTTTAAGATAATCTTTTGCGAAATCTGCTTTATGATCATCTAAACGATCAGTTACAGTTAAAATCTTAAATTTAATTCTATTAACACGATCTTCATCTTGTAAAACTTTACTAATTTCTCCATCTTGTAAATCTTGAATTTGAGAATAAAGTTCTGGCTCCATTTTTGTTAATTCGAAATTAAAATCTTGAGTTGTAGGGTTTGTTAATTGACCACCTTCAAACTTCGTTTCTTTTTCATCACTAAACTCTCTTGCTGCATCTTCAAATGTTAAAGAACCATCAACAATCTTTGCTCTTACTTCGTCTATTTCATCTTTAGCTTTCTGTATTGCATCTTGAGTTAATTCTGGTCTTAATAAAATGTGTCTTACATCATATTCTTGACCTCTAATTTTTTCTAAGAATACAATATGGTAACCAAAATCAGTTTCAAATGGTTTTGAAATTTCACCTTCTTGCATAGAGAAAACAACATCTCTAAATTCTTTAACCATCCTTGGCTGTTTTCTATTCATGGTTGGTAATCTTCCACCATCACTTTTAGAACCATCTTCAGAATAAAAAATAGCTTTAGTTATAAAACTAGATCCATTTTCTTCAATATCCTTTTTAAATTCATTTAGTCTATCAATAACACTTTGTTTAGCTTCTTCAGTCACTTCAGGAATAACAACAATTTGCGCTAACTTTAATTCAGTACCAAATATTGGACGCTCGTCTTCTGGAATTTCATTAAAAAAAGTACGAACCTCTTCTGGTGTTACTTCAATATCTCCAGTAATTTTAGCCTGCATTTCTTGAGCTAAATATCTGTTTTTATTGATCTCGTTCATTTCTTCACGCAATGCTTCTTCAGAATCTTTTTTGTAAAATTCTAATAAGCCTTGCATATCTCCTTGTGTTTGTCCTAAAATACCTTGTATTTGCTGATCTGTAGTTTGACTAATCTGTAATTCGTTAACCAGAATACTATCTTGAATAGCTTGGTGTGCATACAATTTACTTTCTAATAAACTTCCAAAAAGCTCACATCTTGTCAAATCTTTTAAATCTGCTCCTTGTGCTTTTAGTTGTGCAATTTCTCTGTCTAAATCTGATTCTAAAATGATAAAATCACCGACAACAGCTGCAACACCGTCTGCTTTGATCCTCGATTTCTTTACAACACTGTCTTTTGGTTGTTCTACTGGAGCAAGAATTTCATCATCGATGATTTCTTGAGCATTAATAATGTTAAATGAAATAAAGCAAACTAATAACGCTGCTTTAATTGTAAGTTTCGAATTTATTGTTTTTAATAGCATCTGTTGTAATATCATTTTCGAGTTGCTTGATGAGCTCTAGTTTTCTCTTGTTTATAACAATTTTTTTAATCGACGAATTAACATAATCCAAAGGTGCATAATCATTTTGAAGTCGCACGTCGTTTACTAGCATCAAATATAGGTTTAATGAATCTTTGAGGTGTAAGAAATTTGTTTTTTTTAACAGTTCATTTTTATTTGTATTATTTATAATAGGAATTTTTTCTGCAACATGATTTAATTTAACCCAAAGTGAATCATTTAATGAGTACGATTTGAATTGTACAGAAATAGAATCTAAATAGATTTTATCTTTTTCTTCAAAACGTTTAAAACGCATTGTTATAGTATCTAAATTAATAGGGTTTAAAGGTAAACTTACATATCTCAACTGAATAAGATCATCGTTTAACTTGAAAGATTCCTTATTTGCTTCATAAAATAACTCTGCTGTTTCTCTAGGGACAAAAGAATCTATACTTTTCTTAACTAAGCCTTCTAAATATGCTTTTGTATACAAATCACTTTTATATTGTTCTACTAATTTTGAAAATTCTGATTGTTTTTCTTCTGAAAGATTAACCAAAGCGCCATCCATTAAAAGTAATTGCCTTGCCCAACGCTCTATATAAGAATTGACGATTAAAGTACTATCTTCCTTAGAGGTTCCGCTTGGTACGACATCAATTAAATCTTCTTCATAAAGAAAGCTTTCATTAACTCTAGCTACTGGCTTTAAATCCTCTGATGGTTTAATAAAATCACAGCTAGAAAAAAGCAAACATAAAATACCTATATATATAAAGTGTTTCAAAAAATACAAATTAGTTTCCAATTTTAGCTTTGATAGCATCTAGTGTTGCTTGATTAACGTCTATTTTAAAGCGTTCGTATAAATCATTAATCCAATTAGCTTCTATTTCCTCTTGGTAATCACTAATAACATTACCTCTAGCTTCTTCTAAGGTTTTCTGACCTGCAGGTATAATAGTCTTTACATCAATAACATGAAATGCATCGTGGTTTTCATAAACGTCTGAAACACCTTCTTTAGCTTTAAAGTCTGAAGGTAAAGTAGAGTCTTCTAATGTATAAGTTCCTTTTGAGAAGATAACATTTTGCTTGTCTTCTGTATTTAGTTTCTCTTCTATAAAAGCTTCAGATTTCCCTTTCTTCATCAATTTACGGATTTTCTTCATTTTAGATTTATCAGCAGATGAAGCAATAACAACCTCTACTCTATCTTTCCATAAATACTTCGATTTATTAGTATTGTAAAACGTTTCAATTCCCGTTGAATCTTTAGAAGCTTTATTCCAAACTTCTTTTTCCATTAAGTCGAACAATAAAAGTCCGTCTCTATATTCTTTTAAGATGTTTGCGTACTCTTTATTTTCAACTTCTAAATTATCTTCTCTATACTGAAGAATTGATTTTTCGTAAAAATTCTTAAATTCAGTAGTTACAATATTTTCAAAATCCTTGTTTTTAGCATTATGAATACGTTGTGCTGATTTTAAATGCTTTGCAAAATCTTCATATGTGAAAATAGTTTTATTAATCGTGAATAAAGTTTCAGTCGCTTTAAAGTCTTTTGGCTCTACCCAATTACGGCTAAGAAAATCGTCATTTAATATCGATACAAAATAAGGTTTTGACTTATCATTGAAAGTAATTTGATATTGATTTTCAAGTTTTGTAATCATCGCCTCATTAATCAACTTTGATCTTGAGTCTCTTTTTACTTTAGATTCAAAAGTTGCTTTTAAATCTTCAAACGGTGCAACAGGCTCTAAACTTAATCTTTTTACAATATGCCATCCATAAGCTGACTTAAAAGGTTGACTAACATCTCCATCATTTTCTAAACCAAAAGCTACATCTTCAAATTCTGTAGAACTTAATTGACCACTTTTAAAAGGTGCTAATTTACCGCCATTTTTAGCAGAGTTTTTATCATCTGAAAATTGTTTAGCTAAAGATTCAAAACTTTCACCTTGATTCAACTTTTTATAAATATCATTAATTCTAGCTTCTGGATTTGAAAGTGAATCTTTAGGATTAAAATTAACCATAATATGTTCTGCGGTTAAAGTACCTCTACTGCCTCTTCTTTCATTAACTTTTACAACATGATAACCAAACTGCGTTCTAAATGGCATAGAAATTTCTCCAACTTTGGTATTGTAAGCAGCAGTTTCAAAATCGTAAACCATTTTAAAAGCTGAAAAATAACCTAAGTCTTCAAGGAAAATAGTTTTACCATCATGCATTTCCTTTTTTACTTTATCATAACCTTCTTCTAAAGCACGTTTTCTTAAAGCTAAAACTTGATTATAAGCACTGATAGTATCATTAGACGAAGCATCTAAGCGGACTAAAATGTGAGATGCATTAATATCAATATTACTACGATCATAAGCTTCTCTGACCAAAGCATCAGTAACTTCATTATCTGCAATATAATTTTTAATCAATTGTTTCTTGTATCTAGAAAACTCACGTTGGTAACTTACATCTTCATCTAACTTTAAACGCTTAGCTTCTTTTAGTTTTAATTGATATTCTATGAATAATTTTAAGTAACCATCAATATCTTTTTGACTCTCGTCTTGAACTAAATCTAAATTTTTATTATAAACCCTAATAAACTCAGAAGCCATAATGGAATCATCAGCGACTTTAAGAAGTACCTCATCACTTTCTTGAGAAAAAGAAAAATTTAGTGCAAAAAACACTAGAAACAAACATTTGAATTTTAAATTCATGATTAATCCTTTATTATTTTATAGTTATTGATAAAGTATATTTATTTTTTAAACTTAGCAAAAGTAACATAATTAGTGTACTTAGCAAGCTGATTAAAAAGCATTATTTCAATAGTGCTCGCTAGTTACGGCGTAAAAACCAATCTAGAATAACAACTTATACGATTTATAATGATTTTAACAATGAAAACGGTACAGACATCGATTAGTTAAAACGATTACTATACCTTTTTTATACATTTATAGAAAACATTTTCTATGAAACACACTTTTGAAATATTAATTAACAAACCTATTTCATTAGTTATCAAAAAAATGAACTCTATTGACAATATAATACATTGGCAAGAAGGCTTTATTAATATGGAACATATTTACGGAAACCCGAATGAATTGGGTGCAAAGATGAAATTAAATTATAGCTTTGGAAATCGTAAAATGGAAGTCATAGAAACTATTACCAAACAAAATCTGCCAGACGAATTACACACTACATACGCAAGCAAAGGGTTACAAAACATTCAAGAAAATTATTTTAAAACGACAAAAGAAGATTACACTATATGGGTTTGCAAAAACAATTTTCAACCTACCAATTTTAAAATGAGCATAATGCTACTTTTAATACCTGGAGCATTTAAAAAACATACCAAAACTTATATGACTAACTTTAAACGTTTTGTTGAAAAAGGAACCTCTGTACATACATCTAAATAAAAAAGAAATTATAAAAATGCGAAAACTAAAATTGATATGGGATTTTAAAGGACCTGCCGGACAAAAAACAGCAGAACACCACCTTATTCATTTGAAAGAATATATTGTAATAAACAAACTAGATATTACAATTACAGGTGTTGAAACCATAAGCGACATGCATAGCTTAGCTTTTTTAGTTGTGGATGAATCTGAGATGAAACCAATACGAGATAGCCTAAAACCACACAGAGGACAAGTTTATCAAGATGGTTAGATGGTTAGATGGTTAGATGGTTAGATGGTTAATTTATTAAAAAAAAACCTCTATACTTTTCTGATAAAACGCTTAAAAAATGCTTGCATAAAACGTTTTGGCGGTACTGAAAGAATAATTTTTAGATCTTCTAAAAGTGTTGACTCTTCATCTAAAAACTTAAATATCGTTTTAACATTTGTTTTCCTAAACATTGAAGAGAATATAGAAGCGCCTTCATCATTATGATTTGCTAAAACATCTAAGAAAATTAAATCGTAAAATCGAAACTTTGTAGACTTCTGAAACTTTGATAGGTCTTCATTCTTCTTAAAAAAACTAATAACCTCTTTAGTCTTTTTAGACGTATTCTGAAATGTATAACCGGTACTTGCTTTGGTCCAACCTCCAGCTGTTCCAATATTCAGAATGTGCTGAGAATTTAAGCTATTAAAATCAAAAGAAGTCATGGGTATATTTCCCTGCTCCTTTTCAATAATTTCATAATCTAAAATATTCCTCTGTTTTAAATAAGAGTGAATCCCATATTCATATTCAGAAAACGCTAGCAAATCTTTAGAAAACAGAGTATATTCAAATAATGCTGTTTGCTTATCTATAGCCAACACATACATAAAACGTGTATTTCCATTTTGAGGCACGGTAAAATCCATAAAAGTCGCCATGGAATCATCAAACGCCTCTGTCTTTGTTTTCACAAACCAACCTACAAAATGCTGATGAATTAAAGGGTATTTTGGATGTGCTGCATAAACCTCTTCTTTAGGCAGACTATTAAATAGCTTAGACCCAAAATAAGTTCCATTACTGGCAATAACCTCAACTCCGTTATTAGATTCCTGAAAATGATCTACTAAATCTTCAATAAAAGTAAAATTAGAATTGGCATTTATATCTGCCCAAAGTGAATTATAGAAAGGTTCACTTCTCACCATTTTATAAACATAAGGTGCAATTGAGATGGTTTTAGAAAACGAATCACTTCCGAAGTAAACATTACTCCAAGTTTTGGTTAAAAGCGCATCCCACTCACCTGCTCCATCCTCCCAGAAGCACCAAGTTCTGTCGTTGCCTTTATGCTTCTCTTTATCAATAATTAAAATTGACTTATCATTAAAAAAAGCATCTTTAGACATGCGGTACGCCAGCAATAAACCCGAAGCTCCAGCTCCTAATATGATATAATCGTATTTTGATTTCATGTATGACCTCAATTACTCTTCATGACGACTTTCTGCATAATCATAACCTTCATGCCACCATCTCTCCATCAATCTTTTACTAAAAATTAGTGAGTTTTCAGTAAGACTTGTTGGTGTATAGTACAAATTAAGTTTTACATTTTTGTTTCTGGCTGCAAGCTTGCCAATCATAATATCATTTCGTTCTACCTGATTCAGTAGATGTCCGAATAAACTAATCATAAGTGAAAAGGGGTTTTTACCCAAAACTTTCTGTTTCCCTAAAGTTTCTGCCTCTAAAACAATAGCATCAATTTCAGTGGCTCCTCTTAAAATAGCTTCGCGAATAGGTATTACACTTCCTAATCCTCCATCTGCATATTCGTAACCATCAACTTTTGCGAGAGACATAAATGGTACATAGTTACAAGAAATCCATATCCAATTACAAAATTCTTCGTAAGTACATTCTTGTATAGACTTATACTCAGTACGGTTCATAGATAAATTAGCAACCGTTACCACAACATCGTGCTTTTCTTTTCTAATCTTTAAATACTCCTCATAAGTTACATGCTTTTTAATATGTCTTTTCAATGCTTTACTTTCTCCAAAAGTTCGTCTTCTTCTAATAAACTGCCATATTGAATTTACAAAATCTATTGAAACATATTCTCTATCCCCTTTTTTACGCTGAATGAAAGGACTAACACTAAAAATATCTTGCTGTTGTACATTAGTAAAAATATCATAAAGCTTCCCGATTTCATTTACAGCTAAATGCGGCACCAAAAGACTTCCTGTTGAAGTTCCTAAAAACATATCATATTCACGCTTCTCACGTTCCATAAGGTATTGTGCAACACCACCTGCAAATGCTCCTTTACTTCCTCCTCCAGATATTACTAATGCTCGCATTACTTTTTATTTTCTTCTAACTTGTTAGATAATTCTTTAGCAAACTTAACCATTCTCCAGTTATAATGTGATTTTGCTTTCTCTAAGTTTGCTTCACATTCTTCATTGCAAGATTTCATTAAATACAAATACTGAAATGCATTCATTCTTAAATCTACATTATAAGCTTCTCCTGTATAATCTACCAACTCATTAAATAACTTTTGTTTATCGTCTGTTTGATAATATGCCGTGTTTAAATTTAAAACAATCCATAATAAACGCACATTCTTATCACTAAAACCCGAAATACCTCGTGTTTTAGCCAAATATTTAGAACGCTCTAATGGAAAATTATTCCAAAGGTTATATAAGGCTTTCTCTATAGTGATGTACGATTGATCATCGAGTAACGATTCGTAATCCGTCTTTAGATTTTCTGGAATTTTAGTAACATATTGCGAAATAGCCTGACGCACTTTTATACCATTTTTAAAAGTACCTGGGGTCACTAAATCCGGAACTTGACTAATAACCTTTGCTTTTGCTTCATCTGAAACATAATACTTTAAATAATCGGCACACTTAGATGTTTTAGCTTCACAATCTACCATAGCATATTCATTAATAAATTCTGATTCCTTCCTTAAAACCTCATAAGCCTTCTCGTAAGGAAAAGATTTATTTTTAATCCAATAATTAACAAAACTCGTTAATGACTTACCGTAAAGGCGCTCTACTTCTTTAATAAAATCTGAAGTTTCAACATTTCCAAATTGATGCTTCTCTAGATAATTTTTAACCGCTTGCTTAAAAACACGATCACCTACAACACCTCTTAAAATATGTAAAACCCATGCCCCACGTTGATAAAAAGTTAAACTACTAGCTTTAGGGTCTAACAAAGATGTTCCTTCTCCCGAAAGCTCTTGATGACTTAGATCTATTATGGATTCTAAAAGTTTAAAGTTGAAATAATTCTCACCAAAAATATCGCGTTCCGCTAAAAGCGCATAATAGGTGGCAAAACCTTCTTGTAACCAATGATGCTCGCTCGATTTTGCCGTAACCAAATCTCCAAACCATTGATGTGCCAATTCGTGCGCATTAACATTCACATAGTTTTTATCATTAAAACCAATAGAATCTACCACGTAAGCATCTGAAAAAATGGTAAGACTTGTGTTTTCCATACCTGCGTATAAAAAATCATGAACAGGTACTTGCTTGTAATTCTGCCACGGAAAAGCAAATCCTATTTCTTCTTCTAAGAAATCGAACATTTGTTTTGAATAACGGTAAGTGGGCTCCACTTTTAAAGAATCTTCAGTATAATAGTAATACTCTAAAGGAATACCACTTTTAGATGTCTTTGTTTCTTTATTGTATTTACCATAAACCAAAGCTAATAGATAACTTGGCATTGGCTTCTTCATCTTATAAGATGTTTTAACGCTTCCGTTTGGCAATTCAATACGCTCCGTTATAGCTCCGTTTGATAAAAGTTTATATTCAGAATCTCCTACTAAACTTAAATTGAAAATAATTTTATCATTAACATCATCTATACTAGGAAACCAATTACTTGTATATTTCCCTTGACCTTGCGTCCAAACCTGTGGTGCATTTTCACGCTCTAAAAAATACATTGCTTTTTTAGGCTTTGCCGAATAGTTAAAACGAACTACATAAGATTCATTTTTTTTAAATGGGTAGTTAAAATAGATTTTATTATCAATATTTGAATATGATAGCGCACCAAAAACAGCATCACTTTTAGCTATTTCAACTGTATTGAATTTCATATTTACAGCATCTAAGAAAATAGAATCTGTAGCTTTCAAAATCTTGAAATTATAAGATACACCTCCTTCAACCAAAGCAGAATCTGGAACAATATTTAATGTAGCGTTTGCCTTAATAAAATCGACATAACTAGTTTGTTGTGCAAAAGAATGAGCTACTAAAAGCACAAAAACGATGATAAAAAATTTCTTCATAGATTAATTAGAGACAAGAATAATGACCAATGTAAAGATTTTATGCCGTTTCGAAAAAAGTACAGACAATAAATAACATTATTTTAGATATTACTAATTGTAATTTAAGCAATAGAATACATTCTTTCCTAAATATCAGTTAATAATAAATTGATGAATCATAGATTTCAAAGGAATTAATTAAATTCGCAGTCATGAGTGTTAATTTACAAACCCCCATAGATTATCTTAAAGGCGTTGGTCCCAATCGTGCGGATTTGTTACGCTCAGAATTAGGCATCCAAACCTACCAAGATTTAATTAACCTTTTTCCCAATCGTTATATTGATCGTACCCGTTATTATAAGATAAACGAACTGCAACGAAATAATGCCGAAGTTCAAACTATAGGAAAAATCACAGGTTTTAAAGAAGTAGCACAAAAAAGAGGCAAACGTCTTGTTGCTAATTTTAGAGACGACACAGGCTCAATGGAACTCGTTTGGTTTAGAGGCCAGAAATGGATTAGAGAAAACCTTAAAATAGGGCAAACCTATGTTATTTTTGGTAAGACGAATTGGTTTAGCGGAAAATTTAGCATGCCACACCCAGAAATTGAATTACAAACGGAGCACGAAGGTAATTTACGCTCGGCCATGCAAGCCATTTATCCATCAACCGAAAAACTCTCAAACAAAGGTGTAACAAATCGTGTAGTGACCAAAATTATGCAACAATTGTTTTTGGAAACTAACGGACGCTTTGTTGAAACTTTACCTGATTCTGTAATGTCGGAGTTGAAATTAATTGCGAAACCAGATGCACTTTTTAATATTCATTTTCCGAAGACTCCAGAGCTTTTAGCAAAAGCACAATTCCGATTAAAATTTGAAGAATTATTTTACATTCAGCTGCAATTAATTATTAAAAATCTTATCCATAAATCTAAAATTAAAGGCTTCACTTTTGATAAAGTTGGCACTTATTTTAATACCTTTTACAAAGACCATTTACCCTTTAATTTAACCAATGCGCAGAAGCGTGTTTTAAAAGAAATTAGATTCGATTTAGGCTCAAATGCACAAATGAATCGGCTATTACAAGGTGATGTAGGTTCTGGGAAGACCATTGTTGCATTTATGTCAATGCTCATGGGACTTGACAACGGTTTTCAATGTTGCTTAATGGCACCTACTGCTATTTTGTCAGCTCAACACTACCAAGGATTAAGTGAATTATGCAAACCATTAAATATCAGTGTTTCATTATTAACAGGCTCAACTAAAACTTCAGAAAGAAAAATTATTCACCAAAATCTTGAAAATGGCGATTTACAGATCTTAATTGGTACGCATGCTTTACTTGAAGACAAGGTTAAATTTAAAAATTTAGGTCTTGCAATTATAGATGAACAGCACAGATTTGGAGTCGCTCAAAGAAGTAAATTGTGGCGCAAAAACACACTTCCTCCAAATGTTCTTGTGATGACTGCAACACCAATTCCGAGAACCCTAGCAATGTCTGTTTATGGAGACTTGGATATCTCTGTTATTGACGAATTACCTGCAGGTAGAAAACCTATAAAAACAGTTCATCGCTTTGATAGTAATCGCCTGAAAGTTTTCAAATTCATGAAAGATGAAATCGCTTTAGGAAGACAAATTTATATTGTTTATCCGCTAATTCAAGAAAGCGAAAACATGGATTATAAAGATTTAATGGATGGTTATGAAAGTGTCTCTAGAGAATTCCCTATGCCCAAATATCAAATTTCTATTGTTCATGGTAAAATGAAACCTGCCGATAAAGATTATGAAATGCAGCGCTTTGTAAAAGGAGAAACCCAAATCATGGTTGCTACAACAGTTATAGAAGTTGGTGTTAACGTCCCTAACGCTTCTGTAATGATTATTGAGAGCTCAGAACGCTTTGGCTTATCTCAACTACATCAATTACGTGGTCGTGTTGGTCGTGGAGCAGAACAAAGTTACTGCATCTTAATGACGAGCTATAAATTAAGTCAGGATAGTAAAACAAGATTAGAAACCATGGTACGCAGTAGCGATGGGTTTGAAATTGCTGAAGTCGATTTAAAATTACGTGGACCGGGAGATATTATGGGGACACAGCAAAGTGGTATTTTAAACCTAAGAATTGCAGATATTGTAAAAGATAAAGACATTCTTCAGGAAGCGAGACACTATGCTAAAAACATCTTAAAGCAAGACCCAAGTTTAACTCTACCAGAGCACAAAGTGATTCTTAACACGTACAGACAAATGAGCAAATACAGAAATATCTGGAATTATATTAGCTAAATAAAAGATTGAATAAAAACCTATATAATACTAAAAAAGAGAGACTTTAAAAGCCTCTCTTTTTATTTAAATTTATCTTTATATGTCTTAAGAATTCTTGTCTTCTATTTTAATTAGACAAGCTACTTAAGGCTTCTCCAATAATAGTATCCCCCTCTAAAATCTCGAAAGTTGTATTATAAGGCGCATCATCACTTAATGTACTTACTAAAGTTTTAGCGACATCGGCTCTACTAATTTCACCTCGCTTACTCAACTTCTCACTTAATTCTATTTCTCCTTTTCCTATATTATTATTTAAAGCTCCTGGTCTTACAATTACATATTTAAGCCCACTTTCCTTAAGATGTTTATCAGCATTTTGTTTTGCTTTTAAATAATCTCTTAAATCGTCTGAAGCCTCAGGATGATCTGCTCCCATTGAACTCAGCATTACAAAACGATTAATATTAGCCTCTTTTGAGGCATCCATTAAGCGCTTTGCACCCTCTTGGTCTACTTCTATTACATTTTTTCCGCCAGATCCTGCCGCAAAAACTACTTTATCTACACCTTTTACAGCATCTGTAAGATCACCCGTTAAATCTGCTAAGACAGTTTTTACACCATCAGCCTTAAATTGCTTCTGCTGCTCTTCTTTACGCACCATTGCAATTGGATTAAAATACTGTGATGATTTTAATAAGTTAACGACTTGTTTTCCTGTGGTACCGTTAGCACCAGCAACTAATATATTTTCCATTATTTTTTTACTTTTTTTATTTACTATTTACATAAAATGCATAAATCACACCTGGTAACCAACCAATAATTGTTAAGACAACACTGATTAAAAATTCAGTTCCTAGTCCATGTTTTAAGAACACAGCTAACGGAGGTAATAAAATGGATAAGATTATAGTAAGTAATGACATAGTTTTTATTTTTTGGTTCTCCACAAAATTAGCATTAACAACTAAAATTACTTAACTTGTTTAATAGTAATGTTAGCACATATTAAAAACTGATGTCATTAAAGCAAACTGAAAAATACAGGCTATTGGTAATAGATAATTAAAAATAGTAGCATTTATAAACTAAATAATTAAGCCTAATGATTAACAAGTATTTCTATTTTCATTGTCCCTTTAGTTTTAAGTTGCGTATGCCAACTAAAGGCTTTTTCTAAAATATGTGGTGTTTGTCCACCAATATTATGAGCTTCTTCAAAATAATCTAACATTTGATCTTTATACTCTGGATGTACACAGTTTTCAATAATAAGTCGTGCTCTTTCTACAGGTGCCAAACCTCTTAAATCAGCTAAACCTTGTTCTGTTACCAAAATATCTACATCATGCTCGGTATGATCTGTATGAGACACCATAGGAACTACATGAGAAATCCGTCCTTCTTTTGATATTGATGGACAAGCAAAAATGCTTAGATATCCATTTCTAGCAAAATCCCCAGAACCTCCTATTCCATTCATCATTTTAGTCCCTCCAATATGTGTAGAATTTACATTTCCATAGATATCTACTTCGATTGCTGTATTAATTCCAATAATACCTAAACGACTAATCACCTCAGCTGCATTACTAATGTTTTGCGGTCTTAATAGAAGTTTGTCTTTATACTGTTCAAAATTATTAAACACTTTATTAGAACACGCTTCAGTTACCGTAATTGAAGACGCAGATGCGAACAGCAATTTACCTGAATCGATAAGCTCAAAAGTACTATCCTGAAGCACTTCAGAATACATCGTTAAATTTTTGAATTTACTATTCGTAAACCCTGATAAAATAGCATTAGCCGTTTTACCTATACCTGCCTGTAAAGGCAATAATGATTCCGTTAACCTTCCTTCTTCTACTTCATTTTCTAAAAATTTAAGTATATGACCAGAAATCGCTTTTGTTTTTTCATCTGGATCAGCTATTACCGCCGGACTATCTGGAACTTCTGTATAAACAATAGCAGCTACTTTTTTAGGATCAATCTTAATATATGGATCTCCGATTCTTGTATCTGATTCTGTTATAGGAATCACCTCTCGATTGGGTTGTTTTTTTAAAATCTTAACATCATGAATTCCTGCTAGAGACTCAGGAAACGTTGTATTTATTTCTATAATAATTTGATCTGCATTTTCTGCAAAAATCGGAGAGTTACCAACGGATGTTGTTGGTACAATATAACCATCTTCAGTAATAGATACCGCTTCAATAATAGCAATATCAATTTTAAATTTGTCAATTTTCTGAAGCATATCTGCTGTTTGTCCCAAATGCTGATCTACATAAAGAACCTCATGACTGTTTATACTTTTTCTAAGCGTCGGATCTGCCTGAAACGGTAATCTTTTATACAATGCACCATTTTTTGCTAAATCGGCATCTGTATCGTACCCTAATGAAGCACCACTCAACACAGTTACTTTCAAATCTTCATGAAGCGCTCTTTTTGCAACTTGCGGCAAAACTGTTTTACTGTCTCCTGCTTTTGTAAAACCACTAACCCCCAACACGTGACGATTTTTAATTAGTAAAGCAGCCTTTTCTGCAGTCTGTATTTTATCCAAATAATCAGGATATTTAATTCGTTGCATATTATTAAGTATTTAGAGATTTTTAAGGTAAAAAATTACCTTTTTGATTATTATTTTTAGTTTGATTATGTTTTTCACAAAACTAAGATGCAATTTATACAAGATATTTAATGTCTATTTATTGATATAAGACAATATTTTATTAATTTAGTGCAAATAAGACTGTATTGTAACATTATGAATACAAAGTATTACTTAACCGAAGTAGATAAGAATCCTAAAAGCATCTTTTGTTACCACAATTTAATGGGCGAAACATTCATTGAATCTCATAAGCATGATAAAGGTCAATTTTTATATACTGAAGGCGGTGTTGTACACGTTAAAACAAAGAATAGAATATATTATTTACCTGCTAGACACTATATGTGGATTCCTTCACGAGTAAAGCATGCCATTTACCCCAGCACACCAAAGGTAATTATGAGAAACTTATACTTCCCTATGCCTACTAATTCTTCAAAATTTTATAACAAAGAAGGAATTTACCCTATTAATAATTTATTAATGGAACTCTTATTATTTACTAAAAACTGGAAAGGAGACATTATGAAGTCTCAAAAAAAAAAATATGCTATTGTCTATGCTTTTAAAGCTCTTTTAGAACAAACAGTCTATAAATCATTACATTTAGAGTTACCACAGCCAACAGATGGTCGATTAACAAATATTATAAATTACCTAACAGACCAAATACATCAAGAACACTTACTACCTCAGCTTGCTTCAAAATTTAGCATGACGGATAAATCACTTTATAGACTTTTTAAAAAGGACGTAGGCATGTCTTTCATTAAATACTACACCCAATTACGGATATTTAAATCCTTAGAATATTTAATGAATTCGGATTATAATATTTCAGAAATAGCAAATATGGTTGGCTACAGTAGTTTACCAACCTTTAGCAACACATTTAGTAAGGTTATGGGAAAACGACCTTCGGAATACAGAAAATCGAATGAAATATACTTAGAGCCTTAAATTCAACTCTTGCAACAAAAAAACAAACTGTATTACACCATTATGGAACCTTCTACCATTAAAAAAGAAAAAGAAACAGCCATTGGTATTATATGTATTGATGGGTTTTGTGAAGATTGGGACGAATTTAAAATCGCACATTTATCAACTTCTGATGGTGTTGGTGTAGAGATATTCTCTTTCCCTCATGGCCTTAAAGAAGCTCCTGAATTTAGTTTGTTTAATACTAGATTATTTCACTTTAGCATACAAGACCCTAACATTGAAGAATTAATTGATAAAATTGTAGCATATGGCGGAAAACAACGTATGCCAATTAGAGAATATTACCCTGGAGAAAAACCTTTTAAAATGTGTTATGTAGAAGATCCTTTCGGAATTGTTTTCGAAATTTACACACACAGCTATGAGTTAACCTATTCATCTGGTGCATACACTAAATAATAGCAATAAATAAAATAGCTTGCCTGTATAAAGAACAAGCAAGCTATTACTATTTTAATTTATAATGAATGACATCTTTTAGCGTACAAAACGCCCTGAGATATTACCCTCTAAGATAGACATCACATCATCTCCATTTGCATAATTAACATCACCTTCATAAGTATGTTTTAATGCACAAGCTGCACTAGCAAATTGCATAGCCTTAAAATCATCGTATTGCTGTAAAGCATGGATTAAACCAGCTGCAAACGCATCTCCTGTACCAATTCTATCTACAACATGTGTAATATCTAAATCTTCAGATTCTTTAAATTCAGTACCATTCCACATTCTAGCTCTAATTTTGTGCCATGAAGAATTTAAGGAAGTTCTAATTTTATCAAATACTTTTTCAATTGAAGGAAACGCTTCCATTAATTCTTTACTAGCCTTAAGAAAATCTTCGTTTGAATAACTATAATTAGTCCCTAAAACTTCATTAATTTCATTAACACCTCCGATAAAAATATTTGAATAATGCAATAACTCAATCAAAGATGATTTTGCATCTTTTCCGTATTTCCATAAACCACTACGATAAGTTGGATCAGCAGAAACAGTAATCCCCTTTTCTTTTGCCAATATAAGTCCCGCCTTTAACGTAGCAAAAGCACCTTCACTTAAAGCTGGTGTTATACCTGTCCAATGCAACCAATTCCCTTTTCTTAAAGCTTTTTCCCAATCTACCATTGAAGGGACTATTTCTGAAAAAGAAGAATGTGATCTATTGTAAGAAATTTTACTCGGTCTCATAACAGCTCCTACCTCTAAAAAATAAACCCCTAAAGGACGCTTAGAAAACTCTATTGAAGATGTGCTAACCCCAAACTTTCTAATATAAGACAATGCTGTTTCGCCAATAAAATCATCAGAAACAACACTTATATGTTTTACTTTACCACCAAAATTAGCAATAGAAATACCTACATTTAACTCCGTACCTCCAAAATAAAATTCTGCAATATTAGACTGCATAAACTTTTTATTCCCTCTTGGTGAAATACGCATTAAAACTTCTCCAAATGTTATAATTTGTTCCATATGAATATATTTATTTCTCTTAAAATTATTAGTTTATTTATCTCAAAGTTTAGAGACATAAAAGATAGGGACTTAAATTTACTTAAATAAATTTATAACAAATTATGTCTAAAATAATTTAAAAAACAAAATCCCTTTTCAGGGATTCTGTTTTCAATTAAGGAAAATTTTAAGGTTATAATATTAGGGTATATTGCTACTGCATTAATTTAAAATTAATTGGAACACTATAAGGCATACTCACAGGCATATCTCTCTGTTGCCCAGGAATCATTTTTGGTAAAAGACTTATAATACGTTCCGCTTCAGTTTCTAAAAGCTTATCTGGTCCTCTAGATTTTATTTTAGTCACCTTCCCTGTTTTATCTATTAAAAAGAAGACATAAACTTTTCCCTGTATATTCAAATCTGCCGCAGCCTCAGGGTATCTAAAATTTTTCTGTAAATGCGCTTGCATTTTTTCTTCAAAACAGGCTTTTAATTCAGCATTATTTCCTTTACAACCTGGAAATTGAGGAACTTTCTCAATCAATGCAAATGGCACCTCTAAATCCTCTTCTACTTCATCTACAACAACATCTTCAACTTCAGCTACTTCTTCAATAACATCATCTTGTCCTACTTCAGTACTCTCTACAACAGTCTCTTCTACTTCTTCAGTATCTTCAACTATAGTTATTGCTTCAGTAACAACCTGTTTTGGAGGTGGAGGTGGTGGTGGAATATTAATGTTAGTGATCGGTATATCCTCATCAAACTGATCATCTAACATTAATAAATCAATCTTTATCTCTTCTTTTTCGTAAGTCTTATGTTCAAGCCCTAAATATGTTAAGAGCAACATTACATTTAAGCCAACAGCAAAATATAAACTGCTGTTTCTACCTACATTGGCTTTTGGGTTTTTTTTGAGTTCCATGACGTTTAATTTAGTACTATAAAGGTAACAGATATACTAATCTCAAATCATGATATAAATCATTTTCCCCCTAAAAACCAAATACTTACAAGATCACAGATTATCTAATTGATTATCATTACCATCCTGACTAATCGTCCAAAAAAATCCTACAAAAAAGAACTGATCTGAAGCCGGAGTTAGTGCTCTTCTACTAAATTGACCATCAAGATTTAGAGTGTCTGCATACTGATAACCATTTACATTATTAAACCCTAAAACATTGTTTACCGAGAAGTATAAAATTTTCTGCTGATCTAATAAATAAGACCAGTTTAAGCTAAGACTATTAAATGCTTTTGTACGTTCACTAAAAAAACGATCTGTATTTGGATTATTATAAGGTCTGCCAGAAGAAAACCCATAAGATAAACCAACCTGACTTCTTAACTTATCTATCCAATATTTACCAACTATAGATAGATTATGATTGGTAGCATAATTTGGTTGTACAGACGTTTCAAAATTTTGATCATTACGCTTTGTGTCTAAATATGAATAACTAACCCAATAATCTATAGTTTTAATACTGCTATTATCTCTCCAAAATAAGTCAATACCTTGTGCATAACCTTCACCTGATGAATTAAAATTACTATCATAAGCTGCAAAATCGGTATCAAACTTTACCAAATGATTGTAATCTTTCCTATACGCTTCAGCTCTAAATATTTTTCCGTTATTAATGTATTGATAATTAAAAATATAGTGTGCTGTTTTTTGTGCTTTTAAATCTTGTTCAAATTTTAAAATTGAACTGTTTGGGTTCTGATAAAAGTTACCATAAGCTAAAGAAAACTGCTCATTTTCTGAACTCTTATATGCAATTGCTGCTCTTGGTGCTATATCTGTTGTTTTAAATATTGAACTGTAATCTGCACGCCATCCAACTTTTAAAGCTAGGTTTTTAGAAAACACCACATCTGCTTCAACAAAACCGGCTATAATATTATTATTGAAGCCATAAGTTTCATTTAGAGCGTCTTCTACAAAGTTCTCCTTAAAATCTGTTACAAATTGCTCGGCACCAAAACTTAATTTTAACTGACTACTGAAACGTTTTTTTAATTTCAGCTTTAAATGTGCTGAGTTTTCGGTGTCTTGGATCTTCTGAGACTCAATTCCTATTTTATCCTTCGCATAAGTATAACTCATTCCAGAAAGCACACTCCAACCACTTCCTAAAACCCCTTTATATGAAGTGTTTAAGTAGAAATTATTATTGTTCAATTTAAAATTAATACCGTCATCATAATTAATATCTTCTTGATTTAATTCAAATTTAGTCGCATCAAATGCAGCATAAAACTTTAGCATTCCATTATTTAATTTTCGCCTAAAAACAGTTTCACCTTGAGTCGTTACAAAAGGAGTCTTCCAATCATTTTTATCCTTAAAAACCGATAAATAAGGAGAAAGATTCACATAAGAAGCATTAAAACTTAAAGACGATTTTTTCCGTTTTTGAGTATTCCCCAAGCTAGCACCTAGGCTCATAATCCCTATATCTGTTTTTTCCTGGCTAGGTTCATCTATCGTATTTAAAAGCAAAACACTAGATAAAGCCTGTCCATATTCTGAAGAATAACCTCCTGTAGAAAACGTAATACCATCAAACAAAAAAGGGGAATAACGACCTCGTGTTGGTGTATTGCTCGCTGATGGAGAATAAGGTGTAAATACACGAACGCCATCTATAAATATCTGCGTTTCGTCTGCATTCCCCCCTCTCACAAACAAACGTCCATCTTCAGAGACATTAGACGTACCTGGCAAGGTTTGTAAAGCTCCTACAAAATCGCCCAATGCACTTGCCGTAGTAACCACATCTAATGGTTTTAGCACAGAAACCTTACTATTATCATTCGCTTCAAACGTACCTGCATTAATATGCACCACATCTAAAGCTTCCATATCTTCTCTTAGTTTAATGTGAAGGTTTTTTAATTTTGATACGTCATTAATCATTCTTTTGGTTTCAAATGATAAATATGAAATAACTAAGGTTTGTGTCCCCTTTATATCGGTTGAAAATATAAAAGCACCTTCCTCATCTGTCGTTGCTCCATCATAGGTCCCGTCTAAATAAACATTAGCCCCAATAATAGGTTCATTTTTAGTATTTAATACTTTTCCTGAAACTGTAGTTTGCGAGTTCCCTAAAGCTGCTAGAAGTAAAATAAATATAGTGATTAACTTGTTCATGTTTTGATTGATTATAAATCCTGAATTAAACTCAGAATTAATTGATAATGCAAACATGAATCATATTTAAGCCAACATGAATTCTATTTTACTGAACTGTTAATTATCGATGACGAAATGAATTGATGATACCAATACCTATTTTGAAATCAATATTTAATTCACTAAAGTATATTAAAACCAAAGCCGTTATTAATATTATTTAATAACGGCTTCACTCTAATTTATAATCAGTAAAACTATTTGTTTTACTGGTTTATGTTTTTAAATAAAACTACTTCTTATAAGGTCTAATAATAAGTCTTGCAGCTTTATCAAAGTTAATATAACTATATGTCCAACTGAAGAGTACCATAATACGGTTTCTAAAACCTACTAGTGACATTAAATGTACAAACATCCAAATAAACCACGCAAAGAAACCACCAAATCTGTAGTGTTTTAAATCTACAACAGCTTTATTTCTACCAATAGTTGCCATTGAACCTTTGTCTCTATAAACAAAAGGTTTCATGGGTTTATTTTCTAATAACCTCAACAAGTTTTTACCTAATAACTTTCCTTGCTGAATAGCTGGTTGAGCAACTTGTGGATGTCCTTTTGGATAAGCATCCGTAGTCATTAAAGCGATATCACCAAGAGCAAAAATATTAGTATAACCTTCTATTTGATTAAATTGATTTACACTATAGCGGTTAAGCCTTTCTAAAATAACATCTGCTTTTAATCCCTGAACTGGCGCTCCTGTAACTCCGGCTGCCCAAATTAAAGTTTCTGACTCTAATACCAAATCAGAATTCGTTGTTACCGTTTTTCCATCATAATGCTTAACAAAAGTATTACAATGTACTTTAACCCCTAATTTATTTAAAAATTTTGATGCTTTTTTAGAGGCATGCTCACTCATTGGAGGCAAAACACGGCTTGCTCCTTCAAGTAAATGAATGTGCATATCATCAGGGTTTAAATCGTGATAATCTCTAGGTAATATATTATTCTTTAATTCAGCAATTGCTCCCGCAAGCTCTGCTCCTGTTGGTCCAGCACCTACGATAACAAAATTTAAAAAAGCTTCACGTTCTTCTTTAGTTTTTGCAATGGCTGCATTTTCAAAATTCTCTAAAATAAGACTTCTTATATCTAGTGCTTGCGGAACAGATTTCATTGGCATGCTATTGGTTTCAATAGCTTTATTACCAAAATAATTTGTTTTTGTCCCAGTAGCAACCACCAGAAAATCGTAAGATAAATTTCCTATTGAAGTAATAACCTCATTACTTTCGGGTAAAATTTGTTCAACTTCTGCTAAACGAAAAAAAGTAGTATCGTGCTTTTTAATTATCTTCCTCAAGGGATAAGCAATAGACCCTGGTTCTAAACCAGAACTAGAGACCTGATACAATAAAGGTTGAAATGTGTGATAATTATGCCTGTCTATAAGCACAACTTGAACATTTTTATTCGCTAATGTTTTTACTAGATTCACACCTGCAAAGCCACCGCCTATTATGACGATTCTCGGTAGGTTAGACTGAGGAATATTCATTAAATAAGTATTGAAATTATACCCCAAAAATACAACTTATCACATCAGAAAAGCACCTAATAATTTAACAAAAAATCATAAAATCTGTAAAAAAAACAATGATGCTTATTTTTATGGATATTTTTAAAAATTTAATAATATTTATGTCTCTAAATTCACAAAAGGGTAATTATAACACCAATATTTAGAAGTTAAATTTAATATAAAAAGTAAATCTCTAAATTCTCCTAGCATAATAATTAAATATTTTTGTAACAAAACTGTTACTCTTACTACTAATAAGTTAACCAACCATTTCAATAATTGAACAAAGAACTAGAACATAGTTTTGTAGAACAATTGCAAAAGCATCAAAACATTGTACATAAAGTGTGTCGTTTATACACTAACAATGCAGATGCTCATAACGATTTGTTTCAAGAAATTACCATACAATTATGGCGTGCTTATCCTAAATTTAGAGGTGAGGCAAAGTTTAGTACATGGATGTATCGTGTGGGATTAAATACAGCAATTACGTTATACAGGAAATCGAAAAGACGTATTAACACACAAGAATTTGATGCTGTAGAGTTCAAAATAAAGGCTGAAGAATATGATGATACAGAAGAGCAACAATTAAAACTCTTGTATCAAGCAGTACATCAATTAAATGATATTGAAAAGGCATTAGTTTTCTTGTATTTAGAAGACAAAGACTACAGAGAAATAAGCGCAACATTAGGTATAACGGAAGTTAATGCAAGAGTGAAGATGAATCGCGTAAAAAAGAAATTAAGAACCATACTAAATCCGTAACATTATGGATGAATTAGAATTATTAAAAAAGGATTGGAAAAAATCCGACAATCAATATAAGTCATTTTCAGATAGTGATATCTATAAAATGAGCCACAAAAAATCGTCTACCATTGTAAAAACATTATTTTACATTAGTATGGCAGAATTGGTCTTTTGGATATTGATAAACTTTCTCCCATTTGTACTTTCAGATAGCTTGAAAGGGCAACTTGAAGAAATGAGTCATAGTTGGGTTTATATTGGGCTAAACATAATAAGTTATTCTGTTATTATTTTATTTATCTATCTTTTATGGAAAGCACACAAAGCAATCTCTGTAACAGATAATGCTAAAAAATTAATGGAAAGCATTTTAAAAACGAGAAAAATAATCAAATACTATGTGATTTATAACCTGTTATTAGCGCTAATAAGTATTCCTATTTCGCTTTCTTTCTCCATAAGCGAACATCCTGAACTTTCTAAACAAATAAGTACAGCTTCTTCTGCCCAATTAGCCATAATGCTTTTAATAGTAATAATTTTTACTGCTGTTTTCTTAACTGTTATATGGTTGTTTTACAAATTAATATATGGAATTTTAATTAAGCGTTTAAACAGAAATTATAAAGAACTAAAGAAGCTAGAAGTTTAAAAATAACACTATGTATCAAAACAAAAAAGTCAGCAATTAAATTGCTGACTTTTTTTGTGTAAATTAAAACTTAATCTTTTTAATTACATATCACGTAATTCTCTATTTAAACGCTCATTTTCTTCAAGGATATCTTGTGGAATAACTTTTAAGAATGAAGGATGTTGTTCAATAGCATATTCTATTTTTTCTACAATACTATCAATAGATTCATTTTCGTAATCTATTTCTAACGGTTGTTTAATTTCAAAAGACTGAAAGATATTTTTCTTTTTAATTCTAAGTCCTTTCTTATCAAAAGAACGTCTAAAACCATCAATTACTATTGGTACAACTACAGGTTTATAACGTTTTATAATATGCGCAGTTCCTTTTCTAATAGGTTTAAAAGGAGTTGTTGTTCCTTGTGGAAATGTAATAACCCAACCATCATTTAGCGCTTTTCCGATACTAGAAATATCGCTCATTTTCACCTGTCTATTAACATCTTTACCTTGTGATCTCCAAGTACGCTCAATACTAATAGAGCCTACATAAGCCAAAATTTTAGGTAAAAGTCCTGATCTCATAGTCTCCTTAGCCGCTACATAATATATATTAAGCTTCGGGTTCCATAAATAACCGATGTTTTTAATAGAATCTTCACGATTACTCAAACTTGCGTTGAATACATGAAACATAGAGATTACATCTGCAAAATAAGTTTGATGATTAGAAATGAACAAAACATTCGTTTCTGGTAAATCTTTAATAATCTCAGAGCCTTCAATTTGTAGTTCATTAAAACCTCTAAAACGACGATGCGTTAAAGCACCCAAGATTCTAATTAACCATTTTTTAACCCAAAGTATATGTCCAAAAGGATTTCTTTTAAATAATCCCATAATAATAATTCTAGTTTATCTTAATCACAAATGTAAACATAATGTTAAATTATAGGGCGATTTTTAACAAGTCTTTAATCTCACCAAGCATCATTGCTGTTGCCCCCCAAACAATATGACCGTTAAATTTAAACGCAGGCACATCGACTCTAACACCTAGAGATGTTGGCACCAATGTAGTTAACGTATTACTTTCACTTAAAAAATCACTCAACTTCACTTCAATCACAGCTTCTACTTCTTCGTCTTGTTTTGTAAAAATTAAATATTCTTCAGAAATCCCCACAAAAGGATAAACCATAAAATTACTCGGTGGTACATATATAGGAGACATCGCTTTTAAAACATTAATGTGTGTACGAGAAACTCCAACTTCCTCTTCCGTTTCTCGTATAGCCGTTTCCTTTAAGTCATTTTCATCTTCATCTTCATATTTCCCGCCAGGAAACCCAACTTGCCCAGAATGAACGCCTTTATAAGTTTTACGAAGAATAAGAACCAGATAAGTTTCGTCGTTCGTTTTAGGATAAAACAATGCCATAACACCTGCTCTCCTAGTTGTTTCTGACTTTTCTCTCATTTTATCTGCCAATTCTAACCGGTAAGGTGGAGACATTTTAGCATGAGACTCTTCGCCAAGAAGCTCAAGATGTTTTATTTTTACTACGGATTCTAAAAATCGACTAAATAGCATTTATGAAATTTCAATTATTATTCCCGATGGTTATCGGCATTGGTTTATTACTTATGAGTTGTGAAGATAAACAAACTTCAAAAGATAAAAACACGTCCATTGCAAAAGATTCTATCATTTCTAAAATTAAAAGTAAACCAAAATTAAAAACAGAGCCAGAATTCCCAGTGCTTACTGATAACAATGCTATGGAATTCTTTTTAGAATATGAAAAAGAAAATCCTGAAGATAAAGTTAGAATCACTACCGATTTTGGCATTATTGAAATTCAATTATACAATAAAACCAAATTTCACAGAGCTAATTTTGTTTACCTCACTAAACGCAATTATTTTAACAACACCCAATTTTACAGAGTGGTAAAAAACTTTGTAATTCAAGGCGGTAGTAGTGATGATTATAATATTGCTAAAAGACGAAAAAAAATAGGACATTACTTGTTACCACCGGACACCAAGAGAGGTTACACACACAAAAGAGGTGCGATATCTATGCCAAGTAGTGAAATTGAAAATGCTTACAAATTAGCCTCACCTTTTCAGTTTTTTATTATTCAACGAGAGGGAGGTGCAAACTATTTAGACAGAGATTATACTGTTTTTGGTGAAGTTACTTCGGGTATGGACGTTGTAGATAAAATTGCTAATGTAAAAACAGATGAAGGCGATTGGCCTTTGAGTAATGTATATATTAGAAAAGTAGAATTGATTAACTAAAAATACACATAAATTATCAAAAAATTGAGAAACATCATCTGTAATTTCAGTATCTTGTTTCCTTGATATAATTCAACCTCTATTCAATAAACCAAAATGATTACCCATGATAAATAAATCCATTACATCTACTATTATTTGCAGTATGATTCTTTTAGCAAGCTGCAAAGAAGATAGTAGTCCTAAAACAACTGAAAAAGCTATGAGCGATAATGTACTTATCCAAGAATGGACAGGACCTTATGATGGTGTTCCTGCATTTGATAAAATTTCTGTTGAAGCCATTAAACCAGCCATGGAAGAAGCCATGAAGCTTAATCTAGCAGAAATTGATGCTATTGCTAACAACACAGAACCTGCAACTTTTGAAAACACTATTGTTGCCATGGAAAGTGCTGGTAAAGCTTTAGACCGTGTAAATACCTATTACGGTGTTATGGGGAGTAATATATCTTCTCCAGAACTTAGAGCTGTACAAGTAGAATTAGCACCTAAACTATCTGATTTTAGATCTCAGATTTCTCAAAACGAAAAACTATTTCAACGTATAAAAACCGTTTATGACGTCTCTCAAAAAACACCTTTAGAATCACAAGCACAGCGTGTTGTAGATTTGACCTACAAACAGTTTGAGATGAATGGCGCTAATCTTGATGCAGAAAAGAAAAAACGCTATGCAGAAATCAACAAAGAGCTATCATCGCTTTATACGGATTTTGCAAATAATGTTTTGCACGACGAAGAAAACTACATCACCTATTTAAACGAAGATCAATTAGGAGGTTTATCTGATGGTTTTATAAAATCTGCTGCAAAAATAGCGACAGATAAAAGTGAAGAAGGAAAATATGCTATTACAAATACACGATCTTCAATGGATCCGTTCCTTACCTATTCTACCGAACGCCAATTGAGACAAAAAGTTTGGGAAAACTACTATTCTAGAGGTGATAACGGTGACGAATTTGATAATAACGAAATCATCGCAAAAATATTAAGATTACGAAAAGAACGTGTAGGCTTAATGGGGTACGCTAATTATGCAGAATGGCGTTTACAAGACAGAATGGCAAAAACACCAGAAAATGCTATGGATTTAATGATGGCTGTTTGGCCAGCTGCAACTGCACGCGTAAAAGAAGAAGTTGTAGATATGCAAACCGTAGCTAATGAACTTGGTGACAATATTACTATAGAACCATGGGATTACAGATATTATGCTGAAAAAGTACGTAAAAAGAAATATGATTTAGACAGCGATGAAGTGAAACAATACTTACAATTAGATAAATTAAGAGAAGCCATGTTTTTTGTTGCAGGCGAATTGTTTGATTACAAATTTACACCTGTTGCAGAAGGTTCTGTTCCTGTATTTAATGAAGATGTAAAGGTTTGGGAAGTTACCAATAAAGAATCGGGTAAACATATTGGCTTATGGTATTTAGACCCTTATGCACGTCAAGGTAAACGTTCTGGAGCTTGGGCAACGACCTACAGAAGTTCAGATTCATTTGAAGGCGAAAAAAATGTTTTAGCCTCTAATAATTCTAACTTTGTAAAACCTGCACCAGGAGAAGCTGTTTTAGTATCTTGGGATGATGCTACCACGTTTTTTCATGAGTTTGGCCACGCCTTACATTTCTTTTCTGCAGATGTAAAATACCCAACTTTAAACGGTGGTGTTAGAGATTATACGGAATTTCAATCGCAATTATTAGAACGCTGGTTATCTACAGATAAAGTAATTAGTAAATATTTAGTGCATTACAAAACAGGCGAACCGATTCCGGCTTCTTTAGTTGAAAAAATAAAGAAAGCTTCAACTTTTAATCAAGGATTTGGAACTACAGAATATTTAGCTTCTGCATTAATGGATATGAAATTACACTTAGCAGATCCATCAAATATTGACATTGATACTTTTGAGCGCGAAACTTTAGACGAATTAGGGATGCCTAAAGAATTGCCAATGCGTCATAGAACACCACAATTTGGACATGTATTTTCTGGTGAAGGTTATGCTACCGCGTATTACGGTTATATGTGGGCAGATGTTTTAACAAGTGATGCTGCTGAAGCATTTAAAGAAGCAGAAGGTGGATTTTATGATAAAGCCGTTGCAGATAAATTATTGAAATATTTATTTGCTCCACGTAATGCTATGGATCCTGCTGAAGCTTACAGAAAATTTAGAGGACGTGATGCTAATATTGAAGCTTTAATGAGAGATCGTGGATTTCCTATAACTGAATAAATTAAAGGATATATCTACAGAGAACAATGGTAGTCTAGCTTATTATAAGCTTAGACTGCTATTGTTTTTTTTTGATTTAATCAGGCTATTCTTTATTAAAAATAAAGCTTAACTAAAAACTTTAAGACACAACATAACTAAAGGAAAAGAATGAAAAAACTAAGAGAACAAACTGATGCTAAAATTGAAATGGGAAGAAAAAACAATCCTAACTTCATGAAAGGTGTTGATGATATTATTACTAAAGCAAAAGAATTTCAACAAGGCAAAAACGCCATTAAAACCGGAGAAAAAGCTACTGATTTCAAGCTTCCCAATCCTCAAGGAAATTTAATTTCATTATCTAATCTTATTGACAAAGGCCCAGTTGTTGTTACATTTTATCGTGGTAGCTGGTGTCCATATTGTAACTTACAACTTAGAGCACTTCAAGCAAAACTAAGTGAAATTAAAGCATTAGGAGCCACATTGGTTGCTATTAGCCCAGAAACACCAGATGGCACATTGACAAATGATGAAATAAGTAAAATGGAGTTTATTATATTATCTGACCAAAATGCTAAAGTAGCCTCTCAATATGGTGTTGCTTGGGAAGTTCCAGAATTTTTAATGGAACATATGCGAGTAGATCGTAATCTTGATTTAAAAAAGATCAATAACGGAAATGATACTATATTACCGATTCCGGCAACTTTTATATTAGGAAGTGACGGAATAGTAAAATGGAGCTATGTTAATGTAGATTACAGAACACGCTCTGAACCTGATGAAATTATTAAGGCCTTAGAGAACTTATCTTAGAAGCTTATTGTTTCTCAAAAAATCACATCATATAAAAATAATTAAACGTCATTAAAATTATTTTTATATGATGTGAAACATTTTTTTGGGAATTATAGATAAAAAAGGTTGTTCTGATTTTAAATATCTAAAACAGTCATACTAATTTTAATATCTACACAAAGTAAACAGCAAAAAAATCATTCAATTTCTTATTTAAATTAGTTGTAAAACTTAAAAGTTAATCCTCTAACAAGTCAATTATATTCTATTTGACTATTTTAAATCCTCACAAATTATATATGGATCATCTTTTCTACTTCGTTTAAAGTATTACATGCTATAATATCCTTAAATATTTTATTATTATTTGAAACATCCATAACTCTTATAGCTTCTTTAACCCTTGGAATTACAGGACCTGACACACTAAATTTACGTAAACCTAATGCACTTAATAAAGCTGTAGCTTTAGGATTACTAGCTAACTCTCCACATAAACTAACATCTATTTGTTCTTTATTTGCTGTAGCTATTATTTTTAATAATGCATTTAAGACTGCTGGATGTAAAGCACTGTAGTGTTTGGATAAAAAAGTACTCTCTCTATCCATTGCTAAAAGGTATTGCGTTAAGTCATTGGTACCAATGCTTAAAAAATCTAGGTGTTTAGCTAACTGAGGTAAAATAAAAATTACCGAAGGAACCTCAACCATTATACCTATTTTCATTTCTTTAGAGTAAGCAATATGCTCTGCGTCTAATTCTTTTCTAACTTCTGCTAGTATTTCTTTAGCCTCAATAACTTCTTCTAACATACCAACCATTGGAAACATAACACGTATGTTATAATCTGCTGATATTCTATATAAAGCTCTAAGTTGTGCTTTAAAAATAACTTTATTTTTTAGACAGTAACGAATACCTCTTAAACCAAGAAATGGATTTGTTTCTTCTGGAATACCTAAATACGGAATAGGTTTGTCTCCTCCAACATCTAAAGTTCTAATGGTTATAGGCAACCCTTGCATATTCTCGCAAACCTGCTTATAAATCTCATATTGCTCGTCCTCTTTTGGTGGTATTTCTCTATTCATATATAGAAACTCAGTTCTATATAATCCTATACCATCTGCACCATTAGCGAATGCTTTTTCTGCTTCTTTTGGACTACTTATATTTGCTAAAATTTGAAATTCTATACCATCACTACTTAATGCAGGAAGCTTAGCTTTTGATAAACTTTCTTTAAATAGATCTTCCTCAACCTTCTTCTCTTCTCGTAGTGCTTTAATTTTTTCAGGATGATTTTTTTCTAAATAAATGATTCCATTAGTGCCATCAACTCCAATAATATCTCCATTACTAATACCATCTATTCTATTTTCTAAACCTGTTATAGACGGTATACCTAATGATCTTGCCAAAATAGTAGCGTGTGATGTTTCTCCTCCTTTTTGAGAAATTATCCCTAACACGTTATCAATATCTAAACTTAAGGTTTGCGCTGGTCCGATTTCATTTACAACTAATATGGAAGGTTCACTGAGCGTAATTTCCATTTCCTGAGAACCCGAAATTTCAGCAATTACTTTATTCCTTATCTCTACAATATCGGAAGCACGCTCTCTTAGATATTGATCCGACATGTTTTTATACATATCTTCTAAATTGGTAAAGACTTTAAACCAAGCATAAGATGCACTAAAATGATTCTCTGTTATTAATTTTTCTACTTCTTTTAATTTTTCATTATCATTTAATAATAACAAATGAAAATTGAAAATTTCAGCATTCTCTTTACCATGTAAACGTAAAGTTTTCTCCTTTATAGCTTCCGTTTCCGAAATTATATTTTTTATAGCCTTTTGAAATTTACTAATCTCATCTAAGCTATTTTCTACAATCTCTTCATCTACAGAAATAGATGTATTTAAAAACACTTTTGCTTTACCGATAGCAACTCCCTTAGAAGCAGAAATTCCTTGAATGCAATCGTCATTAGAAGCACTAACTTTTAAAGTTTTTTTAGTTTCTTCCTTCTTAAAAACATCTTCTTTTGTATCTCCAAAATTGTCAAATTCAAATTGTTTTAATGCTTTTTCAAACTCTAAAAACTCATCTCCCTTAACTTTAAAAACAAGAATATCTCCTTTTTTTGCTCCAAGTGTACCTACTTGACTAATACTAGTTGCAGAAACAAATGGTTTATTATTAACACTTACGCTAACCTCGTTATTAAACTTATTGGTGATTTCTACAAGTCTAACTGCTGGTCTAGCATGAAGCCCCAGTTTATTTGGGACCGTTATGCTAATTTCTTTACCATTAGTAAGTATTGGTGTCTCTAATTCCGTTTCTACTTCCTGAGGACCAATTAAGCTTTGCTTTCCCTGTAGACCTCTCCTAGCCTCTTTAACCACAGCTTCTAAATTAGCACCAACCATAGATTGTGCTGCTGCAGCAATAGCACCTTCAACTAAAGGAGCTTCACAAAGCAGTACTCTTTTCATAATTTCTTCTGGAAGCATTTCTGTTGCCAACTCGGCATTCATTACGGCGCTACCAATATCCATTAAAACAAGAATACCATCTTCAGAATCTACAAGTTCAATCGCTTCCATAATTTTAAAAGCATCTGTTCCTATAGGACTAGATTCGTCATCAAGACCACCAGCAGCAGCAATCTTAACCTTATTCTGAGACATTTGTTCGGCTAATTCTTTAACACCTTCTGCTAATTTTTTACTATGTGATACAATAACAATGCTTACCATATTTGTTTTTAGAAACTTTAATTGATGCTTTCCTTTAATGCTTTAACGATAAAATAGCTTGAGGTTGCTCCAGGATCCTGATGCCCTACACTACGCTCTCCTAAATAACTAGCGCGTCCTTTAGTGGCAAGCATATCAATTGTTGATTTCATCCCTTTTTCTGCAGCCGCCAACATATTTGTTAGTGCATCACTAATCGTTAAATTCTGTTCTACTGCTGTTATTAAAGTTGTTACCACAGGTTCTAAAACATCTATCATCGTTTTTTCTCCTGTAGTTGCTCTACCTCTAGACTTTATTCCTTTTAAACCATTTTCGAAGCTAGACTTTAAATCTTCTAACGTTAATTCATTTTTATCCTTTAACACCATACTAGCCTGTAAGAAAAAAGTTCCATAAAGTGGACCTGATGCACCTCCAATACTCGAGATTAAAGTCATTCCTGTATTTTTAAGTAATACAGAAGCATCTTTACTCTGCTTTAATTCTTCTATTTTACCTATAACTTTCTGAAAGCCTCTCTCCATATTAAAACCATGATCGGCATCTCCAATTGCAGAGTCTAGTTCTGTTAAATATGTTTTATTTTCCTGCATATATGCTGCAATTTTCTCTAACCAAGTGATTAGTTGTGATAGTTTTATTGTTTCCATTCTGCTATTAATTTGTCAATATTATTTCTAAAATGTTTTTAAGCCCAATGTAATGCTGGTGTATCTACAGCTGCATCCCAAAACTTAAGTATTTCTTCGTCTGCACGTACAAGTGTAATAGAACATCCTTGCATATCTAATGCTGTAATGTAAGAACCAACAAGGTTCCTAGACAGTTCTACATTTTTTGCTTTACAAATTTCATCTAGTTTACGGTAAACACAATACAGTTCAGATAAAGGTGTACCTCCTAACCCATTTACTAAAGCTATCATTTTATCTCCTGAAGTAAAAGCTTTGCTTACAAGTTCTTTTTCTTCCCAATCATTTGTTGCAAAATTCCAATCTCTTAATAGTCTAGAGTAATCTTTATCTTCAAAAATGGCTTCCGTTAAAATCGTTGTAATCTCATCGGCTGTTGTAATTGGTATTCTTCTTCTTCCCGGTTCTCCGTGGATACCAACTCCTATTTCTATTTCATCTTCAGCGATATCAAAATTTGGTTTTCCTGCTGCTGGTACGATACAAGAAGTAAGTGCCATACCCATAGATCGTCCTCTTGAGTTTACTTTTTTAGCTAACTCTGCACATTGTTCTAAATCATAACCTGCTTCTGCTGCTGCACCAACAATCTTTTCCATAATTACTGTTGTACCAACACCACGTCTTCCTGCTGTATAAAGACTATCTTTTACCGCTACATCATCATCAATTAAAATATTTTGTGTTTTAATTCCTTCTCCATTTAGCATTTCTGCAGCCATTTCAAAATTCATAACATCTCCTGTATAATTTTTCACAAGAAATAACACACCACCACCATTTTCTACTTTTTTAGCACATTCGTACATTTGATCTGGCGTAGGCGACGTAAAAACTTCTCCTGGGCAAGCTGCATCTAACATACCAACACCTACAAAGCCAGCATGCATAGGTTCATGACCACTACCTCCTCCTGAAATAATAGCAACTTTTCCTTTTTTAGTTTCTTTAGTACGCCAAACATATTTGGGCTCTAAATTTATTTGAATATTTGCATGTGCAGCTGCCATACCTTCCATTTGTTCGGTAATTACATCTTCTACTTTATTGATAAGTTTTTTCATGATAAGTAAATATTTTGTTGTTGATTTATTAGTTCTTTATTTGTAAGTAAAAACGCTATTTTTTTACATCTACTAAGGTAACATTTTATAATTTTATTACTCTTAAAAACCTTATAATAAATCTGTGTTTTCATATCATCTCATATCTTATTTAATTTTGAAACACAAAAAATTTTAATTTCAACACAAAAAACTACCTTTACACTCCAAAAACTAATTTTTGAGTACCAATCGACTATACTTTATTGATGCTGTAAGAGCATTTGCTATCCTAATGATGTTACAAGGTCACTTCATAGATACACTTTTAGAAACGACCTACAGAGATCATAGCTATACAGCATATAGAATTTGGGAGTATTTTAGAGGAATTACAGCTCCTACTTTTTTCACTATTTCTGGTCTTATCTTTTCTTTTTTATTAATTAAAGCGAAACAAAAAGGAAAAATTAAAGAGCGCATTCACAAAGGGCTAAGTAGAGGTTTGATGCTTATTGGCATAGGCTATTTATTACGAGCTCCTATTTTTGAATGGTTTTTAGGGATATTCAACGATTACTTCCTTGTTGTTGATGTCTTACAATGTATTGGATTATCTTTAATTTTAATTGTATTTATCTATAAGCTAGTCTTGAAAAAAACATTACTATTCTCTATCACAATGTTTGTATTAGGCTTCTCTATTTTTATAACAGAACCGCTTTATAGAACCTTAGAATTACCTGGAATCCCTTTATTTATTTCAAACTATTTTATTAAAGCAAATGGTTCTGTGTTTAATATTATTCCTTGGTTTGGCTATGTTGCTTTTGGAGCTTTTATTTCAACTTTATTTTATAAATATATAGAGCATCCTAAATTTAAGACAACTATTGTATCTAGCTTTTTTATTGTAGGGATAATCTTAATTCATTTATCGTCTGATTTATTTCTGCTTATTGATTCAATTTTTAATATCCCTTTATTTACAGAAATTGCTATCTACAATTATTTATTTATTAGGCTAGGAAATGTCTTAGTGATATTCTCTATATTTTATTTAGCTGAAAACTATGTTAAACAACCGCTAGTTCTAAGAATTGGTCAAAAGACATTATCAATTTATGTAATTCACTTTATTATCATTTATGGTAGTTTTACAGGACTTGGCTTAAACACAATTATTGGACGATCACTAGATCCTTTACAAGCTATTATAGGAGCTATAATTTTTCTTGCTGTTGTCTGCTTCATTTCCTTTTACTATGTTAAAACAAATGCTTTTTTGTATTTTAACATACAGAAACTAATGGACCGAATAAATAAATAGTCTGATAAAATCATTTTTAAATAAAAAACGCAATTTTGAAAACATACCTATCAATTACTTTGCTCTTAATTTTTTTCTCTTGTAACCGCCTTGCTGACAAAACCAAAGAAGGTATTAACAGAGGTGGAGAAGTTGTTGGAGAAACTGCTACAGAATTTTTTGATGGTATTTCTAAAGGAGTAGATAATACTTTAGATTGTAAAATTGAGCTCTCTGAAAGCCTAAAAAATAAAGGCTTAAAAACCGGAACTTATAGCATAGATAGCCAATCTAATAACAAGAAAAACAAACTTACTTTATATCTTATTTTTCAGGAAAATTTTAAAGACAATGTAACTGCCAAAGTATATAATAAATCTGGATTTGAAATTGGTAGAGCTACAACAGTTATTATTGGAGCACAAAGAAGCGCTAGTTATTTTGATTTTATATTTGACGAACGTACAGATATAGGTTTTAGAAATAAAATTATTATTGAATAAAAAAGGTCATCTTATATTTAGACGACCATTTCCTTTTCATAGCAATTAGATCCCATTCGATAAGAGAATTAGAAATAACAACACTATACCTACGTATATTTATAATAGCTGGTTTTATAATTAATTATCATTATTTCATGAAAAACATCTTAGAAACATTTTATACTGCTTTAAATAATTGTGATGGTCCAACAATGGCTTCTTGCTACCATGACGATGTAGTATTTAAAGATCCTACTTTTGGTATTTTAGAAGGAGAACGTGCCAAAGCAATGTGGTTAATGTTATGTGGATCACAAAATGGAGATAACTTTAGTGTTGAATTTTCAAAAATAGAAACTACAGAAAATAACGGTTCTGCACACTGGGAAGCTAAATACGTTTTTAGCAAAACAGGACGAAAAGTTCATAATAAAGTTGATGCCTCATTTGAATTTAAAGATGGGTTAATCATAAAGCATACGGATGAATTTAACTTACACAAATGGGCAAAACAAGCTATGGGAATTAAGGGACTTTTATTTGGAGGAATGAAATTCTTTAAAAACAAAGTTCAGGTTCAGACAAATTCTGCCTTAGATGCTTATATCGTAAAGAAAAAGCTGTCTAATTAGACAGCTTTTTATTGTTTGGCTCAAAATAAGCTAATATTTAATCTCGTTATATTAATCGTAACTATATTCCTTAACCTTTCCTTCCACACCTTTAAAAAAGGTTTTCATGGCTTTAAAATCCGCATCAATATCATCGGTTGGATAAAAAGGTTCTGAAATCTTATTTTGCTTATTCTTAAAATCCATAGTAAACATAATAATGGGCACATTTGCTTTTTTAGCAATGTAATAGAATCCTGTTTTCCACTCTTTAACTTTTTTTCTTGTTCCTTCTGGCGCTAATGTTAGTCTAAACTCATCTGTTGACTCAAATAATTTCGCTATTGCATCTACCTTATTCTGCCCAGAAGTTCTATCTAGTGATCGTCCACCAACAGCTCTGAAATAATAGCCTAAAGGCCAAACAAATAATTCTTTCTTACCAACAAAATTAGTTTTAACATCTGCTATTTTTCTAAGTAGTACACCAATATAGAAATCGTGCCAACTGGTATGCGGCACCGCAATTATAATAGATTTTTTTAGGTTATCTTTTGAAAAGTTAGTATTACCTACTACTTTCCACCCTAATAATTTGAAGTATATAAATTTTGCTAACCAGCGCATCTAGAACTATGTATTAAATTAATTTATTAAGCCCTAATTAAGGGTAATACTTTTTAAGAATTACATCTTTTTATACAGATCTAGTAGTTTTTGTCTTGTTATAATTGTTTTCCAATTTTTTCCAATTGCATTTTCCCAAAGTGGCTCTAAACTCAAAGCAACATCAATCATTTTATCAAATTGATCTTGGCTTAAATCGGCACAAATACCTTGAGGTAATTGAATATTATGCTTGGCTTTCATCTGCTTAAAGATGGCAACACCTTCAGGGTAATAATCTTCTAAATGATCAAAAACAATACAGTTACCTACACCGTGCTTAATCCCTAAAAGGTAACCTAAACCATAACTCATTGCATGTGCAACACCTACTTGAGAGTAAGCAATACTCATACCTCCGTGCCAAGATGCCATCATTAACTTATCTTGTGCTTCTTCTTTACTAAGCGTATCTTCTAAAAAGATCTCTTTACATAATTCTAATGCTTTTTCACCATAACTTTGACTAAATGCATTTAAGTAAGTACCGGTTAAAGACTCTATACAATGTATATAACAGTCCATCCCTGTAAAAAACCATTGATCTCTTGGCACGTCTTTAGTTAATTCAGGATCTAAAATAACCTGATCAAAAGGTGTGTAATCACTATTTATCCCTAATTTCCTTACAGGCCCTGTTAAAATCGTTGTTCTAGAAACTTCAGCTCCTGTTCCTGATAGTGTAGGAATACCAACATGGTATATTGAAGGTTGCTTAATTAAATCCCAACCTTGATAATCTTTAGATTCTCCCTTGTTGGTAAGCATTAAAGACACCGCTTTTGAAGTATCTAAAACAATACCTCCACCAATACCAATAATTCCCGATGGTAATTCACTGTGCTCTAAAATAACATCTTCAACCAATTGATCTATTTGATCTGTAGAAGGCTCATGTAAAGTTGGCACATACACTATTTTATCTTTATAGGATAGTGTTATTCTAGAAGTTAGCCAATGATTGCCTTTAAAAACATCATCAACATAAAATATAAATGGTGCATTTTGTCCTTTTCGTTTTGTTGCTAGAATTTCATCAAGTTGATTAAAACTTCCTCGCCCAAAGACAACGCTGGACACCATTGGATAATTTTTGAATTTCATTTACTTTATATCTTTAACAAAAATAATAACTTAGTTTCTATTTATTGACAATTTAAATGAAATTGTAACCTTTCATTAAAAAGTCCAACATGGTAGCCATCTACCAATGCATGGTTAACACTGATAGCTACTTGTATTTCTTTTTTTGAGCTTAAATTTTTCATTTTACTAAAGGCTAATTTAGGTATGGAATCTTTATCTCCCTTAAACGGTTCTTTATGTCCAGTGAAATCTATCCATGGTAAAGATGAACAGTGCACACAATCCATAGAGTTCACGGTTGAAAACAAACCATTTGTATTAAATACTCTTTCTTTCTCTTTTAAAAAATTAGCTTGAAACTTAAAAATATCTTCTTCATAATTAACAAACGAAAATCCAAATGTTTTATTAGGCCTTAATATTGTTGGAGCCGCATGAATTGTATCAAATACAACAACATCATTAGCCTCATTTATTCTATATCTAAAATTTTCAACTTCGTTTATAGCTTTCATGGTTGCATGTAAATATGTAACAAAAAAAGACACATTATTAACCTTTGAAAACTGATAAGCTTTAGTTACGTCTACCTTAAAACTGACACTAAAAAAAGGATCTACAAATGTGTTAAAAAACTCAAAATGAGGACGTCTATTCCAGGTATGCTTATTGATTATTTTCAAATCTTAATTAAATAAATCTAAAATTTCAGTTAACTTCTCAACGGTTGTATACTCTGAACCATTAGCTTCTTTTTTTGTAACTTTTTCATGTTGCCATGTGGTATGAAACGGCATATGAATTGCCTGTGCTCCTACTTTTACTAATGGTAAAACATCTGATTTTAATGAATTCCCTATCATTAAAAATGATTTGGGTTCTATATCTAAACGTTTTAATAATTGTCTGTAATTGGTATCGTGTTTTTCACTTAACACCTCAATATGGTGGAAATGTTTTAAAAGTCCAGATTTCTCTAACTTTCGTTCTTGATCTAATAAATCTCCTTTTGTAACCACGATTAACTTGTAATCTTTAGAAAGCTCAATAAGAACTTCTTCTACACCTTCAAGTAATTCAATAGGCTTATTAATCATACTTTTTCCTATCTCTAAAATTTTGCCAATAATGCCGTTAGAAACCGTATTATTAGATAATTCTAGAGCTAATTCAATCATTGAAAGTATAAAACCTTTTACACCGTAACCGTAAGTTGGTAGGTTTTTAATTTCAATTTTAAAAAGTTCTTGATCTATTTTATTGGGTGTTTCAAAATGAGATAACAAGGCACCAACTTCCTCTTCAGCTTCTCTAAAATAGGTTTCATTAACCCAAAGCGTATCATCGGCATCGAAACCTATAACTTTTATGTTTTTATAATCTACTTCCACAAACGCTTTGCTTTTTCCAAATCTTCTGGTGTATCAATTTCTACACCTTGAATCTCGGTTTCAACCATTTTAATGCGTTTACCATATTCTAAATAACGTATACATTCAATTTTTTCTGAAGCCTCAAGAAACTTCATAGGTAAAACAGTAAAATCTAATAAAGCTTCTTTTCTAAAAGCATAAATTCCTTTATGTTTAAAATAACGTGCTCCTACTTCTTTATCTCTAGGATATGGAATTGGACTACGTGAAAAATATAAAGCAAAATTCTCTTGATCTACAATTACCTTTACGGAGTTAGGATTATTAATTTCGTCCCAATCTTTTATTTCTACCATTAAAGAAGCTAAATCAATTTCCTTCTTTTCATCGTCTCTAAAAACATCGAGTACTTTAGCTAAGCTTTCGCCTTCCGTAAAAGGTTCATCACCTTGTACATTAACTACAATATCACAATCTACATCTGCTACAGCTTCTGCTATTCTATCACTGCCGGACTCATGCTCTGTTTTACTCATAATAGCTTTTCCTCCGTTATTTACAATCTCATTATAAATAATATCACTATCTGTAACAACATAGACTTCACTAAATAATTTAGTGGCTACGGTAGCTTCATAAGTTCTAAGGATAACAGATTTCCCAGCTAGGTTTTGCATTAATTTACCTGGAAAACGCGACGCACTATAACGTGCAGGAATCATGGATATAATTTTCATCTATGTAATTTGTGTCATGAAAGTATTCAACTTCAAAAGTAAGATTTTAAAGCTAATATCATTCAATTTCTCCGTATCTTTTTATAGAGTCTATGAACGATATAAAATAAAAAGACAACTAAAATAATCGCTAAAATTGGTAAAAAGATTGACACAATAGACATTACGACGGAGGATCCTGTTTCTAGGGTTGAAACAATAGGATTACCAAAACCAGCTGTCGATACGGTAGAACCCAATCGTGTAGCACTTGCAGAACTTTTTACGGCAGCAGCAGTTCCTCCACCGGCAATAATAGCTAAAGCCCAAGTTATTACAGGACTTAAATCTGCAACTGTAGAAACCATAATTGCTGTCCCCGCAACTGTAGCTAAGGGAATAGCAATGGTATCTAATAAATTATCTACTACAGGTATATAATAAGCCACAATTTCTACTATAGTGGCAATTCCGAGTGTGATTACAGCAGTTGTACTACCAATCCACATCCAAGATTCATTTAACTCCCAAATATTAAAATAGGCGGCTAAACTCAAAGCAAATAAAGGTAAAAACACTCTAAAACCTACTGAAGCCGAAAGTCCGATACCCAAAAAGATACTTAAAATTGTTTCTATCATGATTTCTTATTTTTATAATCAGCTCATAAATGCAAAAAGAGATGTTTCTAATATTCTTCTTTTTCTACAAACATTTCATCCTTAAAACCAATTAAATAAAGTTTTCCTTTTGCTCTTGTAATTGCGGTATACAACCAACGAATATAATCTCTATCCATTCCATTTGGTAAATACGGTTGTTCTACAAAAATGGTATTCCACTGCCCACCTTGTGATTTATGACAGGTTATAGCATATGAAAACTTAACCTGCAAAGCATTAAAGAACTTATTATTCTTTACGCCTAAGAAGCGTTTATATTTTGTTTCATCTTCATAATCCTTTGAAACTTCTTGATATAACCTATTAGATTCCTCATAACTTAATGAAGCACTTTCAACTTCAATAGTATCTAAAATCAATACAGTTTCAAAAGGTTTCATATTAGGGTAATCTACCATTCTTATTTTTACTTCAGCAAATCGAAACCCATATAATTCTTTGATACTGAATATTTCAAGAACTTCAATAATATCACCGTTGGCAATAAACCCTGCTTCCGTATTTGGTTTAATCCAAAAATAGTTATTCTTAACGACCATTAAATAATCGCCCGAAGAAAGTTCTGTTTCATTAAACAAAATACGCTGGCGAATTTGCTGGTTGTACATATTTGCACGTTTGTTACTTCTAACAATAATGGCGGTTTCTTCGTAACCATCTTCACTATAAGCATCATTAATGGCGTCCATGATTTCGTAACCATCAATTAAACGCACACTATCTGTGAAACCATTTAAGTCAAATTTAAAACTTTCGTAGAAATTAGAATCTAAAACAGCCCTTAATTCTGTTGCATTACTCAAAATACCAGAACCTTGCTCTTGTCTTACCACTTCGTCTAGCTCAAGACCTATAACATCCTTATTATAATTTAAACTAAGTTTATTTTCATCTAATGCAGGACTTAAATCAGATTTTACAGGTGGTAACTGTGCTTTATCACCTATTAAAAGTAATTTACAGTTTTGACCAGAATATACATAAGACATTAAATCATCTAGTAACGAATTACTATCAAATGATTGTGAATCTGAAGGTGTATCTGGAATCATTGAAGCTTCATCTACAATGAAAATAGTATTAACATGTTTATTAGGTTGAATGACAAAATTGACACCACCACCTTTATCTTTTTTAGGGAAATATATTTTCTTATGAATGGTAAATGCCTCTTTCTTAGAGTAGTTAGAAATCACCTTGGCAGCACGACCAGTTGGTGCTAATAATACAGCACTTTTTTTAGCTTGCCATAGATTAGAAACCACAGTACCAATTATACTTGTTTTACCTGTACCGGCATAACCTTTTAATAAATATATAGAGCTTTTATTAGTATCAAAAATAAACTGAGATAATTGCATTAACACCATATCTTGCTTAGATGTTGGCGTAAATGGGAATTTAGATTTTAATAAAGAATAGAATGCTGAGGCATTAGAAATCATAGATAATATATATAGAGAGCAAGGTAATATTATTCTCTATTTTTTAAGCTCAAAATCAATTAAGTTCAAAATTATTATTTTTTTTTTTTTAGATAGTTTTTAGCACCAAAAAAAAATTGTAGATTTGCGATAGACCTAATAAATAAAACTAGTATGAAAGTAATTATAGCAATTGTAGTTATTATAATTTTAACCGTAGGAATTGTATGGTTAATTGACAAATTTGTTCCTAAGAAAATAAAACCTGTATTAAACATATTATTATGGTGTTTAATTATTTTTCTAGGTTATATCACCTACATGTCTGTTTACAGAGAAATTGCATTTAACCAATTGAAAGAAAAGCGTTTTGCTGTAGTTATTGATCGTCTTATTGATATTAGAGATTCTGAATTAGCATATAAAGATGTTAAAGGAACTTACACTGATAACTTTGATACTCTAATTAAATTTGTTGAAACTGGTAAAGTTCCAATTACACAAAGACGTGATACTTTAGTATTAGATGAAGAGCGTACTGCTGCTTTTGGAGGTGTTGAAACAATGAAGACACTTACACTTATTGATACCTTAAGTTACTACTCTGTTAAAGATTCTTTATTTAAGGGAAGTGATCGTTACAAAAAAATGATGAATGTTGGTATTGGTAAAGAAGGTGCTAAATTTACATTAAAAGCAGGCAAAATTGATGAATTCCCTGTTTTTGAAGCAAGTATAGAAAAATCGGTTATCTTAGATGGCCAAGAATCATACTTAATAGAAAAAGAAAATCAAGTAATATCTGTAGATGGTGTTAACGGAACTTCTTTAAAAGTAGGTTCTATGGATGAAGTATTCACTAAAGGAAACTGGCCAAAAAGTTACACAAATAAAGAATAAGTTTGAAAATAAATAATATTAAAGAGCTGTCCATTCAAATTAATTTGAATGGGCTTTCTTTTTGTATACTAAACAAAACTCAAAATACTATTGAGTTTCTCAAAATGATTCCGTTTGAGCAAAAACAGACTCCAGACGAGGTTCTCTGTCATTTAAAAACAGAACTAAGTAGTAACATTGTTTTTTCAGACGACTTCAATGCTGTATATGTTATACATCAAAATGAATTATCTACATTAGTTCCTGAAGAATTATACGACGCTAGCCATAAAGCCGATTATTTAAAATTTAATTCAAAAATATTACGAAACGATTTTATTACAGAAGACGAAATTCCTTTTAATAAAAGCGTAAATGTTTATGTACCTTACGTAAATATCAATAATTATATTTTTGACACCTTTGGAGAATTTGAATACAAACATTCTTCAAGCATACTAATAGATTCTATTTTACAAAATGTAAAAGCTGAAGAAACACCGATAGTTTTCATTAACATTAATAAAACTACAGTTGAATTACTTGTTGTAGAAAACAATAAACTTCAACTCTTTAATGTTTTTGAATATCATAGTAAAGAAGATTTTCTTTATTATATCTTATTTGTTTTTGAACAATTAAAACTAGATACAGAGACAACACCTATTGAATTATCTGGTAATATAGAATTAGAAGATGAACTTTATAACTTACTATATAACTATGTAAGATATGTTAACTTCATTAATAAAGAGTATCCGTTTTCAATAGCAGACAGCATAGACAAAAACAACTTATATCAATATTTTTTAATTTTAAATTCCTTTGAATGCGAATAATTTCTGGATTATTTAAAGGCAGACGTATATCGGCTCCTAAAAAATTACCTGTAAGACCAACTACAGATATGGCGAAAGAAGCCTTATTTAATATTCTAAATAATCAATATTATTTTGATGACATTTCTGTTTTAGATCTTTTCTCTGGTACTGGTAATATTAGTTACGAGTTTGCTTCAAGAGGTACAGAAACAGTCACAGCTGTTGATGCTCATTTTGGTTGTATTAAATTTATTAACGAAACTGCAGAAGATTTTGAAATGAATATCACCACTATAAAAAGTGATGTCTTTAAGTTTCTTGAAAAATCGAAACTAAAGCATACCATTATATTTGCAGATCCTCCTTATGATTTTGATGTTGAAGCTTTTTCTAAGATTCCAGAATTAGTGTTCAAAAATGAATTACTAGAAGACGAGGGTATATTAGTTGTAGAACATTCTAAACATACCGACATAAGTCATTTAGAAAATTATGCTTATTCAAAAAGTTACGGTGGTAATATGTTCAGTTTTTTTGAATATAAATCTTAACCTTTATAACATATAAAAAACAAAGCTTCATGTAAAAAAACATGAAGCTTGTTTGTTTAAGTAAATCTATAAGCCGAATTCTGTACTTTTTCTTTTTAAGAAATAAATTTCAAAATAAAAAAAAGCCCTTATCATTTATCTACGCTTACTGTTACCAGCAAACTTTAGCTGCCCACCCTCTAACAATCGCGCGTGTACGCTCAAACGTTAGTATACATGACATTGCACCACATAGAGTTTACCTGGTTTCACTACAGCATTACCTGTACATACTTTCTGCTGCACTTTTCCTCACCTTTCGATGGATGGCTGTTAGCCACTATGATTGCACTATGGTGTTCGGACTTTCCTACCCTAAATAAATTTAGAATCGATAAGGCGATCTACTAGCCTGCAAAAATACATAAATTGTTAATAACTCATATTAAATTTCACGACTTATAAAGACCATTTAATTCCTTATTCTTAAATTTGTAATTCAGTATTCAAAAATAATTAATCTCACAGCACCGAAAGGTGTAAAATAAGTTCAGTAAGCATTGGAACACTTTGTAGTATCGGCTCGTAAATACAGACCACAAACCTTTAAGGATGTTGTAGGCCAACAAGCTATTACTAATACTTTACTGAATGCTATTGAAAACAATCACTTAGCACAAGCTTTATTATTTACAGGACCAAGAGGAGTTGGTAAAACAACATGTGCTCGTATTTTGTCTAAAATGATAAATAGTGATGGCAATACAAGTGAAGATGAAGATTTTGCTTTTAATATATTTGAACTCGATGCCGCCTCTAATAACTCTGTAGATGATATTAGAAGCTTAACCGACCAAGTTCGTATTCCTCCACAAGTAGGAAAATATAAAGTTTATATTATTGATGAGGTACACATGTTGTCTCAAGCAGCTTTTAATGCTTTTTTAAAGACATTAGAAGAGCCTCCTAAACATTGTATTTTTATTTTAGCAACAACGGAAAAGCATAAAATCATTCCAACAATATTATCGCGTTGTCAGATTTTTGATTTTAAACGTATTACGGTTTCTGACGCTAAAGAATATCTTAAATATATAGCAAAAGAACAAGGTATTGAAGCTGAAGATGATGCATTGCATATTATTGCTCAAAAAGCAGATGGTGCCATGCGTGATGCTTTATCTATTTTTGATCGTGTTGTAAGTTTCTCTGGTAAACATTTAACCAGACAAGCTGTTACAGAAAACTTAAACGTATTAGATTACGAAACATACTTTACAAGTACGGATTTTATTTTAGAGAATAAGATTCCTGAATTACTAGTGCAATTCAACACTATTCTTTCTAAAGGATTTGACGGGCATCATTACATTGCTGGTTTAGCTTCTCATTTTAGAGACTTAATGGTCTGCAAAAACCCAGTGACGATTCCTTTACTTGAAGTTGGAGAAGACACCAGTCTTAAATATCAGGAACAATCTCAGAAAACATCACATGAGTTTTTAATGGAAGGTATACGGCTCGCCAATGACTGCGATCTCAAATATAAGACCAGTAAAAATCAACGCTTACTCGTTGAGTTAACACTTATGCAACTTGCCTCTATCACTTTTGATGGAGAAAAAAAAAATTCTAAGCATTTCATAATTCCACCTTCGTATTTCAGAGCAAAGGGTATTACACCTATTTCTGTTTCAAAACCAAAACCTACAGAAGTTAAACATTCTGAATCTCAAAAAACGATACCAGCAGTTTCAGCTAAAAAAAAAGAAACGGTTGCTACACCAACTCCTACGCCTAAAATATCACTAGATCAACCGAGTAAACGTACTTCAGGTTTTTCTTTAAAAAGTATAAGAGAAAAAAAAGAACACCAACTACGTCAAATGGATGTGGTTATTGATGAAGATAACTTACCAAAAGAACCCGTAACACAAGAAGCCTTATCAGTAGCTTGGAAAGAGTACACGGACCAATTGGATAAAAAAGGCGAAAAAATTATGGCATCCATTTTACAAATGGATCATCCAAAATTAGAAGGCACTACCATTCATTTAACGTATTCTAATACTACAAATAAGATTGAATTAGAACGAGCTGAATCTCCTTTAATGTCTTTTATAAAGAAAAAACTACTTAACTACGATCTTAAATTAGACATTACAGTTAATGAGGAAATTGCAAAAAAATTCGCATACACACCTCAGGAAAAGTATGAAAAACTAAAAGAAAAAAATCCAAATATTGAGATATTGAGACAGACATTTGGGTTAGACATTTAATACTATGAAAAACTATTTAATCTTCTTAATAATTATAGTTATTGGTTTTACAAGTTGTGAAAACAGAAAATCTAAATCTCAAGCTTTATCTGAAAGTGTAAAAGAATTTAAAAAAACCGTTAATCTAGAAACTAACGTCTTTATCCCTGATACTTATTTTGAACACGAAGTAGATACCTTAATAAGCAACGGTTACCGCGTAAAAATCAAAACCTATACAGATATGTCTAATAGCGTTTTATTCTCTAAAATAAAAGACACTATTAACTACCAAACATACTATAGAAATTTCAAATTTGATATTACCGTCTCCAAAAATGAAAAGGTAATTTACCAAGAGAATTTTAATAAAGAAAAAGTAAATAAAGCCTTTAACTATAACCCTAATTTAGTTGAGGGATCAGATTTATATAATTTTGATAAATTAGCTATTTTAAAATTTATTCAGGTTAATGATGATCCCACTTATAAAAACATGGTCGTTATAGATATTTTATATGCTATTCCTGAGTCAGATAAGTCGGCCTCTCACACTCTATTTATAAATAGTAAAGGAAAGTCAAATATTGTTCAAATTGAAGTAAAATGATTATGCTAGGACTAAAATTACCAACGGATCCAAGATGGGTTAATATTGTTGAAAAAAACATCGAAGATATTTTAATCGATCATGCCTATTGCGAGCAAAAAGCTGCGAGTACAGCTATTTCATTAATTGTAGGTTTCCCTGAATATACAGAACTCGTACAAGAAATGATAGAATTGGTCAATGAAGAAATGAGCCATTTTAAAATGGTGCATGATCTTATATTAGAAAACGGTTGGACACTTGGTAGAGATCGTAAAGACGATTATGTTATTGCTTTAATTCAATTCTTTCCTAAAGGAGGCAGTAGAACAACCCAGTTAGTACATAGACTATTGTATGCAGCATTAATAGAAGCTCGCAGTTGCGAACGTTTCAGATTACTATCGGAAGCATTAGAAGACAAAAAACTAGCTAAATTTTATAGAAAATTAATGATTAGCGAAGCCGGACATTATACAATGTTTTTAAATTTTGCTCGTAAATACGGTGATAGAGCTGAAGTTGATCAAAAATGGGAGGACTTACTAGATTTTGAAGCTGAAATAATGAAAAATTTAGGTAATAAGGAAACTATACATGGATAAAACCAATATTATAGTCTATCATTTTACAACATAAAAAAAAGCCTTAACTTTAAAAGTTAAGGCTTTTTTTTTATAGTGTTTAGTAGAGTTTTAAATTTTGATACCAAAACCAAATTGTAAAACATGATTTTTAGCTTCAACACTCGTTAAGTCTTCATCTAAAATATTAGTAATTCCGTAATAATATCTAACATCTAAGAATAACTCATCAGTAATCATATATTCTGCTCCGGCAACACCAGAAAAAACGAATGTAGAAAAACTATCTTCATATTCCCAAGTCTTTAAAGCTATCTGAGGACCAAATCCAACCTTAAGATTATCTGAAAGTGAAAATCTTAATTGAATAGGTAACTTAAGATAATCTGCTCTTAATTCAGAATCCTTTCCTCCTTCTGCAGACCATTGTAACTCTGTTAATAAAGATACATTTTCTGTAATTCCAAAATCAACAAAACCAGCAAAAGCAAAACCGTTACGGTGTTGGTTTTCAAAACTAGCATCAGGGTCAAAATCTAGATTCGACACATTTAAAGCACCTCTAACTCCATAAAAAATCTCTTGAGACATTCCGAAAGAAGTCACAGACACAAATAACAAGGCAATAAAATATTTTTTCATAATTTTCAATTTGAGAGGACTAATATATATAAATAATGAGCCTCTTAATTAATTAATAGATATACAATTAAAAAAATCGGGTAAATGGAACGTTTTGTGCTAAAAATTAGACTGTAACACTAGAAACTGTTTCAAAATACATACTTTTTATTATCCCATCTGAAAGTCCAATTTTTGGAACATATATATCTTTTGCTCCACTCCATTTCATGGCTGACAAATAAATTCTTGTCGCCGGAATAATAACATCTGCTCTATCTTGATTTAAGTTTAGCTCAGTTATACGTTCTTCATAAGAATAATTTTGAAGCATTTTATAATAGCTCGTTAAATAAAAATAGGTCAATGGTTTACCTATCGCTTTTCCTGAAATTTTAAAGATTTTATTAATGTTACCACCAGAACCAATTAATTCTATTTTATCATACTGACCGGTGTTTCCTTTAATCCATCTTTCTAATTCTTGCCATGTTTCATTTTTAACAATATCATTTAAGAGTCTTACAGTTCCTATTTTAAATGATCTAGATATTTTTTTATCTCCATTATGTATCACCGAAAATTCTGTACTACCACCACCAACATCTACATAAAGATACGTTTTATCTGGGTCTATAAAAGATTGCAAATCTGTTGCAGCAATTATAGCAGCTTCTTCCTCTCCTTCAATAACATCAATACTAATACCAGATGTCTTTAATATTTTTTCAATTAATGGAGAACTGTTATTTGCTTCTCTCATTGCAGAAGTTGCACATGCTTTATAACGCACAACACCATGTGATTTTATTAATAGACTAAACGCTTTCATGGTATCTAACATTCTTTCTTGGTTATATTCTGATATTTCACCTTTTAGAAATACATCTGCTCCTAATCTAATAGGAACACGAACTAATGAATTTTTCTTAAATACTACTGGGGCGTCACCTTGTTCTATTATGTTTGATATTAATAATCGTACAGCATTAGAACCTATATCGATAGCTGCATATTTTTGTATTTTCAACATCCTCTTACACTTCTAATTTATTTAAATAATACTTATATGTTTCAAATTGAGCCCTTATTTTTGGGTTGTCGTTTCTAAGATAAGTATTATTTTGGGTTTCGTCAATTATTCTTGCTTTAACATTATCATTCCAGCAAATTTTATATAAATCTAGAAGTTCTTGCTTTATATCTTCATCGTATATAGGACAGCTAACCTCTACTCTATTATCAATATTTCTTGTCATCCAATCTGCTGAAGAAATATAAATTTTAGGGTCATTATGATTAGAAAAGATATACAATCTAGTATGTTCTAAAAATTTATCGATAATACTTATGATTTCGATATTTTCACTCATGCCTTTTACACCTGGCACTAAACAACAAATACCTCTAACTATCATCTGAATTTTTACACCTGCTCTACTCGCTTCATATAATTTATCTATCATTTTATAGCTACTAATGCTATTCAATTTTAGTTTTATATAAGCTGGTTTTCCTTTTTTAGCACATTCTATTTCTTTATCTATTAAAGAAAATATCTTAGTTTTTGTATAATGAGGTGATGCGATGATGTGCTTATATCGATTAACAATATAATTGACCTCAAAGAAATTGAATACTTTATTTACATCTTTTAAAATCTTTGCATCTGAAGTCATTAATGTAAAGTCTGTATAGATTTTAGCTGTAGACTCGTTAAAGTTACCGGTACTTATAAATCCATATCTCACTAATTTTTCATTCTCCTCACGCTCTATAACACACATTTTACTGTGCACCTTTAATCCTGGCACACCAAAAAGCATCTTTATACCTTCATCTTGCATTTGCTCAGCATAATTAATATTTGCTTCTTCATCAAAACGTGCTCTAAGCTCAATAGAAACAGTTACTTTTTTTCCATTTTTAGCAGCATTAATTAAAGAACTGGCCACATGCGATATCTGAGCTAACCTATATATAGTTATTTTTATCGTTTTTACTTTTGGATCTAAAGCAGCTTCTCTTAGAAACTTAACGATATAAGAAAAAGTATGATAAGGCGTATAAACCATATAATCTTTAGTCGCAATCGTTTTAAATATACTTTCTTCTAAACTAAGCCCTTTTACCGGAAGTGGCTTAATTTTATCGTAGAGCAAGTCTGTTCTACCTAAACTTGGAAAACTCATGTAATCTCTACGATTATGATAGCGTCCACCAGGAATAATACTTTCTTTTTCATCAATAGCCATGTGCTTTAATAGAAAATCTAAAGTGCGCTGGTCAATACTCATATCATAGATAAAACGTACAGGAGCTCCGCTTTGTCTATCTTTAACACTTTCTGAAAGCTTATCTATAAAACTCTTACTTAAATCACTATCAAAATCGAGCTCACCATCTCTTGTAATCTTTATCATGTGAGCACTTATACTATCGTATTCAAAAATATTAAAAATATCGTCTAAGCAATATCTTAGAATATCATCTACCATAATAATATAGTCAGCATCACCATCACTAGGCAAAACGACAAAACGATCCATCGCTGATGAAATTTCAATTAAAGCAACTTGATCTTTAACACCCTCTCTAGACATTTTAACTGTTAAATAAGCTGAAATATCCATGAGTTCTGGCAAAGCAATATCCTCATTTAACATTATAACAACTAAAGCCGGACTTAGCTCTTGGTAGAAATAATTTTTGATAAATTCATGTTGACTCTCGCTTATTTCTGTTTCATTTATAACATAGATATTTTCTTTCTGAAGTTCTAAATCAATCTCATCTAAAATCTCTAAACTATAGGTTTGTTGCTCAATAACAATTTGGGTTATTTCTTCTAAAAGATCACCTGCTCTGATACCACCTAATTCAGATTTACCACCTTTACCCGCTTCATAAATACGTTTTACAGTCGCATAACGTACCTTAAAAAATTCATCTAAATTATTAGAAAAAATACCTAAAAAACGTAAACGCTCAATAAGCGGCACATCTTTATCTGCTGCTTCTTGTAAAACACGTTCATTAAATTTTAACCAACTTAACTCTCTATTAATATAAATATTTTTATCTTTTGTCATTATTTTAAATCCTTTGGAATTATAATAAATTCTGTAGCCCCCTTTTTTAAATCTTTCCAATCTTCAATATCAAAATTAATTTTCACTAAACCACTTGTAGGAAGATTGTCTATTAATACATCTCCAAATATATTAGAAATTGACGTGAAAGAATGATTATGACCAAAAATCATGACCTCATTTAATTCATTTGATAACCTTTTTATATAGCGAATTACACTTTCTCCATCAAAATCATACAATTCTTCATCAACAATTGTTTGATTTTTAGTAAAATTCAAGGTTTTTTCAAAAATTTCACATGTACTTAATGCTCTTTTTGCTGGACTAGACAACCAAACATCAGGTGTGCAATCTTTTAGTTTTAAGGCTTTTGCAACCAATTCAGAATCGCTCTCACCCCTCTGTTTTAATGGCCTATCATGATCTATAACATCAAATTCCCAAGATGATTTACCATGCCTAACAAGTATAATTGACTTCATAATGTATCGATTAAGTGCTTTTTTTTTCGACAAAAGGTTGCGTATATCCGTTTTGACGAGTATATTGTCACTTCAACACAAATATTTGTGTATCCTTTTAGATATAAGTTATTTTGTATTGTAAAATTAATGTAAAAGACCTCAAAACAAAAAATATATTAATAAATCCATTTTTGGTATTTAGGATAAAAAATATCAAACTCCCTCCCTCTAAAATATTATAGTTACGCAAATTAGGTCATAGATCTGTTTAAAAATGAAATGATAAATTTTAAAATTAGACACTCTAATAACCTAACAACAAAATAGCGACATATTAATTTTAATATAAATGTAATGGAATTAGAAAAAAACATTGAGCTACATAAGCAAGCTTTTAAGACTTTTAATCTTTTGTTTAAAATTTTTAAAGATCAAAAAAAACATGTATATAATCTTCACTATTTGAAAACAAATAATATAGATTATACAGATATAAGACCTAATAAAGTTATTACCCCATCTAAACCATATACTTACTTTAATCAAATATTATCCTAATTTTTAATATATAAACAATTTTTAAAGCAATCATAGCCCGATTAATCTAAAAAGCTTAAAATGAAACACTTATACAAACCCAAATCAAAAACACTCTCAAGACCTCTGATGTCTTTAGTGTTTGTCATGACATTAGTTATGATAAGTTTTAACTCTTTTGGTCAAGTTTTGAATCCAATGAATCAAAACTCTTCCATACTAAACCAAGTCCCCTTAGAGGACATGAATGAAACTTCCTTATTTTATAGAGACTTTCCTGAATCTAACTACGATGATTTAAAACAAACCTTAAGCGGAGAAGCAAATGTTCCTTTTAGTTGTACAGATGGTTCTGGATATATTCTAACAAACGTAATAACTTCTAATGTGTACGTTACGGGTTTATATGCATTTGATTTATCTTCAAACACACTTAGTTTAATTAAAGATCCACTTATCCCGAATACTACAACCTCTCAGTTTGTAAACGCAATTGGTTACAATGTTGTGGATAATTATTTATATGGTTTATTACAACAAACTGATAAGGTTGTTAAAATTGATAGTAACGGAGATCTAGAATTATTACAAGTTACAGGTTTAACGAATTACAATGGCAATACTTATGCCGCTGGAGACATCGATGAAAACGGTATCCTTTATTTATTCGGAGGCAACAAATTTGTCTCTATTGACTTAAACCCTTCTAGTTCAAACTACCTAATTGCCAACACAGTATTACAATTACAAAATTCTATTAGCGTTAATGATGTAGCATTTAACCCCGTTAATAATAAATTGTATATGTTAACGAGTTCTACAACAAGGTTCTTATATGAATTTGACCCTGTAACTAATACAATTGTTAACTTAGGTATTGTATCTGGTTTAGAATCTGAGACGTTGTCTAATTCATTTGGTACAGCTTACATGGATGGTCTAGGTAATATGTATGTTGCAAATAACGTATCGGGTAATACTTATAAAATAGCAACACCTCATTTAGGTGGTTTATCAGCGACTTATTACAGTAATTTACCAGGTGTTAGCCCTGGTGATGGTGCACGTTGCCCTTCGCAACCTACTAAACCAATGGCTATTGCTGATGATGTTTGTATAACTTCTGAGACTACAGAGGTTACCATTAATGTCGTTAACAATGATTCTGAAGGAACTTACGCAATTGATGCAAACTCTGTACAACTTATAGATCCTATTACTTCGCTACCTTCTAGCTCTGTAACAATTTCTGGCCAAGGTACATTTACTTTAGGTTCAAATGGAGAGGTTACATTTCAACCTTTAGCTAGTTTTACAGGGACTTCTATTGAATATACAATTCTAGATGTTATAGGGTTTACTTCTACACCAGGAGTTATTACTATCAACTTAAACGATACTGAAGCACCAACAGGTTTAGCTACTCAAGAATTTTGTGAAAGCCAAAATCCTACTGTAGCTGATTTACAAGCTTCCGGAAACGATATAATTTGGTATGCTAATGCAGATAGTGATAATCCTTTAAGTTCTGATACCACTATAAGTGAAGGAGCTACTTATTACGCTTCTCAAACTAGTACTGCAGGATGTGAAAGTATAGAAAGATTAGCTGTTACAGTTAATTATAACGATGAAATTTCTTTAGTTGGTACTGTAGAAACAAGTTGTGTTACATATTTAGGAACTATTTATACTATTGAAGCTACATTTAACGGAACTGCACCATTTACAGCTTCTGGAGATGGGCAACCAGGTACTTTTACAGATAACAATGATGGAACAACAACTTGGATTTCTAGTGAAATTGAAAGTACTGTTGAAACTTATAATGTTACTATATCTGATGAATGTGGATCACTTGATTTAACAGGTTCATCACCTTCTGAATGTTTAAATACACCTTTTGATTGTGACGATGGTTTTGCTTATATTATTGTTAATGAAAGAGACAGTCAAAATAATTATGTTTCAGGATTATATTCTTATGATTTAGCAACACATACTCAAACCTTAATAAAAGCGCCATTAATTGAAGACACCTCAGTATCTCAATTTGTTAACGGTATAGGTTACAACACTTTAGATAATAATATTTATGGTTTACAACAATCAACCAATAATGTTGTAAAAATTGATGCCTCTGCTAATGTTGAGCTTCTTCCTATTACTGGTTCATTTACTATCGGTGATTACAGTTCTGGAGATATAGACGATAATGGAATCTTGGTTTTATATGGAGAAAACAAATTTGTTTCTATTGACTTAAACCCGTCAAGCCCTAATTACTTAACAGCTACAACATTATTAAACTACACAGTAAATATAAATGATTTAACGCACAATCCTGTAGATGGTAATTTCTACATGGTTACAAGTACAACTAACAGAAAGTTATTGCGTTTTAATACCAATACTAATACAGTAGACGACCTTGGTTTAGTAACTGGTTTAAGTTCAGAAACTAATAATTCTTTTGGAACCGCTTACATGGATATTCTTGGAAACATGTTTATTGCAAACAACAGTTCTGGAAATATTTATAGGATTGCTACACCACACACAGGAAATTTGGCTGCAACACTATTTAGTAGTCTAATTGATGTACAACCTGGAGATGGTGCTCGATGCCCTTCTCAGATAGTAACTCCGATGGCTGATGATGATTCTATTTGCTTTATTGAAGAAAATACAGAAATTGAAATCAATGTTTTAGAAAATGACACTGAAGGTACTTACAGTATAGATCCTAACTCTGTTCTACTTATAGATCCAATTACATTAACAGCGACTAATACAGTAACTATTTCTGGACAAGGAACATTTACAGTAGGTAGCAACGGCATTGTAGTCTTTGAAGTTTTACCAAGCTTTACAGGAGCTTCTGTAGAATATACAATTGCAGATATCATTGGATCCATATCATCGCCTGCAACTATTACGGTGAGTTTAAATGAAACAGCTACACCTACAGGAGAAGATGTTCAGGAGTTTTGTGAATCTAGTGAGCCTACTATAGCTGACTTAAATGCAACCGGAGAAAACATTCAATGGTACGCAAGTGAAACAGATACAACACCTATTGATTCTTCTGAAGCTTTAATAGATGAAGAAACTTATTATGGAACTCAAACGACATTACAAGGATGTGAGAGTTTAGAAAGATTAGCGGTTACAGTTAACTTTACAGATGATATTACTTTAGTAGCAACAGAAGAATTAGAATGTTCTGAAGATGGTACTACTTACACTGTAGTTGCTACATTTACCGGAACTGCTCCTTTTACAGCAAATGGAGTTGGACAACCTGGAACTTGGGTTACAAATGATAATGATACATATACTTGGACATCTGAAGCAATTTCTGGTGATCAGCCTTATAATGTTGAAATACAAGATGCTAATTCATGTAACATTATTACCTTATCTGGTGAAGCAGCAATATGCTGTGAATTTGAAGTGACTTGCCCAACATTTGAAGAAACAACTGTAGCTTGTTACGGAGATATACCAACAGAAACATCATATACTATTGAAGCGTTTGAAGCTTTAGGTAATGGAGATGGTATTGTAGGAAATAATGCTTGTGGAATTATTGAAATTACTGCTCAAAATAGCAGTGATCAAGGAACATGCGAACAGACTATTACACGTACTTATACTGTTACATCTTATGAAGATACAAATGCTAACGGTGTACGTGACGAAGATGAAACGACAGTTTTAAATAGCCAAGAATGTTTACAATCAATTATTGTAAACGATAATATAGCACCAACTTTCACAGTGCCAGCAGATATCACAATAGAGTGTGATGTTGATGTAACTGACTTAACACTTATTGGTGATGTTACTGATGAAAATGATAACTGTACAACAGATCTTGAGGCTACTTATACAGATAGCGTTGAAGAAGGAGATTGTCCTAGCTTATCAATTATTTCAAGAACATGGTCATTAACTGATAGCTGTGAAAATACAACAGAGTTTGTACAAACAATCACTGTTCAAGATACAACAGCACCAACTTTCTCAGTTCCTGCAGATATCACGATAGAATGTGATATTGATGTAACTGACTTAACACTTACAGGTGATGTTACTGATGAAAATGATAACTGTACAACAGGTCTTGAAGCTACTTATACGGATAGCGTTGAAGAAGGGACTTGTCCTAGTGCTTCTATTATCACTAGAACTTGGTCTTTAACTGACAACTGTGACAATACTACAATGTTTGTTCAAACAATTACTGTTCAAGATACAACAGCACCTGCTTTTAATGAAACTTTACCAGCTGATTTAGTTGCTGAGTGTGATACTGTACCAACAGCAGAAACATTAACTGCTACTGATAACTGTGGAACAGCAGATGTTACTTTTGTTGAAGAAATAACTGATGGCTCATGTATAGGAGATTATATTATTGAACGTACATGGACTGCAACAGATAGTTGTGGTAATGAAGCTATACATACACAGATTATTAATGTTCAAGATAACACGGCTCCAACAGCTATAACTGATTTTGAAGAAAACATCAATGTATTATGTAATGATATTCCTGATGTACCAGCTTTAGAATTTGAAGATTCTTGTTCTGATAATGTAGATATTAGTTTTAATGAAGAATCAACTCAAACTAATAATGCTGAAAACTATACAATTACTAGAACATGGACTGTTACAGACGATTGTGGAAATCAAGCTTTATTTACGCAGAATATTAATGTTGAACTAACAAATACAATTCAAACTACAGACGCTAGTCGTTGTATTCTTGATTCTGAATTTGATTTATTCGATTTATTATCTGGTGACTTTGACATGAGCGGAACTTGGAGTGTTGTTTCTGGCGATGCTACTATAGATGGAAGTTTATTTGATCCTTCTACAGCAGTAGTTGGTGAGTATACTTTTATGTACTCTATTACTGACGATGTTTGTCCTGCAGATATTGAAGTTAATGTAACATTAGATGATGATTGTGTTGTATTAGCATGTGGTGAAGACGACTTAGTAATATCTAAAACAGTTACAGCTAACGGAGATGTTCATAATGAATTCTTCACTGTTACAGGAGTAGAAGATTGTGGATTTGTAATTGAACTTCAAATATTTAATCGTTGGGGTGCCGAAATATATAAATCAAACAATTACTTAAACGATTGGAATGGACAATCTCATAGTTCTTCTATTGGAAGTTCTGGAAAAGTTCCAACTGGTACTTATTATTATATTATTAACCTAAAAAATAGTGGATTGAAACCTTTTGCTGGTCCAATTTACGTAGCTACAAATTAATAAAAAACTTAACCAATGAAGTTATCAAAAATTATAAGTATTGCGATACTATTTTTGAGTGTTTCTACTGCCTTTGCTCAGCAGTTACCTCAATTTACGCAGTATATGTTTAACACTATTTCTATAAATCCGGCATATGCAGGAAGTAGAGAAACGCTAAGTGTTGTAGGTTTACATAGAAGCCAATGGGTCGGTTTAGAAGGCGGCCCCGAAACACAAACATTATCAGTTCATTCTCCTTTAAGAAATGAAAACATGGGTGTAGGTTTATCCTTTATCAATGATAAACTAGGTTATGAAAATTTTTCATACCTATATGCAGATTATTCATACACCATTAAAGCTAGTGAAAATGTAAAATTAGCATTTGGAGTAAAAGGAGGTCTAACACATTACAGTTTAGACGAAGAGTTGTTAACTGATCCATCTGTAGTAAATGACCAATTTTTCAATGATGTATCTAATCGTTGGAGTCCAAATTTTGGTGCAGGTTTGTATTTGCATTCATCGCGTTGGTACCTTGGACTTTCTTCTCCAAGAATACTAAGCACAGATTACAATAAAGGAGAAAATGGTTCTGTTGATTATGTTGCTACAGAACGTAATAGTTATTACTTTACTGGTGGTTATGTTTTTGATTTAAGTAAAAACGTAAAGCTAAAACCTTCAGCATTGTTAAAAGCTACAAACGGAGCTCCTTTATCTTTTGATATTTCAGCAAACTTTCTGTTCAATGATAAACTTTGGTTAGGCGGTGCCTATAGAGTTAATGAAAATGCAGCTGCTTTTGGTGGTATTGCAGATTTTCAAATATCAAAACAATTAAGAATTGGTTATGCATATGAATACCCAATATCAGATTTAAGACCATACACTAGTGGTACACATGAAGTATTACTAATGTTTGAAGTCTTTAAAAGTAAACGTATTAAATCGCCTAGATATTTCTAAAAAGACCCCAATTATGAAGACCAAAATATTAGCGCTCGTTATAGTTTTAAGTAGTTCTTTCTCTTTTGCCCAAACAAAATTGGCAGATAAATTTTTTGAGAACTATGGTTATGTAAAGGCCATAGAATTATACGAAAAAGCAGTTGAAAAAGGAAGTAATAGTGCCCACGTATTAACACGTTTGGGTGATGCATATTACAATAATTCTAATTCTGAAAAAGCCGTTTACTGGTATCAGAAAGCATTAGAAGAACATGACGATATTGAAACTGAGTATATTTATAAATATATACAATCGCTTAGAAGTGTAGGAAACTACAAAGAAGCAGATGTATGGTTTAAAAAACTTAGCGAAGCACAACATGGAGACAGTAGACTTACAGGTTATAACCCTGATGAAGTTGATATCTTTGATAAATTAACATCTAAGAATAATGATGTTGTAGTAGAAATTGAAAATTTAGATTTCAATACTGAAAATTCTGATTTTGGACCTTATATGTTTAATAACACTCTTTACTTTGCTTCTGCAAATAGTAATGATAAAAAAGTATATAATTGGAATAAGGAACCTTTCTTAGATATATTTCAAACTGAAGTTACTATCGAAGAAGATGGAACTCAAACTTATGGTACTTCTAGCGAAATTAATGCAAAAGGAATAAATACAGATTATCATGAAGCTTCTATAGCGATTACAAATGATGGTCAAACTATGTATTTTACTAGAGATAATACTAGTAAAAGAAATCGCTTAAAATACGATAAGGAAGGAACGACTCACCTTAAGATTTTTAAAGCAACGTTAGTTGATGAACAATGGTCTAATGTAGAAGAACTTCCTTTTAACAATGATTTATATTCTACAGGTCACCCAGCTTTAAGTACTGATAACAAAACATTATTTTTTGTTTCTGATCGTGAAGGTGGTTTTGGTCAAACAGATATATATTCCGTTACAATTAATGAGGATGGGACTTATGGAGAACCTACAAATCTAGGAGAAGATGTTAATACTGAAGGAAGAGAAATGTTTCCTTTTGTAAGTGATGATAACACATTTTACTTTTCTTCTGATGGACATCTAAACTTAGGATTATTAGACATTTTTAAGTCTGATATATTACAAGTTGAAATACCTTCAAGCCCTGTAAATATTGGAGCACCTTTTAATAGTGGTTATGATGATTTCGCATATTTTATAGATAGTGAAACTCAAAAAGGTTACTTCTCTTCTAATAGACCAGAAGGTAAAGGAAGTGATGATATCTATAGTTATTCTATAACTGAATGTAACCAACAAATAACAGGTGTTGCAAGAGAACAAAGAACAGATATTATTTTAAGTGGTGTTACTATTCAACTTATTGACGAAACTGGTAAAATTATTGAAGAAGTTATTACAACAGAAGATGGAGCTTATACATTTGATGTTGAATGTGACAAATCATATACGCTATTAGGTACAAAATCTGATTATGCGGATGATAAAGCTTCTATTACTACAGGTAATGAAAATGAAAAAGTAAACACTTTAGATTTATCATTGAGACCATTAATAATGGAAAATCAAATTGTTATTAATCCTATATTCTTTGACTTTGATAAATCAGATATAAGAACGGATGCTGAATACGAATTAGAAAACATAGTAGATGTACTTCGTAAACACCCAGAAATGATTATTAAAATTGAATCTCATACAGATAGTAGAGGTCGTGATAAATACAACTTAAAATTATCTGATAGACGTGCAAAATCAACTAGAGATTATATTTTATCTAGAGATATTAGTTCTGATAGAATTGAAAGCGCTATAGGTTATGGTGAAACACAACTTCTTAATGACTGTGGAAATGGTTCTAAATGTACTAAAGAAGAACATCAATTAAATAGACGTTCTTATTTTTATATTATTGATAGTGTTCAAGAATAAAATCACAAAACTTTAATACAATAAAAAAAGCAAGCCTATATAGGCTTGCTTTTTTTATTTGTTACAATTTTAATATCAAAAAAACAGATATTAATAAAGGGCAATCTGAGTTTGGTATTAAAAAAAGTAAAAGCAATTAAAATGATGAAACATATATTATTATTAATCTTGCTTTTCATAAATCTAAATATTCATTCTCAAAACTTAAAAGGAAGCATTTTATACAAAGAAACTAAAGAACACCTAACCTATGCTAATTTTGTTATTAAAGATAAGAATATAGGCACTTATAGTAATGAAAATGGTAAGCATGATATTTCTGTTTCTAAAGCATTTATTAAAGAAACACTAGTAATATCACTTATCTTACCAAACAATAAAACGAAGCTTAAAAAGCTTTATTAATATAGTAGATTCGATATATAACATAGAACTTGAACCTATGACAGAAGCTTTAGATGAAGTTTTGATTTTTAATAAAAAAAAGAAATATGAAAATAAAAAAGTAAATCTTTCAACTGGAACAAGAAAACAAACATTTCCTGCTTCAGTAACGGATGGTTCAGAAACAGCAACATTAATTAAAAACCCAAAACATAAAAAAGGAAAATTAACTGAACTTCATTTAAAATTGAATTATATAAGTAATGAAGATTATAAGACATATCAAACCTATTACAGATTAGCTTTTTATGCTATAAAAGATAATGGATATCCTGGAGAGATTTTATATTATGAAAATATCATTATAAAACCAGATATAAATACAAGAAATCACAAACTAAATTTTGAAGATAAAACAATTCCTTTTACAGAAAAAGGAATATTTATAGGCATTGAGACAGTAAAGCCAAATAGTGTTAAACTAGAGACATCAATGTATCTAACAACTCCAAATATTCTTTATACGCATTCAAAACAAAATTTAGAATATTCACGTTATCGTTCTAATAATTGGAACAAGAAAACACGAAAATCTGTTTTTAAAAAAAGTTGTACGCTGTTACTTTTATTGAGATCAAAGTAGTGTAGGAAAAGACAAAGATTAATCAAATTAAGAATAAAGTAAACAGAAATTTATTTATTGATAAACATATTTGTAAAATACCATTTTCCATTACTGTTTTGTTCTGCTGACACATCAAAATGAGTAAAATCACCAACAATATTTTCTAAATGACTAGGACTAGCTATCCAAGCATTTACAACTGATTCTGCAGAATTAAAACCATAAGCTACATTTTCTGAAACGTGATTTGCACTTGCATTCTCTTCTAAACTCTGTTTTCTCAAAAAGAAATTATCATGAGACACATTATTTACTTCAATCATATAATCCGTATGTGTAGAAGCTACAGCTTTAACCGTTGTGTGTTGCTCTAACAAACTTAAGCCTTCATTAATTCTATAGGCATTAATAAGTTCCATTATTTCTATTTCAATTTCTTTTGCATCAGGTGGCGTCGGAATTTCTATAGAGTTAACAACATCTTCATCCATGCTATCTGTTGCGCATGATGTAATACTAAGTAGGGCTAAAACAACCAGTATAGGTAGTAGTTTAGTAATTTTCATAATGTTAGGTTAATTAGGTTTGGGACTGCTAAATTAACCTCATAACTGTGGTAAACTGTTAATAAAATGTTAAAATCGACAAACAACATGTATTTCATCGATTTTTAATGCGAATAATCGATGAAATACCTTTTTTATAAACAAAAACATGAATTACAGCGTAAAAAAAAGTATTTCATCGGTTTTAGATAATTATATTCTACAGAGAAACTATTCATAAAGATTAGACAAATTGAAACTATTTCACATTTTAAAATTGTAGAAAATTTTAATAAAAAAATATAAAACATCTCGTTTTAGTTATAATCAAGGTGCTAAACGTTCAATTTTCCAATTAAAATCTTCTTGTAATTGGTATCGAATTCTATCGTGAAGCCTGTTTGGTCTTCCTTGCCAAAATTCAATTTCAACAGGTTTAATAATAAATCCACCCCAATGCTTAGGACGTTCAATTTCTTGACCTTTAAACTTTGTCTCTAAAACTTTAAGCTTATTTTCTAATTCAGCTCTATCTTTTACGACATCACTTTGATTAGAAACAATGGCTCCTATTTGACTTCCTCTAGGTCGTGATTCAAAATAACCATCACTTAAATTCTCTGAAATCTTTTCGGCTTTACCTTTTATAATAATTTGTCGTTCTGCAGATGGCCAAAAAAATGATAAACAAACATTAGGGTTTTCTATAATAGCCTTTCCTTTTTCACTATTATAATTGGTATAAAAGATGAAACCTTCATAAGTATATTTTTTAAGTAGCACTACTCTACTCTTTGGATATCCATCTAAACCTATTGTTGATACCGTCATTGCATTAGCTTCTTCAACATCAAAATTATTATCTACTTCATAAAACCATTTTTGAAATAACTCCATTGGATTATCATTAATGTTCTCTTCTAGTAGTTCTTGCTTTTCGTAAGACTTTCTATAATTACCTAGGTCTGTATTCATTACATTTTATTTTATGATTTTCTACTGAAATAATTTCTACAATTGCTTTATTCATGATAAATTTAAGGATTAAAATATATAAATGAAGTTTGAATACAGTAAATATTCTAAGCATGTAGCTTATGAAAAAGTCGAATTTTCTTTTGGTATTTTTTATGCCACTAAATATTTTTTATTATCTGAATTAAATGAAGGTATACATGTAGATTATGATATTGCCGGACAAATAGTTTCAAGGTTTAGTGACTATATAGACAAAGGAATTAAGATTTGTTATATCTCAAATCGTATCAATTCTTATTCTATTAAACCACAAATTTGGGCTGAGTTTAATAATGAATATGATACTTTTATTGCGTCTGCTATTGTAACCTATACAGATTTCAGTTATCTCAACGCTTCTTTAGAAAAACAATTTTTTAATAAAAGTCTCAAGCGTTGTAAAAGTTTAGATGAAGCTATAGAATGGGTAATGAGTTTAGAAGAACTTAATCAAAATTAAACGCTTTACCATCTTTTGCTAAATCTACATTGTTAAAAACAGTTTGAGCTTCTGTTTTAAACTCATTATAGTCATTATAACGCGTAGAATAATGTCCGAGTACTAATGTGCCAACATTTGCTTTTTTAGCGATTGTAGCTGCTTGTTTTGCCGTACTGTGCCTTGTTGGCTTGCAAAGGTTTTCATTCTTCTCTAAAAATGTAGATTCATGATATAATACTGTACAATTCTTAATTATTGGAATTATTTCTTCATGATAAGCAGTATCACTACAAAAGGCATAACTCTTTGCTGGTATTGCATCTTTTGTAACTTTTTCATTGCTAATTAAAACTCCGTCTTCATTAACAACATCAAACCCTTGTTTTAATTTTCTGTAATAAGCCATATCAATATTAGCTTCATTAACTAAATTAATATCTAATTTACGTTCATTCTCTTTTTCTTTAAAAAAAAATCCATTAGTATAAATACGATGTTTTAAAGGAATTGTGTGTACTTCAACTTTATCATCTTCGTAAATTAATTCTGAAGATTTAGATTCTAATTCATGAAAAATTAAAGGATAATTTGTCCAACTACCAGACAACTTCATTTGAAGTGTAATAAGTTCTTTTAAACCTTTTGGTGCATAAATATGAAGTTCTGTTTCTCTAGTTAAAAGACTAAACGTATTAACTAAACCAATCAATCCAAAATAATGATCACCGTGTAAATGTGAAATAAAAATGTGCTTAATTCTAGAAAACTTAACCTTATTGCGTCTTAACTCTACCTGAGTACCTTCTCCACAATCAATAAGAAATATATGGTTTTTAATTTCTAAAACCTGTGACGTAGGGTTGGTATTGGTACGAGGTGTTGCACTATGACAACCTAGAATAGTTAATTTCATTAAATAGTTTATGCGTTTATGTTTAGAGTTTATAAACTTAAAAACAAACTCAAAGCTACTTTTAGAATCCTAAATCGCGCTCTATATCTTCCATTTCAATAAGATCATAAGCTTCTTGCAGGGTTGGAACAACAGCGAGTTCATCTGGGACTTGATCTAAATCAACTTTCTCAGATACAATAACAAAGCTCTTTTTAGATGCCCTATGATTGTTGCTTAAACGTAAAAATTCTAATATATCTTCTTTTGGTATTTTTTCTAAACTAGAAAGTTTAATAATAAGGTGGTAATTTTTATGTGCATCATAAATACCTTCAATCTTATTAACTAAAGCCTTTACTGATGTTATTTCTTGAGTAATTATTGTTGTATTTCCGTCTCTTCCTATAATCATATTCTATTGTTTTATTTTAGATGCTAAAAGATAAATAGCTGCCATCCTAACCGCTACTCCATTTTCTACTTGATTTAAAATAATGGCTTGCTTAGAATCTGCTACATCACTTGTTATTTCTACACCTCTATTTATGGGTCCTGGGTGCATAATCACAATCTCTTTATCTAAACTATCTAATAGCTGTTTATTAACGCCAAATTGTTGTGTATATTCTCTAGTAGAAGGAAAATAACTAATATCCATTCGCTCGTTCTGAACTCTAAGCATATTAGCAACATCGCACCACTGTAAAGCTTTTCTTAGATTGGTTTCTACCTTAACACCTAAATCTTTAATGTACTTAGGAATTAACGTTTTTGGTCCACAAACCATAACATTAGCACCTTGTAATTGCAATGCATATATATTTGAAAGCGCAACTCTACTATGTAATATATCTCCGACAATTACTACATTTTTACCTTTAACACTTCCTAATGTTTCTCTTATTGAGTAAGAATCTAACAAGGCTTGTGTAGGATGTTCATGTGCTCCATCACCGGCATTAATAATACTTGCATTTACATGTTTTGAAAGAAAGACTCCTGCACCAGGATTTGGGTGACGCATCACAACCATATCTACCTTCATTGATAAAATATTATTTACAGTATCGATTAAAGTTTCACCTTTTTTAACTGAAGATTGAGATGCCGAAAAATTAATAACATCTGCTGATAATCTTTTTTCAGCAAGTTCAAATGATAACTTTGTACGTGTAGAATTTTCAAAAAACAGATTTGCAATCGTTATATCTCTAAGTGAAGGTACCTTTTTAATAGGTCTATTAATCACTTCTTTAAACTGATCTGCAGTTTCAAAAATAAGGTCGATATCTTGTTTCTTAAGATATTTAATTCCTAATAAGTGATTCACACTTAATTCGCTCATCTTTTTAAGTCTTCAGTTGGCAGTATTCAGTATTCACCCTGAAATCACTACCTAATTGTTTATATTTTTATTTTCGAGTTCAATGTGATCTATTTATCTACTAAATAAACAGCATCTTCTCCTTCGTTTTCTGCCCATTTAACAATCACTTTCTGATTATCAATGGCATCTACTTGTTGTCCTTTATAATTAGGTTGAATAGGTAAATGTCTACTAAAACGTCTATCTATAAGAGTTAATAACTCAATATCCTTAGGTCTTCCAAAAGACTGAATGGCTGTCAGTGCAGACCTTATACTTCTACCGGTATATAAAACATCATCAATAAAGACTACATTTTTATCTTCTACTATAAAATTAATGATAGTGGTATTAGCTTCTAAAGGTTTATCCCCTCTTCTAAAGTCGTCTCTAAAAAATGTAATATCTAAATGTCCAAGTTGAATATTCTTAATCTTGTACTCTTCGGTTAGCATTTTTGCTAAACGATCGGCTAAAAACTTCCCTCTTGGTTGAATACCAATTAATACTGTTTCAGAAAAATCATCATGATTTTCAATGAGTTGACAAGCCAATCTGTGAAGGGTAATATTGACTTCTTTAGAGTTAAGTAGTACTTTCTGACTCATATAATTTCCAAGCATTGTTGGTTAACAAAGTTAAGCTAAAAAAAATTATTTACAATAGTTATTTTAATGTGTTTCGTTGTTTATTACTGTTACCCTGAGTAACAAAGATGTACTGAAAGATTCACAAAGAATTATTTGAAAAGTTAGAATTTAAACAAAAAAAAGCCTCTCGAAAATCGAGAGGCTTAATATAATAGATTAATGAAATTCTTATGTTATAAGAATTTGGGATTATTTTTTCCCGTCCATTTTATCTTTAAGAGCTTGTAAAGCATCATTTGCATCACCTAAAGTTGGTTTAGATTCAGCTGCTTGAGCTTCTGCTTTTCTTACAGCTTGCTTAACAATCTTAGCTTCTTCTTCTCTAAATAGAGCAGTATGAGATGCTACAACACGTTTGAATTCTTTATTAAATTCAATGATCTTGAATTCAGTTTCTTCACCTTTAACAAGTTTAGAACCGTCTTCTTTCTCTAAATGACGTGCTGGTACAAATGCAACGATATCTTCGTTAAAATCAATTGTTGCTCCTTTATCTACCATCTCAGTGATCGCAGCTTTGTGAGTTGTACCTAAAGCATATTCAGTTTCATATTTATCCCAAGGGTTTTCCTCAGTTTGTTTATGACCTAAAGATAATTTACGACCTTCAACATCTAATTCTAATACAACAACATCTAAAGTATCACCTACATTACAGAATTCTGATGGATGCTTAATTTTCTTAGTCCAAGATAAATCAGAGATATAAATTAACCCGTCAATTCCTTCTTCTAATTCAACAAAAACACCAAAGTTTGTAAAGTTACGTACAATACCTGAATGCTTAGAACCTACAGGATACTTAGTAGTGATATCAGTCCATGGATCTGGTGTTAATTGCTTAATACCAAGAGACATTTTTCTGTCTTCTCTATCTAAAGTTAAGATAACAGCATCGATTTCATCTCCTACAGATACGAAATCTTGAGCTGAACGTAAATGCGTTGACCAAGACATTTCACTTACGTGAACTAATCCTTCTACACCTTCTTCTACTTCAACAAAAGCACCGTAATCAGCGATTACAACAACTTTACCTTTTACTTTATCTCCAACTTTTACAGTTTCTCCTAAAGCTTCCCAAGGATGTTTAGATAATTGTTTAAGACCTAATTGGATTCTTGATTTGTTTTCATCAAAATCAAGGATTACAACATTTAATTTCTGATCTAACTCAACAATCTCATTTGGATGGTTGATACGAGACCAAGATAAATCTGTAATGTGAACTAAACCATCTACACCACCAAGATCGATAAACACACCATAAGAAGTAATATTTTTTACAATACCTTCTAATACTTGTCCTTTTTCTAGTTGACCAATGATTTCTTTCTTTTGTTCTTCGATATCAGCTTCGATTAACGCTTTATGAGAAACAACTATATTCTTGAATTCGTGGTTGATTTTCACAACTTTAAATTCCATAGTTTTGTTTACATACTGATCGTAATCTCTAATAGGCTTCACATCAATTTGAGAACCTGGTAAGAATGCTTCAATACCAAATACGTCAACGATCATACCACCTTTAGTTCTGCATTTCACAAAACCGTTTACGATTTCGCCAGTATCATGTGCGTTATTTACACGTTCCCATGCTTTAATAACACGCGCTTTTCTGTGCGATAATACTAATTGACCAGTTGCATCTTCACGCACATCAATTAATACTTCTACTTTATCACCTACAGCTAAGTTAGGATTGTAACGGAATTCGTTAAGTGAAATTACACCTTCAGATTTTGCGTTAATATCAATAATAGCATCACGGTCAGTGATAGTAATTACAGTACCTTCTACTACTTCGTCATCTAAAGTGTCAACGAAATTTTCTGATACTAATTTTTCAAATTCTTCTAATTTAGTATCCGCTACTTGCTCAATTCCTTCTTCGTAATTGTGCCAATCGAATTCTTTTAAGAATTTTTCTGGGTTTGCTTGTGCTTCAGAGATTACTGGAGCTGCTGCTTCAGTTGCTTCAACTTCAGCTTGGTTTGTTTCTTTTTCAGACATTTGTTCTGAATAAAAATTTGTATTCTGTATCTTTTGAAAGATTTGCGAAAAATTTACAGAAGTTATTATTAAATTTGTTTTATCCCTTTCCTTACTTTCTTGTATTCGCTAAAAAGGAGTGCAAAAGTACTACTTATTATTCTGAAAACCAAACACTAAATTATGTGACTTTATTTTAATTAGTGTGTCTTAATTAATAAGATACCTGTTTATGACTTATAGTTCTAAATTTTAATTCATTAATAATTGGTATATTTACATATAAACATTATAACAATTTAAACTACATACTATTATGGTAAAAGCAAAATATCAAGATGTTCTTGACTTAGGAGAAAAATTAAACATTAAAGAAGGTAAAGTTGAAGAAGCTGACGGAAAATTAAAAGTTTGGGGAACAGCAGCAACGCCTTATGACAAAAACTTAATTTGGGATAAGATTAAAGAAATTGGTGGTGATAACCCAGCAGATATCGTAGCAGATATTAAAGTTGAAGATGAATCAGTTTTCGCAAGACATACTGTAACTTCTGGTGAAACTTTAGGGAAAATTGCTAAGCAATATTATGGTCAGCCAGCTAAATATCAAAAAATATTTGAGGCAAATACTGATATTTTAAAGAATCCTGATGTAATTCATCCTGGTCAAGAATTAATTATTCCTAATTTATAATAGGAATAAAGCATTCTAAAAAGAAAAGCGACTTATCAATTACTAAATGTAATGAGATAAGTTGCTTTTTTTTATTTTAAAATTAATTGATTAGCCATTTCACTAATAGAAGCTAATTGTTCTTCTATTGTTAAATATGAATTATCAATTTCAATAGCATCTTCCGCTTTTACCAAAGGAGAATCTTCTCTTGTAGAATCTATATGATCTCTTGTTGTTACATTTTCAAGCACATCTTCATAACTTAAATCATGACCACGCTCTAATAATTCTTTATAACGACGTGTTGCTCTGGTTTCTGCTGATGCAGTCATAAATATTTTTAATTCGGCTTCAGGAAAAACAACAGTTCCAATATCACGACCATCCATTACAATACCTTTATCTTTTCCCATGATTTGTTGTTGCTCTACCAACTTACTTCTCACTTCAGATAATGTAGCTACTGGACTTACATATTTTGAAACTTTAAGTGTTCTAATATCTGATTCAATATTCTTTCCGTTTAAATAAACTTCAGCAAAGCCTAAGGTTTCATTAAACTTAAAAGTAATATTTATCTGTTCTAAACTCCCTATTAAAGCTTCCTCTTTAAAGAAACCTTCACCGATATATTCGTTTTCTAAAGCAAAATATGCTACCGCTCTATACATCGCACCTGTATCTACATAAATATAGTTCAGTTTTTTTGCTAATTGTTTAGCTACTGTACTTTTTCCTGTAGATGAAAAACCATCTATAGCAATGATAATTTTACTCATTATTGTATCATTTAATTTATCGTCTTCGACTATCTAAATCTATTTGAAGCCCAAAGAAACTTGTATTTGAAGCGCCACTATATCTCGCATGCGTATAACTAAATCGCATTTTGTTTAATTTAATTCCTATACCAACTGAAAGACCTGAGAAGTTTCTTTGGTCTACAATTCGTAATTCTTCTGCACGTCTAAAGTTATAGCCTAATCTAACATTAAAACCTCCTTCAGGAAATAATTCTGCTCCTAAAATAAGATGTCGTAATCCTTCACTAATAAAACTAACTTTCTCTTGGGTTTGATTACCTTCTAAATCTGTTGTAGCTCTTGCTGGATTTGAAACTGCTATTGGCCATTTTTGTAAATTCTCTAAAGTAAGATGCCAACGTATTGGTACATTTTCTAAAGTTTGAGACATCCCAAAATTAACTTCTAACGGCAAAGGTTCTTTTTCGCCTGCATAGGTAGAAAACTGAGTTCCTATATTCCTAATGGTTAATGCAGCATGAAAATCTAGTTTTTCATTTATATACATCCCTCCAAAATCTATTGCGCCTCCAACTGAATTATACTGTTCTAATGCCGAAGTAATAATTTTAACATTGGCACCAACATAAAAATCTGTGTATGGAATGTTATAATTATAGCCTGCAGAAATGGCTGTTTCATTACCACTGAATGTTCCTGTTGAATTTCCATCAACATCATAACCATCAAACGAACCGTAATTAATATAGGTAACACCAATATGAAACGTCTGTACGTGCCTATCCCAAGTGTATGCGTAAGCTGCAGTTCCGTAACTTATGTCACCCAAGTAACTCGAATAATTTACAGCTAACTGATTACTCATTTTATAATTAATAGAAGCAGGATTGTAAAGTGCTTCTGTAACATCATCATCAAAGTTTGTAATTATCTTACCTCCTAAAGCTGCTTGCCTAGGCGAGGATACCAAATTTAAAAATTGGTATGTAGCTTCGCCTCCTAATTGCGCGAATGCAGGCAGAGCTATAAGCATACAAAGTAAAATGGAAATCCTTTTAATCATAGATTTTGCAAAATAACTAAATCTATCTTAAAACGATGAGAAGATTTTTTTATTTTTTGAAAGCTGTTCTTTTCTAATTTAATTTCAATTTTTGTCCAATAATTATTAAATCACTAGTCAAACCGTTTAATTCTTTAATAATCTTTACAGTAATTCCATTATTAAGAGCAATACGATATAAATTGTCTCCACTTTTAACTAAATGAAAAGAACTATCTTTAGTTTGATTTTTAATTTCGAAACTTTTAACACGAAGTTTTTTACCAACACGTATAAGATTAGAGTTTAAATTATTTATGCGTTTTAACTTTTGTACGCTTAAATGAAATTGATTAGATATACCATATAAAGTATTTCCTGATTTTACAATATAAAAATTTGAAGTTAAATTCCCTAAAGAACTCGCTGCACTTTTTTCTTTTACTACTGCTTCCTTTATTGGGTAAAGTTGAAAATCTAAATTTTTAACCCAAAGCTTTTGTCCCACATCAATTAATGTGGTTTCTAGTTTATTGGCACGCATTAATTCTGTTAGAGAGACTTTATATTTTTTAGATAAATCTAACAAAGTCTCTCCTTCTTTTACACTATGAAATTCTACAATATTTGAATCTAAAATTTCATTTACGCCTGATTTTTTAGTGTAAATCGACGATGTATTAACAGAATCTATTTTAGTACCTGCAGCTATATTTTCAAGTTTAACTACAGTAATTTCACCTGTAGCGATATCAAATATTGCTGGCTCACCATCTAATATAACATCTTTAAAATTTGTTTCTTCTTGAGCAATAACTTGTATGCAAGCTATAAGACTAATTAAAAATGCTACGATTAGTTTAAAGCTTTTTTGCATTTTCTACTTTCTGTTTTGTTAATGCAAGTTTTAAAACATCACTCATATCTTTTACATAGTGAAACGTTAAACCTTTTAGATATTCTTGTTTAATTTCTTCGATATCTCTTCGGTTATCTTCACAAAGTAAAATTTCTTTGATACGCGCACGTTTTGCTGCTAAGATCTTTTCTTTAATTCCACCTACAGGCAATACTTTACCTCTCAAAGTAATTTCACCTGTCATGGCTAAGCTCTTTTTCACTTTACGTTGTGTAAATAAAGAAACTAAAGACGTTAACATTGTTACACCTGCACTAGGTCCATCTTTAGGAGTTGCTCCTTCTGGCACGTGAATATGAACATTATACTTACTAAAAATCTCTGGATTAATTCCGAATTCTTCAGCATTTGCTTTAATGTATTCCATAGCAATTGTTGCAGACTCCTTCATCACCTTACCTAAATTCCCTGTAATAGATAAAGTTCCTTTTCCTTTAGATAGAATAGATTCTATAAATAAAATATCACCACCAACACTTGTCCAAGCTAAACCTGTTACAACTCCAGCAACATCATTATTTTCATATTTATCGCGCTCCATTCTAGGACTACCTAAGATTTCTATAATATCTTCATTAGAAATTTTAATATTATATTCCTCTTCCATTGCAATATTTTTAGCTGCATAACGCACCATTTTTGCAATTTGCTTCTCTAACCCTCTTACTCCTGATTCTCGTGTATAACCTTCAACTATTTTTTCGAGTTGTGGTTTTGCTATTTTTAAAGAAGAGCTATCTAAACCATGCTCTGTTAATTGCTTTGGTAATAAATGTCTTTTTGCAATTTCAACTTTTTCTTCAATAGTATAACCTGTTACATTAATGATTTCCATACGGTCTCTTAATGCAGGTTGAATGGTATTCATGCTATTAGAAGTCGCAATGAACATCACCTTAGATAAATCATACCCCATTTCTAAGAAATTGTCGTAAAATTCACTGTTTTGCTCAGGATCTAAAACCTCTAACATAGCAGAAGATGGATCGCCTTGACTTCCTGTAGAAAGTTTATCTATTTCATCTAATACAAATACAGGGTTTGATGTTTTTGCTTTTTTCAAACTCTGAATAATTCGTCCTGGCATTGCACCAATATAGGTTTTTCTATGACCACGAATTTCTGCTTCATCACGTAAACCACCTAGTGAAATTCTCACATATTCTCTACCCAATGCTTCTGCAACAGATTTACCTAAAGATGTTTTACCAACACCTGGAGGTCCGTAAAGACATATAATTGGAGACTTCATATCATTACGAAGTTTTAATACGGCTAAATATTCAATGATTCTTTTCTTAACATCTTCTAGTCCGAAATGATCACGGTTTAATATTTTTTCGGCACGTTTTAAATCAAATTTGTCCTTGCTAAACTCATTCCAAGGTAAATCTAAAAACAAATCTAAATAATTACGTTGAATAGAATACTCAGCCACCTGAGGATTCATACGTTGCATTTTTGCTAATTCTTTTTCAAAGTGTTCCTTTACTTTGTCGTCCCACTTCTTTTTCTTAGCACGTGTTTTCATTTCTTCAATTTCTTCACCTGCAGACACACCTCCACCCAATTCTTCTTGGATTGTTTTCATTTGTTGATGCAAGAAATATTCACGTTGCTGTTGGTTCATATCACTTTGAACCTTAGACTGAATATCGTTTTTAAGTTCTAACTTCTGAAATTCAAGATTCATGAATTTCAAAGTTTGAAGCGCACGTTCTTTAAGATCATTAATCTTTAACAGCTCTTGCTTCTCCTCTACATTGAGGTTCATGTTAGACGACACAAAGTTGACTAAGAATGAATCACTTTCAATATTTTTAATAGCAAAACTAGCTTCCGAAGGAATATTTGGACTTTCCTTTATAATCTCTAAAGACAAATCTTTAATAGAATCTATAATCGCTTTAAATTCCTCGTTATCTTTTGCCGGTTTAGCTTCTTCAATATCAGAAATTGTAGCTGTTAAATATGGTTTTTCTGAAATAACTTCGTTAATCTCAAAACGTTTTTTACCCTGAATAACAACTGTTGTGTTACCATCAGGCATTTTTAAAACTTTTAAGATACGTGCAACAGTACCCGTTTTATAAATATCTTTTGCTGTAGGATTTTCTACAGATTCATCAATCTGAGACACAACCCCTATAACTTTTCCACCTTTATTAGCATCATTAATTAATTTTATAGATGCATCTCTTCCCGCTGTAATCGGAATAACAACTCCTGGAAATAAAACCGTATTTCTCAACGGCAAAATTGGTAAAGAATTTGGTAAAGATTCGTTATTTATTAATTCTTCATCTTCTGGAGTCATCAATGGAATTAACTCTGAATTCTCATCAAAATCCTGAAATGACAGATTGTCTAAGTTTAAAAAATTTGATTTTCCCATATATATATTTAAGTCATTCTGTCATTATTACACACAGAATAACATGCTTTTAAATGTATTAAAAATTAACTTCATACTGAATATCAAAACATTATAAGATATCTAAAGTTATTCACACTACTCTAAATTCAATTGTTATGCCATTACCTTTGATTGACAAAAAAGGTTTTAAATTAGAAATAAAATTGTCACTTTGAATGAATTGATACAATGATAATCGGATAAATTAATATTGAAGAGTAATTAAGTAAATGTTTTTGAGAATTTTTGCTGAAGTTCTACTTAGCCATCTTGATGTTAGATTTTGAAAATTTCATAATATAATCGAACTGACGAGATCAGATATTAAAATATTTAAAAATAAACTGTAACACTTTAAAAAAGTAACCATCTATAAGTAAAAGCAATTGTTTTTTGACATCAACCAATCAAAATATCGAACAGTTATTACAGCTTTGTCAATCTGGAAACCAACGTGCACAGTTGGAAATTTATAACAGATATAACAAAGCAATGTATAACACAGCCCTCAGAATTATAAAAGATTCTTTTAAGGCTGAAGACATAATGCAAGAATCTTTTTTAACAGCTTTTACAAAATTAAATACGCTAGAAGACGCTAATATGTTTGGCTCATGGTTGAAACGAATCGTGATAAACAATAGTATTAGCTATTACAACAAAACTATAAAACAAAACGAAGTACCATTAGATACTGTGATTTATAAAGTAGAAGATGATATGGGTATTGTTGAAAGTGAACCCATAAACGAAAAAGCAAAACAGATTTTAGATGTTATGAAAACGCTAAAATCTAATTACAGTTTAAGCCTAACATTACATTTAATTGAAGGTTACGATTACGAAGAAATCTGCGAAATAATGGATATTACATATGCCAATTGCAGAACAATGATCTCTAGAGCAAAAGAGAGTTTACGCAAGAAATTAGTATTGAATTAATTATGAAAAAAGATAATTTGGAAAGCTTATTTGATAATTTGAAGGATCAATTTAATATTGAAACTCCTCAAAACCATCATGAGCATAGATTTTTAGAAAAGTTGAAAGCACATAATTCCAATTCAACTGAAATTAAAAAGCGATCTCGTTTTAACTGGAAACCTTTTTTAGCAATTGCAGCAACTATAGTAATTTGTTTCGGATTATTTACAGCATTACCAAACCAACCTGAAACTTTAGACTTAGCCAGCGTATCACCTGAAATGTCTGAAACACAAGACTTTTTTACAGTTACTATTGAAAATGAATTAAAGAAATTAAACAAAGAGCGTTCTCCCTTAACTGAACAAATTATTACAGATGCTTTGGTACAAATTCAAATACTTGAAAAAGATTATAAAAAATTAAAAATAGATTTAACAGAAAGTGGAAAAAACCAACGTGTTATTTATGCAATGATTACCAACTTTCAAAATAGAATAGATATTTTAAATACCGTATTAGAACAAATTGAAACCGTTAAACAATTCAAATCCAACTCAAATGAAAACATTATATAAGTTCTTTTTCTTTTTACTACTGCTACCAACAGTTATGTTAGCAACAAACGGGAAACCTAAAGTGGCAAAACACGAAAAACAGAAAACCTTAAAAAAATCATTTAATGTAAATGCTGATGCTACATTTAATATCACCAGCAGATATGGGAACATTGATATTATTACTTGGGACGAAAACCGCATTGATATCCAAGTCACCATTAAAGTAAGTGGTAATAATGAAAACAAGGTTAACGAAAGATTGAACGAATTAGATGTTGCTTGGCAATCTGCACCTCATAAAGTTACAGCAATTTCTTCAATTGGCGGCAACAGTTATGATACGTCTTGGTGGAACAAAAAATTAAGTAATAATGTAAATATAGAAATTAACTATTTAGTTAAAATGCCTATTACAAACAACGTAAAGCTCTTTAATGATTATGGTTATATTAATCTAGATAGAATTGAAGGCAATGCTTATATAAAATGTGATTATGGAAAAGTAACCACCAAGGAATTGATGGGTAAGGATAATACAATACGATTGAGTTATACTAAAAACAGCTATTTTGAATTTATAAACAACGGAACAATTGAAGCTGATTATAGCGAATTTACCGTCGCCAAAGCCAAAGATTTAAATCTAGAAGCCGATTACACAACTTCTGTAATTGAAATCGCTGAAAATGTAGTTTACGAATGTGATTATGGTTCAGTAAAAATTGACAACATTAACAATTTAGATGGTAATGGAGATTATTTAGCTTTACGATTGGGTACTGTCTTTAAAACTGTTAAAATTAGATCTGATTATGGTTCCATAAAAATTGACCGGTTAGTGACAAAAACTAAGACTGTAGATATAAATTCTGAATTTACAGGAATAACAATTGGATTTGATGCTGATTGTAAATTCAATTTTAATATTGGAATTGACTATGGATCTTTTAGAGAACCTGAAGGTTTAACTTATATAACGAAAAATGAAAGCGGTATTGGAAAGGAGTATCTTGGATTTTATGGTGATAAAAATACTGAGAATTTAGTGCTTATAGAGTCTGAATATGGCAGTATCACTTTAAAAAACAATTAAACACAAAACCAACAAAGCTATAAAAATACAATTCCTTATAAATGAACGCGTGTTATTTTACCTACCAACGCTCGTTCATTTTTTTTATGTTTAAAACATCGTGAATAACTCCCTTTTTTCCTTAGAATTTTATATGTTAAATCACGTAGAAAAAAAGTAAATTTGCTTTTTATTAAACACAACTCAAATACAATACATAAATGATTCATTTCTTCGGGAACCAAAGCAGTAAGGTTTTTGCTGTTCAAGCAACAAAAGAATTATCAACAGAAACTATATCTAAACTGACATGGTTATTTGGCGACCAATCAAAAATAGAACAAGCATCACTCGATGCTTTTTTTGTTGGACCAAGAGCTGCGATGATTACACCTTGGAGTACAAATGCTGTAGAAATCACTCAGAATATGGGTATTTCAGATATCTTAAGAATTGAAGAATTTACTTCAGTTGTTGAAGATTACAAGGATTACGATCCTATGATTTCTGAAAAATACAAGAGTTTAAATCAAGGTATTTTTAAAATTGACATTCAACCTGAAGCCATTTTAAATATTGAAGATATTTCGGCTTACAATCAACAAGAAGGTTTATCGCTTAGTGATGAAGAAGTAGAATATTTAGAAAGTGTTTCTAAAAAAATAGATCGACCATTAACCGATTCTGAAGTTTTTGGATTTTCTCAAGTTAACTCAGAACATTGTCGGCATAAAATATTCAACGGAACTTTTGTAATTGATGGAGAAGAAATGCCAACTTCATTATTCAAATTAATAAAGGAAACATCTAAACAATTTCCAAACGATATTGTTTCAGCATATAAAGATAATGTTGCTTTTATAAAAGGTCCTAAAGTGGAGCAATTTGCACCTAAAACGGCAGATAAACCCGATTTTTATGAAACTAAAGATTATGAATCTGTAATTTCATTAAAAGCAGAAACACACAATTTCCCAACAACTGTTGAGCCTTTTAACGGAGCTGCAACAGGTTCTGGTGGAGAAATTAGAGATAGACTTGCTGGCGGAAAAGGTTCTTTACCTTTAGCAGGAACCGCTGTTTACATGACTTCTTACTCTCGTTTAGAAGAAAACAGACATTGGGAAAATAAATTTGAAGCTAGAGAATGGCTGTATCAAACACCAATGGATATTTTAATAAAAGCCTCTAATGGAGCATCTGATTTTGGAAACAAATTTGGACAACCTTTAATTACAGGTTCTGTATTAACTTTTGAGCACCAAGAAAATGCTTCAGTAAGTGATTCTCCGGCAAGAAAATTAGGATACGATAAAGTGATTATGCAAGCGGGTGGTATTGGCTACGGAAAAGCAGATCAGGCGATAAAAGATGTTCCTAAAAAAGGAGATAAAATTGTAATCCTAGGTGGTGACAACTACAGAATTGGTATGGGAGGCGCAGCTGTTTCTTCTGCTGATACAGGCGAATTTGCATCAGGAATTGAATTAAATGCAGTACAACGTTCTAACCCAGAAATGCAAAAACGTGCTGCAAATGCGGTTCGTGGTATGGTAGAAAGTGAAGAAAACTTTATTGTTTCTATTCACGATCACGGTGCTGGTGGACATCTTAACTGTTTATCTGAACTTGTTGAAGATACAGGTGGAAAAATTGATTTAGACAAACTTCCTGTTGGTGACCCTACCCTATCGGCTAAAGAAATTATTGGTAATGAATCTCAAGAACGTATGGGATTAGTTATTGGTGAACAACATTTAGAAACTTTACATAAAATAGCTGACAGAGAACGTTCTCCTATTTATGATGTTGGTGAAGTTACAGAAAATGACCGCTTTACTTTTGAATCTAATTCTACAGGTGAAAAACCTATGGATTTAGCTTTAGAAGATATGTTTGGTTCATCTCCTAAAACAATAATGACAGATAAAACTGTTATCAGAAAATATAAAAACCCACGTTACAAAACGAAAAATTTAGAAATCTATCTAAAACAAGTTTTACAACTTGAGGCTGTTGCGTGTAAAGATTGGTTAACAAATAAAGTAGACCGTTGTGTTGGTGGTAAAGTTGCCAAGCAACAATGTGTTGGCCCATTACAAATTCCGTTAAATAACGTTGGCGTAATGGCTTTAGATTATAATGGTAAAGAAGGTGTTGCAACGTCTATTGGGCATGCGCCTATTTCTGCACTAATTAATCCAGAAGCAGGAAGTAGAAATGCTATAACAGAATCTTTAACCAACCTAATATGGGCACCTTTAAAAGATAATTTACATTCTGTTTCTTTATCTGCAAACTGGATGTGGCCTTGTAAAAATGAAGGTGAAGATGCCCGTTTATATAAAGCTGTAAAAGCGGTTTCAGAATTTTCTATTGGTTTAGGAATTAATATCCCAACAGGAAAAGATTCTTTATCTATGAAACAGAAATATACAGATGGAGACGTAATTTCTCCAGGAACTGTTATTATTTCTGCTGCAGGAAACTGTAATGAAATCACTAAGGTTGTAGAACCTGTTTTACAAATTGATGGTGGAAATATTTACTACATCAATATTTCTCAAGATGACTTTAAATTAGGAGGAAGTTCTTTTAACCAAGCATTAAATGCTATTGGAAATGAAACTCCTGATGTTACAAATACAGATTTTGTAAAAAATACATTTAATACCATTCAAGACTTAATTAAAGCAGATAAGATTAAAGCAGGACACGATGTGGCTTCTGGAGGTTTAATTACAACCTTATTAGAAATGTGTTTTGCAGATGTTAATTTAGGTGCAGATTTAAATATTAAATCTTTAAATGAAGAAGATTCTATTAAAGTTTTATTCTCAGAAAATTCAGGAATTGTTTTTCAAGCAGATGCTTCTGTAGAAACTGTTTTATCAGAAAATAATATTGAATTTTTTAATATAGGTGAAGCTAATACGTCAGGAATTGTAACGATTAAAAATAGCGAAGACGACTTCTCTTTTAATGTTACAGAACTAAGAGATGTTTGGTTTAAAACGTCTTTCTTATTAGATCAAAAACAAACGGCTAATAATTTAGCACAAGATCGTTTTGACAACTATAAGAATCAAGCGTTAGATTTTAAATTCCCATCTCATTTTACAGGGAAATTAAAAGATGCGCTTACTACAGACAATTCGCGTCCTAAAGCGGCAATCTTAAGAGAAAAAGGATCTAACTCTGAACGTGAAATGGCTAACGCTATGTATTTAGCAGGTTTTGATGTTAAAGATGTTCATATGACAGACTTAATTTCTGGTCGTGAAACATTAGAAGATATTCAGTTTTTAGGAGCTGTTGGTGGTTTTAGTAACTCGGATGTTTTAGGTTCTGCTAAAGGTTGGGCCGGAGCCATTAAATACAATGATAAAGCCAATAAAGTGATCAACGATTTCTTTAAAAGAGAAGATACACTTTCTGTAGGAATTTGTAATGGAGCACAACTTTGGATGGAATTAGATTTAGTGAACCCAGAGCATGAAACTCATGGAAAACTGACTTATAATGATTCTCATAAACACGAAAGTGGATTTACATCTGTAGAAATTCAGAAAAATAATTCAGTTATGCTTTCTTCTTTAGAAGGTGCTACTTTAGGAGTTTGGATTTCTCATGGAGAAGGAAAATTTACGCTTCCTTATTCTGAAGACAAATATAATATTGTAGCTAAATATGGTTATGCAGAATATCCTGCAAATCCAAATGGATCTGATTTTAACACTGCAATGCTTTGTGACAAAACAGGAAGACATTTAGCAACTATGCCACATATTGAACGTTCAATTTTTCAATGGAACTGGGCCAATTACCCACAAGATAGAAAAGATGAAGTTTCACCTTGGCTAGAAGCTTTTGTAAATGCTAAAAAATGGATTGAAGGTTCTAAAGACTAAATTTTCACTAATTTAGGTTTTTATAAATAACATCAATGAAAACTATATATATAGTATTTTTACTATTAACTTACTCCATTACTTATGCGCAAGACCCAACGCCTCAACATAAAGTTGAGGCGTTAAAAGCGCTTATAAAAACCGAAAATAACAGCGGTAAAAAATTAAAATTACTAGATAGTGTAACCGATTTTCTTATTGATTATCCCAAATTAGGCTATGACTCTATTTCTAGAGTCACTATAGATTATTCAATACAATTAGATTCGTTTAATATTGCCTCTCGTAATATTCAAAACCTTATTAACTATCACAATAATATTTTAGGGCAACCCACAAAAGGTGTTACACTATTCAATACCTATTTTAACACCTTAAAAAATCATATTACAGATAGAAATATGGCTGGCATTTATATAGATGCTGGTGATAGTTTTTATGCCACAAAAGAAATAGACACTGCCATATCTTATTATAACAAGGCTAAATTATATGCTGAAAAAGCAGGTAACGACCGCTTAAAAGCCTTTGCTATTTTAAACCAAGGCTATGCCTACATCGACGAAGCAGAATATGCAAAAGCATCCCAATACATACAAGAAGCATCGGGAATCTTCACATCAGTAAAAGACACCTTTAACATTATTGCTTCAAAGAATGCGTTATCTATTATATATAGTACTAATGGATTTATTAAAGAGGCAAAACATGAGCGTGATGACGCCATTGCTTTAGCTAAAATCACTAAAAATTATAGTTTTCTCGTCTCTCTTTATTCTAATTACGCTGCAGACAATAATAAACAAGGTTTACAAAAAGAGCGGTTAAAACATTTACACAAGGCTGCTGCTGTAAATAAAAAATCGAACTACTTTGAGTATTTTAATCCTATACTATTACATTCATTAGTTATCGCTTATGCAGAAAACGACAGTATTGCTAAAGCCAAATCCTATTTTGAGACACTAATAAAAGACAAAAAAAATATAGAAGGTATTTATGAAAGTAAATATTATAAAGCTTGTGGGTATTTAGCTTTTGCAGAAAAAGATTACAATGAAGCACTAAATTGGGGATTGAAATATCTTAACATTGTAAAAACCTCTAATCAAATAGAAAATATAGAAGATGGAGAAGCTTTTTTAGCGAAGATTTACGAAAAACGTAATGAATACAGTAAGGCTTATTCTCATTTAAAGTCTGCAAAAAAAATTGAAGACTCCTTAAAATCTGTCCAAAAAAATAATGCTTTAAGCTATTATCAAACCCTTTATGAAACTAATAAACGTGATGACAAAATTAAGAACCAAAAGAATGAGATTGAACTTTTAGACTTACAAAACAAGCATAAAGCAGAATTATTTTGGGGAAGCATCATGCTTTTACTAGCCTTATTTTCCATTGTTTATTTATGGCGCTCTAAAAAGTATACTCAAAAGAATGTTCAGCTTCAAAAAGCTTTTGCTCAAGATTTAGTCCATAGTGTTGAAGCAGAACGTAAGCGCATCTCTAGTGAACTTCATGATAGTGTTGGCCAAAGCTTATTACTCATTAAAAACAAAATCTTTCTAGAAAACGAAAGCAATAACGATACATCTTTGGTCGATGGAGCTATTAATGAAGTTAGAACTATATCACAACAGTTACACCCTTTTCAATTTGAAAAGCTAGGCTTAATAAATTCAATAAAAAATACGGTATCCAACTTTCAGAAAAATTCAGACATTTTTTATTCTGAAAATATAGATATTGAGACTTTAAATATCCCTAAAGACAGTGAAATTTTTATTTATAGAATGCTACAAGAATGCTTAAATAATGTTGAAAAACATTCAGAAGCAAAAGCTTGTGCTATAAGTGTAGAGGATTTAAAGAATGTGGTTCTATTCCAAATAAAGGATAATGGTATTGGTTTTGATCTCACCGAAAATACTGAATTACTTAATAGTTTAGGTATGAAAACCATAAAAGAGCGTACAAAGCTTATTGGAGCACAATTGAGTATTGATTCTGTTAAAGGAAAAGGAACAACTATTCAAATAAAGGTTCAGAAAAAATAAGCTATGTCTACTACTATTATTCTTGCAGACGATCATCCTCTATTACTCAATGGGACTAAAGATTTTTTAGAAAAAAAGAGGTTTAAAGTTATTGCCATCGCTACTGATGGTAATACTGCCTACAATAAAATTGTAGAGCTACAGCCAGATATTGCTATTTTGGATTTTGATATGCCTAAACTAAATGGCTTAGAAGTAGCGCATCAAATTAAATACAATAAAATAAATACAAAAGTTATCATTTTAACCTTACATAAGCAAGAATCTATATTAAAAGAAGTAGGAAAAAACATATATGGATACATCACAAAAGATAGTGCTTTACAAGAATTGGAAGCCTGTTTAGAAAGTATAAATAATAACATTAATTATATTGGTAAAAAATTAAATAGCAGTATACACTTTGATGGTCATACAGATTCTAACTTTCTAAAACTTAGTCCTACCGAAATTAAAATTTTAAAATATTTAGATAAAAACTTAAATAGCAATCAAATCGCAGAAGAATTATTTATATCTAAACGTACCGTTGAAAAACACCGCAGTAATATTATTAAAAAATTAGAAATAGATACCACTAACCAAAATGCACTCTTTGTTTGGTTAAAAAAACATCCAAATATACTTAATACGTAGACCTACGTATACTACTACTGCTCAATAAATAATAGTTTTAAGGAACCGCTAACCATACTATATTATCGCTCCTATACACAATTATTATGCACCTATTAATTGCTGGATCTTAAACATTTTTTCTATTGAAATGCTAAATAGAAATGTATATATTATAAAACCAGACGGCTATAGTTACATCGTTTTAAAATCAGAAAAAGTAAATACTATATTATACTATAAACCTCTTATAAGCCCTTTATTACTTACCTCAAAAGAAAAAGTGACATATTATATTGTTAAGTGCAGACCAACTTATGTCGGCTATTTAATAAGACACAAAATCACAATGACTTAAATAAACAAGTGCTTTTTTAATTTATCTATCGTGTGCTAAATTAAAAACAATTACACCTACGGTATTAGACAATATTATAATTCATTTAAACTCTACAACCGAAGATAAATTACTACTTCAATTTCAAAAACGTTATCCAAATTCTCATAATATTGAATTGCTATTTAAACAAAATATTGGATTATCACTTAGTCAATATAAAGCCATTTTATTAAACACTACGTAGACCTACGCATTGTTAACTTTTAATAAAATATATAATTTAGCAGTATCAAATAGAAGACCAAACTTAAAAGAAAATATTTAAAGTGCTATTAATCGAGGGAGAGCAGGTTAGGACATTTTTTTGCTTAGCCTGTTTTTTTATTAAATAGAGCCTCTTAAACATTAATCAAAGTATAGGCTTACCCTTTTGTTTATTATTAATTAAATATAATATATAAACACATTATAAATCTACACACTAAACAACCTAAAAAAAGCCATTCAAATTAATGAATGGCTTTTCTAATATTTGTAATCAATACAGTAGGCTTATTTTACAACAGCTGGTGCATTTAATTTATTACTCATTTCCATAGAAATTGCAGAACGGTCAAATTTAATTTTACCAGCTAATGTTTCAATAACACAGCTACTATCTTTTTCATTCAACTCTACAATTTTTCCGTGCATACCACTTTTTGTGATAACACGATCGCCACGCTTTAATTCGCTAGCAAATTTTTTCTCTTGTTTAGAGCGTTTCATCTGTGGTGCAATCATAAAGAAATACATCACTGCAAAAATAGCGATAAACGGTAAAAATGATCCTATTGCGTCCATTTGGAATTATTATATGTAAAAATTATTAATCGTGGTTATGACCTTCGTGACCTGGTTGCGTAGAAGATTTTCTTGGTGTAGCAGCATCAATAGCTAAAGGATTAACCTTACTTGTTGCAGTATTTGCTGCTTTAACAGGAGCATTAGGATCTGCACTAATCATAGCAGTAATTCTTACTGGTATTTTTCCTTTTTCTGTGTTAGCGGTCATAGTTAAAGATTTTGTTACTTTACCATTACCTCTACCATTAAATTTCACAGTAAATTGCCCCGTTTCACCAGGCTGAACTTCTTTAGTAAAATTAGAAGGTACTGTACATCCACAAGTACTTTTAATATCACTTACGACTAACATAGAGTTTCCTGTATTAGTATACTTGAAAATAGTTTCAACAGGAGTTCCGTTTACAATGTTTCCAAAATCATGCTCTGTCTTATCTAAAGTAAGCACTGCAAAATCACCTGCACTTGCATCTCTTTCAGCTGCAACGGCAACATTTTCGTTTTTAACTTTACTAGCGGCATCATCTTTACAAGATGTAAAAGCTACCATGCATAATGCACTTAATCCTAAAATTACTTTTTTCATTATTTATTTTATTTTGATAGTTAATATACAGCTAGCGAAGTTAATGATTATTTTAAGGAATTAAAATTTTTAGTTCTTTGTTAACACAATATTTACAAGAAATAACTTACTCTATAAAAGAACTAAATTATCATCAATAACCTGATATACTGTCTTTATTTAATGACCTTTATTCTTATTTAGATATAGAAAAAAGGTCAATTAAAATTACATTAAGCCTCTTCCTGTTTTCACATGAATATTCTCAGCCTGATATTCCTTTACAACTTTATCTAAAATACCGTTAATAAAATAACTACTCTTTGGAGTAGAATATTCTTTTGCGATTTCTAAATATTCGTTGATTGTAACCTTATGTGGAATAGATGGAAATTTCTGAAATTCGCAAAGTGCCATTTTTAATAACACTCCATCTAAACTCGCTAGACGATCTGAATCCCAATTCGTTGTTTTCCCATTGATTTCTTCTGTAAACTTAGAATTATTTAGAAAAGTTTTCTTAAATAGCTCTATAGCAAAATCTCTATCTTCATCATCTTTATACAACTCAGGTAATAAAGCAGTTTCTGGAGACGTTAATTTTAACTTTCGTAAAACCTTTAGCATCGCTGTATTTACAACTGGTAAATCATCTACCCAAGTTAATTTTTTGTCTTCAAAAAAGTCAAAAAGCTTTTCGTTTGGAGCTATAATTTCAGTAAAAATATCTAAAACAAATTGTTTGTCTCTCTTAAAATTAGGTTCTTCCTCTTCTGTATATGCTTTATAAATATCACTCTTTAAAATTTCTTTAAAAAGAATATCAACATATTCAAATTCTAAATCCCAGAAATTTAATTTATGACTAGAAATAACATCTTTTAACATTGTATTACTACTAATGCAATTAAGAAGTTGATTCTCCTGAAATTTTAAATCGGGATTTTTATCTGCGGCAGTACCTAAGAGTTTATTTTGTAGTTTCTCGTTATGGTTCTTACTCTTTTTATGCAGTTCGGTTAATAAAGCTAAAAGCGACAGGTACAAATCGTACATGTTATCTAAACTGTGTAATAAAAACTTTTGTTCTTTTATTAAATCATCACTTTCGGTACCTTTAAAAGCATACATAGATTGCATAACTTTAATTCTGATGTGTCTTCTGTTTAGCATGTGTAAGAACTTACTTTATTTTTTGATTATTAAAAAAAGGTGAACTACTTAAAGTTCACCCTGCAAAAATACTATTATTTAATTTTTATATTAGAATTTAATCTTGACTATTTTAAGTTTTCTCTCTTTCTAGTTGCAATACGTTCTCTAGCGATGTTTAACGCAGCATCATTTGTAGTTAAATTATTCACTTTTGCGTTATCTAAAATCTCTAATGTTGTATTATAGATGTTTTCTGTTTTACGCATTATTTCCTGTCTTCCGTAATTTTCTAATTCTGCATAAACATTGATAATCCCACCTGCGTTTATTAAGAAATCTGGTGCGTAAACAATACCACGTTCTTGCAAAATTAAACCGTGCTTGTTTTCCTCAGCTAATTGATTATTTGCTGCACCTGCAATTACTTTTGCTTTTAGTTTATGAATTGTATCGTCATTAATCGTTGCTCCTAATGCACAAGGCGCATAAATATCCATATCTTCACTATAAATATCGTTACCTCCATAAATATTTACACCATATTTAGAGCGCACTTCTTCTAAACGCTCTTGGCTAATATCTGAGATTGTAACATTGGCACCTTCGTTAACTAAATGTTCTACTAAAGCTTCACCTACATTACCGATTCCTTGTACAAAAACATTTTTATTTTCTAAAATATCTGAACCAAATTGGAATTTAGATGCCGCTTTCATTCCCATAAAAACACCATAAGCTGTAATTGGAGATGGATTACCAGCTCCTCCTTTACTTTCGGAAATTCCTGTAACATAAGGCGTCACTTCTCTTACAGTATCCATATCTTCGGTCGTCATACCAACATCTTCTGCTGTTATATAACGTCCGCCTAATGAATTTACAAACTCACCAAAGCGTTTCATTAATTCTGGTGTTTTCTGTATTTTAGCATCACCTATAATGACCGCTTTACCACCACCAAGATTTAAACCTGTAATGGCTGATTTAAATGTCATACCACGAGATAAACGCAATACATCATTTAAAGCTTCCCATTCATTAGCATAATTCCACATTCTTGTACCCCCTAAAGCAGGCCCTAAAACTGTGTTATGAATACCAATTATAGCTTTTAAACCAGTATCTTTGTCATTGCAAAAAACAATTTGCTCATGATCATCAAAAGAATGCTGTCCGAAAACCGGATCTATTTTTTTGAGTTCTTTTGAAGTTATAATTTCTGAAGTCATATCACTTAAAATTTAGGGTGTCTTTAGAGTTTCTAAAAACAGCTTGCAAAAGTAAATTATAATTAAAGGATTAGCAAAACATTAACTATTAAATACAATTCTAGTAATACTTTTGAGCCACTAAACTATAGAATGAAAGCACTTAAACACCTTAACAAATACTTCTACAAATACAGATATAGATTAATCATTGGTATCATTATCACCATTATAGCCAAGGTATTTGCCTTATTTACCCCAAGATTAATTGGAGCTTGTATTAATATTGTTTCTGACCGATTAGATGGAAAAATTTCAGATGAAATTTTTAAAAGTGACTTAACAATTTACACCATTTACCTTATTGGAGCCGCTATTATAGCTGGAATATTTACATTTTTAATGCGTCAAACGATAATTAATGTGTCTCGCCATGTTGAATTTGATCTTAAAAATGAAATTTATAAGCATTACCAAATTCTGTCTTTAAATTTTTATAAAACAAATAGGACTGGAGATTTAATGAACCGAATTAGTGAAGATGTTGGTAAAGTTAGAATGTACGTTGGTCCTGCAATAATGTATACCATAAACACCATTACTTTATTTGTTATCGCAATCATTTATATGATGGATAGATCTCCTTCATTAACTTTATACACCTTACTACCTCTACCCTTTTTATCTGTAGTAATTTATAAGTTAAGCCGTTTAATTAACAAACGTAGTACAATTGTACAACAATCATTATCTACGTTATCTACATATTCTCAGGAGACTTTTAGTGGAATTTCTGTTATAAAATCTTATGGCATTGAACCAAGAACTAATGCCGAGTTTGAACACCTTTCTTCAGAAAACAGACAGAAGCAAATTAGTCTTACAAAGGTGCAGGCCTTATTTTTCCCAATGATGATATTATTAATTGGGGTGAGTAACCTTATTGTTATTTATGCAGGAGGTATGCAATATATGAGTGGTGAAATTGAAAAAATAGGGACTATTGCAGAATTTATTATATATGTTAATATGCTAACTTGGCCAGTTGCAACTGTAGGTTGGGTAACCTCTTTAGTACAACAAGCCGAAGCTTCACAAGTACGAATCAACGAATTTTTAGATACAGAACCAGATATAAAAAACACAACTACTGCTTTAACACCTATTAAAGGTGATATTGAATTTAAAAATGTATCCTTTACCTATCAAGACACAAATATAGAAGCATTAAAAGACATCAGTTTCACATTAAAATCGGGACAAACATTAGCCATTTTAGGAAAAACAGGTTCAGGAAAATCTACTATTTTAGACTTAATTGGTCGTTTGTATGATATTAATAAAGGTGCTCTTTTAATTGATAATAAAAACATAGCTGACTTAAATCTCTTCAGTTTAAGAGAAAGTATAGGTTATGTACCTCAAGATGCATTCTTGTTTTCAGATACTATAAAGAATAATATTAAGTTTGGTAAAGAAGATGCGACTGACGAAGAAGTAATTGCCGCTGCAACAAATGCTAAAGTTCATAAAAACATTATTGGTTTCAATAGAGGTTACGACACCGTATTAGGTGAACGTGGAATTACACTTTCTGGAGGACAAAAACAGCGTGTATCTATTGCAAGAGCTATTATTAAAAAACCAGAGATTTTATTATTTGATGATTGCCTTTCTGCGGTTGATACAGAAACTGAAGAAAAGATATTAAATAACCTTGTTAAGCTGACAAAAAACAAGACAACAATTATTGTAAGTCACCGTATATCATCAGCGAAAAATGCTGATCAAATTATTATTTTAGAAGACGGGAAAGTTATAGAGTCAGGGAACCACGAAACCCTTATAAATACTGATGGTTACTACAAGGAATTATACCACAAACAACGCTCCGAAAAAGAAAAGTAATTATTTGTTGTTTAGGTTACTTTTTTTTTAGATTTTTGGATTGAAATTAAAATAAGATTGAGTTATGAGTGATTATGAAATGACGGACAAAGAAGAAATCTATTCTAAAGTATTACGTGCAGGAAGGAGAACATATTTTTTTGATGTTAGAGCAACAAAAGCTGGGGATTATTATTTAACAGTTACTGAAAGTAAAAAGTTCACTAATGATGATGGATCTTTTTATTACAAAAAACATAAGATTTATTTATATAAAGAAGACTTTACCGAATTTAAAGAAATTTTAGCTGAAATGACTGATTATATTATTAATGAAAAAGGTCAGGAAGTTATTAGCGAACGTCATCAAAAAGATTTTAAACGTGAAGATGAGTTTGTAACTGAAGAAGTAAAAACATCAGGAGACACAGAAAGTTTTACAGATATTAGCTTTGACGATATCTAAGATAAATTATATTAAACTATAAAATCCCCTGATAAAAATTTATCAGGGAATTTTATTTTTAGATTATAGATTTTTAAGAAATAGGACTCCCATTTTTAACTTTAGTTTCTGGATGTAATAAAAACACATCATTTGATTTTACTGCACCAACAACTAAACATTCACTCATAAAATTAGCTATTTGCTTTTTAGGAAAATTAACGACAGCCACAATTTGCCTATCTATTAAATCTTCTTTTTGATATTGAGTTGTAATTTGGGCAGAAGTTTTTTTAAATCCTAAAACACCAAAATCTATAATTAATTGATAAGCTGAACGATGTGCTTTAGGAAAAGCATTCACTTCTACAATTGTACCTATTCTTAAATCTACTTTTGTAAAGTCTTCAAATGTTACTATCTTTTCCATATCTTTTGCTGAGGTCAATATAACGGATTAATAAAAACAAATATAAAGAAATAATGGCTCGTACAGAATCTAACATGCTACCCTTAGGCACCATAGCACCGCACTTCAGACTTAAAGATAGTGTAGATAACACAAAGAAATCTCTAAACGAATTAAAAGGTACAACAGGAACATTGGTGATGTTTATATGTAACCACTGTCCCTTTGTTAATCATGTAAGCTCAGAACTATCTCAATTAGCTAAAGATTACATTTCAAAAGGTATTAACTGTATTGCTATTTCTAGTAATGATGTCTTAACCCATCCGCAAGACAGACCCGATTTAATGGCCAAATACGCAATAAATGAAGATTATATATTTCCATATTTATACGATCAAACTCAAAATATTGCAAAAGCCTATAATGCTGCTTGTACACCTGATTTTTTCTTATTCGATGCCGATTTAAAATTAGTCTATACAGGTCAATTAGATGATTCTAGACCTGAGAATGACAAACCTGTAACAGGAAAAGATCTTAGAGCTGCAATGACTGCTTTAATAACAAATACGCCTATAAGCGCTGATCAAAAACCAAGTATGGGTTGCAGCATTAAGTGGAAATAAATTTCACGGCATTATTAAAAAGCTATTTACTTATTTATAGCCTATATAGATATAATATATATTTATTCTAGCCTCTTAATTCTTTACAAAAAAAATGGTCGGAATTTCTTCCGACCATTTTTTTTGTTCTTGTAATAAGAATACTAAACTTTAGTTACCAGCAGCAGAAGCTTCCATTGCTTCAACTCTAGCTCGCATAGTTTTAAATTTATCTGTTTCTCCTAATGCACTATAGATATTCATTAATGTTTTAGCAGCATCAATATTAGATTCTTTTAATTCTAATGATTTTTCTAGATAAGGAATAGCATCAGAATATAATTGAGAACGCTTTTCTTTAAGTTCATCATATTTTCTATTATCAGCAGAACTTGTACCTAAACCATTCATTTCTTCAACAATTGCAGCTTCACCTGCTAAAATAACAACAGCTAAATTAGTATATGCATCCACATAATTAGGGTTAATTGTAATAGCCTTATTGTAATATTTAATAGCAGATTCTGAGTTACCAGCTTCAGCAGCTAAAACACCTAAGTTATACTGTAGTTCAGCATTATCTGGATCTTTCTGAGTCGCTTGCTCCATTAACTCCTTAAATTTATCTCTATTACCCATTTTTAAATAAACATTTGCTTCAGATAATAATAACCCTATATCGTCAGGGTTTTGAGATCTAGCATCAGACATTGCTGCTAATGCTTTTTCATTCTCTCCTTGAGACACATAAATTAAAGCTATATTTTTTACAATTTCAGCGGCATTAGATTCACTTTTTTCATCTCTAGGCTTGTTATGTAATTTAGCTTTTAAAGAAAAAGTTCTTTGTGCTTTATCTGGAAAAAGTTCCTCCTCACCTGTTTCTGCATTGGTTGCAAAATAATTCATTTTGATACCTGTGTAACCAAGATTCTTTAGTTCAATATAATAATCTAAAGCAGTATCATAATCTTGTTCAGTTACTGCTGATGAAGCGGCATAATATAAATACAATGTATCTTGCGGAGACATTCTATAAACTTTTTCAAAACCTTTAGCCGCAGCTTTATAATTTTTACTTGAAAATGCATTATTGGCATTGGTTAAAAATGTATTAACCATTCCTTCAGACATTACATTAGCTTCTTGGGTATATTTTAATTTACCCATTTTAGATTCTAATTCTTTTAAGTTGTCTAAACTTACTATCGCTTCATCAATATTAGCATCAGTACCTTTACCTTCTGCATATAAAGCCTGAGCTTTTAAATAATAAAACTTTGCTTTAGTTTTATCGTCCATACTACCAATCAGAGCTTCCGCTGAAGTTACTGCAGATTTGGCATCTCCAAAATTTGAATTCTTTAGTGCCTTCTCAATTGCTTTTACCTCATTTTTTTGAGCAAAGGACATTGACGAAACAGCTAAGAGTAGCATTAATGTCATTAATTTTTTCATCTTGTAATAAATAATTTATTTGTTAATTTAGTTTTCAGTTTCATTATTATCAATAGCTGTACCATCATCTTCATTGGTATCACCATCTCCAATGATTTCAGCTTCTATATCTTCAATAACCTCTTCGTCATCTTTCATAACTTTAGCTACTGCAGCAATAGAATCATTCCCTTTAAGGTTTATTAATTTAACACCTTGAGTTGCTCTTCCCATGACACGTAAATCAGCTACAGCCATACGAATTGCAATTCCAGATTTATTAATAATCATTAAATCATCTTCATCTGTTACATTTTTAATAGATACTAAATTACCTGTTTTCTCTGTGATAGAAATTGTTTTTACACCTTTTCCACCTCTATTGGTAATTCTGTAATCTTCTAGACTAGATCGTTTACCGTATCCATTTTCAGAAACCACTAAGATGTTACTTTCCATATCATCTACAGCAATCATACCGATAACTTCATCCGTTTTTTCGTCTTGAAGTCTAATTCCACGAACACCAGAAGCTCCTCTACCCATTGGTCTAGTTTTAGCTTCCTCAAAACGTATTGCCTTACCAGATTTCAACGCTAACATCACTTGACTTTCGCCTGTTGTTAATTTTGCTTCTAATAAAACATCGTCTTCCTTAATAGTAATCGCATTAATACCGTTTGATCTTGGTCTAGAATATTGTTCTAAAGATGTTTTCTTAACCTGACCTTTTTTAGTCGCCATTATGACATAGTGACTATTAATGTATTCTTCATCTTTTAAATCTTGAGTACAAATGAAAGCCATAACTTTATCATCTTGCTCAATGTTTACTAGATTTTGAATTGCTCTACCTTTTGAAGTTTTAGAACCTTCTGGTATTTCGTAAACACGCATCCAGAAACATTTTCCTTTTTGAGTAAAGAATAACATGTATTGATGGTTTGTACCTACAAATAAATGTTCTAAGAAATCTTCATTACGAGTTGTTGTTGCTTTTTGTCCAACACCGCCTCTATTCTGAGTTTTGTATTCACTAAGTGATGTTCTTTTAATATAACCTGCATGCGATATTGTAATTACAACTTGCGCATCCGGAATCATATCTTCGATACTTAAATCACCACCAGCATATTCAATTATAGAACGACGCTCATCTCCATATTTCTCTCTAACAACTTCTAATTCTTCCTTAATAATAGCCATTCGACGTTCTTTTCTGTCTAGGATATCTTTAAGGTCAATAATGGTTTTCATTATTTCATCATATTCAGAACGTAATTTATCTTGTTCTAAGCCTGTTAACTGACGTAATCGCATCTCAACAATAGCTTTGGCTTGAAGCTCTGAAAGTTTGAAACGTTCAATTAAACTATTACGTGCTTCATCTGCATTATTAGAAGCTCTAATAATTTTAATTACCTCATCAATATTATCTGAAGCGATAATTAAACCTTCTAAGATATGTGCTCTTTCTTCTGCCTTACGTAATTCATATGTTGTACGTCTTACAACAACTTCATGTCTATGCTCAACGAAATAATGAATAAGTTCTTTTAAGTTTAAAAGCTGAGGACGCCCATTAACTAACGCAATATTATTCACACTAAAAGATGTTTGTAGTGCTGAATATTTATATAGTTTATTAAGAACGATATTAGGTATTGCATCACGTTTTAAAATGTAAACAATACGCATTCCATTTCTATCCGATTCATCACGTATAGAAGAAATACCTTCCATTTTTTTATCGTTAACCAAATCAGCAGTCTTTTTTATCATGTCTGCCTTATTGACTTGGTAAGGAATTTCAGTTACAATAATACATTCTCTACCATGTACTTCTTCGATAACCGCTTTACCACGCATTACAATACGTCCACGTCCTGTATGAAAAGCTTCCTTAACTCCATCATAGCCATAAATAGTTCCTCCTGTTGGGAAATCTGGAGCTTTTATATGTTGAATTAATTCATCTATTTCAATATCATTATTCTCAATGTAAGCTATAGTACCATTTACAACTTCAGTTAAGTTATGTGGAGGCATATTAGTAGCCATACCCACAGCAATCCCCGAAGCTCCATTTACTAAAAGACCAGGAATACGTGTAGGAAGAACTGTTGGTTCTTTTAACGTATCATCAAAGTTTAATTTATGATCTACAGTTTCTTTATCAATATCAGCTAACATATCCTCAGATATCTTTCGCATTCTTGCTTCTGTATAACGCATTGCTGCAGGACTATCACCATCCACAGATCCAAAGTTACCTTGTCCATCGACTAACATGTAACGTAAACTCCACTCTTGAGCCATACGTACCATTGCATCATAAACAGAGGTATCTCCATGTGGGTGATACTTTCCTAAAACTTCACCGACAATTCTTGCTGACTTTTTATGTGCCGAATTTGCTCTAATACCAAGTTCGTGCATACCGTAAAGTACACGTCTATGTACAGGTTTTAAACCATCTCTTACATCTGGTAACGCACGTGACACAATGACTGACATTGAATAGTCAATGTAAGCCGATTTCATTTCATCTTCAATGTTAATTGGAATGAGCTTTTCTCCTTCTGCCATATATAAAATTAATTAGTTTTTTTCTAAGTTTTCTTAACATGCTAATATAACCAAAATACTACTGTTTATTCCCAAATTCATTATCATTTTTGGTATTTTTTATTAACAATACACAATAGCCTTTTAGTTAATAAGTATCTGTGAATTAACTTTGAGATAAAATGCTTTTTTAGTCTCTTCGTTTTAAACATTTATTGAACACCAAAGAAAGATCGAAAGACCTGACATAATTTCTTTCTATTATACTTATATACCCCTAATAAATAAGACTTTAACAGAACATCTCTTAAATCTTATTTATCATTGCTAGTACAGTATAATTTAAATTATTTAGTGCTTCTTTTTTAAATTCACATGGTTTAGGTACAGTTTTTGACCTTTACTCAATATGTTTTTATTATTTTTAATGCAGAAAGAAAGAGAAAGGAATATAATATGGATGATAATTTTTCCCCAAGAGTAAAAGATGTTATTGCTTACAGCAAAGAAGAAGCTTTACGTTTAGGTCATGATTTTATAGGTACTGAGCATTTAATGCTTGGTTTATTAAGAGATGGTGATGGTAAAGCTATAGATATATTAAGTGCTTTAGATATTGATCTTAATCACTTAAGGAGAAAGGTAGAGATTTTAAGTCCTGCTAATCCTAATATCATTACAACATCTAATGAAAAAAAGAACTTACACCTTACAAGGCAAGCTGAGCGTGCTTTAAAAACAACGTTTTTAGAAGCTAAGTTGTTTCAAAGTACCTCAATTAATACAGCCCACTTATTATTGTGTATTTTAAGAAATGAAAATGACCCAACAACTAAGCTTTTAAATAAGCTAAAAGTTGATTATGATAATGTTAAAGAAGAATTCAAATCTATGATTACTAGCGAAGATGATTACTTAGACACTCCGAAGGCAGAATCGTTTTCTGATGACGATATTAATGAGGAAGAAGATGACGCAAAACAAAATCCTTTTGGAGGGCAGCCTAACAAAACAAACAAAAAATCTAAAACACCTGTTTTAGATAATTTTGGAAGAGACTTAACTGTACTAGCAGAAGAAGGGAAATTAGATCCTGTTGTTGGTAGAGAAAAAGAAATACAACGTGTTTCTCAAATTTTAAGTCGAAGAAAGAAAAACAATCCTTTATTAATTGGTGAACCAGGTGTTGGTAAATCTGCCATTGCAGAAGGGCTTGCATTAAGAATTATAAAGCGTAAAGTATCACGTACGCTATTTAACAAACGTGTTGTTACTTTAGATTTAGCAAGCTTAGTTGCAGGAACCAAATATAGAGGTCAGTTTGAAGAACGCATGAAAGCGGTGATGAACGAGCTTGAAAAGAATGATGATATTATTCTTTTTATTGATGAAATCCATACTATTGTTGGAGCTGGTGGAGCTACAGGAAGTTTAGATGCTTCTAACATGTTTAAACCTGCCTTAGCAAGAGGTGAGATACAATGTATTGGCGCAACAACTTTAGATGAATATAGACAGTACATTGAAAAAGATGGTGCTTTAGAGCGTCGTTTTCAAAAAGTAATTGTAGAACCAACTTCTGTTGAAGAAACGATAGAAATCCTTAATAATATTAAAGGGAAGTACGAAGAACACCACAATGTTAATTATACACAAGAAGCTATTGAAGCATGTGTGAAGTTAACTAATCGCTATATGACTGAACGTTTTCTTCCAGACAAAGCTATTGATGCTTTAGATGAAGCAGGTTCTCGTGTTCATATTACAAATATTGATGTTCCTAAACAAATTCTTCAATTAGAGAAAAATCTTGAAGAAGTTAAAGAAACGAAGAATAGCGTTGTTAAGAAGCAGAAATATGAAGAAGCTGCAAAGCTTAGAGATGATGAAAAACGCTTAGAAAAAGAACTTGCTACTGCTCAAGAAAAATGGGAAGAAGAAACAAAACTTCATAAAGAAATCGTTACAGAAGAGAGTGTGGCCGATGTTGTTTCTATGATGACAGGTATTCCTGTAAATAAAATTGCGCAGACTGAAATTAATAAATTGTCTAAATTACCAGAACTTATTAAAGGAAAAGTGATTGGTCAAGACCAAGCAGTTGCAAAGGTTGTTAAAGCCATACAAAGAAACAGAGCTGGACTTAAAGATCCTAATAAACCAATTGGTTCATTTATCTTTTTAGGTCAAACTGGTGTTGGTAAAACACAATTAGCAAAAGTTTTGGCTCGCGAATTATTTGAAAGTGAAGATTCTTTAGTTAGAATAGACATGAGCGAATACATGGAGAAATTTGCCATCTCTCGTTTAGTTGGTGCGCCTCCGGGATACGTTGGTTATGAAGAAGGTGGTCAATTGACCGAAAAAATACGCCGTAAACCATACGCTGTAGTACTTTTAGATGAGATAGAAAAAGCGCATCCAGATGTATTTAACATGCTATTACAAGTTTTAGACGATGGTTATTTAACAGATAGTTTAGGTCGTAAAATTGATTTTAGAAACACTATAATCATCATGACATCTAACATTGGAGCCCGAAAACTAAAAGATTTTGGATCTGGTGTAGGTTTTGGTACTTCGGCTACAATAGCACAAGAATCAGATCATGCAAAAGGAGTTATAGAAAATGCTCTTAAAAAAGCTTTTGCTCCGGAATTCTTAAATAGAATTGACGATGTTATTGTATTCAATGCCTTAGAAAAAGAAGACATTGGAAAAATTATAGATATCGAACTTATTAAACTTATCGATAGAATAAAAGGACTTGGTTACGAGCTTCAGCTTACAGATAAAGCTAAAGATTATATTGCTGAAAAAGGATTTGATAAACAATATGGTGCACGACCTTTAAATAGAGCTATTCAAAAATATGTAGAAGATGCCCTTGCCGAAGAAATCATTAACTCTAAACTTCATGAAGGAGATACTATTTTCATGGATTTAGATACAGAAAATGATGCACTTAATATTAAAATTAAATCTTCTGAAGAAACAACTGAATCTTAAATTTTAATTAGATAGACAAAAAAAACTCTTTCTGAAATGAAAGAGTTTTTTTTTATTGCTAATTATTTTAAATTATCATTTACAAATGAATGAATCCCTAACATTCGATTTTTGTGATGTAACAATTTATGACCATTATATTATCGTTATCATAAAAGAAGGCATTAACGTTACATCAAACAGAAATAATACATTAATTCAGATTACTGAAACTTATTTTTCAAATAAGCCCTTTATATATATATCAAACAGAATAAACTCCTACTCAGTTGACCCTAAAGTCTATTTAAAAACTTCAGAAATTCAAAATTTAGAAGGAATAGCAATTGTTTCAAATAATTACCAAGCAAAGATTAATGCCCAAATTGAAAAAATGTTTTTCAAAAAACATTTTGAAATTTTTTCAGAATTAGAAGAAGCCATCAGCTGGGCCGATAAAATAATTAATCCAGAGTGATCAAACATCACTCTGGATTTTATATCTAAAATTATTTTAGGTCGTAATGATTTAAAAACAACTCGTCAATTTCAATATCTACATCTTTTAAAAACTGAATTGATGCTTCAATAGAATCATGCAGTACTTCATCTGCCTTTATAAAAGGTACAACTTTTCTATATTGCTCCAAAAAAGATTCTAATAAAGGAGACGTTTTTAAAGGCCTTCTAAATTCTAAAGCTTGTGATGCATTCATTAATTCAATAGCTATAACGCGCTCTACATTTTTAACCAAAGTATAAGCTTGTGTCGCTGCATTTGCCCCCATACTTACATGATCTTCTTGACCGTTACTAGACACAATACTATCTACACTGGCAGGTGATGCCATTTGCTTGTTAGCACTAACAATACTTGCTGCCGTATATTGCGGAATCATAAACCCTGAATTTAAACCTGGGTTATCTACTAAAAACGCTGGTAAACCTCTTAATCCTGAAACCAACTGAAACACTCGTCGTTCAGAGATATTTCCTATTTCAGCCATAGCAATTTTTAAATAATCTAATGCTAACGCTAAAGGCTGACCATGAAAGTTTCCTCCTGAAATTATTAAATCCTCTTCATGAAAAATATTAGGATTATCTGTTACCGAATTAATTTCTGTTAAAATTACTTTTTCAACAAAATCTAAAGTATCCTTTGTTGCCCCATGAACCTGTGGAATACAACGAAAAGAATAAGGATCCTGTACATGTTCTTTATCGCGTGTAATAAGCTCACTCCCTTTTAAAAATTCATTAAAACGTCTCGCTACTTTTCGTTGCCCGGGATGAGGCCTTACTGCATGAACTAAATCGTGAAAAGGATCTAATCGTCCATCAAAAGCGTCTAATGAAACACTTGCTATAATATCTGCTAAATAAGATGTTTTATGAGACATTAATAATAAATAAACACCATAAGCACTCATAAACTGAGTTCCGTTTAACAAAGCTAAACCTTCCTTTGCTTCTAGCTTTACAGGCTCCCAATTAAACTCTTCTAAAAGCGCCTTAGCATCATATTCTTTATTATTGTGTACTACTTTTCCTTTTCCAAGTAACGGCAAAGCCAAATGTGCTAACGGCGCCAAATCACCAGAAGCTCCTAAAGAACCTTGCGTAAATACAAAAGGAAATATATCGTTATTAAAAAAGTCAATAAGTCTATTTACGGTTTCTAACTGTACACCACTATGACCATAACTTAGCGACTGAATCTTTAAAAGCAACATCACTTTAACAATAGATTCTGGTACTCGATCACCTGTTCCACAAGCATGAGACATCACTAAATTTTCTTGAAGCTGGCTTAAATCGGAGTCTGAAATCTTTACATTATATAATGAACCAAAACCTGTATTTATACCATACATAGGTTTTTTTTCACTTGCTAATTTAGCATCTAAGTAGGTTTTACATTTTTTAATCTCATTTGCAGAGGCTTCTGAAAGCTTCAATTTTTTATTTTCATAAAAAATGTTGTAAATCGTTACAATATCTAAAGCATCTGAAGAGATAACATGGTAATTGTCCATTTAATTTAGTTTTATTCGTTTTCAAATTTGAGAATTATTTTGGGTTTTACCATAATAATATTCAATTCTTTAATTTAACTTCGAAGTCATATTTTTATCACCTATTCAAAACTCACCTAACTATGAAAAGATTAATTACACTATGCGTTGCTATTTTATTTGTTTCTTGCAAAAAAGAAGTCAAAATAGATTACGTTTTATTTTCAGGAAAAATTGACAATCCTAAACAGGAAATACTTACAATACTTAAAGGAAGTAAGAAAATTAAAGAAGTCTCTATAACTAATGAAGGAACTTTCATAGACACTTTAAAAATAGAAACAGGTTATTACAACTTAAGTCACGGAAATGAAACGACAGCAATGTATTTATCTCCTGGAGATGAAATTAACGTAACTTTAAATACTGAAAAATTTGATGAAACCATAAAATATTCAGGATTAGGATCAGAAAACAGTAATTTCTTAGCTGAAAAATATATGGCTAATGAAAATGCAGATATAAATTATATCGAATTATTTTCTAAAGAAGAAACTGAATTTCTTAAAGAATTAAATACTATAAAAAACTCTAAATTAGAATTCTTAAAAAAACAAAAGGATTTAGATCTTAACTTTATAACTCTTGAAGAGAAAAATATTGAGTATGATTATCTAAGCAGCATTCAAAGTTATCCTTCGGCACATGGGTATTACACAAAAAAAGAAGATTTTAAACCTTCTTTAGAATTCTTAAAACCACTTGATACTATAGATTATAACAATGAAGTAGATTATAATAATATTGACAACTACAAAAATTTAGTACAGCGTTATTACTCTAATAAAATTAATGAAACAGAAAACCCTAAAGAAGTATTTGAAACTATAAACAAGCAAACATTCCCTTCTCTAAAAACAGATTTAGCAAAAAGTTTAAGTTACCAAATAACTCCTAACTACGAAAATAATGAAGCTTACTATAATGGAATTATAACAATGTCTTCAGATGAAAAATTTAAAGAAGACCTAACTAATAAATATAATAAAGTTAAAAAACTAACTAAAGGCATGCCTTCTCCAAAATTTGTGAATTATGAAAATCATAAAGGAGGAACAACATCTTTAGATGACCTTAAAGGTCAATTTGTCTATATAGATGTTTGGGCAACTTGGTGTGGACCTTGTATTAAAGAAATCCCTTCTTTAAAGAAAGTAGAAAAACAATATCACGGAAAAAATATTGCTTTTATTAGTGCTTCAATAGACAGGGAAAAAGATCATGATAAATGGGTGAAAATGGTTACTGACAAAGAATTGGGCGGAATTCAATTAATGGCAGATAAGGATTGGAAATCTCTATTTGTTACTGAATATGCTATTGATGGTATCCCTAGATTCATTTTAATTGATCCTGATGGAAATATTGTTAGCGCCGATGCACCAAGACCATCAAATCCTGAATTAATTGAATTATTTGATGACCTTAAAATTTAAGTCAAATAACCTTTAAATTATTCTAAAAGCCTTCAATTGAAGGCTTTTTTTGTTTTAAAAAACTCAAACTTTATAATAAATTTAAAATTAAGATCCCTTTAAAATTCTTATTTTTGAAGGACAAACAAAATACTATTTATGAAACGATTACTATTGCTTTGCGTTGCTACTTCGTTATTGGCATGCAAAGGAGAACCTAAAAATTATGTTACACTTTCTGGAAAAATAACAAACCCAGATGAAAGCAAAATTCTAAAGGTTTTTCAAGGTCGAAATTATGAAAAAACGATTACCATGGATGATGATGGCTCTTTTAATGATACGTTAAAAGTTGCTGCTGGAGATTTCTATTTTCAACATGGAAAAGAATATGGACAAATTTATTTAGAAAACGATAACACTTCGTCTTTTGAAACTGATTATAATTCGTTTGTAGATTCTATGGTTTTTAGTGGTGACGATTCAGATCTTAATAATTTTAAATTACAATCATTATTAATTTCAAAAAATCATTTTACAGAAGAATTAGTCGGATCTAATGATTTAGACAAAGTAAATGATGCTATTGAAAATTATAAATCTTCTTATGAAGATTTAAAAACAAAATATACGGATGTTGATTCTACTCATATTGCCATGATGGATAAAAACATAAACGGAACAGTAGCTCAGATTAATAATTTTATGAAAGCTAAAAAAGCAACACTTAATGCTTTTCCCGAAGGATCACCTTCTCCTAGTTTTGAGAACTATGAAAATTATGCTGGAGGTACAATGTCACTTTCGGATTTAAACGGTAAATATGTTTATATAGATTTATGGGCAACTTGGTGTGGACCTTGTATTAAAGAAATCCCTTCACTTAAAAATGTAGAGAAACAGTTTGAAGGAAAAAATATAGAATTTGTAAGTATTTCTATAGATGAAGGAAGAGGTTACAAAAACGATAAAGCTGCGGCTTATAATGGTTGGAAAAAAATGGTATCTGATAAAGATTTAGGTGGTATTCAATTAATAGCTGATGATGGATTTAGATCCAAGTTTGTACAAGATTATAAAGTTAATGGTATTCCTAGATTCATTTTAATTGATCCTAACGGAAATATTATATCTGCTGATGCTCCTAGACCTTCAAGCTCAGAATTAATTAAATTATTTAATGAGTTAAATATCTAATTTCTCTGTAAACCACAATATACAAAAAGCCTATCTAAATCAATTTAGATAGGCTTTTTGGCATTTATAACACCATCGTTTTTATTCTTTCTGTTCTTTTTCTGGTTGCTCTGGTTGTTTAAACAAATCAATATAAGCTTCACCAATAGTTTCAATAATATGGCTAGCCATTAAACTTTCAAAACCACAATATTCAAGTGAGATATCAGCAGATTTTCCGTGTAAATAAACCCCAAAAATTGTTGCTACTAAAGACGAATAACCTTGTGCTATTAATCCTGAAATCATTCCGGTTAAAACATCTCCACTTCCTGCTGTTGCCATTCCTGGATTTCCTGTTGAATTTATATAGAATTTATCTTTATAAACCGTCATAGAATTAGCGCCTTTAATTAAAACAACAACATCATACTTATTTGATAATGCTTGCACTTTCTCTAACTTATCAAAATCACTAGACCACTTCCCTACTAACCTTTCTAATTCTTTAGGATGTGGTGTTAATACCGTCTGCTTAGGTAACAATTTTAAAAGTGCTTTATTTTTCGATAAGATATTTAAACCATCCGCATCAATTACTAACTGCGTTTTATTTTTCTTCAGAAAAGCTTCAAATGTTTTAACTGTTTCTTCCGAAGTATCTAACCCTACTCCAACACCAATTACATTAGGTTCTAAATCAAAATTTATATTAGAAATATGAGTTTCAGATTCATCTGTAATAACCATAACTTCAGGAATCGAAGTTTGCAAACTATGGTAACCACATTTAGGAATATAAGCCGTTACTAAGCCTGCACCAGAACGTAAAGCAGCTTTACTAGCCAAATTAACGGAACCAATTTTACCATAACTCCCTCCTAAAATCATTACATGTCCAAAATCACCTTTATGAGAAAATTTATCTCTTGGCCTATATAATGGGAGTACTTCTTGCTTAAAAATTAATTCGGCTTTAGTTTCCGTTTGCATTAGATATTCACGATCAAGTCCAATATCTAAGATTTCCCATTGCCCAATAAATTTAGCCGTATCAGGTAAAAAGAAAACTAATTTAGGAGACTGAAAACTTAATGTATAATTAGCATAAACTACAGCATTTTCATCCTCTACAGCTTCATCTGTATATAAACCCGATGGAATATCAACAGCTAACGTAAAAGCTTTTGATGCTTTAAATTTTTGAAATAGCTCTGCAACCCAATTATTAGGATCTCTATTAAAACCAATACCAAAAACAGCATCTACAATTATATCTTCAATATCAATTTCAATGGCTGTAAAATCATCTTTACAACTCAACATTTCTGGCCACTTTTTAGTAACGTTTTTAATATGGTCGTAGTTAATTAAAAACTCTTGTGTGCGCTTATCACTACAATTCACAACATAGGTTTCTACATTATATCCATGTGTAATTAAATGTCTCGCTAATACTAATCCATTCCCTCCATTATTACCAATACCACAAAATACATGAATTGGAACTTGGGCACCTTGTAAACGTGCGTGTATCCAATTAAAAATTTGATTACCAGCACGCTCCATTAATTCTGTTGAAGCTATATTTTGACGTTCAGATGTCAAACGATCTCCTTCGTAAATTTGTTCTTTTGAAAATAATTTCATGTAACTATTTTAATTATTACTGTTGCTTTAAAATGTTATTTGTGTAATCTCAAAAATGATTCCGTTAAAAAAGACAACTTTTTATTGTCAATTCCATAAGTATAACCTTAAAAAATTTTACAAATAATAGGTTTTGTTCCGTTTTTAATAATTTGAAGCTCTATTTTTAATAAATCACTAAAAAGAAACGAATTGTTTTTTTATTGTTATAAAAATAATACATTTGAGATGTAATGAAGAAAGAAATTAACATAACAGAAAAAGTATTAACACAAACAATGTTTGTGTCTATGTCTATGTTTATTATTTCAATGATTATTACCCTTTGGGGTAATATGTAATAATCTCTCCGTCCCTTCTTGTCTATTTAGACATTTTTTTATTCCTTTTTTAAACTATAAATTATATGAAAGTTCTCAAATTTGGTGGAACATCTGTAGGTTCAGCCGAAAACATAAATAAAGTGATATCTATTTTAGATCAACAATCTAAAACAACATCTATAGCTGTAGTTGTATCTGCTGTTGGCGGCATTACTGATAAATTATTAGAAGCTGGAAATTTAGCTTGTGATAAAAATCTAGACTATAAAAACAAATATGATGTTATTTGGTCTTTACACAACTCAATCATTGATGGTTTATTTCCAAATACAGAAAATGATAAAGCTTTAAAAAAACAACAGGATGATTTACAAGAATTAGTATCTGATAAATTAAATGACCTAAAAAGCCTATTAAACGGTATTTATCTTATTAATGAATTATCACCCAAAACAAAAGATAAATTATTAAGTTTTGGCGAAAAATTATCATCGACTCTCATTTATCATACGTTACGTTCAAGATCTGTAGATGTCGTTTTAAAAAACTCACAAGAACTAATTGTAACAGATTCTAACTTTAACAATGCTACTGTTAATTTTGACCAAACGGATTCAAATATTCAGTCTTTTTTTAACTCAAACTCGAGTTCAATAGTTCTTTTACCTGGTTTTGTATCAAAATCTACAAGTGGAGAAATCACTACTCTAGGACGAGGAGGCTCTGATTACACAGCAGCTATAATTGCTGCTGCTATAGAGGCTGATGAATTACAAATCTGGACCGACGTTAGTGGTATGTTTACAACAAATCCTAAATTAGTAAAACAAGCATCTCCAATTGTAGAGTTGTCTTATCAAGAAGCTGTAGAATTATCTCATTTTGGTGCGAAAGTATTATATCCACCAACGGTCATGCCTGTTTTAAAAAAGAAAATTCCTATTGTTATAAAAAATACTTTAGAGCCAGAAGCTATTGGCACAACGATAACAAAAAATATTACACCTAACGGAAATTCACCTGTAAAAGGTATTAGCAATATAGAAAATGTTGCGCTATTAACTTTACAAGGGAATGGTATGGTTGGCGTTCCTGGTTTTAGTAAACGTTTATTTGAAACTTTAGCTCAAGAAAGGATTAACATCATTTTAATTACCCAATCGTCATCAGAACACACCATCTGTTTTGGAATTTCTGAAAATGATGCTGAACGTGCTAAATCTGCAATAGATGCCGTTTTTGAATATGAAATTTCATTACACAAAATAGATCCTATTGTTGTTGAAACTGATTTATCTATCATTGCTGTTATTGGTGATAAAATGAAAAATCACCAAGGTATAAGTGGAAAAATGTTTAGCACACTTGGTAAAAATAACGTAAACATTAGAGCTATTGCTCAAGGCGCTTCAGAACGAAATATTTCTGCTGTAATTCATAAAAACGACGTGAAAAAAGCATTAAACAGTTTACACGAACAATTCTTTGAAATAAAGACAAAACAAATTAACCTATTTATTACTGGTGTTGGTAATGTTGGAGAAAAGCTTATTGACCAGATAAAACAACAAAAAGCATACGTTAAAGAACAGTTTAAAATTAATTTAAGAATCACAGGTTTATCTAATTCTAGAAACATGGTTGTTAATGACGATGGAATTAATTTAAAAAACTGGAAACAAGAGCTCGATAATGGAGAAAAAGCAAGTTTAAATGGTTTCTTAGAACATGCTAAAAATTTAAATTTAAGAAATTCTGTTTTTGTAGATATTACAGCAAACAAAGCTGTTTCTAATATTTATAGCGATTATCTTAAACAAAGCATTTCGGTTGTCGCATGCAACAAAATTGCATGTTCTGGTGATATTGAATATTATAATGAATTAAAAGCTTTATCAAGACAATACAATGCATCATTTTTATTTGAAACCAATGTTGGTGCAGGTTTACCGGTTTTAGACACATTAAGTCATTTAATTACATCTGGAGATAAAATAAATACCATTCAAGCTGTTTTATCTGGAAGTCTTAATTTTATATTCAACAATTTTAATGCTGAAACTACATTTTACGATGTGGTAAAACAAGCACAAGAAGAAGGTTATACAGAACCAGATCCTCGTATTGATTTAAGTGGAATTGACGTCGCCAGAAAGATTTTAATTTTAGCTAGAGAAAGTGGTCATCAAATTGAATTATCAGAACTTGAAAGTGATAATTTCTTAACAGAAAAAGGTCTAAATTCAGATAGTGTTGATGATTTTTTAGCAACACTTAAAGAAGATGAAGCATACTATCAAAGTCTTTTTAAATCAGCTCAAGAAAAAAACAGTCAACTTAAGTTTGTTGCAGAATTTAATGACGGTAAAGCTAAAGTTGGATTAAAAGAAATCCCTGAAGGACACCCATTTTACAACTTAAAAGGAAAAGATAATATTGTAATGTTTTATACACAACGTTACCCTGAGCAACCTTTAATAATCAAAGGTGCTGGTGCTGGTGCAGACGTTACAGCTTCTGGATTATTTGCAGATATCATAAGAATCGCTAATAATTAAATGATGAATAAAGAAATAAAAATATTTTCTCCAGCTACAGTTGCTAATGTTGCTTGCGGATTTGATGTGTTAGGTTTCTGTTTAGATACTATTGGTGATGAAATGATCATTAGAAAAACTGAAGAAAAAGGTATTAAAATCACAAAAATTGAAGGTTACGATTTACCTTTTGAAGCGGAACAGAATGTTGCTGGAGTTTCTGCTTTAGCAATGTATAATGCCTTACAGCCCGACTGTGGTTTTGAAATTGAAATCTATAAAAAGATAAAACCAGGAAGTGGTATTGGAAGCAGTTCTGCAAGTGCAGCTGGAAGTGTTTTTGGGATGAATGCGTTATTAGGTTATCCGCTAGATAAAACACAACTCACAAATTTCGCCATGAAAGGGGAAGCTTTAGCGAGTAAATGTGAACATGCTGATAATTTAGCACCTGCTATTTTTGGTGGTTTTACACTTGTAAAAAGTGCAAGTCCATTACAAATTTTAGAGCTCCCTACTCCACCCGATTTATTTGCGACCTTAATTCATCCACAAATTGAAATTAAAACATCAGAATCTAGAGCTATTCTCCCAAAAGAGATTCCACTAAGTAATGCTATAGCACAATGGGCTAATGTTGGAAGTTTGGTACATGCCTTACATACTTCAGACTACGATTTAATAAAAGACTCATTAATTGATGTGGTTATAGAACCTTATCGCAAACAATTAATTCCGCATTTTGATGATGTAAAAAGCGCAGCATTAGAGGCAGGTGCACTTGGTTGTGCTATTTCTGGCTCAGGACCTTCAATTTTTATGTTGAGTAAAAGTGAAGCTACAGCAAAAGAAGTCGAAAAAGCGATAAGAAAAGTATACGAAACAACAGATATACAATTTGAAACTTATGTTTCTAAGATTAATATTGAAGGGATTCGGGTTTTGTAGAAAGAATGACGGAAGACAGAAATGGCCGAGACTTAAAATTGAGATTATGAATAAATTCAAATTTGAAAAACTGATTATTTGGCAAGACGCTATGGATTACGGAGAAGTAATAAATGATATTTCTCAACTATTTCCAGATAAAGAGAAGTTTAATTTAAAATCTCAAATTATGAGAGCTGTAGATTCTGTTGCACTTAACATATCTGAAGGTTCAATTGGTCAATCAAATCCAGAACAGAGAAAATTTATAGGTTATTCTATTCGCTCATTAGCTGAAGTTGTAACTTGTTTATTTAAAGCAAAACGACGAAATTATATCTCGGAAGAAATTTTTATCAAATTATACAATTCTGCTTTTCATTTAATGAACAAAATGGCAGCATTTAAAAGAAATATTAACTAAAAATGAATTCGGCAGTCTGTTATCAGTCTTCCGTCTTCTGTCAAAACACTATGAATTACTACTCACTAAATAAAAAAGCTCCTAACACAACTTTTGAAGATGCTGTTGTTAGAGGTCTAGCTCCAGATAAAGGTTTGTATTTTCCTAAATCGATAACACCCTTAGATCCTTCATTTTTTGAAACGATTGAAGATAAATCGAATACAGAAATTGCCTTCGAAGCGATTAAACAATTTATTGCACCAGAAATTCCTGAAGACGTTTTAAAAACAATTATTGAAGAAACCTTAAACTTCGACTTTCCTGTTGTAGAAATCAATGAAAACATTTCTACTTTAGAGTTATTTCATGGACCAACAATGGCCTTTAAAGATGTTGGTGCGCGTTTTATGGCACGTTGTTTAGGCTATTTCAACAAAACAAATACTAAAGATGTTACCGTTTTGGTTGCGACTTCTGGTGATACAGGAGGTGCAGTTGCTAATGGTTTTTTAGGTGTAAAAGGTGTGAATGTTGTTATTCTTTATCCTAACGGAAAAGTGAGCGATATTCAAGAAAAGCAATTAACTACACTCGGTCAAAATATTACAGCTCTAGAAGTTGATGGTGTTTTTGATGATTGCCAAGATATGGTTAAACAGGCATTTATGGATACCGAATTGACGAGTAAAATGCAATTAACCTCAGCAAATTCTATAAATATTGCACGTTGGTTACCACAACTATTTTACTTTATGTTTACCTACAAGCAATTAAAATCTAAACATAAAGACCTTGCATTCTCCGTTCCTAGTGGAAACTTCGGAAATATTTGCGCAGGTATGGTAGCCCAAAAATTAGGTTTACCTATTAAACATTTTATTGCAGCCAATAATGCCAATGATACGATTGTAAATTATATGCTTACACAGTCTTATAATCCAAAACCTTCAGTGCAAACTATAAGTAATGCTATGGATGTTGGTAATCCTAGTAATTTTATTAGAATACAAGAGTTACACAACAATGATTATGATACTTTAAAAGCTAATTTATCTTCTTATAGTTTTACGGATGAAGAAACTAAAGCTGCGCTTTTAGAAATTTATCATGATTGGAATTATATTGCAGATCCTCATGGAGCTGTTGGTTATTTAGGTGCCAAAGAATACTTAAAATCAAATGATGCTCATGTTGTGTTTTTAGAAACAGCGCATCCTACTAAGTTTTTAAATGTAGTTACTGATGTTATTAAAGAAGATATTGATTTACCACCGCAAATTCAATCGGTTATGCACAAAGAAAAAGTCTCTATAAAAATTGATTCTTATGACGATTTAAAAAGCTTTTTATTAAAATAATTAAATATTCTTCTAGAATTTAATTCATCTATTTTATGGCAAAAACGCTCTATACCATATATGTCATAGAGTTATCTAAACGTGTTTTTACACAAAACACAAAGTTTAGAAATGCTAATCCACAGTTCAATGGTGTTTTGGAATGCTTGTATGTAGGCATGACATCCAAAACACCTAAAGAACGTTTTCTTCAACATAAAACAGGACATAGAAATAAAAAAGGCCATAAAATATCAGCAAATATTGTTGAGAAATATGGCACTTATTTACGACCTAGTCTATTCAATCATATTGATCCTTTTTTTACAAGAGCAGAAGCATTAAAAGCCGAAGCACAAATCACATTAGAATTGCGGAGAGAAGGCTATGCAGTATGGTCTAACTAAAAAAATTTAATTTTCAATTAAACCTTTGTTATTTTATCAAGTCTAACTTTGAAATATTGAATACAAAATTTTAAACATGCTCAAAACAAAGCAATCAAAACACTCTAAATTTTCAATATTTACATTGTTTTTCATCCTTTTACTTACTACTAATTGTAATAATACAACGTCAGAAAAAAAAGTAGAAAGTACTAATGTAACTGACGTCAATAAAGAAATCCCTGTTTACGACTTCAGTGAATTTGAACCTTTAATTTACACCGAATCCGATAAAACATATCTCGTTAATTTTTGGGCGATGTGGTGTGCTCCTTGTGTTAAAGAGCTACCATACATTGAAAAATTTTCCGCAAAACACCCAGATGTAGAAGTGATTTTGGTAAGCTTAGATTTCCCAAAAGATATTGAGACAAAACTTAAACCTTTCTTAAAGAAAAATAACATAACCCAAAAAGTTGTACTATTGGATGATCCAGATGCTAACACATGGATAGATAAAATAGATCCTAATTGGTCCGGAGCCATTCCATTTACTATTATGTTCAACAAAGATGAACGCTTATTTTACGAACGTTCTTTTGAAAATTTAGAAGATTTAGAAAACCAAATAAGAAAACTTAATTAAAAATTAAATCAAACATGAAAAAAATCAGTGTTCTAATTGCCATTATTGGCTTATCGGCAAGTGTACTTGTATCTTGTAAAAATGAAGAAAAAAAATCAGGAGAACCTACTGCTGAAAATCAACATAAAGAACATAAAGGAGAACATCCTCCTCATCATGATGGAGACCGAAAAGGACCTCCACATGGTGGTGATAAAAAAGGACCACCTCAAGGTAGCCCTGAACAAACCAAAACCTTAGAAGAAATTGGAGGTTACAAAATTGGAGATGTTGCTACAGATTTTAATCTTAAAAATGTAGATGGCACAATGGTTTCTTTAGCAGGTTTAGAAAATGCTAAAGGTTATATTGTAACATTTACTTGTAATGAATGTCCGTTTTCTAAATTATATGAAGATCGATTAATTGCTTTAAATAATGAATATGCACCAAAAGGATATCCTGTAATTGCAATTAATCCTAATAGCCCTGAAAATGTAAAAGAAGGTTATGAAGCGATGCAAGCACGTGCTAAAGAAAAAGGATTTACATTCCCTTATTTAGTAGATGAAGGTCAAAAAATATACCCACAATATGGTGCTGTTAGAACTCCTCATGTATTTTTACTAGATGCTGAACGTAAAGTGCAATATATTGGTACCATCGATGATAATGCAAAATCACCAGAGGATGTAAAAGTGAAGTTTGTAGAAGATGCTATTGAAGCATTAGAAAAAGGTGAGAAACCAGAACCTAGTTTAACAAAAGCTATTGGTTGTCCTATAAAAGCTAACCAAGCTTAGTTTATATACATCAAGTTTTATAATAACAAAAAACAGCATCTTTTCAGATGCTGTTTTACTTTTTATAAAATAGCCTAGAAAACTTCGGCAATAATACCCAAATTAACCATTTTATATATCTTCGGAATAATCCATAATAATGACTATTTTTATTCAAAAACTATAAATAAATTCTACATTGAATAATTTCCCCAATATATCTTTTAAAATTACCGAAGGCTCTAAGTCTACAGGCTTCGATTTTATTAGAGTGGCCGAAATATTCGAAAGAATCAAAAAAGACCCTAACCATAATCCGCATCAGCCACACCGAATTTCTTTTTTTGCTTTATTGCTTGTCACAGAAGGTGAAGGAGAACATCAAGTAGATTTAAAAAATTACAAAATTAAAAAAGGGTCTGTTCTCAAAATTGCAAAAGGTCAGGTAAATGCTTTTAAAGATCATACGACCTACGATGGTTATCTAGTCATATTTACAGAGGATTTTGTTTTAAAATATTTTTCAAAATCATCAATTGAATTTATTTCGCATTTATACAACTATCATATTTCTGATCCATTGGTTGAAAACAGTAGTTTAAACAACTTCTTTTTAGAACGTATTACCGAAGAAATTAACAGTAAAAACACGTATGCTCAAAATGAAATAGTTGCCAAAATATTAGAACTTTTTTTATTAAAATTAGAACGTGAAACTTATAATTCACCATTAAAAACCTTCAATAAGAAACATCAAACGCTATTTATTGATTTTAAAAATTTAGTAGAAGAAAATTATACGAAAACACGGAACGTAAAAGATTACGCAGAATCATTAAACATCTCTACAAAACATCTCAACACTATAGTTAGAGCCATTACACTAAATACGGCAAAGCATTTTATTGACAACTATGTCATTCTAGAAATTAAGCGTGTTATTTTTAGTAGCACTATAAGTCTAAAAGAAGTCTCTTATCAAAACGGCTTTGATGAAGTCACTAATTTTACGAAGTTTTTTAAAAAGCATACAGGTCTTTCTCCTAAAGAATTCAAATCTACACTTTAGCCTTCAAGTTTCATATTTACCATTTTTAATAGCGGATTCACCTTTTACAACCTTGGTTATATTTCTAACTTTGCCTTAAAAATATATTATGAGCGAAGTCGCAAAATGCCCAACATGTGGGAGCCATTCAAAAATAAAAGTAAAAGATGGAGAAACCACGTATAAAGTGGTTCAAGATGAGGAAGCTTTAAAAAAAATTGGTCAGATGAAAAAGGCTTTAGAAAAGTTTAAATTTAAAGCCGAACAACTTGAAAAAGAGTTGGAAGAACTAAAATCTAATCCATCCTAAAACAACTAAATATTATGAAGATTGCAGTCACATCAGCTAGTGGACATTTAGGGTCCGAAATTGTAAAAGCACTTTTAAAAGCCACTAAAAAAGAGCAAGTAATAGCCATTGCGAGAACACCAGAAAAAGCAAAACACTTAGGTGTGGAAGTTAGAAATGGAGATTATAATAACCGTGAAGATTTTAATACTGCTTTAAAAGGTATAGACATCGTACTGCTCGTTTCTGGTATGGATGATCCTCAGAAAAGAATTCAACAACATCGTAATGTCATTGAAGCTGCGAAACAAAATGGTGTACAAAAAATAGTGTATACTAGTATTATTGGAGCTGAAGAAAATAATGCCTTTAGTCCTGTAGTTCAAAGCAATCGTCAGACTGAAGAAGACATACGTAATTCTGGTTTGCAATGGGTTATTGGCAGAAATGGAATTTATATTGAACCTGATTTAGAATACATAGATACTTACATAAAAGAAGATGGAATAAGAAATTCTGCAGACCAAGGAAAATGTAACTATACGAGTCGCGAAGAATTAGGTTATGCATATTCAAAAATGCTTTTAGAAGAAAAGCATAATGGTAACATTTATAACTTAGTTGGTGAGGCTATTTCTCAAAAGGAACTTGCAACTTATATCAATCAAGTTTATAACACCAACCTGATCTATAATTCAGTTTCTGTAGAAACCTATAAAGCGGATAGAATAGCTGAACTTGGTGAATTTCTAGGTACCATTATCGCAGGGATTTATGAAGGCATTAAAAATGGTGCTAATGATGTACCTTCTGATTATGAAAAAGCTGCAGGTAGAGTACATAAATCGGCATTAAAACTAATAGAGACTTACTATCTAAATCACGTTAAAAACTAAATTTAATTCCCCTTATATAAATTTAATAACAAAAAAAACAGCATCTTATGAAGATGCTGTTTTTTTGTTATTATATAAGATTCCTGCTTGCGCAGGAATTCGTTATCTTGAATAATTAGGTGACTCATTTGTAATCGTTACATCATGAGGATGACTTTCATTTATCCCAGAACTTGTAATTTTAACAAAGCGTCCGTTTTCTTTTAAAGTTTCAATGTCTTTAGCACCACAATATCCCATACCAGCTCTAAGTCCACCAATAAATTGATGAATACTTTCTACTAGTTCTCCTTTATATGGTACACGACCAACAATTCCTTCAGGAACTAATTTTTTAATATCGTCTTCAACATCTTGAAAATAACGATCCTTACTTCCTTGTTTCATAGCTTCTACAGAACCCATTCCACGGTAAGATTTGAATTTTCTTCCTTCGTAAATAATTGTATCTCCAGGACTTTCTTTAGTTCCTGCTAAAAGTGATCCTAACATTACGGTATCTGCACCAGCAGCTATCGCTTTAGGAATATCTCCTGTATAACGAATACCTCCATCTGCAATAACAGGAACACCAGAACCTTTAATCGCTGCAGCAACTTCTAACACCGCCGAAAACTGAGGAAAACCAACACCTGCAACAACTCTTGTTGTACAGATTGAACCTGGACCAATTCCTACTTTTACAGCATCTGCACCTGCTTCCACTAAATATTTAGCAGCAGCACCTGTTGCTATATTTCCAACAATAACATCGAGCTTAGGAAACTTCTTTTTAATGTCTTTCAATACAGAAACCACACCTTTAGTGTGTCCGTGAGCCGTATCTATAATTACAGCATCTACGCCTGCAGCTACTAAAGCCGAAGCTCTTTCTACTGCATCTGCTGTAACACCAATTGCAGCAGCAACTCTTAATCTACCAAAAGAATCTTTATTCGCATTTGGTTTTTGAGTTACTTTAGTAATATCTCTAAACGTAATAAGTCCTTTTAGATTAAAATTATCATCAACAATCAATAATTTTTCAATCTTGTTTTGTTGTAGAATTTGTTCTGCGTCTTTTAATGAAGTACCAACAGCAGCAGTTACCAAATTTTCTTTGGTCATTACTTCTACAATTGGTTTTGTTCCTTCATGTTCAAAACGTAAATCTCTATTAGTAACAATTCCTTTTAATTTTCCATCTTCATCTACAATAGGAATTCCTCCAATACTATGTTCTGCCATATTTGATTTCGCATCAAAAACAGTTGCCGTCATTGGTAATGTTACAGGATCTATAATCATTCCGCTTTCAGCACGTTTTACACGCCTTACCTTATCGGCTTGCTGTGCAATAGTCATGTTTTTATGTAACACTCCTATTCCACCTTCTTGCGCCATGGCAATTGCCATTTTACTTTCCGTAACCGTATCCATTGCTGCTGAAATAACAGGAATGTTAATGGTAATGTTTCGTGTGAATTTGGTTTTGATACTAACTTCTCTAGGAAGTATTTCTGAATATGCTGGAACTAAGAGTACGTCATCGTAAGTAAGACCTTCTCCAACAATTTTATTTTCGTGTGCTGTCATGGCAATTAAGATATAATTGCGCACAAAGGTAAGGATTTAATATCAACCAAGTACGCTTATATGAGGTTTTGAAGATTATTTTATTGTTAAGTACAAATTCTCTTGTAGTTAGCGCAAAAATCTTATCAAAATAAACCATTTATTAATTAAGAATTAAGGTATACTCTATGTCTTTCAACGAAATATAGTTTTCATAAATACTACCTCTATGGCAAAAAAGTGTTTTGAGCTCTAGTATTTCTTGTTTATTAAACATTAAAACCAAATTCTCATGAATTGATGGTATGGGAATTTTTCGTTTCACTTTTGTACCTGTACACATTTCTTCATATTATTCACACAAACAATTAATGATAATTTATAAAAAATAAGGCAAAGAAAGTTAAATCACCAAATCCTTATTTAAATTTAGTCTAAATAAATTTTGATATGTCGGAGATAAAAAATAAATTCGCCAAATAAAATTTAACAATTAAATAACAAAATGAAAAAAATTTCAATTTTATTACTAGCCGTTTCATTTGCGTTTGCATGTTCAAGTGATGATGATAACAACCAAAGTAACCCTGAGAGTACAGATGTAACAAAAGAAGAAGTAATTTCTAACTATGCAGATTTAGTTTATCAATCTTATTTAGATAGCTATAATACATCAGTTACTATGCAAACTGCTATTGAAGCATTTGTAGCATCTCCATCTGACGCTACTTTAAATACTGCAAAAAATGCTTGGTTTGCTGCTAGAGAAATATATGGACAAACAGAAGCTTTTAGAGAAACTAATGGACCTGTAGATACAGAAGGTGATTTTTGGTCATTAGGAACAGAAAGTCTTATGAATGCATGGCCTATAGATGAAAGTTATATCGATTATGTTAGTACTGGTACTGAAGATTATGCAGGTAGTTACAATAGTATTATAAGTGATTTAAGCGTTACAATTGACGAAGCTACTTTATCTAGTTTAAATGAAGATCAAAATGATAAGTCAATTAGTACAGGATGGCATGCTATTGAATTTTTACTTTGGGGACAAGACAATACTGTACCTGCAGATAATTTAGCAGGTCAACGTTCTTACATGGATTATACAACTGCAGATAATGCAGATAGAAGAGCATTATACTTAACAGTTACAACAGATTTATTAGTTAGTGATTTATTAGACTTAACTAATACTTGGGCTGAAGGTGGTACTTATAGAACTGTATTTGAAGCTTTAGATACAGATACAGCATTACAACAAGCTATTAATGGTGCTTTCTTTATTGCGGGTGATGAATTAAGTTCTGAGCGTATGATTGCTCCTGTAGATTCTACAGATGGTATTAATGGTTTAGGTCAAGAAGATGAACATTCTTGTTTTTCTGATAACACAAACAGAGATGTATATGCTAATGCACAAGGCGTAATTAATGTTATATATGGTTCTTATGGATCTGTTGACGGACCTTCTTTTTACGATTTAGTAAACCAAGCAGACGAAACACAAGCACTAGCTTTACAAACAGCTGCGACTAACGCAATGACTAAAGTGAATGTTGTTGGTGATAATGCACAACCTTTCGATTATTTAATTACACAAGAAACTTCTGATGATCTTACTGGTCCAGTAATGCAAGCTGTAGAAGCTTTATTTATTTTAGCAGATGAAATTAGTGCTTCAGCATCTGTAATAGGTATTAACCTTAATTAAATTTTTAAATTTAATTTTTCTAAACTTAGATAAATCCCGAACTTCGCGTTTTGGGATTTATCTATTTTTTAAAACCACACATATTTTGTTCAAAAGAAAACAAAACATCATTTTTTTAATGATAATTATAGGATTTTTATCCTGTGACTCTGACGACAACAATTACTCTGCTGTTGTAAATACATATGAAGAAGGAGAAGAGTATTTATCTGGTTCTTTAGGTGTTAATAGTACTAGTTCTAATGCATTTGGTTTTGAAATAGATGGTTTATCTTTTTCTGAAATCGGACAATTTTCTACCGGAAACTCATTATTTAATCAAAATTGGGTCTCCTCTCCTGCTTCTACAACAGGGAGAGATGGCTTAGGACCAACATTTAATGCGAGGGCATGTGCTGGTTGCCACTTTAAAGATGGACGTGGTGGACCTCTTGTTAATGGAGAAAACTCTAATGGTTTTTTAATGCGTGTTAGCTTACCTGGGGAAGATGCTTTTGGAAACCCAAACCCTGTACCAAGTTATAGTACACAAATACAAGATATATCTAATAATGGTATTCCTTTTGAAGCAAAAGTGATCGCTACTTATGAAACTATTGATGGTGAATATGCAGATGGTACATCGTACCAACTACAAAAACCAATTTATTCTTTTAGTGAAGAACAGTTTGGTAGCCTAGCTGGTGTATTAATGTCTCCTAGAGTAGCAACACAAACTATTGGACTAGGATTAATAAGTGCTATACCTGAAGAGCAAATTTTACTAAACGTCGATGAGTTTGACACTAACAATGATGGTATTTCGGGTAAACCAAATTATGTTTATGATGTAGCATCTGGTACTGATAAATTAGGACGGTTTGGTTGGAAATCTAATATGCCTTCATTAAAACAACAAATTGCTGGTGCTTTTCATGGAGATATGGGTTTAACCACTTCTTTATTTACTGAAAACAATTGTCCTTCTCCACAACAAGATTGTATAGATGCACCAAACGGAGGAGACCCAGAAGTTACCGATGATCAATTAGAAAAAGTTCTATTTTATCAAGGTACTTTGGCTGTACCAAACAGAAGGAATTTTACAGAACAATCTGTATTAAACGGAAAAGCACTCTTTAATGAATTAAATTGTGTTAGTTGCCATGCTATTAATCAAACAACAGGAACTTCAGAAATTCATCCGCTTTTAGAAGGGGTGACAATAAAACCATATTCTGATTTTTTATTACATGATATGGGTGATGACTTAGCCGATAATAGACCAGATTTTGATGCTAATGGCAATGAATGGCGAACACAACCGTTATGGGGAATAGGTCTAATTTCAACTGTGAATAACCATACATTTTTCTTACATGATGGTCGTGCAAGAAATATAGAAGAAGCTATACTTTGGCATGGTGGTGAAGCTGAAAACATTAAAAATGCATTTAAAAACTTATCGCAAGAAGAACGTGAAAGCGTTATAGATTTCGTTAACTCCTTATAAAAATTAATATGAAAAAACATTTATTTCTAACGCTCACTATAAGCACTCTTCTCTTTTTTGCTTGTAATAGTAATGATGATAGTTCTAATGATGGATTTAAAGTTAAGGACTTATTATCCGATGTAACAAATCAGCAAATTGTACCTTCTATTGCTACTTTTACAAATTCTGCAAATACATTCGAACAAAACATAAGCGATTATGTAAATAATACTACTGAAGCAAATTTAGAGATCGCAAGAGAACAATGGAAGTTGACGGCTATTGCTTATGAAAAAACTTATGTACACCATATTGGTACTGCTAGAAGTCAATTTATAAATTCTTCTATTTATAATTGGCCAACAGTAAGTGGTGCTATTGAGTTTTTTATCTCTGATAATGATACTATAGATGCTGATTTTATGGCAACTATTAGTGCACAAGCTAAATCATTAGCTGCATTAGAGTATTTATTATTTGCAGAAGATTTAACAACTATTAATTCTGGTTTTATTAATTCTGAAAAACGCAGAGATTATTTAAGATTATCTTCAGTTTATCTTACTTCAAGAGCAGAACGTCTTCAGGATATATGGAGCGATCCTAGTGAAGATTATGCGACTGTTTTTATTAATAATGACGATTCTGGTATTCAAGGTTCCTTTAACCAATATTATAATGGAATGTATAACGCCATAGATGTTACTAAAACAACTAAAGTAGGAAAGCCTGCTGGTTTAGAAAACTCACAAGTTATCAATCCTGAATTAGCTCAAGCATATTATAGCACTACTTCTAAAGCTTTAGTAGAAGCTAGTGTAAAAAGTGTAGAAACAGCCTATTTTAACCCAAATGGATTAGGTGTTGATGATTATGTATTTTCTATAACTAATACCACAGATTTAAATGATGCTATACAAACTAAGATAACAGAAATTTACGCAGCTCTCGATGCTATAACAATTCCATTAAGTGAAGCTGTAGAGGTTAATCATTCTTTAGTTGAAGATCTTCATTCTAAATTAGAAGATTTACGTATTTTATTTGCTGTAGATGTAAGAAGTATTTTATCTATTGTTATTACAACAACGGATACTGATGGTGATTAAAAATCATCTATTATTTTAAGCGTTTCATAGTTAATTCATTTCTATAAAACACTTATAAAATTATCTTTAAAACTCATTTCGTTTTATACTATACTTAGTGTAAAACGGAATGAGTTTTCTTTTTTATAACACCATTGTTATAGGAAAAGCAACATTATAAGCCATAAACAAGATGGTTTATTTAAATGCCATATAAAGCTTCATTTACGAGTAAAATAAATGCTTAAAACTCGCTATTTAACTCTAAATCTACCACTAAATTTTAATATCTAAAGTAAGGTACCAATTTCTTGGTGATGATGGTAATATACCTGGGCCAGGATATCCTGTGGCTCTTCTGGTAAAGTAAGTATTATCTAAAACATTATTAATTCCTGTTTCTAATTTAAACTGTTTGTATTGATAAGATAGAGATAAGTCTAAAATATCATAAGAAGGAATTAAACCTATTATCCCAGAACTACCAAGTGGATCATTACCAGAGTTGGTTGCATCAGAAAACTGTTCTTCTAAATACGTATATTGAACACTTGCCTGAAAGTTTTCATAAGCAAAACGCAAGCCTGTTTTTATATTTAGCTGTGGTACAAATTCTACTTTATTACCCTCTACTCCTGTTTCTTCTGACTTTATATATTCTGAATTAATAATGGAAGTATTCACAAAGTAATTCAGTCTATACTTACTATTTTGTATGAAGAGTTTATTCAAATCAAAATCTATCAAAGACTCTAATCCATAAATAAAAGCATCTCCTATATTGTCTCTAACTTTAGTAACGCTATTATCTTCTTGCACTTCTAAAGTAATTCCTATTCTGTCGTTATAAAAAAGGCTAAAAGCACTAAAATCGAAAGAAACAACATCTTTATAATTCCCTCTAAATCCTATATCTGCTGTTAATCCTGTTTCATCAACTAAAGGTCTAACACTATAATTAGGGTTCACTAAATTGATATCTGAAAACGTAACTGATCTATAATTCTGAGAGGCATTGGCATAAAACTCTACATTATCATTAGGTTTATAGCTTCCGCCTAAGCCAAACAATACAAAAGAACGCTCGTTTAAATCATCGGAATATATGGTTTCGTTTAAAATTACATTACCTGCTCCATCTAAATTAATACGTTTAGAGAAACCATCACTTTCGGTCTTTATATATTCAGCTCTAAAACCAGGTGTTATAGACCATTTATCATTGAGATAAAAAATATTTTCTCCGAAAACAGAAATATTTAGATTAGGATTGGTAAAATTAGATTGGCTGGCGTAATTAGGGTAAGTTTCTGTTTGTAAATCAAAATCGGGACCAATACCATCACTTCCGGGTCCTTGAATAGAAGTGTTATTTGCTTTGTAAAATTTAGAACCAATTAAACCTGTAGCATCTTTACCAAAAAGCTTGTATTTACTTAATAATCTGGCTTCAAAACCAAAATTATTATATTCTCCTTTAATTAAATCGCGTTCATTAAAATCGTCAGGTATATCCTGTCGGTTAGTTCTAAAACCTAATGCATTACGTTCTGCATCCAAACCAAAAAAGTTAAATGTAAAATTGGTTTTTTCTGAAAACTTATGTGCTAATTTAAAATTATACAATAACCAATCTACCTGAAACCAATTACGTGTTCTATTACTTTGAAAAGCATCGTCATTAAACATCGCATCACTTAAACCACCTGCCTGTTGCGCTAAATAATGTAAATAAGTTACCTCTGCAGAGATCTTAGTTTTATCTGATAATTGATATCCTAAGTGTAAAAAAGCATTTTTAGATTCGAATTCTGAGTTTGGTCTAAAACCATCTCCCTTTTTATAATTAAAATAAGTATAATAACTAAACTTGTTTTTGGTACCGCTTAAGCTGGTAAAATTGGTATAAAGTCCGTTGCTTCCTATTGTATTTCTTATTACAAACTCTATAGGTTTGTTAGGGTTAGGCTCTTTAAACTTAAAATTTACGAGTCCTCCAAATTGTGTTCCATATTGCAATGATGCTGCACCACGTACAACTTGGATCTGCTCTAAAGCCTCAGCTGGTGGTGTATAATAACTTTCTGGATATCCTAAAACATCTGCACTAATATCATAACCATTTTGCCGTGTATTAAAGTTAGAAGTTCGGTTGGGATCTAAACCACGACCACCAATATTTAATTGTAAGCCAGCATCATCATTCTGAAAAATGTTTAATCCGGCTACTTGGCTATAAATTTGCCTGGCATTATTACTTGCTAAATTAGCCATGGACTGATCTACCAAAATAACTTCTGATTTTTTACCTGCATAGATAGCAGTTTCTTCCACATCTCGTAAGCGACTTAATTCAAAGACTTTAGATTTACGTGAAGTGATCTCTACTGCAGTTAATTCCTCTCCTATTGGTATTAATTTCTGGTTAATTTTTGTTTCACCATTAATCAAAGCTTCAACTTCTATAACTTGAAATTCATAAGAAAAGAACACTATTGTTAACTTCTCTTTATTAGTAGTAAACTCAAAATAACCTGAAGCATCTGTTTTTGCTAACATCCCTGAAGATTTTTCAAAAACTTCAACATTAGCTAATGGACTATTTGTTTCACTTTCAGTTACAATTCCTGATACTTTATTTTGAGATAAAGCAGTCGAAATTGAAACTAATAAAACGATTAATATATTATAAACCTTTAATTTCATCATTGAATGGTAGTATCCAGTTTTTATGTTTAAATGATTCTTTTTCTTTGTATAAATCTATTTTAGGATCGATATAAGGTTGACTTAACCGTCCATTTAATGCCACATAACAATCTACAAAAACTTGTATATTTTGATGGCCTTGACTTTTAAAATGATCGCCTAAATAATGGGCATATTCTAGAATAAAATCGGGCTGAAAACTCATTTGCTTTTCTTGAAAAGGCGTTAAGAAATCAGTATTATCTACATAGAAAAAATCATTGGTTTCGCTATTTACAATTTTAAAATTAGCATAACCAGCCTTTTCCATTAGCATAACACGCCATGAAAAACGAAAGCCTTCTTCGGTCCAAAATAATTCGTTTGGATACACTAAATACCGCCATGGAAACACCAATTGCAATGCAAAAAACACTATTAAAATTGGATGCACTAATTTTCTGTAAGAATAGCGATATGCCTGATCTGATAATGCTATTGTTTTGAATTTTAAAAACGAAATCCCTTTTCTAAAAATATTTAAAATTTTCTCGTGTAAAGTAGCATCAAAAAATATTAATGTAGAAACAATCATGATATAAGGAAACATCCCAATTGGAAATAAAATCCTAGTAAACACATGAAAAATAACCACTATTATAAAAGCTAAGGTTCTTGTTTTTTTATAGAGTAGTAAAAATGGAATTGCTAAATCGTAAAACATTCCAGACCAACTCATCGCAAAATGAAACCAATCTTTATGCATTAAAGTTTCTCCTATAATGGGAATATCGTATTTAGATGGTAACCATATTTTTAATGGCATAGCTTTAAATAACCAGTCACTATTTAATTTAGCCAAACCAGCGTATAAATAAACTGTACCAAGTAATAGTTTAACGCTATCTATTGTCCATTTAGGAATTTGTTTATACTGCTTTTTACGAATTAATGCATCTAAAGAAAAATAGGCATTAGCAGGTAAAAAACACATTAAAAAGCTTAATACTGTTATGAAATAGTAGTGGTTTAAATAGGTGGTTTTATCCATTAATTCTATGTAAGTAAAGCTTAGAAAAAATGTAATAATAGCAATTCTGTATTTAAATCCTATGAGGACAAAAAATGCCGCTAAACCACATATTGCAAATAATAAATAAGTATAATTCCCTATAGGTTTTATCCATTGAAAACCATAAAAAGTAAAGTGAAATTTAGGTTCTAGATATAATTTTTCAATCCAACCATAAGACCAGAATCTTATAATACTTGCTAACATCATAACACCAAAACCTATTCTAAAAACAGACAAAGGTGCTGCGTTAGTATTTGTATCTAAGTATGTTTTTATTTTAGTTAGCATTTCTATATGTAATACAAAAAGAGGTTGCCATAAGACAACCTCTAGTGTTTTATTAAAAAAAAAGATTAATCTCCATCACTGTCATTAAAATCTATAACAATATTTAAAGATTGCGCCATATCAACTTTTAACTTCGGAACTGCTGCTTGTATAATATCATAAGCTGCATTCATTTGAATATTATTATCTATAACTTGCTGAGAAAAATTAGAATTTAAACCATTAATAGCATTTCTTACCGCTACAAACTGATTGTTAATATCTGCAACCAACGCTTCATTACCTAAAAATTCTAAATACGTATTAATAGACGTTGCACTGGTATTATTAGTATAACTAACACCATTAAAAACATCTTCTATAGCTGTTAAAGCCTCTAAAGCTAATTCCTTAGAAACGTCACTTTTATAGTAAGCTTCTACTTTTTCTGGAAGCGTTCCTCCATTAGAAAAAACACCTGTAGGAATACCAAATTTTTCTGCTCTAAATCCTTTCTCATAAAAGAAAAGAAAATCATTAGCTAACATGTTAAAAGAGCCATTAAGACCACTATCTGTATTTGCTATAAATGTATTTCTGTAGCTAGATTCCCAATTATTAACAATAGCATTATTTTTTGTAATCATTTGTGCCATTACATCAGTCAAATAGGCTGAATATTCATTAAAATCACTGTTAGTAGTAAACTTATCTAAAGGTAACGCATCACCTGTTGCAACACCATGAATTAAGTAATCTAAAGCAGGAAAACCTTGTGCATCAAAATAATCAGAGGTATTTAAGTCATAATCTTCTGAAGATGTTCCATTTTCAATATCTGCAACTGTAACAGGATAAATATTAAAGAAACTTACAAAACCTCTTTCTTCACTACCTCCAACATTATCAGCTTCACCAATATTAAACATTTGTACGTGTTGACAAACCTTATAAGCCTCTAACCAAGTATCACTTAGTGTTTCTAAATTAGTCGTAGATTTATCATTAAGAAAGTCCTCTTTTGCTGTATCTAAAGCCGAAAGTTTACTTTGTAGGTCTTGAAATGCTGGTATAATAATATTATCGGCAACGTTAGTTAAAAGTGCTGTACGGTCAAAACCATCATCTACATTATTGCTACCTGTACTATCATCTGAAGAGCTACAAGCAATCGCTACAAGAATAATTGTTAAGAAAATTAATGCTTTTTTAAACATAAAAAATTAGTATTATTTTATAAGGTGCAAACTTAAAACAGAAAACAATTAACACAAAGCTAATTTAGATTAATTTTAAATAAAATTTAAGCAGATAATAAACGTTCCATTACAGAATCAAAATTTAAATTGAAAATAGTACCATCTATAAGGTTTTTAAAAATTTTTAATTCTTGATAATTAAAGAGAACTTCCTTATCGCTTTTTAATAATACAGGAATCCTTTTTAATTTATCAGCTAAATTTAGACAATCAAGTTGTTCTAAATTTTTCATGGCAGATTTAATAGTTTGCTGTAAATGCTTCAATTCTGAAACTGTAATATCAAAAGCAACTTTGTTAAACACCAATTGTATTTTGTTACATTGATCAACTGTACACCGTTTTAAAAAGAATGAAACCCCTAAATAATTACCATAAATTAACTCAATCTCATCCATCTTAATTCAAAATAAAAGTATAATCAATATCAATTAAGGTTATTTCATTTTCATAAACATTACCTCTATGACAAAAAAGTGCTTTTAGCTCTAGTATTTCTTGTTTATTAAACATTAAAACCAAATTCTCTTGAATTGATGGTATGGGAATTTTTCGTTTCACTTTTGCATCTGCATACATTTCTTCCCAATAATCTTCTTCAATTGATAATAAGTAGTTTTTAAACAGATGATATTGGTGTTGCGTAAATTCGAAATAGATATTATTAAACTCTAAATGGTAAATATTACAGTCTTTACATATAGACAATTCACCATTACTGACTTTTGATAAAACTTTTATATTATGACACATAAATTCTCTTTTTTAATAACAGTCCATTTTAATTTGTCCGTTACTTTCAAACGTGCTTAATGGCTTGTTGAGTTGTTCTGTGGTAATATTATTTAAAACTTCTAAAACACGGTTCTGCATGGCTATAGCCCCACAAATCATGACTACTCCATTTTGCTGGAAGTGTTTTGCAATAAATTCTTCATTTTGAATTAAAAGATCTTGAACATAAATTTTCTCTGCTTGTTCTTGAGAAAATGCGATTTGTAATTGGTTTAGTTTCTGTTGCTTTTTTGCTTCTTCTAATAAACCAGCATACAATTCTAAAGAGGTCTTGGTTCGTCCTCCCCAAAACAAGTGTATGTTTTTCTGTTTTTTATTGTCGTTAATCATGCCAAGAAATGGTGCAATACCGGTTCCGTTGGCTATTAAAATGACATCTTTTGTTTTAACAGGTAAATGAAATTCTTTATTTTCACTTATCGTTGCTGTAATAGTATCAGCCTTGTTTAATGTGCTGAAATAAGATGAACACAACCCTTTGTCATGTTTTCTAATACTCAAAAGAATATCTCCTTCTACTTTGGCAATTGAATATTCTCTGGCAGCTTCATCTTCATTAGGCTTAAATGCTAGTAAATCACCAGACTGAAATTTAATCTTCTTTAATGGCCTTAACTGCAACAAGAAAGTATCATCTATATTTAACTCCGTTCGTTTTACCACTTTAAACGTTCGTGTATATTTTGAATTTAATTTTTCTGTCGGTTGTGTAATAACCAGATTTTGATTAGAAACGGTATTCCATTGTAAAACCCAATTTTTAAAGGCTTCAAAAGATTGATTATTGATTTTTACTAATTCTAATTTTCGATTAAAATTTGGATGCACATTTAGCAGCTCATCAACTTCTTCTGCGTATTTACAATATTCAGGATATAATAAAGAACCAAAACCAACTACAGAATAATCTAACGTAGAATTTTGAATTGTTCCCAATAACTTTTCAAATTTAGTTGCATTTATTGGCGCATCTCCTTCGCCATAAGTTGCTGTAAAAATGATGAGCTCTTTTGCTTTATGATATGTCGCATATTGATTTAACTCTGTGATGTATGCCTTCTTGCCTAAAACTAATAAAGCTTTGTAAAATGAAATTGCAAAATTAAATGTACTTCCTGTTTCTGAACCTACTAGAATAATATATTCTGCGTCTTCTTTTTTAAATTTATTCTTAATTTTTACTGCTGACTTTCTACGTTTTAAAGTCATAGCAAAACCAGAATAAATAAAGAATAACAAGACAACACCAACCAATGCTAAAACAATAGACCATAAAATAGTGCCTTGGCCTGTATGCAGAAACAAACTCCATTGCGATAACATATGAACCAAAGGATACCGCTGTTCGCTTACAATTTCTCCAGAAAACTGATTGACTAAAAGTTCGCTACCTTTTAATGTGATAAAAAAGTAATCTTCTACATCATCAGAAAAAGGAAATTCTAAATTTTCAACTTCAGAGATTGGTGTGGCCTTAAAAACTTCGAAATCTGAAAATGGTATTTTATCTATATCCTCAGATACATCTTCAGGATAAGTATGCGTAATATTTGATTCTGGTAAAAGAGAAAACTTTTCTAATGATAAATAGACACCTGTAAATGCGACAATGATCACAGGAATTAGAAACCAACGTCCTAATTCTACGTGATAATATTGTTCAAAATTCTCGTTAACTATTTTAGAGAAAAACCGACGAATTCCGCCTTGTCTTTTGGCTATTAATACCAAACCTGTAATAGCCATTAATATTAAAAAAAACGACACCAAACCTACAATAAAACGTCCTGTAGATTTTAGAAATAAAGAACGGTGTAAATTAGTGGTAAACTTAAAAAGTGGTGATTTTTCAATAAGCTCACCTAACTTCTCCCCTGTTTCTGGGTTGATGTAAAAGGTTTCACTATCACCTTCATTTGTAATAACCGATGCTATGACAAAATCATTTTCATCCGTTGAGATGGTAATAATTTCGTCATAACTATTAGTTAAACTTTCTATCGTTGTGGCTAAAGTTGTGTCCTCATTAATTTGATAAGATTCCAACTGATTAGAAATAGGCTCGAAAGCCAAAATGGTACCAGTTATGGAAGCTAAAACAATAAAAAGAGAAGACACCAAAGCCAACATAAAGTGACTAAATCTCCAAATAGAAAGGGTCATATGCATTGCTTTTATTGAGGCATCATACGTATGTAACGGATAAATCCTTTACCTTCTACTTTACTTTTTACATTAGCTGAAGTTAACTCTACTTCTACATCACTCTCGTAATATTCTTGATCTTCAACTGCAGATTCAAAGCGAAGTTTATAGCCTTTGTCTAATTTGTCGTTATCTATTTCAATGACATTTATCGTACGCTGACCTCCACTTACCGTTGCTCCTGTAATAGCATCGATATCGTTTCGCTTTTTACCGTAAAAATCCCACCAAGACTCAATGGTATTATACCATTCATCATCATCACCGATAACATTAAGGGTTTCTACATATTCACCTTCAGGATTTAATAATGAAATGACAATATAGGCACCTTCACCTGTATAATTTGTCATTTGAATCATACATTTATACTTTGAAGATTCAGATAAGGTATTAAAAGATACCAAGCCAAAAGCTATAGTAAAGACTAAAATTATAAGTTTTATATTCTTCATATTTAAAATTATATTACTTTAAAAATTCAACTGAAACGTTATTCTTAGCTAATAACTCGTTCTCTTTAGCTAAGTCGTAAGCAGACTCTTCAAAATCTGTCACAACATCTTTCTTAGCACCATTTTTTAATAGAAATTTTAAAACACTGTCATCTTTAGCTTTTAGAGCCGCTAAATGCAATGCTGTGTTTCCTTCATTATTTTTAGCATTGATATCTTGTTTCATCTCTAATGCTATTTTTAACAACTCCAAACTATTTTTTTCGGCAGTTAAATGAAACCATGTGTTTCCATTTTTTTGAGTAGCAGTTAAATCTACTTTACTCTTATTCAAGAACTCTTTTTTACTGTAAAATTGCTTTTTGTTTCTTTCTGAATAAGAATCAATAAGGTAGTAACCTAGATTATTTCCGTCTGCATCTAACAAATTTGTTTTGGCTTTATTTGCAATTAAGAATGCTACAACATCTACATCGTTGCCACCCACTGCCAAACTTAAGGCCGTTTGCCCTTTTCTATTAGCATCGTTTATATTGTTTAGGCCTGAAGACAATACTTTTACAACCTCTAAATTATTATTTGAAGCCGCATTAATAAAAGGCGTATTTCCTTTATGATCTTTTTGGTTAACATCTAGTCCTTTATTAAGCAAATACTTAATGATGTTTACATCTTTACTTCTTGCAGCTAAAATATGTAACGGTGATACTCCTTCTTTATTTGTTGTATTGGGATTTAAACCAATACTTTCTAAATACTCATAAACCTCTATTCCATTAGATGATCTTCTTGCACCATTAGCCGCAAAAACAAAAGCCTGATCTGTACCTATCAATCCTTTTTTAACAAGAGATTTTAAAGCGTCAATATGACCTGTTTTAGTTGTATAATTAAAAATTCCGTCTCCATTTTTATCAACACTTTTAATATCTAATCCTTTAGATTGAAAATAAGATACAAGTTTAAAATCCTTATCACTTGGCGCTGCTAATAATAAAGCATTTGCACCACTTGGTGTTAAGTCTGTTTTTAAATTGACTCCTTTTTCTAGAATAAGGTCGTAAACTTTAGTGTTTTGTTGTCCTGCTGAAGCTGCAAAATTAATTATAGAACTTCCTTTATCATCCGTAATGTCTGTTTTAGCTCCTGTTGTTAAAAGGTATTTTACTAATTCATCGTTACCATTATATGCTGCCCAAAAAATGTAAGTTCTACCATCGTGAGTTAGTTTATTTACATCATTCCCTTTTTGAGATAAAAGAAATTTAATGGTTTCTAACGGTGTGTCTTGTAAAGTAGCAAAAACAACAGCATCAAAACTAGCCTTATTTGATTCTGAAGGATTATTCCCTTCTTTTATCTTTGCTTTAACCGTTTCTACACTTGGTTTTGTTCCCCAAAAATCACGATTTAAAAAGATGTTTTCCTTCTTCTTCTGTGCAAAAGCAGGTAATGCCAATATGACAAGAAGTAATACTACTACGGACTTAATTGTTTTCATATATAAATGTTTATTTTTAATCTTATTTTACAAAAGATTCAATAATACTATTAATTTCTTTTTCTGCAGTGATTTCGTCATCAAATAAGTATTTATACAATACTTTATTATCCACTTTTTCTTCTAATGTTAGATCTTTATCTCTTCCATATACATCATCCCATTTAGATCTTACCAATTTCCATTTTCCTTCTTGTGCTTTCCACCAATCTTTTGAAGCTTGACATCTACTTTCGTCAACTCTTTTATAGGTATTATAACCTTTTTCTTTCGCTATAATTACATCTTCAGATCCTGCTACACGCACTACTTTTTCATTGTCTTGGTCATGTACCCAGCCAAAGTTAGTAATTTCGTGGCGGTTACCTCTTAATGTTATGTTGTAATCGCTACGTTTAGTGTATTCTCGTCTTGGTAATGGTGCTGTTGTAGTATTTTCCCAATAATTTTTTCCATCTACATGTACCCAAGATCCAGAACCTTCATAACGTGGACTATCATCTACTTGATACACTTTTTGTGTCCATTGTCCTTTTACATCGTCTTTAGATTTTTTTTCAAACGTCCAATTATTATCACCATTGTACATATAAAAATCTTGATTCTCAAACAACCAATCTTGTCTCCAATGTTTAATAATCATTGGATCATCTGGATTTCCTACTTGTAATAAATGTTGAATAGATATTTTATTAGAATCGTCCTCTACTAACTGTGCCCACTCTAACCCTCTATCTACTTTAGTTTCTGAAGGTCTATAAAGTGAATCATTACTGTAATTGAAAGTCTCAGTAAAATTAAAAGTCACCTCAAAACAACCACACATTTCTTTAATGGATTCTTGATCTTGTGTCTTTTTCTTTTGAGCATTAGCACTTAAAGAGAGTGCTAGAATAATAGATAATACTGGAACGAATTTCTTCATCTGTTAGATTTTATTATTGTGTTTGAAAAAAAATTAAAAAAACTATTCTTATTTAGAATGAATTAAAATAAGATTATATATTTGTGACAAATTTATATAGAATGAGTCTAATTAAAAATAAAAATCCATTTTATTTTTTACTTTTTTTAAGTTGTTTCTTAAATGCGCAAGACAAAAAGCGAGACAGCACTGCAACTGAAAAATTAAAAGAAGTCGTTGTTGTAGGCGAAAGTAATATTACTGCTGTAAGTAAGAAACTATTTACGGTAAGTACAATTAAGAGATCTGATATTGATAATGTAGCAGGAGCCAATTTAGCGGATATCTTATTTAACAACTTAAATATTACCGTAAACCCAGATGCATCTTCAGGACGTTCTACAGTGAGTTTATTTGGATTAGATGGACAGTATGTAAAGATCTTACTTGATGGTATTCCTATGGTTAGCGATAACGGTCTTGGAAATAACATTGATATTTCGCAACTAAATATAGATGATGTAGAACGTGTTGAAATCGTAGAAGGCTCAATGGGAGTATTATATGGTGATAACGCTGTTGCTGGTGTCATAAATATAATTACCAAACGCGGTTTAAAAGAAGACGGTTGGCAATTACAAATGGCTTTACAGGAAGAAACTGTAGGTAATGAATTTGAGTTTTTTGATGAAGGGAGACACATTCAAAATTTTAGAGCCACAAATCAAGTAAATGAAAAGCTATCCTACACTTTTGGTGTTTCTAGAAATGATTTTGCAGGGTATTACAATGGGTATAAAGGCCAAAACTATGTCAATATTGAAGATAATTTAGTGGTTAATGACAGTTTACGTGGGACGGAATGGAATCCTAAAGAACAAATTACGGCTTCTGCCAATGTAGATTTAGACTTAGGTAAACACAATATATTTTACAAATTACAATATTTTAATGAGGATTTAGATATCTATAACCATAGTGTTAACGGGAGATATGAAAACGGCCAATTAAACCCAACGGCATTAGATGAAAACTATAAAACAGATCGATGGGTTAATAACCTAAATGTTTCAGGTTCTTTAAATGGTGCGACGCAATATAATTTTTCGTTGTCCTATCAAAATCAAAAACGGAACTATAAAGAGTTAGTTTACAACATATTTGAACAACAAACACAATCTGTAGAAACCGATGCATTAAGCCAATCTAGTGAAGTATGGTATTCTAAAGCTTTTATAAATAATATTGTCGAGCAATCGCGTTGGTTTGATTTACAACTTGGTTACGAGTTTACCAATCAGTCTGGGTTTGATGCTAATGCGTCTGGAGCTTATTCTAATGAGGTTGTAGAAAACACAATCACTAATTACGAGTTATTCGGGATTGCTGAGTTTCAACCCACTCAAAAACTTTCAATACATCCTGGTGCAAGGTTTACAAGTAGTACACAATTTAATAATCACTTAATTTGGTCATTATCTTCTAATTACAATTTCACTGAAACACTTAAATTAAAAGCAGTTGTGGGCTCGGCTTACAGAGCCCCTAATTTTGAGGAACTATTCTTTTATTTTGTAGATGCCAATCATAACGTACAAGGAAACGAAGACCTACAACCTGAAGATGGTATTTCGGTTTTTATTAATTTAAAAGACAACTTTAAAATAGAGAAAGAAGGGTATTTAAAGACCAACTTCAATTTTTTTCATATCTATTTAAAAGATGCTATTGCTAGTATTACGACAGAAGATGCTGATGGTAGAACCTTATTCACACAAGACAATATCGATTATAGCTCACGTTTAGGGTTTACCTTAGATAATAGTTTCATTTATAAAAACTGGAATATTGGTCTTGGAGGCACCTATCTCGGAGTTAAAAATAACATCCAAGAATCTGAATCTAATGACACTGACTATTTATGGAGTTTTAATCTTCAAACGTCTTTAGCTTACCAACTACCAAGCTGGAATACTACAGTTTCTGCGCAATTAAAATACACAGGTGAAACCGAAGCACTGTTTAGTGACAACGATGGCAATACATTTACTGGTGTAACAGAATCTTTTACTTGGCTAAACGCCTCCATCCGGACTAAAATTACGCCTAATATCGAGGCTACACTCGGAGCTAGAAATATTCTTGATGTTGTAAATATAAATACTGCTGCCTCGTCTGGAGCGCATACAAGCTCAACATCAACATCACGATTAATCGGTAATGGCCGATCTTATTTTTTAAAACTTTCATATAAATTAAATTTTAAACACTAACAATTATGATAAACAAATTTTTAACATTAATACTATTTATAGGAGTTGCCCTATTTACAGGTTGTAGCAATGATGATGATGTTTCATCGACAACAACTACGCCACCGTCTACAGGTGGAATTATAGATCCTGAAGTTGGTGGCTTTAATCAGCCAAACCGTGTATATGTCGATTTAAGTACAGGTAACCAAGTGGTTTCACGTAGAGACTCATGGGAAATTGCTGTATATAATGGTTCTGAAAACAGAGTATACTTAAATAATGCTCTATTAGTTTCAGCAGCAGAATTAGAAGGGATTACTGATATCACTTCGGTTACAGCATCTACTTCTTTAGTTTCTCCATTAACTTTAAACGCATTAGATCAAACATTTACACCAACTACGATAACGATTTCTACAGTAACTGAGCTGATGCAAGGGCTTCCTGTTAGCTATTACCAATATGGAGATTTAGATGCTGGTATTTCATTTACGGATAGTAAAGAAGGTGAATTAACAGGCACAGCATTCGGGGAGATTTCCACTACAGATAGTGAAAATAACGTTTACATTGTGAATTTAGGTAACGACATACCAACAACTAACAATGGCACATTAAACACAACTGGTGAACCTCGAGGTTATATGAAAGTTAGAGTTTTATCTAATGGAAGTAGCTACACTATTCAATACGCAGAATTGAGCAATACTGTTGATTATTCTGAAATTGTTGTCACAAAAGATAGCAACTACAACCTTACTGCGGTAAGTTTAACAGATGGACTAATTGTTAGTGTAGAACCAGAATCATCGGATTGGGATATCGATTTGGGAGGTGTATTTTCTTATTATGGTAATCAAGGTTCTTTAGCAGCAGGGTTAACCTACTCGGATTATACCCTACACAACACACTAGGTGGCGTAAGTTTATACGAAATTAACGTTGAAGATGACATAACACCAAGCTATACGGATTTCACATTAACAGATGTTAATGAATCTAGTTTAGTATATACCGATCGTGCCGTAGTTGGTAGTGATTGGAGAAGTCTAGATTACACAACAGGGGAAACTTCAGTAACAGAAGGGAGATACTATATTGTAAAAGACAATAATGGTAACTACTATAAATTAAGGTTTACTGCAGTAGAAAGCGAAACAGGTGAACGCGGTTATCCTCAATTTCAGTATGAGTTATTAGTAAATGATAACTAATCAAAAAGTCATAAGATAATATAATTGAAAAACCCATCTCTACGGAGGTGGTTTTTTTAAAACCCAACAAGTTATTTTTATTTAATCCAAATTAACATATAAAAATTTAAGACATGAAAACAATTTTACAATTTTTAACCGTAGTATTATTCTTTATTACAGCTAATGCACAAGAAACCGTCGTTGATTTATCAATGCAACCCTCTTATTCAGATCAAATTTATTATAAATTAAGCACAGAAACAGCAACATCTGTTACAGCAAACTCATGGGATATAGCGTTCTTAAGAACAAGTGCATTCGAATTCGGTATGCGAGTAAATAGCGGTATTGGTATTGAAGTCTTTGAAGCTGCAAACACAGCTGCAAGTTATAGCTCTATTGATGTAACAAATGAAGCTAATTGGACAGCACTTCAAAACAGTGAAACCACTTGGAGTGGCGGCGCTTTTGAACAAGGTTCTGCTTCTTATGGTTTTGGAGAATACAACCCTTCAACTCATGCTGTGGTAGGATCTATTGTATTTGTTTTAAAATATGCAGACGGAACCTATAGAAAGTTCATTAATGAAAGCTATGCTGCTGGTTATACTTTTAAGTATGCCACTTGGAACGCCGAAACTTCAACTTGGAGCGAAGACCAAACTGCAACGGTTTCTAATACAAATAATCCAGAAAATAAATTTAATTATTACTCTTTACAAAATAATGAAGAGGTTGTCGCTGAACCTGCAATTGCTGATTGGGATTTTGTATTCACTAAATATGCAAACGATTATTTTGGTGACGGAAGTTTTTTCTACCCAGTAACAGGTGTTTTACATAGTGATGAAGTTACTGTGGCACAAAATGATGAAGTTAATGGTATGCCAGCAAACCCAACATTAACTTATTCTGATGACATCAATACTATTGGTTACGATTGGAAAGATTTAAATGATGCTTGGGCTTACGATGTAAGCTCTAATCAGGCTTATTACATAAAATATGCAGACGACGCTATTTACAGATTGTATTTTACAGCCTTTGAAGGAAGCAGTACAGGAAACCTTTCTTTTGCTTTTGAAAATGTAACGAATGCTTTAAGTATCGAAGATGTAAATAGTTCTGTTGCTTTCGGAATGTATCCAAATCCTACAACAGACAAAAAAGTAAATTTAATTTATGATGTAAATACATTAGCTTCAAATAACAATGAAGTCTCTATTTTCTCAACTACAGGTCAAAAAGTGTATCAAACTAGCTTAAATATAAACTCAGGGTTTTATAATAAATCCCTTGATTTATCTTCATTAGCTAGTGGTATCTATGTCTTACAATTTACTTCAGGAAATAATAGTGTGACTAAGAAGCTTATTTTAAAGTAACCTCAATAAATTAATCATAGAAAGAGAAGAGTTTAAATTAACTCTTCTCTTTTTTCGAAAAAAACAAACCTTAGAATCATTCTAAATAAAAGAATTAAAGTTAATATAACATTATGAAAAAACTATTCATATTAATAGCATTTATTACAATATTACAAAGCACTTATTCGCAACAATTTACCGAAAACACTGAAATAAATTTAACAGGTATTTTATACGGAGAAGCAAAATGGATAAATATAGACAATACTGATAAAGAAGAATTATTGCTTTCTGGATATGACACTAATTATGAGGCTTTTTCAGCACTCTATTCATATCAATCAGGGAGTATAGGATTATTACCTATTACTATTGAACCTTATTACTTTTCATCCATAGGAAAATTAGACTATAATAATGATGGAGTTAGCGATTTTATTATCATAGGATATAACTCATATGATGAAGGAGCTAGTACTTTATATGTAAGTGACGGAAATGGTTCATATACAATTCAAGATATAGATATTCAAGGAACAACTAATGGAAAAATAAAAATAGAGGATTTAAATAATGATGGATTAGATGATATAATTATAACTGGGTCTGATGCTAACTATGATAATATTGCAAAGTTATATTTACAAAATGTAGAAGGCGATTTTATAGAATCTACAGCTCCTTTTTTTGGAAGTACTTATAGTAGTATTACCACATTCGACGCTAATAATGACGGTAATATAGACGTATTACTTACAGGGTTTAGTAGCAGCTATATTCCAGAATCCAAACTATATCTTAATGACGGAACTGCTATTTTTACAGAAAGTACTGCAGTATTAGCGGATGTATATTTCTCAACATCTAGCGCAGCTGACTATGATAATGATGGAGATATCGATATATTAATATCTGGTTTTAATTCTTCTTATGCTCCTTATACAGTATTATATAACAATGATGAGCACGGAAACTTTACAGAAAATACTACAGTTACATTAGAGCAACTTTATTGGGGAGCTTCTAATTTTGTAGACTATGATAATGATGGAGATTTAGACCTATTTTTATCTGGTGCAGATTCTAACACAGTTCCACATGCTAAATTTTATAAAAATACTAATGGAATTTTATATGAAGACACAAATGCTGAAATAGGAATTTATGGTACATACGTTAGTTCTGCCGATTGGACAGATTACGATGACGATGGAGATTTAGACTTTGTTTTAAGTGGTCTTAATAGTGATAATGAACCAATAACTAAAGTTTATACTAACCAACAAGAAAGTCTAAGTATTGAAGATTTTGCCAATACTACTCAATTATCAATTTACCCAAACCCAACAACAGATAAAACTGTTAATCTGGTTTATGACGAGGAACAACTAACCGCTTCTATAAATACAATTAAAATCTATTCTAGTACAGGTCAAAAAGTATATCAAACGAGCTTAAATACAAACTCAGGGTTTTACAACAAATCTCTTGATTTGTCTTCATTAGCTAGCGGTATCTATGTCTTACAGTTTACTTCTGGAAATAATAGTGTCACTAAGAAACTAGTCTTAAAGTAGTCGATTATTTTAATAATATAAAATTATAAAACCCTCACAAAGAATATGTGAGGGTTTTACTTTTTAATGATATTTTTTAAAAATCTTAGTCGCTTCGTTATAAGAACTCTCAAAACACATGGCATTAAGATCGTGTGCTTTTTTCTGCGTAAAATATGAGAACATTTTTTCAGTAGGCATATTACCTGTTAGATCATCTTTTGCCATTGGGCAACCTCCAAATCCTTGAATAGCGCCATCAAAACGACGGCAGCCAGCTTTATAAGCTACATCTACTTTTTCAAACCAAGATGTTGGTGTGGTATGTAAATGTGCTCCAAATTCTATATTAGAATACTGCGGAATTAAATTTGAAAATAAATACTCTATATTTTCAGGATTAGAACTTCCTACGGTATCACTTAAAGACAAAATACGAACTCCCATTTTAGACAAACGTTCCGTCCACTCTCCTACAATATCTACATTCCAAGGATCACCGTAAGGGTTACCAAAACCCATAGAAATGTATACTACAACTTCTTTATTACTCTTATCTGCAATTTCTAAAATTTCAGAAAGTGTAACCACAGATTCTGCAATGGTTTTATGTGTGTTACGCATCTGAAAGTTTTCTGATATAGAAAACGGAAACCCTAAATAATCAATTTCTTTATGCTTAGAGGCATCATTTGCACCTCTTGTATTAGCAATGATAGAAAGGAGTTTACTTTCGGTTTTACTTAAATCTAACTGTGCTAAAACCTCAGCTGTATCTACCATTTGCGGAATCGCTTTTGGAGATACAAAACTACCAAAATCAATAGTATCAAAACCTACACGAAGTAAGGATTGAATGTACTGAACTTTCTTTTCAGTAGGTATAAAATCCTTAATGCCTTGCATAGCATCTCTAGGACATTCTATTATTTTAACCGCTTTATTCATTAGGTCAAATATAGGCATTTTCATATTTTACAACAGTATGAATATCGCAATCCCTACAAACACTATAATCTGCAACCATTTTAAAACCAATCCAGAATTTTTATGCTTTACCGTATAGGTTTTAATCTGGCCTGCTAATAGTGCCACAGAAGAGAAAACAATAAATGAAACCAATACAAAAACACCTCCCAAAACATAAAATTGAACTACAGTATTCATTGTTTTACTAAACAAAAAACCAGGGAAAAAGGCTAAAAAGAAAATCGCGACTTTAGGATTGAGGACATTCATAAAAAAGCCTTTTACAAATAATCCCTTTAAGCTTCTTTTAGAGGAAACATTAGATTCTAAGTTGAGTTCAGCATCTGACATAAAAACTTTATAAGCCAAATACAACAAATAAAAAGCACCTAGTAATTTAATGCCAAAAAATAAATGATCATTAGCTTTTATAACTGCAGAAACACCAAAAGCAAGTAGTGTTGTATGTACTAAACAACCCGACATTAAACCACAAACAGTTGCCAATCCATAAGATTTACCGTTAGTGATACTTTGTATTAAAACAAAAATATTATCTGGTCCTGGCGAAATTGCTAAAATGGAAGTAGCTAAAGCAAAAGAGATTAAAATATCGTAATTCAATTATAAAGTATAGCGTTAGAATTAAATTTATTATAAATATACTTTTTGAAGAATTCCTACTTCAATAAAGCCTTATTAATTCGTTTAATTAGTGATGGACCCTCATAAATAAAACCTGTGTAAACTTGTACTAAATCTGCACCAGCTTCTAATTTCTCTAAAGCATCTTCAGCAGAATGCACACCTCCTACTCCAATAATAGGAAAGGCTTTATTACTTTTTGTTGCTAGATATTGAATCACTTTTGTTGATTTCTCTTTTATAGGTTGTCCACTTAAACCTCCGTTTCCAATAGCTTCCAATCTAGATTCAGGTGTTCTTAAACCAGATCGATCTACAGAAGTATTACTTGCAATAACACCATCTAAATTTGTTTCTGCAATCAACTCAATAATTTCATCTAATTGTACTTCATTTAAATCTGGAGCAATTTTAAGTAGAATTGGTCTTTGCTTACTGAACGCTAAATTTGCTTTTTGAACAGCACCTATTAATTCTAATAAATAGTCTTTATCATTTAATTTAGCATGGCTCCCTACATTAGGACAACTAACATTAAGCACAAAGTAATCTACATAAGGATGCAATGCTTTAAAGCATTCTAAGTAATCTTTAGTATAATCTTCAGGAAGCGTCTGGGTATTTTTCCCAATATTTCCACCAATAATTAACTGCCCTTTATTTTTCTTAAGTTGAACAATGGCAGCTTGTAATCCTTCATTATTAAAACCCATTCGGTTAATAATACCTTTATCATCTTTTAAACGAAATAAACGTTGTTTAGGATTCCCTTCTTGAGCTTTAGGTGTTACCGTTCCTATTTCAATAAAACCAAAACCAAAATTAGCAAGGTCATTATAAAGTACCGCATTTTTATCAAAACCAGCAGCTAAACCAACCGGGTTTTTAAATGTAAGTCCAAATAAATGACGTTCTAATTTTTTATCTTCAACGACATACATAGATCTAAAAAGTCCTTTAACTCCAGGGATTTTAGATAATGTTCTAATTAACGAAAAAGTAAAATAATGCACTTTTTCTGGATCGAAACAAAATAAAATAGGTCTAATAATAGTTTTGTACATAATAACAGTTTTGCCGTGCAAAAATAAGCATCTGAACTTAATAAAAAAGGATAAACAATCCTATTAATTTTAACAGAAACTGTTATATATCATTATTTTTCCTTAGGAATTTTACTAACTTTGGAATCCAAACCAAAATCAAAATATCATGAAAAAAATTATCGTTCCTGTTGATTTTTCAAAGCATTCTGAATATGCACTAGAAACAGCTGCAGAAATAGCAAAACAACACAATGCAGAATTGATTGTTATGCACATGCTAGAATTGTCTGAATCTATCTTCTCAGCTTCTATTACTGAGCGTAATGATGAAAATGCTTTTATGCTTTTGGTAGCTAAAAAGCAATTTGATACTTTTTTAGATCAACCATATCTTGAAGGTCTTACTGTTACTCCGGTGATAAAATACCTTAAAGTATTAAATGAAGTTGCTGCTGTAGCTACTGAAATTGATGCTGATCTTATTGTTATGGGATCTAGAGGGCATAATGATTACGATGGTGTATTTACAGGATCTAACACAGAAAAAGTTGTACGTCATAGCAACACACCTGTTTTAATCGTTAAGTCTAAACCAAAAGTTGTTAATTTTGAACATATTGTAATAGCTACTGATTTTTCTGAAGAAAGCGTTCCTTCAATCAAAAAAGCTTTAGAGTTATTAAAGATATTAGGAAAAAAAATATCATTGTTAAACATCAATACTCCTAATTTAGGATTTTTAAGTACTGATGAAATTGACGAAAAAATTGCTGTATTTTTAGAAAAAGCAAAATTAAGTGACGATGATATTTCTATAGCTCGTATCTCTGACCACAGCGTAGAAGATGGTATATCTAGCTTTATAAAGAGAGCACATGTAGATGCGGTATCTGTGATTACACACGGAAGAAAAGGATTAAATCTTTTCTTTGGAGGTAGTATTTCTGAAGATGTTGTGAACCATGTTAAACTTCCTGTTATTACATTTAAACTTTAATTTATCAATTTAAATATTATTATGCAGCATATCATAGATCGTTTTATAGGCTATGTTACTATAGACACAGAATCTGACCCAAACTCTGAAGCAACCCCAAGCACACCTAAGCAATGGGATTTAGCTAATAAATTAGTTGAAGAGTTAAAAGGTATTGGATTGAGTGACGTTACTATTGACGAGAATGCCTATATCATGGCAACTTTACCAAGTAACGTAGATCACAAAGTACCAACTATTGGTTTTATTTCACATTTTGATACCTCTCCTGATTTTACAGGAGCGAATGTAAAACCTCAAATTATTAAGAATTACGATGGTAAAGACATTGTTTTAAACGCTGAACAAAACATTATTTTATCTCCAGATTATTTTGAAGATTTACTACTGTATAAAGGTCAAACGTTAATAACAACTGATGGTACTACTCTTTTAGGAGCAGATGATAAAGCCGGAATTACAGAAATTGTAACGGCAATGGAATACCTTATTAATCATCCTGAAATAAAGCATGGAACGATTAAAGTTGGCTTTACTCCAGATGAAGAAATTGGTAGAGGTGCTCATAAATTTGATGTTGAAAAATTTGGAGCAGATTGGGCTTACACTATGGACGGTAGCCAAGTTGGTGAATTAGAATATGAAAATTTTAATGCTGCAGGTGCTGTAATTAAGGTAAAAGGTAAAATAGTACATCCTGGATATGCTAAGGGTAAAATGATAAATTCAATGTATTATGCATCAGAATTTATTAACACATTACCTAAATTAGAAACTCCTGAAACGACTGAAGGCTACGAAGGTTTTTTCCATCTTCATAATATGATAGGTGAAGTTGAAGAAACAACACTTCAGTATATTATTCGCGATCATGATAAAGACAAGTTTGAAGCTCGTAAAGCTTTAATGGAAAAGATTGTTTTAGATTTAAATACAAAATACGAAAGTGAAGTATTTGAAATTGAAATCAAAGATCAATACTTTAACATGAAAGAAAAGGTAGAACCTGTAATGCATATTGTTGATATTGCAGAAGAAGCCATGAAAGCTGTAGGTATAAAACCTCTTATAAAAGCAATTAGAGGAGGTACTGATGGTTCTCAATTATCTTACAAGGGATTACCTTGTCCTAATATTTTTGCAGGTGGTCATAATTTCCACGGACGTTATGAGTACGTACCAGTAGAAAGTATTCAGAAAGCTGTTGAAGTTATTTGTAAAATAGCTGAGATAACTGCGACTAGAAAATAATATTTAATCTTATTCTCAATATTTTATTAGCAGTAAACACTTAATTTATATTAAGGTTTACTGCTTTTATATTTTAAAATAAAATCATTAATAGGTAAATATTAATTAATAAAATGCCCGAATTATTAATCTTAATTAAATTAATTGTAGCCATTCTATTCGTTATTGGTTTATCTATTCTTGCCGAAAATGTAAGTACAAAGATTGCAGGTATTTTATCAGGATACCCATCCGGTTCTGCTATAACTTTATTTTTCTTTGGATTAGAAGTTAGTCCTGACTTCGCTGCAGAAAGTGCTGTTTTTAATATGATTGGGTTAACTGCAACTTTATCATTTGTATATATCTATTACATGGCATCTAAGTTCTTTACTAAATTCAATATCCTTCTTTCTTCATTATCTGCTATACTAGGATATTTTGCCATTGTTTCGCTATTACAGCTTATTGATGTCAATAAATATATAGCGATATTAATACCTGTCACATTTTCATTTCTTTACATCTATCTTTTCAAAAAAATTAAGAATGTTAATATCCAGACTAAAGCAAAGCTTAATTATAGAATTCTTTTTGTGCGAGCCTTTTTTGCTGCTTTAATTATTTTATTAATTACGAGTGTTCCTAGATTTGTAGGGCCAAATTTAGCAGGACTTTTTTCTGCCTTTCCTACAACACTATTTCCGTTAATGTTAATTATTCACTTTACCTATTCAAAAGAACATGTGCATACAATTATAAAAAATGTCCCTATTGGTATGTTTTCATTAATAATTTATTCCTTAGTGATCTCAATAGTATATCCTTTGTTCGGAATTTATGTAGGTACCATTATTTCGTTTGCAGCAGCTACTGTTTATCTATTAATTTACAGAAAATTAAAAAGTATAACAGTAAATCGTTAATACTTCATCTTTAATCAACCTCTCTAAAAAAACTAAATAAATGTTAAATCCTTTTTCTTTTCTAAACGATTGGTTAGTTTTGTACTGTAGTTAGAAATTAAGTGATTCTAATTATAAAAGGAATGGCAAGAAAAAAAGAATATAACGAAACTGAAGTTGTTGAGAAAGCAATGCATATCTTTTGGAGAAATGGCTACCAAACAACATCAATGCAAATGCTTGAAAAAGAAATGGGCATTAATAAGTTTTCAATATATTCTAGTTTTGGTAACAAAAACGGTTTATTCTTAGAGAGTTTAAAACATTATAAATCTAGAATCAATTCTATTTTTGAAAAGTTTAAAAAAGCAGATAACGGAATAGAAGACATAAAGCAGTTTTTTTATGATTCTGTAAGTTCTAACTTTGAAGAAGGAAATGAAAAAGGGTGTTTGGTTACAAATACTTACAATGAATTTTCAGAAAGCGAAGACCTATTAATAAAAGAGCAAATGAATTCTTTTATGGATGGTTTAAAAACTATTATTATTGAAAAGCTTAAAATGGATCCTTCTAAAGACGAAGAAACCATTATAAAACAAGCTAACTTTTTACTTTTAGCAAAACATGGTTTAGCCGCAGCAGCAAGAGTAAACACAAAAAAGGAAATAGAAGATTATATTGAAATGACCTTTAAAAATTTATAACCTTTTTTTTACGACATAACTAACCGAACGTTTAGAAAAAATACAACAAATAAAAAAGAAAAATTATGACAACATTAAAAATTCACAACATCGAAAGTGCACCAGAAGAAAGCAAAGCTTTATTAGAAAAATCTCAAAAAGGTTTTGGTATGATTCCTGGTTTACATGGTGTTTTAGCTAGTGCTCCAAAAACATTTGAAGCTTACCAAACATTACACGAGTTATTTACTCAAACTTCTTTTAACGAAGAAGAATTAACAGTAGTATGGCAAGCTATAAACGTAGAACATGCATGTCATTATTGTGTACCTGCTCACACAGGAATTGCAAAAATGATGAAAGTTGATGATGCTATAACTGAAGCTTTACGTAACGAAACGCCTTTAGCAGATGCTAAATTAGAAGCATTACGTACTATGACATTAACTATTGTTAGAAATCGTGGACACGTAACTGAAGAAGAATTAAGTACATTTTATGCTGCTGGTTATGGTGAGCAACAAGTATTAGAGATTATTTTAGGATTATCTCAAAAAGTAATTAGTAACTATACTAATCATATTGCAAATACACCTGTAGATGCACCTTTCCAATCTTTTGCATGGAAAAAATAGAAATGTAGTTCCCTAAATTACAGATTTATTGAATAGACCTTCCTATATAATTTAGGAGGGTTTATTCTTTTTATAAAGCTTGATATTGAAGCAAAAAAAAAATCGTTTAAAAAATTAATTTTAAACGATTCCTTTTTATAAAACTTTAATGATTTAGTTTTTAATCACTATAAATTTAGAAACATTAACACCTGTTGCACCTGATAGGTTAAGAATATAAGTTCCATTTTCAATATTAGAAACGTTCATAGTAAATTCAGAATCTAAAAAGTCAACTTTATTATTGATAACCAACTTACCATCTACACTATAAAGTTTTGCAACTTCAATATCCATAGCTTCAAAAACCTTAACTGTTAAACTGTTTTGTGCGGGCACCGGATAAATCTTTACATTTTTATCGTAATCAAAATCATTAACAGACAATACTTCATTTCCAAAAAATTCAATTTCACCAAGCGTAACCCAAGCACTTGTTCTAGAATCTCCATCACTATTAAATCTTCCAAAACCTAATACTTTTACATATCTAGCACTTGTATCTACTTCGTATAAATTAAAATCTGTAGTACTAGTAGCCGATAGTAATAAATCACCAGTAGTTGGTAATACCATTGAAAAATCTGAATCCTCAGTTCCTGTTGTAGAAATAAAAAATTGGAATCCAAAAGCATCCGATTTATTTGAAGTTGTAAACTGAATTAAATTAAGGGTATGAATACTCCCTAAATCATAAATAACATATTCACCATCTCCTTTATAATCTCCCGATAAAATATCGCCATCATCTGCAGTCCAAACCGAACTATTATCTTTATCTAAACTATTAGAGGCATAATTAAACTTAGTAACCCCATCGACTTCTTCTTCAGAAAAAGAATGAATTGTAACAGGATCCTCACCTATTACACCTGTATTTATAAGATCATATAAATCCGTTAAATCTGCACCATCTTGTACAATGCTTAAAACTCTTACAATATCATCGCCTCCTGCATCTTGCATAAAAGTAATAGAACCTGTTCTGCTACTTGTATCTGAGTTTTCTGTAACTGTAACAGATATAGTTGCATCAGCTGTACCAAAGATTGTATCAATAGAAATCCAATCGTCATTAGAAACTGCTATCCAGCTTACATTAGCATTAACATAAACATCATAACTTCCTTCTTCTGGAGAAAGTGTTTGTAATCCACTAACGGTTAAAGATTCTGGTATTTCAATAGTACAATCTCCATCTGTAATCTTAACACCTAAACTATTTAAAAAACAAGCTCCTATTCCTGAACCAACCATACCATCTGTTGTAGGTAAATAAGCTCCCATATCTGCACCTTTTCCTATTGCTCCTACACCTAAGAAAGTAAAAATTTCTCCTTCTGCAGTAGCTGTAATTCCTGCTTCTTCAGCAAAGCCTGCATTTGTAACTCCTAAATTTGTTCCTGCATAAACATTACCAGAGTAATCTAATGCTGATCCTAAATCTGAATAGGCATCAGCTTCATCTCCTGTAATAACATCTGTTATATTTTCATTACCAGGAGTAAAATAAATTAAGTTATTAGACACAACACCTGTTGGATCTGTAGAACCTTTATCTACATTATAAAATAAAGGCGCATTAGTATTTATAATAGAATTATTTGAAAGTGTAATATTTTCAACTTTTTGATACCCATTAGAATTATTATCAGAAGTACAAGCAACAGAATTATTAGCACTACCACCTAAAAATGTTATACCATTATTCCATATAGATTGATCGATAACAGTAACACAATCTTGAATATAATTATTAGTAATCGTATGTTCACTATCAACAATTCTAATTCCACCTGTACCGTCTACATTTTCACCTAAAAAGTAATTTCCTTCTACTGTAGCATTAGATCCATGACGAAGCACTAAAGACCCTCTACTTCTTCTAAAAGTGTTATTTATAAATGTATTGTTTTTACTTTTATTAGTGATAATTTCATTTTCACCATCAGCTTGTACAAAATAATTATTAGTCACTAAAGTACTACTATCAACATTTTGATAAGAACTTGTACCAATACGTATCGTTTCACTATCACCAGAATTTGTTAAATCTGAATCTATTTTTTCATAATTATAAAAATAATTATTGCTAATCGTATGGCCAACGATATCACAACTTGTATTGATTTCTGGTTCATCATCATCAACCGGAGGATAAGCATTGTATGCTAGCTCTACAAGAACCATATTACCGGCATTAGTCTTATTCATAAATGAACAATTAATGACAGTATTATAAGTTCCATATAATGTGATCCAATTATGCTTTACACTACTTGTTGCATCAAAATCATCCGGATCAACAGTTAAACCGTCTAATGCACAATTTTGAATTGTACTATGGTTAGCATAATCATAACCATCTCTAAATTCTATAACGGCACTAGCACCATAACCACCGTGCCAATAAAAACCATCAATAATTACGTGATCTCCACCAATGCTCATTCTCAAGCCTCCTGTAAATTCAACACCTCCTGGGGTTTCTGATCTAAATGTAATAGGCATTTCTGCAGTACCTGTTGTAGGAGAAAATTTAATTCTTTCGTCAGTTGTGTAAGTTCCATCTGCTAAAATAACGGTGTCACCCGCAGCAAGTGTTTCTACTAAATCTTCTAGGTCATCAATATTATCAATATTATGTGTTGTTTGAGCAAACAAACTAAATGTTGAGAATAAAAAAAGACTAAGTATCATTAGAATTTTTGTCCGTAAATAGTAAATTGTTGTCATAGTTTATTAATTAAAAAATTGGTTAGAGATAAATTGGTTTACCAAATTGGTAAACCAATTATATTAATCCAAATATAACAAAAATTAATGATTATTTTTAATATTATTTTATGAAAAAAAGTGAACTTTATTGTATATTTCATAAAAATAACCACACATTACTCTAGCATAAATCAATAATTCTTAAATTTTTCTTACTAACATTACTAAATTTGTATTCAATAATTTTATACTTTCGTATTCTCTCTTACTAAAATAAGCATTGACAACTATGACAGAAGTAACTCGACTTTTCGATTTTCCATATTATCAATTAAAACATAGCCCTAATCCTAAATCATTAGTAACCAAACACAATGGTGAATGGGAAGCTACATCTACACAAGAATATGTAGATAAATCAAATGCTATAAGTAGAGCTTTGCTACGATTAGGCGTAAAAAAAGATGATAAAATTGCTGTTATTTCTACAACAAATAGAACGGAATGGAACATAACAGACATTGGAATTCTTCAACTTGGAGCACAGAATATTCCTATTTACCCAACCATTTCAGCAGAAGATTATGAATATGTTCTAAACCATAGTGAATCTACTTACTGTTTTGTTTCAGATGAAGAGGTTTTAGAAAAAATTCGAAAAATTCAAGATAAAACAAAAATAAAAGAGGTCTACTCTTTCGATTATATTAAAGGTTGTAAACATTATTCTGAATTATTAGAGCTAGGTAAAGACGAAAGTAATCAGCCTGAAGTTGAAGCTCATAAAGATGCTGTAAAACCAGATGATTTAGCAACTATAATTTATACTTCTGGTACAACAGGAAAGCCAAAAGGTGTTATGCTTTCTCATTGGAATATTACAAGTAATGCTTTAGATTGTTCTCCTAGAGTTCCTATTAAGGAAGGAAATAACAGAGTTTTAAGCTTCTTACCAATTTGTCATGTTTTTGAACGTGTTCTTATATATATATATCAATACGCAGGGTTTTCTATCTATTTTGCAGAAGGCATTGATAAAATAGGTGATAATGCCAAAGAAGTTAAACCTCATCTTATGAGTGTGGTTCCTAGATTACTTGAAAAAGTTTTTGATAAAATTATGTTTAAAGGCGAAGAGCTTTCCGGTATAAAAAAAGCACTTTTCTTTTGGGCTGTTAAATTAGGAGGCCAATGGAAACCTTATAAAGCTAATGGCTGGTGGTACGAGTTTCAACTTAAAATAGCCAATAAAATTATATTTAATAAATGGAGAGATGCTCTTGGAGGTGAAATAAGTACTATGGTTTCTGGTAGTGCCGCACTACAACCTCGATTAGCTCGAATATTTGGAGCTGCAAAAATGCAAGTGATGGAAGGCTATGGATTAACAGAAACATCTCCTGTAATAGCTGTTGGTTTATATAAAGACAATAGTTATAGAATAGGAACTGTAGGAAAACCTATTGATAATGTAGAAGTTAAAATCGCAGATGATGGCGAGATATTAGTAAAAGGACCTAACGTTATGTTAGCCTATTATAAAGATCCTGTTAAAACAGCAGAAGTAATGACTGACGGTTATTTTCATACTGGAGATAAGGGATTAATTGATGCGGATGGTTTTCTAAAAATTACAGGTCGTAAAAAAGAAATGTTTAAAACCTCTGGAGGTAAATACGTTATTCCTCCATTGTTAGAAAACGACATGAAACAATCGCATTTTATTGAACAAATAATGGTTGTTGGTGAAGGCGAAAAAATGCCTGCGGCTTTAATTCAACCAAATTTCGATTTTATACGAGATTGGATTGATATTAAAAAACACGACATCGGAAAAACAAATGAAGATATTGCGAATTCTGATATCGTAATGAATCGTATTCAAAAAGAAGTTGATAAATACAATAAACATTTTGGTAAATGGGAACAGATTAAACGTTTTGAACTTACACCAGATATTTGGTCTATTGATGGAGGTCACTTAACTCCTACACTAAAAATGAAACGTGCCATTATTGTAAAGATGTATCAAGATCTTTATGATAAAATTTATAGATCATAATTTAACACATTTTCAAAAAACCTTTTTTACAAACTTCAAAACTGTAAAAAAGGTTTTTTTTTTATTAAATTTTTAAAATCTCAAAACAGCTCCTTTATTAGAACTTTTCTTATAATTTCTAATAAAAAACCTAAATCATTATTAAGAGTTTCTTTCAACTCCTTTTTGTATTTCCACAGTAAAAACCAGCCTATTTTCACAGCCTTTAGCACTCACTCGTTTTTCAATCGCTTTTCTCTAATGATTTAAAAATTATATCATAATCGTAAAAAAAGCATCTAACAAAAAGACTTCTGTGAATTTTACCACCTTAATATTAAAATATTAGTAATAATATTTTCTTAATTTATTATGCATGCATAGTGTTTTTTATTATATTTGGATTCCAATGACAATAAATGAAAGATAAAACAATAGATTATATATTAAGAACAACTTGGTTAGCCGTCAACAAAATGTATAACGAAGAAGCTGCCAAATTTGATACAACCATGGCAACTGGTTTTGCCCTATTAAGTATTGATCCTGAAAATGGAACGCCATCAACTTCTTTAGGTCCAAAAATGGGAATGGAAGCAACAAGTCTTTCAAGGACTTTAAAAATGATGGAAACAAAAGGCTTAATTGAACGTAGACCTAACCCCGAAGATGGACGTGGCGTGTTAATCTTTTTAACGGAGTTTGGTTTAGAAAAAAGAAATTATTCAAAAGCTAGAGTAATCACTTTTAATGAAACCATTAAAGCTAATATTTCTGAGCAAGAATTGGCAAGCTTTCAAAAAGTAGCCGAAGTCATTAATAACATGATCTCTAACAAACAAATATACAATCAAAAGGAACAAACAATAAAATAATATGAGCAAACGTAGAATTAATAAAATAGCAATTATCGGTTCCGGAATTATGGGAAGCGGTATCGCATGCCATTTTGCCAATATTGGTGTCGATGTCTTACTATTAGACATTGTACCAAGAGAATTAAATGATAAAGAAAAAGCTAAAGGTTTAACCTTAGAAGACAAAGTGGTTCGTAACCGAATGGTAAACGATGCTTTAACGGCTTCTATTAAATCGAAACCCGCACCACTCTATCATCCTTCATTTGCCAACCGTATCACTACAGGAAACCTTGAAGATGATATCGCAAAAGTAAAAGATGTAGATTGGATTATGGAAGTCGTTGTAGAACGTCTAGACATTAAACAACAAGTTTTTGAAAAGCTTGAAAAATATAGAACACCAGGAACCTTGATTACCTCTAACACATCAGGTATTCCTATTAAGTTTATGAGCGAAGGTCGTAGTGAAGATTTCCAGAAGCATTTTTGTGGAACACACTTCTTTAATCCTGCACGTTACTTAAAATTATTCGAAATTATTCCTGGACCTAAAACGGAGCAATCTGTTTTAGATTTCTTAAGTGAATATGGCGAAAAATTCTTAGGTAAAACTTCAGTTGTAGCTAAAGACACACCTGCTTTTATAGGAAATCGAATCGGAATTTTCAGCATTCAGAGTTTATTCCATGCCGTTAAAGATTTAGATTTAACAATAGAGGAAGTAGACAAACTTTCTGGTCCTGTAATTGGTCGTCCAAAATCGGCAACTTTTCGTACAGTAGATGTGGTTGGTTTAGATACTTTAGTTCATGTTGCTAACGGAATTAGTGAAAACTGTCCTAAAGATGAACGTTTAGAGTTGTTTAAATTACCCGATTTCATCAATACTATGATGGAAAATAAATGGTTAGGAAGCAAAACAGGTCAAGGATTTTATAAGAAAGTAAAAAAGGCTGATGGTTCTTCTGAAATTTTATCTCTAGACTTAAACACCTTAGAATATCGTGCTTCTAAACGTGCAAAATTTGCAACATTAGAATTGACTAAGACTGTAGATAAAGTTGTTGATCGTTTTAAAATATTAGTAAAAGGAAAAGATAAAGCAGGTAAATTCTACAGAAAAAGCTTCGCTGCCTTATTTGCTTATGTATCTAACCGTATTCCAGAAATTTCAGATGATTTATATAAAATCGATGATGCTATGAAAGCTGGATTCGGATGGGAACATGGTCCTTTTCAAATTTGGGATGCTATTGGGGTTCAAAAAGGAATTGAAATGATGAAAGCAGAAGGTTTAGAACCTAATGCTTGGGTGAATGATATGTTAGCTTCTGGAAGTGATTCATTTTATACCGTGAAAGATGGAGCAACCTACGCTTATGATATTCCAAAGAAATCACAAGAAAAAATTCCTGGTCAAGACAGTTTTATCATCTTAGATAATATTAGAAAAACAACCGAAGTCTTTAAAAACTCGGGTGTTGTTGTAGAAGATTTAGGAGATGGTATTTTAAATCTAGAATTCCAATCTAAAATGAATACGATTGGTGGTGATGTCTTAGCCGGATTAAATAAGGCTATTGATATTGCTGAAAAAGATTTCGCAGGATTGGTTGTTGGTAATCAAGCTGCAAACTTCTCGGTTGGTGCAAACATCGGAATGATTTTTATGATGGCTGCAGAGCAAGAATATGATGAGTTAAACATGGCTATCAAATATTTCCAAGATAGTATGATGCGCATGCGCTACTCTTCTATTCCAACAATTGCTGCGCCTCACGGTATGGCACTTGGTGGTGGATGCGAACTTTCTATGCATGCTGACAAAGTAGTTGCAGCAGCAGAAACTTACATCGGATTGGTAGAGTTTGGTGTTGGTGTCATTCCTGGTGGTGGTGGTTCTAAAGAAATGGCTTTAAGAGCATCAGACACCTTCAAAAAAGGAGATGTGCAATTAAATACTCTTCAAGAATACTTCTTAACTATTGGTATGGCTAAAGTAGCAACTTCTGCTTACGAAGCTTTCGATTTAGGAATTCTTCAAAAAGGAAAAGATGTTGTGGTTGTCAATAAAGACCGTCAGATTGCTGTTGCTAAACAACACGCCATGTTAATGGCAAATATGGGTTATACACAACCTGTAAAACGTACCGATGTAAAAGTTTTGGGTAAACAGGCTTTAGGTATGTTTATGGTAGGAACAGATTCTATGAAAGACTCTAAGTACATTAGTGAGCACGATATGAAAATTGCAAACAAATTAGCCTACGTTATGGCTGGTGGAGATTTATCAGAGCCTACTCTAGTTAGCGAACAGTATTTATTGGATTTAGAACGTGAAGCATTCCTTTCATTATGTACAGAACGTAAAACGTTAGAAAGAATTCAACATATGTTGACTAAAGGGAAACCATTAAGAAACTAGATTATTGGATTACCGGATTTCCTGATGATTGGAAATCTAAAATGTCTAAAAATCGAATAATCTAAAAATCGAATTAACATGAAAACAGCATATATAGTAAAAGCATACAGAACCGCAGTTGGTAAAGCACCAAAAGGCGTGTTCCGTTTTAAAAGAACAGATGAATTAGCCGCAGAAACCATCAAACATATGATGAAAGAACTGCCTAATTTAGACCCAAAACGTATTGACGATGTCATTGTTGGTAACGCAATGCCCGAAGGAGCTCAAGGATTAAATATGGCGCGTTTAATTTCTTTAATGGGATTAGAAATCGTTGATGTCCCTGGAGTTACGGTTAACCGTTTTTGCTCTTCTGGAGTAGAAACAATTGGTATGGCAACAGCTAAGATTCAAGCCGGAATGGCAGATTGTATCATAGCTGGTGGTGCAGAAAGCATGAGTAGCGTACCTATGACAGGTTTTAAACCTGAATTAAATTATGATGAAATTGTAAAAGGAGGTCATGAAGATTATTATTGGGGAATGGGAAATACGGCTGAAGCAGTAGCCAACCAATTCAAAGTATCTCGTGAAGACCAAGATGAGTTTGCCTACAACTCGCACATGAAAGCTTTAAGAGCACAAGCAGAAAATCGTTTTCAAGATCAAATAGTACCTATTGAAGTCGATGAAACTTACATAGATGCCAATGGAAAAAAAGCAACCAGATCATATACGGTAACTAAAGATGAAGGTCCTCGTGCCGGAACAAGTAAAGAGGCTTTAGCCAAACTTAGAGCGGTATTTGCTGCCGGTGGAAGTGTTACTGCTGGTAACTCATCTCAAATGAGTGACGGTGCTGCATTTGTTATGGTAATGAGTGAAGATATGGTGAAAGAATTAGGTTTAGAGCCTATTGCAAGAATGGTAAACTATGCTGCAGCAGGTGTTGAGCCTCGTATCATGGGAATCGGACCTGTAAAAGCAATTCCGAAAGCCTTAAAACAAGCTGGTTTAAAACAATCTGATTTAGAATTAATTGAATTAAACGAAGCCTTTGCTTCACAATCTTTGGCTGTAATTAGAGAATTAGACCTTAATCCAGATATCATTAACGTTAACGGTGGAGCCATTGCATTGGGTCACCCTTTAGGATGTACAGGAGCAAAACTATCAGTTCAACTTTTTGATGAAATGCGTAAGCGAGATATGAGTGGTAAATATGGTGCAGTAACCATGTGTGTTGGTACAGGTCAAGGAGCTTGTGGCATATTTGAGTTTCTTTCTTAGAAAATAGATAAGAGAGAATAGAACAAAGAAAAAAGACTTATGTGTGCTAAACAACGACATAATTACAAGAACTTAAAAATTTGGAAACTCGGTTTAGAGATTACAAATGATATTTCTGATGTTTTGTTAGATTTTCCAAAACACGAAAGGTATGATTTAAGTTCACAAATTAGTAGATGTTCAGTATCAATGCCTAGCAACATTGCAGAAGGATCTTCTAGAACAGATAAATCATTTAGTCATTTTCTAGACATTGCTCTAGGTTCTTCATTTGAATTAGGAACGCAATTATTAGTAGCTAAACATAGACAATATTTAAACAACGAAGCATTAAAAAAACTTGAAGATAAAATAGAAGAATTCCAAAGAATGACAATGGGATTTCAAAACAGTCTCGCTTAGAGTCTATCTTCTATTTTCTATCTTCTATAATCTATATAAAATTATGGAAACAACAGATAAAGACTTACTAAGAGGCGGACAATTCTTGGTAAAAGAAACAAATTGTGAAGACGTTTTTACACCTGAAGATTTTTCAGAAGAACAAACCATGATGAAAGAATCCGTAACGGAATTCAACGATCGTGAAATCATTGCACATAAAGCCAGATTTGAAGCTAAAGACTATGCTTTAACTGAAGAAGTCATGCGTAAAGCTGGAGACATGGGCTTTTTAAGTGTTGCTGTTCCTGAAGCTTATGGCGGAATGGGAATGGGTTTTGTATCTACGGTTTTAACTTGTGATTATATTTCTTCTGGTACAGGATCTTTTAGTACTGCTTTTGGTGCGCATACAGGAATTGGAACTATGCCAATTACATTATACGGAACTGAAGAACAAAAACAAAAATACGTACCAAAATTAGCTTCTGGCGAGTGGTTTGGTGCTTACTGTTTAACAGAACCTGATGCAGGATCGGATGCCAATTCTGGTAAAACAACAGCTGCTTTATCTGAAGATGGAAAATCTTATAAAATTAACGGACAAAAAATGTGGATCTCAAATGCAGGTTTCTGTAGTTTGATGATTGTTTTTGCACGTATTGAAGATGATAAAAATATCACTGGATTTATTGTAGAATTTGATAAAGAAAATCCAAACGGAATTACTTTAGGTGAAGAAGAACATAAATTAGGTATTCGTGCGTCTTCTACACGTCAAGTATTCTTTAATGACACTGTTGTCCCTGCAGAAAATATGTTAGCAGGTCGTGGTGAAGGTTTCAAAATTGCTATGAATGCGCTAAATGTAGGTCGTATTAAGTTGGCTGCGGCTTGTTTAGATTCGCAGCGTAGAATTTTAACTACAGCAGTAAACTATGCTACAGAGCGTAAACAATTTAAAACACCTATTGCAGAATTTGGTGCGATTAAAACCAAATTAGCAGAAATGGCTGCCAATGCTTATGCTGGTGAATCTGCAACCTATAGAGCTGCAAAAAATATTGAAGATAGAATCGCAATGCGTGAGGCTGCCGGAAATACACATCAGGAAGCAGAATTAAAAGGTGTTGAAGAATATGCTATTGAATGTTCTATCTTAAAAGTTGCCGTATCTGAAGATGTACAAGCTTCTGCAGATGAAGGAATTCAAATTTTTGGAGGAATGGGCTTCTCGGAAGATGCACCAATGGAATCTGCTTGGAGAGATGCTAGAATTGCACGTATCTATGAAGGAACTAACGAAATCAACAGAATGTTATGTGTTGGTATGTTAGTAAAGAAAGCGATGAAAGGTCACGTAGATTTATTAGGTCCTGCTTCAAAAGTACAAGAAGAACTTATGGGTATTCCTTCTTTTGATACACCAGATTATTCTGAATTATTTTCAGAAGAAAAAGTAATGATTCAAAAGCTTAAAAAAGCATTCTTAATGGTTGCTGGTGGAGCAGTTCAAAAATTCGGACCTCAACTCGAAGAGCACCAACAATTATTAATTGCGGCTGCAGATATCTTAATTGAAATCTATATGGCAGAATCAGCAATTTTAAGAACAGAGAAAAATGCAAAGCGCTTTGGTGAAGACTCACAATCTGCACAAATTGCAATGGCAAAATTATATTTATATCACGCTGTAGATATCGTTGAACAAAAAGGAAAAGAAAGTATTATTTCTTTTGCTGAAGGAGATGAGCAACGTATGATGTTAATGGGACTTAAGCGTTTTACTAAATATGCAAACTATCCAGATATTGTAGATTTACGTATAGAGATCGCAGAAAAAGTAAAAGCAGAAAAGAAATACTGTTTTTAGGTTAGAAGTTAGATTAAGTTAAGTTTAAAAAGCCAATGCTTCCATTTCATGATTATGGGTTGCATTGGCTTTTTTATTTGACTTATTTAATACTTCTAATTTCTAATAAGCCATCGTAAATAGATTGTGCTATTTTCAACTGTTGGTCTTTATCAGTAAGCACTACTCTATCACTTTCATTGGTCATAAAACCTAGTTCTAAATAAACCCCAGGAACTGAAGTGTTTTTTAACATGTAAAGTCCTGTTGTCTCCTTTACTCCTCTATTACCAAAATTACCTAATTGATTTTCTACTAAAATATTAGCAAAAACAAGACTAGTTTCTGCAAGTTCGTGTTTGGGATTGTAATAGGCTTCTGTTCCACTGATAGTTTCATCTGTATTGGCGTTACCATGTAAACTTAAAAACAAATCTGGTTTTTTATTATTTATGAATTTGACGCGTTCACTTAATTCTAAGAATTCATCATTATGCCTAGTTAAAACTATTTCAACTTTATCATCGCTTAATGATGCTAGTACATTTGAAATATTCAATACAATATCTTTTTCATTCACATTAAAAGACTTCTGCCCTGGATCTTTTCCGCCATGACCAGCATCTATGACAACTACAAGGGGCTCTTTTAAATCTTTATAAGAGCTAAATACAAAAATGCCTGCAAGTAGTAAGATAACAGAAGTAATTTTTAAAGTTCGATTAAACATTGAAGTTTTTGATTGATGTAACATAATAATTCGATTTTTGATTTTAATGAAATTAAATCCGCTAGTTAGAGGAACGCGGTATTCCTTTTGTCCTAAATTAATAATGGTATTAGAATAATTTTCGATGGCAATTCCTGATGAAACTGATTTTTCATCGGCTATAAATTCATGATTTTGTAAAATAGATGTATTGTACATCCATACAAATGGATTGAACCAAAATATACACTTCAACAATTCTAAAAGTATAATATCTAAAGTGTGGTATTCTTCACTATGTACGGTTTCATGTGCTAAAACACTTAAATAATCATTTTTAGACAAAACATGATTTTCAGGAATAAACATATAATTAAAAAAACTAGACACCATATCCGAATCGGTAACCGTAATTATTTTTAACCTTTCAACACGTTTATAATCGTGTCTTGTCAACTTATAAATCTTCAATAAATTCTTTAAAAATCGTAACATGAAAAAACCAGAAACCATAAAATAAATAATGAATACAGGATTTATAGATGATTGATGTACTGGTGTAACCTCATCAAAAGTAATAGCTTCGATATGTGGAGTTTCAAAAGTCGACTCTGTAATTCTTTCTAAAGGTATTTCAGTAATACTAGGGACGGCATTAAATAGTTCTATTTCAATAAATGGAGCTACCAAACACAAAAGGATAGAACCAATTAGGAAAAACCGATTAAATTGAAATGTTTTTTGCTTTCTAAGTAACAAGAAATAAACAGCATAAGAACAGCCTAAGCTAATGACGGTATATATAAAATAATTAATCATTAGCTTTCTTTTGGTCCATTTTCTGCTTTAATAAAGCTTGAAGTTCTTCTAGCTCTTGCATAGACAAATCTGCATTTTTTGTAAAAAACGAAGCAAATTGTGCTTTAGAATCATTAAAAAAATGTTGAATCATTCCGTTAACTTGCTTAGTGAAATAATCGTTCTTTTTAAGAATAGGAAAATAAGCTTTGTCTCTACCTAAACGCTCAAAACCAATATAATTCTTATCCGTCATACGTTTTAATAACGTAGAAATAGTAGTATAAGCTGGTCTCGGTTCTGGAAACTTTTCTACAATATCTTTCATAAATCCTTTTTCAAGCATCCATAAATACTTCATTATCTGAAGCTCTGATTTATTAAGCTGTTTTATATCCACAATTATAGTTTTAATACTACAAATGTAGTAATAAAATTTAATTATCCAAATTCAACTTAAAAAATATACCTTTGAGATCATTATTAAAAACTTAGAAAGCCAAGTATCAACTGTAAAGACAGTAAAATTTAATTACAAAAAGTAACCCATGAAAAAAGCCACTTACCTCCTACTTCTTTTAACGCTTCTTTTAACGCTTCTTTTTAATTGTAAAAATGAATCAAAAACAGAGAAAATAAATGCAAATAAAGAAATGACACAACCTTCGCAGAAAACAGCTTCTACTAAAATTGAAAAGCAACTACGAGAAGTTTACAAATCTGAAGACACTATTATTGTAGATGCTGTGGCTAATGATTCTGCATGGGCAAAAAGTAAATGGTATGCTTTAGACCAAGTTTGGTTGGGAGATTCACTTACCAAAGAGGATTATTCTGGTCGTTTTAAATTAAGTTGGACAAACGATGCTCTTTATGTTTTAGCCGAAATAAAAGACGATACATTAATTGATAACATTGCAGATCCATTAGTAAAATGGTGGGATGATGACTGTTTAGAAATTTTTGTAGATGAAGACAATAGTGGTGGAGAACATCAATATAATCACAACGCCTTTGCCTATCATATTGCTTTAGATGGAAATATAGTGGATATGTCTACTGAAAAAATAGGAAAACTGTACAACTCGCATATAGAATCTAAAAATAAAACTATAGGAAATACAACTATTTGGGAAGTAAAAATGTCTTTATATGATGATTCTTATAACGATAAGGGTTCTAATACACCGGTTAAATTAAGTGTAAACAAAAAAATAGGTTTTGCCATTGCCTACTGTGACAATGACAAAAGCCTAGAACGTGAAAATTTTATTGGTTCTATTCCTGTAGAAGGCGAAGATAAAAACAGAGGTTGGATCGATGCTAATATCTTCGGAACACTTCTTTTAAAAGAATAATTAATTCTTTGTTCTAATTGTATTTTTTACATTTTCTTCGGCCGTAGTAACGTTAGATAAATTTATAGCCGTTTCAATGAGTGCTAAATGCGAATAAGCTTGTGGAAAATTACCTAACAAACGTTTCGTTTTAAAGTCTATGTCTTCACTAAATAGACCTAAATGATTACTGTAAGATAATAATTTTTCAAATTGCTCTGTGGCTTTTTGCTCTTCACCTATTTTGTATAAACTATTAATAAACCAGAATGTACAAATGGTAAATGACGAAGATGGTAATCCAAAATCATCTTTAGTTTTATAACGGTATAAAAGCCCTTCGTGACATAAATCGCGCTCAATAGCCTTAACTGTACTTACAAATTTTGGATGTTTAGCATCTATAAAACCGTAAGATTCCATTAGTAAAACAGAAGCATCTAAATCTTCAGAATTATAAGCTTGGGTAAAAGCTTGGACTTTTTCATTCCAGGCATTCTCCATAATATCTGTTCTTATTTCTTCTTCTAATACTTCCCACTTTGATAATTTTGAGGTTTTACCTAAAAGTCTAGCTACTTTTATGGCTTTATCTACAGCAGTCCAACATAACACTTTAGAAAATGTAAAGTGCTGATCACCTTCCCTAAATTCCCATATTCCTTTATCTGGTTCTCTCCAGTGCTTACTTACCACCCAAACAATACCTTTAGTCATGGTCCAAAGCTCTTCACCGTTATCAATATCGTTACTAAAATTAACGAGTAATTGGTGAATCACATCCATTAAAATACCATAAATGTCATTCTGCTTTTGCATGTAAGCGGCGTTTCCTACTCTAACCGGACTCGATCCTTTATAACCAGAAAGGTGGTCTAGAGATTCTTCCGTTAGTTTCTTTTCACCACTAATACCATACATAATCTGTAACTTTTCATCCTTATCTGGCATCAAATCAATGATAAATTTAAGATAACGTCTGGCGATATTTTTATGTCCTAATTGCGACATCACTTTAATCACCATAGAGGCATCTCTAATCCAACAAAAACGATAATCCCAATTTCTAACTTCACCAATAGTTTCCGGTAAAGATGTGGTTGCAGCTGCTAAAACAGCACCTGTTTTATCGTAACTCAACAACTTTAAAGTCATGGCGCTACGAGATATTTGCTCGTTAAACTTTTTATAAGTCGGTGTGCGCTCTAACCAATTTAACCAATATACTTTGGTACGTTCGTATTCTAAGCTTGCGTATTTTAAATGTGGCACAAACAATTTTTCATTGTACCCCACTAAAAAGAAATGATCACTATCTAATACAATTGTATCACCATTTAAAACCGCCTCTTTATCTAAATCTGTATATAAAAATAAAGTATCGTAAGTATCTTCATTATTAAGACTTACAATAAAATCATCTTTTACATAAGTAGACGTTACTCCTTTTGCATATTCTAACTTAGGGTCGTAAGCCACTTTTAATTCTGGCTGACCCGAAACATATTTAAGATATCTAATAAATTCTGGTGGTGAATGATACGTTCCATTTGGCTTGTGATATCTTGGCATAAAGTCAACAACTTCAAAAACATCGTTGCCTTTGGTAAAACGTGTGACTAATATTGCTGTGTTTTCTTGATAAAACTGATCGGTCGTATAGCCGTCATCAACAATAAAACCAAAGCTTCCTCCGATATTATCATCTAGCAATTTTGCGAATACTGATGCAGAATCAAATTTAGGCAAACAACACCAGTCAATAGACGCATCTTTTGATACTAAAGCGGCACTTCTACAATTTCCTATAATTCCGTAATCTAAATTATTCATTAATTTTTTGGTTTAAAATGATGATAAAAATTCTAATTTCTTTAAATTAACGAAAAACTTGAAAACCATCCAAAATATTATCATGAATAAAACAATAATTGTTTCAAACAGATTACCATTACAAATTTCAATTGAAGACGACAAGCTCAATGTAACTCCTAGTGTTGGAGGACTTGCGACAGGAATGAAGTCCGTACATGCAGAAGGAAATGGCATTTGGGTTGGTTGGTCTGGAATTACAGATGAAGATTTAGACGAGAACCTAAAAGCTAAAGTCAATGAAAAAATTGAAAATGCAAAATGTAGATCCGTCGGACTTACAGAAGCTGATGTTGAAGATTTTTACTTAGGATTTAGTAATCGTACACTTTGGCCTTTATTTCACTATTTCTTAGAATATGCTAAATTTGAAACTGAGCAATGGGAAGCTTACAAACGTGTTAACGAAAAGTTTGCAGAAGTTGTATTAGACACTATTGATGAAGGCGACACCGTTTGGGTTCACGATTATCAATTATTACTATTACCACAACTTATTAAAGAAAAAAGACCAGATGTAACCGTTGGTTTCTTTTTACATATTCCTTTTCCGTCATATGAAATTTTTAGAACCTTCCCTTGGCGTAAAGAACTTTTAACAGGGATGCTTGGTGCCGATTTAATTGGATTTCATACTTATGATTATGAGCGTCATTTCTTAAGTTCTGTAAAACGAATTTTACGTTTAGAAGTTAATTTTAATGAAATTACTTATGAAGATAGAATTGTAAAAGTAGATTCGTTCCCAATGGGAATCGATTACGGTAAGTTTTACAATGCAGCACAAGAACATGATAACCCTGACACACAAAAATCTGAACTTCAAAAACGATTAGACACTCATTTAAATGAAGGGGACGACCAAAAGTTTATATTAACTATTGATCGTTTAGATTACACTAAAGGAATCCCAAATCGATTAAGAGCTTTTGAATACTTTTTAAACACCTATCCTCAATATAAAGAAAAGGTAAGATTGGTAATGCTTGCAGTTCCATCGCGTTCTAACGTACCACAATATCAAAAACTGAAACGTGAAACGGATGAATTAGTCGGACGTATTAATGGGGAGTTTTCTACCGTAAGTTGGACACCAATTTGGTATTTCTACAGATCACTTCCTTTTGAAAATCTTATTGATTTATATACCTCATCAGATGTTGCATTAATCACACCTGTAAGAGATGGAATGAATTTAGTAGCCAAAGAATACGTCGCTACTAGAACAAAACAAGATGGTGTTCTTATTTTAAGTGAAATGGCTGGTGCAGCTAAAGAAATGAATGAAGCTTTACTTATTAACCCAAATAGTTTTGAAGACTTTGCTACTGCATTAGACAAAGCTTTAACCATGCCTTTGGAAGAGCAAAAAAGCCGAATGAAAATTTTACAAAAACGTTTAAAACGTTACGATGTAGAAAAATGGGCTGAAGAATTTTTCAAAACTTTAGAAAGCACTAATGAATTACAAGATGTTTTTGTTTCAAAAAAATTAAACGACAAGGATGAAAATAATATTGTTGAAAATTTCAAAAAAGCTAAAAAACGATTAATTTTATTAGATTATGATGGTACTCTGGTTGGTTTTAAAGACAACCCACAAGATGCTAAACCAGATGAGAAGCTTTTTGCCCTTTTAGATAAATTTCAAAATCAAGAAGACACAAAACTTTGTTTAATAAGCGGAAGAGACAAAGCTACTTTTGAACAATGGTATGGCCAAAAAGACTACGATCTTATTACAGATCATGGTGTTTGGATGCGTAAACATAAAAAATGGACACCTTTAGAAATCCTTAAAACCGATTGGATGTCTAGTATAAAACCTATTCTCGAAACTTTTGTAGACCGAACACCAGGTACTTTTATTGAAGAAAAAGAATACTCTTTAGCTTGGCATTATAGAACAGCAGATCCTGAATTGGCACAAATTAGAACCATGGAACTTAATACGGTTTTAACCAGTATGGTAGCTAATAATGAATTATCTGTTTTACAAGGCAACAAGGTTATTGAAATAAAAAGTAGTAATGTTAACAAAGGTAGAGCGACTAGTCAGTTATTAAGAAAGGAAGATTACGACTTTATCCTTATTATGGGAGATGATTGGACCGACGAATATATGTTTGAAGCGGCACCAGAATTAGCAACCACCATAAAAGTGGGGTATGTTAAAACTAAAGCAAAATATCAAATTAAAGGTCCTGAAAAAGTAAGAGAACTTCTTGAAAAACTAACTCTAAATGAATAAAGCCTTATTACTTTTAACCTTAGCATTAAGTTTCAATTTAAGTGCACAAACCGATCTTAAAATTTATGATATTATTGATGCGGTTTCAGAAGACCGTATTAAAAATGACATAAAAACCTTAGCTAATTTTGGTACACGACATACGCTTAGTGATACCGTCTCAAAAACAAGAGGTATTGGTGCTGCACGTCGTTGGATAAAATCGGAATTCGATAACATTTCTAAAGATTGTAAAGATTGCTTAGAGGTTTTCTTTCAAACTAATTTTGTAGAAAAAGGCAGTAATCAACGCATTATAAAAGATGTAAACGTGGTGAATGTCGTTGCCATACAACGTGGTACAAAATACCCAAACCGCTTTATTATAATGAGTGGTGATATTGACTCTAGAGTTACCGATCCTAATGATTATACGTCTGATGCACCAGGAGCCAATGACAATGCTACTGGTATGGCTGGTACTATGGAAGCGGCAAGAGTATTATCGCAATACAAATTTGAAAATAGTATTATTTATGTTGGACTTTCAGGTGAAGAACAAGGTTTATTTGGCGGACAAGGTTTAGCTCAATATGCACAAGAAAAGCATTGGGATATTATAGGTGTTTTAAATAATGACATGATTGGGAATATATCTGGCGTAGATGGTGTTATTGATAATAGAACATTTCGCATTTTTTCGGAACCCATAACTACCGCAGAAACTAATCCTGAAAAATTAGCCAAACAAGCTAGTGCCCGACGTTATTATGGTGGTGAAGTTGATGGTGTTTCGCGTCAATTGGCACGCTATGTTTATAAAACGACAAAAACGTATATGCCAGAAATGAACCCGATGTTAGTTTATAGATTAGATCGTTTTGGACGTGGTGGACATCATAAACCTTTTAACGATGCTGGTTTCCCAGCACTTCGAATTATGGAAGCGCACGAAAATTACACACAACAACACCAAGATATTAGAACGGAAAACGGTATTAATTACGGCGATACGTTTGAGCATGTTAATTTTGCTTACTGTAAAAAATTAACCACGGTGAATGCTATTACTATGGCAAGCCTTGCTTTTGCCCCACCATCGCCTACAGAAGTAAGCATTGGAGGTATTGTAGAAGCTTCTGCAAAATTGCAATGGACAAAAGTAGAAGGCGCAAAAGGTTATAAAATTTACTGGAGAGATACAACATCACCAACTTGGGATTACAGTCGTTATGTAGAAAACACAACCGAATTCACACTAGATGGTATTGTTATTGATAATTCTTTCTTTGGTGTAGCTGCTGTAGCAGAAGACGGACACGAAAGCGTTGTTGTTTTTCCAAATAAAATTTTAAGATAAAAACCTTTCCTTTATTTTCACGGCAGAAATAAGATTATAAAATCCCTATGAGAACCATTGTATTCGTACTTTTTACATTGTTTATATTTTTAAACGGCCAAAGTCAAGGGCTACTTACTGAAAAGAATAAGTTCACACATCAAGATACTTTAAGAGGAAGCATTACACCAGAACGTGAATGGTGGGATTTAACCTATTACCATTTATATGTTGAAGTTAAACCTGACGCAAAATTTATTTCAGGAAAAAACACCATTCAATATAAAGTATTAAAACCGCATCAGGTAATGCAAATAGATTTGCAACCCCCTTTACAAATCACTAAAGTTCTTCAAGATGGTGAAGAATTACAAATAAGACATGATGGTAATGCGCATTTTGTAACACTAATTAACCAACAAAAAATTGGAACAGTTAACAGTATTGATGTTTTTTATGAAGGTCAACCAACGGAAGCCAAACGCGCACCTTGGGATGGTGGGTTTTCTTGGAAAAAAGACCACAACGACAAAGATTTTATAGCCACCTCTTGCCAAGGTTTAGGCGCTAGTGTTTGGTGGCCAAACAAGGACCATATGTATGATGAAGTCGATAGTATGCTCATTAGTGTTACCAACCCAAAAGGGCTCACTAATGTTTCTAACGGTCGTTTACGAAAGCTAATCGATAATGGTGATACCGTAACTTCGCATTGGTTTGTAAGCAACCCAATTAATAATTACGGTGTCAATATTAATATAGGTGATTATGCAAATTTCTCTGAAGTTTATAAAGGCGAAAAAGGAGATTTAGACATGAATTATTATGTTTTAAAGGATAATCTTGAAAAAGCTAAAGCACATTTTAAAGATGCCCCTAAAATGATGGAAGCTTTTGAATATTGGTTTGGTCCTTATCCTTTTTATGAAGACAGTTTTAAGTTGGTAGAAGTGCCTTATTTAGGTATGGAACACCAAAGTTCAGTAACCTATGGTAATCAATATAAAGAGGGTTATTTAGGTCGAGATTTATCAGGAACAGGTTGGGGGTTGAAGTTTGATTTTATTATTATTCATGAAGCCGGACACGAATGGTTTGCTAATAATATTACCAATAAGGATATTGCTGACATGTGGATTCATGAAGGGTTTACGTCCTATTCTGAAAATCTGTTTTTAGATTATTACTATGGAAAAGAAGCTTCTGCAGATTATGTTATAGGAACACGTAAAAACATTCAAAACGATAGACCTTTAATTGGTTATTATGATGTGAATAACGAAGGGTCTAGCGATATGTATTATAAAGGTGAAAATTTAATACACACACTTCGCCAATTGGTAGAAGATGATGAAAAATGGCGACAAATACTACGAGGCTTATCGTCTACATTTTATCACCAAACGGTAACAACAAAACAAATTGAAGATTATTTAAGCCAACAAACAGGCATTGACTTAACAGCTTTTTTTAATCAATATTTAAGAACGATAAAAATTCCGACTTTAGAATATCGCATTAAAAAAGGTAAATTAAAATACCGTTGGATAAATACGGTTGAAAATTTTGATATGCCTATTCAAGTTGAAATCAACGGTAAATCGGAATGGTTATTTCCTAAAATGAAATGGCAATCTAAAAAAGTAACTTCAGAAGATTTTATCATAGATAGAGATTTTTATGTCAACGCAAAAAAAATATAACTATTGGAAATCCCTGAATTATACTTTAAAACAGATACAGAATGGCGCCAATGGTTGCAAGAAAACCATGATTCTGAAAAAGCGATACACTTAATTTTCTATAAAGTAGATCACGAAAAAGAGTCTATGCGTTGGGAAGAAGCTGTAAAAGTAGCTCTTTGTTACGGTTGGATAGATGCTACGGTAAAAAGTTTAGGCAATGGTAAACGCAGACAATATTTTTGTCCTAGAAAACCCAAAAGTGTTTGGAGTGCGGTTAACAAAACGTATATAAAAGAATTACAAAAAGACAACTTAATGCATCCAAAAGGTCTTGATTCTATTAAGATTGCTAAAGAGAATGGAAGCTGGACAGCTCTAGACGCTGTTGAAAAAGGTATTATTCCTGAAGATCTTCAACTTGCATTTAATAAAAACAAAAATGCTTATACCAATTTTCTCAACTTTGCACCGAGTTACAAAAAAGGTTATTTATATTGGCTCAATCAAGCCAAACGTGAAGATACCAAACAAAAAAGAATCGCAGAGATTATAAAATTCTGCGATTCTAATATTAAAAACCGTGGTAATCGGTAAATTTATAATCCACTAATATAATTACCATAAGGATCTTGGAATTGCATGCCTTCCGAATAACTATACTTACTCAATTTTTTAAATTGTGTTAAACCCCAAAGAATAAATTCTTTTTCAAAATACACATCTCTCGGATCCAGCTCTGGTTGATAATCCGCAATTAAAGCATCTAGAGGTGTTACCTCATCTATTTTAGCTTTGTAAGCTTCATCATTAAATTCATTTAACAATTCAAAACCATCACCATTAAAAAACCATGAAATTAAATCATCATAAGGCGTTTCATCACCTTGTTTTTCTAACTTTTCTACTTTAGGGAAATATTTAGGAAATAAGGTTTTTACTGCGGCTTCCATTAAAGCATTTGCCACAAAGTCTGCACCTTCTTGTTCCCCTTCGTAAACCAATTCTACTTTTCCTGTAATGGCCGGAATGACACCTACAAAATCAGATAAACGAATCACGGTTTCTGTGTCACCAGCAATTAAAGCACGACGTTCTGCTGTGCTTAATAGATTTTCAAAAGCTGTAATACTCATACGTGCACTTACACCACTTTTAACGTCGACATATTCACTCTCTCTCGCTTCAAAACTAATTTGTTCTAATAAATCTTTTGCTAACTCAGGGACATAAACTGATTCTGATTGTCTGTTGTCTAGTTTTGCCTCTTGTGAGGTAATGGTTCTCGCTATTTCTATATTTTCAGGATAATGCGTTAAAATCTGAGAACCAATTCTATCTTTTAAAGGTGTTACAATACTTCCTCTATTGGTATAATCTTCAGGGTTTGCTGTAAAAACAAATTGCATATCCAAGGCTAATCGTAACTTGAAACCTCTAATTTGAATATCACCTTCTTGTAGAATATTAAATAAAGCTACTTGAATACGTGCTTGTAAATCGGGTAATTCGTTTATAACAAAAATGCAACGGTTAGCACGTGGAATCATTCCATAATGAATCACACGATCATCGGCATAACTTAATTTTAAATTCGCTGCTTTTATAGGATCTACATCCCCAATAAGATCGGCAACCGTAACATCTGGAGTTGCTAATTTTTCAGCAAAACGATCATCGCGATGTAACCATGTAATTGGTGTTTCTTCGCCTTTTTCTGCAATTAATTCTATTGCAAATCTAGAGATTGGTGCTAAAGGGTCGTCATTAATCTCAGAACCTTCTACTACCGGAATGTATTCATCTAAAAGCGTCACCATCTTACGCGCCAAACGTGTTTTTGCTTGACCTCTTAATCCTAATAAATTAATATTATGGCGTGACAAAATAGCGCGTTCTAATTCTGGAATCACAGTATTTTCATAACCGTGAATCCCTTCAAATGTAGTTTTCTTATTTTTTATATTTTCAATCAAATTATCTCTCAATTCATCTTTTATAGATTTAGATTGGTAACCTGATGCTTTTAATTCACCTAATGTTTTTATGTCTTCTTTTTTCATAACTTTTATTTTTTTTAGAGAAGAGATTATAGATAACAGAAAATAGACTTAACCATTTCTCTCTTCTATTCTCTTTTTCCTTTTTATCTAACCTTTAATTCTTTTTTTTCTGTTGTTTTCGTAATCTTCAAAAATCATTTCACCTAAACCTTTCAGTCCGGTGTAAAATGCTTTTCCACGATTGGCTTTCGTAAATTCTCTAATAAATTGCATTAAATAAGGATCTTCAGCAATCATAAATGTGGTAATAGGAATATGCAAACGCCTCGCTTGTTGCGCCATTCCGTAACACTTATTAGTAATATACGGATCAAGACCATTACTGTTTTTATAATACTGACCGTCTGGCAAACGCAAACAACTTGGCTTTCCGTCGGTAATCATAAAAATCTGTTTGTTGGTGTTCCGTTTTCTACGTAACATATCCATTGCCAGTTGTAAACCTGCAACCGTATTGGTATGGTAAGGTCCTACTTTTAAATATGGTAAATCCTTAATTTTTATAGGCCAAGCATCATTACCAAAAACTAAAATCTCTAAAGTGTCTTTTGGATAGCGTGTGGTAATCATTTCGGCTAAAGCCATAGCAACTTTTTTAGCTGGTGTAATTCGGTCTTCACCATAGAGAATCATACTGTGACTAATGTCAATCATCAATACGGTACTCATTTGGCTTTTATGAAGTGTTTCTTCTACCACCAAATCATCTTCTGTGAGACTAAAATTGCCGATACCATTATTAATTTGAGCATTTCGTAAACTTTCGGTCATCGATACTTTATCCAAGCCGTCACCAAACTGATAAGCTCTAAAATCGCCTGTATGTTCGTCACCAATACCAGAACCTTTGCTTTTATGATTCCCAGAACCACTACGCTTAATTTTTCCGAAAATTTGGTCTAAGGCTTGTTGACGAATGGCACGTTCTGTTTTTGCAGTAATGGTGATACCTCCATTTCCGGCACCATCGGGATCAATTTCTTGTTGGATGTAGCCTTTATTCTTTAAGTCTTCAATAAAATCATCAATAGTATAATCTGGTGTGGTTAACTTATATTCTTTATCTAGCTGACGTAACCAGTCAATGGCTTCATCAAAATCACCAGAAGTATGCGTAATTAATTCCTTAAATATTTCGAAAAGTTTATCGAAAGGAGATTGATTTGGTGCTTCGTAAGTTTTAAATACAAAGCCCGATTTATTAGTTTTTTCTTTCATAGCATTATAAAAATAATGCTTTTAACGTTCCTAATAAGACGTATTAACATCAATTTAGAAGTTAACTTCTAAATTGATGTTTTTAAACTGAAATTTTAATTTAAAATATTAATAGAAAATAATAAATCGCTATTGATTTGACATATTAAAAACTCTATATCAAATATGTTGAATAAAACGACTGAATAGTAAACAAAAAAAGAATCGCAGAGATTATAAAACTCTGCGATTCTAAATATTAAAAGGTAAGGTATTTTTTAAGCTTTAAAACTTAAAAGCCCCAACCGATCACTTTACTAAATAAATCCTTGATTATACTGTTTCACCCAACCAAGCTTTCATCATCCAAACTGTTTTTTCTTGTTCAGTAATAAAATCGCTCATCATTGAATTTGTACCTTCATCATTTGCATCACCTGCATACTCTAAAATAGAACGTTCCATTTTTAATAGTTCACTTAAAGATTCAACAATAAGCTCTACAGCTTTCTCATCTTTAGAAATATTTTTCCCGACAGGAACTTTTGCTGCTTGCGTATAGTCTTCAAATGTATGTAATGGAGTTGCTCCTAACGTTAAAATACGTTCTGCAATCTCATCTACTTTTAGATTAGCATCTGTATATAACTCTTCAAATTTAACATGTAAATCAAAAAAAGCACGCCCTCTAATGTTCCAATGTATTCCTCTTAAATTTTGATAATACAATTGAAAATTTGCTAATAACTGATTTAAATCGTCAGCTAATACTTTCGTTTTTTTGGTATCTAAACCTATGCTATTTAATGTCATAATATCTGTTTTTTGTTATATCAAATTTACGGATTTTTAGGGCAAAAATATCATAGTTATAATGAATACTTTTTATACTTTTATAGTCTAAATTAATAGCCATGACGATTACGCAACTAAAATATGCTTTAGCAATAGCAGAACATAAGAATTTTACTAAAGCCGCAGAAAAATGTTTTGTTACACAACCGACTTTAAGTACTCAGATTCAGAAGTTAGAAGATGAATTAGATATCATTATTTTTGATAGAGGTAAAAAACCGATTGAACTTACTGAGGTTGGGAGAAAAATTGTTTATCAAGCCCGAAATATTGTTAATGAAGCAGACAGGATTCAAGATATCGTAGACCAACAAAAAGGATTTATTGGTGGAGAATTTAGATTAGGAATTATACCAACTGTAATGCCTACCCTTTTACCGATGTTTTTAAAGAGTTTTATTAAAAAATATCCAAAAGTTAAATTAAAAATTGAAGAATTAACAACCGATGAAATTTTAACACGTATTAGCGATGGCCACTTAGATGCTGCAATTGCAGCAACACCTTTGGAGAGTGAAAACATTAAAGAACGCGTATTATATTACGAACCATTTGTTGCTTATATACCAGATAATCACAGATTAAAAGATAAGAAAACCATTGAAACTTCGGATTTAAGTATTGACGATATGTTACTTTTAGAAGATGGTCATTGTTTTAGAGATGGTGTTATTAATCTTTGTAAAACGTTTAAAGATCAGGTTGATGAAACGTTTCAACTTGAAAGTGGAAGTATTGAAACACTTATAAAATTATCTAATGAAGGTATGGGGATGACCCTTCTTCCTTATTTACACACTCTAGATATTAAAGAAAAACTAAGTCCGCATTTAAAATTCTTTTCTGAACCTTCACCTGCTAGAGAAGTGAGTATTATTTATCATAAAAGTGAATTAAAAATGCAAATTATTGATGCTATGCATGATGTAATTTCAGGTATTATTCGCGGAGCTATTGCTTTTCAGAATGTAGAAATCATTAGTCCAAAGGCTAAATAATAGGTTCAATTAATTATAAACTCTTAAAAAAAGCGACTCAATATTGAGTCGCTTTTTTTATTATGCTTTTAAATAAATCAAACATTGATTTAATTCTGGTTGTTCGTAGATCAGAGAATTAATAAATATTCTTAGTTCTTCTAGTTCATGCGGTAATAATCGTTTTGCTGCTTTTTGCACTTCTTTACAAAATAATGTTGCATCAAAACTCACTTTATTGAGCACAGTTTTAGTGTACTCATACATTGCTCGCGCCATAAGTATTTTATGTTTTTAGGTTGACAAAAAGTAATTTTAATCTATAAGCTAATGTTTCGATTTATGATTTAAAGATAGCATTTTTTTTGAATTCAAATTTGATATCCTTTAAAATTTAACAGCTTATTATGTTAAAACCTTATATTGTATTATTGAATTCTCTCAATTTAATAATATCAAAAAAAATAACATAAAAACTGATTAATAAAGGATTAAAAACACCTCTTCTTTTTAAAATCTATTATCTCCATCTAACAAATTACCCAAACCACCAAGAACGCTACCCTCTCCCTTAGATTTACCTCCATTAGGAATTGAAGCTAGTACACGCCCCGCTAATCTACTAAAAGGTAAAGATTGTATGTAAACTTTCCCTGGTCCTTGTAGCTTTGCAAAGAATAAACCTTCTCCTCCAAATATCGAATTTTTAATACCACCTATAAATTCAATGTCGTAATCTATACCTTGAGTAAATCCAATAATACAACCTGTGTCTACTCGTAAAGTCTCTCCTGCTGCTAAAGTTTTTACGGCTGTGGTTCCGCCTGCATGTACAAATGCCATTCCGTCTCCTTCTAACTTTTGCATAATAAAGCCTTCACCTCCAAAAAGTCCACGACCTAATTTTTTAGAAAACTCAATACCAATGCTAACACCTTTTGCTGCACATAAAAAAGCATCTTTTTGACAAATGAATTTACCGCCGTACTCTGTTAAGTCAATAGGGATAATTTTTCCTGGATAAGGTGAAGCAAAAGAGACGTTGCGTTTACCTGTAAGATTATTATAGAAAGCCGTCATAAATAAACTTTCACCGGTAAGAATTCGTTTTCCTGCGCCTAATATCTTTCCTAGAAATCCTGTGTCTTTTTGAGAGCCATCCCCAAAAATTGTATCCATTTTAATACCATCGTCCATCATCATAAAACTCCCAGACTCTGCAATAACCCCTTCTTGAGGATCTAATTCTATTTCTACATATTGCATTTCTTCTCCATAAATGCGGTAATCGATTTCGTGTGATGTCATGATAAAATATTTAGTTGTTTTAAATATAAGTTGATGAAATTGATAATTTGTTACAATTTATTTTGAACCTTCTGCTTATTATTTCTTTATTAATTTATGGTTTCACCTTAAGCGTCCATTCAAAATTAAAAGTTGACACCTCTACGCCTTCTTCATTTACGCCTTTAGAGTTAAGCCATACAGTTTGCCCTTCTCCAGATGCTATTGCTTTGTTTATAGCCTCATTTATTTTTTCTCCTTCGTTACATGTAAATGTAATAATGCCTGTTGCTTTTTTAGTAAATGTAGCATTATTACTCGCAACTAACATCGATATCTTTTTATCACTTTCTTTAATTTTTTTCATAACCAAAGCTCCTGTTGTTAACTCAGCTGCCATGCCTTGTACAGCCCAAAACATAGACCTAAATGGATTTTGATTTACCCAACGGTGTTTTACAGTAACAATGCATGCTGTATCATTTAATGTTTTTGTTCTTACACCTGTAAAGTACGCTGCAGGCAGTTTTATCATTAAAAATTTATTGAGCTTAGATGGTGAAATATTCATAGCAGTTAATTTTATAATATTGGAAATGAGACCCTAATTGATATTAGTTTATAATCGCAAAATTCAAATGCACAGTTTTTAAAATTCAAATGCACACTCACTCGCTATTAAAGTTGAATGGTTTAGGTGTCTAAAATAGGCATTTTAAACCTATTTTAGACACCATTTAAATACTACTTAAAAACCATTATATCAGTATAGCTACTATTATAGGATGGTGCGTTAGTCATATCAACTCTAGTAGCATCGGCAAACGGATTCTCAACAACCGTTTGGTCACCAATCCACTCACACAACTCAATTATTGATGATTTATTAGAAGTAAAATAAAAATACTTCTTATCTATCAATACTGTCAAAACATTCAAGTAATCCTTCAAACTCCAATAGTTCTTATAAGTACTATTATCTGTTTGTAGGTATGGTGGATCAACTAAATAAACAACATTATCTTTATCTTTATACTCATTGAATAACACGCTGTAATCCTTAGAAACAACCTCTAATTCATCTAAGTAACCAACCGCAGTATAATCACTTAATCTTACCTTATTGTACAAAGTGCTTTTCTCTAATTCTGAATAACTCTGTACATACTTCATACTAAACAAAACAGCAGACGATAATGTTATATAATCACAATACCCATAGTATAACTCGTGCGATTTAACTAGGTTTAAAACACTGCGTTTTAACTCTTCTGTTAATCGTTTATCTTTAGAATAACTATGCAGTAGATGCCTTAATTTAGACAATAGAACATTAGTTTCAGCAATTGCCTCAATACGTCTTCTAAAGTTATCATAATCATTATAAATCACTGTAGCTTCAGGATAATGACTTTTAACCGTGTGTGACAACAAACCACTTCCACCAAACAAATCAATGTAAATAGCATCTTTTGGGTAATCGCTTAGAGCTTTTCTAAACTGTTTTAAAAATTTCCTTTTCTGTCCCATAAAAGGCAAGGGTGCTGTAGTGTAAACTTTCCTACTCATTTAACTTTTTAATTATTTATATTGTTTAAATTTGCATTCGCCAAACCCAAAAATGCTCTCAAATATCGCTTAGACACTTTGTCCTCAGTCGATGTTTCAGAGCATTATTTTTAACGGTTTGGCGACTTTTAAAAATCTGAGGACATTTTTTTTATCCTAAGACGTAATTTAAACGATAGTTAAATGAGCTTTAAAAACGATTTAACGCTTCACTATCAATTTTCTATTTTCAATACCTCCTAAGAGATCTTTTAACACTAAATGGTATAAGCCATCAGAATAATTAAAAAGGTAAACCTTGTTTAATGTAGTGGGGTTTTTGATACTAAACAATAAGCGACCATTTGTATCATAACATGCTATTTGCTTTAAATTGTGAGCTTCTATAAATACATGATTCTTTGCAGGATTAGGATAAACTCTTAAAGGTATAGAGTGAGAATCAATGTTACCTAAAGTTTGATCTAAAACTATAATTGTGGATTCGTTCTGGTAATCGTTAGAAATCTCACATTTAAGTATTATTTGTCCATTGGCTAGTAATTCTAAAACATCCGTTTCCACACCATAATTAGTAATAGGTTGATGCACCGTAAGCTCTACCCACATAACCTCCAAGACATCTCCATTAAGCTCTAAAGCATCCGTTTTACATATTTTATAGCCATTGTTTCCAAACTGACCACATCCGTTTCCAATAGACCAACCACCTTGCATGTCTATTAAAAGGTCAGATAGATCTTGTTGTGCTTGGCTTAGATTAAATACCAAGACCAGCAGTAATAGTTTAATTAATTTCATAGAGCAGTTCTTTTGTGCCATTAGTGTAGTTGCCATAAACCTTTAGCCAGTTAGTATTACCATGCTTAGTGTGTTGGTCGGTTTTAAACTTTTCTAAAAGCGTGTACATCACTTTTTTACTAAGATTGTCACGCTTTGTTATTGTACCACCAAAACCACTATTAATACCATACCTAACGCTATAGTTTTTTAGCTCTACTAAAGATTTACGTCCACCTGCAATAGGTTGCATCCTAAACATTAAACTCACATAATTTCTAGAGTTAAAAGTCACAACTATGCGATATGTGCCTTCTTTATATCTGTATAATGGTATAATGTAATTATTGAAATTAACCTCGTTAGGTACGTTCATTTTTATACTGGTATTAAGATCTACCATGTGTAAGATCTTTACATCATCAATAATGCCTTTTTCAGAGCTTACCGTTAATGTATCACTAGTACTATTTAAAACCATTTCTATATCTTGATGCAGATAAGAGCACAGCTCTATTTGGGTTGCTTGTGAGTAGCTAGCCATAAAGCAAATAAACGTTAGTAGTGTTGTGAAATGTTTCATTTTTTGAGGGATTTAGTTTTATGATTTAAAATATTGATAATAAAAGACTGTTGTATTCTTAGTGCTATGATGTAGTTACCTTTTGCTAAATGTCTTAAAGACACAACCATATTGTATTTGTTGTATTCTCTGTGCCAATAGTTAACATCACTACGTTTACTCATTATTTTAATAGCAGCTATTCTCTGTTTAGAGATCACATAAAGGCTATCGTTTATTATCTCTAAATTATATCCGTATACACCTGCATAATAGTTGGTTTCTATTGTAGAGGTAATATCAGTGAGGTCTTGCTGTGCATTTAGGGCGAAAAAAGACAAATAGAAAAGTAGGATTAGATTTTTCATGTTACCAAACTCTGTCGATTACAAATGGTAATAATAACGCCCACGGAATTGCTGTAACAATACTAAACAGCACATCTGCAATTTGTTCTTGGAAATCATTGGTGCCACCTGTTTTTTTCTGCTTAATCTCTCTAACGATGTAGTAAGCTAAAAGTAATGCAACACCTATCCATGCGTTAATTAACCATGCTGCGATTGCTACACCGAAAATGTTAAGCCAGTAGCCATAAAAGAAATGAGCCGTTTTGTCTGTGTTTTTTGTAATATCTATATTCATAATTCCTATTTATTTTAGTTAATTATCCTGTGAAAACTTCCCAACCATACTCACCAGGTTCCCATGCGTTAGCTCCATTAAAAATGCTAATCCATGTTTGGCCATTGTGTGTTACCTTATATCCTAAAATGTATTCACCTGCAGATGCTGCTGTACTAGTCCAAGGCACAGCCTCGTCTGCGAAACCAACTCTAGTGAATAGCGATGGATTGTTTTCTGGTGCCCAGTTTGCTTGAGTGTAATGCCCTTTACCAACTTTTACTTTATATAAGTGAAGCTCTAAACCTACTATGCGTTGGTATTTGTGGCCTTCAAAAACTTCAATGTTGTTTTCATCCCAAAAAGGATATAAGGCTTGGTTTGCAATAGCTTCAGTATCATCTTCAATTAATTGGGCATCTTCAATTATTTTAGCTTCTGTTTTTGCTTGAATTAATTGTTGCTTGTTTGCTTCTGAATCTTCTATTAAATCATTCTGTTTAGCTAAAAAATTAGCTTCAATTTCTTGTTGAGTTAAGGGATCTACATCGTATTCAAATTTATTTTCATAGTCTTTTAGCTCACCTAATTTGTGTGTTTCTGAATTAAACTCTGGTGTAATAACTTCTTTCCAACCATCTAAAAAATGTTCTTCATCTGAAAGCGTGTCATAAGCAGGATGCTCGTAACCTGGTTTAGATGCTCTAACCCATTTTTTAGGCACACCGATTATTGTGGTTCCGTTTAGTGTTATTGCTTTTGTCATAATTTATAAACCCGATATTGTTATTGAATTAGATGTGCTAGAATTATATGAGGTGTCTTTTGTGTAAACCGTTATTTCGTCCCCATTAGATAAACCGCTTATAGATTCTCCGCTTGAAGAAATAATTCCCATTATCTCTTTGCCTCTATATACTTCGTAATGTGAAATTGAATTTGTAGATGCTGGAGTAGTGAAACTCAAAATAACATCTACTCCCGATACTGTAAATGATAAATCTGTTATAGGGTTAGGAGGTGTGCTGTTTACTATGAAATTGGCCGTGCCACCTTTATTTATTAAATTTTGAACGTCTCCCTCTATTCCTCCTCCGTTGTTTGTTTGGTTAGCTATATTAAAAAAACCTTTATTGTTATTCTGAGGTTTCCACGTGCTTATGGTTTCATTTGAAGAAGTCGAACTTCCTAGAGGGTTCGCGTTAGGAATATATAAAACCCTAAAGATTGAATTTTGAAACATATAGTTAGGTGCGTAATCAGAAAGGACTACCGTTTTTATAATGCTGTGTCTTGTTAATTCTAAATTAACGCCTTCCGCAATTATTACATTCTCTCCGATAATAATTTCTTTTATACTAGGCCTTTCACCCCATCTATTGATATAATTAAACAGGTCTGAATACACAAACACGTATATTGCATTAGGAAAATCGGCACCCATACTGAAATTATGACTTACATTTATTTTAAATGAAATTTCATACCCGTCATTATTAAAATAAACGACATTAGAAACGTCTATTGGAGCGGATGACCCTGAAGAACCTGTCCGTATATGATTAACTAAATCCTCTTTTGTTAAAACAGTACTGCCAACCCCTCCGATAAATGTGTCTGGTTCTATTTTTTTAGTACTAACATGATGTTGCATCAATAAACTCATTACTCTTGTGGTGTTAAAGTTGAAGTATTAATTAACGTAGAACCATCTCTTCTAATCCAAGTTATGACTAAGCGATACTTAACATCTAAAGCATCAAAATCACCAACCATATTATCTGTAATATCTGTGGTTAAACTTGGTATATTTTCATCTGGTTCTATGTACATAAAAGTGGTTATACTTTCGCCTATAGCTAATGTTGGTGGGGTTACGCCAATTGCTGTATCACCGGTAAGTACTATGTCTGCAATTTTTATAGCACCAGAGAAATCAACTGTTAATGTACCTGTGGCGGTTAAAGATAGTTGTACTTTGTCTTTTGTAAATGAGGCTATCCACTCAGCCTCTGTACCTACAAATCCACTGTCTAAGGCAGATTGGTATGCAGACTTACCAGTATCTCCCGTTTCTCCCTTTTCTCCATCATCACCAGTATTACCAGTATCGCCCTTATCACCTTTGTCTCCTTTATCACCCTTTAAAGAAGCCAACCATTCCCCCTCTGTTAATACAGGATCATCTGCAGTAGTATCCAAGTATGATTGATAGGCTGATTTTCCATCTACACCATCTACACCATCAGCACCATCAGCACCACCACCTTCACCACCACTACCAACAACTGGCAAAAACACATGTAGTACATCTTCAACCACTAAATCAGCAGTTGGCACTGCAAAATTACCTGTAGTCTTCAAAGTGGAAATAACCTTCCCACTGGTTTCATAAGTACCAAAAGAATCTACCTCAGCAACAATTTGTTTGTTTTGTGATACATTAGTAAAGGAAAATCTAACCGTTTCTCCTGCTGTCTTTAAGGCTTTGGCTTTAGCTAATAAGTTGCTATAAGCTTCATCCCAAATTATAGCACTAATATTTCCATCAGTTTCTATTAAAGCCAAGTATTCAGAACCTAACTCTATTGCTCCTGTAAAAGAGGATTCTTTGGCTTTAATACGTTTAGTTTGATACTTAAAACGATCTTCTAAACTAGCTGCCTCAGACTCCGTTAACTGATCATAATCTTCTACAGTTTCATGGAATGCTCCTTTAAACAAATAATAAGTTACACCTAAGTCTCCTGGTCCGTCTAAAACCTTTTGCAAGTAACCTGCCGTTTGGTTGTCTTGTGCTGCAACCATAGCAGCTTCATTTGCATACGGTGGAAACTGTAAAGGAGGTGCTGAACCATTATAAGCTTCTACATCTAATTTACCATCTAAGGCTGTCTGTAAATCCGTAATGCTATCAATAGGAATGCTTTCATCCTTGTGCCAAAAGCTATCCCATGTCGCCCAAAACTGTGATTGCGATGGGTATAAGTTGGTTCTAAACCAAGTTTTTATTGTTTCTAGTGGTGTTGCCATATTTATCCTATATAAATTATAAATGCTAATGTGTAATATGGTGGTCGGTTTTCGTGTGACTCACCACCGCCTGATGAATTGATAGAATGATTATGAGTATCAGAATCTGTAGTTCTGTTTTTATAATGCATTATATTATTATTGCTATCGGCATTATCCATACCATAATAATTACTGCTTTGTGTTTCTTTGCCAGATATACCGTTTTGGGAATTATCACTTATTAATTGATACCCATCTTTATAATTATGCGTATGAGAATCCCCTCCTGTGTTTCCTCCGTGATTATGCTGAGGCATTTGAGATTCTAATAACGTAACAGCTTTTGCACCACCAGTTTCTCCGACACTTTCATAATCAGAATCATCCGCATTATAGCCTACAATAAAACGACCTCTAAGGTCTGGAGTACCGTTAGAACCATCGCACAATTGCCATCCTTGTGGTATAGCATTTATAGCTCCACTATACATTTGTGGATTAGTACCTGCTGGTAATATTCTGCTTTGTAAATTCTTTAGACTAGACAATCTTGTAAAGTCTGCCCATGGTATAGAACCAGCACCAGAAGCAAACGTAACATGCCTGTCATACTGCCAATCGTTTTCTTCGCCATTTTCCCAAATCTTGGTTGTGGTGTCTTGTATAATTCTAACATCTGTTTGAGCCGTACCTCCTATAAATCTATAAAGTTCTCCATTAATAAAAACCACACCATCACTTACCGTACTACCTGCTACAACACAACCACTAATTATAGTTAGATTACCTGCTAACTGCCCTAATGCATTAAATATGCTGTAGGCATTTTGCATGCCATTTAATGTGTCTGTCTCTAAAGGAAAACCGCCTGTCTGTAAAAAATTATATCTATTCATTATATCTGTATTATTAAATACCGTTTACCTCCAGCTCTATAAAGGTCAATTTGTGCTCGTACTTCAAAATTTTGTGTTTCCATTATTTCCGATGGTACATAGACAATAAAATCCGCACCATTATCTCCAAACTCTAAGGCATTATATAAATACAGCTTGCCTAAATATTTTGTTTGGTTTTCTGCTGGTGTGTATATGTAAGTACGCTCAGCCGCACCACCATCACCATCTATATAAATACGCCTTAACTCATTGTCAAACTTATCGTTTAACGCACCTCTTAACCTACAAATCTGCCCTGTATGATCTAGGATGTAGAGGTTTTCACGTCTATAATTCAACCACTTTATTTGTAGTGTAACTAATGGCTTGGTGTAAGCATATAAAACTGCCAACTCTATTGGTTTGCGCAAGCTTACCAACATGAAATCAAAACACAGTTTATAAAAGTTTACGTTATACCACATACGTTATATTATCAAAGTTTGCAACCTTAAAATAACCACTCTCAGCTATTGTTTTTATAGGAATACTAACAGGATCACCATAGTCATCTATCAACGGATCAATCACCGCACTCTCTATATTAATTACTGTTGGTATAATAACACCTTCAGCATTATTCTTTATGTAGGTTAAAAAATCAAACACAACAAACTCTCCATCAAATGGTAATAGTTTCATGTATGCTTCAATAGCTTCATTCACAGGGTAATTCCCATTTAATATGCTCATACCGTTACTGTCTAAAACCAAAGCATCACGCTGTATTTGTAGGTTTAAATACAATAAGTCTGGTAAGTAATTAATAACCGTAGTTTGCACACCTGCATATCTAAACTCATCTAAATAATAATCAAAAGACTCGCGTTGTTCTTGTGTTATTGGTGCAAGCTCGTTGTCCGTTTCACCAGCAATTTTTATAATTACACGGCTCTCATCTTCACTTTCATTAACTGCTGCATACTTTATAATTTTTGAAGCTTCAATTTGCGCTTCAGTTGCATTACTATTATCAAAATAGTCCTGGTCTAATAATAAATCAAAACCATACTGAAAACGCAATGCCATAGTTCTATACCAAGATGCACGTCCAGACTTTTGGTTACGGATGGTTGCATCAACTTCTATTTTATGTTGATTAAATAATTTTTCTTGTAAAAACAATTGATAGGCTTGTATTTCAAAGCGAATATTCTCAATGCTTATTAAAGAAAACTCATCACTAAAATTTGCACCAACAGCAAAACCATAAGCTTCAGCAACATTTAAGTTGCTCATAAAGCTTGTTGTTATTTCTAGTTTTATTTCTTGTCTCGTTCTTGCCATTTTCTAACTTACTATAAATGATGTTTCAATTTGCATGTAACCTATGCCTCCAATATTTGGAGATAAATCTCCAGAGCTTGGAAACTCTTCAGCTGTTGCAGGAAAGTTTAAATCATTAAACTGATCTACAATCTTCTTTCTGGTTATAGGTGAGCTTATGATATCCGTACCAATAGCAACAACATCTGTAACACTTCTATCTGGATTTAATAATGACATCTCAAAAGCATTATCTACACTTCCTGTCTCTTGTATTACCAAATCCCAAAAGTTTTGTCCTTGCTTAGCTATCATAATTTGCTACTATATTTAAAGGTGTGTTTTCATACAAATCAACCTTAGTTACTTTCATACCATCCTTTTGTAATTCTCTTCTAATGGTGTGCCTATATTCTAAATAATCATCACTCAACAACAAGTCTCCAATACCAACTCCTAAATCTTCTCGCCACTTTATTTCTCCAGTGTGTTCAATTAGTATTAAAGCTTTGTTTTGCTGAAGCGTATCTCCAATAACTTCACCTTGTACAATCTTACCATCAGCATCTCTAATAGGATTAATTTTAATATCCATTAAAGTACCTTCATCATTACTATCTATAAGTTGTACACCTCTGCCTTTCATTATTGTATATTTCCTTGTATCATACCTGTAACAGCACCATTAGGCGCAATTAATCCACCTGTATAATTTAATTCACCTTGCTTTACATAATCATCAACTGCATCACTTAAACGAGTAGCAAACTCAGCAACCGATGTATTTTCTCTTTGTAGCATATCCATCAATATGCCTTCAATCTTACCTTTCAGTAATGCTTTATTCAATGCCATTTAAACTGCTTTTAAAATCTTATTAAACTTTGTTTTAAATCCTTCAATTTTTAATACTGTTGGAGGTAATGGTGTACCACTAGGTCCTGCAGGTGTAAACACCTTAAATGTTTTCAATAAATCGTACAGATCAGTAAAAAACTCATGAAACGATACGTCGTTATTTTGTATGGCAACCTTGCCATCTGTACTGTCAATGAAAACCTCTAAACCATTTTGTTTGTAATGCACTTTTTCAACATCATCTACTTTAATCACAGTGAGGTTGTCGAGTTCGCCCGATAAACTGATCAACAAAACCTTACTGCCAACTTTAGGGTAAGCAATCATAAAATCATCACCATCGGTTACTGTTGCTTTAAGCTTTACATTGGTTAATTTTAATCCGCCTTCTAATTCAACATCGCATTGCTCAGCTTGTACAGCTGTAACCGTTGCTTTTATTGGTAGATTAGGGTTTGCGCCAACAATCTCCTTCAGGTATTTCTTTATGTCAGTAATCTTATTCACTAGCTTAATTTTATTCCTGGTGTTATAGTCCGTTGACCTCCCGATTCACTTAATTTTGTTACAACAGATTTGCAGTAATACCAATCCGTTTTGTTTGGATAATCTTCATCCTTAATTCGTAATGAATAGGTTGGTTTTACAAATGGTAATAACCAACCATCATAACTGCCTTCGTAACCGCTTGCACTTCGTTTTAATACTTCAGCATTTGCAATGCGCTCCATAGAAGCTTCATCCATTGCGCCAACTTTAAGCGTTACTTTATCACCTCCAGTTGTTCCAGATACGACCTTACTAACTTCACCTCGTATATTGGTACTCTCAACAGTAACTTCAACTTTATTGTCTAATCTGTTTTTAAATTCTAAACTAGAATTCTCAATATTGTACTGCATACTATAGAGCGCTTCACCACCTTTTTCTACATAAGGTGGATGTATATGTAATTGCTTTAGCTCACTATCAAAATAAATATTAGCCTTAGTTTCATCTTGGAGCTTTTTCAATACATCATAACCTGTGGCTTGGTGTATAGTGAATTTCTCATAGTTAATATCATAGTCACATTTAAGCGTGTAGCTGCTATCTATATTGTCAATTAAATACTGAGCAACTTCTGTTAAAGAGGTCGGTTTCATTTCAATATCTGGTACCCCAACTCTAAACAGAAACAAAGCATCTTCACACAAAATTTTCAAAGAACTATCGTTAGTTGTAATGTCTTTTATAAAACCAACAAACTCAGTTTGCAGATCACCATCGTAACCCATTCTAATAATCACCTCAGTACCTCTACCAATTTTATCATCAAAGTTTAGTACATCATTCATTACAGCTTCAGGCAAAACAATGGTTGCCGTGTCGCTAAGATTATCTACTGAAGAGATTACCTCGCACTCCGACATTAACGCTAATTGATAGCGTTTTTCTGCTGTTTTAAATTCTATGTACCAATCAATGTTAAGCACGTCTTTTTCTTCTTTTTTTTGATGGTTGAGTATTCCAAGCTGTTGGTAACTCTTCCTTTATTTCAAACCATTTTAAACCCAAAACAGGGCAGTAATAAAATCTAATCATCTAGGTCTAGTAATAGTTTATAATCAAAATCGCTATACGCTTTAATCGTATAGGCTTGTACATTTTCGCCTTTGGTAAAAGGGAAACTAAAATCTTCAATTACCAGTTCATTAATCCCTAAAAGCTGTAAGGGTTCGCAATACACTTTTAACGATCTTGGTGCTGTCATAAAATCTCTTAGCTTCTCAAAATCCTCACGAGGAAAACAATTCTCAACATTGCCAGTAATTATTGATCCAATTAAAACACCGGTAATTGTTATGTCATAATCATCTTGTGTCCAGCGTTCTTTTATCTTACCTCCAAGTGCTAAACCATCACTAGTTTTCGCCTTTGCTACAGAACGACGTACAATGGTGTTTTTGCCATTAATATTTATTATAGGCTCATATGGTAACAAATAAGCCTGTCCATCATCCCCAACAAACGAAAACGGAAAGAACTGATCAGAAGCATTAAGCTTCTGGTCAGCTTTCCACAATTCAGCATCCATGGCACGATCTGAATTTTTAATACTAATATTCTGAGACGTTACAGGCAAAAACGGTATCGCAGGTAACACGTGTTTCATTAGCTCGTTTTGTAACGTCGCTAAACGTGGCAAAGCAGATGCACCTTTTGCACCAACTATACTACTAAATATGATACCTGTTTTATCTAATTGCATTAACTTCCTTGTGTTGTGGCAACTGCCAATGTTCTCAATAATGCATCGACACTCTGATCTTGCATTTGCTGTGCGCTATCTTTAAAATCAGCACCTTTAATTTGTAAACCTTCTATTAATGATTTTAAATTAATAGTGATATAATTATGCTTACTACCACCTGTGGCAATAGCTTTATTTGTTTTTTTTGGTGAAGTAGATCCACCACTACCAGAACCTCCAGCTGTAGCACCTCCTAAATTAGCACCAGGAATAGTTGGATCACTAATTCCTTCACCAGCTTCATCCGTTTCAACATCTGTTTTCCACTTTATAGAAGCAGCTGCCATACCAAAAGTTCCTGCAGCTTCTAGTGCTGTTTTCTTTACTTCGTTGGCTTGATCTATTATGGCTTGCTTACGTGCTTCTGTGTCGGCAGTAATCTGAGATATCATTCTTTGATTTTCAGAACTATCACCAATACCTACAGCGTCTTTAAATTCGTACCAACCTTTTTTAATGTAGTTAAGACCAATCATAATCGCATTTACAGAGGTCATAAAATGAAGCTTTATACTTTCTCCAAATAACTTAAACAATAGCTTTCCACCATTTACGGTATGTTGCCATGCTTCGCCCCAACCTTCTGTTTTAGAAACTACCCACGCAATTGCAGCACCAATGGCTATAACAATTGCAGGTATTAAAAAGATAGGACTCATTGCGACATTTAAAGCCCATTGCACACCTGTCCAAACAGATGTTGCTGTAGTTACAATACCTGTCCATAAGGCTTGCATTTTTGTGGCACTTGTAACAAATTGAATAACCTGAGCAAAACCTGCAAAAAGTGGTATTAAGTTTGAAACATCAAAAGCGATATCACCTAATACTTTAGCATAACCTAATGCACCACCTGTGACGTTAAATAGGCTGATTTTTAAATCATCTATCGAAGCTTGAATTCTTGCATTTTTCTCAGCTTGAGATTCCATAACAATAGCTGCCTGATCATAAGCGACATTTGTACCTTGTATTGCCGTGGTTAAACTTTCGGCTCTATCTACAGCAGATAACATCGCAATAGCAGCATTACTATTTTCTTTACCAAACATTTTAGTAATTAATGCCTGGTCATTCATTATACCTTGTAGTGGTCTTAAACGCTCAGATAAGGTTAAACTATTATCTGTTAAAATATTGACATCAACACCAGCTGCTTGTAATTCCTTTTGAACATCTTTTGGCAAAAATCGACCTTGTGCTAATGATGCCATTACGTTACGCAAAGCCACACCACCTTCACTTCCTTTTTTACCTGCTTTATCTAGTTCTTGGATGTATGCATTGGTTTCTGCAAAACTTACATTTGCTGTTTTTGCTGCAAGTCCACTTTGTTCTAAAGCCGATTTAATCTCTGGTAATTCAGCAGAACCTTCAGCAGCTGCTGCTGCCATAACGTTCATCATTAAAGCCATCTCTTTACTGGCTTGTATTGGGTTTTCTGTAGAGACTTGGTATTGATTTAAAGCTGTTGTTAAAACATCGGTTGCTCCAGCTGTATCACCTCCCATAGTTTTAGAGAGTGTACTAACAGCGTTACCCATGGCTTGTAAAGCTCTAGGAGATTTGGCAATTTCAGGATTTAACTTTGAAAGAATAACCTTGTAAGCTTCTACACCATCAGCAGCTTCACCACCAAAAGTTTTAGCATTATCTCTAGCATAACCTTCTATTTCTTTAAGACCAGCACCTGTAACACCTGTAATTGCAGAAAGGTCTGCTAAGGATGAATTCAATTTTAGACCAGGCGCACTCATGGAATCTAAACCTTGAGCAGCGTTTTGCACATTTTGAGTGAATGCTTGTAATCTAACAGCACTAAGTTTGCCGTTAATTTTATCCATTGCACTGCTAAATTTGGTGCGCATGGTTTCCACATCTTTAGAAACTTTATTTAAACCATTATCTAAACGCTCAACAGATGCTGCGACTTTGTCGGCATCTGTCTGGAATTTAATATGGTAATTTAAAGTGTTATCCATTGTGGCTTGTTAAACGGTTTTAGGATTCTTCTGGTCGTTCTAATTCTCTTACGTATTCTAACTCTTTAATACGCATTGCCCATTCTGTATCTGTGAGACTGTCTGGGTCTGAAATACCGAAATAGTAACGCAGTTGTGCGTTACTAATTCGGATAAAATCATTTGGGTCTACTTCAGCAGCCTCTAAAGCTTTTCCACTTCAACCTTGGCAAATTTTAAGAGTTCAATAATGTTATCTCCTAAACCAAGGAAAATATCATCATTGGTTTCTATTTCTTTGTCTCCAGCTAAGTAGCAAGACTTTAAAAGTTGAGCATTAAACTGAGTACCATCTTTAATTTTGGTGAGGTAACTCATCTCTTTTCGCTTTGGTTTACGGTAATAAGCGGCTTTTTTATGTGCTTCAGATTTAAATCTAAAGACATCCCCATGCTCTTGTTTCCAAGCAGCAATTTGGTCTGGTGTTGCTATAAACATTAGGCTTGGTTTTTAATTCTTAAACATACAAATGGCAACTTGATGATGGTGTTTTTATCACCTTGTTTCCATTCCTTACCTGCTTCCGTAAAGCGCAATCCCATAACACGATCAAACATTTGATCATCTCCAGCGTCTGGATTACCATAACCAACTAAGGCATCTAATGACAACCCTAAAATTGTACCGTTACCACTAGTTACCAAAGCTTCGTACTCTGATTGTAAAACTTCTATCTCACCATCAAAAGCAGCATTACCACTTTGTATGCTGTGAGGATATCTACCTTTACCGTAAAGTGGCTCACGCTCAATTTTTTCGGTATATCTTATAGCTTGGATACCTGTAATATCTTTACCACCTAAAATGAGCGTAATATCTGCCCACTCGTATTGTCTTGAATCAAACATATTTTAAACGTTTTCTAAGTTAACTGCATAGCCTAAATTGATTTCGATAAATCGGTTCATCGTTTTTGGGCGTACTCTAATTTTAATATTGGTTCTACTAGTTGCAGATACAACAGCATTTTTATCGAATTCAGCAACCACACCAAAATCATCACGATTGGTGCTATCTCTTGAAATCTCACCATCCATTTGTGCAGCTATCTCACGCTCAATATCACCTTCCACGTTCTTAGCATAGATAGGATCTACCTTACCTTCATTGGTAACATCAAAATCATTTAAGATTTGTTCGCCTGCAATATTGTGTGCAACACGTAAGGCTTTATCAATGACACGTCTGCGAGTAATGTGAGAGTAATCATCATTTGCAGGATCTGTTGCTAATGGATCATCAGAAATCCAATAACCACTTTTACGAATGTGCGTTCTAAAAGTGATGAAACCTTTATCGTGTAAAGCTTCAACATCAAACTCTTCTACTGGTAGATCAACAATGTAAGCTGTTAATGTTGCCAAAGAACCTGTTAAACGTTTACCAGCATTCTCATGCACTCCAATACGAGCCAAACGACCTGCAAGTACACTGGTAGAACAACCGTTAATGGTAACATCGCCTGTGCGCTTTTCTGTATTACCTACAAAAATGCCGACCCTGTTATCACTTCCTTCTAACAAGGTTAATAAATCATCATGCTCACCTGTAAAAGCATACGCTTCTAAAATGGTAAATACTGGAGCAAAGTTTTCTGTCGTATAGAGATCGTTAAACGTTTGCGATTTAGATTTTGCTAATGGCACATCAGCATCCATACCGTTTTCAATTACAACCTCCGTTGTGCCTGCATATGCTGTAAACGAAATACTAATTTCTCCGTTAGAAGCATCATACAATTTCTTTGCTGGTGTAACGCCTGTTGCAACATCTGGTGTAAACCAGAAACTTACTACTTCGGTTTTAGCACGTCCCATTATCCAAAGCTTTGTGCCTTCGCCTGCCTCTTCGTAGAACTTTTCTAACCATCGATACAACACATAGTTGTTTACGTCTGGTAAGATGCCTAAGTTGGCAACATCTGCCATATTCTTAATTTGATAGGCTTTGTTGAGTTCAAATTTATCAACAACAGCAACTGCTGAGGCTAACAAACCAAAAACACCATCAGCAGTTGATACAACTGTATCTAAATTGCCATTGTCAAATTCTATATTTATTCCTGGTAACATCTAGTGTTGTTTTAAATTAATTACTTCCCTTGTCTAGCTTCTGACTGCAAAAACGCAATACGCTCATTACCAGCTTTGATAACTGTTTTAGAGGTTTCATCTTTAATAGCTAAATCAATAGCCTCTACAGTATCAAGCTTTGCAACAGCTTCAGCTCTTAACTCAAAATCCTTTTTGCCACCTGCATTTTCAATAATTGAAATTTGTGCTTTACCAGCTTCAATTACTGACTGCTCAACTTCACCTTCTAATGCCTTGTTAACCTCTTCTACTGTGGTTAATTTTGCAATAGCTTTAGCTCTTAAGATTTCTTCTAAGATTGGTGTTACCTTGTTTTTATTTGGTCGCTTTACTTCTCCGTCGTAAGTCACATCTTTATTTTGATGTGCGTAAGTTTTTGCAGCATCTTCACTAAAAAATTTATGACCATCACTAGTTTCGTAGTAGGCTTTTAGATCTGGATTTAAATCCCAAATACTCTTCTCTTTTTTTGACATAATATTGTGTTTTTATAGTTTGTTAAATGGCATTTAAGCCTTGTTTAATTGGGTTATTTGAATTTGATTATGATCATAATTACCAAACCCGAAAAGACCAGGACTCCCAACCAAAAAAACACTTTTTGTAAAAAGTTGAGTTCGTTGGTAATTTGAACTATAGTCTGCTGTTGGCTTGTTGTAAGTTTCCGTTGCATTGTCGTAGTCTCCTTGTATACCTTTAGCACTTCCTCTAGCTTGTCGCAATAGCATTCTGCTTGTATTGAGTTGCCCTGTTTGCTTAAACTTACTGTAGCTTGTTTGGATGTTATTTGCTGTGGTGTTTCTGAAAGCTTGGATATTAACTGTGATATTTTTGCCGTATCCGATGGTCTTAAAATATGTACTGTATCCAACACCTCCAGCTTTGTGTGTATTGAATCTTGTATTGTTGTAGTCGTTTCTATTGTGCTCGGTAATACGCGAGATTTGCATGATACTATGGATATCAGGATAAGGAATAGAAATAGATGTTTCATCACTTTTTGGGTTTTGGTTTGTTGCTTGTGCTGTTAGGCCTACAAATAGGATAAGACTTAGTGCTAATAATATTTTTTTCATTGGTGTTGGTATTGGTTTTTATTTTATGTTTAAATCGCTTTTAATTGAAAATGCATGCCGTCTGGACGTGTCCATTTACCTCCCCAATCAAAACCAGCATCTGTAAAACAGCATACTAATTGGGCACTCATGGTTGGTGTTTGTCCTAATGCATTTCTTGCTGCATTTATATCTACAGCTATTGCCCAACTATGCAATGACCAACTTTTTAATCCTCGCTTTTTGCGAATATTAAAGCAACCATCCCACGTTTCAATTTCATCACATAAACCTCTGTCTATAATGTTTACAAAGGCTTGTAATAGCGGCTGCTCTAAATCTTTGTTACAATAGATTCTGTTTGGTAATTCTGGTATGGCTTTAGTAATGCTTTTTGGAACGTTAACCAGCACCATGTGCTGATGTTCCATTGCTACATTTGGGCTACCATACTTATCAATACAATCTTTACTTGTAACCATTAGTTGCTTTTGCCGTTTAATTGTTTAAATTTTTGAAGCTGAACTACCAAATCTCTGTTGGTATCCATAAGCTTACTGTGTCGCTCTTCTAAAAGCATTAACTCGCTTATTGCCTTATCTAATCTTGTAGATAAATCATCCAATAAACCTTGGTAATACTTTGAGGCTTTAATCTCGTTTTCAGTATCTAATGCTTTTAAATCTCTCTTACTCTTTTGTCTAGAAAACATCCATGTCACAAAAGCAGTAACAAATACAGTAATAGCATTAAGTATAATAGGGTTTTCTAACATAGTAGTAATTAAAGAAAACAGCCATGCCAATTAAGACATGGCTGTTTTTAGTATTAGGGTATATTTGGGCTTATATAATGGCTCCGATTCTTTTGTTTTGGTAAGGTGTTACCACAGAGTAATGACGTAAGGCATACTCATTGGCTTGAGTTCTTGGCTTCGCAGGATCAAAGTACTGTTTTGTTATACCTGTTTTCTTTGCAATACCTTCTACACCAAATATTACAGAGCCTTCTTTGTCGCCAGCCTCTAGGATTGCTCCATAAGGTTTCTTAGTTACAACGCTGTTATAAATTGGCATTACACCATCGTAGCTATGCAACTCAAAACTTGCTATAACTGGTGCTGGCATACCTGTAGTGTAGTTTACTAACTTATCCCCAAATCGTTTACGATCTAGCAATAAATCATTCCAATGATCTTCACAAAGAACAATACGCTTTTTACCAAAGTTTTTACACGCTTTTTTAGCTGCTACTAAATCTTCGTAGGTCAATCTTAATCGACCATTTTCATCTTCTAATGCATCAGGACCACCTGTAGCATTTAAGATCGGTGTTGCTACTGAGTTTGCTGCTGGAGCAATACTGTGAATGGCTTTTTGGTACTTTCCTACCATTATTGACCTACGCATTGCAGCTGTAGCTGTATCAATAATATCGTAAGATGCCCCCATGGTTTGATCATCTGGTAACGACACTACTTTAGTTTGGTACTTATCCAGAGTAATTTCAATAGTACCATCTTCGTACAACTGTACAGGAATTGGATAGGTCGTATTATTGATTAAGATATCTACCTCAAACATGGTTTCAGGAACATAAATCTTATTCTTTTCAGTCAATTGACCTGCGTTAATCGTTGTAACGTTTACAGGTATTTCTGAAATACCGTTTAGAAACGACGCTACGTCTGCTTCATTTAAAAGTTGGATAATTCTACTCAACCAAAATTCTGGGAAATTTGCTGGCATCTATTTCTATTTTTGGGTTAATAATTTTGCGTAAGCTTCTGGATTGTCATTTTTAAAAGCTAATTGAGCATCTATCGATAAGCTCTGAAACTCTTCAGCAGTCTTAACCTCTGATGGAGAACCAGGATTATCAATCTGAGCACCTAATGATGCTTTTTTAGGCATTGCACCTAAAGTGTCATTTAAAAGAGCTTCGTCTTGCAAGCCTAAAGCCACAAACTTATCTCTGTTTTTAGCTAAGGTTGGGTTAGCCTTAATGGCTAGATCCACCTTTGCTTCAATTCCTTTTTTGGCTGCATCTGCTGCATCACCTTCAAGGATCTCGAGTTTTAACTCTAAAGCTGTTTTTTCAGCTCCTAACTTTTGTACTCTGGTGTTGATATCTTCAACATCATGCTCCAACTCCGTTTCTTTGAAACCTAAAGCCAAAGCAGCTAGTACTGTTAACATCACTTTTTTCATATACTTGTTTTCTGGGTTATTTTCGTTTGGTTTTACTTCCTCAGCATCAACTGGCAAAACTGATAAGCATAAATTTTGTACTTCATCATCTGTTAGTGGTGTTTCACTACCATCTGCATAAAGTCTAATTGAATTAGCATTAGAAGGAACTGCTACAATAGAAACTTCGTATAGCTCACATTTTTCGAGAATTAAGACTCCAGCAACTAGCTTTAAATCTTCACGATTAAAGCTAATTCCCATAGAACAACTCTTTATAAAGCCTCGTTCTACTTTGCCCTCAATAACAGTTACGTTTTCATCTTCGCTATCAAATACAGGCACTCCTGTGAGCAATCCTTTATCTGTAGTGATATTTTCCCAATAGCCTAAAACAGAATGTGTACTGTTATAGTGAGAATCTAGCATTACTGGATTTTTCTTAAACCTTTTAAGGCTAATGCCCTTTGTAGGTATAGAGAAACCGTAACTGTTCTTGACGCTTTCGTCATTAAAGACAAATGGTTTTTTTTTGGGCATTTAGACTAAAATGTGAACATAATTAATTGTTTTTTCCAATAATGGTGAGCACAAATATTGACAGAATAAAAAGCACTCACAAAAAACTGTAAAGCCACTCAACGCAAGTGTTAAGCTAAATTATTGATGTGTTTAGCTGGTTCGCATTTGTTTTATTTTAGAGTCGTTTTTAGTCACTTTTGCTATTCACAAAAGAGATATATAGCAATGCCATTAAAAAAAGATGATGTAAAGGAATTTGCAAAAATGCTGTTTTTGGATACTGACCAAAAGCTAAGCCAGAAGGAGATTGCTACACGTTGCCATGTACGACCTAATACGGTTGGTAAGTGGATTAAAGACGGTGGATGGGAACGTTTACGAAAATCCAAACTAGTTACTAGGCAAGTAATGATCTCTGACTTGTATGATCAGTTAGAATGGCTTAACGATGATATTAAGGCTAGAGACATTAAAGTAGCAACATCTAAAGAATCTAATACTATTGCTGTACTCACATCTGCAATTAAGAAGTTAGAAACGGAAACATCTATTGCTGAAGTTTACGAAGTTTCTACAGGGTTTTTAGAGTATTTAAAGCCTATTGATTTTGAATTGCACAAAAAGATGTTGCCTTATTTCGACGGTTTTATTAACTCAAAAATCACTTAATGAGTAAAGCTGAAGATAAAAAATACTTAAAACTGTGGGAACAGTTTAGAGATAACACGGCTAAAGCTACACCCATTGACCTCAATGAAACTGATGCGCAAAAATCTAAGCGTATGGCAACCTTAGAGGCTAACCCTGAAGCGTGGTTTAAATATTACTTTCCTAATCACTATACAAGTGAGCCAGCAGCATTTCATATTGCTGCGACTAAACGTGTTTTAAAAAATCCTGAATGGTTTGAAGTCCGTTCGTGGTCTAGAGAATGTGCAAAAACAGCACGTACTAGAATGGAGGTGTTATTCCTGGTACTTACAGGTAAAAAGAAAATGGTTCTGTTTGTGTCTTCTACCTTAGATAATGCTAAGCGTTTACTACTACCGTATAAAGTTCAGTTTGAAACTAACCAACGTATTATTAACGATTATGGTGAACAACAAAACATAGGACAATGGGAAGCTGAAGAGTTTATAACAAAAAAAGGTGCTGCGTTCCGTGCGCTTGGTGCTGGCCAAAGTCCTCGTGGAACTAACAACGATTCTATAAGACCAGATGTTATTTTGGTTGATGATATTGATACAGATGAAGAGTGCCGAAACCCTGACCGAATTAAAACAAAAGTGAGTTGGTTATTTGAAGCACTCTACGCAACCAGATCTGTCTCTAAGCCTTTATTATGGATTGCCAATGGTAACATTATTGCAAAATATTGTTGTATTACAGAAATGGCAAAACAAGCCGATAAGCATGATATTATTAACATACGAGATAAAAATGGCATAAGTACATGGATCGCTAAAAACACGGAAGCCTTTATTGATCGTGTACTTTCAAAAATGCCCTGGTCTGCTCAGCAAAAAGAATACTATAACAATCCTGTATCTGAAGGCGACATCTTTAAGGATATTACTTATGGTAAATGTCCACCATTAAAAAGCTGTGACCAAGTGGTTATTTATAGTGATCCATCTACCTCTAATAAAGATCGTGGACGTAATAAGCAAGCCTCTTATAAATCGGTTGGTGTTATTGGCTCTAAAGGACGTAAACGCTATTTGTATTGGATTTGGTTAGAGCAAACCAGTAATGCCAAGTTTGTAGATGCTATGTACGAGGCTTATATATACGCAAAAGCGTTGGGAGTAGATACAATGCGTGTAAGCATTGAGAATAATAGCTTACAAGATCCACATTACCAACAAGTGGTTTTGCCTTTGATTTATCAAAAGTCAGCCGACTATGGTTTTACACTTCCTATTACTGAAGACAAGCGTAAGAAGCCTGATAAATTCTTTAGAATTGAAGGGACTTTAGAACCTCTTAATCGATTAGGTAATTTAATCTTCAATGAAAAGGAAGAGAAAAATCCACACATGAAACGCATGCACGATCAGATGATTAGTGTGAGTGAAAAAGCAACGGTTATTGATGGTCCTGATATGTTAGAAGGTGGTGTTTGGATTATTAACAACAGAGCTATCAGAAAAAACACAAGTTATGTGGTAGCACCAAAAAACAATAGAAAATATTAAGTTATGTTTTTACAAAAAGATGATTTAGGCTCAACGATGTATGGGTATCAAATGGATCAGATTACTGAAGGTAATGATGATATTATTGATATTGCCATGGCAGCTGCTGAGGAAGAGGTTCGGAGTTACTTAGAACCTAACAATAAAATTGAGTGGCAAGATGGACGTTTGCGTTACGATGCAGATGCTGTTTTGTCTGCGGTTGGTGCTGCAAGAAATGCATTAATACTAAAACATGCCATTACTGTAGCTAAATGGTGGATTGTAGATTTATCTAGCGCAGATATTATTTATGAACAGGCAAAAGAACGTTACGACCGTTCTACAGATTGGCTAAAGCAATTAGCTTCTGGTGAAGTTAATTTATCAACGTTACCAACCTTGTCTCCAGAAGATTTAGAAAATGACCGACCACCATTCTCTTTTGGATCACGCAAAAAATTTAACCATGAGTAAAGAACAAAAAAGCAATCCTATTGGTTATGACACCACAGCTCATTTAGCAAATGTAAAAAAGGTATCTAAGCAATCTCAAATAGCACAAACGATTGTAAAAAAGGCTGAAGCTAAGATAAGGCAAGATATTCAGAGTTGGAAAAAAGCAATACAATCTACACAGTTAGAAGACAATCCTAAGTGGTACTTATTGCATCAGCTATACGATGAAATTATGCTCGATGCTTTGTTAACATCGCAGTATAACAATAGGCAATTAAAAGCTATGAGTGAAGCCGTAGTATTAAAAAAGCCAAACGGAGATGTTGATGTAGAGCAAACCGAATTGTTAAACAATGCCATTTTTACCAATGACATTAACCGACATATTTTAGATGCTAAAAACAAACGGCACTCGTTAATTGAGTTTTCTATGGATGAGGACGGAAAGCTAAAGGTTGACCTAATTAATCGTAAAAATGTTGATCCTATAAACGGAGTGGTTTATCCAGACTATACTGAAGACAAAAAAATTGAGTATAGAGATTCTGCTGAATATGGCACTTGGTTATTAGAGTTTGAAAGCGATGATGATTATGGCTTATTAAATAAAGCCGTGCCACACGTTTTATTTAAGCGATTTGCACAAAGTTGTTGGTCAGAGCTGTGTGAGATCTATGGCATTCCACCTCGTGTAATGAAAACCAACACGCAAGATCCTGCATCATTAGGTCGAGCTGAGCAAATGATGACAGACATGGGAGCTGCTGCATGGTTTATTATTGATGAAGCTGAAACTTTTGAGTTTGCACAAGGCATTTCAACCAAAGGAGAAGTTTACATGGAGTTGATCAACTTATGTAACAATGAAGTCTCTATGTTATTTAGTGGAGCTGTGATAGGACAAGACACCAAAAACGGCAACTATTCTAAAGAGCAAAGCAACCAAAGCATGCTGCAAACGCTAATTGATAGCGACTTGCAATTTTTAGAAAAGTCTTGGAATAGCCAAGTGATACCTGCATTAATACAATTAGGTATTTTAAAAGGTGATTTAGTTTATGGTTATGAACAGACGGAAGACTTAGACCAACTCTGGACAATGACTAAAGAAGCATTGCCATACTTTGATATTGCACCAGACTGGATTAAAGAAAAGTTTGGTATTGAGGTTGAAGGTAAGCGAGAAGTACAACAAAACACGCTAAGTCTCGGAGCGGATTTTTTCGGCTAAGCCCTAAATCTTATTTTAGGGCATTACACACACGTTTAGACGGTTTGTATAGTTGTACTTGTAACGAATGCCAACACGAAGCTGAAAGGCTTAATCTTGCCATAAATCCAAGATTTAAAACGCTTTTAAAAACGATTGAAAAGGCTTATAAAAAACTGCATAAAAAAGGCAGTTATAAAGTTGAAGACTTAGAAACCGTAAAGGAGTATAAAGCCATTGTAACCGACACAACTAATTTATTAGAACGTGCATTAGAAGATAATGATCTTAGCGATGATATGCTAAAAAGTTTAAAAGAGGACATCTTTTACTTTAGTGGTTATAAAACGCATGCACAATTACTCGAAGCTTCAAGGGAGCTATTGACTGAAGACAATAAACTTAAATCGTTTACGGCTTTTAATAATGATGTTTCAAAAATTAAGAAAAGTTATAATGAAAACTATTTAAAAGCTGAATATAATTTTGCCGTTGGAAGCTCACTTATGGCTGAAAAATGGGAAGGGTACAGTGATGATGAAGAAACTTATCTTTTACAGTACCGAACGGATGGTGGTCCTAACGTTAGGGACACACATAATGCTATGCATGGTATAACATTACCAAAAAGCGATCCATTTTGGGATGCTTATACTCCAAAAAACGGATGGAACTGTCATTGTATACATATTGAGGTACTCGCTTTTAGATACTCAAAAACTAATAGTGCTGATGCTCTTAAAAAGGGAGAGATTGCCACTACACATATAAACAAAAACGGTAAGAATAGTTTAGAAATATTCCGATTTAATGCAGGTAAACAAAAAGTGGTGTTTCCTCCAAAGCATCCCTACAAAAGAGTTTTGGACGCTTCTAAAGTAAAAAAACATATAAAATAATGTTTAAAAAATTCACGGACAGTTGTGTACGGCAAGTAGGAGTAGATTTAACTGATGCTTTTGACCAAAATTTTCATAATGAATCTTTTTTTGGACGTAAATGGCCTAAGAGAAAAATGCAGGCGAATAATAAGCCACTATCAAAAGATGGTGCATTAAGAGGTAGTTTAAAAAATCCTTTAATACAAAACGGTAAGGTTACGTGGAGCTTCCCAGTTTCTTATGCTAGCATACACAATGAAGGTGGTGAAATTGTTGTAACTAAAAAAATGAAGTCTTTTTTTTGGGCAATGTATTACAAGGCTCATGGTGCAAGTGAAACCTATTCAATAAAGACCAAGAAACAAAACAATACCATTCGCACTAGAGCTTTAAAAGGTGAAGCTGCTAAATGGAAAGCCTTAGCCTTGCAAAAAGTGGGTGCTACAATGACCATAGAACAACGACAGTTTATTGGTTGGCATCCACAAGTAGATGTTAGGATAAAAGAAGTAATTGATCATAATTTAAAGCTATTAAATAATAGTATACACAAAAAACTGAAATAATGGAAGAGGTTATTGACGCTATAGTTACAAAACTAGAGAGCAATGCAACGCTAAAATATGCGAGCGAAGATTGGGGGCAATTAGATTATTACAGTACTAACTTTCCTGTAAAATTCCCTTGTGCTTTAGTGGATATTAGCAATGCTGGTTTTGCTAATTTGGGTATAGATAAAACGGCATCACCAAAAAATAGGCAAACAGCAACAGCATCTGTAACTATTACTTTAGCAAACGTTAGGTTAACCAATAGTAGTGGGAGAGCACCGCAAACACAACGTAATAATGCTTTTAACATTTGGGCTTTGCAAGGAGAAATACATGCCTTATTACAAGGTTGGAAACCAACAGCCAATACAGGGGCGTTAATTCGTAGTGGGTTGCAACGTATAAAACGAGACGATGGTGTGCAAGAATATGTAGTGGTGTATGATCTTAGCTTTGCTAATATTTAACTTCGACTACGCTCAGTCACCAAATTAAAACATAGAAAACTGTTGTGCTTCTACAGCTTCAATCTTTTTCATTTCGCGCTCTACTGGTGTATTGAGAGCTTCGTATAGTGTAGTTCTACTTATAGGATAAACAGGAAATATGTATTTTCTTAATACTTGTGCAGTAGAGATATCTTCGGTCTTATATTCATTGTAGAGTGCCACAATCTTCTGATACCTTAGTAACTTGTGTTTTGTAATTCCGTGCTGTCTCTTCTGACTATTTGTCATACTGACAAAATTAAGGATTAATATGAGTTTTGCAAGTACTGTTTTTGAAAGATTTTAAATAAAAAAAGGTCTCAAATAAATTGAGACCTTACGGTTTGGCGACCAATCGAAAATTAATGCGACTTATGATGCTCTTCCATTACATCGATAATTCTATCTACATAATACAAGCCATCTTCAAGCTCTTTAAAGAAAACATCATCATTGCATTTTAAAAACATTGATGTTGATGCAAACATTAATTTTTGTAGTGCTTTTCTAACGGTTTCAAACCGTGCTTCATCTATTAAAAACTTATCTAGAGCTGTCTGTGGTTTCATAGTCCTAATTTTTTAGTGATACTTAATCTGATTTGTGTGTTTTCTATACGTACTACATCTGCCATTAAATCTACAAGTCTAGCTTGTGTTAAGCGATTATGATTGCGTTTAGATGGTAATTGTGGAGGTTTAGAGGTCAATTGTCCAAAAAGATCTTTGTGTTCATCTACTTTAATAATTAAGTCCTCAGCCCAATCTCTAAATAATTTAGCACGTTCGCTTTTAATAAAAAAGCCTAAACGCACGATACCTCTTTTTGTCCACATAGTGCCACGACTAGAACCTTTAGCACCGTTACTAATAGTAACGCTGCTTAAAAAGTGTTTTCCTTCAATCAATTCTTTTGAATGTCTCTTCTTATGTAGACGTATAGTATAAGCCGTTACACCATAACCTAAACCAACTTCTTTAGTTGGAATCAAAAACTCATGAACATGATTTGGATAAACTGCTACAGCTAATCCATCAGTTACTTGCATACTAAGCCTTCCGGCTTTACTTTCATTTGACATATTTGAAAATATTATACACGAAACCCACTGATCGGTTGTGTCAAACATCACCTAAGGTAATGAATTAGGGCTATCACTAGCTCCCGCAACGTAGCAATGGGTATCGCTTATGTTAATTAATAAAATCTAAGGTTTGAGCCTTAGACGATGTTTGACACCGCAAATATATAAAATTATTTTAATCTTTTAATTTTTCTTTATTAATCCCATAGGTTGTTTCATAGTTAACATTTGTGCCTCCTTTTGTGATTGTAATTACTCCAGTACCATTAGCCAATAGCTTCATGCTAATAAAATCACTCAAAAGCTCTTTAGTCGCTATATTTTGATTACCTATTTTTTTTATAATAGGTTTGCCTGGCCAAAAACTTAAAAATAAATCACCAATTAATTTTGGACTACCAGTGATGTTTACCGATTTTATAATTACAATTTCATCTGCTTCAACATAACCTTCAATATTTTCTTTGATATCAAAGTCATAAGTCACTTTAAGATTTAAATCTTCTTTTGAAGCTTTTGGAACAAAAGACTCACTAATTTCATCTAGACCATACTTAAAATCTTTAGAAGATAATCCCATTTCTGTTTGCAAAAAACCACTTAATGCAGTTGCACAGAAATTGTAATCCGTATCGACAAAAACAGTAATACTTGGATTATCAGAAAAAGCCGATAGACTTCGCTGTAGTTTTTTGTAACCGTCACTTTGTGCATTTACACAAAAAGAAGCTGAAATTAGTAATGCAAATAATAGTTTTTTCATGATAATTTGTTTTAATTTTATAATTATGCGTAAAATTAGAGATTTTATAAAAGAGGTTCTAATCTTAATTGCTTTAGTAGTTGGCTTATCATTGCTTTGCGATTTTATCGTTTTTATAATTAGAGGAGGCATGCCTTTATAACGGCATAACTTAGATTATGCCGTTATATTGGAATAGGCAAGGTTATTACTTTATCTGCCATTGGGCTTTATCATCTAACTGGATAAGAACTTGTGGATCCTGTGAAGAATAGGCTTTAATTTCATATGCTTGCACGTTTTCACCTTTTGTAAACGGAAAGGTAAAAGATTCAACAACTACTTGATTAATCCCTAATAATTGTAACGGTTCTGAGAATACATCTAACGCTTCAGCTTTAGTAACATAATCTTTAAGACGTTCAAAATCTTCTCTAGGATAGCATTGTTCAACATTACCACTTATAATTGAACCGATTAAAACACCTCTGATTGTAATCTCATAATCATCTGAATTCCAATGTTCTTTAATACTGCCTATCATCGCATTTGTTTTTTTTGCAGATGCTTTAGTCTGTAGATCCTTAGGGTATTTGACAGGATATCTTCTTATTATTTGATTTCGCCCTGTTATATCTAGTATAGGTTCATACGGTAGATAATAAGCTTGTGTATCTGCTTTACTTTTAAAAGCCAATGGAAAGTATTGGTTGTTTTTGTGTAATGGCTCATCAGCTTTCCAAATTTCTGGATCACTGTATTCACCTTCACTCTTTGCAATGGTAACATCATTACTTAAAAAAGGTTTAGCGTTTAATAAAAGTTTTAAAATTGCATTCATAATTATTGGTTTTTGTTTTTAAAATAAATCTAATTGAACTCCACTTTCTGTTGGGTAAAATGTAATAGTTTCACTCTCGTGCGTAACGTATTGCTTGCCTTCAAAAGTGAATAACTGCGCACTATAACCACGCTCTCGTTTACCTTGTTGTACTTCTACATGGTGCATGTTGTGGTGAAGTGGCTTTAGTTTTCCTTTATAGATTTGCACCGGCACAACTTGCTTTGCCCAACACCATAAATGACCAGCTTCTCCAGATGCTGCATAACCAGTTATTACATATTGAATATTGGCATGTGTAACAATCTCTTTTGCTGTGTTTTTTGAAAGCTGCTGCACACTATCAACAGAACAGTAATAATCTAGTATTGGTTTAGGTATGTAGATATCCATTGCTTAATGTCTTAATCCGCAGTTACTACAGAAATAATTATTTTCAATTTTTTTAACTGGCATGTCTATTTCGCACTCAAAACATTGTAACTTATAATCAGAACCGTCTGGGTATGTAACACGTTCAGCTCTTGGTTTGGTTGCTTTTTTGTTAAACCATCTGCGCAATACATAACCTCTTAAAATGCTCACAGCTGTGAAGTAAATGACAATTACTAAATTGGTACCAGGACTCGTATTTAAACCTACTAACGGAAAGATTAAAAATGTACTGATATAACTGATTATAAAACCTACTGCTGTGTTGCTCAAGGCTTCTGTGAATGATTGTTTTTTGGTTTGGCTCATTGTTTCCATCCTATTTTTTTTGATATAGCTGTTGTAAAACCTCCGAATTCATCGCAGCGTTCACATAGCCTTACAATTACTTTTTGTTCTTCTGGATTACCAGACACTTTTAAGAAACGCATCCATCGACATATTTGTTCATGGTCTGCATTTTCTACTTCTTCTAAAGTTGGATATTTCATTTTTTAATTAAGTTTCCTGTTTTGCGACATAGCGTATAGCCTAAATGGTTTGCTAATGGTTCTGTTACTTCAAAGGCTTTATTTACCTTTTGTATTTCTTCTCTTAGATCGTTAGAAATGAGTTCTAACTTTTCTATGAGGTGGTCTTGGTTTGTTTCTGGCATTATTATTTGTAAAATTTTTTAGTTGCTACTCTAGTGCGCACCACTTCTTGGTTGGTACGCTCTATTTGTCTAATGGTTTTTAAGGCACGTTCGTCTATGTTTTGACCTATACCTGCGTGCTTTTGGTTTTGGCTTTGCTGCAGGCTGTTTTGTATTGCTAGAGCTTCACGCTGTTTGGTGTATTTCTTAATATGCCTAAGTATAGTAGCTGGTGTTAGCTTATAGGTTTCACCTTCCTTTATTTCTATACAGATTGCAACAATATCTTCTAACTTTAGATTACGGTATTCGTCTTTAGCCAATAATTCTTCAGCTATGACCTCCGCTTGACGATCACCCAACACTTTATCGAAATACATAGATGTGCCAATAAACATATTTTTAATGCAGCGTATTATTGTCTCTTCGCCTATAGCTTTATCTCTACTGCTAAGACCGATACCTTTAGATGTGCTATTTAAAGCACTTTGCATATTCATATTTGCAAAATGCTTTACAACTAACGAGTTTTTATAATCTGACACTTCCGTTAGTGCCAGAAGTGTTGGTTTTGGTGACGGTGTTGTTTTGCTTTTTGATGGCATTGATTAGGATATTAAATTTGCTGTTGATGTATTTTAGATCGGTATTGTTTTTATGAAAATCGTCTAAAGAGTGCCAATTGCTTAGTATTACTTTCCAAACCTCTAAGGCTTCATTATCTGAATGACCTATAAGCTTTAAATGTTGCATTATTGACTTTAAGGCATTACCATCTGCGCCTGTAAACTTTGGTTGCAGTTGTGCGAAGTTCTCGTAGAAGGTTGTCCACTCGTGCAAAAACAGACTATATAGGCTTGGGTTTTTGACTTCTTTGTTGTAGACCACTTTTCCTTTCCAACTATCTATAAAGTTGGGTAACTGATCTTCTGTACGTGGAATTACTTTACCAAGATGTTTTAACATGGCATCATCCATTGCACCTCGCAAATGCGTAACTGCTCTAAACTTCTTATCTCTATAAGTGACTTTGAAGTGTGTGGAGGTGCTGATTATTTCTAAATTGTAGTGTGTGGTCATTAGTTGAGAATTAGAATGAGTAGCATAGCTTCAAATATTGATGGATCTTTACCGAATTTTAAATAGTAATACGATATTTTGCAAGCCAGAAATAAACCTATGATTATTTGAATTGTATAAAGAATAGATATTAACATTCGGTTTCGGTTTTTAAGATTTCACCACAGCTTCCACAAATTGTTTGTACGGTTTCGCAAACGGTACAACTATCTATAACTTGCAGATATTTTGTTTCTTCTGGATGCTGGCATGGTGGAAATTCTTTAGTCATTATTAGTGTTTCGTTTTTGTTGCTTTAGGTACTCGTAAACCATTGCGGACAACCATAGTGTCGCTATAATAAGTATGGTGATTAGGGAGGTGGTAGATTGGAACATGTTATTTGGTTTTATAAATCATTTGCTCTAATGCGTGTATAACCTTACTACACTCATAAGGTGACATATCGTTTAGTGGTTTTAACACTGGTGATTGTCCTATTTTGTGCGTACCACGAAGCCACTTATCTAGTGCTCCAAGATCTGCCACTTTTATAGCTTTAGTTTTATGGTCTTTAGACCAGCCGTATTGTATGCATAGACTTAAAATATAGCTGTGCTGAGTGTTGCCAACTGTAAAGAATGACCAAAGCACATATTTTGCTTTCTTTGGTGGTGCGGATTGTGTTTTAAGTGCCATTTAAATTGTGTTTAAAAACGCTGCGTGCTTTTGGTAGATTTGGGTGTTTGTTATTAACCTACACACAGCGTTTGTTGTTAGTTTTGTCTTTTAAGAAAGGATTGCAATTCTTCGGTTTCTGAGGAGGTGAGTTCTACCTTTGCTATCCAGTTATCGTTGGAGTCTTTAACTACTAATTTGTCGTTTACAAATACTTCGTTGTCGTTGAATTGTTGAATGTCTACAGCCATAGTTAAAACTTTAATTGATTTATTATTGATCCTACAAAAAAGATGATCATTGCAATTGCGGCTTGCACAAATGCTGCTATCCTTGCTGATGGCTCATTGGTAACTGCATAAACAATTAGTGCGAGAACCATGAGAGCTATAAAAAGCCAAAAGAGTACTGAGACTTTATTGAGTGCGTCTTGTTTATTCATTGTTTTTTGCTTCTTTAATTGCATTATTAAGCTTCGTTTTAAATTTTGACTCATTCCTTGGCTCAATATTTAATTCCTTAATAATATTATTTATGTTAATTGTTGGGTTTAGTAACTTCTCATCTTTAACTTCGTTAATTCTATTAGCTATAAGAGCTATCCAAATTAAAGCAGCTATAGTTATATATACTGCTAAAACCCAATCAGGCACATTGAAGTAATACAATAAAAACAATTGTAAAACTGTTGAAGTGAATGGTAATTTTACTGGTATATACTTTCCTGGTATTACGTTTCGTTTTTTCATAGTTACACCGAAAATCTAAAAGTTAATTTTTGCATTGGCTTATCTTCATCTAGCTGAACGTACTTCCATCCACTTACATACATGCTGTTTTGCGTGCGGATTTGTGCGTTAAAGATGATGTCTAAACCATCGTCAAACTCTTCATTTAAAAAATCATCTCTAAGTTTACTTAGCTCTATGATTTTGCTAGGATTTAACATGCCTGTTTTTGGGTTAAGCTTTAAAAAGGTATCTACCATCTTTGCTAATTGCTTAACCTTAGAACTGCTGTCTTCATCTGATAATGATATAATGAAGTTTTTAATTTTTTCTACTCCAGCAGACTCCGTACCATCGAATTTTATAGACACATTATGTCCTATTGTAATACTTGCAGAACCGTCTGGTAATGTAGAGGTGTGATTGTCTTGGTGCGAACGTCCGTATAGGTCATTTTTAATAGTTTCTACAGCTTTATATTCCTTAAATAGTTGCTCTATAAGGATGCCTGTGATATCGTTGTGATTAATCAACTTATCTATATTATCGTTTACAAAATCTGCTGTTAGTTCTTTGAACGCTTTACGGTCTTCTTTTTTCTTTTGCTTTTCGGCTTTGGCATTGTTTTCTAATTCTGCCATTAGAGCTGCTTTGTCTTCAGCTGATAGTTTTGAAATGTCTAGTGTGTTACTCATGGTCTTCGTTGTATTTATTAATTATATTGGCTATTGCACTTCTGTTTTTTCTTCTTGCGATACCTAAGGCATCACATATCTCTGTTCCTTGGGTTGTTGGGGATTCTAGTTCTGTGTCCTCTAATACTTCAATTACCAATTGGGTTTTTTCTGCTGTTGGACTGACATAACATGCCTCTAGGATTTTATTTGCTAATTCTGTACTCATAATCACTCTCCGCTTTTATTATTAGATCCTTTAAATGACTCAACAACATCTATAGCTGCTTTAAAGAATATTATTATCTCTGGCCTTGATAGTAAGGCTTGGGCTATTAGATCTGTTATATCTACAGCAGTACCTTTTATATGCATTTCTATAGCTTCACTTGAAAGATCCATCTTTACTCTTCCTTTGTTTTCGTCATTTGCAACGTCTGGTTTTACTGCTCCTTTGTTTTTGTCTTTTTTACTCATGCTGATAATTGTAATTTTTGGTTTAACTTAAATTTGAAATGTGATAGCAGGTTTTGATTCTGCTGGTAATTTTGGTGTGTTTTTGGGTTGTTGTCTAACCAAAAACTGAGGTCGTTAATTTTGTGCTGTAATGCTGTGGATGTCATTTGCTTTTTTTATTAATGATTTAGAAAACACATTGTGGATATCTGCTATAATTTCATTGTAATAGCTTTCTGCAACTTCTTTTGATATCGATGTACCAAAAACATCTGCATGCTTTACAAAATTGGCTTCTAGCGATTCTAGTTCGCGATACCACCAGTTAAATAGTGCTGAACATATTAATAGTTTTTGCAGCTGCTGTTGGTTCTTGCTTCTTTTAGCACACCACGCTGTGTATAGATCCAATACTTTTAGCTCGTACTCGTGAGAGTATATTTTCAGAATTATTAATAATTGTTTTTTCATTTTGGTTTTGTTTTAAATTGATGCACCACGAAGTTTATCGTAGCCTTCTTGATGTATTACATATCTGCCACCGTTTTTTCCGACGGTTCTACCTTGGCAAAGGGCTAGGAATCCGTTTACAAAAATTTTCATCTTTGCATTAAATCGTATTGATTTTTCAAACTCTGATCGTGGGTTCTTACCTTCAGCTTGTCCTGCAATGACACAAATGATGTTCTTTTTTGTTATTAGCTTTTTTAAAGCCAAATATTCTTCCCAGCTAGTGGTGATATCCTTTATTGAATCTATGATGATCACTTTAGGTGGATTTCTTTTATCGATGTATGCCATTAGTTCTTGGTATGTATAGCTCTGTGTAAAAAAATTCTTTTCAACTTCATTCATGTTAAACAACTCCATTCGGTCTATATAATCTGTATCGTCGGCTTCCTCTTCACATAGATTGAACAACACTTTATGTCCTAAAAGCGCAAAGGCTTTAGCTAACTGCATTAGGAAACTACTTTTGCCACTTCCCGAAATTCCCCAGACAAACCAGATACCTCTATCTTGAGGTTTTCCAAATGCATCTAACCATTTGCCAAGCCATTGTAATTTTTTAACGCTCTGATTTTGTATGTTAGCAACCGTTAAAACTTTCTTTAGTTTTGCAGGTCTTTTTATGGTTTTAGACAATCTTATGAGGCTTTAAAAATTTCGACTTCGTTTATGTTTAGCACTTTTCTTACTAGAGACAGTGTTAGTGGTTGATCTAATCTATCTGCTTCTCGCAAACAAGGCACTAACACATCGTGCAGCTCTCCGTAATTTTCGCACTCAGAGCGTAAGAACTTTAAAAGCTCTCTGTCCTTTATTTCATTTAAAAACATTCCGTATGTTTTATCGATTGCTGGCAAGTACCTACGTCCAAATTTGATGCGTCTGTATAACTGCGGAATTCCTTTAGCATCTTTATAGCGTAGCTTATCTATTTGACGTGTTAATTGTGCTGTGCCAATCATTACGATGCTACAATACTTATCTAGGTAATCGTAAAACTCTTTAATTGAGCAAAGGGCTGATACTTTTAAATACTCGCTCTCATCAAATATTAATTGTGGTTTTTTACCGTAGCTATGCAACATTTTTAGCGACATTGAGATGTCTCTAATTTTAGCCGATTTTTGTTTTGATGGTGGTACTTTTAAAGCGTTACATACTTTTTCTAGTAAACCGTTTAAAGTATCTTCAGAACCTACTTTAACATGAAACACATCTGCTGGATGCTTTTTTGCAAAGGCTGCAATAGCTTCAGATTTACCAGAGCCAGTTTCACCAATAATTAACCTGGTGTACGCATGCTCCCTCGCTTCCTCTAAAATTGAAATCATTTGCGTAAACTGTGGTGTTGCACGCAGTTTCCAATACTTTTTTACTAATGAATAATCTAGCAATTCTGCTAGTCTCATAAAGTGTTTATCTGGAATGTCGCCTGTTTTACCTTTACCTGCATCGTAGGTAAAAACACCTTTTAAGATAGTTGTGATATACTCTTTACGGACACCTGTACGGTCTGAAACCGTTGACTGAGGAATGCCATGAAGGTTGATATAGTCTTGAAGCTTATTTGCGATATTAATTTTATGTTCTTGTTTCATTATGCGTGTTCTATAAAGTTTTCTAAATCTTTGATTGCCTCTTCTAATGTTTCAACAACATTGGCTAGTGTTGCTGTGTTGGTTTCGTAGGTGAAGCCTTTTATACTGTCTTGCCATTGATCTGATCTACTTAGTGCAGTTGCATCTCGTTTTTCTGCTTTGGCGATGATTTGTGCTTTGATTTTGTTTAGTTTATTGAGTTGACTTTGCATAGATTAATCGTCTAAATATTCGTTTACATTTACTTTTTGATTGTAGTAATCGTTTTGCTCATCCATAAAGGTGCGAGCGGTTTGTTTTTGTTCTTTTTTAGCGTTGCGTTGGTTGAGTTTCTTAGCCTTTTCTTGAGGTTTTAAACGCTGTTTAGATTTTGGGTTTTTGTGTTGACCGATTGAATCTGTGAGTAAGAGTTTAGCGAGCGTATTGTCTAACTCTGGATTTCTTAAAAATGGATCTAAGAGTTCTGCATTTTGAGAGCGTTCGTTTACGATTTCTAATTCAATTGTTTTATTGAAGTCCTTAACTCGTTTTAGCTGATCTGTATCTCCATCGATACGATCTGCTAGTGCCATTGGTTGTATATATTTCTGCTCTAAAATGAAACGTTCTTTACCGTTAGATGAAACTGCAAGGACTTGTGAAAGGTCATTTAAATCGTATTGAATAGACCAGTCTAAGTGTGCATTGTGCCTAAAGTTGACATCAAAACTATCGTAGGTGCGTTCCTGCCCATGAATTTTAATAACCAAACCTTCACCTCGTAGTTTATTGGTATCACCAGTACTACTACCGAATGTTAATAGGTAATTTTCATAATTCATTATTTGCTTATGCTCTTCTTTTGTGTTTAGCCAATTATTAGCATACTCTTTGCCTTTTTTAGAGCGTTCAGTATTCATTATTGATACAATTTGCTTTTCGCATCCTTTCTGATCTGGAAACTGCTTTTTAATTTTATTCAAGTATTCTGCATTAGGCTGATTTTTTGAGCCACTATCAACATTGTGACCAGACCAATTATTAAGAAGCTTGCAGTACTTTTTGTTTATTGAGTTGAAATAAGGCTCAATTACCTTTGATTTACCATTACGTGCTTGTGCTGGTGTAAAATGTGGTGTTATAGCTTGATAAAGAGGTGTAAGCTTCTTAATTGCATACCTATCACTTTGGACCTGGTATGGCATATAAAACTCACCAAACAACTCACGTGCGTGCTGCATAGCGTTTTGCAAAGCTTGTTTTATAAGGTCTGGTGTCTCATGCGTGCCAATAGCATAACCAATTGGATAGTTATTATGAGGATCTAAAACAACTACAACAGTAAGCCTGTTATGGTAGCTTGTTACCGAATGATTTTTCTTATTTGTATCTGTTTTTTGATACATAAGCTCTACATCCCATCCATCTAATGTCCAATAAAGCATTGGTGAACTAGGACGCTTACGTTTGTTCTGCATCAATTTATTATTGCGCAGCTCACTTACACCTTTACGACCAGCTGTTACCACAAGGCTCTTTTTGGTTTTACGATTTGATACTGTCATTGCAGTAATACGCTCCCATCCTAACTGATCTGCAATAGTGTTGTACACACTGGCTATAAATTCATTATCTAGATTAGTGTGCTTTGATAGCAACTCATCCAACATTGCCATTTGCTTTTTGTCTACTACTTTTTTCGCATTTGCAGTCTGTAGCTTTCCAGAGATAACAGTTTTGTAAGCTTCACTTTTAGAGAAAAACAACGCTTTTGCGTATGCAGTGGCTTTTCTTCTTAAACCATCTTTTGAAGGTGGTAATGTGTGAGGAACTTCTCTAAAGGCATTAACATCGTTACTTAGGGATTGCCAAATGTCTACTTTTGTAAAGCCGTGCGCTTTGGCATATTCCTTTCGGTTGTTTTTCATCTTAACCACTGTATTGAGTACTGAGGAATTATAAGTGTACTCTTCAATCTTTTCTAGGTCTAGTTTTTTCTCTTGATTCTCTCCATAACGATGTGCCACATAAAAATTGAAAGCGTCACGATCTGCTACATAGTGATCAGCGAACCAGCTCTTTTTAATTTCTTCTTTTGGATCGCCAAATTGAGTAGTAAGTGCATCTTTATATTCTCTGGACAATGATTTATATAATACTAATGATCCACCTCCAAACGATCCTTTACGCATTTGCTTTTCCGTACACGTACCACTATCCATGCGTTTTTTAAATGCACGGTATGTTATTAAGTGTAGGCTGTCTGCGTGTGGTTTTCTATCTGATGTTAGAAACCGTACTTTAACGCATAGCTTATTTTGGTAATGGATGAATGGAGATTCTTTTTGCATGATTATGCCGTTTTGAATGTTTTGATCATATTTTCTCGAGTGGTTATTATTATTTCCAAAGCACGCCTTGCTTCTTCGTTTCCTCTCAAGAATCGTTTTTGAGCAGATTGAGGACTTCTTAATCCTAACATTTGCGCTAAAACAGGGTAGTCGCCATACTCTACTTTGCTTTTAATCTCTTCTATAGTCATTTTAAACTGATTTTATATACATTTGTCTATATGTTAGTACAAATGTAGTAAATTAATTGACTAATAAACAAATCTATGGAAAATAAATTTACCAATATAAAAGAAAGAATACTATATCTTATTGAGTTAAAGGGGTTTACCAAGGAAGATTTCTTTAGTAAAATAGATATGTCATACGGTAGTTTTAAAGGAAGCGCAAAAAAAAGACCGTTAAACTCTACTGCTATAGCAAATATATTGACTATTGTTCCTGACGTGAATTTCAAATGGCTCATTCTCGGAGATGGCAAACCTCTATTAAAACCAAAGAGTTATAGTCAAGCCATAAAACGACCTAATGTTATTCGAGAGCCTTCTCAAGTGCCAAAGCTCATTACTGTAGACAGCCAAGGGAATGAGAATATTGTTTTTGTACCTGTAGCTGCTAGAGCTGGATATTTAAATGGATATGGTGATGAGGATTTTATAAAAAGCTTACCCACCTACAGATTGCCCATGGTGAACAACGGAACATTCAGGATGTTTGAAGTAAAGGGTAATTCCATGACACCAACACTACATTCTGGATGTATAGTAGTTGGTGAATGGGTAGAGGACTGGTCTAATATTAAGGATAATCAAATTTATATAATAATTACCGATGAGGGAATAGTTGTTAAGCGTGTATTGAATAGACTTGAAAAATACGGCAATCTATTTTTGAAAAGTGATAACAGATCAGAACATAGATCTTACCCTGTTAAAACCGATGAAATAAAAGAGATCTGGAAAGTAAATTTAGCCATGCTTTATAACTTACTTGATCCTTCATCTTTGTTTGATAGAATCAATGATTTAGAAGCCGATGTATTGAATTTAAAGCATAATCTAGATAAAAAATAGCCCCTAAGAATGTAATTAACTGATTATCAGTAACAAAATATTAATTACTTTGTATTTCGGGTGTGACTAAATACAATAAACACGCTTATTTTATTAATTATAATACATTTCGGTATATTGTTCGGTTGATTTTATGTTATAAAAAGTACACGCTATAGGACACCCTATGGTACACGCTATAGCATTTTAAATTTATAAATTTGCAGATTTGAATATTGATAAAAAACCAAGTATCCGTGATTAATTACTCACTAAAAAGAACAAAAAAAACCCTTAATATATAAGGGTTCTCGCAACTTCATGATAATGAATAACGCATAAGCATTTAAACGATCTTTAAATGCTGTTTAAAATAACGCTAAAATAACGCTAAAACCTATCTATTGGGCTTTTGAAAAAATAACCAATAACACACACACTAACCTCAATTCCCTTTAATAACAACGCTTTCAAACGATTTTAAAAAATTTCTTTTTGGGGCATTTCTTTTTTGGGGGTATATTTTCACTAAAATAAGAGAAAAAATCAACTCAAACTAATGTTAATAAAATGTTAATATTAAGTACTATGTGTAACATACTACCTTTTTAAAGACATATATTTGTATAAACAACTATTATATACTTTATAAAATGATTGATAACCATCATAAAAACTTAGCAACATTTATTCATTTGTCTACTTTTTCGAGATTTGTGATTCCTTTTGGAAATTTTATTGGACCTATCGTTCTATGGGCTGCTAATAAAAGTAAATCTGAATTTGTAGATCAACATGGCAAACAAGCTATTAATTTTCAAATTAGTGTATTACTCTATGCTATTATATTAGGAACATTGAGCGTGCCTCTTTTTATTTTTAAAATACTAAGTGGCGTAGATGTTATTGACTTTAATGGGTTTAACAATTTTCATATTAATGTTGGCGAGCCTTCTGCTCTACTCTATGTTGGTGGAGGGTTAAGTTTCTTAGCCATTATTGTTTTTATGGTAGAACTAGCACTTATTGTTAAAGCGAGTTTATCTGCTAGAGACGGAAATGCGTTTAAATATCCGCTTACTATCAATTTTTTAAAATAATCAATCCTGAATTTATTCAGAATATCATATTTCATCAATAATCAAATCAATCAAAAAATGAACAGTTTAATTAAAATTAAAAGACTTAAAGTCATGTGCAAACCACATAAAGTCTCAACACATAACAGACAACATATATGAAAATAGAAAACACAAAAGCACAAATGCGTAAAGGTGTTTTAGAGTATTGCATATTATCTATACTCGCCGATGAAGATGCTTATGTTGCCGAAATTTTAGGCACACTAAAAGACGCAAAAATGCTTGTCGTAGAAGGAACAATTTATCCGCTATTAACAAGATTAAAAAACGCAGGATTACTTAACTATCGTTGGGAAGAATCTACCTCAGGACCGCCAAGAAAATACTACGGACTTACAGAAACAGGAAAGCTATTTCTTACCGAATTAGATACCACTTGGAGTGAATTACAAAATGCCGTTAACCTAGTTACCAACACTAAAACACCAAAAAAATGAATAAAACAGTCAATATAAATTTAGCAGGTATATTCTTCCATATAGATGAAGATGCTTACCTCAAATTATCACGCTATCTTGAGGCTATTAAACGTTCATTTACAGACTCTCAAGGTCAATCTGAAATCATTGCTGATATTGAAGCTAGAATTGCTGAATTGTTTTCAGAACGTATTCAAAACCAAAAACAAGTTGTAGGTCTTAAGTTGGTAGACGACGTTATTGCCATTATGGGACAGCCAGAAGATTACTTAGTGGATGACGAAATTTTTGAAGACGAACCTCAGCAACAATCCAAAAGAAAAACGACTGCTACACGACGTTTTTTTAGAGATACAGATAACTCTTATATTGGTGGAGTTGCTGCTGGTATTGGTCATTATTTTGGATTAGATGCGCTATGGATTCGTCTTCTGTGGGTGATTTTATTTTTTAGTTTTGGTACAGGTATACTATTATATATTATACTTTGGGCATTAATCCCTGAAGCTAAAACAACGGCTGAAAAGCTTACCATGACCGGAGATGCAGTAAACATCAGCAATATTGAAAAAAAAATTAAAGACGGTATTGATACCGTTTCTGAAAATTTAAAAAATGTAGATTTAAAAAAGCATGGAGATAAAATAAAGGAAGGTTTTGATCAGGTCTCTGAAACTGTGAAGGGTGTCGATTTTCAAAAGCAAAGCAGTAAATTAAAATCGAGCTCACAATCCTTTTTTGAAACGATAGGAAACATTATTATGTTTTTCTTTAAAGTGATTGCTAAATTTATTGGAATCTTACTAATCTTTATTGGTCTTAGTTGTATTATAGGTTTTATAATCGCTTTTTTTACAATAGGTATAACAAACGCTGTCCATTTTCCTGGATTAGATTTTATAAATGCTTCTAACGCTGCAAATATTCCTATTTGGTTAATGTCTTTATTATTGTTTTTTGCCATTGCAATTCCTTTCTTTTTTATATTCTATCTAGGATTGAAGATTTTAGTTAACAATTTAAAATCAATTGGAAACATTGCTAAATTCACATTATTAGGAATTTGGACTATGGCTATAGTAGGACTCGTTGTTGTTGGTATACGCCAGGCAACAGAGCAAGCCTATGATGCAAATATTGTACAATTTGATGATAGTTTGAATATTAAATCGGGTGATACCTTAAAGATAAAAATGATAAGCCACGATAGCTATAATAAACATTTACAAAGCAATTATTATAATTACAGAATAAGCCCTAAGGATAATAACAGTAGTATTATATCTGCTAGAGACATTAGACTTACAATAAAATCTACTACAGATTCTTTAGCCCATTTAAAAGTGAGTGCATTTGCTAGCGGTAGCAATTATGAATTGGCTAGAAAACGTGCTGATAATATTGATTACAATTTTAAAACTATTGGAAATGAACTAAGATTAGACTCTTATTTAATTACAGAGGCATCTAATAAATTTAGTGATCAACATATAGAAATTACATTGTATTTACCAGAAGGAACTGTTTTTAATCCTGATAACTATGCTTCGCGTTTTACGAGACAATATAATTCGTCTAATAATTTATTAAAGCGTGAAATGCAAAATAACTATTATACAATAATTGAAGATGATGTGGAATGCCTAGGTTGTATAAAAGAGTTTAAAATTGAAAATGAAGAGGAAGAAATGATAGATACAGAATCATCAAATACAAATGAAACCTCAGCAATTAGTATTAAAATAAACGATGAGGATGGCGTTAACATAAAAATTAATGACAATTGATACCACACATTTAACAGCTCATCAAATTATAATATGCAACTGAGTACAATTAGCTTAAATTTATAAAAACAAAATATTCATCAATCAAAAAACCAACAGAAATCATGACTACATTAACTAGAATTATCACCATAAGTATTATTAGCGTACTTTTACTATCCTGTAATTTCTCAGGTGGCGTAGAAGGCAATGGTAATGTTATAAAAACAGACCGTACTATTAACCAAAACATTAACGAAATTAAAATAAGTAATGCATTAGATCTTTACATTACACAATCTGATAACCAAGCATTAACTGTAGAAGCAGATGAAAACCTTCATGATCTAATTATAACAGAAGTTGTTGATGGTACTTTAAGAATCTATACTAGTGAAAATATAGGACGATCAACTTTAAGAAAAGTGACTCTAAATATTGAAACAATTTCAAAAATCACAGCCACAAGTGGTAGTGATGTTTATGGTAACAATACTATTAAAGTTTCTAGTTTAGAATTAAACAGTACTAGTGGTGCTGATATAAAATTGAATGTAAAGACCGAAGCTTTAAACTGCCATGCTACAAGTGGAAGTGATATAGACGTAAGCGGATCTACTATAAATCTTGTTGCTTCAGCGACAAGCGGAAGTGATATTGAAGCTTCTCAATTAATTGCAGAAATAGCAGATGTTAGTGTAACTAGCGGAGCAGACATCGATGTTTATAGCACTAAAGTACTAACAGCCCATGCAACAAGTGGTGGTGACATAAAATATTCTGGGAATCCTGAAACAATCAATAAAACGGATAATTCTGCAGGAAGCATAAAACAAAACTAAATACCGTCAATCAATCATAGAACTCCCGGAATCCTTAATAGATTTCGGGATTCTTTTTTTAATTAACATGAGCTAAAGAGCTATCCTTTAGTTTCATTAAAATTATACTTTTTAGATAAAGCAATGTAAAGTTTTTTAATTTCTAAAGGCTTCCATAAAATAGCGTCAAATAACATTCTATTTTCTTCGTGCTCGTTAGTTTGTACATCTGCAGTTACTGCAAAAATCGGAGAAGTACTATTCTTACTACTGCCTGCCTTAATTATTTTTGTTGCTTCCACACCATTCATAACCGGCATGTGAATATCCATTAAAATAAAATCATACTTATTAATGTTTGATGCTTCAACAGCTTCTTTTCCATCTTTAACAATATCTGAAGTAACATCCCATTTTTTCAACACCTTCTTCATAAGCAAGGCATTAATTAAAGTATCGTCTGCTATAAGTGCTTTTTGACCTTTAAGTTTACTGTAATCAATTTGTTCTTCCTCAACAATATTTACAACTCTTTTTAACTTCAGTGTAAAATAAAATTCAGATCCTATATCAAGATCACTCTTAACTAATATTTGTCCCTGATGAAGTTCTACTAGCTTTTTAACAATAGCAAGCCCTAAGCCTGTACCACCTTGATCTCTTGTAGTAACTGGTTTAATTTGAGAAAAACTATCAAATATAACATCTAAATTCTCCTTAGAAATACCTTCACCTGAATCTGTTACACTAAAACGAATAGTATCATAAACTTTGTCTTCATCGACTAATGTTGTTGCTAGTATAATATCTCCTCTATGAGTAAATTTAATAGCATTACTTATTAAATTACCTAGTATTTGACCTATTTTGGCTTGATCTAAAGAATAATATCTTTTCTCAGGAATACTACTATCTAAAACTAAATTAAGATCTTTTAGTTTTGCATTGTTATTATGTAGAGTAATAACATTTAAGCATAATTCTTTAAGATTAACATTACGCACTTCTAATACTGATTTATTAGAGTCTAGTTTTGTAAAATCTAAAGTATCATTAACTGTATTTATTAAATTTTTAGAAGCAAATTGAAGACTACTAAACAACTCTTTATCATCGTTTACAATATTATCTTTTAAAATTGAAATGATAGTTGTAATCGCATTTAATGGTGTTCTAATTTCATGACTCATTATAGATAAAAACTCTTGTCTTAATCTAACAGCTTCTTTCTCTTCTTTATTAATGATGTCAATAGCCTTTTGTTTTTCCTTATTAATTCGGGCTTCATTTTCCAAATTATTCATTTGGTTAATAAGGTCATAATGCTCAATAACTTTTACAGTCTGATTTTTCGTTATTTTTTCTTTCTCTGTGACGTGAAGTTCTAGATAACGAAGTGCATCTACATGGTTACGATGCGCTTTATACATCTTAGAAAGCAGATTGTAATTATTAATTTTAATTATTGTTGCATTAATATCTACAGCAATCTCTACACTTGCTTTTAAAACATATTCAGCTTTTTCAAAATCCTCAAGAATATTATACATTTCTCCAAGTTTAGACAAACACAATGCGGAACCAAATTTCTCATTGACTTCCATATGTATATCCAAAGCTTTAAAAAAATCTTGTTTTGCTTCTTTATAAGAACCCGTTTTTAAAAAAATATCACCTCGCCCATAAATAGCAAAACCTAAACCTCTAAGATCTTTAGTTTCTTTTTTTAATTCTATAGAGCGTTCTATTTTCTCTTTTGCTAAAGTTATTTTATTCTTTTTGAGGTATAAACCAGATAAACTAGTGAGAATATTAGACTCTAAGTTTTTATTCGATAATTTTATAGCTGTATTAATAGCACTAACATAAGATTTATGTGCTTTATCGTTATCTCCAATATATTCGTAAATAGTACCAACAGCTTTCTCTACTTTACAGACTCCTGGAAAATTATCGACCTCTCTATAATACTTTAAAGCTTCTAAAAGTTGAATTAAACCGCTGTAATAATCATTTGTTTTATAAAATACACTACCAATATTATAACGAGAATCTGCAATCCCATTTTTAACATTAATGGACTTATAAATAAGTAATGCTCTTGCTGAAAATTCATTAGACTTTTCAAACTCAAAAATTATCATGTAATAAAGCCCTAATCGATTTAAGCACTTTCCGATTAATTCTTCATTATCAATTTGCTCACTTAATTGAAGTGCTTCTTTAGTTAACTCAATACTATTTAAAACATCTTTAGTTCTAGAAACATAAGCTTCATCTAATATTTGATATATTTTTTCTGTATTGTTTAAAAACATTTATAGGGAAAATTACACTTCAAAAATATCACTATTAATTTTGTAAAAGTGGTGTATTTATAATTATACTTTCAAATTTAACAGTTGAATTACAATCTTATTACTTTGTTAAATATAAAGAATAAACATTGAACAATTTACCATTTTTTATTAAAAAAAAACCATAAATAAAGGAGTAAATAAACACTTATAAAAGTGAGTTTAAATAAAAAATATAATTTGGGATGGTTTTTGCTTATCTTAGTATAATCCCTTTTCTTAGACCAAAATTAAATAGAAATCATTAATATTGACAATCAGAATATGATAATGATTTCTAAACTTAAAATAAGTGACTATCTTGCACACTTTGGGTCTCTTAAAAAGAGATTGTAAAACCTATAAAATGAAAAAATTATTACCCATTTTACTTTTAATGATTGTAGCTACAACAACAGTATTAGCACAATCAGAAGAAAAGATTAAAGGAGATAGAAACGTTACGATTAAACAAACATATATTGATGATTTTCACTCGATTATTGTTGATGGAGATTTTTCGATTGAAGTTGTTTATAACAGTAAACCATCTGTAAATGTTGAAGCTGATGATAATTTACATGAAGTTATTCAATTTAATGTAAGTGATGGTGTGCTTACTTTTGTAGAGACTACCAAAATCACTTCTAAAAAGAAACTAAATATCACTGTAAATTATGGCGATGAACTTAGCCTTATTGAAACCAGAGGAAATGGAGAAATTAGATCTTTAACCTCTATGGAACTTACAGACGTTACTTTAATAACTTCAGACAACTCTAGAGCTTATTTGAATATTAATGCACAAAACTTCACATATAAGAGTACCGGAAAATCTAAAACAAGATTAAACCTTACCGCAGATAAAACAAAAATAGAATTAAGTGACAATAGCAAGTTAGATGCCTTTATAAATAGTAAAGTTTCTGATTTTGATTTGTATTTAAGATCTGATGCTGTTATTGAAGGTAATGCAAATAGTTCGGTTATTAGAATGGATAATTCTACGAACTTTAATGGTGCTAAATTTGATGTTAAGACTACAGAAGTTACGTTAGAAGATAATAGTGATTTAACAATCTCTGCAACCGAAAGTATTTCTATTGCTGCATCGGGTAATAGTGAAATTTATCTTTTTAGTAGTCCTGCAATAACGATTACAAAGTTTGAAGATACAGCTAAATTGCAAAAGAAGAATCGATAATTATTTTCTTTAAGACTCTAATATTTTAAGCGAAAACTGAATCTCAATTTGAGGAGAAACTTTAACCATACCTAACATTTTTGTAGGTGCCGTTAAGTTAAAATCATTAATATCTAAAGGCATTACACCATTTACATGTAGATTACTATTTTCTGTTATAGAAACTGGTATTTTATAAGTTTTAATGATATCACTAATTTTAATTTCTATAGTAACTGTAATTGAATTGTCATTAATTTTAACTTTTGAAATCTCTTTTAGCTTTAAAGTTATTTCAGGAAACTCTTCTGTATTCAATAATTCATTAAAATCCTTATTGATCATTTTCCCTCCACAATTAAATTCTAAATTAGGTAGAATTAACTTAGTGTCATCAAATTTAATTTTCTTATCATAATCCTTATAACTGATTTTAATCGCCTCTGAAATAGCGGTCATATCAAAATTACACTCAAAAGTACTTACATTGGTTTTTCCTTTAATCTTTAAATAACTATCAGAAGAAAAAAATACAACAGACTCCTTTGAGTCCAAAACTTTTGTCTCAGAAACAGATTGTTTTACTGGTCCTAGTAAAAATAAAAAAAGAAATAAAAATGTTCTAATCATGATTTAAATATAAAAATAAAGGCCTCTATTTCAAAAATAAAGGCCTTTTTATTAACTTAATTTCTTAGAAACTAATTACAGCTTCTAACATAACTCCATCAAACTGTCCATCTTCAAGAAGATCTCCTGCTGCAAAATCATTATATTGTTGATTAACATATTCTGCTTTCATTAATACGTTTTTGGTCATAAACCAACCTGCACCTAATTGAAATCTATTAATACTTACATCGTCACCACTAGCTAATTCTGAGCTTACAGTATTGTAACGTGCTCCTACAAATACATTTTCTTTCTCTCCAAATCTGTAAATAGCTTCACCTGCATACTGCTCTGTATTTCTTCTGTCAGTTTCACTTAATGCTTTCCCTGAAGATAACTCAACAGTACCAAAGAACTCTAAACCACCGTACTTTACAAATGGGTTAATCATAATAGCAGTAATTTGATTTTTGAAACCAGGATCAAAACGTCCAGATCTAAAGTTATCACTAGTTGCTGTAGCATCCTGCATTATGTCATAGTATCTAGAACCTGCTCTATCTGCAGAATATAAATATACATTTTGTGCATAACCTGTGTTATATAAAGAACCTGTTAAACGCACTCTTAAATCATCTGAAAGTTGTTTATCATATCCTAATTTTGCTAAAAATGCAGCACCACCAGTTGTACCGTTAGATTCCTCTACACTTTGGTTTAATTTACCATTTGTAAAACCTAACATTCCAAAAAATCCATTTCCTGTATTATAATAAACTTCAGCACCTACTTCAGTAGTAAATGAATCCATAATTAAGTTTCCTACAAAAGGATTGTAAATAGCTTCTGCATTATCTGTTCTTCTAAAGTGTGTATCACCATAGTTATTTTCCATATGACCAATTTTTATAGTCGTGTGGCTCATAAGATCTCCTAAAAAACCTTCTTGGATAAAATCTAATTTATCAATTTGAAAATATCCGCCTTTTACATAAGGTTCGTTATGGTGACGTGAAGATAAATAAGTTCTTAAATGCATACTTACACCATCATAAAGTGCTACATCTAAATCTAAATTAGCAGTCGCTAAGTTAAAGTTACTTCCTACTTCTCCTAAAGGTGTTACACCTGAATTCTCATTATCTAATGCTTGATATTGAAGAGCAAAAGCCCCACCTATTCTTACATATAGGTTTTCAAAAGTTGTAAGTGTATCTTTTTGTGGTTCAAATACATTAACACCTCTTTGGTCTGGTTGTCTGTAATTGTCAAAATCGCGTGGATTAACCGTTTGTGCAGATATTGAATATCCCATTGTAAAAACAATGACAAAGGTTGCTAGTTTTAATACTGATTTCATAAATTTCTAATTTAATTGTTAGTTGTTATTTATTAATTGGTCTTGATTATTATTTGTTGAACACTGAATTAAAAGTAATTTTAATAGCATCTCCTGTTTTAATAGTACCAAACATCGCTGTTGGTGGTTCTACACCAAAATCAGTCATATTAAAAGATTTTTCACCTACAAGAGTAACTTTAGTACCGCTTAAAGTAACAGTCATGTCCATAGAAATGGTTTTAGTTTTACCAGCGATAGTCATTTTACCTGTTGTGGTAACTTTATAAGAAGTGTCACTGTTTTTTGTTACATTAGAAACAGAAGTAAGACTATAAGTCATTGTGTTATAATCATCTGTATTTAAAGCCTTATAAGTGTTTTTATTCATGGCAGATTTACCACTTTCAAGACTTTCAGCTTCTACAGTAATATTTAAACTAGATATCTCTAAATTATCAGTGTTAGAAATCACTAATTTTCCAGATTGTTTTTCTGTTTCTATTGTCCAATCGTGTAAAGAAGATGTGCCATGTATTTCTAAAGAAGAACTACTATTGCTTAATGTATAGTTTTGAGATGTAGCAACCTGAAAAGAAAACAGATTACTTAAAAATACTGCTAGAAAAAATACTTGTGATTTAATTAAATTGTTCATAGTTACGTTTTTTTGTTTCCGCAAAGATTTACAATTAAAGACCATTAAATTATGATGAAAATCATGATTTAAGATTTATTCAAAAATTTAACATATTTAAATTTTACATAAAAAAAGCCGAAGTGTAAAACTTCGGCTTCTTAAATATGTTAAAAAAAATTAGTTATAACTTGAAGTAGCAATCTCAAAATCAGCATCCTTAGCAGCTAAATAACGCTCTGCATCTAAAGCTGCCATACACCCTGTTCCGGCTGCAGTAATTGCTTGTCTGTATACATGATCTGCTGCATCTCCACTAACAAAAACACCTTCTACATTTGTTTTACTTGTTCCAGGAACAGCATTAATGATATAACCTGTTTCGTCTAAGTCTAAAATATCTTTAAAAATATCTGTATTAGGTTTATGACCAATAGCAACAAAGAAACCAGTAGCTTCAATATCGTGCTTTTGTTTTGTTTTATTATTATAAACCCTTACTCCTGTTACAACTTGACCATCACCTAAAACCTCGTCTGTTTCTGTATTAAATAAGATTTCAATATTTTCTGTTTTCATAACACGCTGTGCCATAATTTTAGAAGCTCTAAACTCATCACGTCTAACTAACATGGTTACTTTTTTACAAAGTTTAGATAAATAATGTGCTTCTTCGCAAGCAGAATCTCCAGCTCCAACAATTACAACTTCTTGATTTCTATAGAAAAAACCATCACAAACTGCACATGCAGAAACACCACCACCTAATTTTAAATATTTTTGTTCTGAAGGTAAGTTTAAATATTTTGCAGACGCACCTGTAGAAATAATAATAGTATCCGCGTGAATTTCTTTATCTTCATTAATCCATGCTTTATGCACATCTCCAGAAAAATCAACTTTAGAAACCCAACCATGACGTACATCAGTTCCAAAACGTTCAGCTTGCTTTTGTAATTGCATCATCATTTCTGGACCTGTAATACCTTCTGGGTATCCAGGAAAATTCTCAACATCATTAGTTGTTGTTAATTGACCACCTGGTTGTTCACCTTGATACAAAACAGGAGACATATTTGCTCTAGCTGCATAAACCGCAGCCGTATAACCTGCTGGTCCTGAACCTATAATTAAACATTTTACTTTTTCTATTGTATCTGACATATCTTGTGTTTTAAAATTTTACTATGCTTCTATTTCACTGATTTAAAATTTAAACAAACAGTTAAAAGCAGCTAAAACAAAAGTAGGTTTTTTCATTAAATCCTTACTTATAAGTTATTAACAGTATTTATAGTGCTATAAATATTTTGAATACATCTTGATTTTGTCTTTAATTTAGTAATTTATAGGAGTCTAAAAGTAAAAATATAGATATTATGAGATACAATATTTTAATTTTAAGTTTCACCTCAGTGTTTATATCTTCTTGTAAAAACAATAATAAATTAACAACAAAGGTTCTTTAAATAGAAGAAATTTCTAATTCTAATTCTAATTAAAAAAAACTAAATGGCACATAGGAGCTCGTAAGTTTTTAAAATCACAAAGTCTGCGAGCATTATTAAAATAACGCAACGCAGACTTCACCCTTAAATAAATTTTTATTTTAATGTAAAAACAACAGATAATCTTACATATTCTGAATCTGTATTTGGTGATTGCCAGTAATCAGATGTATCATAATCACTAACTATTGAGCATATTTCTCCAATTTCATCTCCGCTAATAGCTGCTAACATTTCTGCTTTTTCACGAGCATTTTCTAACGCTTTAGTCATTAACTTTTTCATATCTGCTTCAGGTGTTTTAGTTTTCACCTGAATATAAGCTGGCATTACTTGTGCCATTCTAATACTTGTTAATTTTAAGATTTCCTCCTTATCACTAGTTTCAAATCTAAGAACAGTTCCATCTTTTCTATATCCTGAAGATACATATGATAATTCGTCTACTGTGAATTTTGATTTATCAATATTTAGCTCATCAACTTTCTCGTAGTATTTCACTAATAATTCGTCTAAACTATTATAAGGATCATCCGTATAATAACTATTATCTAAAGTCAGCGTTACATCTGTTTTATAAGTAATAGTTTGAGTTGTTTTTTCTGCAACACCGTAAACACTTATAGTGCGTCTACCTGATGTGTTTTGTGCAATTCCTAATGTAGAAATACATAATAGTATTGCTAAAATTAACTGTTTCATAATATTAATATTTTATTGATTTTATTTTGTGAATTAATCTATTCTGATAATTAAATAGTAAATAAGAAAGATGCTGCAATCATCCAACCACCTACTACTAATCCTAAGATTCCAAATTGACCTAACTTTGGTGCTAATTTTTCTCTTAATGCTGCTCCTTTTGCTTTTGCTGCTTCATTTTTACTTAAAATTAATTGGTTTATCATACCAAACCCTAACATAAATCCAAGTGCTGCTTCTACTACACTACCAGCTAATAAAGTAATCCACCAAATAGGGGCTATTGACAATAAAGCTATATTAAGTAAAGCTGAAATAATTCCCCAAACTCCAAAAATGCAAAATACAAGCCCAATCCAACCTTGGTAAGGTGCTACTTTGTCTAACAGCTCTTGTGCGTTAGGTTTTTTTGATAAAATAAGTGATGGTACTGCGATGATGCTTAAAAGGATTAAAGTAATTCCGTAAATCATAAGTTCTAATTTTTTAGTTTTAGTTATTGTTATGATGCAAATTTCGGATCTTTAGTGCTTTTAAAACGTACTGTAAGTAGTAAAAATACTTACCCTGTTTTCAGGGATGGAAAGTTTTATTGCTATAATTTGGGAAATATATAAAGCTAAAAGACATGCTTAGTCACTCATAAAATCAAAGTATGATGTTCTATGAGTTATTCTAATAACTTAATATTTAAGTAAATTACTAAAAAGAAAGAGGTAATTAATCTAGCATCCCTTTTTCTACAGCATAACGTGTAAGACCAGCTAAATTACGTACACCTAACTTAGAAATAAGATTTTTACGGTAACTCTCTATTGTGTGTTTACTTAAAAATAATTGATCTGCAATTTCTTGTGTTGTGAACTCTTGCGCTATAAGCTTTAAAACTTCAGTTTCACGTTTACTTAGTGAGATTTCTGGATTAGATTTTGCCGAAAACATAGCTTCCATTACGACTTGTTTAATACGTGGTGAAAAATAATTTTCACCTTCTAATATCGATTTTATAGCTTTTAATAATTCTGTTTTCTCAGCATTTTTAGAGATATAGCCATTAACATTGGCTTCGGTAAGTGTTTTTATTTTTTTAGCATCTTCGAGCATGCTAACCACAAGAGTTTTTATTTGAGGAAACTCTGATTTAATAGCGGTATTTAATTCTACACCATCCATTTCTGGCATATTAATATCTGTAATTACCAGATCTATTTTTTCGTCTGTATTAATTCTTAGATATTTTATAACCTGAGTTCCAGTTTTAGCCGTTAGAATAATATTAATAGACGCTTCTTCTGCCAAAATACTTGTTAACCCATCTAAAAACATAGCATGGTCATCGGCAATAATTATAGAAAATGATGTACTCATAAATTAATTTTGTGGTAAGCTTATACTTATTACGGTTCCTCGGTTTATTGCTGTATCTATAGAAATTCGACCTTTAAAATTAGCCACTCTGGTTTCCATATTCTTTAGACCGATTCCTTTATTCGTCTTATTTAAATCGAACCCGACCCCATCATCTTCATACAAAAGCTCAATACTTTTATCTTCTGAGAATGATGTAATTTGAACATTAATTTCTTCTGCTTTAGCATGTTTTAAAGCATTAGTTACTAATTCTTTTATGATATTAAATAAAGATACTTGAATCGAAACATCAATAGCATTTACTTCATCATTAGGGTAAGCTTCAAAACGTAAATTTACGGAAGCATCTTTACTAATACTATCTAAATAACTATTTACTAAATCTGTAAATGCAGAACCTTCAAATTCTTTAGGAATTAAACTGTGTGAAATCTCACGAACCTGATTGTAAGTTGCGTCTAGTAAATTTAATATTTGTCTAAACTCTGGCTGATGATCACCCAAACTATTCATCTTTAATTTTATACCCGCTAAATTACCACCAATACTATCGTGTAATTCTCTGGCTATTCTGTCTCGTTCTTTAGATTGTACTGAAATCGTATTTTTGGCCAATTCTAATTCTTGAGATTGCAATAAAGTAGTAACCTCTTGTTGATTAATCGCTTCCTGTTGTTTATTTAATAAACTTTGGGTTTGCAACTTTTGATAATAAACTATTAGTAATAATATAATTGGAATAAGAATCACTAAAAAGCCTATTAAGAAAGCATATTTTATAGTTTTTTGACGTTCAATCTCTGCTTGTTGCAAAATTTGATCTTCCTGTAGTTGACTAATCTCCTTTTCCTTTTTTAAAGTTTCATACTTTAACTCTAAATCTTTTACTAAACGTTGATTTTGCTTATCCGCTATTTCTTTTGTTACCCTTTGGTATTGCGTAATTAAATTATAAGCATTTTTATAATCTTCTTTTACTTTATAGAGCTTCACTAAATCGCCTATAACTTTTTGTTCTAACTCTAAACGGTTCCATTGTATGGTGTTTATGTACGCTGTAGTTAACACAACTTCAGAAGCATCATACTCTTTTAACATGGCATGACTTAAGCCTATCTCTAAAGTGGCTTCAATATATACATCATAAAACCCGCTATTTAACGCCGTAGTTTTAATATTATTTACCGTCTCTAAAACACTTTCAAAATGACCTCGTCTTAGCTCTACTTCAGATAAATTGAGTTGTAATTCTAATTTTAATTTTTGGTAGTTATCGATAAATTCTTCAGATAAAGCTTTATTTATCATTATTTCAGCCAAGTCTAAGTCATTAGATAAAATTAAATACTGACTTTTAACAACTTCATTCTTCAAATAAAAATCATGAGGTGCTTTTTCTTGCGGTAATTCTTCTAGTAATACTTTAGCTTTTTTTAATTCGCTTTTAAGCAAATAAGTTTCTGCTAACTGTAATTTTAAATACTTTTGAATAGATTGTTCTGAATTTGAGCTTTCAATACCTTCAATTAAAGATTTAATTGATTCTTCTAATAATCCCAGTTTTTGAGCCGCAACACCTTCAAAATATAAACCACTAAGTTTAATCTCATCTCTATTTTTAATATTTCGCCCCTTATAAAGCGCTTCATTTTTAATAAGGTGTCCATAATGCATTAAAGAATCTGCATGACCAGATTCTAAATAAATCATAGCAATAGTATCTAAATATTTAAATCGAATTTCTTGATTTTTGGAATATTTTAAATTTTCATAAAGCTTATAATCCACCATTCTAGGTAATTCACCAAAAGCTCTAAAAGTATCCTTTTGTTGAGCGAAGCCAACAAAACAAAGCATACTTAATAAAAGATAAAACGTGTTTTTAATTTGCATTTTTGATTTTTATATCTTTTTACAAAAATAGTATATAGACTTTCTAATTTCTAAACATTAGATCGTAATACTATTTTAAAAGGTTTAAAATGCAATTTAAACAAACACTATAGGCTTTTAGTCACTGATTTCAGTGAAAAAAAATAGCCTTAAAAAGTTTTTACGCTTCTTAAGACTATTAATAATATTATATACTGAATTATTTATTTCTTCAATACTCCTTTTAATAATGATAATACAAAAAGTACTATAAAAATAAAGAAGATAATTTTAGCGATTCCTGCTGCTGCTCCTGCTATTCCTCCGAATCCAAGTACGGCTGCTATGATTGCTATTATAACGAATGTGATTGTCCAACGTAACATATTTTTTGGTTTTAGTTAATTAGATTAGAACTTCTAACCTTCATTACAAAGATGGCCTATATTAACGATTTTAGTTTGCTCAAATGATTTAGATATTAACCGAATTACAATGTAATCCTATAATTTTCAGAACATAATAAAAACCCATCTAAGATGAGTTTTATAATATATTACCAAAAAATATTAAATTATTTTAAAGTAGCCATAGGAAAATCATTATAGTGAGCTGGCTCTAAAATGGTTTGATACATGATTTGGTTTTTATAAAATTCTTTAGAAATTGTGTGAGCTTGCAAATCTACATGCCCTATTTTTCCATACCCAAAAGTTGCCAAATCAACATCATATTCTAACCAAGCTTCATAGTGATCTGAACTAATAACGATAGGAAAATCTGGACCTAAATTATGGATCTCTTTTATGTCATGCTTTTTTGCTGGAGTTGTAATAAGGCTAAATGATAAAAAACCATCACTTAATCTAGAGTAAATACCAGCAAGAGCAAATGGTTTGTGATCTTTTTCATAAACGTAAAAAGGATAAATTTCACCGTTATACAAATAAGAGGTGAAGAAACCAGAAACGATGACCACACAACGTTGATACTTTATATCTTCTTCTAACCAATTAGAAGAATTTAGATCATTAATAGAGGTATTTAATGTATTTGTTAGGTTTTGAAAACTTTCCCAACCTTCCTTATAATTTTCTGGAAGTAAACCCCAAATGGCATAGTCTATAACTCCTGGAGTTTCCATTGTTATTACAGGTAATGATTCTTCTAAAAGGCCATTAATAATTGCTGTTGTTCTGTAAAGCAAAGGATATTTAAATTTTGCGTCAAAATCACCCTCTAATTGAAGTATATCTGTCGTATTTGATAATTTGTAGAACATCTTTCTTTTTACTGCAAGTAACTAAAACAAAGCCTTATCCATTATCTGATACAAAAAAAATACTAGCCCATAACCTAATCTATTTTTTTAAATGCCTGGTGTACAAACGAAAAAGAGCGTGTATTCGTTTTTATACGAATACACGCTCTTTTTAATTAATTAAGTCTAATTTGAAACTTATTTTAAATTTTCTAAAGATTTGACCTCAGATAAATCTGTTTCGATATTCTTTTTTTGAGATAGCAAAATTGATTTTGTACTACTAGGCAAGCTCGTTTCCATTAATACATCTTGGTACTCATCTACAGAAGCCTTTTCTCCTCTGATAGCTTCTTCTAACATGGACTCTTCATTGTCTTGAGACAACCAAGATTTTACATCCATCCATGTTCTGTGAGCAGATCCTGTTATACTACCACCTTTATCTACCTCTTGTCCAAATGTTTTAATCTCTGATTTAAGATCATGTCCAAAAGTGCGCCTTTGTTCTGCTTTACGGTTAAAGTAATTTTTAAGACCTAAGTGATTTACATTTTCTGCTGCTTTCTTATAGCCCTTTTCTGCGTCATAATTTTTCTCTAATAAATTATTTAATTTACTTCCTACTTCTTCTGTGTATGTTGCCATTTTTTTTGTTTTTTTTTATTACAGGTAACTTTTTTAATGATGTTTACCGTTATACATCCTAAACTCTAAGCTTTCACTTAGCTTCTATTCAAAATTAATGAAGAAATTCAATACCTATTAATTCAATTAAAGAAGAGATTAACGTTATTACTCAGTTCTTAAAATCTTAACGTTTATTAAAATAAACCTGCTAAAAAAAACTAATTATCAGCACATAAAAAAGAGCCACCCCATTTAAAACTCAATAACCAGTTTTAACACTCATTTTTCAAATTTTAAAAGGATAGCTCACCAACCTAACCTAAAACGATGCTATCTATGTGCTTTCATATAATCCACATATTTTGTAGCTAATTCTTCTTTTTCTTTTTCGGTGAACACCTTTCCCGAAAGCTGAAAAAAACTATGTTCTTCATCCTCTAAATGATGTTCTACTTTATGTTTTAAATCTTTCGCAATTTTTAACCAAGCAGAAGAGTCCATATCTGTCTGTTCTAATCTTTCTATAAGTTCATCAATCTCATGGTGTTCAGCAATTCCATGTCTGGCATGTTCTTGCATCATATCTACAGGAATTAACGGCTTATAAAAATGACGTTCCTCCGCGTTGGCATGTATAGAAAGTTCTTTATTCAGTTTTTTAAATAAATCGCTTCTTGTTTTAGTATCGCCAGAAGTATCTACCAATTGCTTTAAAAGGTCGCGTTGTATATCGTGATCATTGCGTATAGCTTCGTAAATATTCATGATGTATTGATTTAAATTGTTTATTGATTTATCTCAAAGATATACCTAATACAAAGGAATCATTTGCTCTATTAAGATGAAGCTTAACGGATTTGATAAACCATAGTAGAACAAATAAATTATAGCGCTTTTTTATATTTTTTTAAGACATACTCTTTTTATTTAAACTATTTTTACTTTAAAACGAACACAAACTATGTTAATCTGTATACCCGACATTAGTGGTTTTACTAAATTTATGAGCGAGGCAGAAACAGATCTGAGCGCTAAAGTTGTTCCTGCTTTACTTAATCAAATTATATATTCGAATGAAATTGGATTAAAAGTCTCTGAAATTGAGGGAGATGCTGTCCTTTTTTATAAAAGAGGTGATTTACCAGCCTTAAAAACATTAATTGATCAGTGTACTTTATTTTATACCGAATTTTATAAACAGCTTGCTACTTTAGATAAACACTTTAAGCAAGAAACAAATGGAGAACCAATTATAACATCTCTTGGCTTAAAAATAATTTTACATTACGGTGAGGATGTTGAAGCTGTTAACATAGGTAAACACATTAAGCTTATGGGCGAAGATGTTATTATAGCTCATAAATTACTTAAAAATACCATTAATAAAGACGAATATATTTTATTCACCGAAACCTTGCTCAATCAATATGCAAACGAAGATTTAGACGAAAGATTATTTTGGGCAAAACTTAAACAAGGGGATGAAAATTACAAACATATTGGAGATGTAAATTACGCTTACATAGATTTAACGCCTCTAGTATAACCAACGAATTAAATAGAATGATTGAAATTGTAATAAATCCTGAAAACACAAAGGATATTTTAACTCAAATTAGTGCTCATTTAGGAGGTACAATTGAAGAGAAATGGGGAGAATACACCATGACTATAGATAATAGTAATGGGAAGGGAAAGATAATTTATATTCCATTTGATTGGGGCGTAAATTTACTGGATATGAATATTACTTTTAATAAAGAATTTATTCTAAAGATTGAAGCAGAAGATTTTAACCCTATCAGATTTATGTACAATCTAAAAGGTTATTTCTCGCATCGCTTTGGGGAACAAAATACAGCAAGACAAACCGAACAATTTCAATCGGTAATATTCACAAATAAATCTGAAGGTATAAACTATTTACATTTCCCTAAGCATGAAAAACTTGAGGTAAATATTATTCAGATTGTAAGAAAAGAATTCATGAAGAAGCGTACAACTAACGTAGCTTCTTTGAATAAAAAATTATATGAATTGTTTGTAGATAGAGATTACGAAAATAGATACATGCATTTTGGTGAGCTTAACTTAAAAATGGCTGACGATGTACGTAAAATTCATAAAATTAAGGCTAAGGGCATGCTACGTGTCTTAAAAATCGAAGCTAAGGTTTACGAAATTCTATCCTTACACATTCAACAACACGAAAGACAAACCGCAGGGAAAGAATTGCCTAATTCTCTAACTAAAAAAGAATTAAAAACAATAAAGAAGATTTGCGATTTAATTCAAAAAGAGCCTGCTAAACAATACTCCCTAGATCAATTATCTGAAAAATATGGTTTATCTCAGGCCAAACTTCAAGATGGTTTTAAATTTCTTTACAAACGAACTGTGACAGAATTTATACGTCATATTCGTTTAGAACAGGCAAGAAATTTTATTAAAACTACAGATTTAAACATTTCTCAAATTGTATACTCAATAGGTTTTACAAGTCGAAGTTATTTTTCTAAAATATTTAAAGAAAAATATGATATCTCACCAAATGAGTTTAAAAAACAAATTACAGCTAAAGTAGAAGTCTAATCATCTATTTAAAAAACCATTTTTTAAGAAGCGCAACAAAGCTGTATTTGCTTGTTAATTTTAATGCCGAGTTTAGCCAATTTAATGGACTAAGATCTTGTTTAATTTCACCTTTTACTAATTTAAGTTCTTCCCAGGCAATGTCACGCTCTAGTTTATGCAACTTTAAATCGTTATCAATTTGCTCAAATGAGGTATAAGTTTTCATGTCTTTGAATTATAATTATTTAAAATAGAATTTGAATTAGCTAAAAAACTTACGTCCTGTTTTCTTAATAATGAAAGCGTTAAACTTAGATCTTAATAGATAAACAAGAATCGCTAATAGCATATATATGCCACCAACCAATAAAAACCCAAGGGCATAACTTTCTACTGCATGGCTTAATTCAATAGCTGCAGCAATAGAAATAAAAACGAATCCACCAAATACAAAGGCCCCAATAACCAACATCTTAGCCGCCATACTTAATGACAAGGTAAGTTGCTGAAATATCTTAAGCCTTAAATATTGGCGAGACGCCTTAACATAGCGCTCGCCGATATTTGATGCTTTATCCGTTGTGCGATTAATATCTTCAAATACACTCATGGATTATGCTTTTTTCTGTAACGTTTTATTTTTATCTTTTAATTCTTTTAATCTTGCTTCAAGTGTAGTTATTACGTCTTCTGCTTTATAACTAGCATTAGATACGATAGCTTCTACCTGATGATCTAAATTATCTTTTTGTGCAGATATTGTGTTTCCTAAAGAATCTCTCAACTCTGTAGCTTTCTCTGCCATTTGATCTCTTCTTGTTGCAGCTTCATCTGCTATTCTTTTTCTCGTTTCACTTCCTTTATCTGGTGCAAATAAGATTCCTAAAACTGCTCCTACTGCTGTTCCCGCTAAAATTCCTAAAACTGTATTTCCGTTATTACTCATGATGTTATTTTATTTTATAATTAAATGTTCAGCGCTTTGCTGTTACTCAAAGATACGCAATAAACACACCTCTATTTAACTCTATACATATCAATATTAGCTGTAATGCTATTTTATCATTTGCGTTAAATATTCTAGCATTCAAAGCATCTAAAAACAAGGAGAACAATTATCTTTGATTCATATAAAATTTAATTATGAGCACAACTATAGACACACAAAATCCTTATAATGGGAGTCATTTAAAAACATATACACTAGATTCTGAAGCATCAATAAATAAAAAGTTGAAGTTAGCCAAAGAAACCTTTGAAGAATGGAAACAATATGAAGTTGAAGAACGCATAGAGTTACTTCAAAGTTTAGCCAATGAATTACATCAAAGGAAAAATAACTTAGGTAAATTGATGACAGAAGAAATGGGAAAACCAATTCTTGAAAGTAAAGCTGAAATTGAAAAATGCATTTACCTTATCGATTTTTACATCAAAAATGGAGATCAATTTTTAGAAGATGACCTTATAGATACAGATGCAAGCGAAAGCTTTATTAGTTATGATCCTATGGGTTGTATTTTGGCGGTAATGCCTTGGAATTTTCCATTTTGGCAAGTCTTAAGGTTTGCGGTACCAACATTAACCGCAGGTAATGTGGCTATATTAAAACACGCTTCTAATGTTACAGGTTGTGCCGTTGCTATTGAAAAACTATTTGAAGATGCTGGTTTTCCTGATGGTTGTTTTCAAACACTTATTACAGACCATAAAACCATAGAAACCATCATGTCTAATGATATTGTAAAAGCAGTATCCTTAACAGGAAGTGAAAAAGCAGGTCGAAAAATAGCAGAACTTGCAGGTAAAAATTTAAAACCTTCACTTTTAGAATTAGGCGGAAATAATGCTTGTATAGTTTTAGAAGATGCCAATTTAGATAAATACATAGATACTATGGTAAAAGCACGTATGCAAAATGCCGGACAAAGTTGTATTGCAGCCAAACGCTTTATTGTTGTTGAAGCTATCTATGATGAATTCATTGAGAAATTTACAGATAAAGTTAAAACCTTAAAATATGGTGACCCAATGAATGAAGAAACTACTTTGTCATGTTTAGCTCGTGAAGATTTAGCTGAGATACTAGAAGATCAAGTTAAAAAATCGATAGATCTTGGCGCTAAAGTTTTATATGGAAACAAACGTGATGGTGCTTTTTACGAACCTACAATCATTACAGACATTACACCAAATATGCCCGTTTTTAAAGAAGAAACCTTTGGCCCTATTGCTGCAATTATAAAAGTGAAAGATGAAGATGAAGCTTACCATATGGCTTCAAATTCTAAATTTGGACTAGGAACTATGGTTTTCACAGCAGATTATGACTCAGCTACAGATCGTGTCTTAGAAATTGAAGATGGTGGATTTTTTATTAACGAAATGGTAAAATCAGACCCTAGATTACCTTTTGGTGGTACTAAAATCTCAGGATACGGCAGAGAATTATCTAAAGAAGGTATGTTGGCATTTGTCAATAAGAAAACCGTTTATATTAATCATTAAAAACAGAAAACATGAAATTTGTAAAAAACGAAGATGAAGAAAGAAGAGATTACATATTACAAAAAGATACTAAAACAAAATTTGGTGCTAAATTTATAATTTTAGTACTTATTATACTTGTTGGTGCCGTTGTCGCTTCTGCGATTCATTTTGAGTTATTTTAAAAATTAGGATCTTAAATTATTTCATCTTATGTTTTGAAGCTATAATGCTAATTACAAGTATTTGCGTCGCATGAAATAACATTAATGGCAATAGCATAATTCCTATGGTTGCCATATTTCCAAATAGTATTTTAGAGAAAACAGTACCATGCACTAATGATTTTTTAGTACCACAAAATTGTGCTGTAATTTGGTCTTCTTTACTAAAATCTAGATTTTTAGAAATAAGTCCTGTGAGAAAAAAAGCAAACACAAACAATATAACGACACCTATAAAAAGGAAAAGTAAATCTAAAAAAGATACCGCACTAAAAATGTTGTTATAAAAGGATTCTGCAAAACTTTTATAAATTATTAATAAGATAATAGATTTATCAAATAAGGTTAATTTACTACTATGTTTACGAGCAAATTCGCCAAAGAAGCGTTGTAATAACAGTCCTAAAATAACGGGTAAAATAATCTGAATTATTAATTTTAAGTATATCTCAGTAAAGTCGAAATCTGTTTGAGAGCTATCTATAAATAAACCCATCCAAAGTGGTGTGAGTGCAATTCCTATAATTCCAGAAATACTCGCGTTGAAAATAGCCGCCGGTATATTTCCTTTTGCCATAGATACCATAACCACTGACGAAGATACCGTTGATGGTAAAGCCGCTAAGAAAAAGAAAGCTAGCCAAATGGTTTCTTGTTCTTCATTTTGAATAAATGGCCTTACAATTAAGACTAATAAAGGAAACATTAGAAACGTAGAACCTTGAACTAAGAGATGCAATTTCCAGTTTTTGAGTCCTGCCCTTAATTGTGTCGGACTCAATTTTAAGCCATAAAAAAAGAAAATAAGTGAGATTCCTATGGCACTAATCGTGTTTATAGGAATTTTACTATTCTCGATTCCCCATTCTGGAAAAATATAAGCTATTATTATTACAGCTATTATGGATAATACAAATTTATCAATCTTTATTTTCATGTACCTTTTCTTTCTAACCGCTAAATAAAGTATCTTTTATTTAATGTTCTAAAATATCATCAAATAATTTTGATAACAAAATTAGTTCATTCATTTCTTTATAAATTCTAGAAATTTGAAGCGTCACATAAAGATTAGGAAATTCTAAAAAAAAGCGAGAACTTCGCGATTGTGAAAACAGCAGCACTTTTTTTAGCATTATTTATGCTTTTCAAGCCTATTATTCCATTTTTGGAATACGCTGCCTTTTATGATTATATTAAAAATGAACTTTGTATTAACAAAGAAAAACCAATGTTACAATGTAACGGTAAGTGTCATTTAAAAAAAGAATTAGCTAAAGCTTCCGATTCAGAAAATAGTAAAGACAAAAATCACTCATCATCTTCAGAACACCAAGTTGTGTTTTTTCATGATGCCTATAAAATTCCTCTTGTTTCTTTTATTAAAGAACAAAATTCTAAAATAGTGACTTCATACAACAGAATTTATAAATTCCATTTTACAGATTTTATTTTTCATCCACCACTAGTATAGTTTCAACATAGAGACTCTTTTTTTAAGAACTTGTATTTAGCAAAATGATTTTTCATTTCGCCAAATGATGCTATCTATTATTTTAATAAGGAATAATTCATTCCTCTTAAAATGTGGTATAAAATAGCCACAACAAAAGCATTGCACACCGTTCTCTATACACGAGGTTTCTATCCTTATTTCCCATAGTTACGCTTGGTTGTACAATCATTGTATTGACCTTAAAACTAATATGTCTAATAATATTTTAGACATCAATAGTCGCAACTATAATTTTAAGAGTTTTAAATTAAACACTTTATTAGTTATGAAAAAGATTTCTTTTTTTATGACTGCAATGCTATTTGCAGTTACCGCATGTACCTTAGACAAAACAGATTACGAAGATGAAATAAACACCGTAGTTACAGAATACATTGATTACGAAGAGGTTGTTTCCATCACAAAAGATCAATATTTAATAAATATAGTGGCATTAAACGGAACATTCTATAAAGGTTATAACGAAATCCGTTTAAATATCACTAATACTGATACCAACGAAAATGTAAACACCTCTGATGTTACATTTTTACCACTTATAACTAATTATAGTGGAAATAGCACATCTTGTCCACATCAATACAACTTAGATTACAATACTGTTAACGACTATTATTTAGGATATGCCGTATTCACTGAAGAAAGTAATGATTCTGAAAACTGGGAACTTTACATCACTTTTACTGATAATGAAGAAACACATTCTGTAACACAAGCTATTACAGTTGAAGAGCAAACTAACATGAATTTAAACATGACGTCCTTTACTGCAGATGATGGCGAACAATATTTTATAGCTTTAGTTGCACCACAGAAACCTGCAATAGCAGAAAACGAATTAGTTGCAGGTATTTATAAATACAATCAGCCCACAAATGAGGCCGGAACTTTCCCTGACCCTACTCAGTTTTCATATACAGAAGTTACTGATTATACCCTATTGTTAGACCCTAGAATGCCAGAACCTTCTATGGGAAATCATTCATCTTTAAATAATGAAGACCTCACACAACAAGATGATGGTTTATATTATGGTGTGGTGAATTATACAATGACAGGTAACTGGACTTTAAATTTCATTTTCCAAAATCAATATGGTGAAATCATTAAAGGAACTGAAGTTTCAACAGAATTTACACCAGGTATTGAAGGTGCAAGAAGTGAATTACACATCGATATATTATTTTAAGAATGAAGCGATTACTAATCATATTTACACTTTTAATTTCTAATATTTTTGTCAATGCACAAGACACTAATAAAAAGAAAGACAGCATCATAGCTCTAGATGAAGTTAAACTCATTACTGTTATTAAAAAGAAGATTGAAACCGAAATGAAAATGGCCGTTTCAGTTGATGAATTTTTAGCATCATCAGATAATATTAGTTTTATAAAACGTGGTGCTTATGCTTGGGAACCCTTATTAAATAACATGAGTTCTGAACGTTCTACCATTACTATTGATGGTATGCATGTTTTTGGTGCGTGTACCGATAAAATGGATCCCATAACTTCTTATGTAGAAAGCAATAATTTAGCCGCTATTGATATAAAATCTGGACAAGAAGGTAATATGCATGGTGCTACTGTTGCCGGAAGCATCGATTTAAAACGAAGGAGCACGCCTTTTAGTTTGACTAAAAAATGGAAAGGTGCCTACCAAACTGGTTTTGAGATTAATAACAAGCAGTTTTTCAACTTAGCAAATGCTTCTTATTCTAGTAATAAATTTGTAGCCGATGGAAGTTTAGCCTACAGAAAAGCAGAAAATTATAGTGATGGAAATAACGATGAAGTAAACCACTCACAATTTACTAAGTTCAACGCATCATTAGGATTAGCTTATAAAACCAGTGAATTAGCTTCTGTAAAAGTAGAAGCAATTTATGACCAAGCCAATGATGTTGGTTATCCTGCATTGCCAATGGATTTATGGTTATCGCGTGCCTTAATTACCTCAGCAACGTATAAGCAATTATTTGAAAATGGACTATTTAAAGCCTTAGATACCAAAATCTATTTTAATGCTATTGAGCATTATATGGATGATACCACACGTCCTGAAAATTTAGTTCATATGGATATGCCAGGTTGGAGTACAACTTACGGTTTGTTATCTAAAGCTAACATTAAAAAAAATCGTTTTAGTTCAGAAATTCAGCTGAATGCTTACAACAATTTATCTACTGCAGAAATGCGCATGTATCCGCAAGACCGAAGTGAACGCACTATGTTTGCTTATAGTTGGCCTGGCGTTACAACGACATTTGCAGGTTTATCTATAAACAACGCTTGGGAAATCTCGGATAAAAGTTTACTGAATTTTGGTGGTTCTTTAGGTGTCAATTATAACCATTCTAAATATGTAGAATTCAACTGGATTTTTCACCCAGGAACACCACAAGAAAAAACAAGAATACTGCCTAGTTTACACGCAGGCTATCAGTTAAACATTGATAATTTCAATTTTTCTGTAGGAGGTGGCTATGGACACCGAGCGCCATCAGTTTCTGAAGGTTATGGCTATTACATCTATAATAGTTTTGACCGTTACGATTATATTGGAAATCCGGATCTAGACAATGAAATATCATACGAAGGAAATGCAAGTGCTGGCTATGCTAATGATAAATTTAGCTTACAAGCCAATGTAAATTACTTCTACATTAAAAACTACATTATTGGTCGTATTTTAAGTTTAGGAAGTCCAATGAATTATCAATCAATCGGAGTAAAAGGTTATACCTCTTTAGATTATTCAACCTTATTTAATTTTTCATTAAATGGAAGCTATTCAATTTTAGATAATTTACATTGGAAAGGGACTTTAACCTACGCGAGAGGAAAAGATGAGAATGAAAACAATTTACCATTCATTAGACCATTAAGTTATCAAACCTCATTACACTATCAGTATAACAAACTTAGTTTTCAAACGTCTATTAATGGCGATTTAGAACAAATTCATTACAGTCCAGAATACGGAGAAGACCAAACGCCATCATACACTATATGGAATCTATCTGCAGATTACACCTTCAAAATTAAAGATTATAAAACGGTAGTTCAAGTTGGTGCAGAGAATGTATTAAATGAATATTACAGTACGTATGCAGATTGGGGAAACATTCCACGGATGGGTCGTAATATTTTCACTTCTTTAAAATTCAATTTCTAAAATAGATGAAAAGAGTTTTTAGTTTACTTATAACGTTTCTGTTTCTGCTTGTGATTTCACAACGCGCAGTCGTTATGGTGCACTTTAAACTCAACCAAAAAATTATCGCCAAACAATTCTGTGTTAACCAAGATAAACCCGAATTACAATGTAACGGAAAGTGTTATTTACATAAAGAATTACAAAAAACAGAACATAAAGATTCCGAAAAAATAATTAACACAAAGAATTTTGATTTGGTTCTCAATCCAAATTACGAATATCATATAGACATAAAAAAAATCACCAAGAAAAAAGAATTAGTCATTTACCAAGAACCCCAACACAAAGAACCTTATTTAGAAATTTTAGTGCCACCACCCATATATGTTTAGTTTTTTATAGCATACTAAAAATAAAAACACGCATATCAATAAATACAAAATTTCAAAAATGAAAAATCTTAAAAATTATATTTTATCAGCAGCAGTATTAGTCGGTTTTATGTCATGTAGTAGTGATGATAACGATGCCGTTGCAAACAATGTGACATTAGAATTTACAAACACGTTTAACAATACAACAATTGTTCTAGGAGATGCAACTGCTGCTGATGCAACAGAAAACACTTCTGAAATGGGGCAAGTTCACCATTTTTCTGAATTAAAATATGTTGTAAGTAACATTCGTCTTATAAAAGCTGATGGAACCGAAATTCCTTATAATGTAAATGATTTAGACAATGGTGCAACAGTAATAAACCAAGCAAATACTGAAACGTTAAGCTATGTATTAAGTGATATCCCAGTTGGAGATTACACTGAAATAAAGTTTGGTTTAGGTGTAAAATCTGATTTAAATGATTTAGACCAAGTTAGTTTCCCTGAATTTTATGATAATGCAGGATCTAATGAAACACAAATGCATTGGGAATGGGGAACAGGATACCGTTTTACTAAAATTGAAGGTTTCTACGATACCGATAATAAAGAATTGTCTTTCCATTCTGGAAGTACTTTAGAAGGAGAAGAAGGTAATTACACACAAGGTGTTGATGCTTATAGAGATATTACATTAAGTCTTCCTACTACAGCAACTGTTGGTAATAGTGCACCAACAATTGCTATTAACGCTAATTTTGATTATTTATTAAGTGGAGAAAACTATACTATAACATTAGTTACTACTGAAGATATTACTAATAACGCTACACCTAGTGCTCATACAGCTACTGAAATGATGAAGTTTGTAGAGAATATTGGAGGCAACGGAACAACTGATACAACAGGAATGTTTTCTATTACTTCTGTAGAAAACTAAACCTATATTTTATGAGTCGGTTTTGATGAAAAACTCAAGCCGACTCTTTTTTAACTATTCTTCATCATATATCTTACAAATGAAAAACCTATTAAGAACCTTATTTATTGTACTGTTATTGTCTTCGTGTAGCAATGATGATTCAGAGCTTGTTTCTTATAACAATCCTGAGGTATCATTAAATATTCCTAGTGATTTCCCTGAACTAAACAGTTCATTTTACACCAATATACCTACCGAATTTGGTGTAGAGTTAGGTAAAAAACTATTTACTGATGTACGCTTAAGCGCAGATAATACTATTTCATGCTCTAGTTGTCATATACAAGAAAATGCCTTTGCAGATCATAACCCAAAAGGCATAGGTATTGAAGGACGAATAGGACTTCGTAATGCACCACCAGTTCAAAATATGGCATTTATGCAAGTTTATAATTGGGATGGAAATAAGCTTCAACTCGAAGATCAACCATTAGTCCCTATTATTACACATGAAGAAATGGACTCTTCTATTTTAGAAGTTATTGGTAAAATTGAAAATGATGAATCTTATATTGAATTATTTAAGAATGCCTTTAATGGTGAAGGAATTACTGCAGATGGAATTTATAACAGTATAGCTCAATATGAATACACACTTATTTCAACAAACAGTAAATACGATAAAGTAAAACGAAATGAAGGTGAAACATTCACAGAAAGTGAAGCTCAAGGATTTGCCGTTTTTCAAGAAAAATGTATCAGCTGTCATAGTACAGAATTATTTACGGATCAAACCTATAGAAATATCGGATTTCCTATAAACCCGGATACTGAAGAAGCTGGACGTGCAAGAATTACGGGTAGTACTGAAGATTACATGAGTTTCCGTGTGCCTAGTTTAAGAAATATTGAATACACAGCACCTTACGGAAGTTTTGGTCAATTTGCGACTTTAGAAGCTGTACTCAATTATTTAGATAATGGTGTTTTAGAAGCTGATAATCTTGATCCTATTTTAAAAGATAATGACAATAGAATTCCACTTACAGCACAAGAAAAAATAGATCTGATAGCGTTTATGAAAACTTTAAGTGATTCTGAATTTGTAGGTCTTGATGATTAAGAACAATTCTTACAAACCCCAGTTAAAACACAATTTACACTTTCAACCAAATAACCATCTGGTATAGAAAAATTAACCTGATTAGGAAGACACTCTACGGTATCACATTTTGTACATTTAAAATGAAAATGTTGATGTGTTGCGGCTTTGGTGTCATAAGTTTCACACAAAGCAAAATACTGCTTACCATCTTCCGCCATGACTTTATGAAGCACACCATCGTCACAAAACCGATTTAAAACACGATAGATGGTTGCCCTATTGATATCAATAGCAATTTCTTCCTCAATCGCATCTTGACTCATCGCTTTCCCTGCCTTAGTTATAACACTTAAAACGGCTTCTTTACTAGGCGTATTTCTTCTTTTCATTCTTAATGCGATTTATTTGCAATAATTTATTGCAACAACATTGCAATATTATAAATAAATAATATATTTGCAAAACATACTAATGCGACAAAATCGCTTTAATAAATCAATATAAGTCAAATAAAATTGAAGAACGTGAGCAGAACAAAAAACAACCCTCTAGATATTATAGCAATGACAAGCTCATTAGTTTGTGCTATTCATTGTGCTTTTCTGCCAATATTGCTTTCGTTTTCATCTTTTAGCAGTTTATATTTTTTAAATAACCCAATGATTGAGTGGACCTTTATTTGCCTAGGTCTTGTATTTATATTCACTTCACTTTGGCCTAGTTATAAAAACACCCACCATAAAACTAAACCTTTAAAAGTCGCTTTATTAGGTTTTTTACTTTTAGCAATAAGTAGACTTCACTTAACGAATTTATGGGAAGTTAGCAATACCGCTATTGGCGCTACTTTAATCGCTTTTGCGCATTATATTAATTGGAATTTATTAAGAAGAATAGCAAAACCAAGACAATAAATCACAACTTTAGCACATTTTAAACCATTGTAATAAACTTAAAAACCTAAAATATTTCTAGTCTTAAATGAAAAACAGCATCACATATTTCTTTATTATTCTTTTTCTATCCATTAAGTTGGTAGGACTTCATGCATTAACGCATGAAGATGATAAAGATGATGCTACACATTGTGTTGTTTGTGATAATGCAACAATTCATAATTTAACGCCTGCTTTTATACTAGAACCTCAAGAATTTTCAATTGAAAATACCGAGCTAATCATTAATAGAAGTACAATAAAGCATTTCTCTTTTGTAACTTCTAATACCATTGCTTCTAACCAATTATTTGGTCGGCCTCCACCCTATTCACTATAAATTATCCTATACTTTTTTATTAAAATAAGTTTCGTTTAACTACTTAACGCTTCAAGCTACATTATAGATTTCAACAACGTTGATTTTATAAATTATTGTAATTGATGCAACTATTTAATACGAATAAATATAGGCTTTGTTAAAGTTCAATCTTAAGAACAGTTAATTAAATTTTATAGTATTTCATTATGTTTTACAGAACACTGAGTTTATGGCTATGCTTTAGCCTAAGCCTCATAGGGTTTGCGCAAGATTCTTTTCAAATAAAAGGAATTGTAGCAAACGCAAAAACCTTACAACCTATTGAAGGTGCCAATATTATTGGTAAAGGTTCATTTTCTACATCATCATCTACAGGATTTTTTACTTTAAAGAATATTTCTGAAGACGACTATACTTTTACCATATCGCATTTAGGTTTTACTTCTAAGACTATAACTGTTAACGTAGGAAACGATCAAGAAACACATAAAATTTTCTTAGAAGAATCTACCACTGCGCTTGATAAAATTGAAATTAATGGAAAAACAAAAAAAAGAGAACGTAATGAATCACCTGTAGTTTCACAGCTAGTAACTAAAGAATTTCTTTCTAACAACAGAGAGAATAGCCTGATGCAAACGCTTAGTAAAATTCCAGGTGTCAGTACTATTAAAATTGGATCCGGACAATCTAAACCTGTCATTAGAGGTTTAGGTTTTAACAGAGTTGTTGTTGTACAAAATGGTATAAAATACGAAGCTCAACAATGGGGAAATGATCATGGGTTAGAAATTGATCAATATGGAATTGAAAATATACAGATTGTAAAAGGGCCTGCTTCTTTAGTTTACGGATCAGATGCTATTGCTGGTGTTGTAGATATTCAACCCAATAAAGTACCCCTTGTTAATTCTTTTAGTGGTGAAGTAAATGTATTAGGTGAAAGTAATAATGATTTATTAGGAATTTCAGCAGGAATCCAAGCAAGAAAAGAAAAATGGTTTTATCGTGGACGTATTACATACAGAGATTATGGCGACTACAAAGTACCCACAGATAAAATAAATTACGAGAATTATATCTTTGAGTTACACGATAATAATTTACGTAATACAGCTGGACGAGAAGCTAACGCTAGTTTAAGTCTCGGTTATGTCACTGATAAATTCACCTCAGAAACGACGATTAGTAATGTTAACGCTAAAAACGGTTTTTTTGCCAATGCACATGGTTTAGAAGTTAGAACATCCAGTATAGACTATGATAGCTCTAACAGAGATATTGACCTTCCCTATCATAAAGTTAACCATTTTAAAATTACAAATAACACCTCATTAGCTTTAGACAAACACACTATTCATGCTGATTTAGGCTTTCAAAATAATATTAGAGAAGAACATTCAGAACCTGTACCGCATGGTTTTATGCCAACACCTTCTAATAGCAAAGAGCGAAGTTTTAATAAAAACACATTTTCGCTAAATATTAAAGACGCTTTTAAACCTAATGAACAACACGATATTGTTGCTGGTATAAACCTAGAATATCAAAATAATACGATTGGTGGATGGGGATTTTTAATCCCTGAATATAACCGTTTTACTGCTGGTGCTTTTGCTTTTGATCAATTCGAAATCAATTCAGATTTACACCTTTTAGCAGGTGTACGTTATGATTATGGACAAATAAATAGCAAATCTTATTTTGATTGGTATCCGTCAACCATCAACAATGCCAACGGTTCTACATCGTATGTGTATTTACAAAGAGCACAAGATAAAATTCTGAATTTTGGAAACATCAGTGCTTCTTTAGGCTTAAGTTACCTTGTTAAAAACACAACTTTCAAAATAAATATTGGCAAAAGTTTTAGAATGCCATTAGCTAATGAATTGGCTTCTGATGGTGTTAATTACCACATGTACCGTTATGAAAAAGGAAATCTAGATTTAGATCCTGAGGAATCTTATCAATTAGATATTGACATAGATCATACCACAAAAAACTACAGCTTTGGTATTAGTCCTTTTGTTAATTTTTTCGAAAACTTTATTTATTTAAATCCAACGTCTAACTATTACGAGACATTACAAATTTATGAGTATACTCAAAACAAAGTATTTAGAGCTGGAGGAGAATTAAGAGCAAGCACCAACATAATCAACAATCTTCAATTAAATGCTTCTGCAGAATATGTCTACTCAAGACAAACTAGTGGTCCTAAAGAAGGCTTTACCATTCCGTTTTCACCACCATTATCAGGATTATTTTCTGCTAATTACCAATTTAAAGATTTTCTTTTTTTTAAACAACCGCAACTTATAGCAGATTATAGAATTACAGCAAAACAAAATGAAATTGTTCCGCCAGAAGAAAAAACGGATGGTTATCAAGTCTTAAACATGTCGCTTTTAACACAAATTGAGCTCTTTAAAACAAAACGTCCATTAGATGTAAAGTTTAAGCTCAATAATGTTTTCGATACTAAATATTATGACCATACCAGCTTTTACCGCTTAATCGATGTGCCCGAAGCAGGTAGAAATATTTCAATTGCATTAACACAAACCTTTTAAAATAATCAATTAACAACCATGAAAACAAAAATTAAAACAAACATTATGAAATCAAATTTTAAATTTTTAGCAATCATCGCTTTTTTCGGAATCCTTTTAAACTCATGTAGCAGTGATGATGACAACGGATCATCTAGCTTAAATGCACCAGAAATAACTGGTTTTGAATACGGTGAAGGCAGCGTACACTCAACAGACCAAGTTGCTTTTAAAGGCTCTGACATTCATTTAGAAGCAGAAATTAATGCTGAAGCTGTAGTTAGCAGCATTACGCTTTCTATCCATGCACACGATTTAACGCTTGCAGATGGTGAAGTTGAGTGGGATTTTTTCCAAGAATACACAGATGCTAGTTACCTAGTAATAAACCCAACCTTCCACGAACATGTAGATGTACCAACAGATATACCAGCTGGTGAATATCATATTGAATTAACTGTAATAGATGAGTTAGGGAATAGCACTGAAATTGAAGGTCATTTAGAAATTTTAAATCACATTACATTAAGTGATTACTCTGTAGATACTACAGCTGCTAAAGGCGCTGATTTTCATGCTGAATTTATGATAAGTGCTTTAAACGGCATCCATAATATAACGGTAGATATTCACGCTCATGATCTTCCTGTTGGTGATGGTGAAATAGAATGGGATGAAGAAATTGTATTTTCAGAAGGTTACCATGACCTAACAGACGTTGAATTCCATGAGCATATTGATGTACCAGCAACTGCACCTGCAGGAGAATATCATGTTACTTTTACTGTTGAGGATGAAGATGGAAACACAAAATCTTACGAAACACACATAGATATTACAGCATCTTAATACATTATTATACCGCATAGTATACTAAATATGCTATGCGGTTTTATACTCTATAAAATGAAATTAACATCAACTTATTTTTACTTCGTATTTTCTATAATGTTACTAATTACATCGTGTTCTAGTGATGATAGCATTAATATAGATGAAGAAAAACCAACAATTACGATTAACTACACAGAAGGTTTTCCACAGGCATGCGAACAACTTGTAAAAGGGGAAACTTACACTTTTAAAGCACAAGTAACAGACAACAGAGCGTTAGCTTCTTACAGTTTAGATCTTCACCATAATTTTGACCATCACACGCATGATGACCAAGGTGAAACATGCGATTTAGAACCTATAAAAGTAGCTGTAAATCCTTTCATATATATGCAGAATTTTAATATTGAAGGTGAATTAACAACTTATGAAATTAATATCAGCATAACTATTCCTAATGATATTGACACCGGAGATTACCATTGTGCTTATTCCGTAACAGATGTAACTGGTTGGCAAAGTAGAACCTCTATTGATATTAAGATTATTGAATAACAAAACTACCCCTAGTACAAATATAATTTGAATTAGTCCTTTTTATGTTTACTTAAAGTGCCAGTAATAAAATATTGGCACTTTTTTATTTATAAGTTAGTCATCATAATCAAATCACCTCAAACACTGACCTAGGTCATATTTATTGTTGATACTACAACGTAATTTTACAAAAAATTCATTATTCAATTTTGTATCAATAAGACATATATGTTTTCTAAAAAAACAACTCAAATTCTGCGTATTAGCCTTATTACTTTGCTCTGTTCCTATTACACTTACGGACAAGAAAAAGTAACAAGTATCTCTGAGGCCTTAGAAATAAGTTACAACAACAATGAGAAAATAAAACGTTATGAAGAACGTGTTCAGCAAAAAATATTTGAAGATAAAGCTGCTAAAGGAAACTTTTTACCTTCCGTAAATCTTATAGGTGGTTACACGTACCTCAGCGAGAATATGGAAATCAACACCTCTCAGGTTAAAAATTCTATAGATGACTTGGCAGGTAAATACGGAACAGCTTTTATTAGTACTTATGGAGAAGCGCTTGGTATAGCATTACCTGCAGAATCTGCTTATAGTACAATTGTTAGTTCTTTATCTCAACTGCCTTCATACAATTTAGTTGTCGATAATCAGAACATTCAAACTGCAGCTATTACTGCAACACAACCGATTTTTACAGGTGGAAAAATTATTGCAGCTAAGCGTTATGCTAAAGCAGAATTAGTATCTTCTGAAATAGAACTTAAACAAGTTAAAAACGAAATAGCTAACGAACTGATAGACCGCTATCTTACCGTAGTCCTTTTAAAACAAGTGATAAAAACACGCCAACAAGCATATGAAGGCATGCTAAAACACCAAGAGCAAACCGAACGCGCTATTGAATTAGAAATCCTTGCCAAACATGTTTTATTAAGAGCAAAAGTTGCTGTGGCCAATGCTGAAAAGGATCTTAACAATGATAAGAACAAACTTGAATTAGCAGAAATGGCATTGCGTACAACAATGAATTTACCCGATTCTACAGTCTTAAAAACAATAGATAGTATTGGTTATCAAAATCTATATTTTGATTTCAGTAAGCTTTTAGAAACTGCAAATACCAATCAACCTGCTTTAGAACTCATCAATCAAAAAGAAGTGATGGCTAAACAATCTCATGCATTAGAGAAATCCAAATTCATGCCTAACATCGCTGCTTTTGGTACTTATAATATGTTTCGTGAAGATTTACCCATTATTCCTTCAAAATTCATTGTTGGTGTACAAGCGCAAATCAACATTTTTAATGGGTTTAAGGATATTAATAAATTAAAGGCGAGTAAACATCTTCAAGAGGAAGTAAAAAACGCAAAGCAATACGCTACCCAACAAATTAAACTTCTTGTTGAAAGTAATTATAGGAATACACTTAATCAGCAAAAATTATACAATAGCCAATTAACAACCGTAGATTTAGCAGAAGAAAACTTTAGAATAAACAGAAGACGTTTTGAAGAAGGTATAGGAAAATCTATTGATGTCATTGATGCTTCTTTACTTTACGAAAAATCTAAAATAGAACAACTCGTTGCTCTTGATGGTTATTATAAGGCCATCGCTAATTTATACACTGCCATAGGCGAACCCGAAAAAATAATCCCAATTTTAAGTAACCAATATTTACCATGAAAAAATCGTACATCGTATTATCAATTCCTATATTAATAATCATCTTCTCTATTGTCTATTTTTTAATAGGCGCTACCACACCTAAAGAAGACGTATACGTTGGTATGCTTGAGACTACAGAAGTAAACGTTGCTTCTGAAATAGCAGGCCGAATCAATACTATTTTAATAGAAAAGGGAAGTACCGTAAAAAAAGGGCAAGTATTAGCTACTTTAGAAACCGATGTTTTAGATGCTAAAAAAGGACAAGCTGAAGGGATGGTTAAAGCGGCACGATCTTTAATTGAAAAAGCAGAATCTGGTGCACGTAAAGAGGAAGTCAATGCTCTTAAAAACCAATATTTAATGGCGAAAAGTCAATTTGATTTTGCCGAAAAAACATATAAAAGATACCAAGCACTCTATGATGACAGTATTATTTCTAAACAAGAAATGGACGAAATTCAATTTAAATATGATGCTGCAAAAGAACAAATGAACGCTGCTGAATCTATGTGGAACATGGGAAAAAGCGGTACAAGAAAAGAGGATATTAAAGCCGCTTATGGAAGCTACGAAAGCGCTCAAGGTGCCTATAGTGAAATGGAAGCTTTTTATGATGAACTAGAAATTGTTGCCCCTACCGCAGGTGTTATTAGCAATCAAATTGCTGAAGAAGGTGAAGTTATGGCTGCTGGTTATCCTATTTTAACCATTCAAAAACCTGAAGATATCTATGCTATTTTTAATGTTAGAGAAGATCATTTGGCAGACTTTAAAATGGGAACAATCTACAAAGCTAAAATCCCAGGATTAAGCAATGACACCTTAGAATTTAAAGTTACTTATATCTCGCCAATGGCAGATTTTGCAACGTGGGTTCCTATAAAAGCAAAAGGAGAATATGAATTGAAATCTTTCGAAATTCACCTTAAACCACAAGAACGTATTTCAGAATTACGTCCTGGAATGTCTATTCAAATAATAAAATAAGTCCCAAAAAGCATGAATTTGCCTTTTTATCATATTTTCAAACGAGAAATGCTCAGGTTAGCACGCCTAAAATCGACTCGGAATTTATTTATAATAGTTCCCGTAATAGTTTTCTTTGTGCTAGGCTCAATATATTATAAAGGCGCATTAAGAGAGGTTTCGGTAGCTGTCTATGATAATGATAATAGTGAACTTAGTAGAACTTATATTCGATATTTAGAAGCTTCACCAAATCTAAAAGTGAGTTATTATATGTCTTCAAACGATGCTATTGAAGATGTTTTTGTTAAAAATGAAGTTCAAGGTATATTTTATATCCCTAAAGATTTTCATAAAGATGTCCTTAAAAGTATTCCTGTTCAATTAAAAATATATACCAACTCTACCAATATTGTTTTCGGAAATCTTCTGTATAAATCAGCTGAGCAAATTACACAATTAGTAAGCGCAGGAGTTGTGGTTAAAAGCATTGCACCTTTAGGAATTAATCCAGATAAAATATTAGGAACCGTTTTACCAATTAAAGTTAACACCAAAGTTTTAGCCAACCCACAGTATAATTATGTCTATTATTTATTACCTGGTTTAGCGACCGTTTTATTGCAAATGATCATCTTTTTTGCTGCCACAAGAGCTTTTAATAATGAATGGAAAAAAGGAACTTATGAAGATTTGCATCGTACTGCTAACGGCAATATATTAGCTATACTTTTCGGAAAATACTTAGCTTATATGATTTATAGCTTAAGTTTATGTGGATTAATATTTGCTATTGTATTTCCTGTTTTCGGTATTCCTATTTATGGTAACATAGGCTATTTATTACTCTTATTATTACTATTCCTTACGGTTAATATATGTCTTGGTTTCGGAATTTCTTTAATTTTTAAATCTGAAGTTATTGCTTTAGACATGGCCATTTTTTACAATTCACCTGCATTTGTGTTTAGTGGATTTACATTTCCAATTTGGGCTATGCCTTGGTTTAATAGCATGTACGCACAAGCGATACCTTACACCCATTTTTTAACTGCCTTTCTTAAAATTTACCAACTAGATACGCCCTTCTATTCTATTGTCCCTGAATTAAGAAAACTTACAATATTCCTCGTCGTTGGTATTTTAATAATTATTACAGGGTTAATAATTAATAGAAAAATCATTTTTCTACAACCAAAAACAAGTGCAATATGAATCTGAAAATCATATGGAGATTGCTAAAAAGAGAAGCAACACTCATACAAACCGATCATAGTATTCTATTAGCATTATTAGCAGCACCTCTACTCTATTTTGCTTTAATGGGAACTACCTACATGAATAAAGATGAAGAAAAAGTAAATGTTGGTATTGTAGATTTAGATCACTCTAAAAGCAGTAAAGCGTTCTTAACAAAACTTAATGCGACTCAAAAAATAAATATTACTGATACGTATACAAATCATGGTGAAGCTGAAAAAGGATTCTATAATTTTGATGTTCAAGCCATAGTTGAAATCCCTAATGGATTTGAAAAAAAATTAATTAATAAAGAAAGTGCACCAATTGGTTTAATTCTTAATAATTCTAAGTTTCTATCCTCTAACGACATTAATAAAGCTGTTAATTTAGTCGCTATGGAATATGCTTCTGACTCACGCCAACAGTTTTTTGAATCGAAAGGAATAAACCCTTCAACGGCCAAAAACAAAGCAAAGCCTGTTACAGCTCAAATTCATGCAGTTTACAATCCGACTAATAATTACGGTAATTTTTTATTACCTGCATTATTGATACTTATTCTACACCAAACTTTATTAATTAGCTTATCTGAAAGTATAGCTTCTGACTGTAAAAACAATCAAATTCTTATTAATTTTGAAGACAGCAAATTTAGTTTTTTTAATTATTTTTTAGGAAAAACAGGTTTCTACATGATACTCTATTTCGCCTATATGACACTAACTTTTCTAGTTGCTTATCCGGCTTTAAACTTACCATTAAACGGTAGCTTATTTGCGTTATTTACAGTAACCTTTTTATTTTTTATAGCCACCATATTTTATACTTGGTTTATATCCTCCTTCTTTAAATCTCAAACGAGTGCTATGGAAATTATGGCATTTACCTCTTATCCCGTATTTTTAATTACCGGAATTACTTGGTCTTTTAAAGAAATGCCTCTCTTTTTACAAAGTATCGCTAATCTTATACCACTGAGACCTTATTTTGAATTCCTAAAAAAACAAACGATTATGGGTCTGGATAGTCAGTTGTATAATAATGAAATTATTCACCTTCTTGCATTATTGTTAGTTGGGTATGTTTTAGCACTTTTAAGGTTTAATTATTTGAGAAATAAAGTTCAAAAATCGGTTATTAACCTTTCTAATTAAATTCTAAAACCTCAACTACCTCAATATATAAATAATCGATAGCGTCTTGTTTATTAAAACATAGATTAGAGCTTAAGAAAAATGAATCTAATTCATCTTTAAATCAACTGATTTTTTTCACTAATTAAGAGATTGTTTTGATCTTAATTCAAATACAATTATTTATCTTTACACTCTATTGGTTTATGTCTATAATTTTATAGATATAATTAAAAGGGAATCAGGTAAAATAGTTGTTAACTAAATAATCCTGAACTGTTCCCGCAACTGTAAGTTTTGTCCCATTTGGGATGCCACTAATGAAAATCTTCAAATATCCACTGTTCTTTAGAATGGGAAGGAACATTAGTCGGACACGAGTCAGGAGACCTGCCAATATTACCAACAATTAACACAGCAGCTTTCGGGTAAAAAGCATCGGGTTTATGAGATATTTTGTATGCACCATATTATTTTGCATAGGTTTTTCGTCTATGCTTCATTCGCAAACCGATTCCATCACGGCTTTGAGAGAGGTACGCCTTATTGCCTACCGACTTAAAGATTCTACCTATACAAGAAATGTAACTATTGTAAAAGATAGTGTCTTAAAACAAAATCAAGCTTCTCTAACTAATTTTCTAAACTTTAATAGCACGGTTTATTTTAAGGAGAATGGTTTAGGTATGGTTTCTTCACCCTCTTTTCGTGGTACAACAGCATCACAAACCTCTGTACTTTGGAATGGTATTAACATTAACTCACAAACCACCGGACAAACCGATTTTAATACCATAAATACACGTGGTTATAATAAAATAGAAATAAAACCTGGCGGTTCTAGTGTTGCCGATGGAAGTGGCGCTATTGGCGGCTCTATAAATCTGGTAAATGAACTCGGTTTTAATAAAGGATTTCATAATGAACTTTTTGCTAACTACGGAGAGTTTAACACCTATGGCATAGATTACCAAACTAATTATTCATCAGAAAAATTTAGTGTGCTTTTAGGCATTGCAAGAAATGCTTCTGATAATGATTATCCCTACCCAGAAACTGACCGCATCAATATTAATGGTCAGTATCATAATACTAACATTAGTTTAGCGGCAACTTCTAAATTAAATTTAAATAACACCCTAAAAGTTTTTGCGAATGTTTATGATGGTAGGCGAAATTTTTCAGTACCAACACCAAACGCATTAAAAACAAAATATACTGACTTTAACACACGCTCTCTTGTAGAATGGGAAAGTCATTTCAGTAAGTTTAAGTCCAATCTAAAGATAGCAACCACAACAGAAGAATACCGTTATTTCGGTAACATAGACAATGATTTTTACACCTACGGAAAAGTGACGAGTTTTATTTCTAAATACGGCCTAGACTTTGCTCTTTCTAATAAGATATTGCTTACCGCAGGAATTAATTACACACACAATGATGGTAAAGGTTCTAATATTGCTTCAGAAACACGCAACTTATCGGCTGCCTTAATCAGTTTTAAACATGTACTTTCAGAAACGTTTCTTTATGAATTAGGATTACGTCAAGAAACGAATGAACAATATGGAAATCCACTTTTATATTCTGCAGGTTTTAGTACAAAGCTTACTGATTTTTATCAACTAAAAGTTAATACGTCTAAAAACTTCCGAATCCCGACTTATAACGATTTGTATTGGCAAGGTGTTGGGAATCCGGACTTAAAACCAGAAGAATCTTATCAAGGTGAAATTAGCAATAATTTCAATTTTAAAAACCTTTCTATTTCCTTAACAGGTTATTATAATTACGTAGAAAACTTATTACGTTGGGTGCCTGACAGCTCTGGTATTTTTAGACCAGAGAACACTAATAAAGTTCAGATTTACGGACTAGAATCTGTCGTTACAGCTCAGAAATCATTTGGAAATCACAAATTCACGGGTTCTGCAACCTTTGCTTATACTGTTTCAGAAAATAAAGAAACAGGAAAACAGCTCATCTATGTTCCGTTTTACAAATTCACGACTTCTTTTGGGTATAATTATAAAAGAATTTCGGCCTATTATCAATACCTTAATAACGATGAGGTTTTTACCACCACAGATCATGCTACCGAACATATTTTAGACAGCTATATGGTTGCTAATTTAGGAGCAGAATACACATTAGGAAAAAATCGTGACTATAAAATAGGAGCGCAAATATTAAACTTCTGGAACGAATCTTACGAAAGCGTTCTCAACCGCCCAATGCCTGGTCGGAATTTCAATTTCTATTTACATCTAAAATTTTAAACAAATGAAAAAATATTTTTACAAACTCGCAAGTCTGCTAATGTTAGTTTTAATCACTATGACATCATGTACTAGTGATGATAGAGACGATCCTATTTCCGTACAACCACCATCTGGAGATTACACTGATGGAATTTTTATTTTGAATGAAGGTGGATACGGTTACTCTAATGCTTCTGTTTCATTTTTTGAAAACACAGGTGAAGTTTATAATTCTATTTATTCTGAAGTAAACGGAATGGGTCTTGGTGATACAGCGCAAAGCATGGGGTTTTATGGTGAAAATGCATATCTCATAGTAAATAATTCGGCTACTATAGAAGTTGTTAACCGTTATACTTTTGAATTTATAGCAACGGTGAGCGATATGATTGTAAATCCTAGATATATTGAATTTAGTGACAATAAAGGTTATATAACCAATTGGGGAGATCCAAATGACGTTAATGACGATTATGTTGCCGTTTTAAATTTAGATACAAATCTTATAGAAGCTACAATTCCGGTAGCGGAAGGTCCTGAAAAAATACTACTAGATAACGGTAAACTTTACGTAACTCACAAAGGAGGTTATGGCTATGGCAACACTATAAGTGTTATTGATGTAGCATCACAAAGTGTTTTGAATACTATTACTGTAGCAGATGTACCCGACGGAATAGTTATTGACAACGGTTTTCTTTATGTGATGTGCTCTGGTAAAGCATCATGGACAGGAGATGAAACCCTTGCAAAACTTTTTAAGATCAGCCTATCTAACACTAACGAAACCATAGTACTTAATTTTTCAGCAGAACAACACCCTAGCTATTTAGAGTTTGAAAATGGAATTTTGTATTACACCTTAAATAATGAGGTTTACTCTATAGATAATAATGCTTTTCAACTACCAGAAAATTTCGATTTTTCACCAGTAGCAGATGGTGTAGAGATTCTTTATGCTTTTAAGGTATATCAAGGTGCTATTTATATTGCTGACGCTAAAGATTACACTTCTAATGGCGAAGCATTTATTTACAATCTAAATGGTGATTTACAAAATCAATTTTCTGTTCAAATCATTCCAAATGCATTTTATTTTAACAATCTATAACGAATTAAAAACTATTAAATTATGAAAAACAATTACAAAAAAGCATTTTACATTTTAACAGCAATTCTACTTTCTGCAAGTAGTTATGCACAAGACTACTCTGGTGGTGTATTTATCTTAAATGAAGGATTATATGGTACCGATACAGCTTCTCTTTCTCACATAAATGAAAGTGGAACATTAGATAATGATATTTTCACGACTCAAAACCCTAGTATGACTTTAGGAAATACAGGACAAGGTATGGGCTTTAATGACGATTATGCTTACGTGGTACTTAATGGTAGTAATGAAATAAAAATCATTAACAGTACTACTTTTGCATTTGTAACCAGTATAACAGATCAAATAAGCAACCCTAGAAACATTACTTTCTATAACGGAAATGGTTATGTAACAAATTGGGGAGATGGTTTTGACACTACAGATGATTATGTTGCTGTAATCGATTTAGCTACAAACACCGTTACCTCAACAATATCTGTTGTAGAAGGTCCGGAAGAAATTATACAAAAAAACGGAAAACTATTTGTTGCTCATCAAGGTGGCTACGGATTTGGTAATACTATTTCTGTAATTGATATAGCTACTAATACAGTAGAATCAATTACCGTAGGCGATGTACCATCTACAATAAAAGTTGAAGACAATTATCTTTATGTTCTATCTAGCGGAAAACCATCATGGACAGGTGATGAAACTCTTGGTAGCATTCATAAAATAGATTTATCTGATTATGACAACCATGTTACAATTGATTTTCAAACTACAGAACATCCAAGTTTTTTAGCATTAGGCGAAACTGATTTATACTATGTTCTCAATGGAGACATTTATAAAATGGCTTTAACAGATACAGCACTTCCAACAGTTGCTTTTAATTCATCTAATAATGCACAATTACCTTATGGATTCGATAAGATAGACGACAAACTCTATTTATTAGATGCAGTAGATTATGTAAGCTCAGGAAAAGTGTTTGTATATGATGAAAGTGGAAGTTTACTTACAGAATATACTGTAGGACCATTACCTAATGGTGTTTATAAAAGCGAAAGTACTTTAAGTGTAAATGATTTTGCTTTTGAAACGACAACTTTATATCCTAACCCAGCATCAGGAAGTTTTGAATTAAACCTTACTGAAAATGCGAATATCAAAATGTATGATGTCTCTGGTAAATTAGTAAAAGCTGTAAAATACACAAACACGCAGCCAATAGCTTTAGACGGTATCGAAGCTGGTATGTATTTAGTTAATGTGGAAGTAAAAGGAAATTCTACAACTTTAAAATTAATCGTAAAATGATCAAAGTAATCTTTCTCTTCCTATGTTCTAGCTTTGTTTTACAAGCACAAAATTACGCACCTGCTGCGGGTCAAGCAGGATCTACAGCAATTGCTGCAGACAGCGATGTTTTTGTAGCCTGGGCAACCGGCATAGAACTACAACGTGGATATGTAAACATCTCTAATCCTTCGCAAGAACATGAAGGTAGTAATTATGCAACTTATGGAGTTGCAGAAGATGCTTTAGGTATAGCAACTAATAATGTAGTAAGCTTAGGTGATGCTGGCGAAGCTGTACTAACCTTTGAAACACCAATAGCTAATGAAGATGGTTTTGATTTTGCTGTTTTTGAAAACAGTTTTAGTGATACATTTCTAGAATTAGCTTTTGTTGAAGTGAGTTCTGATGGTGTTAATTATTTTAGATTTCCATCTCATAGCGAAACACAAACAGAAACACAAGTTGGTGGATTTGGAAATGTTGATCCTACATATATCAATAATCTTGCAGGAAAATATAGAGGTCTTTTCGGAACACCTTTTGACTTATCTGATATTGAAGATGATGCTTTATTAAACAAAAATAATATTACACACGTAAAAATTATTGATGTTGTGGGAAGCATAGATCCTGCTTATGCTAGATATGATAGTTTTGGTAATGCCATTAATGACCCTTTTTCAACGCCATTTTATTCTAGTGGATTTGATTTAGATGGTATCGGTGTTATTAATCAGCAATCTTTAAGTATCGATGATGAAGAATATTCAGTAGTCTCTATCTATCCTAATCCTGCTTCAAATAAATTACACATCAATTCTACTGAAAAAGTTGAAGTAAGTATTTATGACATTCTTGGTAAATTAGTGATTTCAAAAGAAGTTAACTCTAATAATGCTATAGAAATATCAGAACTTAAAAGTGGTATTTACTTAGTTAGAATTGCATCAAAAGGAAAAGTAAGTCAACATAGACTTATTAAAAACTAGAAGATAATTTATACAAATGCTTTCCTTACTACTTTGGAAAGCATTTTTTTTATAAAAACGTATTGACTAAAAACACTTTACTTGCTAATAATCAATAACTTAAAAACATAATTAAAAACAAAAAACTCTGTAAATCATTAGACTTACAGAGTTTTTTTATTTGGGATAAAGTAGTCGGGGTGGCAGGATTCGAACCTGCGGCCTCCACGTCCCAAACGTGGCGCGATAACCGGGCTACGCTACACCCCGAATTTGTATTCTCAATTTCGGACTGCAAATATACATCTTTTATTTACATAATAGCAATATTTTTTACTTTTAAATTTTACTTAAAAAAAACCACAACTTAAAAAAGATCTAAAATTTAATAATATACCCTTCTATTTGCGTTACAACTTAATAGAAAAACAGAATAAGAAAGATCAATAAGGTATTTTTAAGAAACCAAATAACTATATTTATATGGGTTCACTAAATTAATAAAAGAATGAAAAAAATAATTATTATAAGTATTTCTCTATTCGTATTAATAGCATGCAATTCAAATGAGAAAAAATCTAAAAGCACAGCTCAAAATAATAGTGTTACAAAACAAGATTTACCATTACTAAAAGAAAGTATAGAACGCGGTAAAATAATCTATAATAAGTTATGCATTACATGTCACCTAACTGATGGAAAAGGTGTATCTAAAATATTCCCTCCTTTAGCAGATTCTGACTTCTTACAAGAAAATCAAACAGAAAGTATTAAAGCTATTAAACACGGACTTACAGGCAAGATTACAGTTAATGGTATTGATTATAATAGTGTAATGTCACCTCTTGGTCTTTCAAATAAAGAAGTCGCAGATGCTATTAATTATATCAATAACAATTGGGGAAATAATATTGACAACTTTGTAACTCCTGAGAAAGTTTCAGAATTATAAACACAATACAACTTAAAAAATATAAATTTGCAGCATAAACTAATCTGAATTAAATATGCTTATAATAGGGATTGCAGGTGGTACAGGCTGTGGAAAAACAACAGTTGTCAACACAATTTTAAATGAACTACCAGAAGGTGAAGTCGGTGTGATTTCACAAGATTCTTACTATAAAGACACCACACATTTAAGTTTTGAAGAACGTGTTAAAATCAATTTTGATCATCCAAGATCTATAGATTTTGATTTACTTAGAGAACATCTTGAAGATTTAAAACTAGGAAAATCTATTAATCAACCCGTTTATTCTTTTGTAAAACATAACCGAACAGGAGATGTCATTGTTACTAAACCTAGAAAAGTAATGATTGTAGAAGGGATTTTAATTTTATCGCATTCAGAGATCCGAGATCTATTTGATATTAAAATATATGTTCATGCTGATTCAGACGAACGTTTAATTAGAAGACTTAGGCGTGATATTACAGAACGTGGAAGAGACATCAACGAAGTACTTCAACGTTACCAATCCACATTGAAACCAATGCATCAGCAATTTATTGAACCAATGAAAGAATACGCTGATATTATTATTCCAAATAACAAATACAACACGGTAGCTGTAGATATCGTTAAAACCATAATTAACGAACGTTTATAATGCCAAAATTCAATAAAAAATATCTAAAACCATTTAAGAACATTTATGTTATTGTTCTTGCCGTGTTTTTGGTTTGGATGTTCTTTTTTGATGCACATTCATGGTTATTTCATCATGAATTAAATAATGATATTGAAGAATTAGAGTATCAAAAAGAACATTACAGAAACGAGATGGCTAAAGATAACAAAGCCATTAAAGAACTGAGCACAGACGAGGGTATTGAGCGTACAGCGAGAGAAACCTATTACATGAAAAAGTCTAATGAAGACATTTTTATTATAGAGTATGAAGACAGTATCGCGAAACAAAAACGAGATGAGTAAATCATTATTTAAGGATTTTGAAGCCGTATCTTCAAAAGCGTGGAAACAAAAGATTCAATTTGATCTTAAAGGAGCAGATTACAACGAAACACTTATTTGGAAAACCAATGAGAATATCAATGTAAAACCGTTTTACCATGCTGATGAATTTAAAACCTTACCCGAAGTTTCTAAAAGTAGAGCTACTAATTTTAAAATCAGTCAGGCTATAAATGTTACAGATTCTAAAATCAGTAATTTAAAAGCTTTAGATGCCATTAAACGTGGAGCTGAAAATATTATTTTTAATATAGAATCAGAATCGATATCACTTAAAGAATTATTTCAAAATATTGATTTAGATACTACAAGCGTTGATTTAAAATGTGATTTTCTATCTGTAGATTTTATAAAAAAAGCACCTCAAGCTTCTTCTATAAACATACAAACAGATATTATTGGTCAACTTGCTAAAACAGGAAATTGGTATAAAAACCTTAACGCTGATCATAGTGAGTTTGAAAAAATTGTAAAAACATCAAATCAACTAAGTATTGATTCTGCTTTATACCAAAATGCAGGAGCTACCATAGTTCAGCAATTAGCATATTCTTTAGCTCATGCCAATGAATATTTAAATTATTTAGATAATAAACGATCTAGCGAAGCCAAGCAATCCCTACAAGTAACATTTAATATTGCCGTAGGAACAAACTATTTCTTTGAGATGGCAAAAATCAGAGCACTTCGTCAATTATGGTCCACTTTAGCATCAGAATACGGTGTTAATGATTCATGCAGAATCATAGCAACACCAAGTAATCGTAACAAAACTATTTACGATTACAATATTAATATGTTGCGTACAACTACAGAATGTATGAGTGCTATTCTTGGAGGAGCAGATGTAATTTGTAATGCTCCTTACGATACTCTTTTTCATAATTCGAATGAATTTGGAGAACGTATTGCCAGAAATCAACTTTTAATATTAAAAAATGAAAGTTATTTTGATAAGGTAAATAACCCGGCAGATGGATCATATTATATAGAAAGTATTACAAAACAATTGGCAGAAAAAGCACTTGATCTTTTTAAAGATATTGAAGCTAATGCTGGTTTTTTAAGTCAACTTAAAGAAGGTACTATTCAGAGAAAAATTAAAGAAAGTGCCGCAAAAGAACAAGTTGATTTTGATACTGAAAAATTAGTTTTATTAGGAACAAATAAACATCCTAATTCTGCTGATAAAATGAAAAATGAAATTGAAAAAAGTCCGTTTTTAAAAATCGAAAAGCGTAAAACTTTAATTGTTCCGGTAATTCAAAAAAGATTATCTGAGAATACAGAAATTAAAAGACTAAATAACGAAGAACACTAAATAGAAATCAACTTTATAGTTCTTTTTCATCTCTAACCTTTAACTTAATGTCAAGAAAAAATCTTCAACATATAGCTTTAAAACCAGAAGTAAAATCCTTGACTAAGGTCAAAGAAAAAAACTTTTCTACAGCTGAAGGTATTGCCATCAAATCAACGTATTCTAAAGAAGACATAAAAGGATTAGAACACCTCAATTTTGTTGCTGGAACAGCACCAAACCTTCGCGGCCCCTACTCTACAATGTATGTAAGAAGACCTTGGACTATTAGACAATATGCAGGATTTTCAACCGCTAAAGAGAGTAATGCATTTTACAGACGTAATCTCGCAGCAGGACAAAAAGGCTTATCTGTAGCATTCGATTTAGCAACGCATAGAGGCTATGATTCTGATCACGAACGCGTAGTTGGAGATGTTGGTAAAGCTGGTGTTGCCATCGATTCTGTTGAAGATATGAAAATACTCTTCGACCAGATTCCTCTCGATAAAATGTCAGTTTCAATGACCATGAATGGAGCCGTATTACCAATTATGGCATTTTATATTGTAGCTGCAGAAGAACAAGGTGTACAAGCTAAAGACTTAGCAGGAACAATTCAAAATGATATTTTAAAGGAATTTATGGTGAGAAATACTTACATCTATCCACCTACACCTTCAATGAAAATCATCTCTGATATTTTTGAATATACGAGTAAAAAAATGCCTAAATTCAACAGTATTAGTATTTCAGGTTATCACATGCAAGAAGCTGGTGCCACCTGTGATATAGAATTAGCCTATACTCTAGCTGATGGATTAGAATATATTAGAAAAGGATTAGCGGCAGGTATGGACATTGATACTTTTGCTCCTCGCCTATCTTTCTTTTGGGCTATTGGCATGAATCATTTTATGGAAATTGCTAAAATGAGAGCGGCAAGAATGCTATGGGCAAAATTAGTAAAGCCCTTCAATCCTAAAAACCAAAAATCATTAGCGTTAAGAACACATTGCCAAACCTCGGGTTGGAGTTTAACCGAGCAAGATCCTTTTAATAATGTAGCAAGAACCTGTATTGAAGCTTCTGCAGCAGCTTTTGGTGGGACACAAAGTTTACACACCAATGCGCTAGACGAAGCCATTGCTTTACCTACAGATTTCTCTGCGCGTATTGCGAGAAACACACAAATTTATTTACAAGAAGAAACACAGATTACAAAAACGGTAGATCCATGGGCAGGTAGTTACTATGTTGAAAAATTAACCGCTGATATTACAGAAAAAGCTTGGAGTTTAATCCAAGAAGTTGAAGAATTAGGAGGCATGACCAAAGCCATTGAAGCTGGCATACCTAAGTTACGAATTGAAGAAGCTGCTGCTCGTAAACAAGCTCGTATAGATTCTACACAAGATATTATTGTTGGTGTTAATAAATACCGTTTAGAGCAAGAAGATCCTATTTCTACCTTAGAAGTAGATAACCAATCTGTACGATTACAACAAATAGAACGCTTAAACACTATAAAAGCGACTCGGAATCAGACAGAAGTCAAAGAAGCATTATTAAAATTAACAGAAGCAGCTAAGACAAGTGATGAAAATTTATTAGCTTTAGCCATAGATGCAGCTCGTAAAAGAGCAACATTAGGAGAAATAAGCGATGCTTTAGAAGTTGAATTTGGACGCTATAAAGCACAAATAAAATCATTTTCAGGCGTGTATAGTAAAGAAATTAAAGACGATAAAAGCTTTCAAAAAGCGAAAGAACTTGCCGATAAATTTGCAGAACAAGATGGCCGTAGACCTCGAATTATGATTGCAAAAATGGGACAAGATGGGCATGATAGAGGTGCAAAAGTCATCGCTACTAGTTATGCAGACGTTGGTTTTGATGTTGATATCGGTCCTTTATTTCAAACTCCTAAAGAAGCTGCAAAGCAAGCCATTGAAAATGATGTACATATTTTAGGCATCTCTTCATTAGCTGCCGGACATAAAACTTTGGTACCACAAGTTATCGAAGAACTTAAAAAATATGGCCGTGATGATATAATGGTTATTGTAGGTGGCGTTATCCCAAAACAAGATTATCCTTATTTAATAGATGCAGGTGCTGTTGCCGTTTTCGGACCAGGAACTAAAATTAGCGATGCTGCCATTCAGATTTTAGAGATTTTAATCGATTAATTATTCAGTAAAGCTAAATTCAAAAAATAATTATATCTTTTTATAAACTTAAAGTATTAAGTTTTTCAAATTAAAAAACAGCGTAAAATCATCATATAACTGATACCAATTATTAATGTTGGTGAAGACAGCCTACCTTCTATTTAAAAAATTAAAGAAAACTTTCATAGTATAATAAGGAAAGAAAATCTAGAAATAGAAGTATCCGAAACACTCAGGCTAAATCGAAAGCAAAAGTGATAATAACATTAAATTTTTCCTCTTTTTTTAAATAAAAAAGCCTTCAAAATCAACTAACCTTTTAGTTAAAATATTGTTATTGTTTTAGTAATCATAATTTTATATCTAAATTAGGAGCAAATCCTTATTTAATATTAATTCATTAAACTCATCAATCAATGAAAAAATTATTTATTAGTACATTAATTACAATGTGCCTTACACTTGCATTTCCTATAAATGCTCAAGTTATAGCCACAAAATCTAAAACTCAATTAAAATACAATCCTTCAGATCCTATTCCTACAGATCCAAACGTAAAAACTGGAGTTTTAAAAAACGGACTTACCTATTACATTCAGAACAATCCTAAACCAGAAAACAAAGTAGAATTAAGACTGGTTATCAATGCCGGTTCTATTTTAGAAGATGAAGATCAATTAGGTCTTGCTCATTTTATGGAGCACATGAGTTTTAATGGAACCAAAAATTTTGAAAAAAATGAACTTGTAGATTATCTTCAAAGTATAGGTGTGAAATTTGGAGCACACCTTAATGCGTATACTAGTTTTGACGAAACGGTTTACATTCTACCTATTCCGAGTGATGATCCTGAAAAATTAGAAAAAGGATTTCAAATTATTGAAGACTGGGCACATAATGCTTTATTAACAGACGAAGAAATTGATAATGAACGTGGTGTTGTTTTAGAAGAATACCGTTTAGGAAAAGGTGCTGACGAGCGTATGATGCAAGAATACTTGCCTAAAATGATGTATGGCTCTATGTATGCAGAACGTCTTCCTATTGGAACGAAAGAGAATCTAGAAACATTTAAATACGAAAGTTTAAAACGCTTTTACAAAGATTGGTACAGACCCGATTTAATGGCTGTTATTGCTGTTGGTGACATCGATGTTGCTACACTTGAAGAGAAAATAAAATCTCATTTTAGTCATATAAAAAATCCTAAAAATCCAAAACCTAGACCTTCATTCGATTTACCTAATCATAGCGAAACATTTATTGCAATCGAGTCTGATAAAGAAGCGCCTTTTGCTAATGTACAATTAATGTTTAAGGATAAGGTTAACTCTAAGCCCGATTTAACTTATGCCGACAATAGAAAATCTATGGTAGAAAATTTATTTTCTCAAATGATAAACAACCGATTAGATGAAATTAGAAATGGAGAGAATCCACCTTTTGTTTATGGTTACTCTTATTACGGCGGAACTTATGCGCGTACAAAAAATGCATTTCAATCTTTTGCTATGACAAGTCCTACCGGACAATTAGAGGCTCTAAAAACACTTTTAGTAGAAAATGAACGTGTTCGTCAACATGGTTTTTTTGAAGGCGAATTTAATCGTGCTAAAAAAGACTTAATTGCCAATATGGAACGTGCTTATAAAGATAGAGACAAAATGGAATCTAACCGAATTGTAGGTCGATATATCAACAATTTCTTAGAACAAAGCCCTATGCCAAGTATGGATTGGAGATTCGATTTTATGAACTCGCAATTACCAACCATAACCTTAGAAGAAGTTAATGCACTTATTAAATCTTATATTAAAGAAGATAACAGAGTGGTTATTCTTACAGGTCCTGAAAAAGAAGATTTAGAACCAGTTAAAGAAGCACAAGTTACCGAGTTGTTAGATACGGTTAAATCTATGGATTTAAAACCTTACGAAGATAAAGCTGTAGCTTCTTCATTAATTACAAATGCGCCAACAAAAGGAAGTATTAAAGACTATAAGACAGACGAAACACTTGGTACAACAACCTTAACGCTTAGCAACGGAGCAACGGTTACTTACAAGAAAACAGATTTTAAAAATGATGAAATTTTGTTTGATGCATTTAGCTACGGAGGAACATCTTTATATTCTGTTGAAGATTACAAAGCAACTTCTAATGCTAACGGAGGTTTAACAGAAGCTGGTGTTAACGGATTTAATAAGGTAGAATTAAGTAAAATGATGTCTGGTAAAATTGCTTATGTAAGACCATCAATCGGGACTTATAGCGAGGGAATTTCAGGAAGCACAACACCAAAAGATTTAGAAACTTTATTTCAATTAACACATTTATATTTTACTGCTTTAAATAAAGACGAAAAAGCATTTAAAAGTTTTGCTGAAAAACAAAAAGCATTTTTAGGTAACCTTTTATCTAATCCTCAATACTACTTTCAAGATAAAATGTCTGAATTTATGTATGGAAAAAGTCCAAGATACTCAGGCTTCCCAACTGCAGAAGATATGGATAATGCAGACTATGATTTAGCATACAAAAAATACCAAGAGCGCTTTGCTGATGCAGGAGATTTTCACTTTTACTTTGTAGGTAATATTAACGAAGAAAAACTAGTAGAACTTTGCGAAACATACTTAGCGAGTTTACCAAGCACTAACAGCAAAGAAACTTATAATGTAATGGATTTTAGACCATTAACAGGTTCTCATCAAAAAATTATAGAAAAAGGTGAAGATCCAAAAAGCTCTGTTAGGATGACTTATCATGGTCCTACAGATTATGACGAAAAAGAAGCTCATGCCTTAAAAAGTTTAGCCGAAGTACTCACTATTAAATTGGTTGAAAAATTAAGAGAAGAAGAAGGTGGCGTTTATGGTGCTGGTGCTGGTGCAAGCATTAGTAATATGCCTTACCCTTGGTATAGATTTACTATTAGTTTTCCTTGTGGACCTGAAAATGTAGATAAGCTAATAGCTGCAACATTAAAAGAAGTCGATTTACTTATTAAAGAAGGTCCGACAGACAAAGATTTAGAAAAAGTAAAAAAAGCTCAAATTTTAGATTATAAAGAAGATTTAAAAACAAATCGATTTTGGTTATCACAGCTAAAAAATGCAGATTATCTTAAAAAAGATGCAGAAGATATTTTAAAATTTGAAGATGCAGTAAACGGTTTAACTGTTGAAGATTTACATAGTGTAGCAAAAAAATATTTAACACAAGGTCATATCACAGGGATCCATAATCCTGAAAAATAAGATTAAAGTTCTAGTTCCTAGCAGCCTTCATAACATGATTATGAAGGCTGCTTTTTTTATACAAGTGTTAACAACTTCAATTTCTTAAAGTCGTAAATAATCGTATTTTTACCGTGGACTTATTATGGAATTATTCGGCTCTGAAATGACGTAGCTTTTGCTTTCTAGCAAGGCTTATTGGCTCTCAGACGATAACATGAGAAGGTATTAACTGAATCCAATATATAAAATGGGCAAAATCATTGCGATAGCAAACCAAAAAGGAGGTGTTGGCAAAACCACAACCTCAGTAAATTTAGCCGCTTCTTTAGGTGCACTAGAGAAAAAGGTTCTACTTATCGATGCAGATCCACAAGCCAATGCTAGTTCTGGCTTAGGTCTTGACGTAGATGCTGTTGAAATAGGTTCATATCAAGTTTTAGAACATACGGCTACCGCAAAAGAAGCTATTGTAGCTTCCAATGCTCCAAATGTAGATATACTGCCTGCACATATTGATCTTGTAGCTATCGAAATAGAACTTGTAGATAAAGAACAAAGAGAATACATGCTTAAAAAAGCAATTGTAGACTTAAAATCTGAATATGATTACATTCTAATTGATTGTGCTCCATCTCTAGGTTTACTAACATTGAATGCTTTAACAGCTGCAGATTCTGTAATTATACCTATCCAATGCGAATATTTTGCACTTGAAGGTTTAGGTAAACTGTTAAATACTATTAAAAGTGTACAAAAAATACATAATGCATCGTTAGATATTGAAGGCTTATTACTTACTATGTTTGATTCACGTTTACGCCTTTCAAACCAAGTTGTAGAAGAAGTACAAAAACACTTTAGCGATATGGTTTTCGATACCATTATACAACGTAATGTGCGTTTAGGTGAAGCACCTAGTTATGGTGAAAGCATTATAAACTATGACGTAACTAGTAAAGGAGCAGTAAATTATTTAAATTTAGCTAAAGAGCTTATAAAGAAAAACGAATTATAATAAATGGCCAAGGCAATTAAAAAACAAGCATTAGGACGTGGACTTTCAGCATTATTGAAGGATCCTGAGAATGATATAAATTCTGCAGAAGATACAAATGCTGATAAAGTGGTTGGTAACATAGTAGAACTCGATATAGAAAGTATTGAGGTCAACCCTTTTCAACCTAGAACAAATTTTAATGAAGACTCACTTAAAGAACTCGCCTCATCCATTCGCGAACTTGGTGTTATTCAACCTATAACTGTTAGAAAATTAGCTTTTAACAAATACCAATTGGTATCTGGAGAACGTCGTTTTAGAGCTTCTAGATTAATTGGTTTAGATGCTATACCTGCTTATATAAGAATAGCTAATGACCAAGAGTCTTTAGAAATGGCATTGGTAGAAAACATTCAGCGTCAAGATTTAGATCCTATTGAAATTGCCTTATCCTACCAACGTTTAATTGATGAAATTCAATTAACACAAGAACAAATGAGTGAACGTGTCGGAAAAAAACGATCTACGATTGCTAATTACTTACGCTTATTAAAATTAGATCCGATAATCCAAACCGGAATGAGAGATGGTTTTATAAGTATGGGTCACGGTAGAGCGATGGTTAATATTAAAAGTCCGGAAGACCAACTTGATGTCTATGAAAAAATAATCACTAACAAACTTTCAGTTAGAGCTACAGAACAATTAATAAAAAATCTAAATTCTGATACACCTTCTAAGCCTGAAAAACCAGAATTAGAAATTCCAAAGAATATTACCAGTGGAGTTAAAGATTTTTCGGAATACTTTGGACACAAAATAGACGTTAAAGTAGCTAAGAATGGAAGTGGTAAAATAACGATCCCTTTTCATTCTGAAGAAGATTTTAATCGGATTAAAAAATTAGTTCAGCGTGACAAATAAAGGTTTTTACAGTCTTATACTATGCTTATTTTCAATGCTATTATCATTTTCTCAAAAAGAAAAAGACAGCACTGGTATTGATTTAAAAGAAAGTCCTTTTATAGTTACCGATTCTATTTTAACAAAAAAAGAAATTGATCCTTTACGCCCTTCTAAAGCGGCTTTTTATTCTGCTATTCTACCAGGTTTAGGACAAGCATACAATAAAAAATATTGGAAAATCCCTATTGTTTGGGGTGCAATTGGTACAAGTATCTACTTTTATTCTAAAAACGATAAACAATATGATCGTTATAGAGATGCTTACAAAAGACGTTTGGCTGGTTTTAAAGATGACGAGTTCTATGATTTAATTTCAGACGACGGACTTATTAGAGCACAAGAACAATTTAGAAAAAACAAAGAATTATCGCTTTTAGTCACCCTTGGTTTTTATGCCTTAAATATTTTAGATGCAAATATAGATGCGCATTTACTTCAATTTAATGTCGATGAAAATCTAAGCTTAAGTCCGCATTACCAATATAACCAATTGGAAAACACCGGAGACTTAGGGCTAACACTTAATTATAAATTTTAATATGAAAATAGCTTTACTCGGTTATGGCAGAATGGGAAAAAGCATTGAAGCTATAGCGATAGAACGCAACCATAGTATCGTACTTAAAGTATCTAACACAGATTCTAATGAAGACTTTTCTGATGCTGATGTTGCTATTGATTTTAGTATTCCAACAGCAGCTGTATCTAATATAAAAAAGGCTTTAGATGCTGGAGTTCCAGTTATTTCAGGAACAACAGGTTGGCTAGATCAATATGATGATGTTGTAGATTATTGTAATTCTAAAAACGGAACATTTCTATATGCTTCTAATTTTAGTTTAGGTGTTAATATTTTTTTCGAAATCAATAAGCGATTAAGTGAATTAATGTCGGGCTTTAATGAATACACTACAGAAATAGAAGAAATTCATCACACCCAGAAATTAGATGCTCCAAGTGGAACAGCGATTACTTTAGCCGAAGAAATTATAGCACAAACCAATTATAAAAATTGGACGTTAGAAGATCCTAAATCTAATGAAATCCATATCGATGCAAAACGTATTGAAGGAGTTCCTGGTACTCACGAAATCACCTATAATTCAGAGATTGACTCTATAAGTATTAAGCATACGGCACACAGTAGACAAGGTTTTGCTATGGGAGCAGTAATTGCCGCAGAATGGATTAAAGATAAAAAAGGCATCTTTACTATGAAAGATGTATTAAACATTGGTTAATTTGCAAACGTAAATTAATGAATTCAAATAATTTCAAAATTATAACAGTTGAAATTCAAAAATATTTTTTTTTAGAACTTCAATTGGCAGTACACATTTAGACAAAATATAAAGTTATGAGCTGGACACAGTGGTTTATTTTTATAGTAATTATACAAATTATTCATGGTTTAGGAACATGGAAACTATACATTAAAGCTGGCAAGAAACCTTGGGAAGCATTTGTCCCAATTTACAATGCTGTAGTATTAATGAAAATAATTTCTCGTCCTTGGTGGTGGGTTATTTTGATGTTTTTACCAATTGTAAACCTTATAATGATTCCGGCTTCTTGGGTAGAAACTGCTCGTGCTTACGGAAAAGACACAAAGTTAGATGCCCTTTTATGTATTGTTACTCTAGGTTTTTATTTGTATTACCTTAACTATGTCGCAGATGTAAATTACATTGAAAATAGAGTCTTAAAACCTAAAACAGGTACAGGAGAATGGATAACCTCTATCCTATTCGCCATAGTTGCAGCTACCATTGTTCACACGTATTTCTTTCAACCTTTTGTAATTCCTTCTTCATCTTTAGAAAAATCTTTATTAGTCGGAGATTTCCTTATTGTAAGTAAATTACATTACGGACCTCGTACACCAATGACTACTGTTGGTGCACCAATGGTACATGATACAATTCCTGTATTAGGAAAAAAATCATATTTATTCAACGATAATTTTGAAGAAAGAAAAACATCTTGGATTAATAAACTTCAATTACCTTTTTTAAGACTTCCAGGTTTTGAAAATGTTGAGCGTAATGATATTGTGGTATTTAATCAACCTGCAGATACATTGCTGGATATGAATAATTTTAATCCAGCACGAAATTACTACAAGCCTATTGATAAAAAAACCAACTTAGTAAAACGATGTGTTGGTGTTGCTGGTGATACTTTAGAAATAAAAAATGGTTATGTGTATATCAATGGAGTACAGAACAAACTACCTCCAAGGTCGCACCTTCAATTTTCTTATGACATCACTTTTAAACGTCAATTACAGCCTGCAAGAATAATAGAAATATTAAAAAAATATGACATTACAGACGGTTTAGGTTACGGTTCTACTGAAGGTTCTTATAAAATCCCTGCTGCAACAGATGAAGCTGTTGCAAAGCTTAGATTACACCCTGAAGTGGCTTCAATTGTACCATTTAAAGAAACTGAAGGTATAAGAGATAATATTTTCCCTAGAGATCCTAATTACAATTGGAACCCCGATTTCTTTGGACCACTGTGGATTCCTAAAGCTGGTGAAACTTTACAAATAAATACTAAAAACATTTCGATATACAAACGTGCTATTTCAGAATACGAAGGTCACGAAGTTGTAACTAGAGGTAATCAAATTTTTATTGATAACGAACCTGCAACATCTTATACTTTTAAACAAGATTACTATTGGATGATGGGAGATAACAGACACAATTCTATTGATAGTAGATATTGGGGATTTGTACCTAACGATCATATTTTTGGTAAACCTGTATTCATCTGGATGAGTATTGACGGTATTAATGATGGTGTTAAAAACTGGAAATTTAGATGGGATAGAATTTTTACAACCGTTAGCGGAGGTAATGAAAGAACATCTTATTTAATTCCTTTTATTGTACTTGTCTTAGTAATTACTTTTTTCAACAAATGGAGAAAAAAGAAAAAAGCTAAACAAAGCTAGATTTTGAAAAGTCTTATATACCCGACTTGTTTTCCTAACGTTGCTCAATTTTTAACCATAGTTAATTCTGATACGGTGTGTTTTGAAGTGAGTGATAATTACCAAAAACAATCATATAGAAACCGTGTTGAAATCTATGGTGCAAACGGTAAGTTAGCCTTAACTGTACCTGTTAATTATAGTCAGAAGAACAGACAACTATATAAAGATGTAAAAATTGCAAATGAAGAGCAATGGCAACCTTTACTACTAAAGTCTTTACAATCGGCTTATAGTATGTCTCCTTTTTTTGAGTATTATATAGATGATTTAATGCCACTTTTTGAAACACAATTCAATTATATATTAGATTATAATTTGAAGAGTTTTGAAGTCATTGCAAATTGCATACAATTAGACATAAAACCAGAGTTCACTACTGATTTTGAAAAAAATCCTGTTGACAAAACAGACTTTAGAAAGTTAGTAAAACGCAATGCAGAGGTAAAATCACTTCAACCCTACACACAAGTATTTACTGAGAAACACGGATTTATTCCTAACCTGAGTATTTTAGACCTTTTATTTAATGAAGGTCCAAATACAGAATTGTATTTAAAACGACAACAGCTACCAAGTATCTAAATCTTTATTTAATTAGAAACGTGTTATCTGCTTAACTTTATAAGAAGTTTAAAATAATAATTCAACAAGAAAAAGATGCTACAATCTACTATCCATTACGGTATACATTTTGGATTACCATTGGTGATTGCTATTCTATTTTACAAGTCATATTGGTTAAAGGCTTATGGAATTATGCTTTTAGGGATGCTCATAGATTTAGATCATCTATTGGCCAATCCTATCTTTGATCCGCGACGCTGTAGCATTAATTTTCACCCACTTCACAGCTATTATGCCATTGTTTTCTATATAATATTACTGATACCAAAGAAAACAAGACTTATAGGCTTAGGATTAGTAATACACATTATTGCGGACATTGCAGATTGTTCGCTAATGTAATTACGGTAATTTTAAAGTTGTTTTAATAGGATAATGGTCCGATAATTTAACATCAAACGTTTTAAAGCTATTGACTATAAAATCCTTATCAGCTAAAATAAAATCGATTCGCATTGGGAAGAATTTAAAATCATAAGTTCTACCAAACCCTTCACCTTCGTCTTCAAATGTATCTTTTAAATCGTCCCCTTTTACCTTTCTATAGATATAAGAATAAGAAGTATTATTAAAATCACCTGTTACAATTGTTTTATAATGAGATTTTGACTTATGCTTTAGATATAGTTCAACCTGATCTTGTTGCGCCTTAAATGTAGTTCTTACTTGTTTAAACAAATGATCTGATGTTTCTTCTTTAAGCTTTTCTACATCGGTTTGAATTCCGGATGATTGTAAATGCATTGTATAAACTCTAATCGTGTCTTTTTGCTTTACAATATCTACAAAAATGGCATTATTATAGGTGTTAGGAAATTCAAGAGAACCCGAATTTACTATTGAAAATTTTGAAAAAATAGCCTGACCTCCTTTTACACCTTTAGTAGGTTTAGCATTAAAACTAAAGTAACCTTCTAAATCAATAGCTTCTGATGTTCTATATTCTTGAAGACATAAAATATCGGGTTGTTCTTTCTTTATAAAAGTTAAAATATCTTCTTTAATTGTCTTTTTAGGTAACCATTCAAACTTATTAAAAAGTCTAACATTAAAAGACATTACTGAAAAATCAGAATCATCCTTAACATGTTCTGAAGAAGAAAAATGATACATTGAGTTTATATGATTCCACCCTAATAATAAAACAAACAATGATAATAGCAATTGCTTCTTTACACGAAGTAACCAATATAAAAAGAAAATAATATTAAATAAAATAAGTAATGGAACTCCTAAACTTAAGACTGATAATGAAGCAAAATTATTTGGTGGAATATAAGGTAAAACATAAGATATAAGCAATAAAAATGCCACCAACGAATTGATAAAAAAGATGATTTTACTACCTAACTTTAGACCCTTCATTCTTTTAATCTTTACCCACTTTAAATAAAAATGCCTTCTCTTCTGCCGTTAAACTTTCGTAACCGCTTTTACTAATTTTATCGAGAATTACATCTATTTTCTTCTGTTTATCTAACGCGCTAGTATCCTTTTTAGTCTTATTAACAGTCGTCTTTTTAGTCTTATTTTTATGAACTGTTTTTAGATTTGATTTGGGTTTGAATAAATTCATAAACTTATCCATAGTACGCTCAAAACCGGTTCCTATATCTGTTCCTTTTACTAACTGGGTTGCATAGAAATAACCTAAAATATACCCCCCAAAATGAGCTACATAACCTCCCTGATTAATCCCCATAATTATTCTAATTAAATCGAGACCAACAATAACCATCGCAACATGTTTCCATTTTACATTAAACATGTTAAACAACCTAATTTCACTATTAGGCATATAAGCTGCTACAAAAATTAATAACGCACTTACACCTGCAGAAGCACCAACCAATACACCATTACCTCCTACCAGAGATGATGGTAATAAGTTATTAAATGCTAAATAGGCTAAACCACCGAAAATAATTCCTAAAAAATAAACATTTAGAATCATTTTTGAGCGAAATAAATTTGTTGTGATTTGAGATAAATAATAAAGAAACAACATGTTAAATGCAATATGAAATAATCCATTATGCAGAAAACCATAAGTCATAAGTGACCACGGTTGAAAAACAAAGTCCATAATACCAGACGGCAGTTCAAAATAGGTAAACAAATTAAACCTTAATAAAGATTTAAAAATGAGACCAATGAAGAATACAACAACATTAACGGCGATTATTTTACCGAAAACATCGAGATTCTTAAACTTATATTTTAAATCATCAAAAGTGCTCATAATTAGTTCCAACGGTATTTATCATTTTCATTTTTCTTCCAAAAATACATCAAAAGAAAACCTGTAAGTGCACCACCAACGTGTGCCATAAAAGCAGTATTACTAGGGCTAAATATAGAACTACCTGAAATTGCAGAGAATAAATCTAAGGCAATAATACTAGGAATAAAATACTTTGCTTTTATAGGCACAGGTAAGAAAATAAGCATCAATTTAGACTCAGGAAACAACATTCCGAAAGCTACTAAAACCCCCATTATAGCACCAGAAGCACCAACCATAGTTCCATTAAATGCACTTACAAAACTATCAAACTGATCACCTAAAAGTGGTACCCAAGCAGTACTGTATTTTCCTTCACTTAAAATACTAACAACTTCTGTTTGAGAAACGCCTGAATCTATTAAAGTTGTCAACCCCATGTTATACTGAAAATACAAAAATGCAAGCTGAATTAAAGCAGCTCCAAAACCAGAAAGCAAATAAAATATAATAAATTTCTTCCAGCCAAATATTTGCTCTACAGCAGTACCAAACATCCATAATGCAAACATATTAAAAGCAATATGCATAAAACCACCATGCATAAACATGTGAGTTAAAATTTGCCACGGTTGAAAATTTGGATTCTGAGGAAAATACAACGCAAACCATTGGTAAAATGCTTCACCATTTCCAATTGTCATAGTTCCTATGAACATTACAACATTTATAATCAATAAATGCTTTACAGCATCTGTTATTCCTTGTCTCATAAATTACATGAATTTTTTTTCAATATCATCAACAGCCATAGTAATAAATGTTGGTCTATTAGCTGGTGATACATTAGGTTCTTTGCAGGCAAATAAACTATTTACCATATGTTCTTGTTCTGTACTATTTAAAGATTGACCGTTTTTAATCGCTAAACTTTTAGCCATAGATTTAGCTAATAAATCTGTAGAACTAAAATTGGCATCAGGCACATCATTTTCTACATCACTAATCAATTGCTCTAAGATAATAGACACTTCACTTTCTGGTACTCCTACAGGAACCCCTGTTATGGTTACCGTTTTATTTTCTAACTCTGAAAACACAAAACCTGTATGCTCTAAATCGGACTTTAAATCTTCAATAATATTAATCTCGCTAGGTGTAAAATGTAATTCTAACGGAAATAATAATTGCTGACTTGTCGCTTCTTTAATTGTAATATGCTTTAAGAAATTCTCATACAAGATACGTTGATGTGCTCTATTTTGATCAATAATTAACATCCCAGATTTTAGAGTACTTACAACATATTTTTGCTGTAATTGAAATGTTGTTTTTGTAGTTTCAATAGAAGCATCTTCAAAAATAGAAGTATCCTTTGCTTCACTTTCAAAAGTTACTTGACTAAAATCTGATTCAGAATTATTTCCTTTAGATTCTAAACCAACATATAAACTTTCCCATGATGCTGTTGGAACCGATTTAAATCCGGTATTAGGACTCTTAGCCGATTGTCTTGTTCCATTACCAGATATTCTTGAACCAGAGTCATCAGCAAAAGGGTTAAAACTACGATCAACTTCTATAGCAGGTGTTGAAGCCGACTTATCCTTATATTCATAAGGTGTATTTAAATTATTTGTTTGATGCTCAAAATCTAAAATCGGAGCAATATTAAACTGTCCTAAACTATGTTTAACAGCTGCTCTTAAAATGGCATAAAGCGTATGTTCATCATCGAACTTAATTTCTGTTTTTGTAGGATGAATATTTATATCAATCGTTTTAGGGTCTACTGTTAAATTCAAAAAATAACTAGGATGATAACTATCCTTTAGCAAACCTTCGTAAGCCGATTTTATAGCGTGATTAAGATATGGACTTTTTATAAAGCGTTGGTTAACAAAGAAAAATTGTTCAGTTTTTGTTTTCTTAGAAAATTCGGGTTTACCGACAAATCCTGAAATTTTTAAAACTTCAGTTTCTTCTTCAACAGGCACTAATTTTTCATTCGTTTTAGTTCCAAAAATATGAACAACACGTTGTCTGTAATTCTCTTCTGGTACATTAAACATATCACTTCCATTATGATAAAATGAAAATGCAATATTAGGATGTGCCAAAGCCACACGATGAAATTCATCTGTAATATGACGTAATTCTACAGTATCTGATTTTAAAAAGTTTCGTCTTGCTGGAATATTAAAAAACAAATGCTTCACAGCCACTGATGTTCCGGTAGGTGTTACTGAAACTTCTTGAGTTTTAATAACACTCCCTTCTATTTCAATAGTGGTTCCTAAATCATCGTCCGCCTGTTTTGTTTTTAGCTCCACATGTGCAATCGCCGCAATACTAGCTAAAGCTTCTCCTCTAAATCCTTTTGTATTTAATAGAAATAAGTCTTCTGCACTTTTAATTTTAGAAGTAGCATGACGCTCAAAACTTAAGCGAGCATCAGTAACACTCATGCCCTTTCCGTTATCTATAACTTGAACGAGTGTTTTACCTGCGTCTTTAACAATTAGTTTTATTTCTGTAGCATTAGCATCAATAGCATTTTCTAGTAGCTCTTTAACTACAGAAGCTGGACGTTGAACGACCTCACCAGCTGCAATTTGGTTAGCAACATGGTCGGGTAAAAGCTGAATAATATCTGACATTAGTTATTTGGGAAAAATATTGTAAGATCAAAACCAATAATAAACAAAAATAACAGTACTAATATTGCTACTATAATAATGACGCGCTTATTAACACTATCATCTTGATTGTATCTATAATCGTCAATAGCGGCATTAAATTTCCCTTTAATTCCCTTTTCAGGGTTTACCGTTGTTCTATGATCATCAAACTTATGTTTAAGCTCAAAAGGATTACCATCACCTTTATAATATCTTGGCTTATAGTTATACTTTTTATTTTTTTTTAATTTCATTAACCCCATAGTATTCTTATTTAATATATCCGTCAAGGATATAAATTAAAACAAAAATTAAAACTAAGATAATAATCTGTATGGGTAACGATTTTAAAGCACTACCACGTTGTTTATTACCAACATTAGCTTCATTCCATAATGTTTCGAAGTCGTCTTTCGACTTGCTTTTATCGGAATCCTGAAGTTGAGATTTGTAAGTAAAACGTTTATTTTTTCTTTGCTTAAACAAATGACTCTAAATTTAAACTTGATTAATCTCAAAAGTACTGAAAATACAAGGAAATAACCCTTAAGGATTCCTTAAAATTATTAACAAAAAGGGTGCCAAGAGTAGAATGGCAGTACTTAGTATCTAAAATTAAATAATCCACACCAATAGTATAATTGATGTGGATTATTTTAAAAATTGTAATCTTTATATAAACAATAAAGAGAACTTAATTTATTCTGAGTCTTTACGTAAAGTGGCCATTTTAATAGCAGCGATTGCAGCTTCTGTGCCTTTATTTCCATGTATTCCACCAGAGCGATCAAGAGATTGTTGCTTATTATTATCTGTAAGTACACAGAAAATAACAGGAATATCTCCTTTTACATTAAGATCTTTAATACCCTGAGTAACACCTTCACAAACAAAATCGAAGTGTTTCGTTTCTCCTTGAATAACACAACCTATAACAATAATTGCGTCTAACATCCCAGAATTAGCATAAATGCTTTTACTCATTCTGGCTGCACCGTAAGTAAGCTCAAATGCTCCAGGCACATTCCAACGAACAATGTTTTGTTTAATTGCTCCACAGTCTAAAAGAGCGTCAAACGCACCTTGCCATAAACCTTCTGTAACCTCGTCATTCCATTCTGAAACAACAATCCCAAACCGAAAATCTTTCGCGTTTGGGATTGTTGTTTTATCGTATTCCGATAAATTATGATTTGCAGTTGCCATATATTATAAGCTTGCTTCTACTTTTCCTATTAAAACATCTACTTTTTTAGCTTCAGTTGAAGCAGAAAATTCAGTTTTAATACGCTTTAAATATTTTAAAGCTTTATCATTTTCACCTAAACTAATAGCTACACGTGCAGCTTTCATTAAGTATAAAGGTGTTGTAAAATCATTAACGTTAGCTTTAAAAGCTTCTTCGTAATATCCTAAGGCATCAGATTTTTGATCTAATTGCACAAAAGCATCACCAATACCACCTTTAGCAATAGGACTTAACATTTTATCATCACTAGAAAAATCACTTAAATAAGTAATTGCATTCTGGTAATCTTTTAAGTTTAAGTAAGCCATACCAGCGTAATAGTTTGCTAAGTTAGCTGCAGGACTTCCGCCATACTCACTAACGATATCTAACATACCATATTTACCTTCACCACCTTCTAAAGACATTTTGTAAAGTGAATCTGAAGAGATACCACTAACAGCATCGTCAAAATACTTTTTAGCTGTGTACATTTCGTTCATAGCCTCTTTTTGTTGTGGCTCTGATACTAACTTGTTGTAACCTAAATATCCTAATACTACTACAGCAATAGCTCCAACAATACCTAAAATATATTTCTGATTTGCTACAGCCCATTCTTCAGTTCTAGAAGCACCTTCATCTAAAGTATCAAATACTTCAGCTGTTGTAGAGTGACTATCATCGATAATTTCCTCTTGCTCTTTTTCCTTTTTAGTTTTAGGTTTGTAGCCTCTTTTCTTATACGTTGCCATAATCTGTCATTTTGTGCGTGCGCAAAAATAAAATTTTTATTGGGATTTTAAAGCCTATTTATTTGTTATTTTTGAATAATTAAAAACTCACTCAAATGTGCCTTTACAGCAGTAAAACCAAGCATAACGTCAAGTTTTCATGAATCTAAACTCTCTATCTTTAGTTAATTATAAAAATTTTGAAAGTCAAGTTTTCGATTTCGACGCCAAAATCAATTGTTTTGTAGGTGCCAATGGAATTGGAAAAACAAATGCTTTAGATGCAATTTATCATTTAGCGTTCGGAAAAAGCTACTTTAATCCTATTGCCGTTCAAAATATCAACCATAATGCTGAGTTTTTTGTGGTTGATGGAAATTTCACTAAAAACGAACGTACAGAAAAAATTATTGTCTCTTTAAAGCGTGGACAAAAAAAAGTAATTAAACGAAATGCTAAAGCTTATGAAAAATTTAGCGAGCATATTGGCTTTATTCCTTTGGTTATTATTTCGCCTGCGGATCGCGACCTTATAATAGAAGGTAGCGACACACGACGTAAATTTATTGACAGCGTTATTTCGCAAAGTGATAAATACTATTTATTAGAACTTATTAATTATAATAAGGTATTAGCTCAAAGAAATGCGCTCTTAAAATATTTTGCACTTAACAATACCTTTAATTCAGACACACTTAATATATATAACGAACAACTTCACTCTTACGGAACTGAAATATTTAAAAAACGAGATGCTTTTTTAAAAACCTTTATTCCTATTTTTAAAGAGCGATATGAAGCCATCAGTCAAAGTAAAGAAGTAATTGACTTACAATATAAAAGTGATTTGTTTGATAATGAATTAAAGAATTTACTTACCAATGCTATAAATAAAGATAGAGCTTTACATTACACTAGTGTTGGTACACATAAAGATGATTTAGTATTTTTAATTGATGATTTTCCGATTAAAAAGTTTGGAAGTCAAGGACAGCAAAAATCATTTTTAATTGCTTTAAAATTGGCGCAATTCGATTTTATAAAACAACAAAGTGGCGTCTCGCCTATTCTGCTTTTAGATGATATTTTTGATAAATTAGATGAAAACAGAGTCGCGCAAATTATTAATCTCGTAGATGACGAACATTTTGGTCAGATTTTTATTAGCGACACACATGCAGAGCGAACTGAAAATGTGATAAAACAAACTCATCAATCTTATAAAATGTTTAAATTATGAAAAATTATTTCTGGCTCATTTGTCTTGTTATCTTAAGCTGTTCTAAAAATCAAGAAGCGAATATAGAACACCTACAAGGTTATTGGGAAATTCAAGAAGTTACTATGGCAGATGGTAGTAAAAAAGAATATAAATACAATGAAACAATAGATTTCATTAGTGTAAATGATAGTTTAAAAGGTTTTAGAAAAAAATTAACACCTGGAATAAATGATACGTATTACGCATCTGATGATGCAGAAGCTATTCAACTAAAAATTGAAGATAATGATTTAAATATCTATTACACAACTCCATATTCAAAATGGAAAGAAACTGTTTTAGAAGCAACTTCTGAACGCCTTTTAATTACCAATGAAGCTGAAAACACATATTTATACAAACGTTACGTTCCAATAAATTTGGACCTTGAAGAAAAATAAAATCAATAACTAATAAAAGAGACGCCTCATTAGAGGTAAATGAACATGGCAAAACGCAATAACGACAATCAAACTATACAAGACGTTCTTAAAGAATTTGTAAAAACCAATAATTTACAATCTGGTTTAGATAAAGTAGATGTACGAGAAGCATGGGCAAACCTTATGGGAAATGGTGTTAATAATTACACGACTGCCATAGAGTTAAAACACGATACACTCTATGTACAACTTAGCTCTAGCGTACTGCGTGAAGAATTAAGTTATGGAACAGAAAAGATTGTAAAAATGCTTAATGAGTCACTAAGAAAGGAAGTTGTTAAAAAATTGGTGCTTAGATAAAAGCCATTTTATATTGAATTAAGTTTTCTTTTAAAGCTATAAATTCAGAAAAAAAGAAATTCTATCGATTCGGAATTTAATATATATACAATTCTCGCGCTGCCAATTTAGCAGTTACTATTTAAGACATTATACTTCATAAAAAAATACCAAATTCTATAAAAAGTTAATTAAATCAACTTTAAAAGAATTTGGTATTCTATTTTGTTTCAGTTTCTAAAACTATTGTTTTATAAACCGCTTTGTTTGTGTCTTTTTATCATCAGAGACTCTAACTAAATAGACGCCTTTTTTCCAATTAGAGACATTTACTGAAGACTCTAATTTAGTGATTACACCTTTATATATTCGCTTTCCTAAAACATCAAAAACTTCTAATTTTAAATCATCATTAGTATCTGACAATGTAATATTAAGACTGCTTTTTGCAGGATTAGGAGATATCGTAAACTCTTCAATTTGAACAGAAGATACCTGAGCAAAAGAATATGCTGATATAAAAAATAATAAAATAAGTAATTTTTGCTTCATAATAAGTAGGGATTAAAGGACTAAGTTAGTCATTATTAATAAATAACAATTACACTTAATCGAAAACCGTGCCATTATTTACTTAAATACATTTTTCTTCTTGCATATAAATCATAAAACTGATCGTCCTTTAAACTATCTATAAATAAGATACTTTCACCTGTACTTTTCATTTCAGGTCCTAATTGTTTATTTACATTAGGGAACTTATTAAATGAAAATACCGGTTGCTTAATTGCATATCCTTCTAATTGAGGATTGAAATCAAAATCAGTTACTTTTTTCTCACCTAACATCACTTTTGTAGCATAATTTACATAAGGTTCTTTATACGCTTTTGCAATAAAAGGAACCGTACGAGATGCTCTTGGGTTAGCTTCAATAATATATACAATATCATCTTTTACCGCAAATTGTACGTTAATTAAACCAACAGTATTTAAAGCTAAAGCAATTGTTTTAGTATGATCTTTAATTTGTTGTAATACAAATTCACCTAAATTAAACGGAGGTAACGTTGCGTTACTATCACCAGAGTGTACTCCACATGGCTCAATATGCTCCATAATACCAATGATGTAAACATTTTCGCCATCACAGATTGCATCTGCTTCAGCTTCAATAGCGCCATCTAAATAATGATCTAATAATAATTTATTTCCTGGTATAGATTTCAATAATCCAACTACGTGTTCTTCAAGATCTTTTTTATTAATAACAATCTTCATTCCTTGTCCACCAAGAACATAAGAAGGTCTTACTAAAATAGGGAAATCTAAAACATCAGCGATTGCTAAAGCTTCATCTGCAGTCTCAGCAACTGCAAATTCTGGATATGGAATATTGTGTTCTTTTAATATGTTAGAAAAACTACCTCTATCTTCAGCTAAATCTAAAGCTTTAAAGCTAGTTCCCATAATCTTAACGCCCCATTTCTCTAATTTCTCTGCCAGTTTCAATGCGGTTTGTCCACCTAATTGTACAATGACACCTTCTGGTTTTTCATGTTGAATAATATCGTAGATGTGCTCCCAGAATACAGGTTCAAAATATAATTTATCAGCAATATCAAAATCTGTAGAAACCGTTTCAGGATTACAATTAATCATGATCGTTTCGTAACCACATTCTGCCGCAGCTAAAACACCATGCACACAACAGTAATCAAATTCAATTCCTTGACCAATACGGTTTGGACCTGAACCTAAAACTATAATTTTCTTTTTATCAGTAACAACACTTTCGTTTTGAACGTAAACTTCACCATCAGCTGTTTCTACTTCGCTTTCGAATGTTGAATAATAGTATGGCGTCTGTGCTTTAAACTCAGCAGCACAAGTATCTACCAATTTAAATACACGATTTATCTTTAACTCGCTACGTTTATTATAAACGGCACTTTCTAAACAGCCTAACATGTGGGCTATTTGTCTATCACCATAACCTTTTTGTTTCGCTTCTAATAATAATTCGCGACCTAAAGTATCAATTGTATAAGTTGAAATCTCCTTCTGAAGTTCAAATAATTCTTCATACTGACGTAAATACCACATGTCAATTTTAGTAATAGCATGAATACGACTTAAAGGAATTCCCATAGCGATGGCATCGTAAATTACAAAAACACGATCCCAACTTGCAAAAGTCAATTTCTCTATTACTGTATCGTAATCTGTGTAACCTTTACCATCTGCACCTAAACCATTTCTCTTAATCTCTAAAGATTGAGTTGCTTTATGTAGCGCTTCTTGGAAAGAACGACCAATAGCCATCACCTCTCCTACAGCTTTCATTTGTAAACCTAAAGTTCTGTCTGATCCTTCAAATTTATCGAAATTCCAACGTGGAATCTTAACAACAACGTAATCTAACGTTGGTTCAAATAAGGCAGAAGTAGATTTTGTAATTTGGTTATGTAATTCATCTAAATTATAACCAATGGCTAATTTTGCTGCAATTTTTGCAATAGGATAACCTGTTGCTTTACTTGCTAATGCTGATGAACGAGATACACGAGGATTAATTTCAATTGCAATTATATTCTCTTCATCATCAGGACTTACTGCAAACTGAACGTTACATCCACCTGCAAAATCACCAATACTACGCATCATATGGATTGCCATATCACGCATTTTTTGGTATGTTTTATCAGATAAAGTCATTGCTGGTGCTACCGTAATAGAATCACCTGTATGGATTCCCATAGGGTCCATATTCTCGATAGTACAGATAATTACAACATTATCATTTTTATCTCTAAGTAGCTCTAATTCGTATTCTTTCCAGCCAATTAAAGCTTTATCAATCATAACTTCATGAATTGGAGATACTTCTAATCCACGCGTTAATAATTTATCAAAATCTTCTTCTTTATGTACAAAAGAAGCACCTTCACCTCCTAATGTATAAGACGCTCTAATAACTAAAGGAAAACCAAACTCTTGTGCAATTTCTTTCCCCTTAAGGTAAGATGTTGCCGTAGCTTGAGGCGCCATACCGACACCAATTTTCAGCATTAATTCTCTAAATTGTTCTCTATCCTCAGTAATATTTATAGCATCGATATCTACACCTATAATATCTACATCAAAATCTTCCCAAATCCCTTTTTCATCAGCTTCAATACAAAGATTAAGAGCCGTTTGTCCTCCCATTGTAGGTAAAACAGCATCTATATGCGGATGTTCTTTTAATATCTGAATTAACGATTTTGTTGTTAATGGCAACAGATAAACATGATCCGCCATCGTTGGATCTGTCATTATTGTTGCAGGATTAGAATTGATAAGAATTGTTTCAATTCCATCTTCTCTTAGCGATCTAAGTGCTTGAGATCCTGAATAATCAAATTCACAAGCTTGTCCTATAACGATTGGACCAGATCCTATAAGTAATATCGATTTAATGTTTTTGTTCTTCGGCATGTGTAATAATTGTTATGGTGTGCAAAAATAAGTATCTCTAGGGTATAAAAAAAGGCGTTACACCTAAGTAACGCCCTAATATATTAACAATTGTTAATCATTATTTTTTATGTCTTGTTTCTGAAGATACAGAGATCCTCTTTCTGCCTTTAGCTCTTCTACGTGCTAAAACTTTTCTTCCGTTAACAGAAGCCATTCTCTCTCTGAAACCATGTTTGTTTCTTCTTTTTCTTTTTGACGGTTGAAACGTTCTTTTTGGCATTTTCTTATATTTTAAATCTTATAATCATTTTATCTTTTGAGAGCTATCCCAAAACTGCGTGCAAATATACAACAACTTTTTACATTAGCAAATACCAAAAGAAAAATTTTGAATAGAATTTTAACTCTTAGATTTTATTATCTTTGCGCACTGTAAAAATACACAGAAATATGTTTAATAAAAATATAAAATTAGTCATAGCTGCATTAATCATTGGTTATGGAATATATCAATTTACTGAAGGTTATATAGGTAACGGTATTATGTACCTATTACTGTCTACAATATTTATTTTCCTTTACTTTAAAAATGAAATGATTTTATTAGCTTTCTTAAAGCTTAGAAAACAAGATTTTGAAGGTTCTAAAAAATGGTTAGACAAAATAAAGAACCCTGAAGGTGCCTTAGTTAAAAAGCAACAAGGTTATTTAAACTATTTAAATGGTATTATGGTTTCTCAGACTAATATGAATGAAGCCGAAGGTTATTTTAAAAAAGCTATTGATTTAGGTTTATCTATGGATCATGATTTAGCGATGGCAAAATTAAACTTAGCCGGAATTGCTTTTTCTAAACGTAAAAAACCAGAAGCTCAAAAATTATTAGCTGAAGCAGAAAAATTAGACAAACGTGATATGTTAGCTGATCAAATTAAAATGATGAAGCAACAAATGAAAAAAGCTTCTGCTATACCTAAACATCAGTACGGACAACCCACATCATCTAGACAAAACAGAAGAAGTAAAAGATAATTCTTTTACTTCTTTACTTTCTTAACAAACAAAGGTTCAAAGCTTATTAATAAAATTGTTGTCACAAACAATATAAGCAAATACCACGTGTTTTGTATTAAATCTATATAATCTATTTGACCTTCAGAAAAGCTCAGAATCATTAAAACCTGAGCTCCATAAGGTAATATTCCCTGAATAACACAAGCAAAAATATCTAAGATTGAAGCTGTTTTTCTATTCGTTAAACCATATTCATCATTTATTGTTTTTGCAATAGAACCCGATATAATTATAGATACAGTATTATTTGCAATCGCCATATTTATAGTACTCACCAAAGCGGCAATACCAAATTGAGCAGACCTTTTACTTTTAATAAGAATTTTTATTTTATTTAAAATATAGTCTATACCTCCATTTCTTTCTACCAGAGCTGCTAAACCACCTGTTAATAGTGATAGTAAGAAAATCTCTGTCATATTTGTAAAACCTGTATATGCAATTCTTGTAGATTCCATTACTGTAAAATCGCCATCAAAAACACCTAATACAATAGCTGAAATAATTCCAAAAAATAGCGTTACAAATACATTTACACCTATTACAGATAGTATAATGACTAATATATAAGGAACAATTTTTATGACTGAATAATCATAATGAACATCATTTAAAACATTAGAACTTAAATCTAAACCTTGTACTGTTAAAATAACCAAGGTTATTAATGCTGCCGGAAGTGCAATTTTAATATTTTCTTTAAACTTATCACTCATTTTACAATCTAAAGACTGTGTTGCAGCGATAGTTGTATCTGATATTACGGATAAATTATCTCCAAACATAGATCCACCTAGTAAAGCACCACAAAGTACAGCTAAAGAAATATCTCCATGTCCTGAAAAGCCAACTACTATTGGAGCTAGTGTTACAATAGCTCCTACTGATGTTCCTGTTGAAATGGATAAAAAAGCTGCTATTAAAAAAATGCCTAAATAAATATACTGAATAGCAATATAATCCATCCCCAGATTAACAATAGCATCGACACTTCCTGTAGATTTAGTAATTGCAGCAAAAGCACCTGCTAACAAATAGATTAAACACATGGTTAGTATTTTATTATCTCCACAACCTTTTAAAAGTATCGCTATCTTATCATTAACAGATTGTTTAAAGATCAAGAAGGCAACGACAATACCAACAATAACTGCTATTGGCGCAGGTAATAGATAAAAATCATCTTTATAAATACCTATTCCTAAAAAGGTAATTACAAAAACTAATAATGGAATTAATGCTGTAAAGTTTGGTGCTGATTCTTTTAATTTCTTCATTCTTTTATTTCTTAAAAAGAAGACAGAATGCAAATAAGAAAGAAAAATTAGATTAACATTTTTTCCAAAGTATTGGCTTATCCTTTTAGCACCTTGCTTGTTAATGCAGGTTGCTATCTCCTTTTGAGATTCTTGATAATTTATTTTAAGTCGGCAAATATACTATATATAATTAAATTTGCTTTCAATTTTAACTCATTATTATAAAATTGAAGAAATTATTATAATAACGGAGCCATTAAACGCGCTATCGCTTCAATAATTTTTGTGCGTTTAGAACGTTTTTTCCAAGATTGTAATTCTAGTTTTTCACAATCTTTTAAATCTTCATTAAAAAACGCTGTTAATTCACTACTAATTTTTTTACTATAAATTAAAGCATTGACTTCAAAATTAATATTGAAACTTCTATAATCCATATTAGTAGTACCAACCGTACTAAAAACACCATCTACAACCATTGTTTTTGCATGCACAAATCCTTTTGTGTAATGATAAACTTCTACTCCTGCCTCTAAAAGCATTTCTAAATAAGAATTAGTAGCATATTCTGCTATCCAGGAATCCGAAGTTTTAGGAACTATAATTTTCACTTCAATATTACTTCTCGCAATAACTTGTAGTGCCGTAAGAATCTCGCTATTAGGAATAAAATACGGTGTAGTAATATACACATGATCTTCTGCATTTGTAATGGCAACGAAAATAGCTTCCATTATATTAGACCAATCCGTATCTGGACCGCTTCCTGCAATTTGAAGTGGTACGTTTTCTTTACAATCGTGATCAGGGAAATAAGATTTAGATATTTCTAATCCATCATCTGACACAAAATCCCAAGTTGTAAAAAATAAAATCTGCAAAGGTTTAACAGCCTCGCCTACTAAACGAATATGTGTGTCACGCCAATACCTATCGTTATTTGCATTTACATAATGATCCGATACATTTATTCCGCCAACATATCCTATTTTACCATCAATAACGGTAATCTTTCGATGATCACGATAGTTCATCTGACCTGTGAATTTTGAAAATAAGACAGGCATAAAAGAATGCATTTGAATACCACAATCTTTTATTTTTCGCTTCATTTTAGAAGAAATAGAACTCCCTACATCATCAATAACAATTCTAATCTCTAAGCCTTCTCGTGATTTTTCACATAATAAATTTAATAACTCCGTACCTATTTGGTCATCTTGTATTACAAAATACTCTAAATGAATATGATCTTTTGCTTCTTTTATATCTTTAAAAAGCAATTTAAACTTATCGTCACCATTTTTTATAAGCTTTACTTCATTATTAATAGTGAGTTTTGATTTTTCACTATTATATAGTAAAGGAATTAATTTTGATTTTTGATCAAGTAAATCATCAACCTCATTAATCTCTTTGGTATCTAATTCTAATTGATCTTGAATCTTTTTTATAATCGTCTGATTTAAAACATTCTTTCTACTGAATATTTTAGTCTTTCGGTATTCTTGCCCAAAAAGATAGTATACAATTAAACCCAAAAAAGGTAGAGCTAACAATCCTATGATGTAGCTTAAAGCCTTTGTTGGGTTTAATTTTTTAAGCAAAATTGTTGCCACTGCAGATAATGCAAGTGCATAATTGAATACAATTAAAATTTGCCAAATATGATTTTTTATAAATTCCAAAATTTAAGGAAGTGTATTATAATATCCTTCTTTAGGAATTTCTATTTCATAAAGTTTTCTCGATTTATTATTTAAAAACGGTTCTCTTAACCAAGGGTTATGAAGTTTTAGAATTTTATAGTTGATTCCGAATTGTTTAGCAAACTGTGCAAAATCAGTTACTGCCGTATCTACTTTTACCTTATAAGTTGGTACTTCTTTGTATAAATGTGATTTATTAAAGTTGAATCCATACTTATCAGGGTTTGAAAGAATTTCTTTTAAAGCTACAATTCTAAACACATAACGTCCTGTTTCTTCTCCTAATAATAAATCGTAATAACCAGTAACATCTTGTTCTTTTAATCGTCTAGAAACACCAGCATTACCTGCATTATATGCTGCTGCAGCTTTTGTCCAAGATCCTAAATTAGCTTTAGCTTTCTTTAAATAATCACAAGCTACTTCTGTTGCCTTTTCAATGTTATAACGTTCATCTACATTAGAATTAACCTCTAAGCCGTTCTCTTTACCTGTAGCTGCCATAATTTGCCACATACCACTAGCACCTGCAGGTGATTTTGCAGTTTTAATTAATCCACTTTCAATTACAGCTAAGTATTTAAAATCATCTGGAATTCCATTTTTCTTCAAAATAGGTTCTATAATTGGAAAATATTTTTTAGCACGCTTAAACATTAATAAGCCATTAGATTGCCAATAAGTATTAACCAATAATTCTCTATCCATACGCTCATAAATATCCGGATCATTAATTGGTACAGCTTCACCTGCAAAGTTTAAATCTTCAGGCATTTCTAAGGCATATACATTATAATTATTGACAATAGGATCATCTTTACCCAACATATAATCAGATAATGCATTATCTGGTTCTGGGGATTTTTGCATTGCAAAAATAAATAAGCCAGATACACAAACGATACCGACTAATGCTAAACTATTTTTTATGATTTTCATGTGATTCATTTTTAAATACAAGAACTAAGTTTATTATCATTTCGCTGATTAATAAAGGTCTGCAAGATGCTTGTATTATGTTTTTATTTTTCTAACTCTTTTTTATAAATATACTCATTCTTCAATCAGTATTCAATTCAAGACTCTATAAGTTTTGGTAAATTTTCGTTAAACCATTTATACTTATTAATGATCATTATGTGAGTTCCGCCACTAATAACGATACAATTTCCGGTACAAGAATGAGGAAAAACAATATCCTTATCGCCATGAATATAAATAGCCTGAGTATTTGGCTCTTCTTGGTCCCAACACACCACTTGCTTAATAGACCAATCTAAATAAGTTTTATCATTAACGGAAAGGTACTTTTTATACAAATCTACACGTTTTTTCACCGTTTCTCCAAAGGCATACTTTGCTAATAAATCTATATTACTAACCAATTGGGTTGGAAGAATCTTATAAGCTTTAGTAACTTTAAGAAGCTTGAATCGCTTGGGTAACTCATTATGAGATTTTACACTAGAAACTACAAATAACTTTTTAACTTTTATTAATTTACACATCTCTTGTACTAAAATCCCTCCAAAAGAGACTCCTAACAAAACAATATTATCATGCTTTATAAAATTACACATGCGTTGTGCATATTCTTGAAGCGTTTCTTCTTTATCCGGAATTTGCCATTTTAACCAATGAATTTCATATTGGTCTTCAGGTAATTTAATGTACTCAAATATTGTAGGGTTAGCTGCCATACCTGGCATTAAATAAACATGTGTAAGGTCTGTTTTCATCTGTTTTAGCTTTAGACAATATTTTTGTTAAAGAAATCTAAATACATTACTATAAATCATTACTCAGCAAGCTTTTAACACTAGACACATAGGTTTATAGTTCATTTATGCGTATCTTTGTTTTACAAAACTATATAAAATATAGTATCTACTCTCCAACTGCTAATTAAAAAATTAAACAAATATGACAGAAACTGCTGAACTGATTGATAATGATTTTTTACGTCAATTTGAATTAAACGTTGAAAATGAGATGGCTATTATTGAATATTCTTTGCAGGAACGCAAAATATTCTTAACTAAAATGATTATTCCTGAGGCTATTAGAACAGATGAACTAGAATTAGAGTTTATAGATTTAGTTTTTAGTAATATAAAAGAAAGAGACATTAGTGTAGTACCAACAAGTCCTGAAATCGCAAAATTTGTAAGACGAAACAGAAAATATAAACGCATGCTTCCAGTAGGTATTCGTATATAAAAAAGAAAAATTAATATAAAAAAAAACTCGAAACTTAAGTGTTTCGAGTTTTTTATGGCCTAATAATTAGCTATTTATTTTTTATAAACAAGCTTTAAATCTCTTGTTTCTATAATTTCAGTAAAATCTTCATTATAAACTTTTACCGCATCTTTAAATATAGTTGTCATTGTATTATTGTCAATTACATAATTTCTACCTGAAACCTGAATTGTATCCTCATCAATCTCATTATAACTAGAAGCAAAACTAATAATTCCTTCTTTATTACAATCAATATTAAGACCATAAGAATTAGTGTCAGCAGTCTTAAAATACTTCATTATAACAGAAGCTTCGTTTCCTGAAAAAACAGTTCCGTTTTCTTCAAAAGTTAAAGTTTCTATTTCATTACAATCTATTTCATCAACTAAGTTAGTGTTAAACACACCATCACTATTAACATCAAAAGGAATATCTGTTGTGCGGGTCGTTAATTGCCAAACACCTATTGCTTTAGACTTATCACTTTTAGTACAAGCACTCATAGCAATTGCTAAACAAAGAATAAAAAAAGCCTTAATTGTATTTTTCATTATAGTAATTTACAATTTTTAAAGGTAAAACGAAATATCTTATTATTAATAAACTTTAATAAAAAAAATTAAAACACAGTTAGTTAGCAACTAAATCTTGTTGAAAATCAAAACGAACTAGACCATCTTCATCTATCTTCGTTAATCTGACTTTTTGAAGTGTATTTACCAATTCTGGATTCCAAGGTGCTTTAACTTTTACATAGTTTTCAGTAAATCCATGTATGTAACCTTCTTTATTTTCGCCTTCAAATAAAACAGTACGGTCAGTGTCTAACTGATTTTCATAAAAAGCACGACGTTTCTTTGCAGATAAACCTCTTAACATTTTACTGCGCTTGGCTCTCACATTCTTAGGTATTACATCATCCATTTCGGCTGCTTCTGTATTATCTCGTTCCGAATACATAAACACATGTAAATAAGAAATATCTAAATCGTTTAAAAAATTATAAGTCTCTAAAAAGATTTCGTTAGTTTCTCCAGGAAAACCAACAATAACATCAACACCAATACAAGCATCTGGCATCACTTCTTTAATTTTAGTGACACGGTCTACATATAATTCTTTCATGTAGCGACGCTTCATCTTTTTAAGAATAAGGTTACTTCCACTCTGCAATGGCACATGAAAATGAGGTACAAATGCTCTAGATTTCGAAACCAAATCGATAGTTTCATTCTTAAGTAAATTAGGTTCAATTGAAGAAATTCTTAAACGCTCAATACCTTCTACTTTATCTAATTCTCTAACTAAATCTAAAAAAGTATGTTCGTGTTTTTTATTCCCAAACTCACCTTTACCGTAATCACCAATATTAACACCTGTGAGTACAATTTCTTTGATCCCTTGTTCTGAGATTTCTTTAGCATTTTTAAGTACACTCGTCATAGTATCACTACGAGAAATCCCTCTAGCTAAAGGAATGGTACAATAAGTACATTTGTAATCACAACCGTCTTGAACCTTTAAAAATGCTCTGGTTCTATCTCCAATAGAATAACTACCAACATAAAAATCAGCATCTTCTATTTCGCAAGAATGCACTTCACCAAAATCATTTTTAGTTAAATCATTAAGGTAATCTGTGATTTTGAATTTTTCAGTAGCTCCTAAAACTAAATCTACACCATTTACATCTGCTAATTCTTCAGGTTTTAACTGCGCATAGCAACCAATTGCAGCAACAAAAGCATCCGGATTTACCTTCTGAGCTTGTTTTACAATAGACTTAAATCGTTTGTCTGCATTTTCGGTAACCGAGCAGGTATTAATAACATATATATCCGCTGATTCTTTAAAATCCACACGATCGAACCCTTCCTCACTAAAGCTTCTCGCTATTGTAGAAGTTTCAGAAAAATTAAGTTTACAACCTAGTGTGTAAAATGCGACTTTTTTAGTTGGATTCATTCTTGTACTTTTACCAAGTTTGCAAATTTACAACATATAAGTTATATGCTAAAATTCACACCCTCCTTATTCCATAGTCTACTCTATTGTTCGCTTTTTTTATTAGTTTTCTCATGTGATTCTAATGAAAATCCACAATTAACGACTGAAGTATTTAGATACAACGAACATAAAAACATAGGTTCTTTAGATCCTGCTTTTTCAAAAGACTTAGCAGATATTTGGGCTACCAATCAGTTATTTAACGGATTGGTACAAATGGACGACCAATTAAATGTGCAACCCTCTATTTCTAAAACATGTACAATTTCAGATAGTGCAACGGTTTATACTTTTAATCTTAGAAATGATGTGTTTTTTCATAAACATGAATTATTCGGAAAAGATTCTACAAGACAGGTTAATGCTTCAGATTTTGAATATAGCTTCAATAGGCTAAGAGATAAAACCATTGCTTCACCAGGAAGTTGGGTTTTAAACAAAGTAGAAGATTTCTTTGCTATCAATGATTCTGTATTTCAAATTAAATTGAAACAACCTTTTCCTGCATTTTTAGGTTTATTAACCATGAAATATTGTTCTGTTGTCCCAAAAGAAATTGTTGAACATTATGGTAATGACTTTAGATCTCACCCTATTGGTACTGGTCCTTTTAAATTTAAACGTTGGGAAGAAAATTTAAAACTAGTTTTTAGACGAAACAATCATTATTTTGAAACAGATTCTATAGGTCAACAATTACCTTATCTAGAAGCCGTAGCCATTACCTTTTTACCAGATAAGCAAAGTGAATTTTTACAATTTGCACAAGGAAACATTGATTTTGTTTCAGGATTAGATGGTTCTTATAAAGATGAAATCCTAACAACTGATGGTCAGTTAAGACCTGATTATGCCAAGGAGGTAAAAATGATCAGAGGTCCTTATTTAAACACCGAATATTTAGGCTTTTTTATGGAAACTGAAGTCAACACCATTCAGTCTAAAAAATTAAGAAAAGCAATTAATGTAGGTTTTGATCGTGATAAAATGATGATGTATTTAAGAAATGGGATCGGAATTCCTGCAAATGGTGGCTTTATACCAAAGGGATTACCAGGTTATGATGAAACCATCGGATTTACTTACCAACCTGAATTAGCAAAACAATTAGTTTCAGAATATAAAGATGAAACAGGAAACAAGAATCCTGAAATCACACTTACAACAACTAGTAATTATTTAAGTTTTTGCGAATTTATTCAACAAGAACTTCAAAAAACAGGATTATTAGTGAATGTTGATGTCATTCCGCCCTCAAGTCTTAAAGACGCCAAAGCTAATGGCCAAGTAGACTTTTTTAGAGCGAGTTGGATTGCCGATTATCCTGATGCTGAAAATTATCTTTCTTTATATTACAGCAAGAATTTTGCGCCAAACGGCCCAAATTACACACACTTTAAAAATACTCAGTTCGATAAAATGTATGAAGCTGCTTATCTAGAAACGAATTCAGAAAAACGAAAAGCACTTTACACAAAAATGGATTCTTTAATTATGGATTCTGCACCAATAGTTCCTTTATTCTATGATGAAGTTGTTAGATTCACTAGAAAAAACGTCGATGGCTTAGGCATTAACGCCACTAACCTTCTAGAGCTAAAATCCGTAAAAAAAGATTAAATCTATAATTTAAAATTTTGAAAAATAGTACAAATCATCACCACCTTCTCCTTTTAAACGTCTAGAAGATAAATAACCTGTTGTTAGATCATCATTTAAGAAAAATGAAAAATCGTCTCCAGGACTATTAATAGGTTCTTCTAAAGAGACTGGTATTTCTTCCTCATTTTTAGAGCTTAAGTCATAACTATAAATATCTAAACTACCTTTACCTCCACGTCTATCTGACGTGAAATAAAGTTTATTATCTGCACTAACAAAAGGATAAATCTCGGTACGTGATGAGTTAATCTTTTCGCTTAATTTACTAATTTCTCCATATGTTTTATGGTCGCTAACAGAAACCTTATATAAATCAGACTTCCCTTTTGTTCCTTTAACAGTTGCTACAAAATAAAGTGTAGTTTCATCAAGACTTAATGCTGGGTGTAAAAAATTAAAATCAGGATCACAAAACGGTAATGTTGTAAAATTAGTCCAACCACTACCTTCTACATATTCAGCCCTCTGAATCTGCAAATTATAAGTCTCAACGCCCTTATATTTATTATTCCCTTTACTTGCCTGATTTGTGGTAAAATACATGTATTTACCGTCTTTAGAGTAGGTCGCTGCAGACATATTAAATCGTCCTAATTCTGTCTTAACTATAGGTTTCGCATTTTGTATTTCACCTTTTTCATCAATAGATCCTTCATATATATCATACAAAAATCCACCAAAATCATCTTTCACAGCACGACCTCTTTTAGTTATAAGATTCGAACTAAAAAATATTTTATCTCCTACAACACGAGGAGCAAAATGATCTAGCTTCGTATTTATTTCTAGTTTTTCAACTTCTACGTCTTTGCTTTGAGTAAACCCAAAATTAAAAACTAATAAAATTAGTAGTGTAAATTTCAATTTCAACATCGTCTTAATCTCTTCTGTATTGTTTTGTTTCTTCAAAAACATGTTCTAAAATAGCTCTATCTTGATCTGTTAACTCAATTTTACGTCGTTTCATTACAACTTCTGCCACCTCAAAAGCTTTATTGGTTTTATAGGTTACAAAGCCTTTACTTCCGCCCCAAGAAAAACTAGGAACAAAGTTTCTAGGAAAACCACTTCCAAATATATTAGCACTTACACCAACAACAGTACCTGTGTTAAACATGGTATTGATACCACATTTACTATGATCTCCCATCATTAAGCCGCAAAATTGCAATCCTGTTTTTGCAAAACCTTCAGTTTCGTAATCCCAAAGCCTTACTTCTGCATAGTTGTTTTTTAAATTACTATTATTAGTATCTGCACCAAGATTACACCATTCTCCTAAAACTGAATTCCCTAAAAAGCCATCATGTCCTTTATTAGAATACCCAGAAATAACAGAATTACTTACCTCTCCACCAACTTTACTATGCGGACCAACTGTTGTAGGTCCATATATTTTACTTACCATTTTTAAAGTCGCATCATGGCAAAGTGCAAAAGGTCCTCTAACTATAGATCCCTCCATAACTTCAGAATCTCTACCTATGTAAATTGGTCCTGAACTGGCATTTAAAGTCGCAAAATTTAAGGTTGCTCCTTTTTCTATAAATATGTTTTCAGGGTTAATTGTGTTTATTGTTGCTGGTATAGGTTCTGACTCCCTATCTTTTGTAATTAAATTAAAATCTTCAATAATTGCTTCTCCATTCTTAGAGAAAATATCCCAAGTATGTTCAATCTTCAAGATATCGCCATTAAATTCAATGGCGTCAAAATTTGAAAAATCAGAAAATTCTTCACCTTCTTTTGCAAAAAAAGCAATAACATCTTCGTCTTTAAATAAAGCTTCATTATGTTTTAAGTTTTTTACAACTTCTACAACTTCTAGATTAGGTAAAAACGAAGCATTAATCATAATGTTCTCTTCCATTTCTACCATTGGATATTTGTCTGATAAATAATCTTCAGTAACTGTAGTGGTTGTATATTCTAAATAAGACTCCCATTTCTGACGAATTGTTAAAATACCAATTCTTAATTCTGCTACTGGTTTTGTAAAAGTAAAAGGTAAGAGATTATTGCGGTAAGGACCATCAAATAATATATAGTTCATTGAATGTTTAAAATTTGAAGTTGATGTTAGATGATAATATCTAAAATTCAGACTTAATTATAATATCAAAAATAACTTAATTGCATAAAATAAAAAAGCCTTTCTGATAACAGAAAGGCTTTTTTTTGTAGTATTAGTAAGCAAAGTTTATTTTTTAAACTTAGCATATTTGTTTTTGAACTTGTCAATACGACCAGCTGTATCTACTAATTTAGATTTACCAGTGTAAAAAGGGTGAGATGTTCTAGAGATCTCTAATTTTACTAATGGGTATTCAGTACCATCTACATCGATAGTTTCACTTGTGTCTGCTGTAGATTTCGTTAAATACACCTCTTCATTTGACATGTCTTTAAACGCTACAACTCTATAATTTTCTGGGTGTATTCCTGCTTTCATTACTAAATGCTTTAAATAAATTCGATTTTTTCGAGGTGCAAATTTAATTATTTTTCACAAACCTACAATCTTTTTTACAAATTTTATTTTACAAATATATGTAACATATTTATAACTTTGCATACTAACTAGATAATTAAACTAAAAAACTTATTTTAAAATGGACAAATCTTTAAAATCTATAGCAATTAATTACGGTTTATATCTAGCTCTAATCATATCTTCTTTTACAATTATAGGTTACGCTGTTTATCTAGATTTGTTTACACAATGGTGGTACGGCATCACTCAAATGTTATTAGTCATAGTTTTTGGAATTATATCTTCTATAAATGCTAAAAAACTTTTAGGTGGCTTTATTAGTTTTAAAGAAGCTTTTTCTGCTTTTTTTATCACAATTGCAATCGGAACTTTAATCCCTGCACTTATTGGCTTTGTTATTTTTAATATTGTAGATCCTGAGGCAGCCGTTATTCTTCAAGAAAAAATTATAAATTCTCAAATTGCAATGATGTCTAATTTTGGAGCTCCACAAGAAGCCGTTGACCAAGCTATGGAACAAATGCAAGCAGAGGATAGTTTTTTCTCTTTAGCAAATACAATTAAAACAAACGCATATCAACTTGTTGCTTATAGTGTTATTGGCCTTATTGTTGCTCTTGCTACAAAACGTAAAGACCCTAACGAAGCTTAATTAATTTCTTTACTTTTGAAGTTCAGAAATTACATCAAAACTCTATGGATATATCAGTAGTTATACCACTACTTAATGAGGACGAATCCCTAAAAGAATTACACAATTGGATTGTATCTGTGATGCAGTCTAATCAGTTTTCTTACGAAATACTATTTATAGACGATGGTAGTACGGACCAATCTTGGCAAACAATAACAGAACTCGGTGAAATAAACCCAAATGTAAAAGGCATAAGGTTTCTAAAAAACTTTGGGAAATCTCAAGCTTTACATGCCGGTTTTGCAAAAGCAGAAGGCGATGTTGTTATTACCATGGATGCTGATTTACAAGATAACCCAGAAGAAATACCCGAACTTTTTAAAATGATTAAAAAAGAAGGTTTAGATCTTGTATCTGGTTGGAAAAAGAAACGATATGATTCTTTTATCTCTAAAAATCTACCTTCAAAATTATTTAACTGGGCGGCAAGAAAAACCTCAGGTGTACAACTCAATGATTTTAATTGTGGGTTAAAAGCTTACAGTAATACTGTAGTTAAACACGTTGATGTTTATGGAGAAATGCATCGTTATATCCCTGTCTTAGCAAAAAATGCAGGTTTTATTAAAATTGGCGAGAAAGTAGTGCTTCATCAAGCTAGAAAATATGGCCAAACTAAATTTGGAATGAATCGTTTTATCAACGGTTTTTTAGATTTAATAACGATTTGGTTTGTTTCTCATTTCGGAAAAAGACCGATGCACTTATTTGGTGCCCTTGGTGTTATAATGACACTTATTGGTTTCGGATTTGCATTTTATCTAGGTATCGATAAATTATTTTTAAACCCAACAGGAAGACTTATCACAGATCGTCCGCAATTCTACATTGCACTATCTACAATGATTATTGGTTCACAATTATTTATTGCTGGTTTTTTAGGTGAACTTGTTTTACGCAGCAACCGACAAAACCAACAACGTTACTATATTAAAGAGGAATTAAATTTACACAGAACACCACAATTATAAAGCGATAACTCGTTCTAAAATTGTTATATTGTTTATTTTTGTTACTCAATTATTTTTACTCTAAATAAATCTATTTTACTCATGATTCATATTAAACCAGAAATACTAGAACGTGTTAACTCTTGGTTAACACCAACTTTTGATGAAGAATCTCAAAAAGAAATAAAAAACCTAATTGCTACTAATCCGAAAGAATTAGAGGAAAGTTTTTATAAAGATCTTGAATTTGGAACAGGTGGAATGCGTGGTATTATGGGCCTTGGGACCAACCGAATGAATAAATATACATTAGGTAAAAACACTCAAGGTTTAAGTAACTATTTACAAGAATCGTTTCCTGGTGAAGAATTAAAAGTGGCAATTGCTTTTGATTGTAGACACAATAGTAAAACATTTGGAAAATTGGTTGCAGATGTATTTTCTGCTAATGGAATTAAAGTATTCTTATTTGAAGATTTAAGACCAACCCCAGAATTATCATTTGCACTAAAACATTTAAATTGTCATTGTGGTATTGTATTAACAGCATCTCACAATCCACCAGAATACAATGGTTATAAAGTATATTGGCAAGATGGCGGACAATTAGTGCCACCTCAAGATTCTGGAGTTATTGCAGAAATAAATAAATTAGAGTATTCTGAAATTAAGTTTGAAGCTAATGACAGCTTAATTCAATATATAGGTAAAGATGTTGATGATGTTTTTATCAATTCATCTATAAAAAATGGAAGTTTTGATACTTCAAAAGAAGCTAAAGAAAACTTAAACATTGTTTTTACCTCTTTACATGGAACCTCTATTACAGCTATTCCTGAAACTTTAAAACGTGCGGGTTATACCAACGTTAATATTGTTGAAGAACAACGTGTACCAAATGGAGATTTCCCAACGGTAGTATCACCTAACCCTGAAGAACCAGAAGCTTTAAAAATGGCAGTGGAACTTGCAGGAAAAGTTGATGGTGATATTGTGATCGGAACAGATCCTGATTGTGACCGTTTAGGAGTTGTAGTTCGTAATTTAGAAAATGAATTGGTAATTCTTAACGGAAACCAAACGATGATTTTAATGACGAATTTTCTACTAAAACAATGGAAAAACTCAGGAAAAATCAACGATAACCAATTTGTTGGTTCTACAATTGTATCAACTCCTATGATGTCTGTTTTAGCTAGTGCTTATGATGTGGAATGCAAAATAGGCCTTACAGGTTTTAAATGGATTGCTAAAATGATTAAAGATTTCCCAACCATGGATTTCATTGGTGGTGGAGAAGAAAGTTTTGGTTTTATGGTTGGCGATTTTGTTCGCGATAAAGATGCGGTTACCTCTACTCTATTAGCTTGCGAAATTGCAGCTCAAGCAAAAGCTGAAGGTAAAACAATGTACCAAAGCTTAATTGACTTATATGTTGAGCATGGTTTCTTTAAAGAACGTTTAGTATCTATAACTAAAAAAGGTATTGAAGGTGCACAAGAAATTAAGCAAATGATGGTTGATGCAAGAAATAATCCTTTAAAAGAAATCAATGGTGAAAAAGTGGTTTTAATTGAAGATTACCAATTATCAATCTCAAAAAATCTTCAAACTAATGAAGAAACAGCGATTGAAATTCCTAAATCTAATGTCTTAATTTATTATACAGAAGAAGGAAGCAAAATAGCTTTAAGACCAAGTGGAACAGAACCTAAAATAAAATTCTATATCAGCGTAAATAAAGATCTTGACAATTCGGCAGACTTTGAAACAACGGAGCAATTGTTGGATGACAGAATCGATGCTATTTTAGTAGACATGAAATTACAGTAGATGAATTACATAAAAAAACTCATACCTTTTGCCCTACCTTACAAGAGGTATGCGTATTTAAACATTTTCTTTAATATTTTATATGCGCTTTTTAGCACACTTTCTTTTATCGCTTTAATTCCTGTATTTAAAGTTATTTTTAGTGATCAACGTGTCGTTACAGCAAAACCGATATGGCAAGGTTGGTTTAAATTACAAAATTACGGGGAAGATTATCTCAATTATTTTATAGTCGATAATATTGAAAAATATGGAGACTTTAAAGTACTAATGATGATGGTCGGAGTTATAATAAGTATGTTTTTACTCAAAAACATTTCTAACTATCTCGCAATGTATTTTATTACTTTCTTAAGAAATGGGGTGTTAAAAGATATCAGAAACAAACTCTACGATAAAATAGTAACACTACCACTTGCTTTTTATTCAGAAAAGTCAAAAGGAGATACTATATCTAGAGTAAGTGCAGATGTTAACGAGGTTAGAAATTCATTCTTAGCTATACTAGAAATGATTGTAAGAGAACCGCTTACAATATTATTCTCTCTAGTTACAATGCTTATTCTTAGTCCTAAACTTACACTATTTGTTCTCGTATTTATTCCTGTTTCAGGTTTTATAATCTCTAAAATCGGAAAATCCTTAAAGAAAGGCTCTCTAAAAGTTCAGAAAGAACAAGGGATATTTTTATCTGTTTTAGAAGAAACTATGGGAGGTTTAAGAATTATAAAAGCCTTCAACGTAGAGAAAATGTTTGCACGTAAATTTGAAGACAGTAACAACAGATATTATAATTATTCTAACAAGCTACTTAATAGACAAAACTTAGCATCTCCTTTAAGTGAGTTATTAGGAATTGTAGTTATTGGTGTTTTATTAGTTTATGGTGGCTATCTTGTTTTTGTAGACAAAACAATGGATGCAAGTTTCTTTGTGGGGTACATTACATTAGCCTATAACATTTTAACACCTGCAAAAGCAATAGCTAAAGCGAGCTATAGTGTAAAACGTGGAGATGGAGCCGCTAATAGAATCCTAGAGTTTTTAGAAACAGAGAATGAAATAAAAGAAATTGAAAACCCTATCGAAAAACAAACTTTTGATAAGGAAATTACTGTTGAAAATATTTCATTTAAATATGAAGATCATTATGTCTTAAAAAACTTCAGCTTAACAATTCCTAAAGGAAAATCTATAGCTCTTGTTGGACAATCTGGAAGTGGTAAAAGTACTATAGCAAATCTAGTAACTCGATTTTACGATGTTAATGAAGGTCACATTAATATTGATGGAGAAAACATAAAAAATCTATCTAAAAGATCTTTAAGAGGCTTTTTAGGCTTAGTTAATCAAGACTCAATATTATTTAACGATACTGTCGCTAATAATTTAAAAGTAGGAAAAGAAGATGCTAGTGACGAAGAGATTACAGAAGCTTTAAAAATTGCAAATGCTTGGGAATTTGTAAAAGATTTACCTGAAGGTATTCATACTAATATTGGAGATTCTGGTGGTAAAATTTCTGGAGGACAAAAGCAAAGAATAAACATTGCTAGAGCAGTCCTTAAAAATCCACCAATAATGATTTTAGATGAAGCAACCTCAGCTTTAGATACTGAAAGTGAAAGACTAGTACAAGATGCTTTAGAGAATATGATGAAGAATAGAACTTCTATTGTTATCGCTCACCGTCTATCTACCATCCAAAACGCGGACTTTATTGTAGTAATGCAAAAAGGAGAAATTGCAGAACAAGGTACACATAGTGAACTTATTGCAAAAAATGGCGTTTATAGAAAATTAGTAGATATGCAAAGCTTTGAATAAACTGAACAATTTAAAATTAAAAACTTAGTAGAAATAAAAAAAGGATGTATATATTATACATCCTTTTCTTTGTTATCAGATTTGGGGCTATGATAACGCTTATTAGGTTAAGCTGAGGCAAACATATAATAAAATTAGTTATCTCACAACAAAAAATACATTTAATCGTTACTATATGTATTTAATCGATGAAATACATTTTAAAACACTGAAAATCAATAAAAGCAAAATAGATGAAATAAATTATTTTAGATCATCATTAAACTTTTAATATATTACGAAGTCTAAATACTAAAGTAGATTAATTGAATAGCGAATCGGATTTCATATTACGCCTAAAAGACTCTGAGTCTAAAGAAGCTGCCTTTAGAGAGTTATTACAACTTTATAAAGAGCGCTTATATTGGCATATTCGTAAAATTGTTCTTAATCATGATGATGCAGATGATGCGCTTCAAAACACATTTATTAAAATCTATAGAAGCATAGATAAATTTAAAGGAGAAAGTAAATTATTTTCTTGGATGTACCGTATTGCAACAAACGAATCCATTACATTATTAAACAAAAATGCAAAACGATTACAAATTACCAATGAAGAATATCAAGACAAGGCTATTAATAACCTGACTGCTGATGTTTATTTTGAAGGTGATGCTATTCAACTTAAATTACAAAAAGCGATAGCGACGTTACCGGAAAAGCAACAGTTAGTCTTTAATATGCGCTATTTTGATGATTTAAAATATAAAGATATTGCCGAAATTTTAGAAACTAGCGAAGGGGCTTTAAAAGCCTCTTATCATATTGCAGCTAAAAAAATTGAAGCTTTTTTAACCTCAAATTAAACCATTTAGGAAATTTGAAGTCTAATAGATAAATGAAATTTCTAAAAGCGTAGAACATATACTGAAACAAGTTCAGCATAAAATGAAAGATAAAAATTTACATCATATTAAATCTACAGGTTTAAAGACTCCGGATCATTATTTTGAGTCTTTCGAAACTAATTTTTTAGACCGTTTAAAAGAGAAAAAAACTTTTAAAGGTATAGAGAATCCTGGTTTTGAGTTACCAAATGATTATTTTGATACTGTAGATAATACTATTTTAGAAAAGCTTAAAACGGATACTGAAACACCTGTTATCTCATTAAAAACTAAACGCTCATTTTATTATGTTGCTGGTATTGCTGCTAGTTTTTTATTATTCTTTAGCTTAGTATTTAACACTAAAAATAATATTTCATTTAACAGCTTAGATACTGCTATTATTGAAGGCTATCTATACCAAGAAGAATATACTAATGAAGATTTTGCATCTTTATTTGTAACTGAAGACATTTCGGAAACTGATTTTATTGATTTAAACATTTCAGAAGAAACACTAGATCAATATTTTGAAAATATAGAACCTGAAGACCTAATTTTTGAATAATACACTATGAATATTTCAAATAAAAATCACCTATTGAATTCACAGAACAGAATGACATTTACTGTTATTCTATTCTTACTTTTTTCTATAAGCTTATTTGCGCAAAAATTTGATAGAGAAAAAATTAAAACATTAAAAATAGCTCATATTACAGAAAAATTAGATTTCACTAAAACTGAAGCTCAAAAATTTTGGCCTATATATAATGCAAATGAAAATGCAGAAAATGAATTAAGAGAAAAGTCTATCGCTAGACGTAAAGAAAAAAATTCTGATGATCTTTCTGAATCGGAAGCTAAAACTCTTTTACTTGATATTGAAAAATTTGAAAAACAAAAGACAGATTTGAAATCTAAATACTTAAAAGAATTATTAAGTATTCTTCCTGCTAAAAAAATAATTAAGCTCTACCAAGCAGAACATTCTTTCAGACAAAAGATGTTTGATGAATATAAAAAACGCCATTCTAACGATTAACCCTACTAATATAGATTAATACCCCTTAATATATTAAAAAAAGGAAGCTGTAATAGCTTCCTTTTTTTTATTCTGTAAAAATTAATTTACTAATTCTCCCCTTTCCCGCTGCATATGCTGTAGAATCATTTAGGAATCTAATGGTATAAAACCCTTCATTACTAAGGTGTTTCCATGTAGTACCAGAATCTGCACTGTAATCAATTCCGTTAAAGCCAACAGCCACTAACTCCTTGCCCCCACTATTAGGGATATATTGCACACAACTTCTATAACCAGGACCTTCATTATCTGAAACAACCTGCCATGTAACTCCACCTGTTGTCGTTCTTATTTTGTTAGCCGAATTTGCTTCGGGATTTGTATAATCTCCTCCGATAGCAAAACCATTATTTTCATCATAAAAATCAATAGAATAAATACCTGTTGTTTCTTTTCCTTGAATAATAGGCGTATCAAAAACACGCCAAGTGATTCCTTTGTCTGGTGAGTACATTACTCTACTTGTTTTACCTCCTGTAGCCACCCAGGTTTCATCTCCTACAATGGCAATATTAGTATCACTTGCTGCAAAAGCAGCTTCACCATCTTTAATACTTGGCAAATAATTACAACTCATTTTTGTCCAATTTTCTCCTCCATCTCTAGTAATAATGATACTCATACAACCGTCTGTTGGGTCACCAATAGCAATACCTTCTTGTTCATTCCAGAAATCCATAGCATCGTAAAAAACATTAGGATGATTTTCTTGATATACTATTTTATTTTTTTCTAAATCTGCATTTAGCTTATATAAAAGTGCAGGATTCCCTACTGTAATTCCGAAACCATTCTTTTCATTAACTGCTAAGGCTCTAAAATTAAGTTGAAGTGAATCTGTAGTTAGGTTTAGCTTATAATATGGAACTAGATTAGTATCTAAAGAATCTACTGATTGAAGAACTTTTTTTTGAAACAACATTCCTAATTCTCCTTTAGAAGTTAAGTATATAGGACCCAAGGAATCTAAAATTTCAAGGGCTCTTATATTCAAAGTACTGTCTTCTACCAAGTGAACAATTTCAACGTTATTAAAACTTTTTGGTTTTTCTGTTATTTTAGCTTTACAAGCTCCTAAAGCAATTAATAATAAGCAAATGATTAGTAATCTCATTAAGTTTAATTTTTTATAAAAATAGAAAAGCTTCACGATATAATCGTAAAGCCTTTTCAAAAAAACAATTTATAAACAATTCTAATTAATTCATTTTAACCTTCTTCCTTTAATGCTTTTGCATCAATAATTAACTGCTGCATAGAAGCTCTATTGAGACCATTATAAATACCTCTAATATGTTTATTCTTATCTATAAGTAAGAAGTTTTCAGTGTGTAAAAAGTCATCTATACTTTTAGGTTCATCTAGATCATTTTCAATAAAATATTGAGACCTCCCTAAATTATAAATATCAAATTTAGCACCTGTTACCAAATGCCATTTATGATCTATTACACCATGTTTTTCTGCATATTGTTTTAAAACAGGTACAGAATCTCTTGTTGGCGTCACAGAGTGTGACAGAAATAAGATCTCATCATCCTCTTTAAATTCCTCTTGCAAACTAAACATGTTTCCAGTCATTTGAGGGCAAATCCCTGGGCAGCTTGTAAAAAAGAAATCTGTAATATAAATCTTATCTTTAAATGTTTCTTGCGTTACCGTTTCGCCTAACTGATTTACTAATTTGAAATCTTTTATTTTATGAAAAAATTTCTCTTCCTCACTTTCTGGCACTAACCAATGAGGTGTAAATGATTCTTCATTGTAATAAGGTAAGTAATCTACCCTACTTACTTCTTCAACTTCTTCTTTTACCTTATTCTTATTTACTTCATTACAGCTTATTGTAATAAACATCAGAGATAGCAAAACTAAAGTTAACTTATTTCTTTTTAACAACTTTTTCATTTTCTAATTTATAACAAGCATTAGCACGCATTAACCCAAAAACTCTTCCATTTTTGGCTTCGTAATTCACATAAAGTTTTCCGTTTGGCAACCATGCTTTCTGTAAACCACTTTCCTTACCACGTTCTAACCAACGTAGTTTAGAAATTTCTCCATTTGAATAAAATTGTTTTTCTTCTCCTTCTTTTTTCCCATCTACGTAATTTACATGCAAAGCAACATTACCATTTTCCCAGTAACTTTTATAATCACCAACTAATTTGTTCTGACTATAATTAGAAGCTATACGTAATACTCCGTTTGCCGACCACGTTTTGGCAACTCCTTCCCTTTTACCTTTATAAAAACCTAATTTTTCTTCAGGCGTATTATTTTTATGAAATTTTAATGAATACCCATTATAAGGTTCATCATTATAATACCAAACACCTTCTAACGGATTTAAAACAAGATCTGATTTTTTTACTTCAACATTTTTAATAAGAAATATTCTTTCTTTTGGAATTGCGGAATTTAAATCTTCTGAAGACTCCTTACAACTCCCAAAAGTTATAAAAAAAACAACTAATAAAAATGATATCCTCATGATTAATAACCTTGAAATGGCCCTGCAAATGCTAAATAAGAACCTGTTGTTGAATAAACTTCATTTATAATATGATAATGATATTCTTCTTCACCGTCAGTGTATTCTGTTGTAGAAGTATGACCACCTGATGTGTCTAAATCTGTTGGATATGTTCCTGTTGAAGAACATTGTCTTCCATATAGAAAAACACCATCTAATAAGATACCTACCAAATTATCATCATCGTTACTAAATGCTTTTGGTTCTAAGTGATAATGATATACACCTGGACCAATATGACCACCTGTCCAATCTAAACTTGCTGCAGCCTCATCTAGATCTCCTGCGCCTTCTTGGTCATTAAAAATAGATGCTCCACTTACTGCAATCCCTATAGTATCAAAAGTTGTAGATACTGAACTCCCTGTTAAATTAGGGGTTGCGTCTACAGTTATAGTAACAGCATTATTGTTACTAGACATTATACTTGGTGTAACCTCAACAGTTGGTTCATTAATATATAAATCATTTCCTTCTCCCCAATAAACAGTTTCGTGATCTGGTAAACCTGTTGTTTCAATAACAACATTAGAACCGTCTAAATAAATTGTAGTAGCATCCGTATTAAAAGCATAAAATGCGGCGTGAAGTTCTGTTACAATTTCATCATCCGTATCATCTGTACCTGCTACTGAATCTTCAGTACTATCATCACTTGAACAAGCAATATTTAACGAAAAGACCAGTACAATCAAACCTAATAATTTTAATAAATTTCTCATAGTCGTTTTTTTTTATTTTTTTTTGTTTGTTTAATTCTCTGAAAATTTAGATGAGATTACAAAATAAAACTTGCGCATCAAACTAAATTTTATTTTACTTTCAGTATCAATAAGGCTATATAAATCTAATAAACAGTTACAATACCTGTAGTATAATTAATCCTTAGAAATAGCTAAACTGATTATCTATTATTAATGCTTGTCTCTTCTTTTTTTTCTATCAACGTCATCATCTTTAGAATAAAAAGCTTCTAATTCTTCTAAATCTAATTGTGAATCCCCATTAACATCAATATCTTTAAAATGAGCCATAAGATCACGTTTGTCTTTTGCTGCAACCTCTAATTCATTTAAAAGACCATCTTCATCTTGATCTACTTCTGCTAAGATTTTTTCAGCTGATACCGGTTTTGGTTTTGTATTATCTAATGCAGCTTCTAACTCTTCAAGATTAATAAAACCATCCCCATCAGCATCTATTTTACTAAAATCTTCAGAAATCTTACCGCGTTCATCTTTTGCTGCTTCATCTATATCAATTTTATCATCACCGTTTGTATCTAAGATTTCAATAATTTTAGAAGCATCTGGCTTTCCTCCTTCTGGTGGTCCTCCACCCTGTCTACCACCTCTTCCGCCTGGTCCTTGTGCAAAAGCAAAACTGCATAATAGTATTGATAAAATCCCTAGCGTATTTTTTAATTTGTTTGTTTTCATAATATCTATTTTATCTTTAGATGTTTTCTTTAAAATAAACTTGCGTTAGGTACAAAAAAAGCTTCATGAATGCATCATGAAGCTTTTTATTAATTAAGAATATATCAATTGTTTAATTCCTTGCAATTTTGATAACGGCTATTTTATTCACTACAACCATATATAATCCTTTTGAGAACGATGAAAAATCAAGAGAAATTGTATTTTCATTAGCATAGCTATTATTATACAACTGTTGTCCTTGTAAATTATAAACTGCAACTGACTCTATTGTATAATTAGAATTTTGAATTTCTAAATAATTAGATGTCGGATTAGGATAAACTTTAAGTCCATTGTTAAATAAAACCTCATCTACAGAAAGTGATTCATTATTTTCCCCGAAGGTTGGTTCTTGAATTACAAAATCGCCCGTTCCATTAGGTACACGAGCATACCCCATATCATCCGTTTGTTCACCAAATATTATATTTTCTATTATTGTACCATCATCATAAGATAAAATAGCACTTTCTCCACCTGAAGAAAATTTCACATCTGCATGTAAACCTTCTTGATCATCATCCTTATCACACCAAACAATTAAATAACTATCAGGCTCTATTGTTAACCCTGAAGGGAATGCCCAAGTTAATAATTCATCTGAATCATCAGATAGGTATAAATTATCTAAGCTCAAAGTTTCAGAACTATTATTGTAAAGCTCTAACCAATCGTCATATTCGCCATCTTGATCAACTGCAGTCGTTTCATTAGAGGCCATAATTTCATTAATCACTAAATCACCAACAGCTATTGTTGTGTAAGTTCCTTCAATACTGTAGAATTCGTACTCTGCTCTTGCAGGTGAAAAAGCCCCAATATTTGAGTTTTCAGCATAAATATAATATTGAAGATTAGCAGTCTCTACAACGATATCTAAACCGAATACTCCATCACCAGAAGTACCATCATTGTGTGCACCATCATCATACATTTCTAATTTTGTAAAAGGCAATGTTTCGTCTGTTCTGTAACCTATATAAACAGTATTCTCATCGGTAACATTTGCTGTAATTGTTACCGTATCTCCTATTATTGGAGTCTCATTAGAAGTTTCTACAGCACTTATTGTTGGCTGTGTATTTGTAAAATCTGATTGCGATAATAAATAAGAACTTCTAGCAGACATTAAGTTGGTTAAACCACATGCGGTATTACCATCTACAGAATAGTCTGTATTTATATTTCCTGTAAACTGAGCATCTGTATAAAATTTATTAGTATCTGCTGTAACAGCTTCCGTAACAATTGCTTGATAATCGTTAGCTAAGGTTAAGTAATTTGAGTTACTTATATTTTCTGTTAAAATAGTTTTATAATGTGCTAAATACATTCTTTTGTATTTTGGTATCGCTAGCAATTTTGAAATAAGAGGGAAATTACTATCATCATCGTCATGTAGTAAATGATCTAATTCTGCTTTTTCTGTAGTTGAACTTAAGGTTCCTGTAGAACTTCCTGGTCCGCCTGGACCTCCAGGTCCACTAGTACTAGTTTCTCCTGTCATAGCAAATGTTCCGAAAGACATGTTTAAATCCCAAACTACAGGCTTAAACTGACCATTATTATCTTTATACAAATAATAGTTTTGTTTAAACTGACCTATATAACTGTCTAAATTTACCATTACATTATCAAAAGCTAACATCCAAATTGCACTATCGACATCTAAAACATTTTCAATATTATCTATGTCGTTGCTTAAAATATTTGTGAGTTCTATTAAATTATCCCAATGTGCAAGTGCAACTGATTCATCATCGTCGTCATCTGATTTAATTTCATAAGCATCATCATAACTGGTGTAACTTGTCCCTAAATATTCTAAATTAGGTAAAGTGGTTGTCGTTGGCCCTGCTCCATCTGGTGGACTACAACTAAAAAAGGCATTATCATTAGAGTTAAAATGTTTATTTACAAACTTCTTAGAAATAGCTTCCGTATTAGTATATAAACCAATTAAAGTTCCATTAACATAAACATTAGCATAATTAGCCTGTGGAGCATCCATATACTGATTAACTATATTATAAGCCACTGTTTCTCTAACAAATGAAGGATCTGCAAAACCATTTGCTAGTTTAATATCTGTATACCCCTGGTAATCCTGATCTACATAAGTATCTAACTCAATATGAAAAGGGTTTTTAACTTGGCTAGAACTGTAAGAGCTATTCCCCTTATATTTTACTCCTACTTGGTTAAATACAGTTCCATTAATCGTTACGGATGTAGCTTCTGTATAATTATTATCACCCGCTTTTTCTGCATCTAGTAAAGCATCCCAATTGCTTTCTGCAAATTCGATCTCTATAGTTTGAATGGTGTTAATATCATATAATTCTTGTGAAAACAAATTTATTGTAAGAAACAAGATTGTTAAAAGTGTAATTGTTTTTTTCATTATTTATCATTTTTGAATTGTTTTTCAGTGATATAACTTTAGATGCGTTTACAGAATAAAACTTGCATAAAATGTTAAATAAAAACAAAAAAAGGCTTCGTAATTTCTCACGAAGCCTTAATGAAACAATTAATAAACTTAAACAATATTTTAATACCTTATAGTTTGTGTGATGGAAATACTTTTCTAACAACCATTGCTGCTGGTATAATAAAAAAAAAGCATAAATACACCATCTTAAACTCTTGAGAAGCTTCTACCATTTTATTATCTACAAATTCTAAATGAGATGTATAACTATTCGCTTCATTTAAAATCACTTTACTTGTTTTTTGATGATACGACATTGAAAAAATAGTTTGATGATGTTCATTTTCCTTAAATGCATCAATCTTAATATTTAATGTTTCTAAATTTGAAGGAACTTTTGACGTTATAAACTTTAAATCCGTTTGATGATTACCAAGTTTGACACCTCCATCTAATAAATTAATATTTGAATCGTTAATATTCAAATTAAAATTAGCTCTAACATATTTTACAATGAGCTCTTTGTATTCTGCTTCAGACAACTCATTATCATCCTTGTAATATTTTGAAATAGCTTCATTCAAGCCTACCTGACTTAAGCTAATATTTAAGATGCTAAAATCATCTTTAACTTCTAAATAATACATAGCAGATAAAGGATTATGAGCATAACTCATTTTTATAAAACCAGTAGCTAGCAAGAAAAATAATATTATTTTTTTCATCTTTTATTGATATGAAAAATTATTATTTGCAGAAACTCCCTTTAAACATTTTGGTACATTAGGTGCCTCTGTATTACTAGCCACATAATGATAAACACCATCTGGGTAATCTGAAGTTACAGCTGTTCTGCCTCCACAATCATCTAAATCTGTAGGTTCTACTTCGTAAGCATAAATAGGAAAACCATCTTTAGCAAAACCAATAAGCTTAGTATCTGAAACCTGATCTATTAATGTACAAGACACATCCTCTATACCATTAGCTTCTAAAACCTGATTCATAGTTTCGGGTACAAAATGCCAATGATAATAACCTGCAGGATCATGATGACCACCACATGGATCTAAAGAAGGAATGTTCCCTTCTATTTCATTTCCTGGGTTTGCTACAGATGGTGGATCTCCATTAATAGGAACTCCATCAACCGATACCCCAATTAATTCTACAGTACTAATTGTATTATTAGACGATGCTAACACAGGAGTTGCAGGAATTAAAAAGGTTAATAATAAGTTATCATTAGGTGCTGCTTCTAAACAATAAGAATAATCTTGGTTTACTGGACCTGAAGCAAAATCGTCTGTATAAATATTTCCTTCATCATCTACAATATCATAGCCATCAGCTTCCATGGCATTAAACAAATCGGCTTTCATAACTTGAAACCCTGCATTTGTTGTCCCATCATAAATTCCTAATCCTCCAATATCATTAATTGTTTCTGGGCAATATGGACCATTTTCAACAGGATTACTTGTAAAAACTAATTTATAGCAATCACCAGAAGATCCATCTTCCATGGTACAATCTACTTTTTCGTATGACACTAATGATGATGTATTAAAAAAAGACTCAGCAATAACCTCATCTGCTGTTACATCTGCAGCTCCAGAACTGTCATCGTTACTATCATCACTACTACAGGTAAAAAAACCAAATACGGCTAATACTATTGCTATAAGATAAAATTCTTTGAATATTCTTTCTCTCTTCATATTAAATATATTTAGTCTTTAGTTTCCTTTAATTTCCTTCTTTCATTCAGACTGTGAACTAATAATCCAAAAACACAAACAACAGCTAAAATTAAGATCACGTTTAAAGATGATGAGCTTATTGTTTTCTCTTCTACACGCACAAACTTATTTCCGTCTACTTCTAATTTTAGAACATGATTATTGTCTTTAGTTAAAACAAAATTTTCTTTATTAAAACCCTCTTTCAAAATTATTAAGGCACTTTTATTATTATAGATATCCTTAAATGATTCATTTTTAACCAAAACAGATTCTATACTTTCAGGAATACCTAAAACTTCAAAAATCACTTTAGTTTCATGTCCCAGTTTCACGATACCATGGCTTAGTGTTACCTTTTTATTTCCGTTGAATTCTATTTCTAGATTATTTTTAATATGCTCAAGAACCATTTCTTGAAACTCCTCTGGCGTTTTATAAGGTGTCTCAGCATAATGCTTTCTAATTTCATGTTGAAAAGCCGTTAATGATGCACTTATTTGTAATGCCCAAGTATGATTATTATTTTCCACCAACATTGTTGTAGAAATTTCTGGTTGGTGTGCTTGTATTGATGTCGAAAAAAACATCACCCCTCCTATTATTAAGAAGAAATATCTTCTTATACAATTATTTTTAAATAGCATAAGCACCTTTTAGTCCATTAATGAAATTGTTATTTCCAGCTTCGTCTACATGATAATGATACCCACGTGCCTCATCAGTATGCCCACGTAATTCATCTAAATCTGTAGGCTCATTATCGTCTTCGTCTTCTAATTCGTAAATACCAATTCCGTCTAAAGCATAACCTATTAATGCGGCGTGACCATCTTCTTGCTCAACCTTTGTACTGAAACCTGTTGCTGCATGATAGTGATAACCTTGATGAACATTTATATGTCCACCAGCATCATCAAATGGAGCAATGGTGTAAGCTGAAAGAATATTGTCTGTTGGTGCAGGTGCAGAAAATTCAATACCGTTTAAAGCGATACCTCGAGTGGAAGGCACTGACTCTATAACTTCCCCTGGACCACCAGGACCAACTGCCCCACCACCTTCAGTAGTAAAAAACAGTGAAGTATCTTGTAATACTGGTGTTATTGGAATTAACCAAGTCTGTGTTAAATCTGAGATATAAGCAGGAAGACATTCTACACAAAAGTTCTCATATTCTTCTCCTACATCTGGGTTAGCCGCATTTATACAATCTTCTTCAGATTCAGTAATATAAATATCACCATTTCCATCATACATCATCCAATTATCATCGTTGTAAAAAGTTGCTAAATTTTCAATAAAAGCACCATCTACATCATGTACCTCACCATCTTCTAACCAAATACCACCAGCTTCTGCATCATCGCTAATATTACCTGGACACCATGGTCCCATGTTGTGATCTGTTGGTAAACTACTTGTTACAACTTGGTAACAATCTGTAACTGTACCATCAGATAAAGTACAGGGAACAATTGTTATGATAACTGACTCATCTTCTGTTGTAAAATAAGATGTATTTACATCTACAACTGAACTATCTGAATCATCTGTACCTTCTGATGTATCAGTACTATCATCATCTGAACTACAAGCCATAAAAAGCAATAATAACACACTTAGTATTGCTACAGGCTTTATAAAAATTTGATTTATTTCTACATTTCTCATATTCTATTTTTTTAGTGATTATATTATTTTAGATGCGAAACTTTTTATAAACTTGTGATTAAATTGAAATAAAAAATATAATCTGTTAATCTCCTAATGCTTTTCCTAACCTAAATGCCATTGTTTTTGTTTTGTTTTTTAAGCTTTCAGCATTCATTAATTGTATTTCCGTTTGTAATAATCTATCCACTAAACAATTTTGATACTCCCTACTTTTAAGTAAGTTAGTATAATTAGATCCTAGAGAAAGCATCTGATAATTATTGCTTTTTAATTCTCGTTTAGAAATAATATCAATTAAGGAAATATGTTTTTCTATAGCAGGTTGTAATCTGCTAACGATAATGTTTTCTATTTTTGATTCTTGATTTTCAAAAGCATCCAATTCATTAGGGTAAGCTGCAATTAAATCTTTTAGTAAAACACCTTCAATAAATTCGAATTTATTAGTTGTATTAACTGAATTTATGGCTCCACTATGAAGTTGTATTGGGTGATAATTAACATTAATAATCTCTAATTTATCATCTTCATCTATTTCCCCAAGTTGATCTCTCATTATAATATCTATGGTATTCTGTATACTTTCTACATTTTTATTATAACTCGCTATTGAAGCATCTAAAAGAATAAGATTTGCATTTAATTCTTCGTTAAGTGATTGATAAATTTTCAACTCTACAATTCTATTTTTTCTTAATTCATTTAGATTATTGATTTTCCATGCTATTAAAACACCTATAACGATTAATAATATCTCCCCAAGCGCATAAACTAGATAACTTTTTATTTTTCCTGAGTTTAGTAATTTTTTTCTAACTTTCCTGAATAATCTCATACCTTAATGCATTAAATTTTGATGCTTATAGTCATTTTCATTGTAAAAAAAAGCTTCATAATTTCTCACGAAGCCTTTCATAATCAAAACAATTAACCAATCAAATTATTCTTACTTATCTCTTCCTTTACGTTCAGGTTTTGGTGCATTTTTAAATTCTTCTTCTGAAATAAAACCATCTTCATCTGTATCGATATCAGAGAACCCATCTTTTAAAGGTCCTTTTACTTCTGCTTCTGAAAGTTTTCCGTCTTCATTGGCGTCCATTTCTTTTAATAACTCTGCAAATGTTGGCTTTTTTCTTTCTTGTCTGTCTGACTGCGCATAAGTTAAATTTGAAAATCCGACTAAACCAAATACTAATACTACTGTTTTAAATGTGATACTTTTCATGTTGAATATTTTTAATGTTATATAAGTTTAGATGCACTTATACTTTTAAACTTGTACTCACCTTTGTTAAATAAAACACAAAAAAAGACCTTCAAAATATTGAAGGTCTTTTTATATAACTTTAATTAGTTATTGTCTATTTGGAGGTGGAGGTCTATGTTCTTCTCCTTCTCTTATTGGAGGTCGTTGTTGCCCTTGTTCTCCTTGACGAAGTGCATCTATTATGATAGTTTTAAACTTTTCTTTTTGTTTATCAGTAGATAATTCCTGAATCATTTTAAAATGATAAAATACTTCTTTAGCTTTTTCTTTTTCTTTTTCAGAAATTAATGACGTAATAGAATCTATTGAAGATTCCTGAACATCAACATCAGATAATTTATCAAAAAGTAAATCTTTTAAACCTCGTACATCATCGGACAGCTTCATTATTTTTTCATGATGCCCTACATTATTCGCTTTAAATTTTGCTATCTGTTCAGCATTAAAGCCTAATTCTTTTACAATAAAATCTTTATTCCCTTGTGGTTCTCTTGGTAATCTATCATTTTGACTTCCTATATATGTAAATAAAAAAAACACATTAACCACAATTAAAAAAATCAGTAGTATATATAAAATTACATTTTTCTTCATAATTAATTTAATAAAGTAGATTCTGTACTTGTAGATAATCCATAAGATTCAGCAAAACTAGTAACATTATTATCGTAAGTATTTTCTTTAAGATTATTAAATGCTAATACATTTAAAATGATGATACAAACTAGTGTTGCTAATTGTAATTGTGGTGTAAACCATGACCAAGTTTTATCTTGTACATCTTGGGAAGCATTACGGATTTGATGCATCACATTTTCTTTAAAAAAAGGAGATACTTTAGCCTTTTCAATCGATTCTATAGAATCAAAAGTGGCTTTTACTTTTTTATACATTTCAACATTAGGTTTCATAATTATATCTTTAGATGCAAAAGCTTCATAAAACTTGTGCTAATGTTCATTTTTATAATAAATTTCTAAAATTTTCTGTAAATTCTTTTTAGCTCTAAACATTAAAGACTCTACAGAAGATAGACTTTTACCTGTTATATCGGCGACTTCCTGATAACTTTTACCATCTATTTTATGTAAGGTAAATATTACAGTCTGACTTTCTGGTAAATTATTTATAGCTTTAAACAGCGTTGCATTTAACTCTTTGTTCTCTAGCAAAATTCCTGGATGATTCATCTCTGTAAAATAATCTGTTTTATCTATAGGAATAGCATTTCCTGTTATAGACTGCAAAAAAGCAAAACGTTTCTTTGTATTCTTCTTTCTAATAAATTCTAAACATTTATTAGTGGCAATTCTATAAATCCAAGTAGACAACTTAGAGTCACCTTTAAATTTTTTAATTGAATTAAAAACCTCAACAAAAACATCTTGTGCAATGTCTTCTGCATCTTCCCTATTAGGCACAAATGAAATACAAGTACTAAAAACCTTATGCTGATAATCATCTAAAAGCTGACTATAAGCCTTGGGGCTTTTTAACTTTAGTTCTTGTATAAATTCTGTTTCTTTCAAAGAATAATTTAAATTAATAAGCCGCTAATTTAGTTTATATACAATTAGTAAAAAAATAACCTATGTTTTACTTGAATTTTGTTAATGAAATAAATTCATGATATTCCGTTATAAAAATTTAACTTTGAATTTTTAAAATATTCTATTATGAATCCATCAGCTAGCGGCTGGATAAAAAAACTGCTTAATCAAGTTTCTGAAACAAAGTACTCTCAGACAGAGAATGACACATTTTATAGAAGCCTTAAGCGTGCAGGATTTATATATGGCAGTAATATTAAAGTGGTTTTAGATATCGCTAAAACCTTTACTCTTACAGAAGAAGAACGCTGTAAAACTAATTTACTACTTACCTTTTACTTTATTTACAATAAGGAACAACCACCAGAAGAGCAATTTACGGATAGCCTTATTAGATATTACAAAACGATAAGTGACCAAAAACGATCGTTTTTTGAAGATTTATTTAGCGATAAAAGACCGGACAGCTTACTTGAGAAAATTATTCATAAGCGGATACATATTGATGACAATTTTATTTCAAAGAGTTTTAATTATTTTTTAATTAACGCACTTTTATTTGTTGATGTATTAGGTTACCATCGTTTTTTAAAAGATGAAAAAGGTGTTAGAGATTATGTAACTAATCTTGAATTTGCTCTAGAAACTATTGTTTTTGCTGCTATAGAGAATAAGTCTCAAAAATCTGAATATGACGATAACCTTATTCGATTATTTGAAAGCTCTATTCGTCATAAAAATGCAGAAATCTTAACTTATAAAGATGCTATTTCGGTTATAAATGAGCCTTTAGAAAAATTATATGTCATAGACTTAGTTTGTATGGCATCTTGGACAGACAAGATTATAGATAAAGAAGAGCAAAACTTTTTAGACCAATTAAAAATAGATTTAAATGTAGAAAACACGGTCATTGTAAAATCTATAAATGATATAAATCTATTCTACGACGAGCATAAACATGATGTTGCTTTTTTAAGTTCTAAAAATTTAGCACAAAGTTTTTACGACAATAGTACAAAGGTTGTTTTTAAACTTATAAGAAGAAATAGCAAACGATTAATTAAAGAATTATCGGAAAGCAAAGAGGCTTTGTATTTATTAACACAATCTACACAACGTAACTTAACAGACGAAGAGCAGAAAAAAATTCAGACACAACTTATGGATATTTTTAAATCCATACCAAGTTTAGCCATTTTTATGTTACCAGGCGGCATGTTACTTTTACCTTTATTTATTAAATTTATTCCTACTCTATTGCCTTCTGCTTTTGATGATAATAGAATAGACGATAAGAAATAAACTTATTCTAACCAGGTTTTAAAATCTTTAACACGTTCTCTTGCCACAATAATATCTTGCTCATTAAAACGATTTAGTTTTATTTGTAATCTAGAATTGGTGTAACTTACCATATCTTTAATAGCATTAATATTTACATAGAATTTTCTACTGATTCTAAAAAAAACATCTGGTTCTAATTCTTTTTCTAATTGGTCTAAAGTAACATCTAAAAGATAGTTTCTTCCTTCATTAGTAAAAGCATAGGTTCCTTTATTTTCACTATAAATGCATTCGATATCTTCTATATTAATAAGTTTTAAATGTTGCCCTACTTTAACTGAGAAACGTTTTTTATATTCTCGTTCAATCGGATTAATAAGCAGGTTTTTAATATCATTAAAGTCCAGTGTAACAGATTTTTTTTGCGGTAATCTTACTTTATACTTTTCTACAGCAGTAGCTAAATCATCGTCGTCAATTGGTTTTAATAAATAATCTATACTATTGAGTTTAAAAGCTTGTAAAGCATATTCATCATAGGCTGTAGTAAAAATTACGGCCGACTTAATATCTATAGTTTCAAAAATCTCAAAAGATAATCCATCACTCAATTGAATGTCTAAGAAAATTAAATCGGGATGTTCATTGTTATTAAACCATTCTACAGATTCCTCTACAGAATGCAACATCGTTTCTGCTTCTATATCTAAAGCTTTTAACATACGCTGCAAACGTCTTGCAGATGGTTTTTCGTCTTCTATAATAATTACATTCATATGCTTTAAATTATATTATTCTTTATTGAGTCGTAAAGATTTTTATTCCCAGTTCTGTTCTTCTTTGTGCATAAACTCATCAATTTTTCGTTGTTCCCAACTGGTTCCAAAAAAGAAATCTGGACCAAAAACTCCTAAAAAATGAAAGAATAACCCAATTCCCCAAAAAATTGCGGTAGCATAAGTTCCAAAACCTGTAAATCCTTCTTCTGAATTTACACCAATTAGTATAATTAAAAACAAATTTACCACTACATAACTTACCAAATGCCAGTAAAAACCAACTATAGCATCTACTTTTTTCTTTGCTCTTAAATAAGCCTCTTCTTTTCTGAAATCAGAATTGATACTAACATCATTTTCTATATCAGACTCTATATGATACTTTTCCATATTATTTCTTTTTAATTATTAGACAATTCATCATCCATCAACTTTTTAATTTTTCGCTCTCTCCATTCTTCACCAAAAAACACCAAAATGTCAAATGCAGAAAGGCCATGCAACACAATGGCAACTCCCCAAATTAACCATGACATTGAGGTAGATAATTCAAAAAAAGCTTCCATAAAACTTTTTCCGTTGTTCATATAACTTATAATCTTAATACCAGAAATAGACGTATTAACAATAAAATAGACCGAAAGATGTGTGTAGAAAGCTTTTAGTTTTTCAACTTTCTTCTTTGCTTTCAAATATTTTAAATCTGAGTTATCTATTTTCATAATTCAATAAATTAATTCCAACGTTTAGTTTCCTCTTCGTTACGCAAGTATTCTTCAATTTTTCGTTCTTCCCATTTAGAACCAAAAGCCCCATCATTTACAAAAACTTTATAAGCTTGAAATGCTAAACCAATTCCCCAACCTGCCATCGGGAACCAAAACCATTGAATGGTATAATAAGAGTATTTGTACCAAATAAAAATTAAAAAAGGAATGACTAAACAGTAAGAAATTAAATTGTAATAAAAAGCTTTAAGCTCCTCCACTCGTTTACGTGCTTTTACATAATGATCATTAATACGCACTTGTGATTTTTCTGTTCTTCTCATAACCGTAACTTGCTTTTTAAGCATAGGTATAGCTACGGCAAAGTCCTTTTCTCTTTGATTAATTTGCACTTTTTTATTGGTAAGCAGCGCGTACCGCTGTTTAATATTTTCTAAACCAACGCCACTACTTTTTTTTACAATTTGTTTAAGTTGAAGATTATTCATTACCACCAAATTATCTCCATCTTCATAAATTATAATATGTAATGGTTTAGTAGATGTTACCATATTATGTTTTACTGCATTCTCTAAAAGTAATTGCAATGACAATGGCACAACTTTATTTTCTGGATTGGATGCTTTATCTGGAATTTCAAAAATGATACTATCTTCAAATCGCATTTTTAAAAGCGACATATAGGTTCTTGCAAATTTTAATTCTTCATCTACAGTAACTAATTCTTTACTTTTTTGCTCTAAAACATAGCGATAAACCTTAGATAATGATGTTGTAAATTTCTGAGCATTAACTGGATTTTCTTCAATTAAACTCGTTAATACATTTAAACTATTAAATAAAAAATGTGGATCTAATTGGTTTTTTAAAGCATCAAATTTGGCACTTGCCGTACCTGCGATAACCTTTTGCTCTTTAATTTTATTTTTCTGATAGCGATTATAATAATAAACCAAATGAAAAACAGTAACTATAACTATGGTAACCCATAAACCAAAAGAATAGCCTCGCCAAGATTCACGGCTTAAAAACGACTTTAACTCTAGATCATAAATCACGGTCGCTGTAAAAACTCTTATAAAGAACAAGCCAATTAGCGTAAGTGTTGTACTTCCTATAATTCCATAAATTAAACGTTTTATGGTATCATCAGTTTTCCATTCACGACTTCCCATATAGGCGAAAAATGCCATATTTGAATATCCTAAAACAAAGGCATAAAGTTGATAAAAACCAAAGTCAATTAAAAAGTCATTAATCGTTTGATATTGAAATCCTGACGAAATTAAATTCCCTACAACATAAACCACAGTCCCAATTCCGAACGTTAAAAATATTTTTTTTAATGACTTTTTCATATGCTATTAAGCTTTACATTGCTTTGATACAGCTATTGCACGTTCTTTACCCCAGTTTGGATGAAGTGCACTCTTTGGATTAAAGGTATCAAAAAGTTTAACAGAAGCTTCAATCTCTTTACAATAAGGGGCGATGTCTTTACCAAAGTATTTTGCGCTTCCCATTCCCCATTCCGCTTTACCAAAAGCTACTCTTGGGTTTGTAGCATCTATAACGCTTGCTTTCGCATACAATTCAGATATTTTCGCACTATACTTCATACCATAAGTCATACCATCAAAAGCCACCCAATTGGTTAAAATGTGAGCTTGCATCACCAATAATTCTGCGTTATTTTCACTTTTAAACATTGCATCGTCTAAATGTTTTTGTGCTTTATCTAACTGTGCTTTTAAGACTACTTCATCTTTTTCTCCCCAGCTTTTTAAACTATTAATCTGAGCAATGTAATAATCAGGCAACCATTCTTTAGGTTCTGCTTTTGCGATACGCTCAAACATATTTTCTGCTTTGTCTGTTTCTCCTTGTTCCCAAAGTTTAAAAGCCTTTGCCATTCCTTTTTCAAAATCGGTTTGTGCTTGTGTTACTGTAGTTAATACAAATAATAAAACGGTGATTATCGTTTTCATAATAAGATTTTTATGAGATTAAATTGATATGGTTATAGTCTTATTTTCTTTCATCTGAAATTTAGCATCAGACCATTTTGGTGGTCCCATAAATCCTTTAGCATCATTTGAGCATCCATAAGCTTCTTTAGGAATGTGCATAAAATTAGTATCCATTATTCCGTTATCATTTTCATCATGAAAAACAGAAATACCATAAGTTCCTTGAGGAATATTATTAAAAACAACCGTACTAGAGTTATTTTCAATAACACTTATTGAATTTTTAAAAGGTTTTTTTAAAAAATCAGTTTCTGTATTGTAGAGTGCGATAAACATTTTTCCATCATTGCTAGCAGCCTCATCTACAATTATAGTAATAGTTAGATTATCTTGAGCTTCTATTGGAAAGCTTAAAAAACAGATAATTAAAATAGTAGTCATTTTTACGAGTATATTCATGATTGTTGGTTTTGTTTGATACAAATATCGAATACATCACATCGATTTTAAAACGAAATTTACTGAAATGTAATTTTTAGAAGATGAACTGTTCCTTTTTAAAAATAATACTATTCCTAATTTATTATATTAGTATTTCTAATAACCTAACCTATTAATTAAACAGAATGAAATTTGAAAGTAAAAAAGACATGCTATTCAGCGTAATTATACTGGGCTTAAATGCTTTTTTTATTACAATTATAGTTCTAGGACTTATTAACGGAGAAATAAAGCAACAGGAATATTGGCCATTAATAGTGATTTTTGGAGTCGTGATTCTAATCTTCTGGTTATTTTTCGGGACTAACTATAAGTTAACAAAACAAGACGGACTGATATATAAATGTGGACCTTTAAAAGGACAAATAAAGATTGAAGACATTACTCAAATTATAAAAGGAAAAACACTTTGGGTAGGATTAAAACCAGCAACTTCTAGAAATGGTTTAATCATAAAGTATAATAAATACGATGAAATTTATATCAGCCCAAAAACAAATGAAACTTTTATAAAAAAAATATTGGAGTTAAACAGTAACATAAAAATCACTGAATAAATCCAATACCTAAAACACTTTATAATAGTAAAACTTATTCTGCTAATAATTCAGCTACAAAAGCTTCAAACTCGTTTTTAAACTCTATATATTTCTCTCCTGTTGCAGGTCCATTAAATCCTGTATGAATTTTTCTAACCTTTCCTGTTTTATCAATATAAATAGACGTTGGGTAAGATAACACATGGTCTAACATTGGTAATTTTTCTTGTGCCTTCTCTTTATCTGAAGTTCCATATTGCGCCAACAAAATTGGGTAATCTATACCAACTCTATCTGCTAAGCGATCAATTCTACTAAAAGCAGCTTCTTTTGTTTTAGCATACTCAAAAGCTAAACCTACAAATTCAATGTCTTTATCCTTGTTGTTTTTATAAAACTCAGCATAATATTTACTTTCATCTAAACAATTAGGACACCAACTCCCCATAATTTGTACAATCACAACTTTATTTTTAAAACGATCATCTTTTAGAGACACCAATTCATCTGAAGTATTTGGAAATTCAAAATCAATACTGTCATAACCCTCTTTTAAAAAAGTTAAATTATCAGCTTTCTCTAATTCATAAGCTTCATTTCTCTTAGCTGTAAAAGGTTCTTTCCAATGGTTACCAGAATAGAATACGCCCTCTAATGTTGAATCTAAAACTGTAGCTTTAAATAAAAATGCATGTGCACCATCAAAAGCAGAAAGCTTCATTTCGTTTCCATCCATAACACCTTCTAAAAAACGATAATCTCCTGTCGTTGTTCTAAAGGTTCCAGTTACAACAGCTCCTTTTTGCTTAAAAATTCCTTTTGCCATATAGGTATCTTCTGCATTATTTGGACTAAAAATAGTTTCCCAAACACCAGAAACATCTTGTGATGGTTTTGATGTCGTTTTAAAGCGTTTTTCTACTCCTAATTCAGCAGAAAACGGAACTGATCGCTCTAAACTTTCTATAATAAAGTTTCCTTTAAGTTTATCTCCTTCTAGTTTTGCTGAAATGTAACCCTCAAAAACCGGTAGTTTTATAACTACAGAATCATTTTCATAAGTAATTTCATCAACCTCAATAACTTCTTCTGCATTAAAAACTTTTAATTGTGTTGCCGACTCTACTTCAAAATTAAAAGGTAATAATTCACCGTCTTGTACTTCTAAAACAGCTTTATACATACCTGTTTTCAACGTATTTTCTTGTTGATATTCAGTATCTAAATTTGTAGATTTAGCATCATTTTTACAAGACACTATGGTTAAGGCAACAAGGCAAATTAGTATATATCTCATGAATATTTTAGACTTTAATAGCATTATATTTTGTAAATATTAGTGCTGCTTAATGGTATTACCTTACAAGCAGCATGGCTAAAATACTTATAAATGATTGTCATCGCAATGGACTGCATCACAAAAAAATCTTAATTTGAAACTTTATATTCAATATATAACCCTGAAATTTTGCTATTAACACGCTTTATTTAAAGAGCCGTAGACCATTAAATAGCACTTTTAGCCGTATTATGACGCTCTGAAATAATTATCTTCACATTTAAATAATTTTTTTAGAATGGATATTTCGTAACGCAACAAGTATTATTATCTTTGTCGCCTGATTAAAATCAACATATGAAAATTTCATACAACTGGCTAAAACAGTTTATAAAGACAGATTGGGACGCTGAAAAAACAGGCGAATTATTAACTGATCTGGGATTAGAAATAGAAGGTATTGATGCCTACGAATCCGTAAAAGGTGGCTTAAAAGGTATTGTTGTAGGCGAAGTTTTAACTTGCGAGCAACATCCTAACGCTGACAGGTTAAAAATAACGACTGTAAATATCGATGGCGAAAACCCAATACAGATTGTATGTGGTGCACCTAATGTTGCTGCCGGACAAAAAGTTCCTGTAGCTACAATTGGTACTACATTATACACTGAAGAAGGTGAAGCTTGGACCATTAAGAAAGGAAAAATTAGAGGCGAAGAAAGTCATGGTATGATTTGCGCTGAAGATGAATTAGGTCTTGGTGAATCTCACGATGGTATTATGGTATTAGATGCTGATATAAAAGTTGGTACACTTGCTGCTGACCTTTTTAAAGTTGAAAACGATGAGATTTTCGAAATCGGTTTAACACCAAACCGTGCTGATGCAATGAGTCATTATGGTGTTGCTAGAGATCTAAAAGCTGGATTATTACAAAAAGAAGTGTCACTAGAACTGATAACACCTTCAGTAAGTTCTTTCCATGTTGATGCCAGAGCTTATAAAGTTGATGTGCATGTTCACGACTATGAAAAAGCACCACGTTACTGTGGAGTTACTATTTCAGGAATAAAAGTTGAAGCATCACCTGCTTGGTTACAGCACCGCTTAAAATCTATTGGCTTATCTCCTATTAATAATGTTGTAGACATTACAAATTATGTATTACACGAGTTAGGACAGCCTTTACATGCTTTTGATGGTGATAGAATTTCAGGTAGTAAAATTGAAGTTAAGACTTGCGAAGCAGGAACAAAATTCACAACCTTAGATGGTGTTGAGCGTGAATTGCATGAGGAAGATTTAATGATCTGTGATGACAGTAAACCAATGTGTATTGCCGGTGTTTTTGGTGGTATTGATTCTGGTGTTAAAGAACACACATCTCGTATTTTCTTAGAAAGTGCTTATTTTAATCCTGTTAGTGTTCGTAAAACAGCTAAACGTCATGGTTTAAATACAGATTCTTCTTTTAGATTTGAAAGAGGAATTGACCCTAACCTTACTGAATACGCTTTAAAACGTGCTGCTTTGTTAATTACAGAGATTGCAGGCGGAGAAATTACAAGTGATATATTAGATACTTACCCAAAGAAAATAAAAGATTTTGAAGTAAGACTTAGTTTTGATCATGCTCAGAAATTAATTGGAGAGCGTATCCCTGAAGAAACTATAAAAAGCATCTTAACATCTTTAGATATTAAAGTAAACAACGTTACTGAAGCTGGTTTAGGGTTAACCGTACCTGCATTTAGAAACGATGTACAACGTGAAGCTGATATTATTGAAGAAATCCTTAGAGTCTATGGATATAATAATATTGCTACAACTACAAAATTGAATGCTTCAATTTCTAATTCATCTCGTTTTGAAGATTATAAACTTCAAAATATTATTGGAAATCAATTAGCATCTCAAGGCTTTTTTGAAATTATGGCTAATTCTCTTACGACTCCTAAATATATAGAGCTAAGTGAAGATTTAAATGAAGCACATAATATTAAAATGCTAAACCCTTTAAGTAATGATCTTGAAGTAATGCGTCAATCCTTATTGTTTTCTGGATTAGAAGCTGTAGCACATAATATTAATAGAAAACGTGATGATTTAAAGCTTTTTGAATTTGGTAAAACATACCATCAATTTTCAGAAGAGCGAGAAGAACACAAGCATTTATCTGTTTTTGTTACAGGAAATAAAACAGAAGCTCGTTGGAATGCTGCACCAACACCAAGTGATTTCTTTTACTTAAAAGGAACCATTGAAGTGATTTTAGAACGTCTAGGTATTACACGTTTAAAATCAGCACCTTCAACATCCGATGTTTTAAGCGAAGGTATGACGCTTTCATTAGGCAAAACTAAACTTGTAACTTTTGGACTGGTTAAAAAATCAGTACTTAAACACTTTGGTATTTCTCAGAACGTTTTGTTTGCTGATTTTAATTGGGATAATGTTATAGAAACGGCTAAACATAATAAAGTTAAGTTTACTCCTATTTCTAAATATCCTTCAACAAGAAGAGATTTTGCACTGTTATTAGATAACAAAGTAACGTTTCAAGATATACACACTATCGCGAAGCAAACTGAAAAACAATTGCTACAAAGCATCAACTTATTTGATGTTTACGAAGGCAAAAATTTACCAGAAGGTAAAAAGAGTTATGCTGTAAGCTTTATTTTTCAAGATGAGCACAAAACATTAAACGATAAACAGATTGATAAAATCATGTCTAAGCTACAATCTAATTTTGAAAGTAAGCTAGGCGCTGAATTACGATAATAATTACTAATTATTTTCAAAAAAGCCCTTAACCAAATACGATTAAGGGCTTTTTTATTTCATAGTAAAATCATCAAATTATAGATTCTCACTATAACTCTGTTTCAGAATACTTAATAATTACAATTTAAAATATTATCCTTTATTTAATATAATTCAATTATAAAGTTCCTATTTTTAACAAACTTAAAAAAACAAATCATGTCAAACATAACATTAGGAGGAAACCCTATAGAGACCACTGGAGAATTACCTAAAACTGGTACTCAAGCACCCAATTTCACATTAACAGCAACTGATTTATCTGCAAAATCTTTATCAGATTACTCAGGAAGTCGTGTTGTATTAAACATTTTCCCTAGTGTAGACACAGGTACTTGTGCACAATCTGTTAGAACTTTTAACGAAAAAGCAAGTGAGTTAGAAAACACTAAAGTATTATGTATTTCTAAAGATTTACCATTTGCATTAGCACGTTTTTGTGGTGCTGAAGGTTTAGAAAATGTAGAAAGCCTTTCAGATTTTAAAACAGGAGATTTTGGAAAAGATTATGGTATTACTTTTAAAACAGGTCCATTAGTACCTTTATTATCTCGTTGTATTGTTGTTTTAGATACTGACGGAACAATTTTACATACCGAGCAAGTTGCCGAAATTAAAGATGAGCCTAATTACGAAACTGCATTAGCAAGTTTAGCATAATTACTGAATGCCGAAAAAAGAACCTTTTATAATTAATAGAATTAAGAGTTTTGGTTTTGCTTTTAAAGGTATGATAATACTTTTTAAAACCGAAGCAAGTATTAAAGTACAACTCACTATAGCTGTTGCTGTGACCATTGCAGGTTTCTATCTTGAAATCTCTAAAACAGAATGGATGGCACAAGTTATTATGATTGGTTTAGTATTAAGCATTGAAGGTGTAAACACAGCTGTTGAAGCGATTGCAGATTTTGTTCATCCAGATTATCACGAAAAAATTGGATTGATAAAAGATGTCGCTGCAGGAGCTGTTTTTATCGCCGCTATTTCAGCATTAATTATTGCCGGAATAATTTACATCCCTAAGTTAATGTAAAAATTATTACTGTCATTTTAGCTAGCATTTCCGTTAGAAAATCGATAGAATAAACATTTCATATTTGTATTTTTGCAGTAATCAAATCAATTAAAATTTAGAGTTTTAAAATGAAATCATTATTTGCGACCCTTACTCTTATTTTTACTTTGTTTAGTTGCAATCTAAAGGATAAAAAAAAGGAAACAAAAGCCATTATAAAAACTGAAATAACAGATCCAAAACCGACTAAAAAACCTCAGACTAACATTACTAAAAACTTTGTTTTAGGTAAGTTTGATTACAAAACTGATACAACTTTTATAAAAGTTGACAAACAATATGCAGCAAAAACATTATACCTTAAAAAAGAAGCTTACACCTCTTTTTTAAAAATGTATAACGCTGCAAAACAAGACAATATTAAGCTCATTATTTTATCTGGAACCCGAAATTTTGAAGAACAAAAAGTTATTTGGGAACGCAAATGGAAACGCTATTCTAATCAAGAACCTTTATTGCGTGCAAAGATGATTTTAGAATACAGCTCTATGCCTAGCTCATCTCGTCATCATTGGGGTACAGATTTAGACTTAAATAATTTAAGTAATTCGTATTTTAGCAGTAAAGAAGGTAAAAATATTTATAATTGGTTAGTAAAAAACGCTAATGATTATGGTTTTTACCAAGTTTATACAGATAAAGACAATGAACGAACAGGTTATAGTATTGAAAAATGGCATTGGTCTTATTTACCTTTAGCAAACACTTATTTAGAGTATTACAATCAAAATGTAACCCTTAATGATATTAAAGGCTTTAAAGGTTATGAACAAGCCAAAGGAGTAGATATTATTAACTCGTATGTTAATGGTATTTCAAAAAAATAAAAGAACACAAATAATAAATTTCCTTAAAAGGAACTAGCTACCGAAATAAATTCGGCTTATAATGGCAAAAACAACAAGAAAGAGAACTACAACTAAAGCAGCACCGAAGGATAAAGCTAAGTCAAGGCTAAAAAAGCCTTCGTTTACGCTAACCAATCAGCAAAAACTGATTTTTGGTAGTTTCCTTGTTATACTAGGGATTCTTCTTTTCATCTCTTTTCTTTCCTTTGTATTTACAGGAAAGGAAGACCAAAGTATACTTCAAAACTTTCCAGAACGAACTAATAATTACAAAAACTGGGCAAGCCAATTAGGAGCTTGGGTCAGTGATCTTTTTATCACAAAAGGATTTGGTTTACCTTCTTTTATATTTTCAGGTTTACTTTTTCTTTCAGGTATTTATGTTTCCATAAATCTTAGTAAAGCTAAACTAAGAAAACATTGGGTTTGGGGAACACTCACGGTTATTTGGTTGTCTATTTTATTTGGTTTTTTTACGCATAAATATGATATTTTAGGTGGTACTATAGGTTTCGAAATGAACGAATATCTTCAAGACTATATAGGAAAAACAGGCGTTATACTTTTACTATTACTTGGACTTATTGCTTATATAGCTATTAGATTTAAAGTTACAGGTGAATCAATTATGAATAGCTTTAAAAACGCCAAAAGCGCTATTAAAGAAGATTTAAGCTCAGATGAACCCGTAAAAGAACCTTCTGTTATCATAGATAATAGTTTAACTGAAGAGGCTGACTCTATAAAATCTGCTTTCGATATTCCAAAGGAAAATGCAGAGCCTACCATAACTAATTATTCTAAACCAGAACCTAAGGTTGAACCTAAAAAGGATCCTATAGCCGAAGGTTTAAAAATGGAAGTCACTGAAAAACCAAAAGAGGAGACTATTGAAGAAACCATTGAGGTTCCTGAGCTAAAAATAGAAGTTGAAGAGGTTGAAGAAGAAAAATCAGAATCAGATAATTTAGCGGATAAATTAGTTGAAGATTTTGGTCAATTCGATCCAACATTAGAATTAGGAAAATACCAATTCCCTACTCTAGATTTATTAAAGAAATACGATAACGAAGGTATTTCTATAGATCAGGAAGAATTAGAAGAAAACAAAAATAAAATTGTTGAAACCCTTAACAATTATAAAATTGGTATTGCGAGTATAAAAGCAACAATAGGACCAACAGTTACGCTTTATGAAATTGTACCTGATGCAGGAATTCGTATTTCAAAAATTAAAAATTTAGAAGACGATATTGCTTTATCTCTTGCAGCATTAGGTATTCGTATAATTGCACCAATCCCAGGAAAAGGAACAATTGGTATTGAGGTACCAAATAAAAATTCGACTATCGTATCGATGCGTTCTGTTATTGCTTCTCAGAAATTTCAAAAATCTGAAATGCATTTACCAATTGCTTTCGGAAAAACCATTAGCAATGAAACCTTTGTGGTTGATTTAGCTAAAATGCCACACTTGCTTATGGCTGGTGCAACAGGGCAAGGTAAATCGGTTGGTTTAAATGCCGTTTTAACTTCATTATTATACAAAAAGCATCCTGCTGAAGTAAAATTTGTTCTTGTAGATCCTAAAAAAGTAGAATTAACGCTTTTCAATAAAATAGAACGTCATTATTTAGCCAAGTTACCAGATAGCGAAGATGCCATTATTACAGATAATACTAAGGTTATAAATACCTTAAATTCACTTTGTATTGAAATGGATAACCGTTACGAAATGCTTAAAAATGCATTTTGTAGAAATATTGCTGAATACAACACCAAGTTTAAAGCTAGAAAATTAAATCCTAATGATGGTCACGCCTTTTTACCCTACATTGTTTTAGTGGTAGATGAGTTTGCCGATTTAATTATGACAGCGGGTAAAGAAGTAGAAACCCCTATTGCTAGATTGGCACAATTAGCTCGTGCTATTGGTATACATTTAATTGTAGCCACACAGCGTCCTTCTGTAAATGTAATCACAGGTATTATTAAAGCCAATTTCCCTGCGCGTATAGCATTTAGAGTTACAAGTAAAATTGACTCGAGAACTATCTTAGATGGCTCAGGTGCAGATCAATTAATTGGTCGTGGAGATATGTTATATACACAAGGTAACGAACTTATCCGTATTCAATGTGCTTTTGTAGATACACCAGAAGTTGAAAAAATAACAGAATTTATAGGTTCTCAAAAAGCGTATCCTGATGCTCATTTACTGCCAGAGTATGTTGGCGAAGAAGGTGGCATAAATCTTGATATAGATATTTCAGATAGAGATAAATTGTTTAGAGATGCCGCAGAACTTATTGTTACAGCACAACAAGGTTCCGCTTCTTTATTACAAAGAAAATTAAAATTAGGTTATAATAGAGCTGGTAGAATTATTGACCAATTAGAAGCCGCAGGTATTGTTGGTAACTTTGAAGGTAGCAAAGCACGCCAAGTATTAGTACCAGATTTAGTTGCTCTAGATCAATTATTAGAAAACGAATAATAAATTAAGATTTTAAAAGATTAAAAGAAAAAAAACGAATGAAGAATTTAATTATTATCGCATGTATTGCTTTAGGATTTAACGCTTTTGCTCAAAATGATGCTAAAGCTGAAGCCATGTTAAAAGAAGTAAATACTAAAATTAAAAGCTACAAAAACATCAGTTTAGATTTTAAATACGAATTAAATAATGTTAGTGAAAACATTAAGCAAGAAACACGTGGAGATGTTGTTCTTGAAGGTGATAAATACAAACTTAACATTTTAGGTATCACTCGTGTTTTTGATGGTAAAACGTTATATACTATTAGTCCTGAAGATGAAGAAGTAACAGTTTCTTCAGACAATACTGAAGATGAAAGTACAATAACACCAAGCAAAATGTTATCATTCTACGAAGATGGTTACACTTACAAGATGGACATTTCTCAAACTATTAAAGGGAGAAAAATTCAATACATTAAATTGAGTCCAATGGATACTAATTCTGAAATAAAGCACATTTTATTAGGAATTGATGCCACAACAAAACATATTTACAATTTAATTGAAGTTGGTAAAAATGGAACAAAAACAATTTTAACTGTTAATTCTTTTAAAACCGACCAACCTATTTCAAAAACCTTATTTACATTTGATAAAAGTAAATACAGTAATTACTTTATCAATAAAATAGATTAAGGCTAAATTAAATTATACACTGTGAAAATATTAGATAGGTACATACTTATCACATTCTTAAAGACGTTTTTTAGCGTCTTTATTATATTCATGTTTATCTTCATTTTACAAGGCGTTTGGCTCTACATAGCTGAGCTTGCTGGTAAAGATTTAGATGTCATGGTGACCGCTAAATTCATCTTATACTATATGCCAAAGCTGATTCCTTTGGTAGTACCCTTAACAATTTTATTATCTTCAATTATGGTTTTCGGTAATTTTGCTGAAAACTATGAATTTGCGGCAATGAAATCTACAGGTATTTCATTGCAACGTGCCATGCGAAGTTTAAGTGTATTTATAGTTGCGCTAGGTATTGGTTGTTTCTTCTTTGCAAATAATGTGATTCCTAGGGCAGAATATAACTTTTACAATTTAAGACGAAATATTGCCAAAATGAAACCGGCTTTAGCAATTGCTGAAGGTCAGTTTAATGAAATGGGAAATATTAATATTAAAGTAGAAAGCAAATCTGGTGATCGTGGTCAGTTCCTTAATAATGTAATTATACACGAAAAGAGTACAACGCGCTCAGGAAACTTCAAAGTTATTGTTTCAGAAAAAGGAGAACTTAAAAGTAGTCCTGATTCTAATATTCTTCAACTCGAATTAGAAAACGGTTATTATTACGAAGAAATTATTAATAAAGATATTCGTAAAAACATAAATAAACCCCACGTAAAAAGCTACTTCAAAACATACATTACCAATGTAGATTTAGAAATTTTAAATCCGGAAGATCTAGACGAAAAAAATTATCACGACAGATATAACATGCTTAATGCAAGTCAACTAAATAAACAAATTGACACATTAAAGCATAAAAGAACAAATGACTACAAAGCATTATCAACAACATTAATAAATAGAAGTACTTATCCTACATTAGGTATTAATATTAAAATTAAAGATTCAATAAATACTGATAGCATTAGTAACGACACTATTCCTAATAAAGCATTCTTAGATTACTTTACTACTGCTCAAAAAGTACAGATTCTTAATTTAGCAATAAACTCTTCTAATAGCACAAGACAAGTTTTAGATTCTAATGCTAAAAATCTATCAACAAAACAAATTTTTCTAAACAAACATATTATCTCTTTACATGATAAATATGTATTAGCTTTTGCTTGTATCATTTTATTCTTTGTAGGTGCGCCACTTGGTGCCCTAATTAAAAAAGGAGGTTTAGGACTCCCTATGATAATTGCTATTGTATTATTTTTAACCTATCATTTCTTTGGTATTTTTGCAAGAAATAGTGCTGAAAAAGGCAGTTTTAGTCCTGTTATAGGATCTTGGCTTTCTACCGTTGTTATGCTTCCTTTAAGTATATATCTTACAACACGTGCAACTAATGATAAAGGCGTTTTTCAGTTTGATGGAATATTAGTACCCTTAAAACGTTTATTTAATTCTAAGCAAAAACTTCAACTTTCAGAAAGTGATACTAAAACCTTTAATTCTTATTCAAAATATACTGTTGAAGAGTTAATTGGAATCATAAAACAACAAGACGAGTTTGATTTTGATAAGAAACCTAAAGAAATTGCTATTCGTAATTTATTAAACAGAGGTAAATCACTTGAAGAGTTAAAGCATGAAGGTTTAGAAATCCCTAACGATCTCATTGAAGCTAAAAAATTAATGAAAGGGTATCAAAATTATTCAAAAATCAGCTTAGTTAATTATTGTATTGGTGCTGTATTATTAGCATTACATTTTGTATTAAAAAACAATAAACTTGTAGAAATTTCAGAGTATGCACTTATTATTAGCATCATAGCATTTGTCATTTTCTTCATCTTTGTAATCATCAGTGCTTATAATTATTCGAAATTTTATAAAAGTATTAAGTTAAAAGAAAAGCGAATTAACCCGTTACTTCTTTGTTTAACACTCCCTATTTACCCATTAAAATATATTATTGTACGAAGTAAAATTTCTCAAGACTTCTTCTTGAGTACGCTTCAAAACATAAAATAACCGTATCTTTACTCTGTCTAAAAAACTAGTGCCATGATAACTAAAACCATGAATACAAAATTGACTTTAAATACCGTTGAAGAAGCTATAGAAGACATCAAACAAGGCAAAGTTGTTATTGTTGTAGATGATGAAAATCGTGAAAATGAAGGTGATTTCTTAGCTGCTGCAGAAAAAGTAACGCCAGAGATGATTAATTTTATGGCAACTCATGGTCGTGGTTTAATTTGTGCACCTCTAACAGAAAAGCGTTGTGAAGAGTTAGAACTCTCTACTATGGTTAGAAATAATACTGACCCTATGGAAACAGCATTTACAGTTTCTGTAGATTTAAGAGGTAATGGTGTCACTACAGGGATTTCTGCTGCAGACAGAGCTAAAACAGTTAAAGCTTTAGTTGATCCAGAAACAAAACCTTTTGAATTAGGAAGACCAGGGCATATTTTCCCTTTAATTGCTAAAGAAGGTGGTGTTTTAAGACGTACTGGACATACAGAAGCTGCTATTGATTTTGCAAGATTAGCTGGTTTTGAACCTGCTGGAGTTATTGTTGAAATCATGAATGAGGACGGAACAATGGCTAGACTACCTCAGCTAATGAAAGTGGCTGAAAAATTTGATCTTAAAATTGTTTCTATTGAAGACCTAATTGCTTACAGAATGGAGCATGATTCTTTAATTGATAAGAAAGAAGATTTTAATATTGAAACGCGCTTTGGTAAATTTAGACTTAGAGCCTACCAACAAACTACAAACGATCAAGTTCACATTGCATTAACAAAAGGAACTTGGAAATCTGATGAACCTATCCCTACACGTGTAAATAACACTTTAGTTAATAGCGATATTCTTGGATCTTTAACCAATAACCCTGATCAGAAATTAGATGACATGTTTAATGTTATCAATAAAAACGGAAAAGGAGCTGTAATTTTTATTAACCAACAACCAGAATCTATTAACTTATTAACTCGACTTAATATTTTAAGAGACAATCAAGTTGAAGGAGAGTTAGTAAAAGCACCAAGCTTAGGTATGGATACTAAAGATTTTGGTATAGGAGCACAAATTTTACATGATCTAAAAATCAGTAAATTGGTCCTAATATCTAACAGTCTCCAAACCAAACGCGTTGGAATGATCGGTTATGGTTTAGAGATTGTAGAATATGTTGAATATTAAATATTTTCTTTAATAATCTTTGCCATTTTTTCTGCACGTTGTTTAACTTCTTCTTCAGACCAAGAAAGTTTGATTAAACAAGAAATATTACGTGCTATATAATAATCAGATTGTTCAAAGGTTTTTGTTTGAAGATATTCTAACCCTTGTTTTACTTCATTAGAAAGAGGTACCAAAGATTTTAAATCTTTTAAGTGGTTCCACTCACTAATGTAATGCCAGTTATTCTGGTAATAGTTCCAACAGGCATCAACACCACCTTCTTTAAAACCTGCTATAACTTTTTGTGCCGTTTCTAAATCAGGTAAAAAGAAGTTTAAAAATGCATAACTTTCTTCTCCTCCTTCTGGAACACTTCTAAAAGTAACACCAGCTACTCTCGCAATAGCGTTTCTTAAAGTATTAAAATTCTTTTTCTGTATCTCAATAAACTCAGGTAAACGTCTTACTTGCGCTAAACCAACGGCAGCATGCAATTCTGAAATCCTAAAGTTATAACCTAAAAATGGATGTGTTTCTGCTCCCCTATCACCACCAATATGATCGTGACCATGATCGCTATAATGATCTGCATTAATGTAATACTCCTTTTTATTTGTTACTACTGCTCCACCTTCACCACATGTAATCGTTTTTACAAAGTCGAAAGAAAAACAACCTAAATCAGCAATACTACCTAAAGGTTTTCCTTTATAAGTTCCTCCAATAGCTTGGCAGGCATCTTCAATAAACAACAAGTTGTTCTCAGTACAAATAGTTTGTAGCGCATCCATATCTCCCATACTACCACACATCTGAACCACCATAACAGCTTTTGTCTTTGGAGTAATAGCCGCTTCAACCGCTTTAGGATCTAAAGTTAGCGTATCATCAATGTCTACTAAAACCGGAATCGCTCCAAGCATCATTACAGCCTCAAAACTCGCAACAAAAGTAAATGTTGGCATAATAACCTCATCACCTGCTCCAACGCCCGCAGAAGCTAAGGCTACAGATACAGCTGCAGTTCCACTTGAAACTAATTGTACGTAATTGGATTTAAAAGTATTTCCTAATTCTGTTTCTAATTCTTTAGCTTTCCAATGGCCATTTCTCATCCCATCAAAACCATAACGCATTAAAACTCCATTGTCTAATACATCATTAACTTCTTTGCGTTCTAAATCACTGAATAACTCAAATCCTGGCATATCAATTTTATTTTTGTTTTTAGATTAAAAACAAAGATACCAATTTACAGAAGTCATGCTTTTAAAAAGGCTTATAATTCTATGATGGTTTTTGAAACAGGCAATCTTACTTTTTTGAAAGTTGAAAATATATCATCTTCGGCTCTAAAACCTACAGGAAGTAATAAAACAGAGCTAAGTCCATGCTGATCTAATTGTAATATTTTGTCTAATTCTGAAGGAATAAATCCTTCCATAGGACAACTATCTATCCCTTCTACCGCACAAACTGTCATTAAATTTCCTAAAGCAATATAGGCTTGTTTAGTTACCCAACTTAATTTTTTATCAGCAGACATATTTTCAATCGTAGACTTTAATTCATTTTTAAATGGACTAAGAATAGCATCTGGTGTATCTCTAATAGCTTTTATAGTTTCAAAATGTTCTTCAACATTATCTCCATTAATTTCATTTTGAACACAAAGCACTAACAAATGAGAAGCATCTACTACTTGTCGTTGGCCAAAAGCAATTTTAACCAAATCTTCTCTGACTTCCTTATTTTCTACTATAACGAGTTTTAAAATCTGTAACCCATAAGACAAAGCTGTAAGATTAAAAGCTTCTTTTAAAGTGGTTAATTGTGATTTTGAAAGTGATTTTGATGAATCAAATTTCTTAGTCGCATAACGCCATTGTAACTTTTTTATAATAGACATTTATCTTATTTTTTTCAAAAGTAAACAATAATTCTTTTGAACGATTATGATTCTATTGATCCAAAGAATGAATAAAAATAAAAGCTGAATGGATACTAATAACCATTCAGCTTTAATTTTTGTTTAAATTTATCTTGAGTTTATCGTTTTAAACTAAAATGAGCTTTAAATTCTCTACGCACGCCTGTACTTTGTTCATCGTATTCTACAATAAACCAATATCCATCTGTAGGCATTACTTTACCATTATACGTTCCGTCCCAACCATCACCATCTGGATTTAGTTGTTGTAACAACTTACCATATCTATCATAAATATAGATCACCGCACTATCTCCAATACCTTCAATATTCCAAGTATCATTATTCCCATCTCCATTTGGAGTAAAATACAATGGATAATCAAGTACAAATTTAGAAGTTGATCTTAATCCACATCCGTTTCTGTCTCTTGCTGTGATTTCATGATCTCCTGAAGACACGTTACTAAAGATTCCTGAATCTTGCCAAGGACCACCGTCTAAACTGTATTCATAAATTCCGATTCCTATTGCTGTTGCTTCTAATACATGATTATCTGCAAAAGCTTGAGTTAAGAGCTCTATGGTTATACTTGGTGGTTCACTTTCTATAACTTCTGTACTATCAGTGCTAACACAATTGGTCTTTGCAGATGTAAAAATATCAGTAACATCAACGCTATACGTTCCTTCTTCTAATGGAATAATACTTGATTGTGTTTCTCCAACTATTTCTACATTATTAAAATACCATACAAAATTGTAATCTGTAGATGACAAATAAGTATCTAAAACCAAAGGTTCTAAAACCTCTGTATCATTTGTATTTATACAAAGTATATAACTATCTTCTAAATTAAAATCTGGTAAAGAATTGACTTGTAAAGTTAATTCGGCCACAGCATAACAAATTGAACTATCATTTCCTGTCGTTGCATCTGGTGTATCATTATCGACTCTTGCATAAATAACTTGAGGATTTACGGTATTTTCATACAAGGTTGGTAATGGATTCTCCTTTAAATCTGCATCGTATTGAGTCGCATAATACGTAACAATATAATTTGAAGGATCTTGAGTATCTAAAACCTCAATATCTATCGTTGTTAAATCGAATTGTGCACTACCATTGGTATAATCGCCATCAATATCATCATCACACACTTCATACAATATGGGATTGGTATCAGAATTAGCTTGTGCTGCTTCATGAACTTCAATATAAAAACTTTGTGAACTTATAGAACAACCTGTTGTATTATTGGTGATTGTAACAAAAATTTGTTGAGGGTTACTTGTGTTAGTATATAAACCAATTAGATCATTTGTTCCCACTTCTGCATCTAACAAATTTTCATGGTAACTCACGGTAAATTCTGTTGCATCTTGTCCTCCTAAGATTTCTTCGTCTTTTGTTGTTAAGTCAAAACTATCAAAGCCATCGGTAAACAATTCACACTGTATAAAATCTGTAACAGGAACTGCAGTAGGTAATGTATTTAATATTAGTGTAAAATTCCCAATAGTAAAACAACCTGTAATATCATTAGATACACGTACATAAATAACTTGAGATGTACTTAAATTAGAATATTGAGTTGGATCTGGAATCGCAGCAAAGTCATCCTCCGCATTATTATAACTCTCGTAATATGTTGCAGATACATTTGCTTCTCCGTTAAAAAGTAGCGTTTCATTTATAGTTAAATCAAATAACTCTATTTCATCTCCTGTATTATTATTATCACACAAAACAAGATCTGGCATTACATTTGTTGGAGTTGGATTAGGCATAACACGAATGGTTAAAGTCACCATATCTGAACACCCCGTATCTGTATCGGTAACCACAGCAAATAATGTTTGTGGATTAGCTTCTACTATACCAATAGCTGCGTTTGTATACGCTTCTGCATCTACAGCATCAATTTCATCCTGAGCATTCTCTAAAGTTTCATAATAATTAACACTCCAACTTGCCTCTCCTCCTGTGATTTCATCATTTTTAATTGTTAAATCAAATAGCGTAATTCCATCAGCAACTTCATCATCACATATTTCTAGAGGTGTTGGTTGAATGGCTTCAGGAGGGAGTGACACACTAATTTCGAATGAACCTGTATCAAAACAATCACTATTATCATTCTCTAAACGCACGTAAATAATTTGTGGATTTATAGAGTTGGTATAATTCCCTGTATTAGATATAGGATTATTTCCTGTTAAAGCATCAGCCTCGCTAATATGATATGTTAAGGTAACATTGGTATGACTTCCTATTATTTCTGAATCTTTTGTAGTTAAATTAAACTGTGTAATACCATTTGAATCTGAATCACAATTGACAAAATCAGTTATAGATGTTAGAATTTGTGGTGTTTCTAAAACACGAATAGTTAAAGTTTTAGATGTATTATAACACCCTGTAATTGTATTTGTGGCTCTAACATAAAGCGTTTGCTCATTAGTAACAATATTAGTATATGGACTTACAAAAGTGTTAATACCAGAATTTGCATCCGCTAAGGTTTCGTGATAAGTAATGGCAATATTTAACTCATTACCTATAATTTCAACCGTTCTATCTTCTAAGTTAAAACTAGCAAATCCGTCTGTATCATCATCACAAACTTCTAAATCTGTTGGTGTTGTTGGAGATGGAATTGGACTAACTCTTAAAGTTAATAATGATGTATTTGTACACCTTGTAGTGACATTAGTTCCTACTACAATTACAGTTTGTGGGTTAGAAATATTGGCATAAGAACCTACTATTGGATTGTTAGTATCTACATCGTTTTGAGTTTCAAAGAAAGCTAAACTAATTCCCGATTGTCCATTTAATATTTCCCCTGAAGCGTCCTCTAAAGTAAATTCTTCTACTTCATCACCTGGATTATTATCATCACAAAGAATTAATGGTTCTGCTTGTACTAATACAGGTATGGAATTTACTATTAACTCTAAAGTTGTTAACTTATAACAACCAGACACATTATCTTCTACACGAATCCATAATGTTTGATTAAAAGCCGTAGTATTTGTGTAACTAACTAAATTAAGAATCGGGTTCAATGCTAAATCAGCATTAGTTTCGTCTGTATAAAACGTAACAGTATACAACGTAGAATCTGCTAAACTCTGTAAAATTTCTACTCTCTTACTTGTTAAATCAAACTGAGCATATCCATCTGCTGAAATATCATCACAGACTTCAAAAGGTTCTGGTGCTGTTGTTCCTAATTGAGGAGTTGGATTTACAATAAGCTCTAAAGGAACAATAGAATCGCAATCTGTAAGTATAGTAGAACTCTCAACACGCGCATAAAGGATTTGTGAATTTAGTACAATATTATCGTAAGGACTCGTTACTGCATTCACATTATTATCTGCATCTGCCATGGTTTCATGGTAACTTACCGTTAGCGTTGCATCACCACCTGTAATCTCATTATCTTTGCTTGCTAAATCAAAAACACCAAAACCATCACTATCTGGATCGCAATATTCTAAAGCTGTAGGACTATTAGCAACAGGGGCTTGTGCTACAATTAACTCTAAATCTGTAGTAGAATAACAACCTGTATTTATATCATTTACACGGGCTACTATAATTTGACCACTAAAAATATTAGTATAAAGGATGGGTAAGGGATTGGTTTCTGATTCTGCATCATTTAAATCTAAATAATAATTTATAGAATAATTAGGATTACTCCCCGTAATTTCTACATTTTTAACACTTAAATCTATTTCTGTTGAACCATCTGGCGTACCATCATCACAGACTTCTAATGGTGTTGGATTCACTAATACTGGTAAAGGATTCACCTCTAAAGTTAATGTCGTGATTTCATAACAATCTATATTAAAATTATTTTCAGCACGAATATATATGGTTTGAGAACTGCTTGTGTTTGTATAAAGATTTGGTAATTCATCAATTCCATCTTCGGCATTAGACATCGTATAGTGATAACTTACCGTAACATCTATAGTTCCACCTAAAAGTAACGGTGTTTGAGACTCTAAATCGAATTGTGTAAATCCATCATTTACAGCATCGTCACACATTTCAAAAGGTGGTAATGTATTCATTATTGGTGTATCAAACACTTCTAAATTTAAACTTGAAATATTATAACAGTCTGTTCCGTCAGTATCCACACGAACATGAATCGTTTGGTTATAAGCTGATGTATTTTGAAATACTGTTGGATCACTTATTTCTGGAGTACCCGCTTCCGCTTCAGCTTGCGATATGTAATAAGAGACTTCCACCGGTTGTGTGTTTCCTGCAATAATATCAGCTTCGGCTTGTGTTAAATCGAACGTTCCAAAACCTTGACTATTGGCATCACAACTTTGCAATGCTGGAACTGTATTCGCAATAGGTGCACCAACCACTTCAAGATTAAGAGTTGTATAGTCTACACAACCTAGATCCGTTTCTACACGTACATAAATCGTTTGATTTGCAGACGTACTGTCATAAGGAGAGACCAATGCAGTTAGTGGGTTTCCAGCTTCAGCTAAAACTTGAGTTTCATAATATGTTACACTTACATTAGGTTCGTTGTTAGAAATCTCTGCACTTTCTAATTCTAAATTAAATTCCGCTGAATTAGGGTTTACTCCATCATTACAAATTAATAAAGGACTTGGAGCTATAACTGTTGGTGATGGATTAACTACAATTGTTTCTGTAATATTCAGTGCAAGTACACAATTTGGAGGTAATGGATTTGTTACTGATATAATTTCCACCTCAGTATCTGCAAGTAAACCAGGTAAGGTTAACGTGTAATCACCAGATGCATCTAAATCAAATGTTTGATTTGCTCCACCATCAATTGTGTACGTAATTGTTGCATTAGGATCACCAGAAAACTCTAACTCTCCATCTTCACCTTCACAAATAGGAGTATTATTAACTATTGTTGGTGTTGAATTTGAAGATACCGTTATAGATTCTGAGTCTGACAAAATATTGGAGCAGATTAACACTCCTGAATCATTTAAGATTTGTGCTTCTTCTAAAGTTAAAACAAAATCATCTGAAGGTGATTCAGTAATAGTTCCTATACCTGATGCATCTAATAAAATCTGTTCTGACGTTCCTCCGTCAATAGTGTAAAAAACAGTCGTATTTGGTGAGCCTGAAATTGTAAATGTGACGTCTTCATCTTCACATAATGCATTACTCGAAGCAGATAATGTGGCTTCAGGAATTTCAGAAACTATTAAATCAAAATCTATTAAAGAATAACAATCTGATCCTGATATTACTTTAGCATATATCGTTTGAGGATTAGAGGTATTAGAATAAATGATAGGCAAAGGATTGACACCATCTGTAGCATCGGCTAAATTGGCATAATACTCAACCGTTTCATTTGCTAAATCATTACTTATACTACTACTTAAGCTAATTAATGGAAAAACACCTGTAGGAACTCCTCCAATAACACTATTACTACACGCTATTTGATCATCAATTTCATTAGGTTCTGGCGGTGTCGGAAATGCTCCAGTTCCGTCCATAGCTGTACCTGTCCATTCTATTTGAAAACCACCATCTCCTTCAGGTCTATCAACAACAATATAATAGGATTCTCCTGCATTTACATTTAACCAATATACATAACCATTACCATTTGGTCCTGGTCCTGTTTGTGTTAGTGTTGTACTTCCGTTAATTCCTGTATGATTATTAGCAAGACCTGCGGCATTAGGATTGGTTGTAGAGCAACGAATAGGATTCTGAAGATTAGAACAAACACTGTTGGGACCAAACACCCAAAAATCATAATCCACCATAATATCAGGATCGGTTGGAATTAAATCAAAACCTAAAGTTCCGGATTGTACAATATTAACCTCTAACCAAAGTGAATTATGTTCATTACCGCCACATGACGTAATTTCATAATCATTGCCATATCCTGTTGCATTCGAAGAAAAGTTACCATTACCACACACCGTAATAGCATTTATACAATCATTTGGTTCTTGGGCGTTAACCTGAAAGAAAAATATACTAAAAACTATTAAAAATAAATACCTATTCATTTGAATTCTTTGTAAAAAACATTAATAATCAGAAATTTACACACTTGTGAGATTTGATTATATCTATTTAACTTTATAAGCAATTGTTAATTGTTTGTAAAAAATAAAGTTTTACTTAACCATAATAAAACATTTATATTCTATAATTACCTACCTAAAAAAAGTTAACAGTCAAGCTAATAATTAGTATAGCTTGACTGTAAATTGAATTTTGTTATTAATCGCTCTACTATGCTTTAGTTTATTACTAACAATTAAAACAATTGGCTTTAATTAATCCTTCACAATCAAAAACTCAGAGCGTCTGTTTTGTGCGTCTTCATCTTCTGTGCAGTTAGATTCACAATCGATTTTTGGTGATGTTGCTCCCATACCTTTTGCGGACAATCTATCTTTACTGATGCCTTTTGATATCACATACTGCATCGTAGATTGGGCACGTCTTTCGGACAATTTTAAATTGTAATCTGCTTGACCTTTTGAATCTGTATGTGATCTCACCATGATTTTCATCTCTGGATAATCCTTCATAATTTCTACAAATTTATCTAATTCTAAGGCTCCTTGATTGGTAATATTACTCTCATTGAACTCAAAATAAATGTTATTTAACTTGACTTCAGTCTCTGTAATCATTTCGTTTATGGGTTTTAAATCCGCATGGACTGTAACATCCTCACCTTCTGAAGCTGCTACTTTAAACGATGCCGTTTCATAGCCATCTTTTGAAACAGTAATGCTGTATTCATTTTCACAACTCAAATTAAAACTTGCAGTACCTATAGCAGTGGTAGTTTGAGTTGCTATGGTATTGTTTTGAGCATCTAAAATGGTAACTTCAACTCCTGAAAGTATCGTATTTGTAATTTGGTCTTTTACAAGCGCGATAGCTTCAAACTGACATATAGGAATAGCCTGATAAATTTGATCTACTCCTGTTTTATTTGATGTAAAATAGCCGATTTTTAAAGTGGTATTAACACTAAAAGCAAAATCGTCTCTAGTAGTGTTAATTGCGTTTCCCAAGTTTACGGAAGTCTCATTGGTTTTTAAATCGTATTTAAAAATGTCCAAGCCTCCAAAACCTTGTTTTCCGCTTGATGCAAAATATAATATATTATCTTCACTGATGTACGGAAAGCCTTCTTTGCCTGAGGTATTCACTTTGGGACCTAAATTCACTGGGTCTCCATAACTGTTACCATTTATACTGATCTTCCAAATATCTGAGTCTCCTAGTCCATTAGGCATATTAGAGGCAAAATACAACGTTTTTCCATCACTACTAATACTTGGATGACTGACCGTATAGTCTATGCTATTGATTGGTAAGGCTTCGATGTTACCCCATTTTCCATCAACTAACGTCGCTTTATAAATACCTTGCTGTGCTAGTTTGACCCGTTTGTTTTTTAGCTTTTTAAAGGTACCATCACTATGACCATCTCGTGAGAAGTACATCGTTTTGCCATCAGCACTTATCGTTAAAGGACCATCATGGTAGATTGTATTTAATTCACTGACCTCTTCTGGTGTTGATAAATCACCTTTTTCATCTCTAATGGATTGGTAAATATCTAGATATGGCTGGTTGGTCCAGGCATCTTCTTTACCTGACGTTTTTCTTGTACTTACAAAGTATAAAATATTATCATTAGATAATACCGCTCCAAAATCACTGTGCTCTGCATCATTTATTGTAATATCTTCAACTTCAAATGTTTTGGTGATATCGGCTAATTCTGGAATGTAGTTCGGGTTTGCTAAATGCGCTTTGGCACGTTGGTCGTTTGGTGCCAATTTTGCAAATTCATCCATTTGTGCATTCGCCTGGTCGTAGTTGCCTTCAGACTTTAAAACTTGGGCATATCGAAAATACGTTTCCGCATCTTGTGTCGTTTCTAAAGCTTTTTTATACCAGATTGAAGCTTCCTTGATGTTAAACAAATGGTAATAACTATCAGCGAGTTGCTTATACACATAAGCATCTGCTTCATTATCGTCAACCACTTTTAGATACGCATCTATCGCATCTACATATTGATAGCCTTGGTAAAGCTTATCCGCTTTTTCGGTTTGTTTATTTTGTCCGTAGCCTAAAGTTACAAGTAAAAATAAGCTGAAAAGACTGTATATTTTTTTCATTTTAAAACGTTTATTTTGTTAGAAAAATCTTGGTGAAATGGATACTTTTTTAGAGAAATTTAGGTCGAATAACAACATAATCTCATGGGAACCTGAAGACTTTATATTTAAATCTGAGGTTGTGTAATCATAAGCATAGCCAATTCTAATCTCTGGGGTTACCGCAAAATTGGCCATCGCTCCTACTGAGTCGTCTAAACGATAGGTCGCTCCCACTTCAAACTTGTCATAAAACAAAAAGTTTGCTGAGACATCTATTGAGGTAGGCGCTTCAAAAGCAGATTTCATTAAGAACGACGGTTTAAATTTTGTATTGGCTGACAGATCGAACACATAACCTGCGGATAAAAAATAATGTAATACTTCTGATCCGTATTCATATTGCTGACCGTTATTAGTCACATCTAAATAGGTACTCTTTAACATGTTTGGTACCGATAAAGACACATAATACTTGTCTGTATAATAAAAGGCTCCGGCTCCAATGTTTAGATAGGTATTGCTGGTGTTTTGGCTAAAAGCTTCATCACTGGCGTCTGGCACATAGCCATTACCGATATCACTAAACAAACCGATATTTTGGAATGTGGCTCCTCCTTTTATCCCGAAGGCTAAACGCTGTTCTCCTCCTAAATTTAAGGTATATGAGAAATCGGCATACACGTTATTTTCTTCTACGGGTCCTATCTTATCTGAGATGACCGATAATCCCAATCCTACATTTTTACCTACTGGACTGTGCAGCGAAAGGGTTGCTGTTTTTGGTGCATCTATAATACCAACCCATTGCGAGCGGTACAGTAATCCTATGGACAAAGCTTCATTAGAACCTGCATAAGCTGGATTTACCACATTCATATTATACATATACTGTGTATATTGAGGGTCTTGCTGTGCGCTGACACTCACTAAGATCATAAGTGTAAAGGCGATTGTAAAATATACTTTTTTCATTTGGTTACATCTATTTTTTTCAATTGACAAATGGAATATCCTTAAATAATTAGTTCTTAATATGACTATAAGTTTATACAAGAATATTTCATCTCTATTTTATAGTGCTCTGTTTTCATTTATGATTATTGTGCTCTGTTGATAAATACCCAACCGGTTAATGAACTGCCATCCTCTTTATGAATAGTATAGAAATACGTGCCATCTGGTAAATCGTCTCCTTTGTTGGTTTGTCCATACCATTGGTTAGTGTACGTACCATTAAAGTTATAAACCTCTACTCCATGACGGTTAAAGATGTTTAACTCTTTAACTCCATAGCCTGATAAATCGAACGTATCGTTTTTACCGTTGCCATCTGGTGAAATACCTCTTGGAATATCGCGACATGATAGTCGCTCGGTCGTGTAGCTCGTGGTTACAGAACAACCTCCAAAATCTACGGTTACTGAAAATTGTAAGGGTACGGTGACCTCTGGGTTTTGACTCGCATAATCCGAAACATTAAATACTTCTGAATTTTGACCTACAACGTTGCCGTTGGCATCCATCCAAGTATAAATAGCTTCATTGGTTTCAAAAGAATTATTTATTGGTGAGGCTGTAAGGATATAATCTGAATCATTACACTCTCCTTCGACTCTAACTTCGATCGCATCTAAAATGGTGATGTTAAATGTGCTCGTACTATTTTCTATACAGCTGGAAACATCTTCTGCGATTTCATAAGTCACATTATAATTCCCTAAAGTACTTGAGGCCACATTGATTTCTCCTGTGGTTGTGTTTATAGATAAACCACTTTCTGCACTAAATGTGCCTCCTGTGGCAAATCCGGCGACAAGTTCTGGCAAAATAGAGCTACTATCGGCACAATAAATATCTTCTACATAACTGAAGTCCGTTACTGGTGTGGTACTTGCTGTAATTTCTATTGTGGTGGTTGTTAAACCTGTATCTGAACAGTTAGCCTCATCAGCTTCGACAGTGTAAGTCACCTCATGACTTCCTGCTGTTGCTGTAGATAAATCAATAGCTCCTGTATTGGCATCAACCGTTAAGGTTGTTGAACTATATACACCACCTATTGTAAATCCTGAAGAAACATTCGGTAATACCGTTGATGTTTCTAATTCACAATAAGGTGATGATCCATAGTCAAACGTTGTTACAGGGGTTGTAGCAGCTATTAAATTTAGTGTTGCGGTATAAGCTCCGGCAGAAGTACATGTTTCTGTATCTCCATCGTAGGTATATATAATGTCATGTTCTCCTGCTGTGGCTGATGTCATATCTACAGCACCTGTGGTTGCATCTACCGTTAAAGTTGCTGATGTGAAGGTCCCGCCTGTGGCAAAATTTGTACTTAAACTTGGCACTGGATTTACTGTTGAAACCACACATACATCTTCGTAAGTAAATGTGAGTTCTGGTGTAAATGAATCGCTCACTACCACTTCGATTTCTGCTCGTGGGCCTTCACAACCTTCTGTATCTACATAAGCAGCATAATAGGATGTGGTGTTTACCACTGAGGTATCTGGTGTTGGTGCCGTTGCACTTCCTGTACCTCCGGTTGATTGTGTGAACCACATTAAACTGTATGTATCTGAAGGTGTAGCTGTAAGTTGTGCGCCGGTATCATTTAAACAATACTCAACTGGACTCGTAACTTCTGGTGTGTCAGAAATGCCGTTGTACGTGATTTCTATATCGTATGAACAGTAAGACGTTTGCCATGTAAAAATATAAACTCCTGGTTGTACAAAATTAGTTATAGACGTTGATCTACTATCAGAGTCTGTTATTGTAACTGACCCTGGATTAGTTTCACTTGGAATCCATGTTCCTACTCCATTGGCTTCTACATTAGCAATAACATTGTCACAGTCTACCACAAATGGTTCTGTAATAATGGTATTGTTTGCCGTAAAACTAACAGCATCTAATATATTCCCTATGACATTATCACCCACAGCTCTAAAAACAAATCGGGTTACATCCTGACCTTCTGGAACTTCATATTCACCTGAGATAAGTGTCCAAGCTTGGACTTCTGCTAAATTTTCACTGATGAGCGTGTAAGGTCCACCTGGAGAACCTGCTAATAATTGTACTATACTATTCTCAGCTCTTGCAAGGTGTGCATAACTAAAATCATATAACGTTATTTCTGATGTATCAAAATCTCTATAGTACCCTCTAACATTTGGATCTTCAGGATCTATAGGTTCATTTTCATCTGATAGTAATTGCACACATTGACTGCCTTCATAAGCTTCAAAACCAGGTGCATTTAATCCTTCCCATATAAAAATCGCTTGCCAATCTATACTTGATCTCCAACCTGGCATAGGCTCAATAGCAGCTATTGAAGTAATACCACTTAGATAATCTAAACCAGGTTCTTCAAAACCACCATTAACCGTTTCAACATCACAAAGATCTAAAGGCGTTCTTAAACAAACTTGAAATCTACGATCATTAGGCTCTGAACTATTTAATGTTAATCTTAATTTATAATTTTCACCAACAACTAACTCTGAAGCGTACATTGCCACTAAAACTTTATCATAAGTACAAGCTATTTCTTGCAGACTGCCACCATTGTCTTTGTAAAGTGTCATTGTAACGACAGGATAAGGCATATCTCCACTAGTATCATAAAAGTTTCCAGTAAATCCATTGACTTCAATAATATGTACTAGTGATTCAGCCGTAAAATCAAACCAAACATCACCACCATTTGTTCCATCACAACTCATGGTTTCAGATGATACTGTTGCATCAACAAATGAGACCTCCGTGACTTTAAGATCACAAGATTCATCTGAATTTATAGGTAGGGTAATCGCTGTTGTCACATCATCATTTCTTACAAAATCGAAAGGACCTGACCAATAACTTTCACCTTCAGCACTACAAACTGCTCTTACAAAATACTCATAAGTCGCAGCATTAGGATCATTAAAATCTGCAGCGGTTGGTGTATACGAATTTGTTGAAACAATGGTTCCTGATTCTGGTAATGTTCCATTTTCAATAGATTGAATAGCAACCTCCCACTCTGTTTCACTGCCTCCAGGAGTCCAAGTCATCACATTTGTATCGCTAATCGCTAAATCAGTAGGTTGTGGACAAGAAATTACACCACAAATTGCTGTACCTTCATAAACGGTTCTTCTTAGCGGAATATTTAAAGGACTTAGGTATACTGAAACTCCTTCGCTATTTAAAATTTCAAATTGGTAATTTTCATATTGTGATTGAGCACTTCCTAAAGTACCAAAGAATACTGAAAATTCAACACCTGAACATAAAAAGACCGTAAACTCTTCGGCATCTTCTCCATTAAATGGCAATGATTGTGTTACTTGATTATTTTGAGTGATATCTAGTGATGCAGATATACTCCAATCACTAGTTAGTATAAAGGTATATTGACACAAGTTATCGAAACTACATTTTGTGGTCAAGATTTCTGGTGCTGTCCACTCGCCATTATTTCCATCACAAACTGCTCTAATGTAAATATCATACATTGTTGAAGCCTCTAACCCTGTAATTGTAAACGGATTTGTTGAAGCATTATATAAATAAGCTGGATCCGTATCTCCAACAGGAGCCGGAGTTCCTGATGGTTGCACTGAAATTTCCCATTCTGTTTCATCACCATTTACATCCCAGCCTACTTCCACTTCTGTATCTGTAATGTTGTTTAATGTTACATTTGAAGGCTGTGCACATTCTGGAACATCTTCAATATTCACATTATCTATGGCTAATACATAACCACGATATCCTGCAGGACTAGGTGGAAAATACGGCACATGGAATGCTATATTTATATCACCACTTACACCTTCTGGAAAGTTTATTATTTTAACTCTATATTCCTCATTACTAATTATTACAGGGTCATCATCGGAATCATATAAAACTGTTGTAAATTCATCCAAACCTGTTCCATTGGTAGACAATAAAACTTCTAAATCTTCAATATAATAGACACTAGCTGCTCTATAATAGAATCGTAAACGTTGATTTTCAGTAATTGAAATTGTTGGAGAAATCAACCAATCGTCACTGCTTCCATTTGTAGTTGTAGTAACGGCTGCAGATTGATTTCCTTCGTAAGGAAATACCGAACTATTTAATTGCCAAAAGTAATAGTCTTGATTGTTATTTACTACTTGCCAACAGTCAGCTGAGTCAGAATCTGTATTGAAGGTTTCTACAAAAGGGCTTGGAAACGACGTACATAATGTTCTAAACTGCATTGGCCCAATCCAATCGCTAGTACCATCACCACAATCAGACATAACATAAAATTCATATTCAGTATCCGGCATTAAATCGGTTGCCAAATAACTAGTTGTTTCAACAGCTGTTCCATCTTCAGTTGGTACACCAGATCCTGCTGATTGTACAACAATATTCCAAGCTGTTTCATCATACCCAAGAGACCACGATAAATCTGCTGTAGTTTCTGTCGTTGTATTTACAACTAAATCAGATGGATTAACACAAGCTGGAGCGTCAGTTATACTCACATCGTCTATACTTAGCATAGACCAAATTCCTGTAAATTCTGGAGGCACTCTAAATGCAAAGTAAACCGTTCCGGTACCTTCTACAATTATCGTTTTTTCTTCATACGTACTATTAGATATGATTTCTAAGGGTGAAATCACTGAAAAACTACCTGGACTTGTGTTTGTTGTAGACATTAATACCTCTAAACCAAAACGTGTTGCACTAGAAAATAATGAAAAATCTGCTCTAACATTAAATTTTAAGGCTTTTGGAGTCCCATCTAAATTTATAGCTGGTGAAATTAAATAGTCATTAAAACTCGTTGGAGGTGTAAATATGGATGTTTGCATAACGGCATGATAATCATCAATCATCCATGCTGTTCCATCATTATTGGCATCTGTAATTTTCCAACAGAATTTTTGAGTATCTAAATCTTCATCATCAAAACTTTCATAAAACGGCGTGTCATAAGACGTACATAAGGTTGTAAATGTAATTGGCCCAACCCACTGACTTTGGTCATCCTCTGCACAAACAGCTCTTACGTAAAATTCATATCTATTACCAGACTCTAAATCATTTGCCATATATGGAAAATTACTTGAGGTAATAATTCCTAATTCGGTAGGCAAACCTGAATTTAAATCTTGAATAGCGACTTCCCATTCCGTTTCTTCATCACCAGGGTTCCAAAATAACCAAGCCGAATCGTCTGTAATTTGAAGTACGAATGGGTTTAAAGGATCTGGACAAGTGGGTTTATCTTCAATATTTACATCATCGATAGTAAATCTTAAAGCTGTTTCGGTTGTATTAGGTTCAACAATCCACGCAATATTAACTTCGCCCACAATGTCTTCGGGTAAATCCACAATGATTTCTTGAAAACTTGTATTGTTAATTGTTGTTGCTGGTAACACTACAGTAGTAAAATCATCTACACCTACACCTGTTGTAGATAATTTTACGGTATATGTTGATGCTCCTTGTGTTGATCTATGTTTATAGCGTATACGTTTTGGTGTACCGTCAAAATTCATTCGTGGAGACACGTACATATCGTTATTTTCATAGCGTGCGCTTTCAGTTCGAACGGTAGCCCATCCACCAATAAAATTCCAAGTAACACCATCACCATTAGCATCAATAGTAGTCCAACAAGGCTCCGGATTTTCGTCCGTAGCATTATTAAAATCTGTAAAATAAGGAAGATCAAACGACGTACACTGCGTTGTAAATACACTTGGATTACTCCAATCACCAGGTGTGCCATCGCATATAGATCTCACATAAAAATCGTATGTTGTAGCAGTTGTCAATCCTGTATTAATAAGATTCCCAATATTTGAATTCGTTGGAGTACCAGCACCTGTTGGCTCACCAGCACCTGTAGGAACAACAACATACTCCCAAGTATCTGCAAAACCACCAATATTATCCCAAGAAAACTCTACACTGTTTTCTGTTAAACCGTTGTAAGTAAAATCAGCTGGTGGTGCACATGTGCCTCCAGAAATTTCTAATTCAAAACACATACCTGCTCCAGATGAAAATAAGGTAGAGACTACAATAACATAAGTTTCACCTGCTTCTACAAATAAATTATCTATAGATTTTGGTTCGAAACCATTAGTCGTATTTACACCTGCAATACAATTAACACCAACAGAGGCACAGCTATCATATACGAGAAGGGTACTGAGCGCATTATAACAGTTATTTGATTGGTCACCTCCGTCAAAAGTAGTTTGAGTCAATGATATTAATTCATCTTGTGTCGGAGTATATGTAAAAAACACTTTATCTCCATTTAAATAATTTGTTGAACTAGCACCCGATATACAATTAGAACCTTGTGTCGTGTAGCTTACATCTGGATTTGCCCAATTAGCTAAATTGTCTGTAAAAATATAAGGCGTTGATGAAATATTTGGAATACTAATAGGAGTGTCACAGGACAGACCATATTTTAGAGTTTCAAACGTATATGGTCCCGTAAAAGCGCTCTGTGTATCGTTATCACAAACAGCAGCGATATAAATATCAAATTCAGTTTCAGGGTCAAGATTCATTAAAGCATAACTTGTTCCTGTTACAGGAATACCACTATCTGCTGGAACACCTCCTGTTGGAAGAATTTGAATTTCAAAATTAGTTGCGGTTGGATGCGTCCAACTAACCTCCGCAGTATCTACCGTTATGGCATCAATTGTTACAGTATCATCTATGACTTCGATACAACCTTCTAAGATAGAAAACTCATCTACAAACCATTCATCACCAGTTGGTGTTGCTCCATTTTGAGTGTTTATAGTTACAAATGCTATATATATTTCTAATCCAGCCGGAATTGAAGTCGGTATCTCTACGACCTTTTTTTCATAAGATGTTTGACTACCTATATTTAAGGTAGATTCTGTATATGATTGAAGAGGAATATTAAATCCATTTATATCGGGTTGTGCTGCCGTAGAAAGTCTAATTTCATATTGCGCTCCATTATCTGCTTCATTAGACTGTTTTGTATAGAATTGAATTTCCCCATTTTCTGGAATAGTAATTTGCGGTGTAATCAAAAAATACTGAGCTGTATTTTGATCACCTATATTATCTGAACTCGGATTTATTGAAACACCATTTGTACTTAAATAGCCGTCGGTAGTTGTACTCCAACCAACAGCACCAACTCCATTTCCAATGAGTGTCCATGTTGCAGGAATACCGCTATCAAAAGTTTCATTTAATTGCGCAAATCCTTTTACTGAAATTAATAAAAATAATGTAAAGGCAAAACGGAAATTTCTTTTTTTAAACATTGCAATCGAAGAAAAGCTGGATTCTCTTGCAACTGACTTTTGTAATTTGTTTCTCATGTTAAATCAATTTCAGAATTAATAATTCAATGCTAAATATATATTAATATGATTAATACATATAGCTTAAGTCTTTATTTTTTCCCGAAATCTAACAGCCAAAATAAATGCATAAAAACATGATTTACAATGCCTTAAGACAATATATTATGCTATTTAATTTTAATCGAAGGTTTTATGCTTTGAGTGCTTTCTATTTTTTGTTGTAGTGCTTTAATTGCGTTTTTGTTTTTAACTTCTATCAAAACAACGACAATAATGAATGTTAATACAATTAAAATTAACAAGTAAATTCTATTTCTAAATTGCGATTGAATATCATTTAATTCTTCATTTAAATTTTTAGAATTTTCAATAATTGATACGCTTAGAGAGTTGCGTTCAGATTTTTTTATTTCTAATTGTGTCTTTAAAAATAGCTCGTAGTATTTTTGATATTCATCCCATCGGTTTAAGGCTAAATAATTCTCAAATAGCCCTTTGTATATCCCTAAGTTTAAAACTAAATCCCCTACATTTTTAGATTTATCTAAAGCAGATTGTAAGAGCAACACAGAAGCTTCATATTTGCCTTCTAATGTATGTACTTCTGCCATACCTTTTTCCGCAAATGAAACTAAGCTACTAGCATTTTCAATATTTGCTAATTCAATTGACTTATTAAAGCTCTCTTTTGCATTGGCATATTCCGAAAGTAATATTTGGCAATTTCCTTTATTATAATATCCTATACTTCTATTATGATGGTGTTTACCAAGTCTTTCGTACTCTTTTAGCCCTTTTTCAAAAAACGCTATTGCAATATCACAATTTAAATTGTCTTTATATACAAATCCTTTTACTAGATAACTAGATGCTAAGGTTCCTCCAACAACATCTCTATCTGAATAATTTAAACATCTTTTTTCAACTTCCTCCATATACTCTATGGCCTTGTCATAAATTTTGAGTTGCTGATATAGAATTCCTGTTTTAAATAACATTTCTATTTGCAGTTTTTCATTGTCAATTTGACTAGAAAACTCATTAGCTTTAATGATATAATCTAAAGCTTTTTGATAATCTCTTTTTGATGTGTAAGCTGTAGAAACGACCATTAACGCATTAGTCCTCGTTTGTATAGAATAAGAGCTATTGTCATAGACCGTCAAAGCTAATTCAATAGATCTGTTAGGGTCTTTATAAACTGCTTTTGTAGCTTCTTTTACTAAACTGTCCCCTTGCTGTTCTGGTAATTGAATAGCAAAAAGAGAAGGTGTTATGAGAACAAACACACCAAGAAGAAGATAATATTTAAATTTCAAACCCATTAAGTTTCTTTATTATTTAAAATTTCCTCCCGTTCTATTTTTAGTAAATTTATGAATGTCGCTGGAGACATACCCACGATTCCCTTAAATACAGTAGTAAAGTTACTATGTGATGAGAAACCACTTTCATCGGCTAGAAAACTAATTTTATAATTTATGTAATTGGTATCATTTTTTAATTTTTCAATTATATAGTTTACTCTGAGTTTATTTATAAAGGTGTTAAAATTATCGTTATAGTTTTTATTAATAATTTCAGAAAGATACTTGGTGTTGGTTTCAAATTGACCTGCTAATAATGCAAGCGACATATCTTTACTTAAGTATTTTAACGATTTTTCAAAACGCTGAAGCTTTAATATAATATTTTGCTCGGTTTCTTCGGGTATTACTAACCGTTTATTGGCCTGTTTCTGTACATTTTGTGTCGGTTTTACTTTTGTAAAAATATTCCGACTTACTTCTAAATAATTAATAATCTCTCTTTTACGCTTTTTAATGTTTTCGCTTTTTATAAGAATTAAAATCCCAATAATGATAATAAATATGGCAACTGCAAATGAAATGAATAAGTACTGATTGTATTTTGATTTATAACTTTCTAGTTGGCTTTCTTCTTGTCTACTAATAATATTGAAATACGTATTAACAGATTGTTGCTCTATTTCCTCTATTGAATTATTTAGATTTAAAAACTTTTTATAATATACGTTATGTTGATTATTCTGATTAGATGCCAAATAGTTAATTGCTAAATCTCTGTGTATCTGCTCTAATAAAAACTGATTATCTAAAATTTCACCAAATTGTAATGCAATAAATAAGGTTTCTTTACTTTTTTTAAATTCTTTATTCTGAAGATATAACAGTCCTGATTCCTTATAGGTTAAGGCTTTTTCATACAAGTTATTATTTTGAGACGTATTTAATAACTCAAATGTTTTATCCATATATACAAAAGCAGAATCGTACTGATTTAAACTATTATATGCTTTTGTAGTTAATAAATAATACGTTCTTTTTTCATTTTCGTTATTATCTAAAAAACTTTTAAATTGAATTTCCTTCTCTTTTAGCTCCGTTATGGCTTCATTAATCTTGAGCCTGTCTAGAAGCATATTTATATGTTCTAAAAAAATATGATATTCAAAACGGTCTTTTTCTAATAAAATTTCCGAATTTAAAGCTCTTGCTTTATTGAGACACTCTATAGATTGGGGATCTAAATATAGTTTTCGTAATAGTCTAGCCTTAATAATATTATTTTCTATTCGTGTATTTACATCTACTTCTTCTAATTGTTTGACCTCATCAAAGGCATAAACAATAGCATTATCATAATCCCCTTTGGCCATATAACTTTTAGCCAATAGCAAGTTAGCAGTTGCATTTTCATTAGGTTTTTGACTAATATTTAAGATGTGGTCTGCTATTTTTATAGCTTCAACCGGATTAGAATAAACGAGCTCTTCTGCCTTTAAAACAAGATCACTTTGTTGCGCATACAAATGTTTTGACAACAGAAGGTATAGAATTGTAATTACACAAAGCTTTATTAGCGGATGACTGCTAATATTCTTTAATGTTTTTATATTTATTAAATTTAATATCATATTACAACTACAATGCAAATATTGTTTTCGACGTTATACTATTTAAAAATACAGCGCAAATAGACTTTCTTTTTAGATAGAATTACTAAATAGCATCAAAATATAGGTATAAAAGTATTAAACAATACCTATACAACGTAACAATATAAATATAGATTTTTATTTCTAACAAAAACACTTGCATAAAATGTATAAAAAAAGCAGCCACATGGGCTGCTTATTTTTTTTAAAACAAAACATGAGCTATAATCTAATATAGCCCATGTTTATTGATTTGCTATTAATCAATTGAGGTCATTACAGTTTATTTTTTAACAACTTTAATCGTATTCTGAGAACCATTAGTAGTAATTGTAACAAAGTACACACCACTAATTAAATCCTCCATATTAATTGTTGTTTCTAAGCTATTAGGAGTAGCCATCTGAACTTTTTGACCAACAATGTTGTGCACACTAACATTTGAGATTGCGCTTGTCGCTTCAATCGTTAATGTATTTACTATAGGGTTTGGATAGTATTTAAATGTGTCTAAAGTATTTGAATCTAAATTTAATGTAGCATCTGGATAGACTAACAAATCAAAAGATTCAATAGTATTATTATCAAAACTAAAAATTGATATTAAATACGTGTTTCCTCCAACTAATTCTACCGTACGTTCACCTGAATTATAACAATATGTTTCAGCAACATAATTATTAGCTGTTAATGAACAATCATCAGTATTAAATATTGTGTAATTAGGATAACCCACAGTATTTGTAAGGTTAAAGTGATACGTACCAGTTTGGGTTGCTGTAAAGCTATACCAAATAGTTTTCGCTGATGACGCACAAGACTCAGATGATGGGTAGGAGTTTGCAAAATCACCAGATATCATGTTATCTCCATTAGCATCAGTAGACTCAGATAAAACTGTTGGTGTAGCACAGCTATCATTTTCAACAGGAGGTGGTAATTTAAATATACATAAATCGAAATCAATACCAGGTCCATCATCTCCAGATCTTACCATTACATAATAGCTTTCACCACTAGTTGCTGAAAGCACATAAGGATCAGAATTGTAACAATTTGTACTTTCTTCAACTAAAGCTCCACAAGTTCCTGAATAAACAGAGAAATATGAACTTGGATCTAACTGCGTTCTTTCAAAAGAAAGCTTGTATAAACCAGTTTCAGGTGCTGTAAATACATACCATACATCTTTATAAAAAGCTGTAAAGTCAGCGTTGCAGCTATTATCATCCGAAATTGTTGCTCCTACTGTAGTTCCAGTAATCTGGTTATCACAACTTTCATCTGTAGACACATTTAATACTGTAGCATTAGCACACTCATCATTAGCTGGCGCTGCAGGTGGTTCTTTTAAACAGATGTCAAAATTTTGAGCATATTCACCACTATTAGCAGAGCTATTTCTGATATAATACGTGTTACCTACAGTTAAATTATTTAATGTAATGTAGTTGCTAAAGGATGTTACACAAGCCAAACTTGTAAATGAACCACAAGTTCCTTCTAGTAATTCGGTAGCTTGTATTATTCCCCCATCTCCAATTACTGCAACAATATTAGAATATTCTAATATGATCGTTTCTTTGGTAGCTTCAAAGCTAAACCACACATCATTACTGTTTGTAAAATCACAATTTATTGGATTGTTAGTTGATTCTGAAGCTCCTGCATTAGTTGCGCTAGTAACAATCGCACAAGTACCATCTGTATTAATTGTTAAAACAGTACTATTTACACAATCATCATTTGCTGGTGGACAATAAAAGTAAATTGAATCTGAATAAGAACATTCAGTAAAACCATTATTAGTCAATGTAAATTCAACAGTAGTTCCAGTCGGATAAGGCCCAACATTTACAATTCCAGTTGAAGTAATAGCATCGTTTGAATAACCAAAATTATCCGCTAAAGTTAAGTCTAATGCATCACCTAAATAGCTAATATCAACATCTACAGAAAACTCACCTGAATCACATTCAGCAACTGGAGTAACCGTAAATTCAGGATTAATACACTCATTCTGAGTAACAATCATAGAATAAGAAAATGTACCGTCATAACTTGCACGACTCAATACAATAAAATAAGAATGACCAGCCAATAAAACAACATCTGTAAGTTCCATTGTATAAGGTGGTGCAGATGCATAATTATCTCCTAACGTTGCGACACAATTTGATGACGTATCAGGACACCCTTCCATAACGTGAATAGCTGCTGCATATTCAGATACATTGGCAAGACTAATGTCTATTGACATATCTTCATCAGGTGAAATTTGATAGAATACATCATTACCTGTCATAAACGCTTCTGGATAACCACCACAAGGTCCTACATTAATATTATTTTCGTAGTTAGCAGTATCGTCATTAGCAACAATATATGGTAGTGTAGCTATATCTATTGGGCTAGAACATGTTGCTCCTGGTATTGGTGTTAAACGTGTCGTAAAACTTTCTTCTGTACAACCTGTTGCACTACCAATACCATTAAATGGTACAATATTTACAAAATATTCTGTCTCATAAACCAAACCTAAGCCATCTAATGAATAACTTGTAGTTGCTGTAGTAGCTGCATCCACAATTTCAGTTCCCCCTGAAGTCGTACCCACAGAAACCGCATAGCCTGTTGGTAAACCTGTTGCAGCTTCCCAAGTTAAAACGGTATTTAAATCAGCACTTGCAGATCCATTTACAGGATTTAATAATACTGTATCGCAATTTGGCACTTCAGTTGCTATTTGCGTCATTGAAATATTATCTATTACAACAAATAATTTAGCCGTTGCAATTGTTGTTGCAGTTGCAACAAATCGCGCTTGAAAGTCACTACCCGCTGTAAGTGCACCTAAATTAGTCACTGGTATTGAATAACAATTATCAACATCGTTAAAGGTATAATTTGAATCATCTATAGTATATGCTGTAATCCAGTTGACACCTCCATCTAACGAGTACTCAAGAACAACACTTCCCCAACCTTCTGCTGGAGCACTAAATGTAATAGGCGGCCAAAATGTAGCTTGTTCAAGAATATTTACTGAGAAACTAACAGTAAGATCAGTATCATTAGTTATTGTAGTGTAGTTTTGAGTTGTAACAGTTGCTGATCCTGCAAATTCGAAACCTGTAACTAATGCCTTACCAGACCCATCACATACAAAACCAGGTGTCGCTAAAAAGTCGCCTGTTTGAGTCCAATCTGTCGGAAGCTCAAAATCTGGAACATTATTAAAATTTTCAACAATCTCTACTTGAGCGAATGCTGTAATGCTTAAGAGCATCATAAAGTACAAAGTAATTTTTCTCATTGGTTTTGGATTTTAGTTAATAGTCTGAGTTTTGTGTTTTGGCTAATATTTGAAAAGACCAATATAGGAATAGAAATACATTATATAAAGTGGTTGTTTTTAATATTTCCCGAAATACTAAAGCCAAAAACAACACCTAAAAAACTAATAAACAATTACTTAAATAAAAATTATGTTTTTATATTACTTTAGACACAAACTAAGCTAAATCTTGAAATTTTATTGAAATACTCGATAAATACACAAGAGTTAGATAGAAAAAATTTTAACGACAGCATCAATTTATCATGACATTAAACATGAATTTTTTATAAATAATTCAATACTATAACTTATAACTTTTAGTCCTTCACAATCAAAAACTCAGAGCGTCTATTATTAATCCATGAAACTCCATTATCAGTACTATATTCTAATACTAAAGACCCCCAACCTGCAGCTGGTGCTACATAACTCGCTGGCGGAAACTAGCTAACTTGTTCAAAAATATTATAAGAAAAACTTACATTAAGGTCAGTGCCGTTTGAAATAGCAGTATAATTTGGAGTTGTTAAAGTTTCTTGACCTGCTACTGTAAAACCAGTATAAATAGCTTTTTTAGAACCATCACAAGCAAAGTTCGTTGTAACTGCAAAATTAGTATCTGTCCAATTTTCAGGTATTTGATTATTTGCTACATCTTCAAAATCTTCGAGGACTTCAATTTGAGCGTAAGCAGTAATGCTTAAAAGCATCAGAAAATAAAATGTAATTTTTTTCATTCGTTTCAGGATTTAAATAATTAGTTAGTATTAATTATATTCTATGGGAATACAACTCTTCTGAGCTCTAATATATAATAAGAACGTGCGCTAAAAAAGATTCTATATTTGGTATTTACGGAAATTCGAAACAATAAAACAACCTCAAAATACTATAAATTAATACATTAAAAACAAAACACATTTATATCCTACCTAAGATACAAACTGAGCTAAATTTTTATTTTTTATTAAAATAACATATAAAACATACTCTTCAGATAGAAAACATTTAACTAAAAACATGAATTAATGACGAAATTAAGTGTAAGAATAAATACAATAAAACTTATACAGTTTATAAGAAATACTTTTTATTTTTAGATGAACTGAAATTTTTACTTAAGTACAACTTTCACACCAAATCATTTACAATAAAAGTTTATTCCACAAAAAAAGCTTCTCTTTTCAGAGAAGCTTTGTAATTTGGGTGGAAGACCGGGTTCGAACCGGCGACTTTCGGTACCACAAACCGACGCTCTAACCAGCTGAGCTACAACCACCATTTTAAATTGGATTGCAAAGATAATAGTTTTGTTATTATCTGCAAATAGTTTTTTACTTTATTTTAAATTAAATAGAGATTCCACAGCAACATAACGCTCAACTGTATAACCCTCAGCATGTTCTACTCCAATTAAACGTCCTAAATTTCTTGCTCTATAATCTATACTATCTGTAAAGTTTCTGCTAGATATCGGAGTTTCAGGCTCTTTACTATTTGGATCAAAAAATTGTGTTTTATAAGCTAGTGCAGAATCTACCTTTTTATCTATAAATCCTGTAACATCTACAACAACATCTGGTTCAATATCTTTCCATTGTATATAATGATAAACTGTTTTAGGCCTCCAAGGATCTTGAACTTCATTTTCATCATTATAAGTCTCTATCTTCTTCAGTCCACTTAAAAAACAAGCATCACTTACAAGCTGACTTCCTTTAGGATGATCAATATGCCTATCATTAATAGCATTGCATATTATAATTTCGGGTTTATAATAACGAATCATTTTAATAAGCTCTAGCTGATGTTCTTTATCATTCAAAAAGAATCCGTCAGCAAATCTCATATTTATCCTAGAGTGCACTCCTAAGATCTTAGCGGCATTAAAAGCCTCTTCATCTCGTGTTTCTGCTGTACCTCTAGTTCCTAACTCTCCTCTTGTGAGATCTATAATACCAACTTTTTTACCCTTTGAAACTTCTTTTGCGAGTGTTCCTCCACAACCTAATTCTACATCATCAGGGTGTGCTCCAATGGCTAATATGTCTAATTTCATAAAAAAATAAGTTTTCTAATTGTCAAAAATATTAAAAATAAGGTAGATATTACATTTCTTTTTATTTCGCAAACGTTATCGTCTGTATAAATTTGTGATTTTTTCAAAAAAGTGTAATGAAAACTTAAAAATTCATAATAGATTCAAAGTATGACTTTCGTCATAAATAATACTTGATAATGCCTATATCTTTACACTATAATTAAAAGTAAGAAAACAATTAAATTATAGAAACTTTATAAAATAAATCAAACATGAAAACAAGAGATCTCACAAAGTACGGACTAAAAGACACCAATGCACATTGGAATTTATCACCTGAAGAATTACAACGTATCACAGTTGAAAAAGGTATGGGTAAGGAAACTGCTAATGGAACACTTGCTGTAAACACAGGAAAATATACAGGACGTTCTCCTCAAGATCGTTTTATTGTTAAAGACAATTATACTGCTGATCGTGTTTGGTGGGGGAAAACAAATAAAGCTATCTCTACAGAAAATTTTGAACTTTTACAAACTGAAATAACAAAATACTTAAGTGGTAAAGAAATCTACGTAAGAGATGCTTATGTATGTGCTGACCCAGAATATAAAACAAACGTTAGAACTGTAACAGAATTACCTTGGTCTAACATGTTTACTTATAACATGTTTTTAAGATCAGATGAGTCTGAATTAGAAAACTTTAAAGAAGATTGGTTAGTACTTTGTGCTCCAGGTTATGAAGCTCCAGATCCTAAAGCTGTTGGTTTACGTCAAGGTAACTTCTCTATTCTTAACTTCTCTAAAAAAGTAGCTTTAATTGGTGGATCTGCTTATACAGGTGAAATCAAAAAAGGTATATTCTCTTCTCTTAACTTTGTATTACCTGTTGAGAAAAATGTTTTACCAATGCACTGTTCTGCAAATGTTGGTGAAGCTGGTGATACTGCAATTTTCTTTGGATTATCTGGTACAGGTAAAACAACATTATCTGCAGATCCAACTCGTAAGTTAATTGGTGATGATGAGCATGGATGGACAGCTGACAATAATATCTTTAATTTTGAAGGTGGATGTTACGCAAAAGTTATTGACTTATCTGAAGAAAAAGAACCAGACATTTTTAGAGCTGTTAAGCCAGGTGCAATCTTAGAAAACGTAGTTTTTAAAGAAAACGGTGAAGTAGATTATATGGACAGTACTATTACACAAAATACACGTGTAAGTTACCCAATCTATAATATTGATAATATTCAAGTTCCTTCTTACGCAGGAAACCCTAAAAACATATTTTTCTTAACAGCAGATGCATTTGGTGTATTACCTCCAGTATCTAAGTTAACACCAGGCCAAGCTGCTTACCACTTTATTTCTGGTTATACAGCAAAAGTTGCAGGTACAGAAGCAGGTATTACAGAACCAGTACCATCATTCTCTGCTTGTTTTGGTGAACCATTTATGCCATTACACCCAACAAAATATGCTGAAATGCTAAGTAAAAAAATGCAAGACGCTGGCGTTAATGTTTGGTTGATTAACACAGGATGGAGCGCAGGACCTTACGGAGTAGGATCTCGTATTAAATTAAAATACACGAGAGCTATGATTACAGCAATCTTAGATGGAGAATTAGATAATGCTGAATTTAGCCAACACCCAATATTTGGTTTATTTATGCCAAAATCTTGTCCTAATGTTCCTAATGAAATTTTAGATCCAATGAACACTTGGAAAGAAAAAGGAGATTATATCAGTAAGTCAATTCAATTAGCACATTCTTTCCACTTAAACTTCGAGAAATTTGCTAGTGAAGCTTCTGAAGCAATTATAGAAGGAGGTCCATTAATAGATGAACACCACCACTTAAACGATCACGTTTAATCATTAATATAATTGAAAAGAGCCCTAAATAGGGCTCTTTTTTTTGTTTTAAATATTATGAAAAAAATCTTAGCCTTATTTTCAGTACTCTTTATAAGTACCGTATTAAATGCTCAAAATACATCTGAAGATTATTTAGGAGCTTGGTATACACTTGGCGTTAATCATACATTTACAGAACACTTTAGTTTAATGCCCTATGCCGAATTAAGGTTCTATGAACCGACATCAAATTACAATCTTACTTTTTTAAGTCTCAATGCTAATTATCATATTAAAAACAGCCAAACCATAACACTTGCTGCTGCTTATTTAGATATAGATAGCTATTTAGGTAGCGATAATATACCTAATACTATTGAACATCGAATTATGGAGCAATACTCCAAAAAACATAAGTTGGGCAATCTAAGTATTCAGCATCGTTTAAGGTTTGAACAACGTTTTCTAAAGTATACAGATAGAAATGAACTACAACACCGATTTCGTTATCGCTTAAGCTTAAAATATCCTTTAAGTAAAACCTTATTTTTAGGACTTACTGAAGAACCTTTTGTTAATTTTCAGGATCAAGTATTTCATGAAAACCGATTTTATGCTGGTATAGGTTTCAATATTTTAAAACATGCGCAACTACAAATGGGTTATTTAAAACGTCATGCTAAGAAAAAAAATCTAAATAGAATCCAAGTAGGTATTAGCATTCAAACCGATTCTAGAAAACCTAAAACTACTTTAAAGCCATAATTGCTTGATTGATGTCTTGCTTTAAATCCTTTACTTCTTCTATTCCAACAGAAAAACGAATTAACTGATCACTAATACCAACGGCATCACGTTCTTCTTGAGTTAATAAAGCATGAGAAGTTAAGTGCGGAGAAATTACCGTACTTTCTACTCCTGCTAAACTCATAGATGATTTAATAAGCTGCAATTCCTTTTGAAATTTATAGGCATCTAAATCTTCAGTCAATTCAAAAGACAACATCGCACCATAACCACTCATTTGAGATTTAGCTAATTTGTGCTCTGGATGCGATTTTAATCCTGGATAATAAACTTTAGCTACTTTAGGGTGTTTCTCTAGCCATTTGGCTAATTTCACGGCATTATTTGTTTGGGCTTTAACACGTAAGCCTAAAGTTTTCATACTACGCTCTAACATCCAAACGGTCATATCACTTAAGTTTCCACCTAAATTTTTACCGACATTCCAAATGCGTTCTATATGTTCTTCTGTACTTGCCACAACTCCTGCTAGAATATCACTATGACCTCCTAAATACTTCGTTGCAGAATGCATTACCATATCTATACCCAAATCCATTGGATTTTGATTTACAGGCGAAGCAAACGTATTATCTATAGACGTTAATACACCTCTAGATTTCCCTAATTTAGCTATCGCTTTAATATCCGTAATAGTCATTAAAGGATTTGAAGGAGTTTCAATATGAATTAATTTGGTATTAGGTTTTATAGCTTCGTCAAAATCTTCAACTTTATACCCATTAGTAAAGGTGAATTCAATACCGTATTTTGGAAATTCTTCTTTTATAAAATTGACCGTTCCTCCATATAATGTATTCTGAACTACTATGTGGTCACCTTGTTTTAAAAAAGCTAAAAACATGGTACTTATAGCTGCCATACCAGAACCAAAAATTAATGCAGCTTCTGTATGTTCTAAAGCAGCAATTTTTTTTGCTAAAAATTCTTGATTTGGTGTATTAAAATAACGCGGATATCGTTTTACATCCACATCTAGAAACTCATAAGAAGAACTTAAGTACATTGGCGAAACAGCCCCTTTAAATTGTTCATCTTTTACTTCTCCTACATGTGTACAAATGGTATTTAAACCTAATTTTTTCTTTGACATTGCTTTTCTTTTTAGATTCTAAAATTAATAAAAAGGAAAGTAAGTCTTGTTAATTATAAAACAAAATTGGTTAACAAACATAAGCGTTCATCAACCAATTTATTCTATTATACAATATATGAAGTTTCTCTTTACTTCTTATAATGCTTTTTATACTGTACATATGATAAAGTTCCTAATATAGCAATGACACCTAAAGTAATCGCAATAAACTGGAAACTTAAAATTTGATCGCCACTAGCATAAGAATGTAATCCTGATAAGTAGAAATTTACGCCAAAATAAGTCATAAGAATACTCCCAAAGGCAATAATTGACATTAAGTTATAAATCCAACGGCTTCTTAGCCCTGGCACCAAACGCATGTGGATTACAAAAGCATAAATCATAATACTAATAAGTGCCCAAGTTTCTTTTGGATCCCATCCCCAGTAACGACCCCAACTTTCGTTAGCCCACATACCACCAAGGAAGTTTCCAATACTAAGCATTACTAAACCAACGGTTAAAGCCATTTCATTAATAATGGTTAATTCTTTTATGTTGATTAGCATACGATCCTTATTCTCTTTAGTTGTAAAAATCATAAGAAATAATGACACAACTCCTAAGATCATTCCAATAGCAAAAGGACCATAACTTGCTACAATTACAGAAACGTGAATCATTAACCAATAGCCTTGTAATACTGGTTGAAGATTTGCAATTGCAGGATCCATCCAGTTCCAGTGTGCTACCATTAAAATCATAGAACAAACAAATGCTGATGCAGCAATAGTTAAACTACTCTTTTTAACACCTAACAATAGCCCAAATAACATTACGGACCAAGCGACATAAATCATAGACTCATAAGCATCACTCCAAGGTGCATGCCCTGATAAATACCAACGTAATGCTAATCCGCCTAAATGCAATACAAATAATGCTATAATAACACCTATTAATACTTTAATAGCAATATTTAACCACTTACTTCTATATTTAAAAATCTGAATAATAATAAGAATAAACAATACCGTACTAGCATACATATACCAGCTAAATAATCGTTTAAAAATATCATAATCATTATATAGAATTTCAGCATCTATCTTATCATCAGATAACATTACTTTACTACCGTAACGTTGTTGAGTTTTTTTAATGCCGTTAAGTAATTCTTCTGCTTTAGAATAATCTCCTGTTTGTTTCGCGTTATTGAGCGTTACTAAATAAGCACTAAAACCATTGTTTATAAAGTTACCATATAAAGTATCTGTTATTTTTTCTCTATATTCTTGTTCTCTAAACTCTAAAGAAGAAATCCACTTATTATTTTCGTCATTAGGAACAGGAAATATTTTTACAGTACGTCCTTCTATGGCATTGTATAATAAATTAACTCTAGAATCTGCTTCTTTTACTTCTTTTTGAAATCCGTTTGGCTCTGTTGTTTTATAGGCCTCTTCTAAATATGGCGCTAATTTATAACGCCCATCTGGTGTAAAAAAGTCAACAAGCCTTGAGTATTGCTCGTCATAGTCAATACCTATTATAGTTCTGATAGAATCTGCTTTTCTAGATTTTAAATAAATGATTGGCACATTGTACCAAAGCATCGGACTTTCTTGAATAGATAAGAAAACTTGATCGGCATCAAAATCTTCGTAAACATCACTTTTACTCAACTTCCTTAACATTTCTGAAGCATAAGTATGCATCGGCATCATACGACCACCATAATCTTGAACTACCATTTTTGAAAACTTAGCGGTATGCTCTTTTGGTGTGATGTGTACTCTTAAAATAGAATCTATTTGTTCTTTTTCTGGCTGATTTCCATGATTATGACCATCATCTTCTGAATGCTCTTGTGTAAAACCAGAGAAACTGATTAAAAGCAAAATCATAGTCATCATCTTAGCTTTCTTCTGCTTTATTTTACCAAGTCTTGTTCTAATTTCATCAAAGCGTGTATGCTTAGCAAAAAGAATAGCTAACAATCCAAAATACAATAACATATAACCAATATAAGTGATATTAGTTCCCCAAAAATCATGGTTTACAGAAAGTACAGTTCCTTTTTCATCGGGGTGAAAACTAGCTTGAAAAAAGCGATAACCTTTATGATCTAAAACATGGTTCATATATACGCGATAATCAAAATCACCATCTTCTTTATCTAAAACAGTTATTTTACTCTCATAAGACGAATATGCTTTTTCTGTACCAGGATATTTTTCTGCAATAAAATCATTCAATTTAATTTCGAAAGGTAATTTTAATGCTTTAGGTCCATATTTTAATGCTATTTCTAATCCACCAACTTCAATTTCTTCAAATTCGTTATTAGAACCAGATCCGCCTAATAATCCAACTTTTTTTGTTTCACCATTTACTGTAACATTTAAAACAAGTCCGTCGTCATCGCTATTGGTTTTAAACAGTTCTGGCTTTTCTATAATCCCAAAGTCACCTTTCGCTATAGGTTTTGGCATCACGATTTGCATATCACCAATTACATATCTAGATCTTAATATTAAAGGCTGTAAACTATCTTTCGCTAATTTACCAGTTGCCATAGTAGCCATAGTCATATATTCTCCTTCGTAAGGAGACTGAATAAATAAACCATCTTCAGTTTCTGAAATATTTATAGCACCTTCTTGAAATTTATTCAAAGAGATTAAAGTATTATGAAGATTGGTAACTTTACCTTCTTCTAAAAAATGATTGTGTGGCCCGCTTTGGGTACCTTCAACTATTTTTAAATAACGCTTTCCTGTTTCATTAAGAATAATATCTTGCTCTGCACTTTCAATAAATTCTTCTAATTCAATATGAACTTCAGCACCTCCATAATCAAAAGTTTCACTAAAAGTATTATTTAAGCGTGGTGAAAAGTCTACAGCTTCTTCTATTCGGCGTTGTTGCAACTGACCATTCACTTTATAATCGCCTAAAATACGACCACTTATATATGTTTTTTGTGAGAAAAATTCGCTTTGAGTTTCACCTTCTCTAATTGGCATCATTCCTTCAAACCCTACATAACGTGTAATAAAAGCGCCTAAAAGAATAAAAACAAAAGATAAATGTAATATTAAGGTTGCCCATTTTTCTTTTTTATATAAACGGTATCTAAAAATATTACCTGCGAAATTGATTACAAAAAACACCATTATAGCTTCAAACCACCAGGCATTATAAATTAATGTGCGGGTGTATGGCGTTGGGGAAGTATCCATGTTTCTATCTAAAATAGTACCTACAGCCATAGCAACGGCAAAGGCAATAAATAAAAACGCAGTAAGTTTTGTGGAGAATAGTAAATTGGCGATTTTCTTTTGCATAATAATAGGCTTTTTTAAGCTCGCGCAAAGATATAGTTTTTAACGATTAACATAAAGGGTTTAATACCTCTAAAGATGTTAAAATTCTAGTAAAAAAAGAGCTTACTTAGTTGTATTTGCTTTTAGCATTCTATTTTGCTCTATCATCAATTCTTTTAGGTCTGTTAAAAGCTGAATATCTTTTGGTGTCACTACTGTTTTATCCTTTGCATCGTGAGATTTAGTTCTAAGGCGATTCATGAATTTTACAATAATAAAAACTGTAAACCCAATGATTAAAAAATCTAAAAACACTTCTGATAATTTTCCATAAGCTACAGAAACCTCGCTTATTTTAATGGCTCCTGTTGCATCTAAAATAGCCTCTCTTAATACTAATTTCTTTTCTCCAATATTTACACCATCAGTTAATAAAGATAAAGGTGGCAAAATAACCTCTTTAGCCAAGACATCTATTACTTTATTAAATGCTGCTCCAATGATGATACCAATTGCCATATCCATCATATTTCCTTTTACAGCAAATTCTTTAAACTCTTTTAATAAGCCCATTCTTATCGTATTTAATAATTATAAGGTGCAAATTTAGAAAGATGCAAATTATTATTCTGAGTTTCTTGCAGCAAAAATATTCATGTACATAAAAGTTCCCATTTTACGAGCTCTGCGTTTGGCATTCTCTGCATAATCTCCTTCAAATAATTCATCTATAGTCTGAAACCATAAATTTAACCATATACCAAAATGTAATTCTGTAATACTATGGTCAAATGCAGCATCTACCCTAGTATGTGCTTCTAAAGGATTTCCTGAATATTTTGTTTTTAGAAATAAACTAGATTCCCAAAAGGTGGTTAAATGATCTAAATGTGCATCCCAATCCTGTATGGTTTCATTAAAAAACGGCCCTAATTTTTCGTCTTTCCTTACTTTTTTGTAAAATTCAGAAACTAATAGATATATATCTTCTCTGTTTTTTAGATCTTCTTTTTTCATTGATTTACTTTTCATATTTAAAAATAGATAGTACCATAATTTACAATTATATTTTTTACATCTCAGGTTTCTCAATATATTTCTTCTCTATTAATATTTTTACAACATTGATTTCAAACAGGGAGAACAAACAAAAATAAACGACGTAAATTTTAAAAATCTAATCGCATAAAAAACATAAGAATTGTATCTTTAAAAAATAAAATCTTAGACGAATGTACAGCTTAAAAAATGACCTGTTAAACATCAATATAAAACCTAAAGGTGTTGAGTTAAGTAATATTACCTCTGTAAAAAACGAAACCGAATTTTTATGGCAGGCAGATCCAAATATTTGGGGAAGTCATGCGCCTAATTTGTTTCCTATAATTGGTAGCATGAAAGATGATACCTACATCTATAATGGTAAAAAATATCATATGCCCAAGCATGGTTTTGCTAGGCATAATGAAAATTTCACTGTTAAAAACCAATCTAAATCTAACATTACATTTTCTTTAATTTCAGATGAAGAGTTATATACCTTATATCCTTTTAAGTTTGAATTTGAAATTACATATACGCTTTCTAAAAACATTTTAAGCGTAAACCACTCTGTTACAAATTTAGACGAAAAAACACTTTATTTTTGTTTAGGTGGTCATCCCGCTTTTAATTGCCCGATTGCAGATGATGAAGATTACACAGATTATTATTTAGAATTTGAGCAAACAGAAGAAAGCGAATCTTATTTATTAAATATGGATATAGGTTTGCTTACACAAAAAACGAAACCTGCTTTTACTGATGGTAACAAAATTAATTTACATCCTGATTTATTTATTGAAGATGCTTTAATTTTTAAAGATTTAAAATCAAGAATTGTAAGTTTAAAACATAAAACCAAAGGAAAACTCTTAACAATGACTTTTGAAGATTTTGATCAATTAGGAATTTGGGCAAAACCAAATGCTCCTTACGTTTGTATTGAGCCTTGGTTAGGTTTTGCAGATAATGAAACAACAGATCAAAAGTTAGAAAATAAAGAAGGTATTTTACAGCTAGAACCTGACACAAAATATAGCGCAGCTTACCATATTGAAATAGAAAAAAACCGATTAGTGTAAGTTGATTAATAAAGTGGTAGCTTTGCAACAAAATTTTACAACGTGACTTTTAACGATCTCAATTTAAATACTCCTTTACATAACGCTTTAGACGATTTAGGATTTACAACTCCAACGCCTATTCAAGCAGAATCTTTTAATGTAGTTGCTGCAGGTAAAGATGTTGTTGGTATAGCACAAACTGGTACAGGTAAAACCTTTGCCTATATGCTACCGATACTTAAAAGCCTTGCATATTCTAAACAAGAAAACCCAAGAGTTTTAATTTTAGTACCAACAAGAGAATTAGTTGTACAGGTTGTAAGTGAAATTGAAAAACTTTCTAAATACATTAACAATCGTGTTTTAGGTGTTTACGGTGGAACTAACATTAACACACAAAAGCAAGCTGTTGCACAAGGACAAGATATTATTGTTGCTACACCAGGACGTTTGTATGATTTAGCTGTGAGTAGAGTTTTACAATTAAAATCTATTCAGAAATTAGTAATTGATGAAGTTGATGTAATGCTAGATTTAGGTTTTAGACATCAACTCCTTAATATATTTGATATTTTACCAGAACGTCGCCAAAACATTATGTATTCGGCTACAATGACTAAAGATGTTGATGAATTAATTGTAGATTTCTTCAAAAAACCATCAAAAATATCTATTGCAGTTTCTGGTACGCCTTTAGAAAACATATCGCAAGTGCGTTACGATGTTCCTAATTTTTATACCAAAGTTAATCTGTTACAAGAATTACTTAGTGATAAAGACGAATTTTCTAAAGTCTTAATCTTTGTTGCTTATAAGAAAATGGCTGATCGCTTATTTGATCAACTTGAAGAATTATTCCCAAGTCAATCTTGTGTTATTCACTCTAACAAAACTCAGAATTACAGATTACGTAGTATTGAGCAATTTAGAGAAGGTGAAAACAGATTACTTGTTGCTACAGACGTTATGGCAAGAGGGTTAGATATTGAAGGCGTTTCTCATGTTATTAACTTTGATACACCTGATTATCCTGAAAACTACATGCACAGAATTGGTAGAACCGGTCGTGCTGAGAAAGAAGGACAATCTATTTTATTCTCTACAGTTAAGGAGCAAGAAGGTTTAGAGCGTATTGAAGAGTTAATGCAGATGAAAATTGAAACTCTCGAGATCCCTGAATATGTTGAAATTTCTACGGAATTAATAGAAGAAGAACGTCCACAAATTAGAGAACATAATAATCCTATTAAACGTACTGATGCAGATGCACCAGGACCAGCTTTCCATGAAAAATCTGAAAAGAACTCAAAAGAAAACTTAGGTGGTTCTTATAAGTTTAAGATTGCGGCTAAATACAAAAAGCCAAAAACAAGAGGAGATAAAAATTATAATAAACGAAATAAGAAATAAGAATTGTTAGACTAAATCTTCAGTTTGTAACAATCTTTAAACATATTTTACTTAACAGTAAGTTTTACAATCTTATTAGATCTAATAAGATTGTAAAACTTATATTCAATCACTCTTAGCGCTTTTCTTCTGGCTTTCTAGTCAATACAAAATACACCACATAAAGCCAACTAAAAATACCGTGTAAAAAAGCTAATAAAACAGATTTATTTCTTTCCCAAGAAACAACTACAGCTAAAACACTACCTAATCCAATTCCGCTACTTATAGCAGTATTTCTTACTCCATTATCACCAGATTGGTGCGCAAAACAGTCTAAAGAAAAGACAAGGATTAAGATTAATGATAGCTTAAATTTATTCATGTTTTTTTATTTTTTTTAATAAGATTCAACTTGATCAATCGTAGTGATTATCTATCAATTTAAACGGTATTATTCAATACGTTTTAAACCTTCTAAATCTAAAATTTTTATATGTTTTCCTCTGGTCGATATTAGACCTTCTTTTTTAAATTGAGATAAAATTCTAATCGCAGATTCTGTTGCGGTACCAACAATACTAGCATAATCTTCCCGAGAAAGGATAACTCCTAAATAATCTTTATCATCATTTCCAAAAGTATTGTACAAATAAATTAAAACATCCGCTAAGCGTTGTTTTACAGGTTTCTGAGCCATGTCTACTATAATATTATCGGCTAACCTCAACTCTTTTGCCATGTCTTGAAGCATGTCTAAAGAAAAACTTGCATTTCTAGATAAATCATGAAGAACCTCACTTTTAGGAATAAAACAAACTTGCATCTCATTTACAGCAATTGCAGTAAGGTTAGATTTCTCATCAGTAACCAAAGAGCGCTGCCCTATTAAATCACCTCTCACTACTAGTTTTACAATTTGTTCCTTACCGTTTGCACTCAACTTAGATAACTTACAAACACCATCTTTTATACAATAGATACCGTTAACACTTTCTCCTTCTCTAAAAAGAATTTCTCCTTTTTTTACACTCTTTGAAGTCTTACAGCCAGAGATACGAATTAAATCTTCTTTACCTAACGCTTTTAAAGCATTAAACTGTTTAACAATACATTGTTGGCACTTACTCATTGCAGAAACTATTAAATTCAAAGTTACGTAAAACATGACATATATCATAGATATTACTTGGTAGTTTTAATACTTTTGCGGTAGGTATAAATGAGCAAATTATAAAATGGAAAACAACACTTGTTTTCACTGTGGGGATGACTGTGGGCATCACCCAATTGAGTTCCAAGACAAACATTTTTGTTGTAATGGCTGTAAAACTGTTTTCGAAATTTTCAACGAAAATGACCTTACTTGTTATTATGATTTAGAGAATTCTCCTGGTGCAGTTCCAAAAGAAATTGAAGGTAAATATGATTTTCTTATACAAGAAAATATCATAGAAAAACTTACAGAATTTAGAGATGAAACTATAGAAATAGCAACACTCTATATTCCGCATATACATTGTAGTTCTTGTATATGGATACTTGAAAACCTCAACAAATTAAATCCTAATATTACCGATTCTCAAGTTAATTTCGGTAAAAAAACAGTTAGAGTAACGTATAAACATGATACTACTAATTTAAAATCTGTAGTCTTATTATTAAGTTCTATTGGTTATGAACCTTATATTAGTTTAGATGATTTTAATTCGGGTAAAAAACAAATCAATCGTGCCTTAATCTATAAACTAGGAGTCGCAGGTTTTGGTTTTGGAAACATTATGTTTTTATCCTTTCCAGAATATTTTGAGGTTAACGAATTTTGGCTCGACCAATACAAATTCTTCTTTCGCTGGCTAATGTTTGCGTTATCCTTACCTATCGTATTTTATTCTGCTCAAGATTATTTTATTTCAGCTCTTAAAGGTCTAAGAGCTAAAATATTAAATATAGATGTCCCTATTGCTTTAGGTATTACGGTATTATTTGTGAGAAGTACAATTGAAATCTCGCTGAATATAGGTTCAGGATTTTTTGACAGTTTAGCAGGATTAATTTTCTTCTTATTAACAGGAAAGTTTTTTCAACAAAAAACCTATGAATTCTTATCCTTTGAACGCGATTACAAATCCTATTTCCCTATTGCTGTTACCAAAATTGATAAAGAAGGACATGAAGACACAATTCAGGTGTATGATATTGAAAAAGGAGATCGTATTTTAATTCGGAATGAAGAATTAATTCCTATAGATGGTATTTTAATAAACGGAAAGGCTAAAATAGATTACAGTTTTGTTACCGGAGAATCACAAACGGTCACCAAGCAATCTGGAGATAAATTATTTGCTGGAGGAAAACAAACAAATGGTGTTATTGAAATGGAAGCCTTAAAATCTGTTGAACAAAGCTACCTTACACAACTTTGGAGTAATGATGTTTTCAATAAAAATAAAGAAGAAGGATTTACAAATATCACCAATACTATAAGTAAATATTTTACGATTTCAATTTTAACTATTTCTTTAATAGCAACGGTTTTTTGGTTATTTGTAGACTCTAGTAAAGCAATGAATGTATTTACAGCAGTATTAATTATTGCCTGTCCTTGCGCCATTGCTCTCTCTGCTCCTTTCACTTTTGGAAACATGCTTAGAATCTTTGGAAAACAAAAATTCTATGTAAAAAATGCAAGTGTAATTGAAAAACTGGCACAAATAAATACTGTTATATTTGATAAAACAGGAACCATTACCTCTAACAAACAAAGTAATGCCGAATACGATGGCGAATTACTTTCTGAAGCTGAGAACTTAGTTTTAAAAAATTCCCTTCGCGGATCTAATCATCCTTTAAGTAGAACCTTATATAGTATATTAAAAGAAAACAATATCATCACTCTAGATGCTTTTGAAGAGCACATAGGTAAAGGTATTGAAGTAAAGCACGATGCCTTAAACATGAAAATTGGATCATCTAGCTTTGTTGGCAATCCTAATAAAAGTGCTATTTTAAATACTACAGTACATGTTAGTACTAACAATGTTTATAAAGGAAAATTCACGTTTTATAATAGCTATAGAAAAGGAGTTTCAAAACTCTTCAACAAACTAAAAAAACATTATGATTTAGTGATTCTTTCTGGTGATAACGAAGGAGAGCGAGAAAACTTAACAAAATTACTTCCTGCTAAAACTAAATTAATTTTCAATCAGAAACCTGAAGATAAATTAGACTTTATAAAATATCATCAAACAGAAGGCGCTAAAGTATTAATGATTGGTGATGGTTTAAATGATGCCGGTGCATTAGCACAAAGTGATGTTGGTATCGCTTTATCTGAAGATGTTAACGTATTCTCACCAGCCTGTGACGCTATATTAGATGCCTCTAAATTCAAACAATTATTTAGCTTTATATCAGCATCTAAGTCCGCCATAAAAATTATTAAATGGAGCTTTGTACTTTCATTTTTTTATAACACTATTGGGCTATATTTCGCCATTACTGGACAATTAGAACCTGTAGTTGCAGCTATTTTAATGCCTTTAAGCTCAATAAGTATTGTTATATTTACAACAATAGCAACTAATATTTTAGGTAAACGATTAGAATGAATCAAAATAAGAAAACATGATAAATGTCATGTTTTTTAAACAGGTGCAATATTAATTTTGGGCCATAACTTCAGTAGGTATGAGTGTTATATATATTTTATTATCCATAAGTATTCTTGTGGCTATCATCTTCTTTATTGCTTTTATTGTAGCGGTAAGGAGCGGTCAATTTGACGATAGCTATACACCTTCTGTACGCATGCTTTTTGAAGACGAACTAGTAAAAGAAAAACCAAAAACAACTAATAAAACCAATAAGACCAATTAATTACTATGGAAGTACAACAATTCTATTACGATAACAAGATCGTTAAAAATTTCCTCTATGCCACTATATTTTGGGGTGTTGTAGGTATGGCAGTAGGGTTACTACTCGCATTTATGTTTGTTTTCCCAAACTTAACCGATGGCATTTCATGGCTAAGTTTTGGTAGATTAAGACCATTACACACCAATGCTGTAATCTTCGCTTTCGTTGGAAACGCAATTTTTGCAGGTGTATATTACTCTTCACAACGTCTACTTAAAGCCAGAATGTTTAACGATACCCTAAGTAAGATTAACTTTTGGGGATGGCAAGCCATTATTGTTGCTGCTGCAATTTCGTTACCATTGGGTTATACATCTTCTAAAGAATATGCTGAACTAGAATGGCCGATTGATATTGCTATTACATTGGTTTGGGTTGTTTTTGGTTGGAATCTAATTGGAACTATGCTAAGACGTCGTCAACGTCATTTATATGTTGCTTTATGGTTTTATCTAGCAACGTTTGTTACTGTTGCAGTACTTCATATCTTTAATAGTTTAGAACTTCCTGTAAGTGGAATGAAAAGTTATTCTGTATATGCTGGTGTTCAAGATGCTTTAGTACAATGGTGGTACGGACATAATGCCGTGGCATTTTTCTTAACAACTCCATTTTTAGGATTGATGTACTATTTTGTACCTAAAGCCGCTAATAGACCTGTATACTCATATAGATTATCTATTATTCACTTCTGGACTTTAATCTTTATTTATATCTGGGCAGGACCTCACCATTTATTATATTCTGCTTTACCAGAATGGGCTCAGAATTTAGGTGTAGCATTCTCTGTAATGTTATTAATGCCTTCATGGGGTGGTATGATTAACGGACTTTTAACCTTGCGTGGTGCTTGGGATAAAGTACGTACAGATCCTGTTTTAAAATTTATGGTTGTTGCACTTACCGGTTATGGTATGGCGACTTTTGAAGGGCCTTTATTATCGCTTAAAAACGTAAATGCAATTGGTCACTTTACCGATTGGATTATTGCTCACGTACACGTTGGTGCATTAGCATGGAATGGTTTCCTTGCTTTTGGTATGATCTATTGGTTAATTCCACGATTATTCAAAACAAAATTATATTCTATCAAATTAGCAAATGCTCATTTCTGGATAGGAACCCTAGGTATTATATTTTATGCTTTACCATTATATGTTGCTGGATTTACACAAGCAAGTATGTGGAAACAATTTAATCCTGATGGGACATTAAAATATGGTAACTTCTTAGAAACAGTTACTGAAATTATGCCAATGTATTGGATGCGTGCTATCGGTGGAACTCTTTACATTACTGGGATGCTTATCTTATTGTATAACGTTATTGCTACGATTAGAAATGCTGAAGTTAGTGTAGAAGATGAATTAGCTGAAGCACCTGCATTAAAACGTGTACCTAAACACAGACTTGCTGGTGAAGGTTGGCATACTGTATTAGAACGTAAACCAATTAAATTAACAATTTTAGCTACTATAGCAATTTTAATTGGTGGTGTTGTACAAATTGTACCAACCATTATGATTAAATCTAATATACCAACACTATCTAGTGTTAAGCCTTACACACCATTAGAATTAGAAGGTCGTGATATATACATCCGTGAAGGTTGTGTGGGTTGTCACTCTCAAATGATTCGTCCTTTTAGAAGTGAAGTAGAACGTTACGGTGAATATTCTAAAGCTGGTGAATATGTTTACGATCACCCATTCCTTTGGGGAAGTAAACGTACAGGTCCAGATTTACATCGTATTGGAGGAAAATATTCAGACAATTGGCACTTAAATCATATGTATGATCCACAAAGTACCTCATCGGGTTCTATTATGCCATCTTATAAATGGTTAGTGAGAGATGAATTAGACAAGTCTCAAACAGAAGCTAAGATGGAAGGTATGGTAACACTTGGTGTACCTTATACAGAAGAAGAGATTGCTAATGCGCAACAACACATGACAGAACAAGGAACTCAAATTGAGAAAAACCTTTATGCTGATCCAGATTTCGCTGCTACATATGAAGCAGACAAACAAGCAGGTGGTGCTGAGTTCGTTGAAATGCGAGACAGAGAAATAGTTGCCGTAATAGCATATTTACAACGCTTAGGTACAGATATCAAAGTAAAGGATATTATAGAATCTGAAACTACTAAAAATTAATTAAGATGCTAAAATTTGTAAAAAACTATATGGATAGTATCGCTGGAATAGAAATCTATCCAATCATTTCACTACTTATCTTCTTTGGCTTTTTTGTCATCTTATGTTGGTGGGTACTGTCTGCAAAGAAAGACTATATAACGACGGTAAGTAATTTACCATTAGATAACAACCAAAACCAAACTGAACTATGAAAAATTTAACGCCATCTTGGTTAAGAGTGCCTATTATATTCTTTATCATTTTCGGAATCATAGAATACTTTGTAGATTCTGGTGATGAACCTGCATTTATTCAGCAACCTTTAATATTACTATTTTTATTATTAGTTCTATTAATATTAATTGCTATTGAATCAATATCTGGTTCATTAAAAAATATTCTATACCAAAGTTTAGATGAAGAAGAAAAAGCTGTTTTTGATGCCAACGCTCAAAAACCTTCTAAACTTCTTGTTTGGATACAAACTACTTACATCAAATTATTAGGTGCAAAAGCCATTGAAGAAGAACACGAAATTATTCTAGATCATAATTACGATGGAATAAAAGAATTAGACAATGACCTTCCGCCATGGTGGTTATACGGTTTTTATGTGTCAATCGTTTTTGCCATCATTTATCTTATAAAATATGAAGTTTTTGATGCCGATAATCAGTTTGACGAATTAGAAACAGAATATGCTCAAGCTCAAATAGCTATTGATGAATACAAAAAAACAGCTAAAGACTTAGTAGATTTTAATACCGTTGAATTATTAACTGAAACTTCAGATTTAAATAGCGGTAAAAAAACATTTGAAACCAACTGTGTGGCTTGTCATAAAATCGATGGAGGTGGTGGTATTGGACCTAACCTTACTGACGATCATTGGATATTAGGTGGAGGTATTAAAAATGTCTTCAAAACAGTATCTGAAGGTGGTAGAGATGGAAAAGGTATGATTGCCTGGAAACAAAGTTTAAAACCTGCTGAAATTGCACAGGTAGCTAGTTATGTTTTACAATTTCAAGGTACAACACCAGCAGAACCAAAAGCTCCAGAAGGAGACGTTTGGGTAGAAGAAACTGCAGAATAATTTAGAACAAAAAATAAAGTGGAACCATCAGAAAAAGAATCGTTTAGAGATAGCATCGGTACAGTAACCGATGAAGGTAAACGCGCTTGGGTTTATCCTAAAAAACCAAGTGGACATTTTTATAAATACAGGAAGATTGTAAGCTATGGTTTACTTATCTTTTTATTGGTGGCTCCATTTATTAAAATTAATGGAAATCAGTTTCTATTACTAAACATTTTAGAACGTCGTTTTAATGTATTTGGCTTGCCTTTTTGGCCTCAAGATTTTTATCTTGTAGTTATGTCAATGCTTATTTCCATTGTTTTTATAGCTTTATTTACAGTAGGTTTTGGTCGTGTGTTCTGTGGATGGATTTGTCCACAAACCATTTTTATGGAAATGGTTTTTCGTCGTATTGAATATTGGATTGAAGGCGATAGAAACAAACAACGTAAGTTAGATAAGCAAGAGTGGAATGCTGAAAAAATAAGAAAGAAAGGATTAAAATGGTTTATCTTTTTAATCATTTCATTTATAATAGCAAATGTATTTTTAGCTTATTTAATAGGAAGTGACAAACTTTTAAAATACATATCAGAAAATCCTTTAGATCATTTAGGTACGCTGTTTCCTCTACTGATTTTTACTGCGGTATTCTATTTTGTTTTTGCTTGGTTTAGAGAACAAGTATGCATAATAGCTTGTCCTTACGGAAGATTGCAAAGTGTTTTACTAGATGAAAAATCTATCGTTGTAGCTTATGATCATAAACGAGGCGAAGCAGAAAATGGAAGAAAGAAGTTTAGAAAAAATGAAGATCGTGAAGCTTTAGGCCATGGAGATTGTATAGATTGCTTACAATGTGTTAATGTTTGTCCTACAGGAATAGATATTAGAAACGGTACGCAATTAGAATGTGTAAACTGTACAGCTTGTATTGATGAATGTGACCATATTATGGAAAGTATTAACCTTCCTAAAGGTTTAATTAGATATGCTAGTGAAAACGAAATTGAAAAGAAAGAGAAGTTTAAACTAACCCCTAGAATGAAAGGCTATATAGCCGTATTAACCATTCTAACTGGTATTTTTATAGGCTTACTATTTCTTAGAAATGATGTTGAAGCAACAGTACTTAGACTTCCTGGTCAATTATATGAACACAAAGAAGGCAATATCATTAGTAACGTTTTTACTTATAAATTAGTCAATAAAACAACGAAAGATATTGAACATATCAACTTTAAATTAAGAAAGTATGATGGAACAATAAAACTTGTTTCTACAACAAAAAACTTTATCGTTCCTGCTCAAGATTTAGCTGAAGGAACCTTATTTGTAGAAATTGATAAAAGTGAACTATCTGGTGATAAAAATAAATTGGTGATTGAAGTTTATAGCAATGAAGAATTGATAGAAACTACAACAGTTAACTTTTTAGGACCAAGAAGTTATAATTAATACAGTTAAATTTTCTGCTAACGCACAAAATATAATAATTTAAAAAATCCCTTTTAAGGGAAATTAAGATATGAAAATAAATTGGGGAACAGGTATAGTCATTGCATTTTTATGCTTTATTAGCTTCATCATGTACTTTATCATTACCATGAGTGTAGATGATAAATATGATTATGACTTAGTAACAGAGGATTATTATGGCCAAGAGTTAGAGTTTCAAGAAGACCTAAATAAAGAAGAACATTCTAAAACGTTAACAACAAATCTTAACTGGACAAAATCTAGCGAAGGTGTTATTATTAATTTCCCAGAAGATATAGATTATAAGAATATTTCAGGTACAGTGTTCCTATATAGACCATCTAATAAACAATTTGATTTTGAAATTCCAATTTCATTATCTAAACACAATTTGCTCATACCTGACAAAAGTTTATTGGATGGTCGTTGGAACATTAAAGTAGACTGGAAATCTAACGATAATTCATACATTTATAGAACTGAAATCATTTACTAAATGTTAGTTTCTGCATTTGTATTTGGGCTATTAGGAAGTTTACACTGCGTAGGTATGTGTGGACCTATAGCTTTTATGTTACCTGTAGATCGTTCTAATTCATTTAAAAAAGTAAGTCAGATAGCAATATATCATTTTGGCAGACTACTTGCTTACAGTATCATCGGTTTAATTTTTGGTATTGTTGGCAAAAGCTTTTACATCTTTGGCATTCAACAACAATTATCTATAATAATTGGTGCTTTAATGATTATTGTGGTTCTTTTACCACATCATATCATCGGTAAATACAATCTTTCAAAACCACTTTATAAAGTTATTTCTAAGGTAAAATCTTCTTTAGGAAAAGCTCTAAAAAAGAAAACTGCTGACACATTTTTAACCATAGGATTTCTTAATGGTTTTTTACCCTGCGGATTAGTCTATATGGCTGTATTCGGAGCAATTGCAAGCGGCAGTCTACTTCAAGGAAGTTTGTATATGCTTCTTTTTGGACTTGGGACTATTCCTTTAATGACAATGGCTATTTATTTAGGTAAATTTTTAAATAGTACTATAAAACAACGCATCCAAAAAGCGATTCCTGTTTTTGTTATAATCATTGGGGTTTTATTTATACTTCGAGGTTTAGGTTTAGGTATTCCTTATATCTCTCCTGCTCCAATTGTAGATACAGCCACTAGCGCTATCGAGTGTCATTAAATCATTTCATCTCAAAAAAACCTTTTTTATTAAGTATGCTAAAAAAGATAAGTTATTTTTATCATACTAAATACAATTATATTTATAAAGCTGAAATAATTTTATAACCATCATCATATAATTTACGTCATGAATATTTTATACATACACGGATTAAATGGTAGTTTAAGTCCTGAAAAAAGAATAATTTTAGAACATTATGGAGATGTATTTTCACCTTCTATTGATTACGAAAATGCACCAAATAGTATTACTGATATCATTGAATACTATCCTGATATTAATTTTGATATCGTTATGGGAAGTAGTATGGGTGGCTTTGCAGGCTATTATGTATCAAATCATTTTCAATGCCCTGCTCTACTCTTCAATCCGGCATTAGCAAAACGCCCTGCAACACAGAACATACCTGAAATCACACATAAAATAAGCAACAATAAACATATCGTTTTAGGAACTGAAGATGCTATTGTTAATCCTAAAGACACACTTCAATTTATAGCTAATATGATTGATCTCCAACCCGACTTTAATATTCATCTCCGTAATCATTTAGCTCACCGCATTCCTATATCTATTTTTAAAGAAGAAGTTGAAACGTTTTTTAATAAAATTAAAGAATAGGAGATTATGATTGTATGTAGAAGTCAAAATGGCTAAAAAAACACCTTATAAAAAAATTATAAAAACAAAAAACCGAGATCCCTCAATCTCGGTTTTCATTTTATTTGCTTTTATATGCTGGTAGATTCAGGGTCTCTAAGCCAACTCAACACATGGCAAATATTAATTAATTAATCCATTGAACTAAAACTTAATTTCAGTACGAGTCAAATATATAATTCATTTTCAATTCATTAGACAATAAACATATTTAATCGATGAAATACATTAAATTTTAACATTTATCGATTAAAACACTCTTTTTACCGACAAAATACACGTGTAGAAATTCATGTTTTTATACGTTTAATAGATGTTATTAGAAATAAAAATTAATTCATTATGTAAAATTTAATTCAATATGAAGTAACTTTAGACACTTTTAAAACTATTAATATGAAAAAATATTTAATCCTCTTTATATCTTTAACAACCTTTTTAGGTTTCAGCCAAGCTACAACTTATACCGAAGATGAATTATCAGTATCAAAATGGATAGATGGTACATTACTAACTCCTAATGACATTGAAAAACCAAATTTAGCAATTATCATAGCAGGCTCTGGTCCTACCAACAGAAATGGTAATCAGAATTTTCTTAAAAATAATTCTTTAAAAAAATTAGCAGAAGGACTTACTAATAATGGAATTGCAACTTTTAGATATGATAAACGTGTTGTAAAACAAATTCTACATAATAATATAGACAAAAACATGATGTTTGATGATTTTATAACTGATGCTTCAGACGTCTTAGATTACTTCAAAGAAAAAAATAATTATAATAAGATTTACGTTATTGGTCATAGCCAAGGAAGTTTAGTTGGTATGGTATCTGCAAAAGATAAAGCTGATGGTTTTATTTCATTAGCTGGTGCTGGTAATAATATAGGAGATGTATTAATTGAGCAAATTGATAAAACGGCACCAATGTTTAGTGAAGACACAAAACGTATTGTAACAAGCTTAAAAGAAGGAAAAACAACAACAGATTTCCCTATTGCTTTAGCTTCTGTATTTAACGCCGAGATACAACCCTTTATGATGAATTGGATGTCTTATAACCCTACAGAAATAATTAAGGATCTAGATATGCCTATTCTTATTATAAACGGAACAAAAGATCTTCAAGTTTCAGAAAAAGAAGCCGAAGTATTAAATGCTGCTAATGAAAAATCCCAATTAGTAATCATAGAAAACATGAATCACGTGCTCTTTGAAATTGAAGGAGGTGATTTAGAAAATTCAAAATCTTATAACGAATCTTTTAGAGCTATTTCTCCACAGCTTATTATAAGTATCACAAATTTTATAGAACCATAATTTTATATTATCATTTAAGGCTCTAAAAACTATAAGCATCACTACCGTGATGCTTTTTTTATTAAAAAACAAAAAATAAAAGCATCCCAACCACGAGATGCTTTTCTAACTAACCAACCAATGTAATGCTACAACTTTGTAATCTTGTTACCTAGAGTAACATGTTATTAGCATTACAATTAATACTTTGCAAACTGTGTGCCAAAGTTTGATTATATCTTTTTTCTTCAAGACTGTAACAAAATAAAACATTAGGATACTAATATATAAAAGTATATCTTTATGATATCATATTGATATCATATTAAATTATCAATCAATTAAATTTAGAACTTATGAAAGAAGAAAAAATTATCGTCCCTGCTAATGGGTATCTTATGCTATTTTTATTTGTAATACTCTTTTTCGGAAGTATTGCAATCATGATTATCACAAAAACAGGTTGGGCTACATTCGGTGTTATAATTGCTTTAATTTTAGCTTGTGGATTTCTTATGGTGCAACCTAATGGATCTCGTGTTTTACTTTTATTCGGAAAATACGTTGGTACTGTAAAAAAGAATGGTTTTTATTGGGCAAATCCTTTTTATACTAAAAAGAAAATTTCTTTAAGAGCTAGTAATTTTGATAGTGAACGCTTAAAAGTGAATGACAAATTAGGAAATCCTATTATGATTAGTACAATTCTAGTTTGGCGTGTTAAAAACACCTACAAAGCTGCTTTTGATGTTGATAATTATGAAAATTTTGTGCGTGTACAAACAGATGCTGCTGTTCGTAAATTAGCAAGTATGTATCCTTACGATAATTTTGCAGATGAAGGTGTTGATGAAGATATTACGCTACGATCTAGTGTAAATGAAGTTAGTAATGCATTAGAAAAAGAAATAGATGAGCGTTTATCTATTGCTGGTATAGAAGTTTTAGAAGCTAGAATCGGTTACTTAGCTTATGCACAAGAAATTGCAAACGCCATGTTAAAACGCCAACAAGCAACAGCTATTGTAGCTGCAAGACATAAAATCGTAGAAGGTGCCGTAAGTATGGTAGAAATGGCTATTGAACAACTAAGCAAAAAACAAGTTGTAGATTTAGATGAAGAACGCAAAGCCGCTATGGTCAGTAACCTAATGGTTGTATTATGTGGAGATAAAGATGCCTCCCCAGTACTAAACACTGGCACTTTAAATCATTAAACATATGAAAGAATACAAAGTAATAACACCAAGACTAGGCTTTAGAAACCGTATTCAAAATTTTGAAGATTTACTCAATCAATATGCTCGAGAAGGATGGAGCGTTAAGCAAATTGCTGTAAATTGGTCTACTGTAGTTTTTGAACGCGAAAAAAATAGATAATGAGGATATTTAAAGAAGAACAACGCTTCAATCAATTATGGTTGATTATATTGATATCAATTAGCACATTAATTCCTTTAGGACTTTTTATAAAAGCATATTTAGAAAACCCTGATAATTATTCTAGTTCTGAATTAATAGGACTTATTTCTATATTTATAGTAGCCACAGGTTTAATCTTTTTTGTTAAGCTAAGTTCTAGAATCGATGAAATAGGAATCCACTATAAATTTTTCCCTATTCATTGGAATTATAAAACAATTAAATGGAGTGAAATTGAAAAAGCATATATCAGAACATACGATCCTATTACAGATTATGGAGGTTGGGGACTAAAAGGAGGAACACTTTGGAACAGATCTAAAGGACAAGCCATTAACATATCTGGAGATATTGGAATTCAACTAAAATTAAAAAACGGTAAAAAGCTATTACTTGGAACACAAAAACAAGAGAATGCTAAAAGCATAATAGCTTATTATAAATCAAAATTTAATTAATTATAATGTCTAAAAAGAAAGCCTTTGCACTACGAATGAATGAAGATATGCTGAAAGCCGTTGAAAAATGGGCTTCAGACGAATTTCGTAGCACTAATGGACAAATAGAATGGATGCTAATGCAATATCTAAAAGAACACAATAGGCAGCCCAAACAAAAAGATGATTCAACAGAAAAAAAGTGACCGTAAATGGTCACTTTTTTAGTTTTTAATTTTTGTATTTTGCGTGCTCTAAAATAACTTTATTTATGGATAATACTCCAATTTTTACTGATGATACTATTGTATTTGGACTCTTAATGATTGCTTTAGGTTTTGTGTTTGTCACAGAATCTATAAAAACAGGATTTTGGCCCAAGTTTTATAAAATAGTACCTGGTTTATTTATGGCTTACATGCTACCTGCACTTTTAACAACTACAGGTTTAATCTCACCAGAATGGACCACAGTTTCAGAAACAGGAGTGATTACAGAACACAGTACAAGTTTATATTATGTTTCTAGCCGTTATTTATTACCGGCCGCTTTAGTTTTAATGACTTTAAGTATCGATTTAAAAGCTGTTTTTAATTTAGGATGGAAGGCATTAGTAATGTTTTTTACAGGGACTTTAGGGATTGTTATAGGCGGACCTATCGCTATTATATTAATTGCAACCGTTTCACCAAATACTGTTGGAGGCGTTGGTCCAGATGCCGTTTGGAGAGGGCTTTCTACCTTAGCAGGAAGTTGGATTGGTGGAGGTGCCAACCAAACAGCCATGCTAGAAATCTTTGGTTATAACCAAGCCAAATATGGAGGAATGGTATTTGTAGATATCGTAGTCGCTAATATTTGGATGGCTATTATATTAATTGGTATCGGAAAAAGAGATAGAATTAATAAGTGGCTAAAAGCAGACACTTCTTCTATTGAGGAATTAAAAGAAAAAATGTCTACGTTTACTGAAAAAGTAAAGCGAAATCCATCATTATCAGATATTATGATTATTTGTGCGATTGCTTTCGGAACGGTAAGTATCGCCCATTTAAGCGCTAACTATTTAGGCCCTCTTTTTGAAGGTGTTGTTGCAGGAATAGAATCACCAACAACAAGAAATATTTTCACTTTCTTAGGCTCAAAATTCTTTTGGATGATTAGTATCGCGACTTTAATTGCTATCTTATTATCAAATACAAAAGCCAAAAACTATGAAGGTGCAGGTGCAAGTAAATTTGGAAGTGTTTTTATCTACATTCTTGTTGCTAGTATCGGAATGAAAATGGATTTAACCATGATTTTTGATAATCTTGGTCTTATCGCTATTGGTGTTGTATGGATGACTATTCACGCTATACTACTAGTAGTCGTAGCCAAACTAATTAAAGCGCCTTATTTCTTTTTAGCAGTTGGTAGCCAAGCCAATGTTGGCGGAGCAGCCTCTGCCCCTATTGTAGCTTCTGCATTTCACCCGTCTTTAGCAACCGTTGGAGTTCTACTTGCTGTATTTGGATATGCTGTTGGAACTATTGCTGCTATTGGCTGTACTATTTTAATGGAATTAGCAGCCGTTAGCTAGTTATATTAAAACTAAAATAAGATATTTGCTTACCTAATTACACTGCAAAACATGACAAAATTAAACAAAGTATTAAGTCTCATAATTTTAGTAGCATTAGCTGTATCTTGTGGTAAAGACAATGATGCTAATTTCACATTAAAAGGAAACATTAAAGGCTTAAAAAAAGGAATCGTTTATCTTCAAAAAGAAGGGGATTCTAGTATTATTGATTTAGATTCTATGGTTATATCAGGCCAAACAGAATTTTCATTACATACAAATATTGACGAACCTGTTATCCTTTATTTAAAACTTCATAAAAATGATAAAGACGAGCATTACATTCCATTTTTCGCTGATAAAGGAACTACTGAAATCTCAACAACGTTAAAAACTTTTAATTACGATTATGAAATTAAAGGTTCTAAACAACAAGAGCTTTTAGAAGCATATGTAAAAGTGATGTCTTCATACAATCACAAGAATCTTGACTTAATTGAGGCTAGTTTTATAGCACAAAAAGATAATGACAGCATAACACTAGACTCTTTAAATAATATAGCAGATAAACTTATAAAACGTAAGTATGCTTACACTATTCAATACGCTATAAATAATAAGGATAGTGAAATTGCTCCTTACCTAGCTTTATACGAAACGCAAAATGCTAATCCAGTATATATAGATTCTATTTACAACAACCTAAATGAAGAAATTAAAAACTCTTTTTATGGTAAAAAGCTAAAAGAAGTTATAGCAAATAGAAATTAAGACAACTAGTTATTTCCTCATAAACCTGATACTTTTATAATATAAAGTTTAGATATAACTCTTAAATATTAAACATCCAATCATAACTATATGATTGGATTTTTTATGTTCTATTGTATTTAAATAGGAATCACTCCGTTTTAAAAAGCCTAATCCCCTTATTTTCAACTAAAAACTTCTATTAAACAAAAAACTCCAACTACTTTACAGTAATTGAAGTTTTAAATAAGAGCCGATGGAGGGACTCGAACCCACGACCTGCTGATTACAAATCAGCTGCTCTAGCCAGCTGAGCTACATCGGCAATAAATGCTTACCTAATATCGGTAAGCGAGCGCAAATTTAAGATAGATTTTTAAATCTGCAAGCAAATTTAATTTAATTTATTTATTTTTTCTATAAGAGCTCTTCCTTTTGACTCAAGATCAGCACTTATAGCTTTAAAATGAGCTTTTTTATTTTCTACACTTCTGTCATTTACACGAGCAATTAACTCATCAAACGTTACAATAGCTTCATCAATAACAGCTTCACTATCTTTTGTTGGTTTTTGAGCATTAGCTAATTCCCAAACATAAACTGCTTCAATAATATCTCCTAATACGTAATTGATATCTTTTTTTAATTCTCTTTTATTTGCCATAATAATTTTATTTTATAGTAACCGCAAAAATACTAAATCCTTTTAATTAATTGATTCTCATATTTACTTTTTATCTGAAGTTTTAAACGTATACTTCTAATAACCTCCCGTAAGCCGAATTTAATTTAAAGTTTTTAATACTCGCAGGGATTAAAATCGTTTCTCCTTTAGATATACTCGTGTTTAAAATAGGTGAAGAAATTTCAACTTCACCATCGACACACATATAAATTATAAATGAATCTTGCATATTTACTTTATCTACTTCAGTATCTAATTCAATAAAATTTGTAGTAAAAAAAGGACAACCTATCATTTGGTTTGCTTTGTTCTTTTGTTTTTCATAATCGATTCTAAAATCATTTTTCATTTCAAAATCAAAAGCATCAATAGCGATATCATTATGAAGCTCTCTTTCATTTCCATCATCATCAACACGGTCCCAGTCGTAAACGCGATACGTTACATCACTCGTTTGCTGAATTTCGGCTAACAAAACCCCTGCTCCTATGGCATGAACTCTACCTGATTCAATAAAATAAGTATCACCTTCCTTTACTTTATCAAAATTTAGAATCTCTGTTAAGGCCTTCTCTTCTAAATGTTTTAAATAAATCTCTTTATTTACTTTTTTATTGAATCCAACAATTAAATTTGCTTCATCATCAGCTTGCATTACATACCACATTTCTGTTTTACCAAAAGAATTATGTCGTTTTCTAGCTAATTCATCATTAGGATGCAGTTGAATACTTAAATCTTGCTTAGCATCAATAAATTTGATGAGTAGTGGAAATTCATTACCAAAACGCTTCCAGTTTTTCTCTCCTAAAAATCCGGCTTGATATTCATTAACTAAATCTTGAAGTGAACGCCCCTTTAAATCTCCATTTATAACAACAGAAATATCGTTAGGAACAGTACTTACCTCCCAACTTTCACCTAGTTTTTTAGAATCTGAAGCTTTATTAAAATGCTGATTTAATTTTTCTCCACCCCAAATTTTTTCTTTTAAAATGGGTTGAAATTTTAATGGATATAATACGTTTTTCATATAACTAATCTCCAGAATAGGTTACAAAATTACGAGGTGTTTCGTAGAGTGTAATTTCTAGTTGAAATTCCGGCTTAAGTTTAGGTTTAATTTTATTGTAGATAACTACAGCAATATTTTCTACTGTAGGATTTAGTTCCTGAAACTCGGGAACTTCAATATTTAAATTCTTATGGTCGAAGGCATCTTCTACTTCAGATTTAATAATATCTTTTAATATTTTTATATCAATAACATAACCTGTATCAGGATCTATTTCCCCTTTAACGCTTGCGATTAGTTCATAATTATGACCATGAAAATTAGGGTTATTACATAACCCGAATACTTCTTCGTTTTTCTCAAAACTCCAATCTTTCCTATACAGTCTATGTGCTGCGTTAAAATGCGCTTTTCGATGTACTGTGACTTGCATTATTTATTAATGTTTATATATTCATAAAACTTCTCGAAGATTATTTTAAACCAAGCTGTATAAATCTCAGGTTTTTCTAAAATATCTGTTTTAACAGCTTCTAAAGTCATCCATTTCCAACTTGCTACCTCATCTGGATTTACCACAGGTTCGTCATTATAATAACCCACCATAATATGGTCGTACTCGTGCTCTGTTAATCCATTTTCAAAAGGAGCTTTGTATATAAATGAAGTCTTCTCTTCTAGTTCTGTTACAAATCCCATTTCTTCTTGTAAACGTCGTTTACCAGCTTCTAAATTACTTTCTCCATCACGCTGATGACTACAGCAAGTATTAGTCCATAAACCAGGAGTATGATACTTATATAAAGCACGTTGTTGAAGCATTAGTTCCTTCTTATCATTAAATACAAACACAGAAAATGCGCGATGTAAAAGCGCTTTCTCATGTGCTTCCATCTTTGGCATTAATCCTATTTGTTTATCATTTTCATCTACTAAGATGACTTGTTCTTCTATCATGCCGTAAAAATACCAAGTAAAACTTTAAAACGCATTAATCTTTTCATAAAAAGCCTATGAAATGAAAATACCTTGCTTGTAAGACACAAGCAAGGTAGTTTTATGATAGAATAATAATTAATAAATTAATCTTTAATAATAAACATTGATCTACGATTTAATTGATGATCTTCATCACTACAATCTATTTCATTACCACATGCGTTAATCAATTGAGATTCGCCATAACCTGTTGCAGATAATCTTCGTTTTGAAATCCCTTTATCATATAGCCATTTTAATGTAGACCTTGCTCTACGCTGAGATAGTTTTAAATTATAAGAATCTCTACCTCTAGAATCTGTATGAGATTCTATATAAATTTTTAATTCCGGATATTCTTTTAATGCCGCTAAAATTTTAGCTAATTCTATTTCTTCATCTAAGCGAATATTTGAATCATCATAATCAAAATATATAGGTTGTAACGTTAATTTACAACCTAAATCATTAGGCGGACAAGGATCTGAAACTTTAAGAATCAATGGCATATTTAAAACAATTGGCATCTCTATTGTTTTAGGGTTTTTAGGAGTCTCAAAAATTTCTTCTTTAGGATTATACCCGTCTTTTTTTGCTCTAATAACATATCGTTCATTACAATCTAAGTGGAAGGTGAAAAGTGCATCTTAAAAAACTAAAAGTATAATACATCAATACTAAAATTTAAACACAAAAAAGCCGTTTAAGAAATTAAACGGCTTTTGTAATTATTATATGTGAGTTTTTTATTAATCGTCACATGTTTTTCCATCAATACTTGTGATAATAAATTCACTACGTCTATTTAATTGGTGCTCTTCTTCTGAACAAGAAGATTCATTAGTCGGCTCGCAACCACAATCATTTACTAAACGTGATTCTCCATAACCTTTAGCGGTTAAACGTTCTGACGAAATTCCTTTATCTATTAAATATTGACGTGTAGACTTCGCTCTTCGTTCTGATAATTTTTCATTGTATGAAGCTGTTCCTCTACAATCTGTATGTGAACGAATATCAATATGCATTGTAGGATATTTATTTAATACCGCCAATACTTTTTGTAGCTCAATCTCTGCATCATATCTAACGTTAGATTTATCAAAATCAAAATAGATGATTGGGATATCTAATACCTTAGCTAAATCATCACAAGGCTCAATTTGTTGTTCGTCTATTTCTAAGAATAGTTGTAACTCTAGGTCTTGTTGTTTTGATGGCGTAGCAAAACGTTTTTCATCTGAGGTATACTTTTCTTTTTCGCCTCTTACTAAGTATTCTGTTTTACATGCTAAATCAAACTCAAATACAGCGTCTTCAGCAACTGTTTTGCGTTCTATTTCATTTCCTTCTCCATCGAATAAAACTACTGTAGCATTAGGAATAGGCTCGTTTGTTTTTATATCTAAAACCGTACCTGTAACTAATTGTTTACATTCAGTAATCTCAAAAGTATAAATATCATCACTTCCTTTCCCTCCTTCTCTATTAGAGCTAAAATAAACACGTTTAGTTACTAAATTCTCATAATAAGCAAAATCATCAGACACGCTATTTACAGGTTTTCCTACATTTTCAATTGGAAAATTTCTACTCGAACTTTTTTCAACTTTTGCATCTACACCTTCAGATTTAAATATATCTCTTCCTCCTAATCCAGGAAATCCTGTAGAAGAAAAATATAAATCACCATTTGTATTCATAAACGGAAAAGTTTCTTTTCCTTCTGTGTTTATAGAGCTTCCTAAATTTTCTGGTTCACCTAAGGTTCCATCATCATTAACATCTACAACAAAAATATCAGACTGTCCATAAGTTCCTGGCATATCTGAAGCAAAATACAATCTAGAACCTGTGACATTTAAAGTTGGATGAGCAACACTATAATCTTCACTATTAAAATGAATTTTATGAATATCATCCCAAGAACCATCTTCTGATAAACTTGCTCTATATAATTGCAGTCTATTAATACCTGTATTATCTTCTTTATATTTTGAATGGAAATAATTATTTCTTGTAAAGAACATATATTTTCCATTTGGAGAAAATACAGGACTAGACTCATGAAACTTAGTATTTACATCACCTTCTAAACTTTTCACTTCTCCGAAAGATCCATCTTCTTTCTTTTCAACTGAAAATAAATCTAAATAAGGTTGTTCATTCCATCTATACTTACGGCCTCCTCCACTTGCTGAAGCGAATACAATTTCGTTTTCGTATTCTGCAGCTCCAAAATCAGAAAACTCTGTATTAAAGTCTAAGTTAATAACCTCAATATCATCTCTACTTGATGCTTCAATAGATGTTCTATAATCCACTTTAGATAAAAAAGCCTTTCCTCTTAAATCTTCAGGCTTAAGCTCATTAAATTTTTTCATCCATTTATCAGAACCTTCATAGTCTTCAATTCCTTTAAGCGCTAAAGCGTATCTGAAATAGTATTCTGGCTCAATAACTTCATCCATAGCCATTAATTCGCCATACCACTTAGCTGCTTCTTCCATTTTATCTTGATAGTAAAATGAATTGCCTAATTTTTGAAATAAATCAGCAGATTTATAACCTTTCTCAGCGACTTCTAATAACACTTCACTTGTTTTTACATAAGCAAAATCTCTATAATCATCTTTTACACTTTGTATCTTTCCATTCTGTGCAAATACAGATGAAGTAAACGCAACTACAAACGCCAATAATATATATTTCGATATTCTTTTCATAATCTTATTTTTAGAAGAAACGTGGGGATAATATTCTACCTAGTCTTTTGATCTCAAATCTTAATGTTAATTCGTGTGAACCACTATTATAATTACTCAATCCAGTTGTTGTCATATCATAACTATAGCCTACAAACATACCTGGTGTTATTTGTAAACCAGCTAAAGCACTTACAGAATCATCCCATCTCCATGCAACACCCAAAGTAAAGTTCTTTTGAAACCAAAAGTTAGCAGATACATCTGCAATTAATGGTGCTCCAGAAACTCCTTTAACTAAAAATGCAGGTTTAAACTCCGTTGTTTCACTTAAATTAAAGACATAACCACCAATAAAGTAAAAGTGCATACGCTCTGTTGCTACAGACTCTTCATAATCGTCATAATGATCAGTATCTATAAAGTTGGGTACTGCTAAACCAAGATACCATTTTCTAGTGTGCAGATATAAACCAGCCCCCACCATTGGTGAAACTAAATTTATATTATTTTGATATGCAGGATCTGCATCTCTAAATGTACCTTTACTCCAATCGGTATCTAACAAATGAATCCCTCCTTTTACTCCAAATGATAATTTTAAATCATTGGCATTTAAAGGTATTGTATAAGATACGTTAGCATCTACAAATGTTTCACTTGCAGGCCCCAAAGCATCCTTAACAATATTTAAACCTAACCCAATACGTTCATTACGTAATGGTGTATGAAAACTCAAGGATTGTGTTTGTGGAGCTCCATCTATACCAACCCATTGAGATCTATGAAGACCTACAATGCTCAACGTTTCTCTTTGACCTGCATAAGCTGGATTTACGCTCATTGTATTAAACATATAATGAGTGTACTGTGGATCTTGCTGTGCAAAACTAATAGTACTTGTTAGTATAAATACTAAAACTATTAATCCCTTTATTAGTGATGATTTATGTATCATTTTAATCTTTTTTATTATTCAGTATTAATTAGTTTAGTCTATTTATATATAACCATCCTACAAGTGGATCTATACCATTCCCTAAGTCTAATACATAATAATATGTACCTACTGGTAAGTCGTTAGATTCGTTAATAACAGTTCTTCCGTTTGATTTACCTTCCCAATTATTGAGATAGCCTTTTTTACTATAAACAATATTCCCCCATCTATTATAAACCTCTAGTTTATTATTTGGATATCGTTCTATACAATCAATCACAAATGTGTCATTCACACCATTTCCATCAGGTGAAAATTCGTTATAAATTGTTAAACATATAGGATCTACTTCTGCACTAGCTTCATCATTAAAAGTATTAGTGTCTTCACCTCCTAATGCATTTTCAACATAAGCGACATTTAAATAATCTCCAAATCCTAAAACTTCAACAGTTACCTCAAATATTTCTACCTGATCAGGATCTAATTGACCTATTACCCATTGATCATCAAAATCTGAATAAACACCAGAAGTAGAGATGTAAGAAACGAATACATAACCACTAGGGATTTGCTCGTTAATAATAACATCTGTTGCCGTTACGTTACCAATATTAGCGACTTCTATAGTAAATGTTACATATGAACCAATAACGGGCTCTAAAACATCTACAACTTTAGTTACTTCAATATCGAAGAACGAATTAACTGGTGTAACAGTTGGATCATCTGGATTACCATCATTGTTATCATCAATGTCATCTAAATTATTTGGATCATCACTAGTATCAGTAATATCATCTGAAGGATCAATTAAATCTCCTCTTGGACCTTCACTTATAACAGTTGCTGAATTTATAACATTACCTGCATCTAAATCAGCTTGTGTAATTTCATAGGTTGCTGTAAATGTTGTGGTATCAATTTCACCAGGTATTAATTGAGCAATTGGTCCACCTAATAAATTTAAACCAGGTAAGTTATCTTGAACTACAATATCTGTTAGTGTAACATTTCCTGTATTCTCAACAGTAAATACATATGAAATTAAATCACCTAAGCTTCCCGAAATACCATCTCCATTAGTATCTTCTAAATCTAAAGTGGTTTTGATTAGATTAATGCTTGGATTTGATACTATAGTTGTTACTGTTGCATCATTATCTATATTTCCATCATTATCATCTCCATCATCACTCGTGTCATCTATTGTTACTCCAGCTGGACTATCTCCTTCTGCAAATACACTGTTGCTAAAGCCTCCTGCATCTATTGCATCTTGCTCTATAACATAGGTTGCGGTATAAGTTGCTGTTTCTCCTACTAATAATGAACCTTCTAAACTTCCAGCATCTGCACTATCAAAGGTTGGTCCTGATAATAACGTTAACGTGTTACCGTTAGCATCTTCAAAAGTATCTGTGATAGCTACATTATCTAAACTTACGTTTCCTGTGTTTTCCACAGTAATCGTATACGTCATCGTATCTCCTAAACTTAAGCCCGTTGGTAATACATCGTTACTAACCGCTACAGTTTTAACAGCTTCTAGACTTGGTGATGCTGTGATTGGTGTTATTGTTGCATCATCTTCTGTGTTGCCATCATCATCATCATCATCATCACTCGTATCATCTATTGTTACTCCTGTTGGACTATCGCCTTCTGCTAATACACTGTTGCTAAAGCCTCCTGCATCTACTGCATCTTGCTCTATAATATAAGTTGCAGTATAAGTTGCTGTCTCCCCTACTAATAATGAACCTTCTGCACTTCCTGCATCAGCACTATCAAAAGTTGGACCTGTTAATAAGGTTAACGTGTTACCGTTAGCATCTTCAAAAGTATCTGTGATAGCTACATTATCTAAACTTACGTTTCCTGTGTTTTCTACAGTTATCGTATAAGTCATGGTATCTCCTAAACTTGAGCCTGTTGGTAATACATCATTACTGATCATTACTGTTTTAACAGCTTCTAGACTTGGTGATGCAGTGATTGGTGATACTGTGGCATCATCTTCTGTGTTGCCATCATTATCATCTCCATCATCACTTGTATCATCAACTGTTGTATCTGTTGGGCTATCTCCTTCTGCTAATACACTATTGCTAAAGCCTCCTGCATCTATTGCATCTTGCTCTATAACATAAGTTGCAGTATAAGTTGCAGTCTCTCCTACTAATAATGAACCTTCTGAACTTCCGGCGTCAGCACTATCAAAGGTTGGTCCTGATAATAACGTTAACGTGTTACCGTTAGCATCTTCAAAAGTATCTGTGATAACTACATTATCTAAACTTACGTTTCCTGTGTTTTCTACAGTTATCGTATAAGTCATTGTATCTCCTAAACTTAAGCCAGTTGGTAATACATCATTACTGATTATTACGGTTTTAACAGCTTCTATACTTGGTGATGCTGTAAGCGTTGTTACTGTGGCATCATCTTCTGTGTTGCCATCATTATCATCGTTATCATCACTCGTGTCATCAACTGTTGTATCTGCTGGACTATCGCCTTCTGCTAATACACTGTTGCTAAAGCCTCCTGCATCTATAGCATCTTGCTGTATAACATAAGTTGCAGTATAAGTTGCTGTCTCCCCTACTAATAATGAACCTTCTGAACTTCCGGCGTCTGCACTATCAAAAGTTGGTTCTGATAATAAGGTTAAAGTGTTACCGTTAGCATCTTCAAATGTGTCTGTAATAACTACATTATCTAAACTTACGTTTCCTGTATTTTCTACAGTTATCGTATAAGTCATGGTATCTCCTAAACTTAAGCCGGTTGGAGCGATATCATTACTGATTGCTACTACCTTGACAGCTTCTAGACTTGGTGATGCTGTAATCGTGGTTACTGTCGCATCATCTTCTGTATTGCCATCAGCGTCATCATTATCATCACTGGTATCATCAACTGTTGTTCCTGCTGGACTATCGCCTTCAGCTAAAACACTGTTGCTAAAACCTCCTGCGTCTATTGCATCTTGTTCTATAACATAAGTTGCTGTATATGTTGCCGTTTCTCCTACTGCTAATAAACCTTCTGCACTTCCGGCATCTGCACTATTAAATGTTGGACCTGTTAATAAAGTTAAGGTGTTACCGTTAGCATCTATAAAGGTATCTGAGATAGCTACATTATCTAAACTTACGTTTCCTGTGTTTTCTACAGTTATCGTATAAGTCATGGTATCTCCTAAACTTAAGCCCGTTGGTAATACATCATTACTGATTGCTACTGTTTTAACAGCTTCAATACTTGCTGATGCTGTAATTGTTGTTACTGTGGCATCATCTTCTGTATTGCCATCAGCGTCATCGTCATCATCACTGGTATCATCAACTGTTGTTCCTGCTGGACTATCGCCTTCGGCTAAAACACTGTTGCTAAAACCTCCTGCGTCTATTGCATCTTGTTCTATAACATAAGTTGCTGTATATGTTGCCGTTTCCCCTACTGCTAATAAACCTTCTACACTTCCTGCATCTGAACTATTAAATGTTGGGCCTGTTAATAAAGTTAAGGTGTTACCGTTAGCATCTATAAAGGTATCTGTGATAGCTACATTATCTAAACTTACGTTTCCTGTGTTTTCTACAGTTATTGTATAGGTCATTGTATCTCCTAAACTTAAGCCCGTTGGTAATACATCTGTTGTAAGTGCTACCGTCTTAACAGCTTCTATACTTGCTGATGCTGTAATTGTTGTTACTGTGGCATCATCTTCTGTATTGCCATCTGTATCATCATTATCATCACTGGTATCATCAACTGTTGTTCCTGCTGGACTATCGCCTTCGGCTAAAACACTGTTGCTAAAACCTCCTGTATCTATTGCATCTTGTTCTATAACATAAGTTGCTGTATATGTTGCCGTTTCTCCTACTGCTAATAAACCTTCTGCACTTCCTGCATCTGAACTATTAAATGTTGGGCCTGTTAATAAAGTTAAAGTATTACCGTTAGCATCTACAAAGGTATCTGCGATAGCTACATTATCTAAACTTACGTTTCCTGTGTTTTCTACAGTTATCGTATAAGTCATTGTATCTCCTAAACTTAAGCCGCTTGGTAATACATCATTGCTGATTGCTACTGTTTTAACGGCTTCGATACTTGGTGATTCACCTATCGTGGTTACTGTGGCATCATCTTCTGTATTGCCATCAGCGTCATCGTCATCATCACTGGTATCATCAACTGTTGTTCCTGCTGGACTATCGCCTTCGGCTAAAACACTGTTGCTAAAACCTCCTGCGTCTATTGCATCTTGTTCTATAACATAAGTTGCTGTATATGTTGCCGTTTCCCCTACTGCTAATAAACCTTCTACACTTCCTGCATCTGAACTATTAAATGTTGGGCCTGTTAATAAAGTTAAGGTGTTACCGTTAGCATCTATAAAGGTATCTGTGATAGCTACATTATCTAAACTTACGTTTCCTGTGTTTTCTACAGTTATCGTATAAGTCATTGTATCTCCTAAACTTAAGCCGCTTGGTAATACATCTGTTGTAAGTGCTACCGTCTTAACAGCTTCTAGACTTGCTGATGCTGTAATTGTTGTTACTGTGGCATCATCTTCTGTATTGCCATCTGTATCATCATTATCATCACTGGTATCATCAACTGTTGTTCCTGCTGGACTATCGCCTTCGGCTAAAACACTGTTGCTAAAACCTCCTGTATCTATTGCATCTTGTTCTATAACATAAGTTGCTGTATATGTTGCCGTTTCCCCTACTGCTAATAAACCTTCTACACTTCCTGCATCTGAACTATTAAATGTTGGGCCTGTTAATAAATTTAAGGTGTTACCGTTAGCATCTATAAAGGTATCTGAGATAGCTACATTATCTAAACTTACGTTTCCTGTGTTTTCTACAGTTATCGTATAAGTCATTGTATCTCCTAAACTTAAGCCCGTTGGTAATACATCATTACTGATTGCTACTGTTTTAACAGCTTCAATACTTGCTGATGCTGTAATTGTTGTTACTGTGGCATCATCTTCTGTATTGCCATCTGTATCATCATTATCATCACTGGTATCATCAACTGTTGTTCCTGCTGGACTATCACCTTCGGCTAAAACACTGTTGCTAAAACCTCCTGCGTCTATTGCATCTTGTTCTATAACATAAGTTGCTGTATATGTTGCCGTTTCCCCTACTGCTAATAAACCTTCTACACTTCCTGCATCTGAACTATTAAATGTTGGGCCTGTTAATAAAGTTAAGGTGTTACCGTTAGCATCTATAAAGGTATCTGTGATAGCTACATTATCTAAACTTACGTTTCCTGTGTTTTCTACAGTTATCGTATAGGTCATTGTATCTCCTAAACTTAAGCCACTTGGTAATACATCATTGCTGATTGCTACTGTTTTAACAGCTTCAATACTTGGTGATTCACCTATCGTGGTTACTGTGGCATCATCTTCTGTATTGCCATCAGCGTCATCGTCATCATCACTGGTATCATCAACTGTTGTTCCTGCTGGACTATCGCCTTCGGCTAAAACACTGTTGCTAAAACCTCCTGCGTCTATTGCATCTTGTTCTATAACATAAGTTGCTGTATATGTTGCCGTTTCTCCTACTGCTAATAAACCTTCTGCACTTCCTGCATCTGAACTATTAAATGTTGGGCCTGTTAATAAAGTTAAAGTATTACCGTTAGCATCTACAAAGGTATCTGCGATAGTTACATTATCTAAACTTACGTTTCCTGTGTTTTCTACAGTTATCGTATAAGTCATTGTATCTCCTAAACTTAAGCCCGTTGGTAATACATCATTGCTGATTGCTACTGTTTTAACAGCTTCGATACTTGGTGATTCACCTATCGTGGTTACTGTGGCATCATCTTCTGTATTGCCATCAGCGTCATCGTCATCATCACTGGTATCATCAACTGTTGTTCCTGCTGGACTATCGCCTTCAGCTAAAACACTGTTGCTAAAACCTCCTGCGTCTATTGCATCTTGTTCTATAACATAAGTTGCTGTATATGTTGCCGTTTCTCCTACTGCTAATAAACCTTCTGCACTTCCTGCATCTGAACTATTAAATGTTGGGCCTGTTAATAAAGTTAAGGTGTTACCGTTAGCATCTACAAAGGTATCTGCGATAGATACATTATCTAAACTTACGTTTCCTGTATTTTCTACAGTTATCGTATAAGTCATTGTATCTCCTAAACTTAAGCCTGTTGGTAATACATCATTACTGATTGCTACTGTTTTAACAGCTTCTAGACTTGCTGATGCTGTTATTGTTGTTACTGTGGCATCATCTTCTGTATTGCCATCAGCGTCATCATTATCATCACTGGTATCATCAACTGTTGTTCCTGCTGGACTATCGCCTTCGGCTAAAACACTGTTACTAAAACCGCCTGCATCTATTGCATCTTGTTCTATAACATAAGTTGCTGTATATGTTGCCGTTTCTCCTACTGCTAATAAACCTTCTGCACTTCCTGCATCTGAACTACTAAATGTTGGACCTGTTAATAAAGTTAAAGTGCTACCGTTAGCATCTACAAAGGTATCTGCGATAGCTACATTATCTAAACTTACGTTTCCTGTATTTTCTACAGTTATCGTATAAGTCATTGTATCTCCTAAACTTAAGCCTGTTGGTAATACATCTGTTGTGATTGCCACCGTCTTAACAGCTTCTAGACTTGGTAATGCTGTTAATGTTGTTACTGTGGCATCATCTTCTGTATTGCCATCTGTATCATCATTATCATCACTGGTATCATCAACTGTTGTTCCTGCTGGACTATCACCTTCGGCTAAAACACTGTTACTAAAACCGCCTGCATCTATTGCATCTTGTTCTATAACATAAGTTGCTGTATATGTTGCCGTTTCCCCTACTGCTAATAAACCTTCTGCACTTCCTGCATCTGAACTATTAAATGTTGGGCCTGTTAATAAAGTTAAGGTGTTACCGTTAGCATCTACAAAGGTATCTGCGATAGCTATATTATCTAAACTTACGTTTCCTGTGTTTTCTACAGTTATCGTATAAGTCATTGTATCTCCTAAACTTAAGCCTGTTGGTAATACATCTGTTGTAAGTGCTACCGTCTTAACAGCTTCTAGACTTGGTAATGCTGTTATTGTTGTTACTGTGGCATCATCTTCTGTATTGCCATCTGTATCATCATTATCATCACTGGTATCATCAACTGTTGTTCCTGCTGGACTATCGCCTTCGGCTAAAACACTGTTACTAAAACCGCCTGCATCTATTGCATCTTGTTCTATAACATAAGTTGCTGTATATGTTGCCGTTTCTCCTACTGCTAATAAACCTTCTGCACTTCCTGCATCTGAACTATTAAATGTTGGGCCTGTTAATAAAGTTAAAGTATTACCGTTAGCATCTACAAAGGTATCTGAGATAGCTACATTATCTAAACTTACGTTTCCTGTGTTTTCTACAGTTATCGTATAAGTCATTGTATCTCCTAAACTTAAGCCGCTTGGTAATACATCATTGCTGATTGCTACTGTTTTAACGGCTTCGATACTTGGTGATGCTGTTATTGTTGTTACTGTGGCATCATCTTCTGTATTGCCATCTGTATCATCATTATCATCACTGGTATCATCAACTGTTGTTCCTGCTGGACTATCGCCTTCGGCTAAAACACTGTTACTAAAACCTCCTGCATCTATTGCATCTTGTTCTATAACATAAGTTGCTGTATATGTTGCCGTTTCCCCTACTGCTAATAAACCTTCTGCACTTCCTACATCTGCACTATTAAATGTTGGGCCTGTTAATAAAGTTAAAGTATTACCGTTAGCATCTATAAAGGTATCTGCGATAGCTACATTATCTAAACTTACGTTTCCTGTATTTTCTACAGTTATCGTATAAGTCATTGTATCTCCTAAACTTAAGCCGCTTGGTAATACATCATTGCTGATTGCCACCGTCTTAACAGCTTCTAATGCTATTGAACATGCAAAAGAATTTGTTGCATCAGTCACTGCGGAATTAGTTCCCAAAGAATAATCAACACCTGTTTCTGTAACTAAACCATTTGCTGGATTTACCGTAGCTGGATCTGAATCACCAAACTGTCCCCCATCTGAACCCGAAGCAGTTGCGCTTACATAAGCCTCATTGGCATCACTACAACCATCACCATCACTATCTGTATTTTGAAAATCGAAACTTCCGTCATTTAATGTATCTATTGGTGTTGTACCAGTACCTGCAGTAGAAGGAATACCATTAGTAGTTGCTGTTGTACCAACGGCACCATCTGCAATACCATCGTTATCGACATCGGTACCGCCTACTTCATCTACATCGTAAATACCATCATTATCTGCGTCTAAATCTAAATAATCATCTACACCATCGCCGTCACTATCACATGGAACCCCAGAATACATAGATGTAAAAGGTACATCTACAAAAGCGCCACTATTTATACTCCATTTAAGACTTGCAGAAGAATTTCCTCTACCATCAGTTAATACATAAGCTACCCTAATGTATGTTGATATTGAATTTAATGTAAAAACTGGCGAACTGTTACCTCTTAGTGATTCACCAATATATCGTAAGTCTCCTGACAGTGTACTAGGATTATTTGATCCATCGTGTGCCACATAAAGTGCTTGTAAATCAAATACGTTATCAGGGCTATCAACTCTTATATCTAAACTTGTTGTTCCCACAGGAATTTCTAATATCGCCGTTACATAGAAAACATTACCTGATAAACCTCCTATTGGACCTGAATCAACAATTTGCATACCATCTCCAAAAGTAATTGATCCAACACTTGTTAAATTTTCACTACCACTAATATCATCCACTATAAAATCATCATCTGGAGTAAGTGCTGGTGTAAGAATAACCCCATCGAACCCAGCATAGGGCACGACTGATTCCACTCTATTACTAGGAACAGCAACCTGAGGTGCTACAGAATTCCATGGCTCAAATACAACTTCAGATTGGGTAATTAAACTCCAATTTTGAACCACATATCCATTACCTGAAGAACAGCCTATATTTTCTATTACATCTAAAATACCATCATTATCATTATCTAAATCTGCTGAATCGCCTACACCATCACCATCATTATCACCTTCAACGTCTATAGTTACTGTGGCCGTTGTACAAATAATTGCTCCATTAGAATCATTACAAACTTCGTACACTACAGTTACTGTTGTACCTGCTTCAGATAATAATGGTGTATATATTAAATCACCTGTATTTGCATCAAAAGCTATTGTGCCACCTGAAGAACCTGAACCTTCATCTGTAATCGTTGTTGTACCTGCGTTGTCAGTATCAGCATTATCTAAATAATCATCATTATCTAAAATATTAATCGTATTCGATTGGTTTAGAAGTGCACTTGCAGTATCACTACTTGCTGTTGGCACATTTGGGTTTGGATCAGTAGAATTTGGATTACCATCACCATCATTATCAGTACATACTAAACTAGAATTATCTGTAACTGCTGCATTGGTTCCTAAAGTATAATCGATACCTGCTTCTGTAACTAAACCTGTCGAGGGATCTACTGTGGCAGGGTCTGTTGTTCCAAACTGGCCTCCATCACCACCATCAGCTACCGTATCATTATAAGCCTCATTGGCATCACTACAACCATCACCATCACTATCCGTATTTTGAAAATCGTAACTATCATCAGTTAACGTATCAATAGGTGTTGTTATTTCTGCATCATCATCAGCACCATTATTATCAACATCACTAAAGCCTGTATCATTCGAATCTATTACACCATCATTGTTTGTATCTAATGCCGTATTCCCTGCTTCATCAACGTCATAAATACCGTCATTATCACTGTCTAAATCTAAATAATCTGGCACACCATCATTATCTGTATCATTATCACAGACGGCTAAAGATGAAGAAAAAGCTACATTATCTAAAGCAAAATATTCTATATCCGAACAATTACCATCATGACCACTACCAATATTTTCAACACGAATACTTATTTCATTTAAATCGCTTAAAACATTAGTTAAATCTTCTAATGTTCCCGAAAAAGAAGCATCATCAATATTTATCAAAATTGTATTCCATATCCCGTTTTCCCAATTATTAAGTTCTGCAGAAGTCAGTAATCTTGTTGCATTAACAAAATTCCCTGCTGTATCATAAAAATACACGTTAACGGCTGACCCAGATCCAGTTGTTAACCAACCAGGATTTCCCGTATAACCAGCTCTATAATTATAATGATCATAAGAGAATGTCCCCCCTATTAAACCACCATAATTTAGACCACCTATATCTGATTTTCTTAAATATGTTAATCCAGTATCAATATCAGAATCTACAGCATAATCAGTTGCATCAGGACTTAATCCTGCAATATTAGTATTTGCTAAACCTGTAATATCAATGGTACAACCATGGTTTCCTGTAACTGTTGAAGTTGAATTAGATATAGGATTTGATGCAATTTTACTTAGATCATTATCATTTAGTGAATACCAGCCAGCTGTACCGGTATTAAAAGTGAATTTAGCATCACAAGAGTTCTCAACGATATCAAGAATTCCGTCATTATCGTTATCAATATCAGAAGAATCAAATATGCCATCACAATCGATATCATTTTCAGAAACACTAATAGAATTATTACTAGTACTAGTATCATCTTGTAACATGTTACTAATACTATTAGTATATGCAATTGGTAAAGACAAAGTTGAGACTGATACATTTACAGTCAACACAACACTTTCACCAGCTTCTAAGCCAGATACACTCCATAAATTTGTTGTACTATTATAACTTGCAACAGCTATACCAGAAGAAAACACAGCACTACTACTAACATAATTAAGTCCTGATTCAATAGGCATATCAACATCAAAACCATTACTATCAATACCACTATTATTATAAACTGTAGTTACAAAATCTAAAGAATTAGTAGAGCACAAATCTGAAGGTGTCTCTATTTTAGAAGTAATAGCTAGATCAACTGGACTAAAACTAAGCGTATTTTTATTATATGCTGTAAAAGCAATATCAGTATTTCCTGATGTATTATGTATAAATTTAGTTGCTTGAGATAAGTTAGCTGTAGTAATTCCGAAATCATTAAGCTCAAAAGTTAATAATCTTAAATCTCTATATGTATTAATTCCATTATTAAATGTACCTGAAACAGCACCTGTACTTGTATCAACTTTATAAATAGTCCAATGCATTCCTCCAACAATAGGAACACCTCCAAAACCAACACTAACTGCGTTTCCGACTGTATTACCTAAATCATCAACAAATTTAAAAACATCACTTCCTGATGGAGCACCAGTCTGTGTCGCTATTAAATCAGGTATACCATCATTAACACCCGATACAGCATTAATAAGTAAGTTATCGTAAACAAAATCCTGAGCTTGTATATTAAAAAAGTTAGTTCCTAGTTCTAGTCCGCTAATTCCATCTCTAATAAAAAAACTAGGAACAATAGGATCGAATGTTTTAATATAATCTGAAGCAGAATTATTTTGTGGGTTACCATCCCAATTATAAGCAACACCTATTAATTCTTCACTATTATAAGTTATATTTCCAGGGACAGGAAAAGCTGTAAATTCAAGAGCTGTAAAAGCTACACTATTAGCAGTTAAAATAGAATTATCAACCCCAGTAGAATAAGTTACTCCATTAGAAGTAAAACCAATTAAATTATTTGAATCATCTGAAGTTACTGGCGTAGTAGTAGAAGACATAAAATACCCTCCTTGATCTCCATAGATAGCTGTGACATCTTGTTGAGCATTGATTACTAAACTAAAAAGAAAAAAGAAACTTAGAATAAGAACTTTAGAATGAGAACCGAAACTTTTGTTTAAAGAAAAACAAAGATTAGCAATTAAATTTTTAGTCCATAAGAACCGAGTAGTAATTTCCATATATTATAGTTGTTGTAAAGTCTTATTTCTCATTCAAAAATGAGTATTGAAATTTTTCGATAAAAGTGCGAATATATCCGATAAAATGCACAAAAGCAAATAAATTTATAAGATTATTTATTTTTATTGTCAGTCGTATTTAGTACAAAAAAAAACTAAACTGAATATTAAAACAAAATAACAAACTACATATCAGAACATTAACAATTAGTAAAAAAATCAATATTTTAAAACCTCTTTTAATAAAGTTAAAATATAGTTAAAAAAAATAAACTCGTGTTAAAAAAAATGCCGATACAAGAAAAACATCTTGTTTTATATTCCAAATGGTTTTATAATTTTTCTTATTATAGACTTATATTTGTAATCGATTTTTAATAATATTTATGAGCTTTTTAAAAGAAATAGAAAGAAGGAGAACCTTTGGAATTATCTCACATCCAGATGCAGGTAAGACAACCTTAACAGAAAAATTACTTTTGTTTGGTGGCGCCATACAAGAAGCAGGTGCTGTAAAAAGTAACAAAATAAAAAAAGGAGCAACAAGTGATTTTATGGAAATTGAACGTCAGCGTGGAATTTCTGTAGCAACATCTGTATTAGCTTTTGAATATAATGGTATAAAAATAAATATCTTAGATACCCCCGGTCACAAGGATTTTGCAGAAGATACATTTAGAACATTAACAGCTGTAGATAGTGTTATTGTTGTTATTGACGTCGCAAAAGGGGTTGAGGAACAAACTGAAAAATTAGTTGAAGTTTGTAGAATGCGTAACATTCCAATGATTGTTTTTATTAATAAAATGGATAGAGAAGGTAAAGATGCCTTTGATCTGTTAGATGAAATAGAACAAAAGTTGGGTTTAAAGGTTGTTCCACTAAGTTTTCCTATTGGAATGGGCTATGATTTTAAAGGGATTTACAACATTTGGGAAAAGAATGTAAATTTATTTTCTGGTGATAGTCGTAAAGACATTGAAGAAACGATAGAAATATCAGATTTATCTTCATCAGAATTAGACAAATTAATTGGAGAAACAGCTGCAAATACCTTACGAGAGGAAATTGAATTAGTAGAAGGTATATACCCTGAATTTAATAAAGATGAATATTTAAACGGTAGTCAACAGCCCGTATTTTTCGGTTCTGCACTAAATAATTTTGGTGTAAGAGAACTCTTAGATTGCTTTGTTGATATAGCACCTAAACCTAGACCTAAACAGAGTGAAGAACGTTTAGTTAAACCAGATGAAGATCAATTTAGTGGATTTGTTTTTAAAATACATGCCAATATGGATCCTAATCATAGAAATAGATTGGCATTTATAAAAATTGTTTCTGGTGAATTTAAACGTAATACACCTTATTTACATGTTAGAAATAACAAAAAATTAAAATTCTCTAGTCCAAATGCATTTTTTGCTGAAAAGAAAGAAATTGTAGACATCTCATACCCAGGAGACATTGTTGGATTACAAGATACTGGTAGTTTTAAAATTGGAGACACATTAACTGAAGGCGAGATATTACATTATAAAGGTGTACCAAGCTTTTCACCAGAACACTTTAGGTACATTAATAATGCTGATCCTATGAAATCTAAGCAATTATTTAAAGGAATAGATCAGTTAATGGACGAAGGTGTTGCACAGCTATTTACCTTAGATTTAAATGGTAGAAAAGTAATCGGTACGGTTGGTGCATTACAATATGAAGTGATTCAATACCGTTTAGAACACGAATATGGAGCAAAATGTACTTACGAAAACTTAAACGTACAAAAAGCATGTTGGGTACAAACCGATAATGAAAAAAGCGAGGAATTTAAAGAATTTTTACGTGTAAAACAGCGTTTTTTAGCCAAAGACAAACAGAATCAATTAGTCTTTTTAGCAGATTCTATGTTTACATTACAAATGACACAACAGAAATATCCTACTATTACATTCCATATGACTTCTGAATTTGATTAAAAATTTATGATTATCTTATATATGGTAATTTTACTATTAACAGATTACACATAAAAAAACCCTTAAATTAATTTTTAAGGGTTTTTATTTGTAATAAGATAGGTGAAAAATCAATTAAAGCCAATTTAAAGGACTTTAATTAAAATAACCTACAACGTGATTAATTAAATTAAAAATCTTCTATAAACAATATTAAAATAAGCCTTTTAAATAACAAAAAACTATTTAATATAAATAAACAATAGGTTTAAGCTATAATTGTTTTTGAATCAAAAAAATTAAGCTTGACCTGTTGGTCCAAAATTTAATGGTATTGGAGGTTGCTCATAATCTTTTATTTCTCCATGAGCATTTTCAAAACGGGTAACATTTTCAGCTAATGCTTTTAATAAACGTTTAGCATGCTGTGGTGTTAAAATTATTCTAGACTTTACTTTACTTTTAGGTGTACCAGGCATAATACTTACAAAGTCTACAACAAATTCTGATACTGAATGATTAATTATAGCCAAATTAGAATATGTACCCTCTGCTATCTTCTCATCTAGCTCAATATTAATTTGCCCTTTTTTATTATTTGGATTATTTTTTTCGTCTGCCATGCTAAATTATTTATGCTTCCTAAAAAAGGAAGTCTTCATTAATACTTTTTAAATTAAAAAAGCCTTCATGTAAAAATACAAGAAGGCTTTTAATTTATTTATTATTTTGAAAAAAACTAGAGAATTAATTAAAATTCATCTCTTCTTTAGCTTTCATCATTTCATTAAATTCTTCTCTAGAACCTACAATAATGTTTTCAAATTCTCTAACACCTGTACCTGCAGGAATTCTATGACCAACAATTACATTTTCTTTAAGTCCTTCAAGTGAATCAACTTTACCATTTACCGCTGCTTCGTTAAGAACCTTAGTCGTTTCCTGGAACGATGCCGCAGAAATAAACGACTTAGTTTGTAATGAAGCTCTTGTAATACCTTGTAAAATTGGAGTTGCAGTCGCAGGTTTAGCATCTCTAGCAGTAACAAGATTCTTATCTTCTCTACGTAAGCTTGAGTTTTCGTCTCTTAAATCTCTTACCGTTACAATTTGACCTGATTTTAAATTCACAGAATCACCAGCATCTTCAACAACTTTCATTCCGAAAATCTTATCATTTTCTTCAATGAAATCTGATTTATGACCTAATTGATTTTCTAAGAAAATAGTATCACCAGAATCAATAATTCTAACTTTACGCATCATTTGTCTTACAACAACCTCGAAGTGCTTATCATTAATTTTCACACCTTGTAAACGATATACTTCTTGTACTTCATTTACTAAGTATTGTTGAACCGCAGATGGCCCTTTAATGTTAAGAATATCATTTGGTGTAATAGAACCATCAGATAAAGGCATACAAGCTTTTACATAATCATTCTCTTGTACAAGAATTTGATTAGATAATTTTACTAAGTATTTCTTAACCTCTCCTAATTTAGACTCAATGATGATTTCACGGTTACCACGTTTAATTTTACCGAAAGAAACAACACCATCAATCTCACTTACAACAGCAGGATTAGAAGGGTTACGTGCTTCAAACAATTCAGTTACACGAGGAAGACCACCCGTAATATCACCTGCTTTAGCAGATTTACGAGGTATCTTAACTAAAATCTTACCGATTTCAATATCATCACCATCATCAATCATAATGTGTGCACCTACTGGTAAGTTGTAAGAACGGATAGTTTCACCTTTAGAATCTTCAATTAATAACGTTGGTATTAATTTTTTGTTTCTAGATTCTGAAATTACCTTTTCTTGGAAACCAGTTTGCTCATCAATTTCAACTTGGTAAGTAATACCTTGTTCGATGTTTTCATACTTCACTTTACCAGCAAATTCTGAAATAATAACACCGTTATATGGATCCCAAGAACAAACAACATCGTCTTTCTTAAGCTTATCACCTGGTTTCACGTAAACAAATGAACCATAAGGAATATTACTTGTACTTAAAACAATTCCTGTTTTAGCATCCATTAATTTCAATTCTGAAGTTCTAGAGATCACTACATCTACCTCTTTACCTTCATTATCTTTAGATTTTACAGTTTTTAAATCTTCGATTTCAGCAATACCGTCAAATTTAACAGTTAACTTATTATCTTCAGAAATGTTACCTGCAATACCCCCAACGTGGAATGTACGTAATGTTAACTGAGTACCTGGCTCTCCAATAGATTGAGCAGCAACTACACCTACAGCTTCACCTCTTTGTACTAATTTACCAGTAGCAAGGTTACGACCATAACATTTAACACAAATACCTTTCTTAGCTTCACAAGATAATGGAGAACGTACTTCGATAGAATCTAATGGAGAATCTCCAATTTTCTTAGCGATTATATCATCAATATGACCACCAGCTTCTACTAGTAACTCTTCTGTTAATGGATTATAAACATCATTAAGTGAAGTTCTACCAACAATTCTATTTTCTAAGCTTTCAACAATTTCTTCATTTTTCTTAAGAGCAGCAACTTCTATACCTCTTAATGTACCACAATCCTCTTCGTATACAATTACATCTTGTGAAACATCTACTAAACGACGTGTTAAGTAACCTGCATCAGCTGTTTTAAGAGCTGTATCGGCAAGACCTTTACGAGCACCGTGAGTAGAGATAAAGTATTCTAAAATTGAAAGTCCTTCCTTAAAGTTAGAAAGAATTGGATTTTCAATAATTTCACCACCACCGGCAGTAGATTTTTTAGGCTTAGCCATTAATCCACGCATACCTGTTAACTGACGAATCTGTTCTTTAGAACCCCTTGCACCAGAATCAAGCATCATAAACACCGAGTTAAACCCTTGTTTATCTTCACGAATACGCTTCATTGACAATTCAGTCAATTCAGCATTTGTAGACGTCCAGATATCAATAACCTGGTTATAACGTTCGTTGTTAGTAATAAGTCCCATATTATAGTTACCCATAATACCATCAACTTGAGTATTAGCAGCATCAATCATTCCTTGCTTTTCAGCTGGAATAATAATATCACCTAAACTAAATGATAAACCACCTTGGAATGCAAATTTGTAACCTAAAGTTTTAATTGCATCTAAGAAATCAGCCGTTTCTGGTACACTAGTTTTCTTAAGAATACCATGAATAATTTCTCTTAATGATTTTTTAGTTAAAACTTCATTTATATAACCAGCTGCTTCAGGTACATGTTCGTTAAATAATACACGACCTACAGTAGTTTCAATAATTTGAGTTGTTAATTCTCCCTCTTCATTAAAGTCAGTTGTTCTAACTTTAATACCTGCATTTAAATCAACTTGCTTTTCGTTATAAGCAATGTTTACTTCTTCAGGAGAGTAGAATGTTAAACCTTGACCTTTTACAGTATAATCTGCATCCGTTTTTCTTAGCTTAGTCATATAATATAAACCAAGTACCATATCCTGAGAAGGTACAGTAACTGGAGAACCATTTGCAGGGTTCAAAATATTATGTGATGCTAAAAGTAACATCTGACATTCTAAAATAGCTTCTGGTCCTAATGGCAAATGCACCGCCATCTGGTCACCATCGAAATCGGCGTTAAATGCAGTACACACTAATGGGTGTAACTGAATCGCTTTACCTTCAATAAGCTTAGGTTGGAATGCTTGAATACCTAGTCTGTGTAATGTAGGAGCACGGTTTAAAAGAACTGGATGTCCTTTTAAAACATTCTCTAAAATATCCCAAACTACAGGTTCTTTTCTATCGATAATTTTTTTAGCAGATTTTACAGTTTTTACAATTCCTCTTTCAATTAATTTTCTAATTACAAAAGGTTTGTAAAGCTCTGCAGCCATATCTTTTGGTAAACCACATTCGAATAATCTCAATTCTGGTCCAACAACAATTACAGAACGTGCTGAATAATCCACACGCTTACCAAGTAAGTTTTGACGGAAACGCCCTTGCTTACCTTTAAGTGAATCTGATAATGATTTTAATGGTCTGTTAGAATCTGTTTTTACTGCAGATGATTTACGTGTGTTATCAAATAATGAATCTACTGATTCTTGTAACATACGTTTCTCATTACGTAAAATAACCTCTGGTGCTTTTATCTCAACCAATCTTTTAAGACGGTTGTTACGGATAATTACACGACGGTATAAATCATTTAAATCTGAAGTCGCAAAACGACCACCATCTAAAGGCACTAAAGGTCTTAATTCTGGTGGAATTACTGGAACAGCTTTCATGATCATCCACTCAGGTCTGTTCTCTCTAACTAAGTTAGAATCTCTAAACGCTTCAACAACTTGTAAACGTTTTAAAGCTTCAGTTTTACGTTGCTTAGATGTTTCATTATTAGCTTTATGTCTTAAATCATAAGATAATTGATCTAAATCTATACGTGCTAATAAATCAATAAGGCACTCAGCACCCATCTTAGCGATGAATTTGTTAGGGTCTGTATCATCTAAATATTGGTTTTCTTGAGGAATAGTTTCTAAGATATTTAGATACTCTTCTTCAGTTAAGAAATCCATTTTTTGTACTGGCTCACCTTCAGCATTCATAGCAATACCTGGTTGAATAACCACGTAACGCTCATAATAGATAATCATATCTAATTTCTTAGATGGTAATCCAAGAAGGTAACCTATTTTATTTGGTAAAGAACGGAAATACCAGATATGTGCAACTGGTACAACTAAGTTAATATGACCAACACGATCTCTACGTACTTTCTTTTCTGTAACTTCTACACCACAACGGTCACAAACAATACCTTTGTAACGTATTCTTTTATATTTACCACAAGCACATTCAAAATCCTTCACAGGACCAAAAATACGCTCACAGAACAAACCATCTCTTTCTGGTTTGTGTGTTCGATAATTAATAGTTTCTGGCTTTAATACCTCACCTCGAGACGCTCCTAAAACAGACTCAGGCGATGCTAAACCAATAGAAATTTTGTTAAATTTCTGTACTGTATTCTTATCTTGTTTTCTTGCCATGTTATTTTGTGTTATGTATGGGCAGTTATTGCTAACTGCCCAATAATTTTTTGCGATTGTTATGAATAATTTTGCGATTACGGACAACTCTCGAGTTATCCCTGCGCGAACCTTATTCACATAGAATAATTTCTAATAAATTATTCTTCCAATCTAATATCTAATCCTAAACCTTTCAATTCGTGCATAAGTACGTTGAATGATTCTGGAAGTCCTGGTTCTGGCATAGGCTCTCCCTTAACGATAGCTTCGTAAGTTTTAGCTCTACCAATAACATCATCTGATTTTACAGTTAAGATCTCACGTAGTGTACTTGATGCTCCATAAGCCTCAAGTGCCCATACTTCCATCTCTCCAAAACGTTGACCACCAAATTGTGCTTTACCACCTAATGGTTGTTGTGTAATTAATGAGTATGGTCCGATAGAACGTGCATGCATCTTATCATCAATCATGTGACCAAGTTTAATCATATAAATCACACCAACTGTTGCTGGTTGATCAAAACGATCTCCTGTTCCACCATCGTAAAGATAAGTATGACCGAATCTTGGAATACCAGCTTCATCTGTGTAGGCATTAATTTGATCTAAAGTTGCACCATCAAAAATTGGTGTTGCATACTTTTTACCTAAATCTTTACCTGCCCAACCTAATACTGTTTCATAGATCTGACCAATGTTCATACGAGAAGGTACACCTAATGGATTCAATACAATATCAACTGGCGTTCCATCTTCTAAGAATGGCATATCTTCCTGACGAACGATACGTGCAACAATACCTTTGTTACCGTGACGACCCGCCATTTTATCACCAACTTTAAGCTTACGCTTTTTAGCTATATAAATTTTAGCTAATTTAATGATACCTGCAGGTAACTCATCACCAACAGAGATTGTAAACTTCTCACGTCTTAATGATCCTTGTAAATCATTTTCCTTAATCTTATAGTTATGGATTAGATCTGCAACAAGCTCATTAGTATGATCATCAGTTGTCCATTTTCCTGAAGTTAAATGTGTATAATCATCTACAGCATTTAACATTTTTAAGGTATATTTTTTACCTTTAGGAATAATTTCTTCACCTAAATCATTATAGATTCCTTGTGCCGTTTTTCCATTAACGATATTAAATAACTTATCAACAAGAACATTTTTAAGATCATCAAATCTGTTATCATAAACATCTTCTAACTTTTCGATATCTTCTTTATCTTGTGCTCTCTTACGTTTGTCTTTTACAGCTCTAGCAAATAATTTTTTACCGATTACAACACCATGAAGAGATGGAGATGCTTTTAAAGATGCATCTTTAACATCACCAGCCTTATCTCCGAAAATAGCTCTTAAAAGTTTTTCTTCTGGAGTTGGGTCTGATTCTCCTTTTGGAGTAATCTTACCGATTAAGATATCACCTGGATGAATTTCCGCACCAATGCGAATCATACCATTTTCATCTAAATCTTTAGTTGCTTCTTCAGAAACGTTAGGAATATCATTAGTTAACTCTTCGTTACCTAATTTTGTATCTCTTACTTCTAATGAATATTCATCAATGTGAATAGATGTAAATACATCATCTCTAACTACTTTTTCAGAAATTACAATTGCATCCTCAAAGTTATACCCTTTCCAAGGCATAAAGGCTACTTTCATATTTCTACCAAGCGCTAATTCTCCATTTTCAGTAGCATAACCTTCACAAAGAACTTGACCTTTAGCAACTTTATCACCTTTCTCAACGATTGGTTTTAAGTTAATAGAAGTACCTTGATTGGTTTTTCTGAATTTTACTAAAGGATATGTTTTAGTATCACTTTCAAAACTAACCATGGCAGCTTCTTCTGTACGCTCATATCTAATAGTAACTTTCTGAGCATCTACATACTCAACAGTACCATCTGCTTCAGCATTAATCAACACTCTAGAATCTGATGCTACTTGACGTTCTAAACCTGTACCTACAATTGGTGCTTCAGGACGTAATAATGGTACTGCCTGACGCATCATGTTAGATCCCATCAATGCACGGTTGGCATCATCATGTTCCAAGAAAGGAATTAATGAAGCTGAAATCGATGCAATTTGGTTTGGTGCAACATCTGTATAATTAACATTGATTGGGTCAATAACAGGGAAATCACCTTCTTGACGAGAGATAATTTTGTCCTCTAAAATTTTACCATCTTCATCAACTTTTATAGTTGCTTGTGCAATTAACATATCTTCTTCCTCTTCGGCACTTAGATATGTTGGTGCATTTTTAATATCTACAACACCTTCTTCAACCTTACGGTATGGAGTTTCAATGAATCCCATTGAGTTCACTTTAGCAAAACAAGATAAAGATGAAATTAACCCAATGTTTGGTCCTTCTGGTGTTTCAATAGGACATAAACGTCCGTAGTGAGTATAGTGAACATCACGTACCTCAAAACCTGCTCTTTCTCTAGATAAACCACCTGGTCCTAATGCTGAAAGACGACGCTTATGCGTAATCTCTGCAAGAGGGTTGGTTTGATCCATAAATTGAGATAATTGGTTTGTACCAAAGAAAGAATTAATTACAGACGATAAAGTCTTAGCATTAATTAAATCAATAGGAGTAAACACTTCGTTATCACGAACGTTCATACGTTCACGAATAGTACGTGCCATACGTGCTAAACCAACACCAAACTGAGAAGATAATTGTTCTCCTACTGTACGTACACGACGGTTAGATAAGTGATCAATATCATCAATCTCTGCTTTAGAATTGATAAGCTCAATTAAATATTTTATAATAGTTATGATATCTAATTTGGTCAAAACTTGTTTGTCCATTCCGATATCTAACTGTAATTTTTTATTCATTCTATAACGACCTACTTCACCTAAAGAGTAACGTTGGTCTGAAAAGAATAATTTGTCAATAATACCACGTGCTGTTTCCTCATCTGGCGGCTCAGCATTACGTAATTGACGGTAGATGTGCTCAACAGCTTCTTTTTCAGAGTTTGTTGGATCCTTCTGTAATGTATTATGAATAATTGCGTAATCTCCTTGTTGCGCACTTTCTTTGTGTAAAAGAATAGTTTTTACGTCTGCTTCAAGAATTTCTTCAATATTATCTTTATCTATAACTGTGTCACGATCTAATACAATTTCGTTACGCTCAATAGATACAACTTCACCTGTATCTTCATCAACGAAATCTTCGTGCCATGTATTCAATACACGTGCAGCTAATTTACGACCGATAACTTTTTTTAATCCAGATTTTGAAACCTTTACTTCTTCTGCAAGGTCAAAAATCTCTAAAATATCTTTATCACGTTCAAAACCGATAGCACGGAAAAGTGTAGTAACTGGTAATTTTTTCTTTCTATCAATGTAAGCATACATTACTTGATTGATATCAGTTGCAAATTCTATCCAAGAACCTTTAAAAGGAATTACTCTGGCAGAGTATAATTTTGTTCCATTAGCATGGAAAGACTGGCTAAAGAATACACCAGGTGATCTATGCAATTGAGAAACGACAACACGTTCTGCACCATTAATACAAAATGTCCCACTAGGAGTCATGTAAGGAATAGTACCTAAATATACATCTTGAACTATTGTTTCGAAATCCTCATGTTCTGGATCCGTACAATATAGCTTCAATCTTGCTTTTAAAGGCACACTGTAAGTTAATCCTCTTTCGATACATTCTTCTATTGAATATCTAGGTGGATCGATAAAGTAATCTAAAAACTCTAGTACGAATTGATTACGTGTATCTGTTATTGGGAAGTTCTCCATGAAGGTATTGTATAAACCTTCAGTACCTCTTTCTTCTGACTTTGTTTCTAATTGGAAAAAATCCTGGAAGGATTTAATTTGGATATCCAAAAAGTCTGGGTAATCTGTCCTATTTACAATAGAAGAGAAATTAATTCTTTCAGCCTTTTTTGCTAACATTGATGAACGAGATTTTTATTAAATAAAAACTAAAAAATGTATATAACGTTTATATACACAAAAGGGTTTAGGTCTTAGAGTTTCCCTCTAGACCTAAACCATATGTTGTAGAAAAAGTAAGCTTACTTAAGCTCAACTTCAGCTCCTGCCTCTTCTAACTGAGCTTTTAAAGCTTCTGCTTCGTCTTTTGCAATACCTTCTTTGATTGGGCTTGGTGCATCATCAACTAATCCTTTAGCTTCTTTTAAACCTAAACCAGTTAATTCTTTAACTAATTTTACTACAGCTAGTTTAGAACTACCTGCCGCTTTTAAGATAACATCAAATTCAGTTTGCTCTTCAGCAGCATCTGCTCCACCTGCAGCAGGTCCAGCCATAGCTACAGCAGCAGCTGCAGGCTCAATACCGTACTCATCTTTTAATATAGTTGCTAATTCATTAACTTCTTTTACTGTTAAGTTAACTAATTGTTCTGCGAAATCTTTTAAATCTGCCATTTTTCTATTGTTTAATAATGTGTGTTATAATATAATTTTCTATGTGTATATGCTATACAATTATCCTTCTCTTTCGGATAATGTTTTAACGATACCTGCGATGGTTCCACCACTAGATTTAAGTGCTGAGATTACATTCTTAGCTGGTGATTGTAATAATCCTACAATCTCTCCAATAAGCTCTTCTCTAGACTTAATATCAACTAAAGTATCTAATAAATCGTCTCCAATGTAAACAGACTCCTCAATGAAAGCACCTTTTAATAAAGGCTTTTCAGATTTTTTACGGAATTCTTTAATTACTTTAGCTGGACCATTTCCTGTTTCAGAATACATTACTGATGTATTTCCTTTTAAAGTTGTAGGTAAATCACCGAATTCTCTATCCGATGCTTCCATTGCTTTCTCTAAAAGTGTATTCTTTACAACTGCTAATTTGATGTTAGCTTTGAAACATGCTCTTCTTAAATTTGAAGTCGTTGCTGCATCTAATCCTGAAATATCAGTTAAATAGATATTAGTATTATCTGCTAATTGAGCAGTCAACTCTTCAATTACTTGGGATTTTTCTTCTCTTGTCATAATATTCTAAGTTTAACTACTATCCTATTTTTGTGTCAATTGAGATACTTGGACTCATAGTACTAGACATGTAAATACTCTTTACATACGTTCCTTTTGACGACGTTGGTTTTAACTTCATGATTGTAGATAATAATTCTTGGGCATTACCAATAATTTTATCAGTATCAAACGATGCTTTCCCTATTGGAGCATGTACAATACCTGTTTTATCTACTTTAAAGTCAATTTTACCAGCTTTTACTTCTGCAACTGCTTTAGCTACATCCATAGTTACTGTACCTGTCTTAGGGTTTGGCATAAGACCTCTTGGTCCTAATACTCTACCTAATGGTCCTAACTTACCCATTATGCTTGGCATTGTAACGATAACGTCAACATCTGTCCAACCTTCTTTAATTTTCTGTAAGTATTCATCTAACCCAACGTAATCAGCGCCAGCTTCTTTTGCTTCTGCTTCTTTGTCTGGAGTTACAAGTGCAAGAACCTTCATGTCTTTACCTGTACCGTGTGGTAATGAAACTACACCACGAACCATTTGATTGGCTTTACGTGGATCTACACCTAATCTGATTGCTAAATCGATAGAAGCATCAAACTTTGTGTATGTAATTTCTTTTAGTAAAGCTGAAGCTTCCTCTAAAGAGTAAATTTTGTTATTATCAACCTTTGCTCTTGCCTCTTTTTGCTTCTTTGTTAATCTTGCCATATCTAAAAATTTAGTTTGGAGCTTCTCCTCCTTTAACAGTGATACCCATAGATCTTGCTGTACCGGCAACCATTTTCATAGCTGATCCGATCTCAAATGCATTTAGATCTACCATTTTGTCTTCTGCAATAGCTTTTACTTGATCCCAAGTTACTTTTGCTACTTTGCGTCGGTTTGGTTCTCCTGATCCTTTTTTTAGTTTGGCCGCTTCTAATAATTGTACTGCTGCAGGTGGCGTCTTGATTACAAAATCAAATGATTTGTCTTTGTAAACTGAGATCGCAACAGGTAAAACTTTACCTGCTTTATCTTGAGTTCTAGCATTAAATTGCTTACAGAACTCCATGATATTAACTCCTGCGGCACCTAAAGCGGGTCCTACCGGTGGCGATGGATTCGCAGCACCTCCCCGAACTTGTAGCTTAACTACTTTGTCTATTTCTTTTGCCATTTCTTAATGTTTATTACGATTATCTATATTGGAAGCATAGATAATACGCTCTTTATGTAACAATTATTAAACTTTTTCTACTTGCATGTAACTTAATTCTAATGGTGTTTTTCTTCCAAAAATCTTAACCATTACCTCAAGCTTACGCTTTTCTTCATTAATTTTTTCGATTGTTCCATCAAAACCATTGAATGGACCATCGATAACCTTAACAGTTTCTCCTTTTGTAAATGGAATAGCAACACTAGCATCTGCTTCTACAGATAACTCATCTACCTTACCAAGCATTCTATTTACTTCAGACTGTCTTAAAGGCACAGGATCACCACCTTTTGTTTCACCTAAAAAACCGATAACATTAGTAATCGATTTTATAATATGAGGTACTTCACCACTTAAATTAGCTTGCACCATAATGTAACCTGGAAAATAAACTTTTTCTTTGTTTATTTTTTTTCCGTTACGTATTTGAATTACTTTTTCGGTAGGTACTAAAACCTGATCAACAAAATCGTCTAAACCTAATCTTGAAATTTCACTTTCAATATAAGATTTGATTTTATTTTCTTGACCGCTTACCGCTCTAACAACATACCATTTTTTATCAGACATACTCTCTTCTTGTATAATTGTTAGTGAATTATTTCAAAGTAAGTTTTTACCGCTCTACTAAAAACAGTATCAACTCCCCAAATAGCTAGAGAAAAAATAATTGAAAATACAGCAACAATCACGGCTAATTTTTGAGCTTCTGGCCATGGTGTCCATGACACATTGTTCTTCAACTCACCAAACGATTCTTTTATATATGTTACTAATCCTGCCATTTGTAATTTACTTTATTAAGGATTAAAAAAATAATCCATTAAATTTTATTTGCACGGGTTGAGAGACTCGAACTCCCGACACCTGGTTTTGGAGACCAGTGCTCTACCAACTGAGCTAAACCCGTAAACATTAATCAAGGTGTCTCGAGATTTCAAGACACCTTAATTAAATTATTTTAACTATAAAGCTTAGTCTAAAATTTCAGTAACCTGACCAGCACCAACTGTTCTACCACCTTCACGGATAGCGAAACGTAAACCTACGTTCATTGCAATTGTGTTAATCAACTCAACAGTAATTGTTAAGTTATCACCAGGCATAACCATTTCAACTCCATCAGGAAGCATAATGTTCCCCGTTACGTCAGTTGTACGAACGTAGAACTGTGGACGGTAGTTATTATGAAATGGAGTATGACGTCCACCTTCTTCTTTTTTCAATACGTAAACCTCAGCTTTAAACTTAGAGTGTGGTGTTACAGAACCAGGCTTAACGATTACCATACCTCTAGAGATTTGAGATTTCTCAATACCTCTTAATAAGATACCAGCGTTATCACCAGCTTCACCTCTATCTAAAATCTGACGGAACATTTCAATACCTGTAATAGTAGATGTTAATTTCTCAGCACCCATACCGATGATCTCAACAGGATCTCCTGTGTTAGCTACACCAGTCTCAATACGACCAGTTGCAACAGTACCACGACCTGTAATAGAAAATACATCTTCTATAGGCATTAAGAAAGGCTTGTCCATATCACGAACAGGCTCCTTAATCCAATCATCAACAGCTGCCATTAATTCCATAACAGTGTCAACCCATTTTTGTTCTCCGTTTAAAGCACCTAAAGCAGATCCAGCAATTACAGGTCCATTATCACCATCATATTCGTAGAATGATAATAAATCTCTAATTTCCATTTCAACTAATTCAAGTAACTCCTCATCATCAACCATATCCACTTTATTCATGAATACAACCATACTTGGAATACCTACCTGACGTCCTAAAAGGATATGCTCACGTGTTTGTGGCATTGGACCATCTGTTGCAGCAACAACCAAGATAGCACCATCCATTTGAGCAGCACCTGTAACCATGTTCTTTACGTAATCCGCGTGACCTGGACAGTCAACGTGAGCGTAATGACGATTAGCAGTTGCATATTCTACGTGTGAAGTATTAATTGTTATACCTCTTTCTTTTTCTTCTGGTGCGTTATCGATTTGATCGAAATCTTTCGCTTCAGATAAACCTGCATCAGCTAATACTTTAGTAATAGCAGCAGTTAAAGTTGTTTTACCGTGATCTACGTGTCCAATAGTACCAATATTTAAGTGTGGTTTTGAACGATCAAAAGTTGCCTTTGCCATGTTTAATTTATTTTAATCTTAATTATATTATTAGTGTTTAATTATATATTCTAAATGTAATTAACTTAGAAAAAAAAGAGCCAATGACGAGAATTGAACTCGTGACCTCTTCCTTACCAAGGAAACGCTCTACCCCTGAGCTACACCGGCTTTTCATTTACGATTACCGATTAGTTAGATTTATGAAGTAAAAATCACGCGTCTAAACTCGAAAATTTTGAGCGAGAGACCAGGTTCGAACTGGCGACATTCAGCTTGGAAGGCTGACGCTCTACCAACTGAGCTACTCTCGCATTTTATAATTAAATCTCTTTAATTAAAGGTTTTAAAATAATTGTGGGGAGAGCAGGATTCGAACCTGCGAAGACGTAGTCAGCAGATTTACAGTCTGCCCTCGTTGGCCGCTTGAGTATCTCCCCAAAAAAATATTTCAATATTTCAAAAAAAAACATCAAGAATTTATTTAAAAACTAAATCCTTAAAGAGCCGATGGAGGGACTCGAACCCACGACCTGCTGATTACAAATCAGCTGCTCTAGCCAGCTGAGCTACATCGGCTTTTATTACTTTTCAACTCTCTAAAAGAGCTCATAAAAAGTCCCGCTATCTCTAACGGGATGCAAATGTAAAACCTTTTTTCAGTTATTCAAAACTTTTTTGAAAAAAATTTTAAATATGTGCTCTTAATTTCTCTTTTCGCTTCTTAATTTGTCTTCCTAAAGATGCAATAGCAGCGTCTGCCCCTTCTTCAAATGTCTTACATTGCTTCTTAACAACAAAACTATCACCAGGTACACTTAGTTTTACTTCAAAAATTTTATTTTCTTTATCACTTGTGTTTTCAACTTTTAAATACACATCTGATTGTATTATTTTATCGTAATACATATCTAATTTATCCATTCGTTTCTGAATAAAATCTATCAGTTTAGTGTCTGCTGTAAAATTAACGGATTGAGTGTTTACTTTCATATTGTTTATTTTAAGTTGTATAAACCTACTAAAGCCTATTTATTTGCTTTAGCAGTAATTTCTATATGTTAAGCATAAAGCTTAACGTAGGTTTCTTGGATGTGCCTTTTCGTGCACTTTTTTTAATTCACTAATGCTATTATGTGTATAAACTTGAGTGGCTGCTAAGCTAGCATGACCAAGAAGTTCTTTAATTGCATTTAAATCAGCTCCTTTACTTAATAAATGTGTAGCAAACGAATGTCTTAACACATGAGGGCTGCATTTTACTTTCGTGGAAGCTTCACTAAAGTACTTATTTATTATTCTGTAAACAAGCTTTTCATAAATTTTAACCCCTTTTTGGGTTAAAAATAACATCTCACTATTTTCTATTAAGGGCAAATCTTTTCTATATTTTAAATAACATTTTAAAGATTTAATAACAGAATCAATTAATGGGATATAACGCTCCTTATTTCGCTTCCCTAGCACTTTAATTTGATTGCTTTCGACATCTACATCAACTAACTTTACATTGACCAATTCTATTCGTCTCATACCTGTTGCATAAAACATCTCAATGATTAATTGATTTCTTGCCGTTTCAAAATCATTTACTTCTATAGCATTTTCTAATACTATTTTTAATTCTTTCTCTGAAAATGGAAGTTGTACTTTCTTTCCAACCTTTAAAGCTTTATGTTTTTTTAAAGGATTCTCTTTAATCTCTTCTACTTTTTGTAAGAATTTATAATAGGTGTTCAATGACGTTATCTTTCTATTTATAGTTCTATTTGAAATATCATTATCTACTAACTCTACAATCCATTGTCTGATTTCGGAATAACCTGCTTTAGTGACACTCTCTGAATTGTGATGCTTTTTTAAAAACTCTTGAAAAGTTTCAATATCTCTGACATAAGCAATCAGTGTATGCTTAGAGTATTTTTTTTCTAATAATAAATAATCTGAAAAAGGTTTTAGACTCATATTACAAATGTGCGACTAATTTTAAATATAACGATTAACATCTCTAAAATTAAAGAATAGGTAAAAAAAATCCTGCTAATTAGCAGGATTTTAAATTCAATATTATAATGTGAGATTTACGTTGCTGGTTTATAGTCTTTACTATCTATTACCATTTTAGCAATGATTTCTTTAAGTATTTCTGAAGTTCCACCTCCTATTGGGCCCAATCTACTGTCTCTAGACATACGTGCTAAAGGATACTCTTCCATATAACCATAACCACCTAAGAACTGAAGACATTGATAAATAACATCATCTGCCATTTTTGTAGACTGCAACTTAGACATTGTAGCTTCTTTCACTACATATTCTCCCATATCTAAACGCTTGGCAACATAATAATTAAATTGCTTACAAATTTCCATTTGCGTTTCGCAATCGGCATAAGAATGTCTTAGGGCTTGAAATTTATCTATTGTTCTACCGAAAGCTGTTCTTTCAGACATATATTGTTTTGCGTATTCTAAAGCATACTCTGCTCTTGCATGAGAATTAACCCCCATTATCAAGCGCTCTAAAGCAAAATGTTGCATAATATATGGAAATCCTTTATTCTCTTCCCCCATTAAATTAGAAGTAGGGATTACAACATTATCAAATGCAATTTCTGCAGTATCTGAAGCTCTCCAGCCTAATTTATCTAATTTTGTAGCAGAAATACCAGGTGTATCTCTATCCATAACAAAAATACTAATCCCTTTATTTCCTAATTCAGGATTGGTTTTAGCAGCAACAACTAAATAGTCACTATAAACACCATTTGTTATAAAGGTTTTAGAACCATTGATAACATAAGTATCTCCTTTTTTTACAGCTGTTGTGCGCATACCGGCAACATCACTACCTCCAAAAGGTTCTGTTATACAAAGACATCCTATTTGATCACCCGAAATGCTATCTGCTAAATATTTTTCTTTTATAGCATCATCACCTTCTTTATTTAGATGGGTCATCGCTAAATAAGCATGTGCCCACATTGCAGCGGCAAATCCACCAGAATTAATACGTTGTAATTCTTCAAGAAAGATAATGGTATAAAAAAGATCTAGATCTAGTCCGCCATATTGCTCTGGGTAAGCAATTCCAAAATAGCCCATATCTCCAAATTTCTTCCAAATAAAACGTTCTATATGGCCTGTTTCTTCCCATTTATCAATATGAGGAACGACTTCTTTTTGCAAGAAGTCTCTAAGACTTTCTCTGAATAAATTGTGCTCTTCTGTAAAATATAAGTTAGACATGAATTGTTGTTTGTTAGAGTTGCAAATATAACTTAATTATCTCTATTTTTTTGATAGGGAAATCTTCGACCTTCATTAATTCATCTAAAGAACTGAAGCCATCCCTAAGCGTTCTTTCTTCAATAATATTGTTAGCAACCTCATAATCTATGTATTGAACGGTGACTAACTCATCTCTTGTTGCTGTATTTAAATGGACAATTTTTATCGCTCTAGGAGTTTTAACAGTAAAATCATTATGTATACGCTCAATAACTTCTGTGGATAAACCCCAAACTTCAGAAAGCTGAATATCTGCTATAAATCCGCCTTTATATTTATTTCGGTAATTGATAATACGCTCTGAAAGCTTTTCACCTACTCCATACACTTTTTGCAACTGGATTGCCGTTGCAGTATTCAAATCTATCTTTTGATTAAAAGTCTTTGGCTTTGAAGTGTACGAGTTATAATTCCCTTGAGATTTTGGTTTTGGATTCGTAACCCAATCAGGAAATTTAAAATAAGGTGTTATTGTTTTTAAAAAAGAATCTGAAACTTTAGTGACTTGTTGAAATTCTTTAGCTGAATTCACCCATTTATTTGTCGCTCTAAATTTATGAAGTCTATCTATTTCAGCATTTGTCATACCTAATGAATAGCCTTTATAATCTGTAATATAATTAGGATTGAATGGATAAATTTTAGGTTTACTATTTTCTATTTCAATTAATCTAAGTGAATCTAATTCTTTCTTAAAAGCATTTATCTTATTTGTATTTTCAGGAATAGTATTATTAGTAAATGAAAAGACATTTGGAACAAACCAATACAAACACTGTAGAATAACTATAATAGCACACAATAAAAAAATCCCATTCCGCTGTTGATTAGTAAACTGGAAATGGGATTTCATAATATTATATTTTTATTTTATAGAATTTCATTTAAGTTATCAGCACCGTCTTCTATTGCCTCATGTTTTACATTAATAGCTTTGTAATATCTCGTCAATTCTTTCTTAATAATTGGAGATAAAATTACTACACCTATAATATTAGGGACTACCATCGCAAAAATCATAGCATCAGAGAAGTTAATTACGGCACCTAAACTAATAGAAGCACCAACTACAACAAAGAATAAGAATAATATTTTATAGATTAAATCTGTAATTTTCCCTTTCCCGAATAAAAACACCCAACCTTGCATTCCGTAGTAAGACCAAGAAATCATCGTTGAAAAAGCAAATAATATAACAGCGATTGTTAAAACGATAGAGAAATGTGGAATCACTGAATCAAATGCTGTGGCTGTAATTTCTACACCTTCCGTGATTTCTACTCCATATTCCATAAAACCACCATCAAAATTAGTAATTACAATTACTAAAGCTGTCATTGTACAAATTACAACCGTATCTACAAAAGGTTCTAAAAGTGCAACAATACCTTCTGAAGCTGGATATCTTGTGCGAACAGCTGAATGCGCAATAGCCGCAGAACCAACACCTGCTTCATTAGAAAAGGCTCCCCTTCTAATCCCCTGAATCATTACACCTACTAGTCCACCCGCTATTCCTAATCCAGAAAATGCACCATGATATATTAAAGCAAAGGCATCATCTATTAAACTAAAATTAGCTCCTAAAATAATTAAAGAAGCTAACACGTATATACCTGCCATAAAAGGAACTACTTTTTCAGTTACCTTAGCAATTCGCTTAATACCTCCAATAATTACTACAGCTACAAGAGCCGCCATAACTAAACCAAAATATAACCCTGCATTAGAAGCTGGATCTAATTCGAATAATTTAACAAATTGAGCTGCAGCTTGATTGGCTTGAAACATGTTTCCTCCACCAAAAGATCCACCGATTACAAATATAGCAAATATGACAGCAAGTACTTTTCCTAATCCCCCCATTCCTTTAGATCGTAATCCTTTAGTTAAATAGTACATTGGACCTCCATATACCGTTCCATCTTCTCCAACATCTCTATATTTTACACCAAGTGTACATTCTGCAAATTTTGATGCCATACCTAACAATCCTGCTACAATCATCCAAAATGTTGCTCCTGGTCCACCAATAGACAATGCTACGGCAACACCTGCAATATTACCTAAACCTACAGTCGCAGATAAAGCAGCTGTTAAAGCTTGAAAATGCGAAACTTCTCCGTCTGCACCATCATCTTTCATTGTTTCAATAATATTCTCTCCTTCATTAGCTGTATTATCACCATATAAAGTATCTGCACCATGCTTTTCAATATCTTCATATTCACCCTTAACAACTCTAATAGCCATTCTAAAGCCCGTAAAATTGATAAATTTAAAATAGATCGTAAAAAATAAGGCACCACCAACTAAAATGATAAGTACCCACGGAATTTTATAAGTTTCTGAAAATGGAATTTCGTAAAAAATAGCATCAACAAACCAACCTGTATATTCCTTAAAAATGACATCAATTTTTTCGGAAGTTGTTTCTTGTGCGAAGTTTAAAAGTGGTAAAATCAATGCAAAAATTGATAGAAGGTATTTCTTCATTAGTATCTTTATTAGTTAGTTTTTAAGTTTAGAAGTCGACAAGATGCAAAAAAAAATTGAGCATATGAAGTATGAGCTCAAAAAATGATGATATTTTTTACTCCAATTCGAACTCAGAATTGAGCCTCATAATTTGTTCAGGACGTCCTAAGACTATGATATAAGACCCAGGGACCAGCCTAGTATCTGCCTCAGGATTAACAACATAATCCCCATTATCATTCTTAAATCCAATAACAGTACAACCTGTCCTATTTCTCAAATCTAAGTCCTTAATTGTTTTTTCTTCTTGTGCATTATAAAGTAGCTCTACTTTAACTTCAACCATATTTACGTTGCGTTCTCCAACAATACTTAAGTTATCTATAAACTCAATTAAATCTGGCGTAACCACTAAAGAGGCCATATGGTCTCCTCCAATTCGATCTGGTAGTATTACATTATTAGCTCCTGCTAATTTTAATTTACTGTACGATGTTTCTTCAGATGCTCTACTAATAATATTTAACTTAGCATTAATCTGTCTTGCAGACAAAACCACAAATAAATTATCTGCATCATTAGGTAAAGCAGAAATTAAAGTTGTTGCTTTTTTTATACCTGCTTCTATTAAGATTTCGTCATCATTTGCATTTCCTAAGACAAAAGGCAAATCATGATTTTGACATTTCTCTATGACTTCTTTATTTTCTTCTATAATTACAAATGATTTTTCATAGGATAATAATTTTTTAGCAGCTTGTTTTCCATTACGCCCATATCCACATATAATAATATGTTCTGACATCTCTTCAATTTTCTTTTGCATCTTCCTTTGTTTTATATCTTCATAATTATTCCTGTTCAAAATATATTCTGTTATAATTGAAATAGCATATCCTAAAACAATAATACTTGTTAAGATTAGAAAAATAGTAAATATCTTAGAAGGCGTATCTAACGGATTGACTTCAGCAAAACCAACAGTTGTTACGGTAATAACTGTCATATATAAAGCATCTAACCAAAAATACCCTGCAATATACCGATAACCTAAAACACCAATAGTAAGCAAGATAATGACTAGCATCACAGCTGTATAAATCTTAGATCGGTAAAGTTTTAAAAGAGTGTTATTCATTTTTATAAATCAAAAACAGAAGAGCGCTTTGTATAAACAATGTCTTTAATACGCATCCAAAAGGCCATAAATAAATACAGTGCAAAACCAAAACCTAGAGTTACAAAGGTGAGATACATAAATGATGTTCTCACAATTTTTGCTCTAATCCCTAGACGATCAGCTATACGTTGACAAACGTAATAACCGCGTTTTTGAAAATATAATAAGAGTGCATAGAACCAATTCATGCTGCAATTTACTATTTTTTTACAATTAGACGATTTCCTATGGCACAATGCAAACATTTATTTTTATCACAGTAGTATTGTTTTAATTGCAATAATGCCTGAGAACTCAATGCATTTTTATCAACAGACTTAAGCTCTAAAAACTTATTGATTACGCTGTTATTTTCAATTTTTAAATCTCTAATAAGCTGAAATAAATCTTCTTCAATCGATTTTCCTTGTGATTTAGCATAGCTGAATTTAAAAGGAATTAAAGTATTTATAATTAATAAATCTATAAAAGATTTAGTCATTATTTTCTTTGCCTTTTTTGAAGATTTAGCAAATGTATAATGGGTCTCCCAAAATTGAGTTACACCTAAATTAAAGAAGTCATATAACTCACTTAAAGTATTTAAATTCATCATTTTTGAAAACAAATGAGGCTCAGTCGCATATAAATTTGCAAATTGAGATAAACGAATTGTGGGGAAATTTGGTGGCCGAAGCCTAAAAAACTGTAGAGGTAACACACCTCGACTATCTAAATTAAACTTATGCTTAAAAAAACTGTATTCTTTTTTTAAGCCTGAAAAATAGGTTTCTTCTATAGTTTCCGTTTCTAATAAATTGGCTTGACCAAACAATAACGCCTCTACATTATGTACATTATTTTGTAATTTTCTAAAAACTAAAAAATCAAAAGAATTTGCTATGCTTAAAAACGATTCTCCATTTACTTTTAATCCAAAATTCTTCAATAACATTTTAAACAATACAGCTTCCCAATCGTTATTAGAAGCTATTAATAAATCTTGAATAGTTTCTGATTTTTGCTCTAAACGCTCAATATAAAGACGCTCTAGCCAATTATTAAGTAAAAAATCATCAACCTCATTGAAATTGGTTTCACAATTAATCCATGTTTTAGACTTTAAAAGTTTCTGGTAATTATGAATTAAACTTTTATCTACATAATGTTTCAATTCTAAGGTTGGAATTTCTGAATTATCTTTTCTAAAAATCTCGGTATCATGCTCCCAAACCACATGAAGAATTACATTATCGTAAGCTTTATCTGTTTCATGATTATGAACATACCAATCTGAAGATTTAATATGAATCTCTACATTACCTGCCCAAAATTGATTTTCAATCGTTAATTGCGAATTAAAAAAATCTGGACCAGCATTATGATTATGTTGACCTAAATTAACAATACGAACTTTCTCGTCGTTTGTAGTTACTAAAAGTGACGAATTAAAGGCTTTATGTTTCCATATGTAATGAAGAAAATCTTCTTGCATTGACCTAAAGTACTAAAATATTGAACAAAAACAATTATAATAATTATTGTTTTTTAGAACTGTAAAGATTAAGAACATCATATAATTCATTAATATCTAAAGGTTTGCTAAGATATCCATTCATTTTATAGCGCTTTGTTTTATCTCTAACTTCAGATTCTGTAAAAGCTGTCAATGCAACAATTGGGATGATCGATTTAATGTTATCCGACATTTTTCTGATTCTCATTGTTGTTTCATAACCACCTAAAACAGGCATTTGTAAATCCATTAAGATTAAATCGAAATCTTCATTTATGTATATATCCAATAGTTCTTGTCCGTTTTTAGCTATTGCATAATCTATTTTCCATTTTTTAAATAACTTCTTAAGTAGTAATGCATTAAGGTTATTATCTTCTGCTACTAAAACTTTTATATCAATTGTTTCTGTTTTTGATACATAATTATGGTCATCGATTAATTTTACTTTAGAGTGCTTGTATGAAATTTCGAACCAAAATTTAGCCCCTTTTCCTTCTTCACTTTCTATATGTAAATTACTATCATGAATTTTTATAAGTTCCTTGCTAATGTATAATCCTAAACCAGAACCTCCATAGAGCGCAGATGTATTATCATTGGCCTGAACAAAGCTTTTAAATATATCTTTTTGCTTGTTATAAGAAACACCAATTCCGGTATCTATAATGCTAAAACGTATTTTAGTTTTATTTGAAACAGTTTCAACAACCTCTACTTTAAAAATAACACTACCTTCATCTGTGAATTTAAAAGCATTACTTAATAAATTTCTTAAAACTTGCGATAATTTTAGACTATCTCCTTTTAAGACTAAAGGAATATTACTGTCAATAATGGTATCGAAATTTAGATTCTTTTTTATTGCTGTTTGTTTAAAATGCAGCTGAATATTCTGAATAAATTCTGGAAGATTAAAATCCTTTTCAATCAGTTTTATTTCATCGGACTTAAATCTATTGAGATCTAATAGGTCATTGATTAATTCTAATAAATGCTCTCCTGAATATTTTAAAATTTGCAAATTCTCTAATTGTTCTGGCAAGTAATTTTCCAACAACAAGATATCAGACATACCAATTACAGCATTTAAAGGCGTCCTTATTTCATGAGACATTGTAGACACAAATTCATCCTTTGTTTTATTAGCCTCACTTAACTCTAGTTCAATTTCTTTTAACTGAGTTACATCTGTCATAGTACCAATAGTGCCATTATATGTACCATTTGAATCGCAAATAATAACTAATCGTAATTGAATCCAAATTTTTTCTCCTTTAGATTTATTAAAGTAAAATAAAGAACTATAATCATTATCTTTTCCTCTTAAAAATTTAGAAATTTTAACTTGTTCTTTTTTATTAATTCCTATTGATAAATCTCTATAGTTCTTACCCAATACATCTTTAATAGGTATACCAATTAAATCTTCCCACGCTTTGTTTAGATATATAAAATTCCCATCCATATCTGTTTTAAAGATGACACCTTCAATAGTATTTACAATGGCATTTAAATTAGTCTCTACACTATTAACTTTAGATTTTAAAGCTAAATTGGCTCTGTAAAGTTCGTTAGAGCTTTCTTCAAAAATAATTTCATGATGTTTTACATCATCATCAAAACTTTTATAGGCTTCATTAACGACTTCAAAAAAGTCTTTAAACTTTTCTAAATCTGCTTCTTCAAAGCCTGCTTTACGAATTTGTCTTCGTAATAATCTATGCATGTTAGAATTTACCATTCGGATAATGTCGTAATTGTCATTGTTTGATTATGAAGTTCGCAAGGTGAGTATAAACCAAAGGGAGCTATTTCTCCATAAGAATAGAAGCCTGTAATTTTAGTATCCTTACCTATTACATCTCTTACAACCTCGACTTCTTCTTCTATAAGTTGTTTTAATACCAATCTACGACCTATACAACTAATTAAAATTGCCAATTTTGTATCTTGCTTTGTAACTTCTAATGCTTTTTTTGCAGAATCTTCTGCTCCATTAATAAGCCGGTCTACGTTTGCTTTCATTAAGCGTACATAAGAACCTTCTGGTATATTGCCCGCAAAAGTTAAGCTTTGTTCTTCTTCATTAATACCTAGAATAGTTCTTACAACAGGTGCATCCGTTTCATTTACACGCATACTTAAAGGAAATAATAAGCCTGAACTGGGTAATTTTGATGCATTGTCTCCTAAAAAAGATTTGTACAATTCTAATGCTGGTAAACCATCTAATTCGTATAGTACATTTTTTTCAGACCTACTTACCAAACGATCAATGCCAAAACTATCCCATCCTCCTTTAGAGCTATAACCAATTTTTAAGTGGTCACCATAAAACCCTAATCCAACAATTATCTTATCCGTTGTAGTGCCATTTGCTATTACAAACGTTTCGTTAAAATCTGATCCATCAGCAGCTAAACCACCAGTAATACTAACTTCTGGTAAAATGCTTTTTAAGCCTGCTACTAATTCAGCACCATTAACATTTAAGCCATCACTAAACACCAAAACATGTTTAAGATTGTCTTTATTAAGTTTTTTTGCAAGAGAAGTAGCCGCTTCATAACTCTTGGCCATGCTATCGACGTCAACTTTTACTAATCTATGATTTGTCTTTTCAAGTTCAATTGCTGTAAGTGAGACAGAATTATCAGATACGTTTGTATTAGATATTTCACCAGCTGTAGAGCAGCCAACAATTGTAGCTTCAGGATAAAGTATAATTAATTTGTTTACCAAATCATTCTTAGAAACAAATAAAGGTGATACAAATAATAAGAGAATAGTAGGTACAATCTTAATATTATTTACCTCATCATTCCATGTAGAATCCTTTAAGGATAGTTGCTCTACTTTCATGTTATATTGGGGCTAATTTCAAAAACACTTTGTCGGTAAAAAATGCTCTTTAGCCAATATATACTAAATTATTGATACTTTCTAAAAAGTATGACGAATACATCACATATTTGATACTTATAGAGAATTAATCTAATTAATTTCACAAATATATAATAGAAACGTCTAAATATTAAGATTTTAAAACCTTTATAATATCCCTGTATTCTTCTTTAACCTTATTTGTAGGTACACCGAAATATTAATGAACTTATTATATTGATTAAAATTTAAATCAATAATACCTTCACGTATTTACATTTTAAAAACCAAGTGTTACAACCTTTTACTTAGCATGAGTAAGCACCCATAACTGAACTTCTTCGGTTTTACGATAATGAGAATCGCGAGTTGTTTTATCAGATGCCTTTTTAACATTTTTGGTATAACATTTTTCTAACTGAAAACGTCCTCCTTCTGCTATTTCTTGTTCAATAGGATTTGATTTAGATAAGCCTGTTATTTCTGCTAGATTAGATAAAATAAGCACCAACTTACCGTCTGGCAGTAGCATTTGTTTTGCTGCTTCGAAAAAATGAGGAAACAATGTATCATTATAATAAATAGCTGCATCTAAATTTTCTACATTTCGAGTTTCAGGTAACCAAGGCGGATTAAAAACAATAAGTTCCACTGGTTTATCCCATTTACCAAAAAGTGATCCAAAATCTAATTCTATTTTCCTTGAAAGCTTAGTCTCACCCATCGATTCTGTTAAACCAATAACAGCATTAGGATTGGTGTCTGTTCCGAATACTTTTTGAAATCCATGCTTTATAATTTGTAATGCTAAGACTCCACTACCAAAACCAACATCTATCGCTGACTTCTTAGGACCTGTATAGCGCTTTAACCAGTTATCAAACAATTCTAAGTGTTCAAAGCGTGTTGGAAAATAAGTACCATAGTAAGGGTGAATTTTATTTCGTAAAACAGGGATTGTAATCCCATTTTTATACCATTGCCACGCACTATTAAAACCTTGTACCTGCGGAAGACTTAATAAAAAGTCACTAGTATCAGGGTACAATTTTTCAAACCATCCTATAACAGGTGATTTTTTCACTAACAATTGATGATTTTCAATCTGAATCTTAATAAGGTTTGAAAGCTTATGATATTCCGAGCGATAAATTCTCTGCTCCTTGAACGACTTATTAGGTAGTTTTCTGTTTAAATGTTCTTGAAGACCTCTAAGTAATATAGCTCCGTTATTATAAAATTCAGTAATTAAAACAGGCTTACCGCTTTCTAATACTTTTATAACTTGCTGAAGATCTTCTCCTCGATTATAAATTACCATATCTTGTAATGGTAAAAACGGTTCTGGTCTATTTACTTTTAACTCTGTCATTATAGTATGGTATTACTTTTGGGTGAAGGTAGGCAAATACTATTGCAACCATAATGTATTATTAAATTGAAGCCATCTATTTTTTAGTTACTAAATAAAAAATCCTGATAGTGATATCAGGATTTTTGTTTTATAATAGGGATGAATTAAATACTTTATGTTTATATATACAATAAATAAAATTTTATTGTATTCTCAAAAAACAGAAAACGCGGATTAAAAACTAAGACTTTATTAGTTTTTTAGTCATAGATTCTCCATTAGAAGTTAAAAGTTTTAAAAGATAAACTCCAGATTTTAATGTTGAAGAAAAATTCTCTAAATCTTTAATTGAAGCTGATTTGTAAACCTGTTTTCCTAAAATATTATATAGCATTACATTTTCTATAGGTTGGTTTATTTCAATTATTACTTTATTATTAAACGGGTTAGGATAAATACTCACAGCTGTTTCTGTAACTTCATCTACAGATAATAATATTATAGAATTAACATCATATACTTCTGAAATTACAGCGTCGTACGACTCTAATTCTAGTTTTAACAAATCAGCATTACAATCACAAACAATAGATTTATTTCCATTGAAACCGTTATAAGGATTGTCAACCAATTCATAACCTCTAACATTAAAATTGCTAAAAATCTGATTTAAACCGTCATCATTTGTTTCAATAATATTCATAGCATTTACTCCTGTTGCAGCTCCTATGTTATCATCAACCAAATTAAAAGATAGACCGTTACTTATTTTCAAATAATCATCTGTATCATTTCCGATAGCATATTTAACAACATTTGAATAAGCTGTTAAATCTAAAATTAGTTGTTCTAAATCACAATTTTGACATACAACATTCATATATCTAGAGTTAATTGCATCTTCATCGTAAAACAAACCAGAGTGAACTTCAGGATATAAAACCTGATACGAAGAAATAGTGTACGAATTTAATATCGCATTTAAACCATCATCATTAGAAGTTGTATCCCATGAACTACCTGTTGACGGCTGACCAATACTTGGATTTACCAACTCTAATTGAATATATGTGTTTTGCGAGAAACTAACACAACTGATACTTATAGCTAAAACGAATATGTATAATTGCTTCATAGAAATTGGTTTAGGGACCCAATATAGACAAATTTAGGTTATAGAGAAAGCTGTAATCATCTAAATATGTTAACTGTAACTTCCTTTTTAAAATGTACTACAAGTTATTTCGTTGCTTTTATAATGCTGTTAAACAAAAAAATCCTGATAATTAAATCAGGATTTTCACTTTTATATAAAGAGTTATTTATTAATCTAAATAACCCATTTCACGCATCCAATCATCATTATACATTTTTCCTACATAACGACTTCCGTGGTCATGAAACAAAACAACAACAACATCTTCTGGTTTAAACTGTTCTTTTAACTGTAACACTCCTTTAATTGCAGATCCTGCAGAGTTTCCTAAAAACATTCCTTCTTCTTTACTTAAACGTTGTGTGTAAACACAAGCATCTTTATCTGTAACTTTAGTAAAGCCATCAATAATATCGAAATCTACATTTTTAGGTAAAATATCTTCACCAATACCTTCGGTTACGTAAGGGTAAATTTCATTTTCATCAAACTCACCTGTTTCATGATATTTTTTAAATACCGAACCATAAGTATCAACTCCCCAAACTTTAATATTTGGATTTTGTTCTTTTAAATATTTACCTACGCCGCTAATTGTTCCACCGGTACCAACACCAACAACAAAATGTGTGATTTTACCATCGGTTTGTTTCCAAATTTCTGGACCTGTACTTAAATAGTGTGCTTTTGTATTACTAGGATTATCATATTGATTAACATACCAAGAGTTTGGTGTTTCTGCTCCTAAACGTTTAGATACAGAATAATAACTACGTGGATCATCTGGTTCTACTGCTGTAGGACAAACTACAACTTCTGCACCAACAGCTTTAAGAATATCTACTTTTTCTTTAGACTGCTTATCTGCCATTACAAAAATACATTTGTATCCTTTTATAATGGCTGCTAGAGCCAATCCCATTCCTGTATTTCCCGAAGTTCCTTCAATAATAGTTCCTCCTGGTTTTAAACGACCATCTGCTTCTGCATCTTCAATCATTTGCAAAGCCATTCTGTCTTTTACAGAGTTTCCTGGGTTAAAAGTTTCGTATTTAGCAAGTACCAAACAAGGTAAATCTTCCACTAGTTTATTCATTTTAACCAATGGTGTGTTCCCTATAGTACCTAATATATTTTCTACGTAATCCATAATTATTTTTTCAGAAGTGCAAAAATAATGGAATTGAAAGGAAATAAACGATAAATATTAATTAATCTAGTTATGCACAGCCATACTAAAACACAAACATTAAACAACTAACTAACAACCTCTAATAATGGATTAATCGAATCGGATAGCTTTTACTGGGGAAATTTTAGAAATAATAATTGAAGGAATTAACAACATTAATAAACAAGCTATAAATGTGCCAATATTAAGTAGAACGATATAATCTAAACTGATATAAACAGGTGCATTACTGACGTAATAAGTATCTGGATTTAATGGAAATAGCTTAAAATACTTTTGAGCAAATAATAAACCTAAACCTATTATATTTCCCCAAAGCAAACCTAAACCAATTAAATAAGATGCGTTATAGAGAAACACTTTTCGAATCGTCCAATTAGAACTTCCTAAAGCTTTTAGAATACCAATCATTTGAGTACGCTCTAAAATTAAAACCAACAATGCGGTAATCATATTAATACCTGCAACAATAATCATTATAGCAATTATACCATAAGTATTATTATCAAAAATTTTAATCCATTCGAAAATCGCATAATATTTTCTAGTGATTGGATTTGCATTCATTAAAGATGGAATTGTTTTATAAATCTCTAATGTCTTTTCTTCAATCTTTGAAAAATCATCTATAAAAACCTCAAAATTCCCAATTTGGTCAGCTTCCCATTTATTTAAACGCTGAATATGTCTTAAATCTGCAATACAGAATTTCTCATCGAGCTCTTGAAAACCAGAATTATAAATCCCAACAATTTCAAAACTCATAAGACGAGGTAATCTATCAATACGTTCTGAGAACAACGTTTGCATCTTATCTCCTACTTTAAACCCTAAGCGATTGGCTAAATATTGAGATATTAAAATTTCTTCATTTCTGTCTTTTGTAAAATCTGGTAAGCGACCGTCAATTAAAAATTCCTGAAAATACTCCCAACTGTAATCTGCACCAACACCTTTAACAACTATACCTTCAAAATCAGTTTCAGTCCTAACAACTGCAAATTTTTGAGCTACCCCTTGAACATGCTTTACACCTTCAACATCTTTAAAGTTCGGATAGAATTCTTGATCAATTGAAATAGGTACTTGAGACTCATCTGAAGTATTATTATCGTAATTGGTAATTTCTATATGACCATTAAAAGCAACAACTTTATCTCTAATTTTTTGCTGTAAACCCAAACCTGTAGCTATTGCAATAAGCATTACAATAACACCAATAGCAATTGCAGCGATACCAATTTTAATTATTGGTCCCGATACACTACTTTTATACGTTTTATTGCCAATTATGCGTTTAGCTATAAATAATTCAAAATTCAAACTTATATATGCTTTTAAAGGTTTTCAAAAATACAGTTTTATTCTCTATAATTATTGGGATTTCATTGGTAACATTTTCATGTGGAAATAGCACAAACAAAGATGCAGGAAACTATAGCATAGACACTTTAGCTATTAACGACACACCAGCCCCGTTAAGTACATTAAATAAACAAAAAATTATTGTTGGTGCTAATAAAACGCAAGACTACCTTCCATTATTAAAAGGAAAGCGTGTTGGGATTGTTGCCAACCAAACCAGTGTTATTTTTAAAACTAGCAATTCTAAATCTAACGCTATAAATCAAACACATCTTGTAGATTCGTTATTAAATCTAAAAGTTGATGTAAAAAAAGTATTTGCACCAGAACACGGATTTAGAGGTGTTGCAGATGCAGGCGAAGTTGTAAAAGATGGCATTGACACTAAAACAGGCTTACCTATTATTTCACTTTATGGTAAAAACAAAAAACCAAGCGCTGAGCAATTAAAGGGACTTGATCTTGTTGTTTTTGACATACAAGATGTTGGTGCTCGTTTCTATACTTATATTTCTAGTCTACATTATGTCATGGAAGCTTGTGCAGAGCAAAACATTCCGGTTCTCATATTAGACAGACCCAACCCAAATGGGCATTATATTGATGGGCCTATTTTAGAAAAAAAACACACGAGTTTTGTTGGTATGCACCCCATCCCTGTGGTTCACGGTATGACTATTGGTGAATACGCAAAAATGATTAATGGCGAAAGATGGCTAAAGAACGGAATACAATGTGAATTGAGTGTCATTTCTGTTGAAAATTATAACCATCAACTTCCTTATAATTTACCGATAAAACCGTCTCCAAATTTACCTAACGAAGCGGCTATAAACCTCTACCCAAGTTTATGCTTTTTTGAAGGCACTAATATTAGTGTAGGACGCGGAACAGATAAACAATTTCAAATTGTTGGCTCACCTTTATTTGCAAAGCAATCTTTACCATTTCAGTTTACACCAAAAGCTAATGAGGGAGCGAAATATCCTAAACATGAAAATAAAGTTTGTTTTGGTTATGACTTATCTAAAGAAGCACATTTAGACACCCTTAATTTAAAATGGTTAATTGAATTCTATAATAAAGACAAAAAAGCAGGCTCTAAAGGTCCCTTTTTTACTGACTTTTTTACATTATTAGCAGGAACAAAAAAACTACAACAGCAAATAGAATCTGGGTTATCTGAAAGTGAAATTAGAGCCACTTGGAAAAATGGCTTAGCTAAATTTAACATTACAAGAAACAAGTATTTATTGTATAAATAAATTAATACTTATTTATTGTTTTAGAATTTCTATGAGCACATTAGGATAGTCTGTAATAATTGCATCCACATTCCAGGCTATCATTTGCTTCATATCCGTTTCTGTATTTACTGTCCAAGGAATAACTTGAAAACCTTCTTTTTGATAATTTGAAATAGACGCTTCTGATAACAATTTAAAATAAGGACTTATAATTTCGGGTTGAAATGATAATAGATTCAACTTTTCATTAATAGTTTCATCATCTTCCACTAATAAAGCCAAAGGTATTTTAGGTGCTTGTACCTTTACTTCTTCAAGAATAGCAACATCAAAAGATTGAAGATTTACACGACTAAACATGTCGTGTTTATCTATTTCTTCTAAAACTAAAGCTACATAAGCTTCTGGTTGTGGTGTGAAAATATCGTAATAACTAGGGTCAGATTTTATTTCAATATTAAACTTAACATCCGATTTTTTAGTTTTTACTAAATCGAATACTTCTGACAATAGAGGTTTATAAGTTTTAAATTTTTCTTGATTTGGATAAGTGGGATGAAATTTTGTACCACAATCAAATGTCTTAATTTCATCGTAATTCATTTCATATAAATTGTAATCAGTCTCTGAATCATTAGGAATAATTCCACCTTCAGGAGTCAGACAAAATATAGAATTCATATAAGGATCATGAGATACCACAACTTTTCCATCTTTAGAAATTACAATATCTAGTTCTAAAGTTTGTACACCAAGATCTATTGCTTTTTCAAAAGCGGCTAAAGAATTTTCTGGCATTAAACCTCTGCAACCTCTATGTCCTTGAACTCCTATTTTTTTCTCTGAACTACAACTCATAATTATTATTAAAGTGAATATACAAATGGGCAACTTATACTGTAAGTGTAAATTTCTCAGAATCATTAATCATTAAGATTAATAAGCAATTGTGCCTTCTTTAAATCTAACGAAGAAATATTAGATTTCCATAATTCGGCTTCTTCTATATCTCCTAAAACACGGTAAGACGTATAGTATAAAAAGTCTACAAATCCTTGATTATTTTGCGCTATAGTTTCAGTATCAATTCGTTTTAACTCTCTTAAAACCTTTCTTGGACGCTTTAATATTAGGTATTGTTCAATTTTAGAAAGTGCTACCCTTTGCAATAAATCGGATTGATTTTCTTCTGGGTTATTCACTAAATACTCAGCTGCAGTATCTAAATAAATGGTCGCTAAATCTAAAATATTCTCTCTAATACTTTCTTTTGTGTATAATGAATAATCTAAATATTTTGAAGCCAAATAATAAGCTGAATAAAAATCTGGATTAGTATTATACCCTTTTAATTCTGTTGCTATAAATTCCGTATTTAACCCATAATCTAAAATGATTTTTGTGATGTTTTGGTAACCTTCAGGTTGATTAGATACGTTTAAAATATGACCATTTATATCCATAATTTTAATTGAATCATCATTAAACTTATCAATGTATTTTTGAGATCGTTTGTCTTTAATATTCATATACAAATCTTCATACTCTAATTCATCTACAATAACAGGTATAAAATATTTCCATATTAAAGGACTCACCTCTTCATTCTCAAATAAATTTTGAACAAAAACAATATTACCATTCTCATTATTTACAACAACCTGATAATCGTACTCTGTAGCATCTTCCCATACCATCAGCACCATTTTATTCTGAACCAAAGCTAATTTTTGAGCGATATCTAAATTAGTTAACCATGCTTGTGAGTGAGAGACATTAACCACAAAGAATAGAAATATAAATTTTTTAAATAGATTTTTCATAAAGTGTTTTCTGTTTAAATATCAAAAATTATTCCGAAGCTATTCTCTTACTTAGGAATCCTCTTTTTCATTTCTTCAACAATATTATAAGCTGCCGGACAAATAGCCACATTCTTTAACGTTAAATTAGAAATTTGTTGAAACTTTTTACGATCTGTATGCGGAAACTCACTACATGCTTTTGGTCTTACATCGTAAATAGAGCAGTAATTATCTGCGCCTAAAAATGTACAAGGCACTGATTGCAAAACATAATCATTTTCGTCATCTAAATGCAAATAGGTTTCAATAAACTGCTGCTCCTTCATTCTAAAAAACTTGGAGATACGCTGTATATCTTTAGCGGTAAATAAAGGACCTGTTGTTTTACAACAATTAGCACATTCTAGGCAGTCGGTACGTTCAAATTCTTCTTCATGGAGTTCTTGCATTATATAATCTAACTGTTTTGGTGGCTTCTTTTTTAGCTTTGTAAAAAAGGTTTTGTTTTCCTTATGCTTATCTTTGGCGAGCTTTGGAAGGTTATTTATTTGATCTTGCATAATACAAATTTAAGTAAAGTTCTCGATTCATATCCGAGAAAAACAAAATCACTCAACTAAGTTTTAGCACTAATTATTTATGAAAGATATTTTTGGACAAGCGTTATTAGATTATCAAAACGGAAATTATACTGAAGACTTAATCACGTCTACAAATATTTCGGATGAAGATGATTTACCTCTTCCTTATTTATTTAGAAATTATGCTGAAATGCCTAAATTAGAACAAAAAGCTTTAAAATTAAGTAAAGGCAAAACCTTAGATGTTGGTTGTGGCTCTGGGAGTCATTCTTTATGGTTGCAAGAAAAAGGATTAAAAATAAAAGCTATAGACAACTCTAAAGGCGCTATTGAAGTAGCTAAAAAACGTGGCGTTTTACATGCTGAATTAAAACCTCTGTTAGAAGAAACTGAGACTTTTGATACCATTTTATTACTGATGAATGGCACCGGAATTTTTAAAGAGTTATCTGAAGTTTCTAAACATTTAAACCATCTAAAATCGTTATTAAATACTGATGGTCAAATTTTGATTGATTCTTCTGATATTTCTTACATGTATGAAGATGAAGATGGCGGAATGTGGTTAGATTTAAACCAAAGTTATCCTGGTGAATTAGATTATTTCTTATCTTATAAAGGTAAAAAGGAAAAGCCTATGAAATGGCTCTATTTAGATTTTGAAACTCTAAAAACAGCTTGTTTGACTGTGGGGTTAAAATGCGAAAAAGTAATGGATGGCGAACACTTTGATTATTTAGCTAGACTTTCTTAATTGCAATTTGAATTATAAAATCTGATGATATCTTGCAAATCCTCCTTTTTAAACTCTTTCGTTTCTATTTTAGTTTTAAGAACTGGGCAATCTTCAAAATATTCCATTGCTCTTTTTCTAAAGGACTTTGTTAAACTTACTTGATTGAATATCTCTGGTGTTTCACCATCTCTTAATATCAATACCTGATTATGACTCCCCATATAACCTGGGTGATAAATAGGAGCCATATTTGGTGCACCTGCAGTTGGCATAAATCCTCCACCTGATTGCACAGATACAGTTCTACCAACTAATTTTAAAGCTCCATCTACTAATATTTCAGCAAAGCCCATTTTAGTTTGTCTATTATTTAAATAAATAGGTATATAAGTTTCAACTCGAGTTTTCTCAATACGATTACCATTTACACGCTCTTTATATGTAATGGTAAAAACAATACTATCGATCTCTTCGGGTTTATATTTAGACTTCTTAGATTTTTTATCTGTCTTAAATTTAAGTTGCTCTTTTTTAAGATTTAAACCATCCGACATCATGGGTATCTTAGCTAAACCTGTTAACACTTTTTGATTTTTAAGATAAACAACTGCATCTGTCCAACCGTATTGAGCAAAAGTAAAATTTGAACAAAACACTAAGAACAATAACGTGTAAAGAGACTTTTTTATCATAACTATTTATTATTGCGCTTCTCCTCCTACAACCGCTTTTAATACTTTAATATGAGGAATAACACTTGTATTAACTGACATAATATCTTTATCTAAAATAATAAAATCGGCAAACTTACCAACTTCGATACTTCCTTTTTCATGTTCTTCAAAATTAGAGTAAGCTGCCCAAATGGTCATTCCTCTTAAAGCTTCTTCTCTACTTAATGCATTTTCCATTTGAAAACCACCTTCTGGGTACTGCTCAAAATCTTGTCTTGCCACAGCCGCATAGAACGTTAAAAACGGACTTACTTTTTCTACAGGAAAATCGGTTCCTAAAGCAACTTTTCCGTAAGCTTCTAATAATTGCTTGTAAGCATACGCTCCTTTTATACGTTCTTCTCCTATTCTATCTTCTGCCCAATACATATCACTCGTTGCATGTGTTGGCTGGATAGATGGCATTACATTTTTATATAATCCAAAATCTTCAGGTGAAACAATTTGGGCATGTTCTACTCTCCATCGTCTATCTTTTTTACCTGCTAAAATTTTATTATAGGTTTCTAATATAGCATGGTTTGCAGAATCACCGATAGCATGTGTGTTCATTTGAAATTCTGAATTCGCAATACGTTCAGCAGACTTTTTCATAGTTTCTAAATCGGTAACCAACAAGCCTAAATGTCCTGGTTTATCTGAATAAGGTTCACGCAGCATTGCGCCTCTTGATCCTAAAGCACCATCGGCATAAAACTTAAATGAACGTACATTAAGATAATCTGTTTTAGTAATTCCCTTATCTAAATAGTAATCTAAATTCTCTTTTGTATGAGAAACCATGGCGTAAATACGCATTTTTAATTCTCCAGCTTTTTGAAGACTATCAATCACCTCAATAGCCTCTCTATTTAAACCAGCATCATCTACAGTTGTTAACCCTAAATCAAAACACATTTTTTGTGCTTCTAATAATGCTGTTGTTATATCAGATTTTGTTGGTTTTGGCCAATGGTCCATTACCAAGCTTTCTGCATTATCTATTAAAATACCAGTTAGCTTACCGTTTTCCACTACAACTTCACCCCCTTCAATCTTACTATCTATAGTTACATTCCCTAAATCTAAAGCTGCTTGGTTAGCTAATATAGCATGTCCATCTATTCTTGTTAAAGCTATCGGTGTATTAGGATAAAGTTTATCTAGCAGGTTTTTATTAGGAAATTCTTTTATCTCCCAATCATTTTGATCCCAACCACGACCTAAAATATATTCATTATTATTTTTATTCTGAAAATTTAATAAGCGCTTCATCATTTCCTCAAAACTCTTCGTCCCAAATAAATCAACCGATTGTTGATTAAATCCTAAGCCTAAAAAATGACAATGTGCATCAATTAACCCTGGTACAATTGTGTTTCCATCTGCATTAATAGTATCTGCAGCTATATACTGTTTATCCATTTCTGAAGTTGTCCCCACAGCAATAATTTTACCGTCTTTAACGACAAACGATTCCGCCTTACTAAAAGCATCATCTACGGTGTAAATATTAGCATTGGTAACAATTAAATCTACTTCTTGTTTCCCTTTTTCGCAAGACATAAAAAAGAATACAGCCAACAATAAAAAGGCATTTTTACTCATCTTAATTAAACGTGATAATGGGTAATTGTAATTTTGAAATTTCATTTCGTTAGGTTTATTGATATGTAAAAATAACAAAAGCGCTCCGATTAGGGAACGCTTTTTTTAATTGTAAGTTGAATATTAAATTAATTGAACTACTTATTTTTAAAAATCGAACTGATATGTTGCGCCTGCTAAGACCTGAATACCTTGTACAGGGTAATTTAACCAACGTTCATAATTTTGACTTGCTAAATTATTACCCTTAGCAAAAATAGATAACTGATCGTTTATTTTATAACCGACATGCATATTAGCATCAAAATAACTATCTAAACTTACCGTTGTTATGGTTGTGTTCAAAGGATCTAACACATCATAAAATGTAGCTTGATCTTTACGTTCTCCTACAAAGAACATACTAGCACCAGCAGACCATTTTTCTGAAATTTGATAATCTAAAAATACAGAAGCTGTAAGATCTGGTAAGTTCCAAGCTTCAGATTCGTTATCTGTGCTATACCCAAAATATTCTCCTTTTAGACCTAACGTAAAGTTTCTATTTAAATCTACATTAAGCTCACCTGCAAAAGAAAATGTAGTAACATCATCATAAGCTACATTAAATGAATTTCCGTACTGATAATCTGTTAAAACTGCACTTGGCACTTCATTTGATTTGTATAAAGCCTTATTTTTCTCTGATGAATAATTCACTTTTAAACTATATGCCATCTTACTAGAAAGCTTCCCTTTAGCTCCTACAAAAGTTTTGTATTGCTGATTGGTTGGTGTAACAAATAAACTAGGAGATACAAATGGATTTTCATTTACAAAATCGTAATAAGAATTTTGAATTAAATCACCTTTAAGTCCCCCAAAAGCGATTAATATTTCGTCTACTAAACGGTAAGATGCTTCGATGTTTGGATAAATATAAAACTTATTATTGCTGAATTCTGTGTCATTAAGGTATGCCAATTTAACTCCCAAATCTAGAGTTAATTCATCTTGAATAAGTTGGTATGAAGGTGCAAACCCGAAAGTAACATTACCATAATTAATTTCGTCAATATTATAGTAATCGCGATCAAAAGTACCGCTGATATAATCTATAGAAAACTCTGATTTAATAACAGCATCTTGCACTTCAAAATCAAAGCCCGACTTAGCTACCAATCTATTTTCAGCAGAATCGTGATTATCACCAAAGTGTCTAAAACGAAGACTTGCATCTTTTACTATAGCATCTTCAAAATCAATTTCACCACCCACATACAAATCGTTATAAGTCTGCCCAGAATCAATATCATTTAAAACACTTTCATCATAAAAATCTTGTGGTACACCATACCAATTGTAGGTTTGCAAATTAAAACCTCCGTCTACTTGCCATGTAAAATCTCTATCACTTTTTCTGTAATAAGCATTTAACATTGTTTTAGAAAAATTATCATCTAATTCTACACCATCAATACCACCTTGAGATGAATGATGACTAAAATAACCACCTACATTTTCATCCCTACTCAGTTCATGATTTAGATAAACCTCACCTAAAATAGTGGTGTAAGAACCGACACCTAACGAAGCATAATTATCATATAATTTTATAGCTTTAGCCTTATCTACCGTTGCTGCTTTTCCTTTTGCAGGTGTAAATGTTGAAGCTACAGGAATTGAAAATATATTATACTTTATTTCCTTTTTCTTAACCGCATTAGAATCGTTTAACTTCGGATTATCTTTAATCTTAAAAGCATCTGAAATTGTTGGTGTATATGGTCTTATAACGTTTACCGTTTGATCTCCAAGAGTATCTTTGGTACGCTCTTGAGCAAAACTAAAAGCTGCACTCAAGGTAAACATTGTTAATATTAAATATTTAATTTTCATGTGTAATATTTTGATTTGATTGCGTCTGCTAACGACTATTTTAATATCCTGTTAGAATTTGATCAAACTCTCCAAGATCTAAGCATTCACTAAAATTTTGCTGTTCTACAGGTGGATTGTTAGTGAATAAACAAAAGGTTCCTGATTTATAAAATGTTTGCTCATCTTCAATTACTAATTTATACTTATAGGTTCCATCTGTATATGTTGTAATGCCAGATTGGGTTTGTTCACCATTAGGAAAAAAATCCCCTTCACTATTAAAACCACTTACATAGTTATTACTTTCAAAAACCAATTCATCTTCCGAATTATAAATTGTTATTGAATGATTAGAATAGTTTTCAATATTTGTAATTCCAAATAGATCATTCATGCCATCTCCATTAGGTGTAAGTATATCCGAAACAGAAATCTCACCATTTATTGATTGATCTAAATTATCAACATTATCACCGTAAACAGGATCTTCAGAACAACACCCTAAAAAAACATCAACATCTTGAGGTTTTTCATTATCTTCTTCACATGAAGTTAATATAAGTGCTAATAATAGTATTGGAATATATAAAGTGAAGGTTTTTAGTTTTTTCATTACTTATAATTAAGTTTTTAATTTTCGACTTAGAGATTCCTGCCTTTACAGGAATTTATTAATTTTCATCCGTTTCTACCGATGAATTAGTCTTAGCTTCTTCTGCCTTTATTTTACTAAGTTCAGTTTTTGCTTCGCTAACAACTTCTGTAAAGTCAGGGAAATTACTAATTACACTTTCTAAAATATAAGTGGCTTGAAACGCATCTCCTAAAGCATAGAAGTTCTTAGCCATAACCACTAAACCTTTTGCACTATACAATTTATAACTTCCGTAATCTTTAGCTAATTTTTGAATGGTAATGTTAGACGCTTCGTAAGCGCTTTCTTTATTTTCAAAATAACCTTTGTAGTATAATGCTTCTGCTGCAACACTTCCTGTCGCTATGGTTTCAATTTCAGCATATGCCATTTTTGCTTTAGCTTCATCTCCTATTTTAATAGCAGAACGCGCAATAGTTAATTTTGCATCACTCTTTACTTTATTATCTAATTTTGGATTGCTCAATACTTTTGCTGCATAACCTTCAGCTTTAGCAAAATCATCAGTTTGGTAATACGCATTCATTAAATTAGACTGTGCATAAATAACATTCTGAGGATAATCTGCTTCAACCTCTAAACGTTTTAATTCCGGAATTGCTTTTTCCCAATTAGATTGACTTAAATAAATCTCACAAAGCTTAACCGTTGCTTGCTCAGAATATTCAGATTTAGAAGCTTCAACAACTGCCAAATAGTGAGGTAAAGCATTATCAAACAAATTCTTTTTGTAATATAATTGTGCTAAATAGAAATGTGCTTTTAGACTATTTAGTCCTTTAGGAAATTCATTTAAGTATTTATTAAATTGACGAATTGCTCTATCCGTATCGTTATCTAAATATGGTTTTTCTGCTGCTAAATACGTGGTATTATCTAATTCTACATTAGAAACCTCAACATAATCTAAAGTCCTTACCCAAGAGGCATATTCTTCTACTTGACCTAAATCGATATAAATTAAACGTACTGTTGATACCGCTTGAACTGCTTCACCAGACCCCGGGAAATCTGTTGCTACTTTCTTAAACTTAGTCAACGCTCTAGTATTATCGTTACCATTATAATAAACTAAACCTTGACGTAATAAAGATTTTGAAGTGAAAGCACTCGTAGGATAATCTGAATTTAAACGATCGTACATAAGCATCGCTTTATTGGTATCACCTGCTTTTACATATGAATTTGCTAACTCATACATAGCATCGTCTCGTAAAGATGATTTTGTATATGTTTTTATAAATGAGTTTAATTCTGAAATCTTTTCAGGTCCTTTTGCCAAGTAACCTAAACTCATTGCTTTTTGAAACGCTGCATAATCCGTTTCTATTTCATTAATTTTAATGGCTTTGGTATAAGCATCAATTGCGTTTTGATATTGGCTAGATACAAAATAACCATCTGCTAATCTTAAATACGCATCGTTTTGACGCAGTTGGTCATTCGATTTATTCTTTATGAATTTCTCAAAATAACTTGAAGCGTTTGTATATTCCTTCAACTTAAAATAAGTGTAAGCTAAATTATAATTTAAGTTTTCATTTTCTGATAAATCTGAAATATCACTAAAACCTGCAAATTGCTTAAATCCTATTAAGGCATCATTGTAATTAGTTAAGTTGTATTCTGTTTCAGCTTTCCAAAATGTAGCTCTTGCAACAAATTCTGAATCAATTGGTTCTTTTAAAGAACCTTTAAATAAATCTAAAGCTTCATTATATTTATTCTCGTTATATAATTCTACTCCTCTAAAAAAGGCTACTTTTTGGTAAGCCGATTTATTTTCAAAACTATTTTTACCTTTTAAAAGCTCTAAAGCTTCTTTGTAATTTTTTGATGTGATGTAAGAATCGATTAATAAAGTCTCAACCTCATCTTTATATTTTGTATCTGGATATTGACTTAAATAGCCTGTTAAAACCTGAGGAACGGATTGATAAGGATTCCCAATATCATAACTAATCTTAGCATAGTTTAACCAAGCATCTTCTTGAATTTTTAAATCAAAATCCATTTGAGATGCATTTCTAAATGCATTTAATGCTTCTTGTTTTTTATCTAGGTTAATATAACTTTCACCCAAATGGTAATAAGCATTTTGAGCTACAAAATTGTCACCTCCAATAATTTTATTGAATTCTGAAATGGCACTTTCAAAATCATTTTGCTTGTAATACGCATAACCGAGTTGGTAATAATCTGTATTGTTCCATTTTCTATCTTTTCCTTTATACGCTTTTAAATAAGGAATAGCAGCATCATATTGCTCAAGGTTAAAGTAACTTTCTCCTATGATTTTTGATAATTCAGACTTTTCTGCTGCATTACTCTTTGCCAATTGTGCAGAAGCTAATTCAATAGCTTTTTCAAACTTCCCCAACTTAAAGTTTAAGTCGGCTTGGTAATAAGACAACTTCTCTTTGTATTTTTCGTTATCACTAACTTGATCAAAATACTCATTTGCGGTATCATAATCATCGCCTTGATAAGCCATAAACCCAATATAATATTTGGCTTGCGATCCGTATTCTTTTGAATTAACAACACGATTAAAATATTTAGAAGCTTGCTTTTCTTCTTGTGTAGAATACAAAACATAGCCATAATTAAAATTGAAACGGTCTTTCTCCGTTCCAGAAATACTACGCTGATCTACCTTATCGTACCACTTACGAGCATAAGCATATTTTCCATTATTAAAATAATAATCGGCTACATCTAAAAATGCTGTATTTCTTTTTGTGCTAGTCGGGTAATCTTCAACAAATGCTGTTACAAGATTATCTGCATTATTTTGATTTAATCTTACAGCACAATTCGCAATATAGTAAGCACAATCAGATTCTATTGTTGCATCTTTTGTATTCAACTTTACATCGTCGAATAAAGATTGAGCAGCTTTAAACTGGTTGTTATTATATAGCGTTAATGCCTTTTGGTAATCTTTATAATCGTTAGTATATACGGCAGATTTTTGTGCCATACCTATTGAAGAAACTATAAGGAAAACGATGATTAACTGTCTTTTGATGAACATCATTTGTTACGTGTTTTTATTGATGATTTTATTATGTGCAAATATAATTCAATACAAAATCTATAACGAGATAATTTGCCTATAATTATAAATGCTCTTATTTATATTTAAAACTATAATTTAATTTTTAAAAACCAAAGCGCTTATTTTTCACTATTTACAATTCCTTTTTAATTAAAAAGTCATTTAATGGCGTGCGCTTATAAACTCTACATGTTTTGATTATTATTCATTCGGAAAAATCGGTTACTTTTATACTTTTAAATTTCCTTTTATAAGTTTATGCTTTGTATGAAGAGCTCAACCTATTATTTGAGATAAATATCTTACATCAAATTAATAATTAAAGTTAAAAAAATTGAAACATCTTATACTCGTATTTCTAGGTGGTGGTTGCGGTAGTGTACTACGATTTCTTATAGGAAAATGGCTTAATAATACTGAAACCGGAATCCCTTACGGAACCTTTACTGCTAATATTTTTGGTAGTTTATTAATCGGTGTATTTCTTGGCTTAGCTGCTAAAAATGAAACGTTATCTCAAGGTCAGACTTTACTTTTAGCGACTGGATTTTGTGGTGGATTTACTACATTTTCTACCTTTGCTTATGAAAATCATATGTTTTTAAAATCTGGTGATTTTATGACTTTTGCAATTTATACGATTGCTAGTTTTGTGGTTGGGTTTTTAGCTGTGTTTTTAGGTATGTTTTTGGTGAAGTAATTTTATTGAAACTGCTGTTTTATTGTTTCGCTGAGATACTCTGAGATTACACCGAGATTCACAGAGAAATTTAGATAACCTTTAAAATCTTATTGTTATTTATCAACTGAAGACTTTTGACTGCAAACTGTAGACTGCAAACTGAGAACTGCAGAAGGTGGACTAAAAAAAACTAATCTCTCTTATAAAATCCTTTTTCCTTCAAAGCTTCGACTTCTTTTAGTATTGAAATAATAACGGTGTCATCAATAGTTTCAATAGTTTTATATCGTAATGATTTAACGACTTTACGATTTTCTGAAATTAAATACGCATCCCATTGTTTAGATAAGTGTGCGGAATGCCAAAAACCAACATCAACATAATCTTTACTCTGATTGATATAACAGATTGGCCTTTTTCCTATATAATAACAAGGCAATCTCCATTTATATAACAACTCTGCTTCAGGTAACGTATGTATTATTAAAACTTGCAAATGCATTAAAATAGATTTGTAAGGCTCTTCTTGTTTTAAGATATAGTCTTCTGCTGGATTCAAATTATATTTTTATTTACGCTTTTTTTTAACTTTTTTATTCATTCAAATTTAAGGGTAATTTATTTATATAAAAAAGACCTCAAAGTCTATAACAAATGAGGTCTTTTTATTAATCTTTAATACAGATCATTCAAAAAAAAAGATAGCTTAAAATAGTTTATTATCCGCATTTAGAATACCCACAACTTTTACATTTTAAACATCCTTCTTCATATATTAAACCTTCAGGATCATTACAGCTAGGACACTTTTTATCCACAGCTTCTGTTCCTTCTGGCACAAAACGTTTTAAGGCTCTTGCGACACCATTTTTCCATGTATTGATATGATCGTCGTATAAATTTAGATCATGAATTAAACCTACAACATACGGAATTGGCATTCCATGACGTAACACCCCAGAAATTAGCTTAGCATAATTCCAAAATTCTTTGTTAAATGATCGCGATAAACCTTGAATCGTTATTTTATAACCTTCATTATCTATATATTGAAAATCATATCTTGAAGATTCATCATCATTTCGTTGTTTAATAACCCAACCTTTTTCTACCCATTGAGGTAAATTGAAGGCATCTTTCATCTGGCCTGTAAAGATTTCATAAGGACGTCCTTCTACCAAACCGATAACAGCTAACCATTTTTCAGAATCATTATGAAAACGCACAATCTCTGCTTCTATTTTATCTGGTCGTTTTGCTATTAAAGTTTCAGTGGAAGTATTATTTTTTTCTTCTGGCTTTTCTTCTTTTGTAGCGACTAAAATCCCACTTCGAGAACCATCTCTATAAACCGTAATTCCTTTTAACCCTTTTTGCCAAGAATCTACATAAATATCCCCTACCAAATCTACGGTAACATCAGAAGCTAGATTAATAGTAGAACTAATTGAATGCGTGGTATATTTTTGAACTAAAGCTTGTAATTCTACTCGTTTTTTCCAATCTATCTCGGGTGCTGTTGCACCTGCATATGGACTATCTGCTATTTCAGTTTTCCCTGTGACATTCATCCAAGTTTCAAACTTTTTGTGATAGACGGTAAATTCTTCAAACGCATCGCCTAAATCATCAACAAAATCTACTTTTGAGTTTTCATCATTCGTATTTACTTTTCGTCGTCTTACATAAGAGAGTAAGAAAACGGGCTCAATCCCAGAAGAAACTTGTGCCAACATACTTAAAGAACCTGTTGGAGCCACTGTACTTATGGAAATATTTCTTCGACCGTGTTCCATCATTCTATTATAGATTTCAGGAAACTCGCTAGCTAGCATTTGAACAAATTCTGAAGTATCTTCAATATTTCTATTAAATACATCAAATTGACCTCTAGTAATCGCCATATCAATACTGCTATCAAACTCTGCAGTCATTTTAGTTTTCATAATTTCACCTACAGCAACTAGCGCATCATCCGTATCTATTTTTAGACCTAAAGCAGCAACAGCATCGGCTAAGGCTGTAAAACCAAGACCAGTTCGTCTTCCTTTTTTCCCTGTTTCATAGAGAAGGTTCCATAATTCTTTTTCAGTTCGTTTTACAGCATCTGGCTCTGGATCGGCTTCGATTTTTGCCAAAATACGCTCAACAGCTTCTAGTTCTAAATCTACCAAATCATCCATAAGACGTTGCGACTCGTAAGTCACTTCATAAAATTTCTTAAAGTTGAATTTAGCTTGTTTTGTAAAAGGCTCATCTACAAAACTGAATAAATTAATAGCGATTAATCTACAACTATCGCCACCTTGCATGGCAATTTCTGAACACGGATTGGTAGAGCTATTTTTAAATTCTGGATATACCGAAGAGGTGGAATATTTATGCTGTCTGTCCCAAAAAATCAATCCTGGCTCTGCTGTATTATGTGCACAAGTAATAATCTTATTCCATAAATCTTTAGCCTCAATCTCTTTAGTATATTTTGGATCTTTACTATCTATTGGCCATTGCAACGTAAATTTAGTATCGTTAACAACAGCTTCCATAAACTCGTCTGACAAACGAATAGAGATATTAGCCCCTGTTATTTTGGTTAGATCTTGTTTTACGGTAATAAAATCTTCTATATCGGGATGTTTTACGTCCATAGTTAACATTAAAGCACCACGTCTTCCATTTTGTGCAACCTCTCTTGTTGTATTAGAAAAACGATTCATAAAAGAAACGGCTCCTGTTGTAGAACCAGCGGCATTAGATACCAAAGCATCTTTAGGTCGTAATTCTGATAAATCTACACCAACACCACAACGTCTTTTAAATAATTGTGCCAATTGCTCATCGGTATGGCAAACGCCACCATAAGAATCTAAAACCGATGGCACCACAATACAATTAGATAAAGAGGCGATGACTTGCTTATTTCCTAAACCAAACATCACACTTCCTTGTGGAATAACGTATTTAAAATCTTTAAAAAGTTGGTAAATTTTAGTTTCGTCTAATGGGTCTCTATTTTTTCCGTACGCTGATAAACTTTCTAAAATTGTTTCTGTTTTTGCATATTTATTTTCAATTCTACCAAATTCTTTTGCCATTCTCTTATGCATATCATCTGGTGATTTTTCCAAATAATTGCCCTGCCTATCTTTTAGGCAATACTTGTTAATCCAAGTGGTTGCAGCAAGTTCATCGTTATTAAAATAAGATAGAGAAGCTTTTAAAACATTTTGATAAGTCTTTGATTTTGTGGACGAAACAGTTTCATTCATAACGGAATATATTTTGAAATATTTTTAGAATAACTACAAAGCTAGCGAACATAAAACCTCAAAACATGACAAAAATCATACTTGTTAATAAGTGAGAAGGATTGTTGATTAATTTAAAAAGCTGTAGAATTATGATAACTAAAAGCAAAATACCAATGGCAGTTTTAAAAGTCATTAATTGATCTGAAACCTTATATAATTTAATTTCTAAAACCTATACGTCTCTTAATACAGAAGTAAATAATAAAATATTAAAAATAAATTTGCTTCAATAGAATAATTTAATTCACTTTGCAATTCAAAGTACTTTAATTATGAGTGATAAGGATTACTTAAAAGATATTAGCGAGATTAAAAACCTGATGAATAAATCTTCTCGATTTATTTCATTGAGTGGCTTATCTGGAATCATGGCCGGAATCTATGCCTTAATTGGTGCTGCCATTACTTATTATTTAGTAGACACTTATAGTTATGGTACATTAATGCTAGACGGTTGGATTTTTAGATCGGTAATGTTAGTTTTAATTTTAGTCGCAGTGTTTAGTATAGCAACGGGGATTTTACTAACCACTAGAAAAGCAAAGAAAACGGGTGAGAAAATATGGGATAAATCCTCTAGACGCCTAATCTTTAATTTCTTAATTCCTTTAATTGCTGGCGGTTTATACATCTTAATTATTTTATCTCAAGGCAGATACGGACAAACTGGTGGGCTTATGCTTATTTTCTATGGTTTAGCTTTAGTCAATGCTGCTAAATTTAGTATTGGTGACATTAAATATTTAGGATTTATTCAGATCACTTTAGGACTTATTGCAACGTTATATCCTGGCTATGGATTTTGGCTTTGGGTTATAGGTTTTGGGGTTATGCATATTATTTATGGGACCTGGATGCATTTTAAATATGACAGAAAATAATCCTTAAACATAAAAGCATAAAGAGAACGCAATACAACTATTGAATACTGAATTTTGAGCATTATAACCAACATAAATAAACTTTTTGATCATAGAATAAGACTTGGAATCATGTCTGTTTTAATGGTAAACGAGTATGCCGATTTTAATATGCTAAAAGAATTGCTGGGTGCAACCGATGGTAATTTAGCCAGCCATACCAAAGCTCTAGAAAAAGCAGAATATGTTTTAGTTGAAAAACAATTTATAGGCCGAAAACCTAACACTAGATACAGCGCCACAACATTAGGAAAAGCAGAGTTTAAAAAACATATTGAAGCCCTTGAAAAATTAATCAGAAAAACTTAGTACCCTTTCACTTTTATAAAATCTTTTTTTTACACATTTACTTTGAAAAACAAAGTACTTTACAGCAACTAAAACCATATATAATGAACAGTACCGAAAACCAAAAACCAGAACCTCAAAAACAAATTCAGCAACCCAACAAATTCTCGCAATGGCTAAAAACGTCTATTACTGCCCGAATGATGATGGTTGGAGCCTTAATTTTAGTATTACTTATTCCTTTAAGTTATGTGAATATTTTAATAAGTGAACGCTCTTACCGACAAAAAGATGTGGTTAATGAGATTAATCAGAAATGGGGAAATGAAGTCTTAATTTATGGTCCAATTATAAAAATACCTTACAAATCGTATTCAGAAACTTCTACTTTTAATGAGAAGACAAAAACCTATTTAAAGGAAACTAAAACACTAATTAATTACGCTTATATTTTTCCAGAAAAACTACATGTAGATGCCGCTGTAAAATCTAAAACCATGTATTTAGGTAATTTTGAGTCTGCCGTTTTTACGTCTGACATGGCTTTAACAGGACGTTACCACCCCATAAATCTTGAAGGAAAAGGAATTAAAAATGAAGATATTATTTGGGAAAAATCTAGTATTCTATTTAAAACAAGTAATCTAAAAGGTATTAAAAACGAAATGGCTATAGTTATTAACGATAAATCTTATGCTTTTGAAACCAGCTATAACGAAAACTCATCTTTAAACAATTTAGATGAATTAGAAACAGCATTTTTAAATGAAGACTTACTGAAAGGTGATTTTAATTTTAATATGAATGTAACCTATGACGGAAGTGAGCAAATACAAGTGATTCCTGTTGGTAAGACAACTACCATGGAAATGACTTCTAATTGGGCCGATCCAGGATTTATTGGAAATTATTCACCAGATGACGAAACAAGAAGTATTACCAAAGATGGTTTTAAAGTGGATTGGAAAGTGTTAGCGATCAATAGAGCATTTTCGCAACAATACTTAAATCAAGTACCAAGTTTGAGCCAATTTGCCTTCGGAACTAAATTTGTGGTCTTAGTAGATGAATATCAAAAAAGTGAACGTTCTGCCAAATATGGATTTTTAGTCATTGGACTTACATTTTTAATCTTTTTCTTAATCCAAACCATGAGTAAAATTCATATTCATGCATTTCAATATCTCATGATAGGCTTGGCGTTAATTATGTTTTACACCTTATTAGTTTCTATATCGGAACATAGTAACTTTTTAAAAGCTTATTTAATTGCAGGTGTTTCCGTAATACTATTGATAACCTTATACTCTAAATCTATGCTCAAGAATTTTAAATTCTCGGCATTAATTGGCTTATCACTTACAGCTTTATACGCCTTTATCTACGTCATTATTCAACTAGAAAACTATGCTTTATTAGTGGGGAGTGTTGGTCTATTCTTAATCTTAGCAATAGTGATGTTTGTGTCTCGTAAAATTGACTGGAATAACGGATAATAAATAAAACATCTCGTTCCACTTCTATCATACAAAGTAAAGCGAGATGTAATTAAAAAATATAAATATGAAATTTCAATTCAATAAAAAATACCTCATCACAGCACTTACTTTATTTTTAATAGAATTAACCATAGCATTTACGCTTCATTCTGGTTTTATACGTCACACCTTTGGTGATTATCTGGTGGTTATTTTACTGTACGCTATTTTAAGAGGTTGTACTAATTTAGGGGTTTGGACATCAAGCTTAGCAGTACTCATTTTTGCTTATACTGTAGAGTGTCTTCAACTCACACCATTTCTAACTTACTTTAATTTAGAACGCAGTTTTACTGCAAAATTAATTTTTGGAAGCACTTTTGAAATTAATGATTTAATAGCCTATACACTAGGAGTTATTACCGTTTTAATACTAGAAACCAAAGTTTTAAAATTAGAAACTAAAGAAAACGCAAAACTATGGAAGCCTTAAAAACATTAATTCAAACCCGGTTTAAAACCTTAGCCTTAATTCTTGTTGCTGTAAGCTTTAGCATTGTATTACTTATGGTACGTATGAAACTTAACAAATCCTTTTTCTTTCTATTTTTAATATGGAATGTGTTTTTAGCCATTATACCGTACACAATTACGATGTACCTTAGCACTAAAGCTCATTTAAGTAAATTAAAATTAGTATTGGGGTTTGTAATTTGGGTATTGTTTTTACCTAATGCTCCATATATTATAACAGACCTTATTCATATTAGATTTGGTAGTAAATCTTTTTTATGGCTAGATGTCTTAGTCGTTTTATCTTTTGCTTTGAGTGGCTTATTTCTTTTTTATCTTTCTATTATAGATATGCAAAAATTAATGAATTCAACGTTTAAAAAAACCCCTACAAAAACAATAACTACAGCTATCTTCTTTCTATGTGGATTTGGAGTTTATCTTGGTCGATTTTTACGTTATAATTCTTGGGAAATTATAAGTCAACCTCATTATTTATTTAAAGACATTTTGATTATAATTATGACACCTTTTCAAAATATAAATGCATGGCTGTTTACTTTAGGCTTCGGGATGTTTTTAACCGTTGGGTTTTGGATGTTTAAAAATTTAAAGCATCAAGATGATTAGCACTCTCTATTTTTATCTTGAATTTTCCTTACAATTTTTGTTGTTCTATTACGAGTTAAAAATCGTGGTAAAACAGATAAAAATTTATTAAATGTTCCTGGTATAGCAACAACTTTACCTTTATTCATAGCATCATATCCATAAGCAGCAACCTCTTTTGCTGAAGCCATATTAAAGGCAATTTTACCTTCTGTTGCATCATCAGAAACGGTACTTTGAAATGCTGTTTTTGTTGGGCCAGGACACAAAGCCGTAACGGTTACTCCTGTTCCTTTGAGTTCGTTAGAAATAGCTTCTGAAAATGATAAAATATAACCTTTTGAAGCATAATATAAAGCCATTAATGGACCTGGCTGAAAGGCCGCTAATGAAGATAAATTAAGAACTTTACCAGAACCACGTTTTACCATATTTGGTAAAATTAACTTTAGTAAATGTGTACTTGTTAACACATGCAAATGCAACATTTGCGAATCGCGCTCCCAATCTGATTCACAAAAAACACCAAACATTCCAAAACCGGCATTGTTTATAATAACATCTATAGGAGTACTTTTTATGTTATCATAAATATCTCTAGCAACATTTGTGGAACTTAAATCTTTTAACAACAAGGTAATTTCAACCGTATAAGTTTCTAAAATAATATCCCTTGCTTGGTCTAATCTTTTAGAATCAATGTCAATTAAAATAAGATTATAATCATCTTTAGCTAACAATAAAGCCAACTCAAAACCTAAGCCTGAAGCTGCACCTGTAACTAAAGCTGTTTTTTTACTCTTTTCCATCTACAAAATCTTGTAAATAATGAAAACGTCTAGTCAATTTACCATTTTTGGTCATCTTAGCACGTTTCAATATTTCTCGTTCATCATTATTAAAAAATGCAGGAATTACATGTTCTAAAAATGCTTCACCAAAACCTTCACTAGCATCTTTTGGTAATTCACAAGGTAAATTATCTACAGCCATAACGGTTATAGCACCTTCAGCATCATAAGCAACTTCTTTCTCCGTTTTAATATCATAACCATAAAAAGGATCTTCAATTGTTGAAGGTCTCAATGTACTTGCCACAGGACCATCAATATCACAAGATACATCTGCTAATAAATGAATTCTAAAATCAGGATCCTTAGCCTCTTCTCTTGTAAAGAAATAAGGAGCATTATTACCATAAAAATGACCTGCAATAAAATAATCCGTTTCCTTAGCATAAGGCATAAAATTACTTTCGTAACCCGACGGATCTTTATAAAACTTATATCTATCTCCTACTTTACCATCAATACGTTTAGAATACTCCATAACATCTACAGTACCGTAAACAGGCTCTGTAAATTGCGATGTTAAATATAACGCATCACTAATATGTTTAATCTCTAAATGGTCTAAAATCTCTTTAGCTCCATTAGCAACTTTACCTGTACCTGATAATAAAATCTTAATATTAGGGATTGTTATTTTATCTAATTCCGCTTTTACGGCATCTAAATCGGCAAGTGTTTCTACTTTTGGCAATGTAAATAAACCATCTCTTAAACCTAATGCTCTAAAACCATTATAAGCACCAACTAAACCTGCGTAACGACCAAAACCAATAAGACGAGCTCCTGTTTTTCTTACTATAGTTTCATGATCGTACATTTCTATATTTTTATCTAACATAGCCTTCAACAATTCCCTGTTGTAAGGTTGTTTTTTAATCGTATGTGAGAAAAAGAAATATTTTTTATTAGGAATTAAATTTTCAATTGGTACCTCCTTTACTCCAATCATTACATTAGCATGCGAAACATCTTCTAAAACTTCAAAACCTAATGCTTTATAGGCTTGATCTGGAAATATTCTAATATCAGAAGACTCTACAATAAATGTCGCTTCAGGAAATTGTGTTCTAGCTTCTTCCAAATGTTTTGGAGAGAAAACCACACGTCTATCCGGTGGATTTTTACGTTCTTTTATAATGGCAAATATCATATACCGATGGAGTTTTTATATTCTAATAAAATAAAAAATGTTGTTTTCACGAAAATAATGTGATTAATATATATGAGCAAATTAATATTATTTAACATCGTATACTAATTAACACACTGTATTTCTATTTTAATACTGCTTATTCTTCTTCATATTGATAAAAAAGAAAAAAATCAGCATTAAATAAATGAAATAGTTTTTATCTGTGTATCAATTATATGGCTATAAAATAAAATTTCACTTTAAGATAATAGAGGCATAAACATCTACATCATTAAAAACACAACCACTTAACACTCCCTTAAAACTCAGTCACAACAAGAGTTTAAAGTAATATTTATATAATAATAAAGTAACCTATTTAGTAATTATCAATTGTAGTTTTGAGCTCATTAACTAAAACAAAAAAAATGAAAAAAATTACTCTATTATTTATCTTATGTCTTACAATAACAATGACTACAAATGCACAATGTTTTGATGGTTCTGGCGGACATTGGCCAGGAGGGACTGTTGCTATGGAAAATACAGGTTATGCTGAAACTATTGTATTTGATACTTGGCCAAATTCTGAATATTCTTTAATTGGAAATCTTACACCAGGCTATGACTATTCGGTTACTGGAGATAACCCAATACATATAACGGTTACAGAAAGTGATGATACTGTAATTGCATATGGTATGAGTCCATTAAATTTTACGGCACCTATCGGAGTTACTAATATTACTATTTATTGGCATATAGATGAGAACTGTAGTAATGATGACACAACAACATATACAAGGATTCAATGTGTTACTTGTTGCCCTAATGACGCTGCTCCTGAATTAGCATCGGCACCTAGTCCTGCAAATTCAGCTTCTAATGTTGAACTTCAAACAACTGATGCTTCTGTATCTTTTAACTGGACAGCTTCTACTACTGAAGATACAAGTGTATTTTACTTAGATACTGTAAACCCGCCAACACAAGCTTATACTGATTTTGAAAATGGAGATTCTTTTTCAAATTTAGAAGCTAATACAACGTATTATTGGAGTGTAGATGCTACAAATTGCATGGGATCAACAACAGGTGATGTTTGGAGTTTTACAACGGATGCCGCATTATCTATCTCAGATAACGTATTTGAAACGACTAGTGTTTACCCGAACCCAACTTCTGGAATTTTAAACATTAAATCAGCTCAAGATATTGACAACGTTACTGTATTTAACTTATTAGGGCAAACAGTCGCTAATTTTGATAAAGATGCTATTACAGGTTCATCTATTAACTTATCTGAATTATCTAAAGGACTTTATTTAGTAAAAGTTTCTTCAGGAAATAACACACAGACTTTAAGAGTTACAAAGGATTAACACAAAAATATATCCATAAAAAAACAGGAAGTGAAAGCTTCCTGTTTTTTTGTTTTAAATGGTACTGAAATCCCCCCTAATCTTCTTCATCTAAAAAACTAGACGTATCCGTAAGAGATTCCATAAAGGCTATAATATCTTTAATTTCTTGAGTTGTTAAATCTAACGGCGCATCAGATAAAGTCTGATTTTCTACATCTAAGCCCATACCTGCACCACCTCCTAAATTATAAAACTCTAACACTTCTTCTAAAGTATTAAAAGAACCATTATGCATATATGGTGCTGTTAAAGCGACATTTCTAACAGAAACAGTCTTAAAAGAGTTTCTAAAATAAGGTTGTTTATCAATATCTAACCCATTAGCATAGCGCCCCATATCGTTATCTAATTTAGGGTTAATAGTATCGAATCCTTGTGTAACACCCAAAACTTCAGACTCTGTCTCTAAATAAAAAGGCGGAACAGTTCCGTTAAACATCGGTGCAAAATGACAGGTACCACAAGCTGCTTTTCCCATAAATAAATTAAATCCGCGTAAGGCATCTTTAGGATAATCATTACTCTCGTTTCTAATATATTTATCGAATGGACTATCAAAAGATTTTAGAGAATTTACATAAGCTGCAATTGCATTACTGATAGAACGCTCATTAATATCTTGCTTATCAATACCGCCGTAAGCGTCTTTAAATAACTTTAAATAATTAGGATTTGTTTTTAATTTCTTTACAATAGCTTTAAAAGTGGTGTTAAACTCTAAATCATTATCTATAACATGCCCCACTTGACGTTCTAAATCATAAGAACGTAAATCCCAAAAATAACGCGACGCATAACCAGAATTGATAACGGTAGGTGAATTTCTAGATGTATAAAACCCTTTTTTATTGGCTAAACTTTTTGGTAAACCATCTGTAAAACCTTTGTTAGGATCGTGACAACTAACACAAGACATTATATTACCATTAGAAAGCTTAGTGTCCTTAAACAACAACGCACCCAACTGAATAGTTTTAGGATTATCTAATGGTAAATACACCAATTCTGAATAAAACTTAGTATCTAAAAAATCGGATTGAAAAAGGTTAACCGCTTTATAATTCTGAGCGTGTTTTTTATAAGGTTCAAGTGTAATTTTATTTAAATTTTGAAACTCTAACAATTCTGCATACAAAGGGTTAATGACTTCTTTTAGAAATGTCATTCTATCAAAATCATTAAAGCTAACATTATCACTAAGTATCTTTTTCCCTTTTTTAAAAAGTTTTTTTATAGATCTGAACTTAGATTTAGCTTTGGGTTGTATGTCTTCTTCAAAATATAAAAATGCAGTTTCCATACTTTGCAAACTCACATAACTTTCTTTTAAAGCATTTACAGAACCTGGTGTATCAAAACCTGTAACACCTAATGTAAAAATCCTAACCATACCAGAACGCATACATTCTATAACCTGACTTGATTTTACACGAATTGGTAAATGAATCTCAGAAGCATAATCTACATGTGCTTTAAGTTCGGTTGCTAATTTTTTTATATATTCTATATTTTCAATTGAAGCCTCTTCATTTACAGCTTCATCTAAGGCTTGTAATCCTGAAGGTTCAATAATTTTTCCTTCTTCATAATACTCACTAACTTTAGGTAAAGGTGCTCCGTTTATATAAGTCCCGTTATAAAAGGTTTGGTAGTAATCGAAAATAAATTCGATTTTTTTATAGACTAATCTTGTCTTTTCAACTTGAGTTTTAATGGCTTTTAATTCACTAGAACTATTAGAATTACTAGTCAACTTCACCAAGGTATTGACTTCTGTTTGAAATTTATAAAAATTAGAAGCGTATAAGACTCCTATATTTTCTGTAATGGCATTGGTTTCAAAAGGCTCTGTGCCTTCTTTCCCAGACAATACTAAAGAACAAATTAAAACAGAGATGATTAAAAAGATTATTTTTTTCATTTTACACTTAGATTTTCAACTTAGAAATCCTTTAAATTTTATCAACTTATAGATAAATTAAAAACCCCAACTACAATCTGCTATTAACAGCATTGTGTTGAGGTTTAATAAATAATTTAGTTAGGTAAATTATTCAATAATTATAGACTTGTAATACGTATTCTTATCTGTAGCAATTTCAATAACATACATTCCTGTTGCCATATTACTTACATTGATAGTTTCGTTATCACTTTCCTTAACTAACTTTCCTGTGCTGTTATAAAATTTAACATTTGTAACATGCTCATTAAGGTTTACTTTAATATTAAGTAAATCGTTAGCTGGTACAGGGAAAACTTTTATCGTTTTCTCTACTGTTTCGTTATCATCAACACTAAGTGTTACTCCTGTTTTACTGATGGTAAAATAATCATCAATAGCACCAGTATCTCTTACAAACTTAACCGTTAAGTTTTGTCCACCATTACCATCACTTTCAATTTCCATCACACAAGACCCAAGTTGATTTAAAGATAAAAACATGGCTTCATGATCTAAATCTCCTCCTGATATTTGTCCTGATGAACCTGCAGTAATATAAACAGCTCCTTCTGTTGCATCGCTAGTTTTTTGGTATGCACCATCGCCATCAACTTTACCATCTCCATCTCCTGTTGCTCCAACAGTATGACCTCCATTAGTTATATTATCGATGTTAAAAGTGTTTGCAAATCCTTGATGTCCATTGATAAAGTAAGAACGCTCATAAGAATGACTATGCCCATTTAATACTAAATCTACACCGTTAGCTTCTAATACTGGCATAAAATTTTCTCTCATTTCAATCAATCTATCTTCCCAATCCGAATCGTGAGATCCTTTAGAATATGCTGGGTGATGAAATAAAGTGACGATCCAATCTTGTGTTGTATTCTGAATATCATTTTGAGCCCAAAGGTATTGGCTACCTCCTACTTCTCTACCTGATTGATGAGAGTCTAATACTATAAAGTGAATATTTGCATAATCGAAAGAATAATAAGCTTCCGTCCCTGATGCAACTCCACCAGCTTCAGCAGCCGTTGGAAATGTAAATATGTCATAATAAGGACCAGACTGAGTTTCTAAATCTGAAGTAAAACCATCATGGTTTCCTAAACAAGACCAAGCTACTGCCTTTTTCAACATGTCGTCATACACATTAAAGAAATAACTTTGGTGCTGTGCATCAGTACCATTACTGTAAGCATTATCTCCTAAAAACAACATCATATCCGTTTGACCTGTATTTGTTTCTACTGTAGAAACGTAATTGTAATAAGCATCTCTAACATTTCTTTGATTAATACTTCCTGTTCCAGGATCTCCTAAAATCCATGCTCTTACAAATTGATCTGTTCCTGCAACAGGTGCTGTCTTAATGAACATATCTCCAGTTTCGCTTTGTGCAAGTACTTCATCTTCATTACCAATATTATAGTAATATGTAGTATTAGGATCTAACCCCGTTAAAGTCACTTCATGTTCCGTAGTTAATTCTGAATTAGAAACTACTGAAGTTAACATATCTAAAGCTGTTCCGTATTTAACCGCAGATTGCGTTTCTACTGCTGTTCTCCATTTTACAACCACACTTGTAGGTGTTCCACTTTGTAAATAAGGGCCTCTTTCTACTTCAATAGTTGGTGCAATAGATGTGCTAGGTGTTAGTTTAAAATTAAAACTAATATCTCCACTATTTACACTACTCTGGTGAATTTCTACGGCTATAATATTAACTCCTTCAACTAACGGGAAAGAATTTACATTTTGTGTATTCCAAAAATCTTCATCAGACCCACTAATTCCTGTGATTGCCTCATCATCGAATGCTATAGGACCTTCCGTTGGCATGTTATTTCTCCAAACCTCAACATTATTGACATAAACCACAATCCCATCATCTCTAACAGCTTCTAAATCTAGACTATTATACATTCCTATATTTTCCATATCAATGTACTTTCTAAAATAGGTTGTAACAGGTCTTGGTGTAGCAGGCACTCCTAAATCGGTAACTTCATCTCCATCTCCGTAACCAATTTCCGTAGCTCCTTCTTCCCAATTGCTTTGATCAAACGTTAAGGTTCTCCATGCTGTACCTTGATCGCTACCATCATTTAAGTAGAACCAATCATCACCAGCCATAATTGTAGCAGGGAAAGAAGCCTCTTCTCCTTCTCCTTGCACATTAAATGTGAATGGATTTTCATCCGTATCATTACTCTCTATAGTGATTGTCGCTGTAGATGAGACTGAACTTGTAGGTATAAAAGTGATATTAAAAGTTGAAGACATTCCTCCATTAATAGTCGACTCTGAATTAGTAATCACAAACTCTGGGTTGTCACTAATTATAGAAGCTATTGTAATTACACTATTTCCTGTATTTGCTATTGTATAAGTTTTTGTTGTTCCTATAGAAATAAAAGTAGGACCAAAATCTGTATGATCTAAAACATCTGGTGTCGTATCTCCATTAGAAATTAATGTTCCATTCCCTAAAACATCTAAATCGATAACAGCCGTTTCACCAGTAGCTTGTAAACTAAACGTATAAGGATTTTCATTGGCATCATCACTAGCAACTGAAATCATTGCCGTGTTAGTTACTGCTGCAGTTGGTGCATATTGCACTACAAAATCTAAACTTCCGCCAGCACTTACTATAGAAGAACTTGGTTGTGTAAGAATAGTAAACTCAGCATCACCAGTTATAGAAACTAATGGTGAACCTGTTAAGTTTAGATCTTGCTCCCCTAAATTTGTAATAGAAAACGTTCTGGTTAATGTTTCATTAATTCCTGTGTTTTCAAATTGTGTATAATCTGAAAGGTCTGGTGTTGTATCTCCATTTTCAATAGAAATAGAGTTTCCTGTAATATCGATTTCAACTGGAGGTGTTTCATATTCAATATGCAACAAAACTGATGCACTAGAAGCTTCTCTGTAAGCTCCATCAGATCTCGAAACTCCTGTAAACATAAATGCCATACTATTCCCTGGTTCCCAACCACTTCTTGCTGTAATTTCAGAAAGAATAGCACTGATATCTGGTGTTCTCTGCGCTGTTGAAGCTTGACCTATTTGCCCTACCCAACTCGCAATAGCCCAATCTACATTTGCTGTAGTTGCTGTTCTGGTTGAAAGGCCAAAATTACCATTAGATCCAAGCACAGAAGCATCGTCACTATTATCTCCTGTAACATTTACAGTGACATCTCCATTTCCGTTTTCATCCACTTCAAACTGAACATAAGCATTGGTTACCACAGCATTTTGTGGAAGATTAATATTTTCAAAACGGACCCCTACAACTTGTTCTGTAGTACCATCATAGTACAATTCTAAATCGGAACTAATAGTACTTACAAAACCACTACCACTAAACGCTTCTTCAGCCGTACCATCATCTTCATTAGCTGTAATATTTACTGTAGAAATAACAACTTCTGAAGGCTCAGCTGTGTATTCAATATGTAATGAAGGTGTGCCTCCTGAATTATTTTCAGCTTCTCTCCAAGCACCATCTGATCTGGAAACTCCTGTAAATTTAAAAACCATACTATTTCCTTCTGCCCAACCACTTCTTGAGGTAATCTCTGAAAGTATAGCACTGATATCTGGTGTTCTTTGATCTGTTGATGCCTGACCAATTTGTCCATCCCAACTCGCAATAGCCCAATCTACGTTTGCTGTTGTAGAGGGTCTTGAAGAAACACCATAAGCAGCATTACCAACAAAACTTGATGCATTATCTGTATCATCTCCTGTTACATTTACAGTAACATCTCCTGCGCCATTTTCATCTACTTGAAATTGAATGTACGCATTAGTAATAACTGCGTTTTGAGGAAGTCCTATGTTTTGAAAATAAAGACCAACGACTTGTTCATCCGTTCCGTCTTGGTATAATTCTAAATCCGAACTACCAGTGTAGACTTGACCACTGCCGCTATAATTTTCTTCAGCAGAACCCGCACTCCCATTAATGGGAATATCTACCGATACGGTTTGAGAAAATGAATACGCCATAACCAGCAGCATCATTAACATAAAAGTACTTTTCTTAATCATAATTTTTTCAGTTATTAATTGTGTTTTCTAAATCTTGTATTTTGACTTCTAATTCTGTAATCGATTTCATTTTTTTAAACTTGTTATCCAATTGATCTATAGCAATCGTTGCTTGTTTTAGAGCAATATTGGCTTCGTTAGATCTATCTAATTGGGCTAAATAATTGGCTTTTTTATAGTACCAAAACTCTTTTCTTTTGTATTCTAAAATGAAATAATCATATTGTTTTAAAGCTTCCTCTATTTGATGATCTGCCTTGAGATAGTCTAGTTTTTTAAGTTGAAGAGCTAGCGTATTTGAACCTAGCTTCTTTAAACCTAATTCTATAACCTCTAAGGCTACTTTATAATTTTCATTATTTTCGGCTAGAATTATGTCTGTATATTCTAAAATATCCTCTGGTCTTAAATCAACCATATGCTCCATAACATATTTATAGGCACTTAAGGATTTCTGGTAAGATTTTAAATGAAACAATATTTGTGCTTCAAGCTTTTTAGCTTTTACATCCGTAGGTGTAATATCTAAATAAGAAGTTATGTTTTGTAAAGCTTTTGGATAATCTTCAGATAGATAATTAAGTTCAGAAATTCGGTATTGTAATGCATTATCAGTATTTCCTAGAGTTTTAGATTTTAAATAATCTTCCATTGCTTTTGGATATTCAACATGCTGTTGATATAACAATCCTCTTTCGTAATACAGTTTAAAATTGTTTGGACTTTCTGAAATTTGGTGTGTCTTTATTGCTATTTGTTTTGTTAAATCTCCGTGAGCAGATGCTTTTGTAGACAAGCTTATAAATACAACAATAGATAGTATAATTTTGAATAAAAATACACTTAGAAAAGCACTCTGATTTAAGAGTAAAGTATGCAATTTTATTTTCATGAGAACACTTATTTTTAATTCGAAACAAATGTAGAAATTCTAACAAAACATCGTCTTCCTGCATTAAATTGAGACCCCACTGAAAAGCACAAAACATCGTTAAAGTGCGTTTTTTAGTTTTTTACATTTTACCAAAAACCTAACAAACAACAACTTAACACACCTTATTAAGATTACTTTAAATGATCACCAAGGCATTGTTAATAATGTATTCTAATTGTTAAGGAGTGATTTTTGAAATAAAAAAAGCAGACTATAAGCCTCTGACTTGAAGCGTAAAAACAAACAAAAAAGTAAATGAAAATTTGCTGTATTTTAAGTCTAAAAACTTTATATAGAACGTAGGTAATTCAACACAAATCTTAGGTTAAAATGTAAAAAAGAGTGCCAATTTGGGATGTTATAAGCTGACAATGTTAGTTAAGAAGTTTATAAAATGTATTTGGTATAGCTTTTGCGTTAGTATTTTTAGTAAATTTGCAGCCCTTGAAACTTTATTATCTGTTTCTTGGAAATTACTATTCTATTAAATTGGGGTCGACTGGTTTTGACAGCGAGATTAAGCGAATTGTAAGCACGTCGTGTAATGGCATTGATACACGTAAAAGGCTAGACCAAATTTTAAACGGCGAGAATAACTACGCTTTAGCTGCATAATCTGAATTACAGTAAGATTAAGCCTCGTCCTACTAGGTAGGAGTGCTAAATGTCTCGAGAAAGCCTTAGTTAATGGCGTTCTTTATTAGGCATCGTAAAAATTGACTTAGATTAGGTAGTGCTTCGATACCTTTTCGAGATTAAGAAGCTAAGCTAAAAGTGGGTTGTCTTTAACCAGCTTCAAGTCGAAAACCTAAGAAAAGAATAAACGTGTAGAAAGCCTTTTGGTTACTTGTTTGGACGAGAGTTCGATTCTCTCCGACTCCACTTTTAGAGTATCAAAACTCTTCAAAAACCCTGTAAATTTATGATTTACAGGGTTTTGTGTTTTATTTAATATTAAATGATATCCTTTAAAACCATCTCAATCGAGACCAATTCGGTGACCCCTTTTCGATTTTTAAAATAGGTCTCGCTACGCACAATATTTTACTCATTTTCAGTTATTTACAAAAAAAACGAATTAGGTTTTTAAGTTCTAATTTACTACCTTTTTAGGACTTTAGCGAGACCTAAAATTTGTATAATTATGAGAACAGACTTTTCTATCCATTTTCATCTTGTCAATTCAAAGATAAATAGTAGAGGATTAGCACCCATTTATTTACGATTAACATTTGACAATAAACGCATTGAATATAGTATTAGCAGGAAGATTGATCCAAAATTTTGGAGTACTAAATCCCAAAAAGTTATGGGTACAAATCGTGAGGCTATCGAAATTAATAACCACATTGATAATCTAAAACATAAGCTATATAAAATTCATCAAAGATGCATGGACGAGAATAATTTGATATCTGCTAGGTCTATGATGAATCTTTTAAAAGGTGGTGGAAAGAAAATTAGATTTATTCTTGAAGTATTCAAAGAACATAATGAAAGAACCGATTTATTAGCAGGGAAAAATATCTCTGTCAGTACTGCAAAACGCTATTGGACGTGTTACGATCATGTAAAACAATTTATTGAAGAGGAATACAAACTGGAAGATTACAAACTAAAAGATATAGATTATCGATTCATTACCAAATTTGAGTTCTTTTTAAAAACGACTAGAAAGTGCAATCATAATTCGGCATTGAAATATATTAATAATTTCAAAAAAATCATTCGCATTGCTTTAGCCAATCAATGGATGGATCGCGATCCATTTTATAATTACAAAGTCCAATTTGAAGCTGTAGAACGTGAATATCTAACTACTATAGAAATAGAAACACTTTACACTAAAGAATTACATTTTGATAGGCTGAAAGTCGTTAGAGACATGTTTGTATTTTCCTGCTACACAGGTCTCGCCTATTCTGATGTTGAGAAACTTTCAAAATCAGATATTACTATTGGCATTGATGGCAAGCAGTGGATAAATATCAAACGAACCAAAACAAATACACGAAGTAGTATTCCGTTGTTACCCATAGCGAAAGAGATCTTAAATCGGTATGCCTACGACCCACAAGTGCTAAAAAGTGAACGTTTAATTCCTGTATTTAGTAACCAGAAATCTAATGCCTATTTAAAAGAAATAGCGATGCTCTGCGGTATCACAAAACCACTAACCACACATTTGGCACGACATACGTTTGCTACTACTGTAACATTAACGAACGGTGTGCCATTAGAAACCGTTAGTAAAATGCTTGGACATAAATCGTTAAGAACGACTCAACATTATGCGAAAATAGTCGATCGAAAAGTGAGTGACGATATGAATATACTTGAAGAGAAACTGAAAACCCAGAGAAAAGACCGAAAAGAAAACCAATAATACATTCAATTTTAAAGCTGAAATTTATAGTGCTTTTAACCCTAATTAGTTTTGCTATCAAATGATTCATTTTGCGATATGATTAGAACATGATCAAAATCGGTACAAGTACTGAACAAGTAGTGGACAAGCAATGAACAAGCATTGGTATGTATATATAAACATTAACAAACAAAAGAAAACATTTATAAACTAAGCTAACAATAATTTAAAATTATTTTTTTTATTTCAAAAAACTCTAAATTATTTATCTGGTTTATAATTACAACTCAGAATCAAAAATAAGGTAATTTACAAATGATTTAACCAATTATCTCATCATTCTGGACAACTACATTGTCGAGGCTTGAAAAAATGATTTTAAAGCCCTTAAAATTAACATATTTACAGTGTTTTTAGGTGTTCATAGCATTTGATGCTAATTGATTTAATTTGATATCTGCTTTCAATTATTTGAATCCTCGCTATCATTTTTAAAATTAGATTCACTTTTTTCTTTAAATCGCAATTTAAATTCTTTATTCAATCTTTCTTTCTCTAACTCCTCAAAACTTTTCGCAAGAATTAATTTTTGCTTTGGCTCAGATCCTTCAAAAAGAGATTGCAACATTGCCAATGTCGGTTTAGATTGGTTCTTTTCTATATCTTTTATAATGGCAATGAGCGCATTGATTCTTTTCTTAATCCGATTTTCAGTTTCCATTAAGCCTGGTTTCAAATCATCTCCTGGATAAAGTTCATTACGCTCAAAAAACTCAACCATCAAAAGCAAAGTCATTGAGTTCGATTTTGAAATTGATTTAGAATAATCTCTAAATTTCTTCACTACAGAACTTTTGATGCTTAAACTTTCAAATCGTTCTTTTTCATAGCCTTTATCCATTTTTACGCTAAATTTTTATTGATTTCACTGGGCTGCGAGCATTTTTACGCTAAAAATGATTTCTAAACCAGTTTTTAATTACGTATAAAACACTAATAGTCAATAAGTTAAAAAACAGTAACATCGCGTAGCGTGTTACCCTCTTGCTATTCCTTTTCGTCCAGCGCGCTGGACAAAAAAAATACCATTACATCCAAAAATGTAATGGCTTTTTAACGAGTGCTAATTGTATTACGATTTTTTAAGACTGTTATTCTTGAAGTTTAAAAGTATCCTTAAGGAATAGCTCTTTTTGTTGAAGAATACAAAATATCAGGACAAAAAAAGACTGCCTTTTGAGCTCATGCAACTGTTAATATTCGCTCGGAAGCATTAGTGTATTATCTACGAATAATAAGCGCAGTTCATCCAAAGGAAAATCATTTACATTATAGCGATGCGTTTCAAAAATAGTACCCTTTCCATCACTATAATTTATGATGGCTTCGCATTGCTTTTCAAACTGTTCCTTTTCAGAAAGTCGTTTAAAATCAATGGTAATAAATTCACTTCTATTCGATAAACTTTTTGCAATTACGGATGCATCTGTAATCAGCCAAAAGCATTCCGCTTCGTTGGCTAAATATTTTAATCCGTCAGTAAAACGCGTTCCAATTAATGGAATTTTAAAGACCTTTTCTGTCCCAAAAAAATGTTGTAAATCGGCTTTTATTTTGTTAACTTGTTTCTTCATTGTAATTCTATTTAGTAAGATTAATAATGAAAAAGAGAGCGCATCTTTTGGATAGGAACGCTCTCTTTTA
>NZ_JABTEL010000029.1 GCF_013285155.1 Winogradskyella undariae | reverse complement strand
CGGAATATTCACAGGTTCGTAAAAGTTTACTAATTTAGTTGCTTAACCACGCAACTAACCATACACAACAACGTTGGCATTCATTGACGAAACGCACTCAAAATCTAATAAAATGAATAAATTACTAACAAACAGAAATCTGATAATTGCGAATTTTGCAATTGTCTCTTACTTTATTCTCATTTGGCTAATTAACTTTTACAAAATAGATTTTGTTCTAATAGGAGTTTTTAGAGAAATGTTGACAATACCATTTTTGATTGCACAAATTGTGTTTTTAGTTATTGGAATAAGATATTTGATGAAAAATAAAAGAAATCCACTAATAATAATTAGCTTTTTAACATTAGTTATTTGTTCAGTCATTACAATTGGTAGTTTCTTTTAAAATCGAATATAAGTAAGAATCTGAAAAACTGAATTGAAAACGAAATTTAGCAAGTTGAGAAATTTCTCACTCAATCGAAATTGAAAAAGTTTGCGGAATAAAACGCTGACCGAATTAACTCAAACTCTGGAGAAATTAAAAATGAAATTAAGCTGAATAAAAAAACAACGAAATGCCAACACCGTGTATAATTAATTGCTATGTTCTTCCCTACTTGCGAATATTCCTGCGGAATATTCACGGGTTCGTAAAAGTTTACTAAATTAGTTGCTTAACCACGCAACTAAGCATACACAAACACGTTGTGTACAATGCTGAAATGACAAATACGACAGACAAAATAATAGGAATTATAACTCTAATTTTCTTGAGTTTAATGACAATTGCGGAATTGACTAATCTAATCGGATTTGGCTCACAAGAATATTATTTACAGCATCCAGGATTCCCAGAAGGAACTGAATATTTGAACGAATTAAAAAGCGGAAAACTGAAATTAACACTTCTAACAATTTGTACTATCGGAATTTTGAGCTTGATAATATATTCAATGATAAAAAGAAATCGGAATTTAATTAGAAAACTTATAATTCTGACTTTTTCATTAGCTCTGTATTTGCCGATTTTAGCTTTTATAAATGGACAAATTATAAGTGGAATAATATTCGGACTGACTTTTATTACATTGATTATTTTAACAATAAAAAACGGAAAAACAAAACGGAATAAAAACACTGTACACAACACCGTATAAAATTAATGGCTAGTCCTCACCTACTTACGAAAATCCTCGCGGATTTTCTATCTGGTGTTTATTTGCTAAATTAGGTGCTTAAACACGCCACTAATCTTATACAATCACGTTAGCTCACATTTCTGAAAAAACCATATGAACATTAAATTAAAATCTGAAATTTTAGAAAAATCAATAACCATTGAGACATATCTATCACAAATTTTAATGAGGTTACTTGATATCGTTAATAATGAAAATAAAACTTTAAGTTACAAAGGAACAGCATTGTCTTTTAAAGCAAAAGTTGATTTGCTTTTTGATATTGAAAAAATCGAAAAAAACTTATACAATGATTTAGTTACATTTATGGAAATTAGAAATCAATTTATCCATAATTATGATACTAATTCTTTTGAAACTGTTAACCTGAGAATAAACAGGAAAAAAAGATTAATTGAGCTTTATAATTCCCAAACAGAAGTAGAAAAAAAAGATTCGTTTAATTATGAAAAAAAACTTAGAATTGGTTTCTTAAGTCTTTCAATAAAAATTATCCAAGATTTAGAAATTACAGAAAAATTAATTATAACTGAGAAAATTGAAATTCTGAATTCAAAAGTTGAAATTTATGAAAAAAATCACGAATTAGAATTTAAAGAAATTACTAATAAAGCTTTGGCTGACTCAATTGATGACGCAATGGAGTTATTAGATTCAAGTTTTAGTAAATCTGAATTTGGAAAAAAATTAAATCCAAATAGTAAATTGACTAATTATATAAAAAGTTCAATTTTTGGATTTCTTGAAAAGAATATGAGAAAAGAAATTGATAATTGGAAGAAAAAAAACGAGAGCTAACACCGTATATAATTTATTGCTGGCTTCTCGCCTACTTGCGAAAGTCCTCGCGGACTTTCTTGGTCGGTAATTATTTACTAAATTAGTTGCTTGAAACACGCAACAAACCATATACAACAACGTTCTACACCATTTGAAAGAAACATTGAGAACAGAATTAAAATATATTGAATTGAAGAGCGGATTTTCCGATAATGGAAATGCGTGGATTGGACTTGTCTCGTTTTCGAAAAGCGGAAAGACGATTTATTTTGACGGAAAAGCATTTCAAAGTCTAAATGGAATGGGAATTAGTGGAAATTATTTTGATTTGGAAAGCGGAGACGAATATTGGATTTCGGGAGTTAAAAAAGATATGTCTGACCGACACAAATTTGGCGGAGGAAAAATCTATGTGGAAAAACGGATTTTAAGTGAGTATTTGCAAACTATTGGAAAAACCGAATTACCAAAAGCTGATTACGAACTGACCGAAGTTCAAACCGAAAAGCCAATTGAACGAATTAACGAACTGGAAAACGAAAAAACTGAACCAACTGAATTTGGTGCTGATTTATATTTTAAACAGCCAAACGAATTGAGCGTTAACGAAATTGAACATCTGATTGCGGAATTAATTGCGGACGAAAAAAATGTCCAATACAATAAAGCCAGAAGAACATACAAGAAAAAGCGAATTGAATTAATAGCTGAACTTGAAAAAAGAGGAATAAAAACGGTGTAGAACAACGTGTATAATTAATGGCTAGTTCTCGCTTACTTACGAAAATCCTCGCGGATTTTCTATTCGGTTTTTATTTGCTAAATTAGGTGCTTAAACACGCCACTAATCATACACAAAACCGTTGGCAACAAATAAAAACCGCCACTTACTCGGGCGGAGGGAATACTCCTAATTGTAAATTTCTTTTTTTATTTGCTGCAATAATTAAAGCGTTCCTAGCTTCTGTTCTTGTTTTATAGCTTTTTAAATATTCCCTACCTATAAAAGCTCTAAAATATGGGGGTTTTTCAGTTTCTCCGTAAGTAGTTTCTATACTTAAAAAAACACCATTAGTATCAAAATAATCAACTAGTTTTCCATATTTAAAAGAATCCAGTAGACTATTAAAACCTTTAATAATTGCGTAATGAGACAACGCTTTTTTTTCTTTAGCTAATTCTAAATAATATAATTCAAACTCTTCTTTACATCTTTCTGTTAGTTCCATTGTTGTGTTTTATTTGCCTTCCTTCGTCAGTCAGGCGGTTTTTATCAGTAGCCAACACCTTATAAAAATAATGCTAGGCTTGTGTTTTATCAATGTTCCGTGCTTATTAAGTTACTTCTGAATTTCTTGCGAAATTCCTCATTCACTTAAACGCACTATTCTTATAAGTGGCACGTTAGCAGCAATGCAATTCGTACATTTTCGCCTAGTTTATTTTTCGGAGATTTTTTTTAGACTTTTAAGTCAGATAAATTAAAAAAACTCAACTTATTAAAACTCAGTTGACGTCGGACTTGTTTCTCATCCGCCAAATTAAAGCTTGTGAGATTGTAATCGCTAATCAGCATAACAACGTCGGACTGACAAGCAGAACGTGCAATTCTGAACGTTAAAATGAAAAACTGGACTTATAAAAACCACATTTGACTTTCGACTTGTTTCTTATCCGCCAAATTCTGTTCAGTTGGGATCTAAGTCATTCATCTACTCTACTACGTCGGACTGACTAGCAGAACGTACAATTCTGAAACTTAAAATAAAAAACTGCTGCTAACACCGTGTATAATTAATTGCTTCGTTTCTGATCATCTGGAATATTCCTTCGGAATATTCACGGGTTCGTAAATGTTTACTAACTTAGTTGCTTAACCACGCAACTAACCATACACAACAACGTTACAGCACATTTGAGAAAAACATTTCGCTAATCCAAAAGACCAGTTCACTCATTTTGAGTTTTATAATTGAACGTCTGACTTTAAATTTGGTGGAAATACATAAAATATGAAACGATTATTATTTTTTGCTTTACTTCTATCTTTCTGTAATACACTTTTTGCTCAAGAAATAAAAACTGACTCAATTCTGACTGAAAAGCAGAACGCTGAATGGATTTCGGAATTTGAAAAGCTGGATTCTAAATCCGAAAAAATAGCTGAAATAAAAAAGAAAATATTTGCAGACACCATTTACAAAAGACAAAAAAGCTATTGTCGAATTGTAATTAAGAATCAAGAAACAATTCAGGAAGCGATGGAAATTGCTAATTGTGAATGTAAAATTGTTTTTGTTCTTGGTTTTAAAAAAATAGCATATTCACTCGACCCGAATGAATATCCAAAAACGCATACAGTACTTGAATTAGTAACTGATGAAAATATTGACAAAATAACAGTACTGAAAGGAGATATTGCTTCAGCCTTATATGGAACTAATGGCAGATGTGGTGTTGTAGTAATGTATTCTGAAAGTCGAAAATTTAAACGGAAAATAAAAAACGTGCTGTAACACCGTGTATAATTAATTGCTGTTTTCTGCCTACTTGCGAATATTCCTGCGGAATATTCACGGGTTCGTAAAAGTTTGCTAACTTAGTTGCTTAACCACGCAACTAACCATACACAAAACCGTTGTACAACATAAGATGAAACAGACAATATTAGTGTTAATTATATTATTTACAACTAAATTATTTGCGTGTGAATGCGGAGAAATTAATGAAAAAAATATTGAAAAATTAAAGGAAAAAGTTGACTATATTTTTGTTGGAAAAGTTGTTGAGAATATAAATTTAGATAATAATGAAATATCCGATATTCTTTGGAAAAGGAATAATTCTGCGAACGAAGTCATAATAAAAGTTGAGAGAATAATTAAAGGAAAAATTAAAGCGAAATATATTTACTTAAATCAATTAAACGCAGGGAATTGTTCGAGAACCTTTAAAAAAAATCAAAATTATATTATTTCAGGTTTTGAAATTAATGAATTTATTGACTTAAGTCCGCAAACTGAAAAAAAAGAGAATAATATTGAGGAAATTGAAGAAAGTGAGGAGTTTAAAATACAAGAAATACCAATTGAAAAAATAAAAAAGCCAGAAATAGAATTCAAAAAAAACAAGTTTTATATAAGAAACATTGAAATTAATATCAAAAAATGGAATGAATTGTCTAAAACAAAAATTGTGATTTTGACTAGTTCTTGTATTTCTGGAACAATGGAAAGCAACTTTGGAAAAATAATAACAGCGGAAAAATAGAATTACGTTGTACAACACCGTGTAAAATTAATTGCTTGTTCTCGCCTACTTACGAAAGTCCTCGCGGACTTTCTATCCGTGATTTATTTGCTAACTTTAGTGCTTAAAACACGCAACTAATCTTACACAAACACGTTGGCAAACATATAAACGAACAATGAGATTCATCTACATAATTCTATTACTAATTCTGACTGTTGGCTGTTCCTCAAACAAGAATATATCGGAATTTGAAAAAGTTTTAGGAAAAGAAAATAACGAGACTCTGACTTTACTCGTGAACGACTTTGAAAATGATTTCCTAAAAAAGCAGTATCCTAATTCTGAACTAAACGAATCTTACAAAAAATTCTTGATAGATTATAAAAATGGAAGCCTTGAAAATTGGTTACCATTACCAAAAAAAATAACAGAAAGATTTAATTCAAGTCAATTGGAAAAAGAAATGTATTATCATCCAGATTCAGTTTGGATTTTACCAAATAGTTCCTTTGACAAAGTAGAAGAAGATTCCTTGAAATTTTTAGAAATAAATCAACCTTATATAAAATTAAGAAAAAAAGACTTGATACTCTCGAATCCTGAAAAAACAGTCTATGAATATGAACGTCACCAATATCTAAAAATAGATTCTTTAACGAATAAGGATTCGCTTATTAACAAGTTTTTAAATATAAAATATACTAATAGATATGGCGGAAAATATGTTATAGCTACTAATTATATCAGAAAATTAGGTGGATTTTACGAAAAGTTTTCTGACCGCAAAGGAATTATAAGTAAAGAACAATTTTGTAAGTTAGTCTTAACAGAAGCTGATTTGAATGACGAACTAGTTAGGAAATTAATTTTATTGGAATTAGTATTATAAATACGATTTGCCAACACCGTATATAATTTATTGCTAGTTCTAGCCTACTTACGAAAATCCTCTCGGATTTTCTATTCGGTTTTTATTTGTTAACTTAGTTGCTTAACCACGCAACAAACCATATACAAACACGTTGTGGTGCATTTAAAACGAAATTCAGAAATTGAAAGAAAAATTAGCGAAAATAGAATTTGACATAAAAAATGGGTTGAAATTTAAAGCTGCAGATAGATTGAGAAATATGATTAATCAATATCCGAATGAATCTGAATTATGGAATCGTTTGGCTGAATTATATTACGACAGTGGATTTTTAGCATCTGCAGGAAAATATTGGATTTTAACCGAACCAAAAGATGAACGAATCAAAAAAAGTGTTGAAATTTATGAGAAATCTGTAAACTATTCTGGAACGAAAATATTGCAGGATATTACATTTCGTGGAGACAAAACTAAACTTTCTGAATATGGAAAAAATAAGTTGACTGAATTGGAATTGGACAGTAAAAAAAAGTCAAATTATATTCCTGAATTCAAAAAACTAACGAACCGAAAAAAGAGAAATCAACAAAATGAAAAAAGGTCATTTAAAGACAAATTAATTGAAAAGTTGTTTTTCGGAATTTTAATTGCAATTGTACTTTTAATAATAATTGGATTTATAACAGTAATAAATTGGATATTCTGAAAATAAAAAACGACACCACAACAACATATATAATTTATTGCTGGCTTATTGCCTACTTACGAAAATCCTCGCGGATTTTCTTTGTCAGTAATTATTTACTAAATTAGTTGCTTAAACCACGCAACAAACCATATATAAACACGTTGGCAACAATTTGCAAATGATTCGTAATTGATGTATATTTACACCAAATAATCAAATTATGTCAAGACAAAGTATATCATTTACAGAACCTAACGACGAATGGCTGAAAGCTCAAGTCAATGGAAAAGAATATTCAAGCAAAAGCGAATTAGTAAACGATTTAATTAGACAAGCTAGAAAACAACAAGTCGAAATTGATTGGGTTCGAACTAAATTGGAAAAAGCTGAAAATAGCGGATTTACAAGCAAATCGAAAAATGAAATTTTAGCTCAATCAAAAACTTTACTTAATGGCTAAATATCGATTAAGTAACGAAGCTAAAAATGACTTAATCCGAATCCATCACTATGGAGTTAAAAAATTTGGAATGACTCAAGCGGATAAATATTTTGAATCATTCTTTGAATATTTTGAAATTATTTCCCAAAGGCCTTTTTCATTCGAGTCGGTTGATTATATAAAAAAAGACTACAGAAGATGTGTTTGCGGAATAGATAGTATTTACTATAAGATAAATAATGACGTTGTTGAAATAATGGCAATTGTCGGAAGACAAGATTTAAACGACATACTGTAATCTGAATAATAAAAACTGTTGCCAACACCGTGTATAATTAATTGCTTTTTACGTGCCTACTTGCGAAAATTCCTGCGGAATTTTCTCTGGTCCGTAAAAGTTTGCTAAATTAGCTACTAAACCACGCAACTAAGCATACACAAACACGTTAGGCGTAATTTGAGTAAACCGACAACAGAATGTCAAGAACAAGAAGAAAAACTAAAGAGGAATCATTTATTGATAGTCTAGAACATAGCTTATTTAATGTCAACCACTATAGAATTGACATTATAATAGATTATTTACATGCTTTTGAAAAATATTTAATCGACAAAACTTCGGAAATTCAAGATAAAATCTCTGAATGGCAAAATTCTGAAAAAGAACAAAAATATTCAGCAGTAGATTATTATATAGGTGACTATACAAACTACAACTCGAATTTTAAAAAACTGAAATTAGAAAGCACATTTTTAAGCTCATATTCTGTCTTTGAACATTATTTCAAATCCTTCTCTGAAATTTATACCGAATACTATAATTTAAAAATCAAAATAGATGATTTAAGTGGTAATAATTATATCAATAAATCAAAGCAATATTTAGAAAAAGTAATTAATCTAGACCTGAAAAATTTAAATAGCATCTGGAGGGAAATAACCAAATATCAAAGAATCAGAAATAAAATAGTTCACAACAACGCTAAATTTAATCCAAGTGAAAAAGAAACAATTAATGAATTATCGAAACTTAACGGTATTGATATAAATAGCTTCGGTTTAATAAACATTACCGATAAAGAATTCATTTTTAATTTTTGGAGTCTATTTAACGATTATATAAACGGAATTATTAAATTGACAGAAGAAAAAATAAAAACTACGCCTAACAACGTGTATAATTAATTGCTGGTACTCGCCTACTTACGAAAAGTCCTGCGGATTTTCTATTCAGTTTTTATTTGCTAAATTACGTGCTTAGCCACGCAACTAATCATACACAAACACGTTAACTACAAGCTGTCTCGCCAACTAACATTTTTCTTAAATTGAAACATCGTAAGCCCTAATT
>NZ_JABTEL010000028.1 GCF_013285155.1 Winogradskyella undariae | reverse complement strand
TTCCGAGGCTGCTTTTGCAACAGTTAATAAAGCGATATTTTGGTCTTTAGCAATCATTTTCTCGCATTGGCTACAACGTTGTTGTATATGGTTTGTTGCGTGTTTCAAGCAACTAATTTAGTAAATAATTACGGACAAAGAAAGTCCGCGAGGACTTTCGCAAGTAGGCAAGAAGCCAGCAATAAATTATATACGGTGTTACCACACGTTTTTATTTCGGTAAGTGGTACAACTGTATTGCTAATCTTAATTCTCTATTTTTATCTCCGTTAATATGAAATCGGTAGTTGAACCAATTTTCATCAGTATTATTTTCATAGCTCAAATAATTCTCGTGATTTTTTGTGCTCGTCTTAACTTTTTCTAAAATTGAACTGAAATCTTGTTGTCTAACAAACATTATTACAGAAGCTTTTGTATCTCTCCAGGTTAGATAATTTAATAATTGCGAAATTGTATTTAAATAACCTTTTTCTCCACTCCAAAATTTACATTCAGCTATGAAGATAACAGAACTATCGTATCGTAGTTGAATATCCGTTTTTCCTGATTTATTAAATGTTTCTCCGCTCGCACTTCCAAGTTCAAAGTTTGGGTCTAAAGTCATTAGAATATGGTCTCGTAAATCTTCTTCGCCTTTTCCTTTGTAAACACTTGGCATTCTCTCAAAATTCTTACCAACGTCATTTATAAGTTTTAAAATATGTCGGTAACTTTCATCATTCAGAGTTGGCTCTGGTTTAAATCCTTTTTCTGTCACTACTGGTTTGCTAATTTTTATTTTTTCCTTCAGTTGTGGTTTAGGTACAGAAAAAGTATTCGTAGTAGAATTTTTTCTTTTTAAAGGAACTCCCAAAGAAGACATTAAGCTGTTTTTGTTCAGTAATGCGTTTTTACGTTTACTAAAAACACTATTTAAGTTTGATTTAAGGGAACTATTAAATTTTTCGATATCAGCTATCAAGCTGTCATAATTATTTCTAATACCTCTGGCTTCGCTATCAAACCTTTTTTTTATTGCAGGTCCATCGTTATCGAAATTTATAAATTCTGTTGAAATTGAATCACTATTGACTTTAAAATCTCCACCACCACCAATATAGAAACTCGAAGCTGGACTATAATTAAGTAAGTCAACGTTTCCGCTGGCTGGAATAAAAAATTGAATTATTTCTTTTTTAATTTTATCCACTCCAAATCTATCGTATCTGGCTGAAAAATATTCCATTGGAATATCATCTTCATAACTATCTGCATAAACATCTTCGTAGTGAATTATTGGAATTTCCATTTGATTTGAATTCGCCAAATGTTCCAAGTATTCAGTTGGATTTACGTTCAAAATGTAGTCTTCGGTTTCGCTTTCTATTGTTTGAGTAAGTCGTTGGAAAATCGAACGAAATTTTTCATCAATTCTACCTGACCCGAAAATTTTTGAATGGTTTGAATGTCTGTACATAGGTTTTTGTCAAATGTGTGGTAACGTTGTTGTGTTATGGAAAGTTGCGTTTAAAGTGAACGGCTATTTTCCGCAGGAAAATAGAAGTTTACAAAAATGCGACTAACTTTGGTTAAGCTAAAAATAAGCAATTTTTTATACACAGTGTTGTAAGCAGTTTTTTTTAGTTCGTATGTGTTTCTATATCTGCAATATAATTTAGTTCAGCCCAATCTACTATATTATAATTTACAAATTGGTTTCTCCATTCTATTTCTTGACCAACAGGAACATAAAATCGAATAATTCCGCTATTCAATTCTGAATTGTGTTTTTCGTTCAATTCCAGTTCGTTCATTGAATTAAGCCAGTCATTTTGATAGTCAATATTTTCCATTCCAAAAAGTCGTGGGAAAATCGTTATTTCATTTGTTTGAGAATGCAAATATCCTGTTACAAACCAATTAATTCCGTCATTTGTATAAGTTTTGTTATTAAGAATATCTAAAACGTATTGTAAGTTGTCTGATTCCAAATTTGAAGTAAAATTTAATGAGTTCACATTATCAACTTGATGGTCGAAAAGATTAATAAACTCAAACAAATCATTTATGTCAGTTCCGCTTTTAATTCCAACAGAAACTTCTCCAGCTACAAACTCTCGTGTGTCGGTTTCAGAATCATCATTTGAACACGATGATAAAATTCCTATAAATGATATTAGAAGAATTAATTTTTTCATAATTATTGTTTTTTAATAGATGCTAAATTTCCGAAATGGTTGCGTCAAATTGCTTACAACGTGTTTGTGTATGGCTCGTTGCGGAAAATCAGCTATGATTTTCTGCCGTAACCGAAAGATAGCAAATTGCAATGAATTCCGATTAGGAATTCAGCCGCAATGAGCTATACACGTTGTTGTGCATAGTACTTTTATTAAAGTAGTGAGGCTTTTACAACTTTTACGGTCATTAAATCAGGCATAGGTGATACCAAATCAATATAAGCTACAAAGATTTCATCGTTTAAAATAGTTATCCCTCTTATGGTGATATTATCTAAATTCAGTGACGTAGTTAATTCACTATATAAATTGGTAGTTGTATCATAGATTCCTATAAATGCACTGCTATTATCAGACTCCTTATTTCCTCCAACAAATATTGTATCATTATATATTGAGGTAAATGATTCATAAATTCCAAAAGGAAGAGTTTCTTGACTCCAAATATCATTTGTTATATCGTAAATGTTTAATTCGTTATAAATAGTTGTTAAGTCAGTACCACCAAACATATAAAGCTTATCGTTAAGTACTGAACCATCAGCATGCATTCTAATGCCATTAGGGAAAACAGATAACTCATTAAAAGTCTCACTATTTGTGTCAAAAAGTTTTAAAGGCATATCTGTACAATCATGACACCTTTCTCCAGAGAGTATGATTATGTCGTTATTGTACTTTGTTGATTTTGAGTAACTTAACCCATTATAATAATTTATATCATTTATATTTGAAAGGTTTAAATCATATTTAATGGTACTTATATATGAGAATGAATAAATTGTATTGTTTACAATTTCAATTTGTCTGCTTTCAGTATCATCATCGTGGATTATTTCAGATTGAGTAGAGTTTGACAAATTATATTTTATAACTCTTTCAAATTGTTCAGGCCAAACATCTTCATTTGAAGAAGTTATGAATAAAGAATTTGTGCTAACATCACTGATTATATCCATATCCAAAGTATCAACTTGAAAAGACATTACTTCGGTAAAATCCAATGAATTTGAATTTTGGATAGAAAGTTCATTGTCAGATGAACAAGAACTAAATGTAATTGCGATTAATAAGAGAAAGGTTAGATTTTTCATAGATTTTTATTTTTATAACGGGGGAATTTTGTTGGTATTATGCACAACGTGTTTGTGTATGGTTAGTTGCGTGGTTTAGCGACTAAGTTAGCAAACATTTACGAACCCGTGAATATTCCGCAGGAATATTCGCAAGTAGGCTAGAACCAAGCAATTAATTATACACGGTGTTGTACGCAGTATTTGTTTAATTTAATTCAAATATTTTCCATTCAGAAATTAAGCTATCTAACTCAATTCCATTAATTTTTTTTCTGTTTTTGTTTAAATTAGGAAACTGAGTCAAAATTCCATAATGTTCAATAATTATATTGTTTTCAATTGTGGAATATAGATTTAATTGATATTCAGTACCATTATTATCTTTTTTTCTAAAGGCATCACTTTCTTCGTATAAAGCTCCACTTTCATCTTCAGGAATAGCTAATTTCCAAATATGCAATACTTCTCCTTTTTTCGGCTCTTTTCTAACACTTACCCATTGATTTCCCAATAATTGTTTATTCACATTTTTGGAATACATAAAGCTTTTAATTGTTGGAATATTAGCTGATATTCTAATTTCATTAGCCTTTTTTCCATAAGCAAGAGTATAAGCTTTATATTCATTAAAAAGGAATTTTGCGATAAACCAAACAACGACAAATGCAGTTATTTTCAATAATACGGAAGCTCCTTTTTTTAAATTCATATGTTCAATTCTAATTTTTTGAGCGGTTTTGGGATATTGCGTACAACGGTTTTGGCTATGAGTAGTTGCGAGGTTTAGCACTAAACTTAGCAAGTACACACCAAACTGAAAATCCGTGAGGATTTTCAGAAGTAGGCGAAAACAAGCAATTACTTATAGCCATTGTTGTGTGTAGTTTTTTTATTTTACTTGAAATTATCTGCTATTTTTTTATTGTGGTAACATTTATAAGCTCAATGAGAGACTTAATCCAAAAGACCTATTACTCTGTTTACCTTCAATAGAATTAAATAAGTCATTCATACCGTGTTCGTAATATATTTCAAATTCTAATTCATTAAAATCTCCTATATGTGGTGATATACCAAATCGTACACCATAATCATTATTACTTATGCCTAATCTGTCTTTATTTAAACGGATTGCATAATAAGGCGCACCGATGAGTCTTACAGCTCCAGGTAAATTAAATAGTGAACCTTTATAAATTGAATACCCAAATTCAAAAGGTATTTTCAGATAGTTAATAGCTAAACCATCAATTCCTTTTGAAGAGAATCCCAAACCAGTCCTTATTAAATAACGTCTATTATAATCTATTGAATAGAATGCGTCTATTGTAATTCCTGTTCTTGATTTAGTATTTGATAAATTATTTATATTATTATTTACAAGTCCAAGACGTAGTCCTATTCCTTTGTCTTTATTTATTGTTTTTTTACTGATTATGTTGGGCTTTCTAGGTTGTGTGAAATTGTCTATAAATAAAAACTCTAAAAATTCATTTATTTTCATACTTCCAACCTTTTCTTTAAGTATATAACCATCACTATTTAGTATAAATAAATTGGGAATACCTTCACCAGAATAAATTTGACGAAGCTTTTCTCCCTTTTGTGAATCAGTATCAACCTTTAATGTTATAAAATCAGACGTTATTCTATTATGTACCTCCTTATTACTAAAAATATATCTGTCCATCCATTTACAAGGACCGCACCAGCCAGCTGTGAAATAAAGTAATATGTTTTTATTTTGTTCTTTAGCATCCAATAAGGTTTTTTTAAAAGAATTTTTAGAAAAAGTTTTTTCTACAATTTCTGATTTGCTTGATTGATTAATTTCAACATTCGACAGCAGTGTAATATAATTTTTGGGTTGGGCTTTCCAAGAGCCTTTGGAATCTTCCTCGTACATTATATTTATTATCTTAGCCTGACGATTAATTGGCGGAAAATCTATAACATAAGTATATCCATTTACTTCATTAGGTTTAGTTTTTATATTCTTTACTCTTAAAAGGAAGAGTCTACTAGTGTCAATCTCTGTTTGTATGAAAAAATTATTATTTAGTTTGTAGGCTATACTGTCATTAGTTTTTTTATCGAAATGAAAGATTGATAGACTGTCTTTTAGTTCTATTTTTACTAAATCCCCAAAATAATTACTCGAACCGTTTTCAGGATTTTTGATTAATATTTGAGAAAAACTTGCAGAATATATTGAAATAACTATTGCTGTTACTATTACCTTTTTAATCATTTAGTTTCTGTTTTTTGAATGATATTATAATTTATTAATTTTAAATTCAATTGTTTTATTACCTCTTATGCAAGTTTTGTCATTACAGGTCATAAAGGTGATTTTCCCAATAATTTTGAATCGTTTTTTACTAGTTACTTTGATTCTTTGACTGAAAATTGCCTTATTATCAAAGGATTTAATCTTATTTTCGAAAACAGGGTCAAAAGTAGCTTCCTCAATAGGCTCTTTAACTACTCCAACTAACTTATAGTTTTTACTCTCATTAAAACTAAAAATCGTAGGAAGTGGACCATTATCTGGAACTGTTTGCGAGTATAAATGATAATTAGGCTCTAAGGTTGCCATAATTACTAAGTCGTATTCTTTATTAGATATTTTGGTTGTTTTAGTTTCCCAAGATATAGTTTTAATTTTTTGAGAATAACAAACCATAGTTGTTAAGAGAAATATTACAAATATATTTTTCATTGATATCTTTTAATTATAGTAAATTTTTTTGTTCAAGTGGCTCAAAATTACACACAACGTGTTTGTGTATGGTTAGTTGCGTGGTTGAACACGTAATTTAGTAAACTTTCACGAACCTGCGAATATTCCGCAGGAATATTCGCAAGTAGGCTATAACCAAGCAATTAATTATACACGGTGTTGTATGTAGTGTTTTATTCTACGTACGCAATATTTTCTCCTATTTTATATCTCAATTGATGCTTTTTCAATTCAGGTTTTTGACTTATTGTTCCTCCATTTAGATTAACTTTAAAAGCTCCAAATACTAATACTTCTTGAGTTTTTTTATCAATAACAATTTTCTCAGCATTCACAAATTCAAATACACTAGTTTTTAGATTAGCATTTCCAATAAGAGTAATCGTTTTCTTATAAGAGTCAAGTTTGACTAATTCATCTGCAGAATAGGTTAATTCATTTTCGGTTTTTATTTCTTCTTGCGCATAGCTATTCATTCCTAGTGCAAAAATTAGACTTACTGTAATAAATATTTTTTTCATAATTCTCTTATTTTAATGTTCAAATTGTGTTTTTAGAATTGGTTGCTCCCATTACATACAACGTGTTTGTATATGGTTTGTTGCGTGGTTTAAGCAACTAATTTAGTAAAAATTACCGATCAAGAAAGTCCGCGAGGACTTTCGTAAGTAGGCGAGAAGCCAGCAATAAATTATATACGGTGTTGGCAACAGTTTTTTATTTATTCCTACGTATTATGAACGTTCAAAAATAGCATCTATATCATCCTCATATGAAGTTTCCGAATTGTAACTTCCTCCCATTTCATTATCATACTCATAATCTTCGTTTTCTAGATAAGTTATTGCCATATCATCTATATCCAAACTAGATATAATGTTTGTATTACTAAAACCAATCTTTTCTAAAACCTTTTCATTAAAATTTTCTAAAAACGAATCTAAAGTAGTGGATATGTCGGATTCAATTCCTTTTTTATCGAGGTCAAAATCAGGATAATTTTGGCGATCAATGTAACTTCCGAAATCAATGTCTAAATCGTTATTTTTGACAATATCTTCTAAATATAGTTCGATGTGATTCTCAACTTGAGAAAGGATATTTTCGTCATTAATTTCAAATTTATCTATAAAATTTAAAAGTTCAATTAATTCGTCTTCATCTAAAAAGTCTTCTATAAAATTATATAAAAACTTAAAATCTTCAAATTCTATTTCTGGATCAAAATCTGTTAATATTGATAATAATTCAGATAAATTATTTCCTTTAGGATTGTTAGTGTTTACTAAGGTTTTTAAAAAATCTTCAATCTTTGTGTTTAAACTTTCATTAAAGAAATCTAAATAAGAAAGTAGTATTAAGTAATCCCAATCTTCTTCTTCCATTTTACGTTCAAAAAAGTAATCAAATAAATCTTCTTGAATTTCTTTTAAGCACTGCTTGTTAATTTTTCTGAAAACCGAAATAGTATTTAAATTCCTTAGTGATGTTTCTGTTTCTAATGATTTTAAGATGTTTGATATTAATTCACTTTCATTAGAATAGGAACTGTGAATAAAGTCCGTAATTGAAGGATTAAAAAGAACATATTCATATTTATTTTCTTCTATTTGATTTCTATTGACTAATGATTTTGTAGCTAGTTTTCTAATAGCTTCAAAACTTTTGTCAGATGAATCTCCTAAGTTAACTGTATGAATCTTAAGAAATGTATTATATGAACGTCTAAGGTCTTGTTCTGATATTTTCCCGTTATTGAATACAGTTAAAAACACTAATGCTCTAATACAATCATCAGTTTGATTCTGAAAATAATCTGCCCAAATATCTTCTGGGTGTTCTAATTTGTTTTTAATATAAGGCCAATATTTTTCAGGAAGTGTACTTCCAACTCTTATATTATCTGTTACGAATTCAATTATTCTAGGATTGAAATTCCGATGATTTATTATGTCTTTGTACCTTTTATCTTCATATATCTCGTCAAGATATTCTTTATTCAAGTTTGAATGATATATGTGGTTGTATAAAATTTGTGCTTTATCAATTTTTGTTAAATTTTCAACTCTAAGTAAAAATTCATTATTTCGAATATTGCCATTTTGAAACCTATGGCTCAAACTATAAGCCTTATTTAAAATATTTGTTCTAGAAGTTAAGATAAATTTTTTGGATTTATCCTTACAAACTCTATTTATGAATTTGACAATATGTGAATCTCTTTTGTTGTTTATAGCATCATACAAATTACTACCTAAAAAATCATCACAGTAAAATAAAATTTTCTTTTTTTCTTTTTCTCTAAGTAAGCTTTCTGCTTCGCTAATATTTTCTTCAATATCGCAAAATTCATATCCTTTTGCAGTATAATAAAGAGCTAAGTTATCAGCTAGAGTTGTCTTACCAATTCCAGGTTCTCCTGTTAAAATTATAACATTATTTTCTTCTAAAATTCTTAATCCTTTTTTGTGGTTTTCTGTAATAGCATATTTATATGAGTTTTCTTCAATTTCACGAATTGTTGACTCACTTCTCCCTTTAATTGCATTATTATGAATTAAATCTAGCACAGAAGTACTAGTTATCCATAATTTAATATTTTGCTCAACTATGTCTTGGTTTTCTTTTCTTGTCAAGAAATCGTTTAAATCTTCTTTTCCGAAAATGTCATCATCTCTTTTAATAAAAGGTTGAAATATTTCTTTTATTTCCTGCTTATTTAATCTTGATAACTTCTTTGAAGTAATAAAGATATATTTTTCTGGATTGAGTTTTTTTACCTTTTCTACTTCCTCAGATTTTAATTTCGAAATTAGACTTTTGTATGTTGTCTCAACATAATGCTTACATTGGATAATTCCTTCTTTCTTTTTACCAATCCAAAATCTACCATCAACACCTCCATCTTTTCCTGCTTTGAATGTCTCAATCCTTTTGCTTAAAAGTTTACCAATAACTGATGCTCCTAAAGCTTCAAATTCTCTGTCATTAAGTCTCGAAAGGTCATATTCCATATTTTTACTTGAGTTTAATTCAAAGGTAATTTTATTTTAATATTTGGACAGAATTATTTTACTAATTGAAGATAATGGTTTGTCTGTTAGTAAATTGTTGCCAACGTTTATGTATAAGAATAGTTGCGGGTTTGTATGCGAGGATTTTCCGAAGGAAAATCAGATGTTACAAACACGCAACAACCTTTGATTAAGCACTAAACCGCAATTATTTTTATACGGTGTTAGCAAATCGTTTTTTATTTTCATATCGTTTGAATTCCGATAAATAAAGTTCCGACAATTATTATTAAAAGTCCGAACGAAAATAGTTTATCAGAATTTTTTACTTGTGGATTTTTAGCTCCAAATCCGCTATTTATTTCGTCAGAATATCTCAAAAAGAGTATAAAATCTCTTTTATGCAGATTCTCACTTATCCGTTTAAAAAATCGGTCAAAAATCCAATAAATTATTGGAACACAAAATCCGAAATACATTATTCGGTCATTTCTAAATTCAGCATTTGAGTATAAAATTCCGAACAATCCAATTATCAAAAGTCCGACACAAATCAGCCACACTATTTTCGGTTTCATCCATTTCGTTTTTCTTGTGTAAAGTATAAAGAAACTAATTCCGAGTGCAATTCCAATTCCGATTATACTGTTATCCAATTCTATTTATTTTTCTTTCCGTTAAGTTGCTCTCAAATGTTTGCTAACGTGTTTGTGTATGCTTAGTTGCGTGGCTTGGCAACTAAATTAGTAAACTTTTACGAACCTGAGAATATTCCGAAGGAATATTCCAGATAAGCAGAAACCAAGCAAT
>NZ_JABTEL010000027.1 GCF_013285155.1 Winogradskyella undariae | reverse complement strand
CTATGATAATAATTACAGAAGTACTTTAGCAATAAATTAATAAGTTTTTACTTGTTTTTTACCACAGTACTTTGTTGCCCATAGTACTTTCTACCTAATAACTTGAATGAATTATAAATGCATCTAATACTTTTACTACAAAAGATTTAGGTTTAATAAATCCATAGTTTTTTAAATACCAAAAATTCTTATTCCAAAGACCACGTTTTAAATCTAAACTATAAGTCAATCTACTACCATTAAATGAATTCAATTCTTGCACGTGAATATTTGAGTCACCAGCTATATAAATTTTGATTGATAATTTGAATCTTGATATTATTATTTGACCTTTTTCTAATTTAACAGTAGTTATCGCATTTTCATTAGCGTCTAAATTCATTTTATCAGAGATACTTTTGAATTTTTCGTGAATTTCTTTAAAAACATTGTCTGTAATTTTTCTGTTTTCTTTATTTCCAAATGTTACAGAAACACGGTCTATTTTTTTACCATATTTTTGAATAATGGGGATTTTGATATACTTATCAAGAAACCATAATCTAAAAATATTTAGATAAAACGGAACAGCTTTAAAAGTGTCTACAATATATTTTATAGGTCTTAAAAATAGTCGATACTTTAGTCTGCTAAAAAACAAATGCAAAGTTTTTTTAGAAGCACCTTCGTACATATTCGTTTTTTGAATCTTTATACCTTCCTTTAGTTTTTCTTTTGTAGTGCTCTTATTTAAAACCGTAAATGAAATAAACTTTTCTGGCACTTTCCCTAGTTCGGTTTTGTTATATAGATATAATTTATCAATGAAATTCCATTTTCCTTTAGGTTCTTTTTGATAATATGCCTCTAAATAATAATTAGCAGATTTGTTAACTATCATAGTCGAACGATGTAGTACCTCTGAAAAGCATATGTTAACAGATTTATTAGAGTTCGGAAGGATTGTTATGGGATTGTAACTTTGAAGTTCCTGGTTTTCAATTTCCTTTGTGTTTAGAGGAATTTTATCGATAAGTTCTGAAGCATAATAAATTGCACTATCAGAGTTAATTTCATCTGATTTATAAATTCTTACAGCAAAATCATAAATAACTCCATATTTTTTTCTGTGGTTACATAATTCGCTTGAAAAAATAATAGATTTTAATCTTGTGAAATTGTGAAGTTCTTCAGTTTCAAAAACAACTTTTGTCGCGATATATATTTTAGGTTTAAAACGAATTACATAATTATCGACAAATGACCAAATTCCTAATGTTCCACCAATCAAACCGAGTAAATTTGGAAGCCAATTTGAAGTAAGAAATTCTGTCATTTATTTAGTTTTTTTGTATTATGGGCAACGTATTTGTGTATGGTTAGTTGCGTGGTTTAGCGAGTAAGTTAGCAAACTTTTACGAACCCGTGAATATTCCGCAGGAATATTCCAGATAAGCAGAAACCAAGCAATTAAATATACACGGTGTTAACTACCGGCTTTTTTTCTATTTATACAGATTTCAGATTTTTAAATTTTCCAATAAATATAATTTAGGAATTCTAATTTTAGCAACGGTTTAAGGGTATTACTCCGTTTAGCGAATCCAGTTTAGCTCAGATTGGTTTTCCTGCGTACAGTTCAACCGTAACGATAAACACAAGCTTTTCAATCTTGATTTACTTTATTGATCTTTTTAATCTAAAATTATCTTAGTTGTTTTAATTTCAAACAGAGTAGAGTAAGCTCAAAATTGGTTTCTTTAAACTATCTTTTAAAATTCTATTTTTCTTGGTTTATGAAGTCAAACCGTAAGCAATGCGTAATGCTTTTCAGATTTAATTATCCATCTGAGTAATCAATCAAATAAGGGCTTACGATGTTTCAATTTAAGAAAAATGTTAGTTGGCGAGGCAGCTTGTAGTTAACGTTGTTGTATATGGTTTGTTGCGTGATTAAGCACCTAATTTAGCAAATAAAAACCGAATAGAAAATCCGCGAGGATTTTCGTAAGTAGGCTAGAACTAGCAATAAATTATATACTGTGTTACCTGCTGGCTTTATTCAGTTTTTTATTTACTATCTCAATTATTTTTCCTTTTGCTATTATTCTTGGTGGTTCTAGCAATTCAAATTCCAATTCAGGATAGAGTAGGTTTTCAAATTCTTCTGTCCACAATATATTAATCAGAGCTATAGTTTTTTCTCCAGGAAAGACTTTCTGTTTGTCATTAAAAATCAGATTAGCAGAAGTCATTTCTTTTTTGTTAGTCAGTTTGAAGATTGGTCGATATCCAGAATATGCGCAACCTTTCCGACCACCATTTTCGGTTGTCATAAATTCAAGTTTAGCAATAAAATCTGGTTCAAGTTTCTTGTTTTCGTTTATATAAGTGATTTGATATTTATCATTCAGTTCGTAAACAAGAATATTAGGGTTTTGCTGTAATTTGATTTTTCCGTTTTTAAACTGCGTTTCAATTGATTCAACTGATTTTTGGTCAAAGGAATAGACTTCGCTTTTGAAGTCATTTAAATGGTCAATCCAATTCGTTATTGATTCAGTTATAGAATCGGCATAAATAGTTTGGCTAAATTCCCTTTCGCTTAATTCAGTTCTATATGTAAATGCTTTTATCAATGTTTGTTTCAGCTTGCAGGTAACGTTTCCGTATATGAGAAGTAGCAGATTAAAATGCAGTAGTTTTTCGGATTTAACACAAAAAAGCAGAAAAGAACAAAATTTTTGATTTAGCTCTTAACTGCTATTTCTTATATACATTGTTGTGGTTAGTTTTATTGTTTTACCATTGTATATTCTCCAAATGGTACTCTTAGAACCTCAGGAGAATCCTCAGTAGGTTTCATACCACCATGACCTATATATATTGTTGCTGTCATTTTTTCTGGGTTGGTCTCATCTAAAAGATAACGTAGCACTACTGAAGTAGATAAATATAATCTTTCTGAATCATGAAAACTTAACCTTAGCCGTCTTTCATTATCACTACAATCATCACAACTAACATATCTGTCTTTTGGAATAATTTGTCGTCCATTTATCGTATGACCTTGTGCAATAATGCCGCTGTCTTCATCTAATAGAGGTAAATAATTAACAATTTGAATACCGTTTTCTATATATTTATACTCACCTATTAATAAATCTTGATAATATTTACCATTATAAAATAGTTCTAATTTTTGAAGTTCAATTGTTAACGAGGTTAAACCGCTTGTGAATTTCCAAGTGCCAACAAACTTATCGAGTTCGTTATCCAAGTCTTTAATATAACCTTCTTCTGGTGTATTATGTATATAAGTATCTAAGGGTACAATAGGAGATTGTGCTTTACAGGCAAAAGATGTCATTAATATTACAGCAATTAATATATTCTTCATAATGTATGTTTTTTAGTTGCAAGGTGTTGCTGCAACTTGATTATTAGTATTAAGTGTTAATTTTTTCCATTTTTCTAAAGGTAAAGGAGGTTGATCTCCTGTAGCTTCCATTTCGTAAAGCCCTATACCAAGATCTAAATCTCTTACTATTTCTAAAAATATTTTTTGATATACAGCGCCTTCGCTATTTATATTATCTGCGCCTTCTGAATACATACCATCAATTTTATCTGAAAAATCCTTCCATTCATCTATACCATCGTTGTTTGAGTCTTTACTGTCATCCCAAAGTGCCTGCAAGCTTTGCAATTTGCTAATATCTTCAATCTTTATAGCATACGTATGTGTTACGCCGTTTTGTTTAACCACCAATGCTGTTACAAAAAGGTTGTCACCAGCTGTATTGTATTCTTGTAAGCTATTATTGGTATAGTAGTTTCTTACACTTAGAAGCGAATATAGATCTTCTGCGGAAAACATAGGAATTGCAACATCATTAATTGGGTGTGTATGTACAGTACCATATTGGTAGGGTTGTTGCGGAAAAATTACATTTTTCTGATTTTTTGATGGTATGTGTTGCGCATAAGGGCCATGTTTAGGATAATTACCTCTATTATAAAACCCAAAACCATGCTCCCAATTGCTACTTAACTCATTATCAATATTAATAAGTGCTAAGCGTGGTTTTGTGTTCTTACCGTCTGTATTATATGGGCTACTGCTTTGAGTATATGGATTTGTTTCACTGTAAGCAGGTGGCGAGGTCAATCTTTTAAGCTGGAAACATGGGTCGTCTGCGCCAGTACTATTATTTTCCGTTATTAAAATCGCAGTAGCATCATCCATACAATTACCCTCAGCATCAAGTTCTAGACAATCTTGGGTGTCGTCTGGATCAGTAGTGTCTGGGTCATTTGGATCCGTTTGGTTTGGATTACCAGTTCCGTCTCCAATACCATTACCTCCACCTAATAATCCACCAAAAGGATCAGAACCTATGCCACCAGAGCCACCACCTCCAGAGGTATCACCATCGTCATCCCAAAAATCGCCATTAGAATTATCATCAGGACAGGGTACTTCGGCTTGTATATTTATAGTATGGCTTGCACCAAAAGCTCTAGGGCTAATTACGGTAATAGTCTGAGCTACGTAACACGGTTCTTCATCTGTAGATTCTCTACTCATTAAAGTATTCATAGACGTTTTTTGCGCCATATCTAAAGGTATATTACCTGCTTTTACGTCTTCTTTTTCTGCTTCAGATAAATCATATCTGACAATTGAAGCTTTATAAGAACCATTTACTTGTTTGCTTAATACTAAATTTTCCACCAAACCATTATCTTCATCTCTGTGTATAGCAAAAGTATAAGAGTCATAAGTACCGTAAGTTACATAGTTAACAGTTTCATCATCTACATAAAAATCGTATGCTTCTATATAAGTAGACCTGCCTTGCAAGTTTGTACTACTATCAGATATTTCGTCCACTTTGGGAAATGCTTCTATAATAGCATTTACTCCTTTGTTTTCATTGACTTCAGCTTTATTAATAACTTTGAGATTGAATTTAAGTTCAGTAGCGATTTCATCTACAGTAACTGAATCATCTTTTTGGCATGTGAGACATAACATTAAAATCCCAAAGAGTAGGATTCCATGTTTGAGGTAATTTTTAAAGTTTTTTTTCATTCCGTTGTTGGTTTAAGGTTAATAATTCAAATTTAAGTCTGGTCATTTTGTTTTCAAATCGTTAATGAGTCAACTATGCTTTTCACTTAGTTAACTGGCTCTTGGTTTGGTCAAAATTAACCACAACGGTCTTGTGTATGGTTAGTTGCGTGGTTAGGTAGCTAATTTAACAAACTTTCACGAACCCGAGAAAATTCCGCAGGAATTTTCGCAAGTAAGCTCAAAAAAGCAATTAATTATACACGGTGTTAGCAGCCGGCTTTTAATTTCACGCTGTTTCATTAAACAACTTTAAGATTGATTTTAGCGTATAATTCCGTTCTTGGTATCCTACTACGTTCAGATTGGTTTTTTAGCATTCAGATCGGCCGTAAAGTTTTGTAAATTAAAATAGAGTAGAGTCAGTTTATGGTTTTCTCTATGGATCTCGTAAATTTTAATTTTAATGGTTCCTATTATCCTGCGTTATTTTTCCGTAATTCTAATCAATTCTGCTTATTCATCTGAGTAAGCAATCCAATATCGTTATTCCGCAAACTAAGTCAATTCGACTTATCCGTCTGAGTAATAAATCCAGCGTTAATTTTCCGAACTCTTAATCGAGTCAGATTACTCGAGTGAGATTTTAATCGTGAGTAGAAATAAAAAAACTCTTAAATTAAGAAAGCTGTTAGCAAAACGTGACTGCTTGCTGCTAACGTGTTTGTGTATGCTTAGTTGCGTGGTTAGGCAACTAATTTAGTAAACTTTTACGAACCTGAGAATATTCCGAAGGAATATTCCAGATAAGCAGAAACAAAGCAATTAAATATACACGGTGTTGGCAGCCGTGCTTATTTTTTTAATCCTGCGTTGTTGCTAATCAGACACGCATTTTCCACACAGCTTGTATATCCTGCGCTATATTTTTAATATCTAGGAAACTTATCAAATTTTAGTTCTCGTGTTTAATTAATTAGATAATTATTCCAATTTAGTTCCGCAAGAAATTAAAATTTCCGACTCCATTTTTTCTGATTTTACTTACTTAAAAGTCAAAAAAAAAAATCGCGAAAAACTAACTAGGCTTTTTTATTGCGATGTAGCTATTTTTTCAACCGTAATTTTCCGTTCTGCTTATAATTCCTGCGTTGTGATTTTCATTCCAACGTTTTGAAATTCCAATTTTATTTTATTCTCAAAATTTAGATTTGTATAAGTTCCAATTTAGAGTTGGACTTTGCCGCACACGCATTGCTGCCAACGTGTTTGTGTATGGTTAGTTGCGTGGTTAAGCAACTAAGTTAGCAAACTTTTACGAACCCGTGAATATTCCGCAGGAATATTCGCAAGTAGGGAAGAACCTAGCAATTAATTATACACGGTGTTGCCAACAGTATTTTATTCAATTTCTTCATTTTCTATTACTTCAATCGGTTTAAATTCCTTTTCATTCGGATAATAATTATCCATAAATTCATAATATTTCCTCACGCAACCACCTTTGTCCCCTAATCCAACTGTGTAGAATTTCAGAGTGTCATTTTGATTAATTATTCTGTAAATCCAGTTATCTCCATTTGGGTCAATTTTTGTCCGTCTAAAATTGGTCAGAAAATGTTGTTCAAATTCGTTATTGCTATTTTTTAAATTCAATTCCGCAAGAGTGTTTTTCCGCATTTGAAATTTTCGCTCAAATGTTGTGTCTTCTTTGATTGTTGTTTGAAGTATTAATTCGTTATTTTTTTTGGTTAAAATCAATTCATCAATTCTTACCCAATATTCCATTGTCAGGTTTGCAGTTATTCGCACAGTATCTTTTTCGGTCATTCTTGACGTGAAGTCCGATATATTTTCAGGTAGATTTATTTCCGAAATATAGTTTTCAGCTTTCTTTTCCGATTTACAATTTAATAGGAAAACAGAAGCTAAAACTATAAGACTGAAGTTCAATTTGAGCACTTTTTTCATATTGTTGGCAACGTGTTTGTGTATGATTAGTTGCGTGGCTCAGCAACTAAGTTAGCAAACTTTTACGAACCCGTGAATATTCCGCAGGAATATTCGCAAGTAGAGAATAATAAAGCAATTAATTATACACGGTGTTATGTGTGGTTATTTTTCGCTAATTAATTTTATATATTCAATTTTTACATCTTTTTCTTCTACTATTAAACCGTAAGATTTCAGACTACTGATAATGTCATTTTTTGATTTAATGCCTATTATAAAATCATACTTTGTTTCATTTTTATCATTGAATTTAAACGATACAGAAGAAATATTTGATAATTCAACAAGTGTATTATTTATGGTATATGCAGTAAATATTATTTTGTCATCTGCGTCAGATTTAGATGAAAATCTTTTTTCCAAAGTTTCTTCTAAAAGCGATTGGTCTTGAATTGAAACGACATTTACCTTTGTAGGCTTAAAGACCGTTTGCTTTTTTAAATTCAGTTTTTTTAAAATGTCTTTTTCTAACAAATTTAGATTTTTAGGTTCTTTAGTATTCTTATAAATTAGGTCGAAACGTTTATCTTTTATTGTTTCAGGTAATTCTAATTGGTCATTTTTAATATTTAGAATATCATTATAAATATCTTCCAGTCTATAGGATTTTAAATTTATAATGCTTGTTCCCATTGCTTGTTTAGATATTTCCGTACTTTCTGTTTCTTGAAGTTCAAAATAATACTTGACTTCTTTATTACTCATCAATTCTTTGAAATCAAATGTTTGTTGTTGTTCTTTGAAACTTACATTTTTCTCTAAATCGAAATCTATATTTTCTGTATTCCCGTTGGAAAGGAATTTTGACATAATCGCAGAATTTAGATTTTTTGGCTCTCCTATCCATTTTATAATACCACTTTTATCTATCAAAACTGTTAAAGGATATTCATCTAATCCTTTGATTCCATCTCCAAAATTAATTTGAGTTTCTTTCGTCAAATCCGTAACCACGATTGACTTAAATTCGATTCGCTTTAGGCTTCTTTCAACTTTTGCAATTGATTCGTCTGTTATTGAAATGTAATTAAGGTCTTTTTGGTTAAACTCTTCTTGGATTTTATTCATATGGGGAACCGCAGCTATACATGGTCCACACCAAGTTGCCCAAAATTCGAGAACTATGTACTTATCATTCAAATTTTTGTCATTTGGAATATTCTCAATCCAATTAGTTATATTTATTTTTGGTGCTTTTCCGTTGACTTTTATATTGGATTGGGCATAAATATTACCAAAAGTCAATAATATCAGAATGTACATCAGTTTTCTCATAGTTTGTTTTTTTTAATCACACATAACGTTGTTGTATATGATTTGTTGCGTGTTTTAAGCATCTAATTTAGCAAATATAACCCGAATAGAAAATACGCGAGGATTTTCGTAAGTAGGCTAGAACTAGTAATAAATTATATACGGTGTTATGTGCTGTTTTTATTCCGATTTATCTAAAGTTAACGTTCCACCAAAGCAACTGTTTTCTCCTGTTAAAATTCCTTTATTAAACAAAGAGTGAGCAACCATTTTCATTTGTTTATCATTCGAGATTGTAATTCCCCAATCTTTTCCGTTTTCGATTCTGTATATGAGTGAGTCAATTCCGATTTGATTCTCTAATTCAGACAGTTCTTTCATAGAATATTTGTCAAATGCACTTATATTCCAAATGGCACTATCGTTTTTAAATTCAAAATACCTTTCTTTATTTTCGATTGCAGTTTCATAAACTTTGATAATTCCGTCTTTTGAATATCCTAAATTCAATTCTCTATGCAATGCTCCTTTCAAAAAATTTCCTTTCGTGCAATATTCTCGAATTTCTCCATTATTCAAATTTTTAACTTTAATTACAAGAAAATTTTGAAATGTACTTTCATTCTTAATTGCTTTTACATAATTCGGATAAAGTTCTTCGTCACTTAAACTTTGTTCATATTCAACAACTTCCTTACACGAAGTAAAAAATAGAATAGTAAAAAGCAATATTAGTTTTGTTTTCGTCATTTTTGGTAATTGCACATAACGTGATTGTGTATGGTTAGTTGCGTGATTTAAGGAACTAAGTTAGCAAATAAATCACAGATAGAATATTCCGCAGGAATGTTCGTAAGTAGGCTAGAAGCAAGCAATTAATTATACACGGTGTTGTCTGTAGTTTTTTATTTCCAGTTTCTAAAATCAGTATATAAAAATCCATTATCAGATAATATCAATTTATTATATTCTGTATTGCTTCTTTTATCGAGAAAGGTCAAGTTAATATTTACTAAAGAGGTATATTTTCTTAAGTCTGTTGTTAATGAACGTTCCAATTTTCCATTGTTATCGACAATTTCATAATACCCAACTGGTTTAATAAATTCTATTGAATCGAAGCAGTAGCTTAAGTTGATTTCAAAATTTTCTGATTCAAATTCCCAATAATTCCCAGCAGAAACATCTTCAGTCAAAATGGAATTGCATATTTTGATATCAACTTCGGAAGCTTGTGTTGAATCTGAAGTAGATTTAATTCTTGTTTTTTGTGTAAAGCAAATGTCATTATCATTAATATTCCATTCTTTAATACCAGAATAACCTCTTTTTTCGCTGAATACATTATTATTAATCCATTCGGAAATTTCTTTTTCCTCTAAATTACTAAATTCAATAGATTGACTTTTAGTATATTTCAAAATTCTTTCAGAAACATCACTTTCTTTTACTGTATTGAATTTTACAATTGCATCAGATGGGCTTTCGCAGTTATTCGATTTAGAACCTACTATTGTCTTTTCTGTATCAACTTTACATCCTAAAATCAGAAGTGAAACAACAAAAAATAATATTTTCAGAAAAGCTTTACTCATAGTTTTGTTAAATTACAGACAACGTGATTGTGTATGGTTAGTTGCGTGGTTAAGCAACTAAGTTAGTAAACATTTACGAACCCGTGAAAATTCCGCAGGAATTTTCGCAAGTAGGCAAGAACAAAGCAATTAATTATACACGGTGTTGTACGCTGGCTTTTATATTATTATAATTAATTT
>NZ_JABTEL010000026.1 GCF_013285155.1 Winogradskyella undariae | reverse complement strand
TGGGCGACAAGGGATTCGAACCCCTGACCCCTTGGGTGTAAACCAAGTGCTCTGAACCAACTGAGCTAGTCGCCCTATTTATTAGGACTGCAAAGATACTCTAGTTTTCAACATTACAAAACATTTTTGTAAAAAAAATTAAATTATTTCTGCAACAACAAAAGTACTCCCACCTACATAAATGAAATCATTCTTTTTAGCGTTTGATTTTGCGCTAGTTAAAGCTAATTCCACACTATTATATGTCTTTCCAATTAATCCATTCGCTGTAAAAGTTTTTTTCAAAATTTCAGCATCAAGTCCTCTTTGTACATTCGGTTTGCAAAAATAATAGGTTGCAACTTTAGGAAGCAAAGGAATTATGCGTTCTAAATCCTTATCATTAACCACTCCGAAGACAATATGCAGCTTATCAAAAGATTCTTTTTGTAATTGCTGCATTACATAAGTTAATCCTTCATTGTTATGAGCCGTATCACAGATAATCTTAGGTTTATCATCTAATTGTTGCCATCGCCCTTGTAAACCTGTATTAGCAGTAACATTTAAAAGACCTGTTTGGATAGCTTCGTCTGAAATTAGATACCCTAACTCCTTCAAAATATTTAAAGATTGTAAAACTGTTTTTTTATTTTGATTTTGATAAGTTCCTTTTAAATCACTTTCTAAAACTTCATTTATAAGTTGATCAGCAAAATAAATTTTAGATTCTGTAGACGCTGCTTTCAACTTAAACACATCTTGTGTTTCAAGCTGTGTTTCCCCAATAACGACAGGAATATTCTTTTTAATAATTCCGGCTTTCTCTCCTGCTATAAGTTGAAGTGTATCTCCTAACATTTGAGTATGATCTAAACCAATATTAGTAATGACAGACAGTTCTGGAGTAATAATGTTTGTAGAATCTAAACGACCACCTAAGCCAACTTCAATAACAGCAATATCTACTTTTTGTTTTGCAAAATAATCAAAAGCCATACCAACAGTCATTTCAAAAAAAGACAATTGATTCTCTTCAAAAAAAGAAAGATTTTTTTGAATAAATTCAATAACAAAATCTTCACTAATTACATCTCCGCTAATACGGATACGCTCTCTAAAATCTTTTAAATGAGGTGACGTATATAAACCAACCTTATATCCCTCTTCTTGTAAAACGGAAGCTAACATATGGCTTGTTGATCCTTTTCCGTTTGTACCTGCAACATGTATGGATTTAAAATCATTTTCAGGATGATTTAAATGTGTTGCTAAATTAATGGTATTAGTTATATCTGTTTTAAAAGCAGATTTTCCTTTATTCTGATACATTGGAAGCTGATTAAACATCCAATTTACCGTATCTTGATAATTCATGTGCTATTGACCTACATCAAAATTAATACTTACAAATCCAACCTGAGTTGCTGGTGCATCGTTATCTACGGGCCATTTATGAGACATCGCAATTTTTTTTGCGGGTTCTAATAAACAAGGATGTGTATTTGTTGTTCCTCTAATTCCAGGCTCTGCATTTACAACCTTACCTTGTCTGTTAACCTCTATTCTAACAACTACGAGTCCGTATTCGTTACAATTCTGTTCAAAAATTTGTCTAGATGGTTTTCCACGACCACCTAAACCGTAACCGATTCCACCTTTACCTGGTCCTGACCCACCGAAATAACTAGTAGCATAAGGGTCACCGTCTAATTGTCCTTTATTACCACCTTTACTGTCTGGTCCTTCTCCTCCATCAGTATTTCCATCTGCATTTTTAACACCACCAATAAGGTTATCTAGTTTCCTTTTCTTTTCAGCTTCTTCTTGACGTTTTTTCTCTTCAGCTTCACGTTTTTCTTGTTCTACTTTTTCTGCTACAGCTTTTGCCTCTGCTTTGGCTTTAGCCTCTGCTGCCTTAGCTTTTGCTTCAGCTTCTTTTTGCTTTTTAATTGCAATAGCTTCAGCATTATCTTGAGTCATTACTTCTTCTGCCTTAGTACTGGCTTCGCTAGGTGTAACTTGTGTTTCTTCTGGTATTGATTCTTCAACAGCGCTTTCTTCTACAATCTTGTCTTCTACTGCTTTTTTAGGCTCGCTTAATGGTTTATTACCACTACCAAAATCTGTTGTTCCAAAATTAACGGCAACACCATATTCTTCTGGTGGATCCATATACTGAGGTCCAACAACAAACAACAATAACAGAACTATCAAAGCTATAAGGGCTGTGATTTTTGCTGAATTACGCTGATGATTAGTCTCTAAATATTTCACTTTTATGAGTATAAATCCATTTGATTAAAAAAACCAATAGATGCTGTTTTATAAATTATTAATTAGGCTGAACAGCCAAAATAACTTTAAATTTATTTCGGTTAGCAATGTCCATTACTTTAACTACATTCTCTACTGGAACAGATTTTTCTGCTCTCAATACGATTGTTGGAGCCTCTTGATTAGCCATTATAGATATCAACTGTGACTCTAAAACGCTTTCTCCGACACGTTCTTGATCAATATAATAGGTCAAATCTTTTTTGATACTTACAGCTGTCGATTTTTTATTTTCTGTTTTACCACTTGCTTTTGGTAAAACAATATCAATCGCACTTGTTGTAACTAAAGTTGACGCTATCATAAAAAATATTAACAACAAGAATACAATATCGGTCATAGACGCCATATTGAATTCGGGTGTTACTTTATTTCGTCCTTTAATATTCATAAATTAGATAGGTTCGTTTAAGTGATCTAAGAACTCAACAGAATTAGCTTCCATTTGGTACACCACTTTATTGGTTCTTCCGACAATATGATTATAAGTTACATACGCAACAATACCGACAATAAGTCCTGCAACAGTCGTTGTCATTGCAGTATATAATCCACTAGCTAAAACATCCATCTGAATAGTTCCACCTGCATTTGCTAATTCAAATATTGAAATAATCATACCAACAACAGTTCCTAAGAAACCAATCATTGGTGCAACACCTGATATTGTAGCTAAAACACTTACATTTTTCTCTAAATTATAAACTTCAAGACGACCTGCGTTTTCAATAGCGGTATTAATATCTTCTAAAGGCTTCCCAATTCTTGTAATTCCTTTGGCGATTAATCTAGACACTGGTGAGTTTTGTTGTGCACATAACATCTGAGCAGAATCAATTTTACCATTACTGACATGATCTTTTATTTGATTCATAAAATTTGAATCCACCTTAGAAGCTGCTTTAATAGCAAAAAGTCTTTCGAAATAAATATAAGTAGCCACTATTAAAAGTACAAATAGAATCAGAATAATCACGATTCCAGATGTTCCACCTGTTGATATTAATTCGATAATTGATAAAGTTTTTTCTACAGGTTCCCCTTCAGCTAAAACAGCTACTTCATCTTGAATAGCACTTAGTAAAATCATACTAATAAATTTAAGTTTTAAATTCTTGTTTTTATAACGTTAAGTTTTACACTTAAGTATATTTAAATTCTCAATTCCCTAATGGAATTAAAAAATAGATCTTGTTACCATAAAAGCAGCAGCACCAGCAATAAAACCTACTAATGCTAACCAAGAAATTTTTTTAAAATACCAAAAGAAATCAATTCTTTCCATCCCCATAGCAACAACACCTGCGGCAGAACCAATAATCAACATACTACCACCTGTTCCTGCAGAATAAGCTATAAAATGCCATAATTCGTTGTCTAGAGGTTCAGAAAACATTCCTAAACTTGCAGCAACTAAAGGTACATTATCAATAACGGCAGATCCAGCACCTAGTAATAAAACAACCAAATCCGATACACCTTCATGGTGAAATTCAGTTCCTAACATTGGCATTGTATCTTGTAAAGAATTAGCAAAACCAAATAGAATACCTAAAGATTCTAAAGCAGCTACGGCCATTAAAATTCCTAAGAAAAATAAAATACTTGGCAATTCTATTTTAGATAATGAATAATGCAAAGGACTATGACTAGAACCTGCTGAATGTTCTTCTGAAACAACTTCAGTAATAGAAAATTTAGAATGGCTATATATTTCTGCGAAAATAGCGACAACACCAAGTGAAAACATCATTCCTACATAAGGTGGTAAATGTGTTATTACTTTAAATACTGGGACAAAAACAATAGCTCCAAGTCCTAAAAACAACATTCTAGAGCTAAACTTATTCTTTACTTTGTTATCTGATTCATGCAATTCTAATGTTCCTTTAAAAGGCTTTAACATTGATGCTATAAACGTAGGAACAACCATACATAATAAAGATGGAATAAATAAGTACATAAACAGTTTCCCTGAAGACACCTTATTACCAATCCACAACATCGTTGTTGTTACATCTCCAATTGGTGACCATGCGCCACCAGCGTTTGCTGCGATTATAATTAAACCGGCATACCAGATTCTAACATCTCTTTCTTTAACAATTTTCTGAAGAATAGATATTAAAACAATTGTTGCTGTAAGATTATCAATTATTGCTGAAAGTGAAAAAGCTAAAATTGAAAACATCCATAATAACTTCTTTCTGCTATTAAATTTAACTGCATTTTTTATAGTTGAAAAGCCATCAAAATAATCGATGATTTCTACAATAGTCATTGCTCCCAACAAAAAGACTAAAATCTCTGCTGTTTTACCTAAATGGTGAAGCAAAGTTTCTTCCATTAAATGAAGCTTTTCTTCATGTCCTAACAATCCAAAATTATCCATTAAGGTATGTGTACCAGAATCAAACCATTGTGTAAAACTATTAATACCCAACGAAATTAAAGCCCAACTTATAGCCATCATAACCAAAGCAGGAATTAATTTATCGATCTTTATGTTATGCTCTAAAGTAATCGCTAAGTAACCAAAAACGAATACAAGAATTATAACTGTTTCCATAAAATATTATATTAATTGTCTTAAAGCGATTTCAAAAGCGGTTTCGCTTATGCCAACTTTGGTTGCGTTAATATTATGAACTTCCTTTAAAGCTTTTCTTATAATGTTTGAAGTATCATTAAATATGTCTTCATCTGTCATTTGCACTTTACGTTCCATAAAATATGCAAAAACTCTTGCCATACCACAATTAGAAATAAAATCTGGTATAAGACTAATTTTTTGATCTGTATGTTCCATAATAGAGCCAAAGAAAATTTCTTTATCTGCAAAAGGAACATTAGCACCACATGTTATAACTTCTAAACCTGAAGAAATCATTTGATCAATTTGATCTTGTGTTACTAACCTAGAAGCTGCACATGGTGCAAAAACTTCAGCATTAACAGACCATATTTTATCATTAATTTCTTCAAAAGGAATAATGTTATCTGCAATAAGTGTGTTACCGTTTTTAGCTAAGTATAAGTCTGTAATTTCTTTGAATGAGAATCCATCTTCATTCAACAAACCACCATCTCTATCTATAATACCAACAACTTTTGCTCCCATTTGAGCAAAATAAAATGCTGCTGCTGCACCCACGTTTCCAAAACCTTGTACAACAACACGCTTTCCTTTTATAGAATCATCTTGAATATCATAAAAATGCTGAGCAGCTGTTGCAACACCATAACCAGTAATCATATCTGCTACAGTATATTTTTCGCTAACACTTGGAGAGTATTTAGAGTTTTCAATAACCTTAATAACACCATGTCTTAATTGACCGATTCTATTAATTTTATCTGCGATTGTTGGTTTAAAATGACCTTCAAAAACACCTTCTTGCGGATGCCAAACACCACTTTGCTCTGTAATTGGAATAACTTCGTGAATTTCATCTACATTTAAATCACCACCTGTACCATAATAACTTTTAAGTAATGGTGACACGGCAGCATACCAGCGCTCTAAAACCCCTGTCTTTCTTGGATCTAGTGGGTCAAAGTTAATTCCAGATTTTGCTCCACCTATTGCCGGACCAGAAACTGTAAATTTAACCTCCATAGTTTTTGCTAATGAAAGCACTTCATTTTGGTCTAAACCTTTACGCATACGTGTTCCACCACCTGCTGCTCCACCTCTTAAAGAGTTAATAACAGTCCAACCTTCTGCTTCTGTCTCAGGGTCGTTCCAATGAAATACGATTTCAGGAGACTTATTCTCGTATTTTTGAAGTAATTCTTTTATCAATTCCAATCTGTTTATTATATGGTAACAAATATAAAAAACAATCGAAGTAATTGTTAAATAAGTTTAATTTTTAGGAATTAATATTTTTCCAGAAGAATGATCATGGCTAGCACCTGTAACACTCATTAAACAATTAACTTCATCTCTTTCTTTAAGAGCTCCTAATAACCCAAAAATTAAAGCTTCTTTAAATTCTACAATTTGATCACTAGGTATTAAAACTTTATTATTTAAATAATGGTTAATTCTGTTAATTAAAAATCCATTATAAACACCACCTCCTGTTACTAATACTTTAGTTGTATTCTTAATTATAACAGTTGAAATTTGAATAGAGATATGTTCTATGTAAGTACATAAAATATCTTCAAGCTTAAGATTATAAGAATCTATTAGTGGAAAAATATTCAAGTCTACCCATTCTAAACCTAAAGATTTAGGAGGTATTTCATTGTAAAAGTGAAGTGCATTAAGTTCTAATAATAAATTTTCATTTATTTTTCCTGTTGAAGCTAATTGACCATTATCATCAAATTCTAAACCTATCTGAGAGACATAGTAATTCAAAACAATATTAACAGGGCAAATATCAAACGCAATTCTTTCATTATTAAAATCTGAAGAAATATTAGCGAAACCACCTAAATTAATGCAATAATCATATTCGTTAAATAGTAAACGATCCCCAATTGGAACCAAAGGTGCACCTTGCCCTCCAAGTTCAACATCTTGAACCCTAAAATCACAGATTACTTTTTGACTCAGAATATCTGCTAAACTCTGCATATTACCTATTTGATAGGTCAAACATTTTTCTGGTTGATGCAGAGCTGTATGCCCATGAGAAGCGATAAAATCTACAGCTTCAATTTTATACTTCTTAATAAAATCTAAAATAGTAGAGGCTAAAAATTCAGAATAATCAAAATCTATAACTTTCAATTGATCCAGTTTTTGATTAACCAAATTACTCAAAGTAGTTTTCCACTCTTTAGAGTATTTTACAGTTTCTGCATAATGAATTTTAAAATTCCAAAGACTATCTTTTTCATAAGTAGCATAAATAAGATCTATACCATCTAATGAAGTTCCAGACATTACTGCAATAATATTATAAGTAGAATTTATCATATACGTAAAAATAGTATTACTTATTGAAAATACCACAATAAAAAACTATCTTTACTTGATAAATTTAAGAAAACAACAACAAAATATAGAATATGAATTTTAGTTTGACAGAAGAACACTTAATGATTCGTGATGCAGCAAGAGATTTTGCTCAAACAGAGTTATTACCTGGTGTTATAGAACGTGATAATACACAAACATTTCCTGATAGTTTAGTCCGTAAGATGGGTGAACTCGGATTTTTGGGTGTTATGGTAGATCCTAAATATGGAGGAAGTGGTATGGATGCTATTTCTTATGCCATAATTATGGAAGAATTATCTAAAATTGATGCTTCTGCTTCTGTAATTGTATCAGTAAATAATTCACTTGTCTGTTATGGACTTGAAGCTTATGCAAATGAAGAACAAAAACAAAAATATTTAACAAAATTAGCCTCAGGACAATCTGTAGGTGCTTTTTGTTTAAGCGAACCTGAAGCAGGAAGTGATGCAACATCGCAACGTACTACCGCGATAGATAAAGGAGATCATTATTTAATTAATGGTACAAAAAATTGGATTACAAGTGGAGGCCGCGCAGATGTATATATTGTAATTGCACAAACTGATAAACACAAAGGATCTCACGGTATCAATGCTTTTATTTTAGAAAAAGGAATGCCAGGGTTTGATATTGGACCAAAAGAAGATAAACTAGGTATTAGAGGAAGTGATACACATACACTTCAATTCAATGATGTCAAAGTTCCTAAAGAAAATAGAATTGGTGACGATGGTTCTGGATTTAGATTTGCAATGAAAACGCTTTCTGGAGGACGTATTGGTATTGCAGCACAAGCTTTAGGTATTGCAGCTGGAGCATATGAATTGGCATTAAAATACTCTAAAGAACGAAAAGCCTTTGGAACAGAAATTTGTAATCATCAAGCCATCGCTTTTAAGTTAGCAGATATGCATACTGAAATTGAAGCCGCAAGAATGTTAGTAATGAGAGCTGCTTGGGATAAAGATCAAGGTTACAATTATGATATGAGTAGTGCGATGGCAAAACTTTATGCAAGTAAGGTCGCTATGGAACATACTGTTGAAGCTGTACAAATACATGGTGGAAATGGTTTTGTTAAAGAATACCACGTAGAGCGATTAATGCGTGACGCAAAGATTACTCAGATTTATGAAGGTACATCTGAAATTCAAAAAATTGTTATTTCTAGAGGTATAATTAAAGAATAAACTAAATATTAACAACAGAAAAAAGGCTTAAAAATTTTATTTTTGAAGCCTTTTTATTTTAACGTAAATCATCTAAAACTAAACGAATTTCTGCATAAGAATACTTATCGTCAAGTTGATGTTTTAAATCTGAAAGATTATCAAATTTTTTAGTTGGAATAACTTTTTTTAATTCTTGATAATATTTTTTAGACATTAATTCAGTTATCAAAACTTCACCAGAAGAAGTAAAACTTGCTAAATGGCCAAAAATAGTATTTGAATTAAGTTCTCGTTCTAAAGCAATTTGATCAATGGATTTTCCTTTTCTAAATAAGTCTAATGAGACTCTCTTGGTATCTCCCTTTTTTATTTTTGGTGTCAATTTTTCTATCAGAGAAATATCTTTAGAAACTTCAATATCATTTTCATCACAGTAACTTGTAATTACTTTTAATATTTCCGTACCATATTTAGCAACACGAGTCTTCCCCATACCGTGAACTTCATTTAACTCCTTAATAGTAGTTGGTAAAGTTTCACACATTGCATAAAGTGACTTTTGAGTATAAATCTGAAAATGTACTAAATCTTCTCGCTTTGCAATCTGATTTCTTAACTCTCTCAATAATTCAAAAAGCTCTACATTAGTTGTACCATCAATAACAGTCGTTCTTTTTACTTTAGGCTTTTCTTTTGCCAAGAAAACAGATTTTGCTCTTAGACTTAAAAATTGTTGAGTATCAAACCCTGCTTTTAATCCTTCAAACAATAATAATTTAGTCGCTAATAATTCATCTAAAGTAACAATTTGTTTATTGATATCTTTTTCTAGTGTTTTATTATCTGTAGAGAAATTAAATTCTTTTAAAGCTTTTTCAATAGTAGCAGTAGTCTGATCTTTAAAATAGTTTAAAGCTTTTTTAAAGCGTTCTTGAATTAACTCATTATCTTCAGGAGTATCATCTGATGTGTCTAATTGCTGTAATTGAGATTTAAAAGAATTAGCAATTTTAAGTAAACTAGTAGCATTGTCTTTAATAGATATTAATGGTGCTTCTAATACTCCTTCTATACTTCCCCTATTTTTATAATAGATATCTAATATACGATTGGAAGGATATAAGAAACTAAAGAAATTAAACATATCAGCAATCAAACCTAATTGAAACTGACACTTCGATTCTAATAAAATTGAATCATCTGGTTGATTAACTTCTGCATTTTTATTAAAAGTAATAACATTATAATCACTAATAATTTGATTAGATTCTATTTTACTTTTTAAAACCAATCCTTCTAAAGATTTACAACGACTCAAAGCTACGTAAGTCTGCCCATGAGCAAATGCACCTTGTGCATCAATTATTGCTTTTTCAAAAGTTAAACCTTGACTCTTGTGTATCGTTATAGACCAAGCTAAACGTAATGGTATTTGAGTAAAACTACCTATTTTATCTTCAGAAATTGCTTTAGTATCTGAATCAACGGTGTATTTAATATTCTCCCAAGTTTCTAATTTAGTATTGATATTAAAATCATCATCCGGACAATGCACAACAACTTCATCTTTGTCTAATAAAATAACCCTACCAATTTTACCATTAAAATAGCGCTTTTCAGGTGAACTATCATTTTTAATAAACATCACTTGAGCTCCAACTTTTAATTCCAATAAGTCATTATTGGGATAAGAATGCTCTGGAAAATTACCTTCTACTGTTGCTTTATAAGTTTTAGTTTTTCCTTTTAATTCAACAAGCTTTTCTATATTAACTTGTCGTGCTTTATTATTATGAGTCGTTAAAGAAATATAACCTTCATTATCATCTGGTTTAAAGTCAGGAATAAATCTTTTATTTAGTTCTTCTGCTGATTTTGGAGTTAAATTATTATTTCTAATCTCATTTAATATTTCAATAAAAATAGGATTATCTTGTCTATAAATATGCTTAAGCTCAATCGCAATCGGATCAGAACTCTTATAAGCAATGCTACTAAAGAAAAAAGCATTGTTATAAAACGGTTTTAATAATTGCCACTCATGATCTTTTATTACAGGAGAAAGCTGTTGCAAATCGCCAATCATTAACAATTGAACACCTCCGAAAACTTTATTACGATCTTTATAACGTCTTAGCGTTTTATCAATCCCATCTAGTAAATCGGCCCTAACCATACTAATTTCATCAATAACTAATAAATCAAGAGACTTAATAATGTCAATTTTTGTTTTATTAAATTTTCTTTTGAAACTAGTTGAATTATTTAAATTTTCATCAGGTAAGATAGGCCCAAACGGCATTTGAAAAAAGGAATGAATAGTTACACCTTTTGCATTTATTGCAGCTACACCAGTCGGTGCTACAATAACCATTCGTTTTTGCCCTTCATTTTTTAATTTATGTAAAAATGTAGTTTTACCTGTACCAGCCTTACCTGTTAAAAATATATTTCTATTGGTATTATTTACAAAATTCCAGGCTAATTCTAATTCTATATTTACAGACATAATTATTATAAACTAAGGATTGAAGATAGTAAAAGTTTTTTAAGTAATCAAAGAGTCAAAAGTTCTAAAACACAAAAAACCCTTACTAGCTAACTAGTAAGGGTTCTTAAAAAGGCGGCGACCTACTCTTCC
>NZ_JABTEL010000025.1 GCF_013285155.1 Winogradskyella undariae | reverse complement strand
TCTTTTGTGCTTTCTTTTTATAGGTCTTAAATTTAGTGTTTTTATTAAAATGCTAACTTAAGCCGTGTATAATTAATGGCTAGGTTCTTCCCTACTTGCGAAAATTCCTGCGGAATATTCACAGGTTCGTAAATGTTTATTAACTTAATCGCTAAAGCATACGCAACAACGTTGCCACCAATTATGAAACGAACTTTCTGCTTTACATTTTTCATTGTGTTTTTCGCTAATTCAGTTTTCTCTCAAACAGAAAAAATAAAAGAATTGGTTGAAAAAACGAGTGAATTGAATCTTGATATGTGGGATTTGACAACTTATGCAGAAGAAAATATCAAAGACAAAGAGCAACTTGCAAGATTTTTTTACTATTGGATTGGTTCAAATATTGAATATGATAAAGGAACATATCAGAAAATTGTAGATGGAACTATAGATAATGAAATATTTTGGAAAAGTCAAGAAGAGTCTGTTGTATACAACACAAGAAAAGGAGTTTGCGCTGGATATGCAAAATTATATCAATGGTTTTTAGACTGGATGGATATTGAAACAGTAGTTATATCTGGACACATTCGTGACGAAAGAAATCATTATGTTGAATTGGCATCTGATGACGTTCATAGACACGCTTGGAACGCCATAAAAATAAATAATAAGTGGATGTTAGTTGACACGACTTGGGGAACTTCAAATGAGGAATCACAATCTGAATTTTATTTTGATATTAAACCCGAACATTCTATTATTACTCATTATCCTGAAAATAGTGAATGGCAATTACTTAAAAAACCTTTGTCATTAGAAGAATTTAATAATTCAAAATTTATTAAACCAATTTGGTTTTTTTCAGGTTTTTCAGATATACCAAAATTGAAATCTGATAAAGATTATTACTATTTTGTATTTAAAAATAATCCAAATAAAGACTGGACAGTTGGGTTACAATTTAGTATTGATAATATCAATTTTAAACCTATACCTTTTATTAAACCTATAGTTCAAGATGGGTATACATATTTTCGATTTAAAAAAAGTCTAATACCAAAGACCGCTTTTTTTAAAGTTAAAATAGCTGAATTTAAAAACACAGAAAACTCATATTCATCGAAAGAATACAAAGATGTAATTAATTTCAAAATATAAATAACTGGTGGCAACAAAGTACTGTGGTAAAAACCAAGTAAAAACTTATTAATTTATGGCTAGCTTCTTCCCTACTTGCATAAATCCTCGCCCCCGCGTATAATTTATTGCTTAGTTCTAGCCTATTTATTAAAGTCCCTGCAGACGTTCTATCTGTGATTTATTTGCTAACTTTAGTGCTTAAAACAAGTAACACCCTAGCGCAGCAAACAAACAAACAAACAAAGTAAATCTTACACCTAACCTTGTGTGCAATCAAAAGAAGAAGTAAATGAAACAAAATTTAGCATTAATAGTCATGGCAAGTCTTGCTCTGCTGATTTGCGGATGTTCTCAATCGGAAACAACAGTAACAACAGAAAAAACAACAGCAATAACAGAAACAACAGCAACAACAATTGAACTCAAAGACAATTGGTACTACCTTAATGGAGAAAAGTTTTTTATTAAAGCCATCGGTTACGAAATAGGTGCACGTCCAGGACAGCATCCTTATGAAGATGAAAAAAAAGAGCACTTGGACTTAATGAAATATGATCTCGAGAACATTAAAAAAGGAGGTTATAATACCATAAGAACTTGGAGTCAATTTTCTGAAGCACAATTAAAATTGGTACAAGAATCGGGTTTAAAATTAATTATGGGTTTAGAAGTTAATCCAGAAGAAGATTATGGAGACCCTAAATTTATAAAGCATTGCAAGACACAGCTCGAAAACATATTGAAATACGCACCAAACTATGATTGCATAATTACGTATCTAGTGATCAATGAACCGCAAACAGATCACATTCATAACGTTTCTGCCAAGGCATTTAAAGACTTGATGAAAATGATGATAGATATGATTCATGAGAGTCATCCAAATATACCTGTAACACTTTCTGCAAATGCTATGATTAGCGATTGGATGGATGAAAGTATGTATGATGTATACGCTTACAATTGTTACGGTTACAATGAAGGCCAAACAGCAACAATGGGATTTAGAGATTATATTAAAGGTTTAAATGAATTAAACGGATTAGATAAACCATTTATAATTACTGAGTTTGGACATTCCGTTTCTCCAAAAGGAGGCTTTGGTAGTTTTGGCTCACGAACCTTAAAAGAACAAAGTGAAGGACTAGTCTCTAATTACCGAGATCTTATAGATGCTGGAGCTGTAGGAATGTGCCCATTTTATTATGCAGATGGTTGGTGGAAAGGTGGAGAAAAAAACATACATAATAAAGAGCAACCCGAAGAATGGTTTGGTTTCTGGGGGTACAAAGATGTAAACGATAAATATGGTTCACCTCGTCCAGTTTGGTTTGCAATGCGAGATTATATGAAAGGGCTTATTATAAGTCCTAAAAACAAAACAGTACACACCAATACAACGATACCTATAGAGCTTTATAATGATGCAACGATTAAAAAAGTCGTTGTAAAAAACCGTGATGAAGTTATCTATTCTAAAAACATAACGAAAGAAGGTTATTTTGCAGACCAATTAACCATTAACCCAATTGGCATAGAAGCAATGGAACTTGCTTTCGAGTTTTATGATAGTGAAAATAATGTAATCAAAAACGAATCTATTATAATCCTGGCTTCTAAAACAGCTATAGATTTACCAAAATTAACAATAGAAGTCACACCTGAAAAAGATTTAAACGACGCAAAAACGGGAAGCATTAAAACAACAATAGAAACCAATGAAAATTTTAAATTCATTGGTGATTTAATAGTCAGCTATAACACACATCTTGGATGGGATGTCGGTCCACAACAATCTGTTTCTGTTAATGATCAAAGCGATAAAAACATAATTACTTCTGAAAATTTATTTACCATTCCAGATAATTGTTGGGTTGTAAATGCCTCTGCCGGAATAGCTGTTAGGTATGGCAAATTCACCTTTAAAATTCATGACCAAAAAATAATTTACAGAGGAGATTGGGCTAAAGAAATCAGCAGATAGGAAACTAACACACAACAAGATGCATAAGTAATGGCTTTGTTCTTCCCTACTTGCTAAAATTTCTGTAGAATTTTATCGCGTTCGTTTTTGTTTACTAAATGAGTAGCACAAACACACAACATCCAAACGCAGCGAATAGCCCCAGCAAAACAAAAACGTTAGTAAACATATGAGCCAAACGCTATGAGAATATTTAAAAAAGCATTAAAATGGTTTATATATTTCTTAATCATCCCTACCGCTTATAGTATGGTTGCTTTAATTCTAACTGCAATAACAGTTGACCGAAAAGTAAGTGATGAGAAATTTAATAAAGTGGTTTACTTAACAACAAACGGAGTTCATTTAGATATTGTAATTCCAAAAAAAAATATGGACACTCTATTATTGAATGGAATACATCAAAACGAAAATGAAAAATATTTGTCTTTTGGTTGGGGTGATGAAAACTTCTATATAAATACGCCAACTTGGGGAGATTTAACGTTTAAAAACGCCATTACAGCAATGTTTTTAAAAAGTTCTACATTAATCCACGTTACGCGATATCAAAATAAACGTACGGATTGGATTGAAATAAAAGTGACAGAATCTGAATTACAAAAGTTGAATTCTTATCTGATAAATACATTTGAGACAAACGAAAACAGAATGAAAATTAGACTTGAGAATAAAGGCTATACTTCAACAGATGATTTTTATAAATCAAAAGGAAGTTATTCTTGTTTTAAGACTTGCAACAGTTGGGTAAATATCGGATTTAAGGAAAGTGGATTAAAGTCTTGTTTATGGACACCTTTCGATTTTGGATTAATGAATAAGTATCAATAAAATACGTTTGCTAACACCGTGTATAATTAATGGCTAGGTTCTTCCCTACTTACAAAAATTCCTGCGGAATATTCACGGGTTCGTAAATGTTTACTAACTTAGTTGCTAAACCACGCCACACCCGAGCGCAGCGCACAGACCAAGTAAACCATACACCAAACCATGAGGCATCATTTAGACTCGTGGCATCCAAATTAGTATTCGTTATTTAAATGAAAGAAAAATTAAAAGAACATATTGAAAATTTAATACCGCTTACAGATGAGGAGTTCTCATTTATTCTATCACATGTCTCATTCGAAAAATATAAAAAAAATGATTTTATTATTCAAGAAGGAGAAAATGTAAAGAATTGTTATTTAGTTGTTAATGGACTTTTAAAATTAGTTTACGATGACAAAAACGGAAAACAACATATTGTATCATTTGCAATGGAAGATTGGTGGGAAAGTGACTTTTCAGCTTATTTCTCACAAACCAAGGCTAAAATGTCTTTGCAGTGCATTGAAGACACTACAGTATATTCCTTAAGTTTTAAAAATTATCAAAAACTATCGGCTGAATTACCCAAAATGAAACAATTCTTTCTAGAAAAATCTAACTCTGGACATAGTGCTTCACAAAATAGAATTTTATCTTTTTTAACATCAAATGCTAAAGAAAGGTATGAACAACTTCTTAAACAATATCCTTTATTATTTCAACGAGTTCCCAAAACGCTTTTAGCGTCTTATTTAGGTGTTTCGCGCGAGACACTTAGTCGACTTTCCTCTTAATATTTAAGCTTCTTTATAATTGTGATGTATGTCACACTCGATTAATGCTATTATTCAAATATTTGTAGTGTAAAAACAAAATTGCAATTATGAGAAATAAATTATTAGCAATTATAGTATGAACTACGGTGTCAACATTAGCACAAAATAAAAAAGAAGAACAAATGGAAAAGAGAATAATTAACCCATGGGAATGGCAAAATGAAAGAAGTTATGTACAAGCAGTTGAAGTTACAAAGCCAGAAGGCACGCTCTATATTTCTGGGCAAACAGCTATAGATGATGATGGAAAATCAAGCACTTCCAATATGAAAGTCCAATTAATTCAAGCTATAGAAAATTTGGAAAGCGTTATAAAGGAAGCTGGATATGAATGTGAAAATATTGTGAGATTAAACATTTATACAACTTCATTTGAAGAGCTATTTACTTGCTTTGATGTTTTCCAAAATTGGATAACTGAGCATAACATAAAACAAGCAAGTACTGTACTAGAAGTAAAAAGTCTTTTTGAAACTTTAAAAGTAGAATTAGAAGCTACAGTAGTAAAATAGTATTTGATTAAGGTATTCAACAGTTAAAAAATGAATGCCCATTAATGTATAAACACAATAGCGGTTCGGTTGCAAACTTGATCCACTATTGTGTTTAATTTAATATATGGTCATCTGGAAAGCAAGCGTGTTATAATCCACTTCTATTCTTATACAAGACCGTTGGCGTTAATGGCAAACCCCAACCAAAAGAAGCGAAACACACAACCCCATATTTCAACCCCGATTCGGTTACAATCAACCTTGATTTGGAAACATTTACTTTTTAAAGAAGGACGAGTTTTGCATTGTAAAACTTAAAAAATAAAACAATGCAAAAAGTAAAATTCAAAAACAGAAATTGGGACACAGTAGCCAATCTTCATTTGCCAGACAATTTTAACGAATCACAAAATTATCCCGCTATTGTTTGTGTGCATCCTGGGAGTAGTGTGAAAGAACAAACCGCTGGTTTATATGCCCAAAAGCTTGCTAAAAAAGGGTTTATTGCTTTGGCTTATGATGCTTCATTTCAAGGAGAAAGTGGTGGTGAGCCAAGATATTTAGAAGACCCAACTACCCGTGTAGAGGATATACGCTATGCTGTAGATTATCTTACCACACTAAACTTTATAAATGAAAAGCGTATAGGTTTATTAGGTATTTGCGCAGGTGGAGGCTATGCAGCCAATGCGGCAATGACAGAAAAACGAATAAAAGCGGTTGCAACAGTGGTAGGCACTAATACGGGTAGAGCATTTAGAGAAATAAACTTTTTAGAAACATTAGAGGCTGTTTCTTCGCAACGAACAGCAGAGGCTAACGGAGCAGAGCCGATGATTACAAATTGGACACCCAATTCTGCCAAAGAAGCAAAACAGGCAAGCATAAACGATATGGATATGTTAGAGGCTATTGATTATTACAGAACATCAAGAGGCGAATACCCATCTGCAAACAATAAATTACGTTTTACAAGTATGGCGAACTTAATAAAGTTTGACGCTTTTCATCTTGCCAACGTATTGTTGACTCAACCCTTATTGGTTATCGTTGGCGACAAGGTCGGTGCATTCGGTTCATACAGAGATGGGTTTGATTTATATAACAAAGCGGTTTCCAAAGAGAAAAAAATGCATATCGTAAGTGGTGCAAGTCATTATGATTTATACGACAAGCCCGAAGCAACAGCAGAAGCGTTGGATAATTTAATCCCATTCTTTCACGAATATCTTTCACAGAAATAATGAACCTATTTCTAAAAATAATTGGGACCGTATTGCTTGTTTCAGGTTGCGTTCTAACATACAAACCAAACTTAATGAGCAAAATCCCTTTGCCCGAAAACCCATATCAGATGATTGAAGTGCGGGTTAAATGGGGATTTCTAATGGGCTTGGGTATTCTGTTCATTTTTTACAATCAATGGAGTGGTTGGAAATTAACCGTTTGTGCATTATTGTTTTTTCTAACTTTGGGGATAATCATAGCCCGATTATTCGGGTTTGTTTTAGACGGCTTTTTCTCAAAACAATTACTTTGGCTAACCGTAGAAATTGTTGTTTTAATCATTTTTGGAATTTTATACAGATATGCAGACAATTAACTCTTTATCCAAATTTCATCGGTTACTATCCATTCCACCGCCTTTGCACCCATTGGTAAGTGTAGTTTTGGTGTCAGAAATACACGCTATAAATTCTGATGTGTGGCAACATTTTTCTACTGATTTTTATACGATTTCTTTGAAGAATAATATCCAATCCAAAGTAAAATATGGGCAACACTATTATGACTTTGATAAGGGAACAATGACGTTTATTGCACCAAAACAAGTTCAAACTGTTGAAGTAGATACAACTAATGCTTATGAATCCATTGGAACAGGATATGTATTAATTTTTCATCCTGATTTTTTAAAAAAACATCCATTGCAAAGTACAATCAAAAATTATGGCTATTTCTCTTATTCACTAAATGAAGCGTTGCACCTTTCTGAGCAGGAAGCGCAAAATGTTGTTGAGATATTTCAAAAAACAGAAAAAGAATACCAGCATATCGACAAACACACACAAGACATTATGCTGTCGCAAATTGATTTGCTATTAAACTATTGCAATCGTTTTTACGAACGTCAATTCATTACCCGAAAAGCTGTAAACAATGATTTGCTTTCAAAAACAGAAGCACTTTTGAACGATTATTTTAGTAACACAGAAACTTTAAATAGCGGATTACCAACAGTGGAATATGTAGCTAATCAACTCAATTATTCCGCAAATTATTTAAGCGATATGTTGCGTTTGCTAACAGGACAAAGCACCCAACAACACATTCACGAAAAACTCATTGAAAAAGCAAAAGAAAAACTTCTAACAACAAATTTATCCGTAAGTGAAATTGCCTATGAATTAGGTTTTGAACAACCACAATCGTTCAACCGACTTTTCAAAAAGAAAACCGAAATGTCGCCTTTAAAGTATAGACAATCATTTAACTGACAACGCCAATTATACAAGCAGACACACAACCAAACAAAGCGTATAGCGAACAAGAGAAAGCCACATACCGCCAACACCTTATAAAATTAATAGCGACTTCTAGCCTACTTACAAATCCCGATAGCTATCGAGACGCAAAATTGCTATTCCGTTTGTATTTGCTAAATGAGTTCCACAAGTAAAAGCGAGTGCTGTTATAGCATTCTCTAAATAGAGATTTAAAAACCACTAGGTAAAAGCTTGGTGGTTTTGCGTTATAGAAGGGTTGGGTTGTTATAATTTAGGCATTACGGTTTACCGTAAGTTTTATAGCATACAAAGTTTTAACTTAGCACATGATTTAGAGAGATATACGTATAACTACGTATAGCTATATCAATAAATAGAATTAACTTCGTTACTCCTACTATTTAAGATAGTAAACTTTTGTTATATCCTGCTAAATTTATGGGATATCACTTATGAAAGTTATGATATAACGAGTTACCACACATTTGATGAAAACCGAGAGAAATTGGAATAAAGCAAAATGGATTTTTGAATCCGATGGAGCATTAAGAGACATTTATGTCCAAGATGTTAATGAATCTGATTGGAAAAAACTGATTGATTATCTGAACTCTGAATACATGTTGGAATTTGGAATCGACAAAGAAAGAAATTCAAATAAAATTGACTTTGACTTTATTCAAAAAATGTGGAATGACGAAACTGGCGAATTAGAATCTAAATCGCTGACAATTGACCTAAATGGAATTTTAATTAAATCATATTTCTTTAGTCCAGAGCAAATCGAATTTGATATAAAGCCAAGCGAAATAAAATCTCTATCGGAATTAAATCAGATTTTAGAGTTTATGACTTCAATTAGTAAAGTTCTGAAAAAACAAGTGACTTTGACTGGAGAAAATCAAGCGGAATTTCCATTAATAAAAGTTGATTCCCAAAATGGAACGGAAATAGTTCTGACCAAAAAAGAAATGATTCTAATTTCAAAAAAGGCTGGAATTTACAATGGTTGGATTTCAAGAATTAAAAACTTGATTTCACCGAATAAAATAACAATGGAGGAATTGGAATATAAAGCAATGGAAAGTGCTTGTAAGCCATTTGAACCAGTACAAAAAGAAAAAAACGTGTGGTAACACCGTGTATAATTAATTGCTTTAGCAAGTGCTTATTTGGAAAATTCCTTCGGAATTTTCTCGCGTTCGTTTTTGTTTACTAAATTAGTTGCTTAAACACGCAACTAACCATACACAAAACCGTTAGCCACAAGTTGAAAAAAAATTATAGCTTTACGACAAACATTAATTAAAAACGAAAAATATGGGATTGAAACCAGGACCAAAGAGAATTGCGAAATCTACCGGAAAACCAGATAGACGAGCGCGAGATAACAAAGATACGCCCGGAAACACACCATCTTTAAAACCACCAAAACGCCCGAAAAAATAATTTAGGAGTTTAAAAGTTAAGATTGACAATGAACCACGAAATACCGAATAGCTTTAATTGGTTTGCTAAACTGAATTTAACTCAATTCATTCCTTGGAATTTTGAAACGGAAATTAATCCGAATTCATCAATCAACGAGAGATTTAAAATTGAGTGCGAACAAAATCGAGAAGTTCTGACTTTTGGACGCAGACAAGATATGGACACTTTTGTTGGATTTGAAATTGTGGACGGAAAAGTAACTGAAAATGTAATTGTCTTTCATCCATCGTTCGGAACAAATTTGAAAGGTTGGGATATTATCGAATCTGAACATTCGGATTTTTTTGACTTTATGCAAAAAAGAGTTTTGCCTGAAATGAAAGAGTGGATACCTGAAGATGATGTGAATGAATATACCGGATAAAACCTGTGGCTAACAACGTATATAGCTCATAGCTAATCAGTTGCTTAAACGAAGTTAAGGCATATTTGGAAAGTCGCCAAATTTTTAAATTTGACGATTTCCAATAAAAAGATAAATAGTAAAATTTAAAAATCTGGCTCGTGCTTAATCCGAAAGTAATTTCATAATTTGCACGCTACGAGCCATATACAGAGACGTTCTCTACAATTTAAAAAAAACAATATGCATATAATATTAAAGAAGAATATTGAGGAAATACAGAAAGAGTTTGACTTTGATGAATCTGAATCAAAACTATTCGAGTTATTTTGTAATTTTTGTATTGTCTCTAAATCTTACCTAGGGAGATTTAATCCTGATATTGTTACTACCGAGGAAGATGATGCTTCAATTGATGGACTTTGTTTTGTCATAGATGGAGAACTAATAACTACTAAAGAAGATGCAGAACAATCATTTGATACTCATAAAACAAATCTTGAAGTCAAATTAATAATTACACAAGTAAAAAGCGGAGAAAAGTTTGCAAAGGAAGATATTGCAAACTTTAACTTAGGAATTAAAGACTTTCTTTCTCTTGACCCAAAATTGCCAAATGGAGAACTTAATAAAGAAATGATTGAGGTCTTTAATGTTGTATTGAATAATTTAAAAAAGGTTAAAAACAAATTACCTTCAGTCGAGGTTTATTACTGTACTAGTGGTACTTATAATAACGAAAGAGAAATAAAAGCTTCATTTGAAATAATTGAACGCGAGATTGAAATAACAGAACTATTTAGTAATGTAGTAGTTGTCCCAATTGGAAGAAGTGAATTAACCAAATTATGGAATTCTATTACTGAAACTAATGAAGCAAAATTAAAATTGATAGAATTTTTTGGTATGCCACCAATGCCAAATATACCTCAATCATACGTAGCTTTAGTAAATGCAAAAGAATTTGTAGATAAAGTATTAAGAGACGAAAGTGGAAATATTAAAAATGAAGTTTTCGAGGAAAATATAAGAGCTTTTTTAGGTTCAACACCTGTCAATAAAAAAATTAGTGAAACACTATTTAATCAAGACAAAAGAAAATTATTCTCTGTTTTAAATAATGGAATAACAATAGTGACACCAGAATTAACTTTGACACCAAACTCAAAAGAAATTGATTTAATAAATTATCAAATTATTAATGGATGTCAAACAAGTAATACTTTATTCGAGAATTATGCACATTTAGATGATAATACGAATGTCGTAGTTAAGTGTATAGAATCTTCTAATGAGCATAATATTACAGATATAATTTCTGCAACAAATAGTCAAACGAGTATTTCGAATGAAGCTTTTTATTCATTAAAAGAAAAGACGAAATTAGTTCAAAAGTATTTTGAAATTAAGAATTCTGATTTAACTAGAGATTATCATTTATACTTTGAAAGAAGAGAGAATGAATATAAAAATAAAGACTACCAGCAATCAAGAATTTTTGACATAAAACTTATTTGTCGTGCGTATAATGCAATGTTTCTAAATCAACCTTTTAACTCTGCCAGATATGTATCACAGATTTTCAAAATACAAAAGGATAATTTATTTAAAGAAAACGACCAAGAAGCCCTTTACTATACATCAGCTCTTACTTTATATAGGTTTAACAATTTAGTAAATATTAAGAAGCATAATTCTCATAAATACGTACTACTGAGATGGCACATTTTAGAATTATTTAAAATTGTAGCACATAAAAAATTTGAAGAAATTAAACCTAATTCAAAAAAAGCAAACAGCTATTGTGATACAATTATAAAGAAACTAAACTCTAAGAATAGAGATTACGAAGAAATTTTCAAACATTGTTATAAGATAATTGACCTTTTACCTTTTCCGAGTAAAGATGTTTTGAAACGAGCCAAATACAATCAGGAACTTTTAGAAAAAGCTAAAGAATACGTAAAAAAACTGTAGAGAACACCGTGTATAATTAATTTGCTTTGTTCTAGCCTACTTGCGAAAATTCCTGCGGAATTTTCACGGATTCGTAAATGTTTGCTAACTTAGTTGCCAAACCACGCAACTAACCATACACAAACACGTAAAGCGAGTAAAAACCGCCCTAAAAGAAAAAAAAGACGAAAACAATTTAGTTTTCGTCTTCATCTTCAGGTTTAATGAATTCGGACTGATATTTTTCTAAAAATTCCCTCTGTCTCCCAATCATTTGTTGCCTTAATTTATCAATGTCCATAAAGTCCTTTCCAAAATTACTTCCAAAAAAATCATCATTAAAGAAATGTTTGCTGAAAAGCGAGTCTTGAGAAAAAATAGCTGAAAATCCTTGATCTTCAAATTCTGAATAGTTTGAGAAAAATCCTGATTTAAAAGATTGCATCAAACTATCTTTATCAGAAAATGAGAGATTATCAAACTTATCGTTAGAAGACCAAGAATAAATACTGTCATATCTAATTAAGTTTCCGTTTTCATCAAATTCTTTATCAACTTTCCAAGAGCCTTTAGGCGCTTCAACTATGTCAGTTTTATGATCTTCTTTTTCAACTTTTTTAGTTTCATTGTCTTGTCCTTTACAACTAACACTTAATAAGCCAACCATAAATAATATAATATACTTTTTCATGACTTTATATTTTAAGTCAAACTTAATTTCGGGTTTGTTTTAAATGTTTTGAATAATCTACCAGTTTCTATCATTTTAATCAAATTGTTTTGGTGGAACACTTTTGAATCTCGTTCACCATTTTTATACCAAACACATTCCAAATAAGTGTCATTATCAACCAAACCAAATATTGATTTTTTTTGGGGAACATATTTAATAACTTGCATTTTTGGAGAAGTAAGTTTTCCTTTAACTGTTACCCATTCCCCAGATTTAAACTTTCTTGGCATAACATTATAATTTTAAAGAATTAAACTTAGTATTAAAAGGATGCTGAAAAAATCAGCATCCTTCTTAGTATATTACTCTAAAATTTAGTGAAACAATTATGAAATCTTAATGCTTCTGGTAGGCTTTTGTTTTGCCTCTTCTTTTTTCGGTAAAAGAATACTTAAAATACCATTTTCATAATTTGCATTAATCTTTTCATCGTTTACACTTTCTGGTAAATTAAAGGTTCTTTTAAACGAGGAGTAACCAAACTCTCTACGAGTGTAGTTTTCTTCCTTGTGTTCTTTTTCTTCCTTTGTTTCTGTAGAAATCGATAATATTTGATTATCAAGGTCAAGTTGGAAATCTGATTTTTTTAAACCCGGAACAGCCATTTCTACAATAAAAGCGTCGGCAGTTTCCTTTATATTTACTTTTGGTAAAGTAATACCAGTATTGAAATTTGAAGTAAATACAGATGGTAGGTCTCTATTAAAAATGTCATCTAACCAATTTGATAAAGTTGGGAAGTTTTGATTTGAATTGCTGTTCGCTAAACTTCCATTTTTAGGAACAGTTGCTAAATTGCTCATAATTAAAAAATTTAAATTAAACATTATTTCAAAATTGAAATCTCTACGACTTCATTTCTATTTAAACAAATAAAATACCAAAATGAAAAAAAGGACTTTTGCCCCGAAATTTGTCTAATAGTCTATAAAAATTTGTCATAATTCTGAATAATTGTCATATTTATACATAATAAAATGACATATTTACATTTGGACATGTACTAAAAAACGGAAATAAAATATGAAAATAAAATCTACCGAATCAAAGCTTGGGAAAAAGCACGACACACTAAAACGTATATAAAAAATTGCTGTAAAGTGCTTAATTCATTGGCTTTTTATATATTTAGGGTCTGTGCTAACCCGAAAAATTTGTACGTATGTACACGCAACTTTTCATTGCCGAGACCGTTAGGTGCGATAAAAACAAACTAAATAATAGAAATATGGGAATGTGGGAAATAGATGCTCTTTTAACAAATAGTATTGATTTTATAAGAGATTCAGAACTTCACCATGAAAACAAAAGACATATTGTATGGAATTTAGAAAATATTCCAGAAGAATATGAATTTGATGCTGGAAGTTTTGAAAAAACGGAACTGACCAGCAATTTTGAATACAAAAAAATGAATCCATATCAATTGGGTAAATTGGTTATGGAGCAAGCAAAAAATAGTAGTAAAAACAACTTAATTTATGATTGGTCGGCTTTTCTTTTGAACTATTGGAATGAATACTTTTCTGAGATTGATAAGTTGGAAAATTTAAAATCTAAATACTTGGAAGAAATGAAAATTATTTTCGAACAGTTTAACTTTTCAGACTACGAACCAATTCACGCCTCGTTAACGATTTATAAAAATGGAAATGAGTGGTTTAATGAAGAACAAAATAATCTAATTAAATGGTACTGCACCTAACACCATATATAATTAATTGTTAGGTTCTTCCCTACTTACGAAGTAAATATTCAATATATGCTTACAGAAATAAACCCAAAACTACCAATGCGTAATAAATCTGCCACAAGATATTATTACATAAATCAATTAGGTTTTCAAGAAGTCGCTGACTATGAAGGATATTTAATTGTTCAAAAGGATAAAATAGAAATTCATTTTTTTGAATTTAAAGACCTCGACCCAAAAGAAAATTATGGACAAGTATATATACGAACCAACAATATTGAAGGTTTGTATAAGTCCATGATTGAAAATAAAATCGAAATTCACCCAAACGGACATTTAGGAACAAGACCTTGGGGACAAAAAGAATTTGCCTTGCTCGACCCTGATAATAATCTGCTAACTTTTGGGCAAAGCATTTAATAATTGAAAGGAGAAGAAAAACAACAAACCGCCAAAACCGTGTATAATTAATGGCTTTGGTCGTTACTTTCTTGGAAAATACCTTCGATTTTTTTTAAAGATTGTTTTTCTTTACTAAATGAGTTGCTCTAACACACAACCCCCTAGCCCAGCCAACAAACGAAGTAAACCCACTACACAAAAACGTAGTAAAATAGCATCTAACAAACAACAATAGTTAAACGTTTGTCTTGTTGGTAAATTTAAAAATGACGAGACAACGAAAAACGACACCTAATCAATTGAAAAATAATGACTAAGAGTTTCAATTTATAGGTGTTACTAATATAAAATAACCGAAATTTGTGTGAACAGATGACGAGCCAACTTATTTAGAATTAAGCTAGTCGTTAGGATATAATTAGAGTCTTAAAAAATTGAAATATGCGTTTACATACAAGCTGCCACCTAAAGTTTGAGATTTTTGAGCCTACCCCATTTATTCTCATGTTAAGGCCACGCAGTGGTAGCCAACAATGGGTAGAAAGAGAGGACTATAAAATCACACCAAGTACACCGGTTTTCGAATTCACGGACAATTATGGCAATCTGTGTCAACGCTTAATTGCCCAACCTGGAATATTCTCAATTTCTACGTCTTCAGAGGTTATAACCTCTAATTTTATAGATCAAGGCTTTGGTGCGCCATTTATTGAAATCCAGAATTTACCAGATGCCGTGCTAAGTTATCTATTACCAAGCAGATACTGTGAGTCAGATCGTTTTAATGAAATGAGTGCAACGATAACCGAAGGCCAATTAATGGGCTACAACCAAGTGTCAGCAATTACAAATTGGTTACGCCAAAACATTGAGTATCTGCCTGGCAGTAATAATCAACCCTTATCAGCCATTCAAGTTAATGATAGACAGTTTGGTGTATGTAGAGATTTGGCCCATTTAGGTATTGCGCTTTGCCGTAGTTTAAGCATCCCAGCGCGTATTGTTGTTGGTTATTTACACAACTTAGAACCAATGGATATGCACGCTTGGTTTGAGGCTTATATTGGTAACCGGTGGTACACGTTTGATGCCACTCAAGTAGGCTCTCCAGGAGGTTATGTTATTCTTGGTTTTGGTCGCGATGCTGCCGATGTTGCTATTTTTAATCAATTTGGCGCTTTGGTGAATCCAATAGAGTATCTTGTTAAAGTTGAACAGCACCTTTAATCTAAATGGGAAAAGTAACGTAACGATTAGAGGGAAACAATAGAACAAACGATAATAGAAGTCAAGATAGATTTTATAGATTTCGCAAAAATAATAAGCTGCACAACAATGTGTATAATTTATGGCTTGTTTTAAGCCTACTTACGCACATTCCTTTGGAATATTGCTTCGCCAGTTCGCTGCGCTCGGGTCTATCTGTGATTTATTTGCTAACTTAGTTCCTTAAATCTCGTAGCTAAACATACATAACAACGTTAGCATACATATGAAAAAAGGCATTCTAAATATGAAATTTACTCCATCTCAACTAATGGAGGTGTCAAGAAAACTTGAAACGAAAGCAGCCTTAGATTATACTGCACATGAGACATTAAATAAAGCACATGTAAATCTCAAAGGCATACAAATAGCTTTTGAGGCTACTAAATTTCAAATAGAATTAATTAACGCAAACATACATTAGACATAGTTCAGCTTATATCCTGTTTAATTTGCGAGATATGGGCTATAAAATCTGTTTTATAACGAATTGCCAACAATGCTCGAACTTAACAAAGGTTTTTCAAAAAACTAGATGTCGATTGAATCGAGCTAAAAAGTATATCAAAAAAATAATTGTTAAGATTTTAAAAATATTATGAACTATATCACTTCAACAAAGCTTAAAATTATTATGAAACAGCATTATTTAATAACTTTTTTTATTTTTTATTTACAATTTGGCTTTGGGCAAATTATATTTGAGGAAAACGTTATAATTGATAATACGTATTTTCCTGATAATCCCACAGGTATCCATGCAACAGACTTGGATGGTGATGGTGATTTGGATGTTATATCGGCATCTAGTGGTGATGATAAAGTTGCCTGGTATGAAAATTTAGATGGTTTAGGCAGGTTTGGTAGGTTACAAGTGATTTCAAGTATTGCCAATGGCGCGATTTCTGTGTTTAGTGCAGATTTAGATGGCGATGGTGATATGGACATTCTGTCTGCATCTTATAATGATGATAAGATTGCTTGGTATAAAAACTTGGATGGTGAAGGACAATTTAGTTCAGAAATTATAATCACCACAAATGCAGATAATGCGAGATCGGTTTATGTGAGCGATGTCGATGGCGATGGTGATATGGATGTTATGTCTGCTTCCAGAAATGATGATAAAATTGCATGGTACGAAAATTTGGATGGTGAAGGTAATTTTGGTTCCGAAATAATCGTCACTACCAATGCCGATGGTGCATATTCAGTATTTTCTATAGACATCGATGGTGATGGTGATATGGATATACTTTCAGCATCAAACACCGATGATACTATAGCTTGGTACGAAAACATTGATGGCCTAGGAGCTTTTGGTGCAGAAACAATAATCTCAGATACCGTAACTGATGCTAGAGAGGTTTTTGCAATAGATCTAGATTCAGATGGTGATATGGATGTGTTATCGGCTTCCGGTAATAGAATTGCTTGGTATGAAAATGCAGATGGTCTTGGAAATTTTGGCACGCAACAGCTTATTGCTTCAAATGTTGATAGTGCCAGAGGCGTTTATGCTTCAGACCTTGATGGTGATGGCGACATAGATGTGCTTTCGGCTTCTAATGGTAATAATAGAATTGCTTGGTATGAAAATACGGATGGCTTAGCCAATTTTGGTGCTGAACAAGTCATTACCAACAATACGATAGGAGCACAAGCTGTAGTGTCTTTTGATATTGATGGCGACGGAAATAACGATGTGCTTTCCTCATCTATTTCAGATGACGATAAGGTCGTTTGGTACAAAAACCTAGATGGCTTGGGCGATTTTAGCTTGGAGCGCATGGTTTCATATAGTGCGCATGGCGCATCCTCAATCTATCCAGCTGATGTTAATGGTGATGGCATTGTGGATATTGTAGCTACTTCGACAGTTGATGATAAGGTATCATGGTTCCAAAATAGTGATGGTGAGGGGAATTTTGATTATCAACAAATCATTTCAATGGCTGGTAATGCACCACAATCTGTTTTTGTCATCGATATTGATTATGATGGTGATGCTGATGTCCTTTCTGTCTCTAGTATTGATGGTAAGGTGTTATTACATAAAAACATGAATGGTCAAGGTGATTTTGATATAGAATATACCATTGACGTGAATTTGGATAGTGCCTTTTATATCACAGCAGCAGATTTAGATGGTGATACAGATGCTGATGTTTTGGTTGCTACATCAGATTATGTATCTCGTATTGTATGGTATGAGAATTTAGATGGCCAAGGTACTTTTGGTGCGCTGCAGGAAATTGCTTGGGATGCAGATGATAGTAACCAATCGTCTGTTAGTTTGGGGGATTTGGATGGTGATGGCGATTTGGATGTACTGTCCTCATCTCAAGATAACGATACCATAGATTGGTATGAAAACTTAGATGGGCAAGGGACATTTGGTAGTCAGCAGATTATTTCAACAGCTGTAGATGGTGCAGAATCAGTTTCCGCAGCAGATATCGATGGCGATAGCGATTTAGACCTGATTGTAACCAATAGGTATGGGAGTGTAAAAGTATCATGGTTCGAAAATTTGGATGGTCAAGCAAATTTCGGACCACCCAATGCAGTATCTTCAACGATGGAATTGGCAACCTCAATTGCTTATGGAGTAGATGTTGATAACGATAATGATATCGATATATTGGCTGGATCATCGAATACAGCATATGACGACATCTTTTATTATGAAAATATTGATGGCTTAGGCAATTTTGGTAGCAAACAACTTATAGCTGAAGACATTGGATTTTTAACTGAGATTCATTTATTGGATGTTGATCTAGATGGACAAATGGATGTGGTAGCATCTGCTTTTCTTGACGATAAAATCGCTTGGTATAAAAATATCGGTTTACCTGCCAATCAAATTAATGGTAGTGTCTCTTATGATACAGAAGATGATGGTTGTGATTCTCTTGATACACCTTTAGAGCATATGTTGGTATCCACTACAAATGGTTCAGACCTATTCTCTACTTTCACATTACCAAACGGAGTGTTTCAGTTATTCCCAAGTGAAGGAAGTTTTACGACTGAGCTTATCAATGTAGAACAGTTGCCATATTTTAATATTTCACCAAATTCTCAAATTTCTGATTTTTCAGGTCTCGGAAATACAGATAATGTGGATTTCTGCATAACACCTAATGGCACATTTAATGATTTAAGTATCAGCGTATACCCAATATTAGAAGATCCAAGGCCAGGTTTTGATACCATATATGAATTGACCTATACCAATCAAGGTACTACGGAATTAAGTGGAAACGTGACATTTCAGTTTAATGATTCTAAATTAAATTTTCTGTATGCAACGCAAACTGTAAATTCGCAAACAGCGAATACACTAACTTTTAATTACACCAATCTGGAGCTATTCGAATCGCGGACAATTTTTTTAATTTTTAATGTTTATGAACCACCAACCACTAACATAGACGACATTTTGGCAACGACTGCTACGGTAAACCCAGTTACTGGTGATGAGACCGACAACGACAATATATTTACACTAGAGCAAACAGTAATAGGTTCTTACGATCCAAATGATATTACTTGCCTAGAAGACGAACAGATATTGATTGAAGATACTGATAAATACCTGCATTACCTTATTCGTTTTCAAAATACAGGAACTGCAAGTGCCATCAATGTTCGTGTGGAAAACGTATTGGATGCCAAACTCGATTGGACCACCATGCAACTGGAAAATCTAAGCCATAATGGTCGTGTGGAAATCGTAAATGGCAGCGATGTAAGCTTTATTTTTGATGCTATCAATTTACCAGACAGTACAAGTGATGAAATAAATTCGCATGGTTATATTGCCTATAAAATCAAGCCATTGGATAATGTTACGATAGGTGATATCTTTTACAATACAGCGGATATTTTCTTTGACTTCAACCCACCAATAACGACCAATACAGCTGCTACGGAAATTGTAGAAACTTTAAGTATTAACGACTATGGTATTAAAACAGTAACATTATTTCCAAACCCAACCAAAAATCTTTTATGGATAAATTCAAATAATTCAATTGAGAAAGTTAAGCTATTTAACAACTTAGGACAGCTTTTGTATTCAAGTACAAATACAGACTCTATAAATTTGTCAGGCTTCAAATCTGGAATTTATATAATTGAATTACAATTTAATAATCAATCATACGAAAGAAAAAAAATTATTAGACAATAGATGATAAAACACTATTGGCAACACCGTGTATAATTAATTGCTTGGTTCTAGCCGACTTGCGAATATTCCTGCGGAATATTCACGGGTTCGTAAAAGTTTACTAAATTAGTTGCTGAACCACGCAACTAACCATACACAAAACCGTTAGCCACAATATGACAAACAAACTCAGAATTGAAAATCCTAATGGAACAATCTAAAACTATATTAACTACCATTGTTGGAATACTGTGCTATTTGATATTTTCCAAATTCATCGATTTGTTTACTCGTCTTTTTTCTTGGATAGATGTGGAATTTGAAATAGATAAAGTCTCACATTTGATTTTAGCTTATTTAATATTCGGATTTTTATCTGTTGGGCTTTTAATATTTCTCTATAACAGGTATTTAAAAAACGGGAATATCAAAATTCGTTTTTTATATCAATTAATTCCTATGTTAATTATATTGACGATTGGAATAATCGGAGTTGAAAAAGGTTATAATGATTATCTTATTAATATTTCACAAGGAAGAAGCGATATACCGAATGTAGAATTTAGGATTAGATTTTCGAATATCGTCTTTTCGACAATTGGACTTATATTATTCTTGAGGAAAACGAAAAACAAATAAAAACAGTGGCTAACAAAGTACTGTGGTAAAAAACAAGTAAAAACTTATTAATTTATTGCTAAAGTACTTCTGTAATTATTATCAT
>NZ_JABTEL010000024.1 GCF_013285155.1 Winogradskyella undariae | reverse complement strand
GCTTACTGCTTACTGCTTACTGCTTACTGCTTACTGCTTACTGCTTACTGCTTACTGCTTACTGCTTACTGCTTACTCAATTCAATTAATTTATCTAAACTCTGTTTTGCTTTTCCACTAGCAAGAGATTCTTTTGCAAGTTCAAAACCTTCTTTATGAGAAATTTGTTTCGCCGTTGCAATGGCTAATCCTGCATTAGCACAAACAACTTTGTGTTGTGCTTCTGTTCCTTCGTTATTGATGACGCTTTTAAAAATCTCAGCAGCCATTTTTACGCTATTTCCTCCAAATATTTCCGATTGTTGAATTTGTGAAAGGCCTAGATAAGAAGGTTCAAATAAAACTTCAGATGTATTAGAAATCACTTTTGTTTTTCCTGTTAATGAAATTTCATCATAACCATCTAAAGCATGGACAATAGCATAGTTTTTATCTGTTTCTTGATATAAATAACTGTATAATCTTAATAATTCGAGATTAAAAACACCAACCATTTGATTTTTTGGAAATGCCGGATTTACCATTGGACCTAACATGTTAAAGAATGTTTTTACACCTAATTCTTTTCTAATTGGTGCTACATTTTTCATAGCTGGGTGAAATAATGGGGCGTGTAAAATACAGATTCCTGCTTCGTCTATACTTCGTTTTAAAAAGTCGGAATCACTACTGAATTTAATCCCTAGATATTCCATAACATTTGAAGAACCACATGCTGATGATACGCCGTAATTTCCGTGTTTTGAAACGTGAACTCCTGCTCCTGCAGTTACAAAAGAAGATAGGGTTGAAATATTAAAAGTATCTTTTCCATCACCACCAGTTCCACATAAATCAATGGTCTCGTAATTATCTAAATTTACAGGAATACATAATTCTAAAAGTGCGTCTCTAAAACCACGAAGTTCATCGGTGGTAATACTTCGCATCATATAAACGGTTAAGAACGATGCAATTTGACTTTGATTATATTTTCCTTCGGATATGTTAACCAAGACGTTTTTTGCTTCTTTACTAGAGATGTTTTCTTGGTTGATTAGTCTATTTAATATTTGTTTCATATAAATGTTCCGTAAAACGGAATATATTTTTATTTACATTTTTTTCTTTGATAGTTCATTTGCCTTGATGCAAACGAACCAAAAATCACGATCAAAATTAGGAAATTGCTAAAGCACCATTCGCTTTCAGAACTCCGTGCTTAAGGCTGCACCTCGCATCTACGTTCTTTCGCACATTATTTCTGTATTTTGATGTTTCCGACTATGTCGAAATTTGGGATATTAATTTTTGCTGAATTTTGTTTTCTTCCCAATTTATATTTTAATTTTTGCTTACTAATTCTTCACCCAATTCTCAAGAATCTTTTTCCCATCTGGTGTTAATACAGATTCAGGATGATATTGTACGCCTTTTACATCATAAACTTTATGTCTTAGCGACATTATTTGTCCGTTTTCGTCAAAAGAAGTCGCTTCTAAAACGTCAGGTAAATTACTATTAACAACCCATGAGTGATATCTGCCAACTTCGAAGGTTTTGTTTAAGTCATTAAATAAAGTTTCATCAGTAACCGAAAGTGTAATATTGGTAGCGACACCATGATAAACATTTTCTAAGTTTTCTAATGAACCTCCGAAAACTTCAGCTATGGCTTGTTGTCCTAAGCACACACCTAAAATACTTTTAGTAGGCGCGTAGGTTTCTATAATTAGCTTTAATAAACCAGCTTCGTCTGGGATACCTGGTCCTGGTGATAATACAATTTTATCAAAAGCATCGACTTCTTCGATGGTTAATTTATCGTTTCGTTTTACGGTGACTTCACAGTCTAAATCTTCTAAATAATGAACGAGATTATAAGTAAAACTGTCGTAATTGTCTATGACTAATATTTTTTTCATCTTAAATTTCTTCTGCCTGTTCTATCGCTTTTGTTAAAGCACCAAGCTTATTATATACTTCTTGCAATTCACTTTCGGCTTCAGATTTGGCAACTATTCCGGCTCCTGCTTGCCAAAATAATTTATGGTCTTGACTTAAAAATGTTCTAATCATAATGGCATGATTAAAATTGCCATTAAAATCCATAAAACCTATGGCGCCTCCGTAATAACCTCTGCTCGTTTTTTCATATTTTTCTATCAGTTGCATGGCTTTGTGCTTTGGTGCTCCACTTAAAGTTCCGGCAGGAAAGGTATCTGCAACCACTTGCATGGTATCTGTGTTTTTATGAATTGTTCCTGTAACTTTACTTACCAAATGTATGACGTGAGAGAAAAATTGTACTTCTCTATAATTTTCTACAGTAACATTACTGCCGTTTCTACTTAGGTCGTTTCGGGCTAAGTCAACTAACATCACATGCTCACTGTTTTCTTTATCGTCTTTTGTTAATTCTTCAGCTAATTGTGCATCTTTAAGATCATTTCCACTGCGTTTAAAAGTTCCTGCAATAGGGTGGATTTCTGCTTTTCCTTCGCTGACTACTAATTGTGCTTCTGGTGAACTTCCAAATATTTTGAAATTCCCGTAATCGAAATAAAATAGGTAAGGGGATGGGTTAATACTTCGTAATGCCCTGTAAACATTAAACTCGTCTCCAATAAATTCTTGCGAAAATCGTTTAGAGAGTACCAATTGAAAAACATCACCTCTACCACAATGTTTTTTTGCGAGCTCTACATTTTTTTTATATTCTGCATCAGTTAAATTTGATTGAATATCTCCTTTTTGCTTAAAATTGTAAGAAGCATATTTTCTGGTTTGAATTAACTGTAGAATATCGTCAATATTATTTTCGTTATGAAAACAATGCGCAAAAATATAAGCTTCATTTTTCTTATGATCTATGGCGATGATATTTTGATAAACAGCGTAATATATTTCAGGAATAGAAACAGAATTATCTTTCTTAGAAATTGTTATATCTTCAAAATACTTTACAGCATCATAAGCAGTATACCCAAAAATTCCATTATTTATAAATTTGAATTCTTCTTTACAATCAACCTTAAAACGTTGTGTAAATTTGTGAATCTCTTCAACAACACCAACTGTTTCAACAATATTACTTTTAGTGCTTCCGTCCGGATAGGTTTGCGAAATAATATCACCTTCAACTTTTATAGATGCAATAGGATTACAGCATATATATGAGAAATTATTGTCACTGGCATGATAATCACTACTTTCTAAAAGAATACTGTTGGGGAATTTATCTCTAATTTTAAGATAGATACTAACAGGTGTAATGGTATCTGCTAAGATTTTTTTATAATGTGTGTGTAAACTAAATGTTTTCATTTTTGCTGAATTTATTTTCAGTATTTGTTTAAAATAAAAAAAGGCTTGTCGTGAATGACAAGCCTTTTTTTATATAATTTGTTACATAACAAGGATTATTTCACGAACGTAAGTTTGAGAAATTCCACCACCAAGTATGATTTGTATTTATTTTCATAATATATTCAAATATAGAAATCAATTTTCAGATTTCAAACACTTTAAGAAAAAAAGATTCCTGATTTAGTAAATTTTAACCAAAACAGGAACCAAAAGTTGAGTCTTACTTAAATTAAAAGTATTAAAACTTAAGTGTTACGTTTAAATCAAATTCGTCATAAATAGCCTTGTCTTTTAACGTTTCTAAAATTGAAGGTGATTGGTAAGTAATATTATGTTTTGTTCTGTCAATTTTTAAACTTGCAGTAGCCGTGTCACCTTTAACAATCATAGGAAAAGAAATAGCTTCAGTTTCTCCTTTAATTGTAATGTTAGCCTTTACAATATAATCTCCATCTTTTCCAGATACAGAAGTGATTTCAAGAGATGCTGTTGGAAATTCTTCTACGCCAAAGAAATCATCAGATTTTAAATGACTATCTAATTTCCCTTTATATTCACCTTCTAGATCAGTACTACCTAATGATGTCATATCTATAACAAAATTACCTCCTGTTAAAGTTTTACCATCAAAAGCTAATGAGGCACTAGTTAAATTAACAGTTCCTGTATGTTCACCACCTACTTTGTAGCCTTTCCATACTACTGAACTTTCTTTAACTTTTACGGTTTTGTCTTTTATTGTTGTGTAAGACATAAATGATAATGCTAAGATTAATAGCGTAGCAATTTTTGAGTTTCTGTTTTTCATAATTATTTATTTTTTAATTTTATTAAAAGGGTATTCAATTGTGTTAACTCTTCTTGAGTTAATTTTTTTGTGATTTTTTTTTCTTTTGTATCTATAATTGGGTCAACCATTTTTAGAGTTTCTAAGCCAAGGTCAGTAATTATTATTTCAACTTTTCTTCTATTGATTTTACAAATACTACGTTTTACAAATTTCTTTTTAATCAATTTGTCAACTAGTCTTGTAGTGTTACTCATTTTACTTACCATACGTTCTTGTATATCTTGTAAGTTTATAGCATTTCCGTTTTGGCCTCTTAAAATCCGAAGCACATTAAACTGTTCTAAGGATAAATCAAAAGGTTTTAATTCTATTAATAAATCGTCTTTCATCCAAGAAGTTGTCTGAAATATATTTACGACAGTTGCTTGTGATAGAGGGATCTCTAATTTCGTTTTTATAATTTCACTTAATTCTTTCATGTACAACAATTGTATATACAAATGTATGTGTTTTGTTATCATATAAGTTTAATTTTTTGTTAAAATTAATAGGATGCTTTTTTAGCTGAAAAGAAGCATGTGATAAAAATGAACTAAGTAAAATTAATTGTTTGTATATTAATAGATTAAGCTTATATGTTACTTTGTGTTGTTCTTCAATATGTTAAAAATGAGTTTGGATTGTAACACTTCTAGTTTTTTTTCGTCTATATCACAAGGAAATGTTAATTTCGTTAAAAATTAATAAAGAAAAAGATGGCTAATTTATCACAAGAAGAATGGACAAAACAATTAGAAGCAGACGATAATGCTGTTGTTTTAGATGTTAGAACCCAAGATGAAGTAAACGACGGAATGATTCCTAATGCAATACATATTGATATTTATAAAGGTCAAGGCTTCGTTTCTGAAGTAGATCAATTAGATAAAACTAAAAATTATTATGTGTATTGTAGATCTGGTAATCGAAGTGGACAAGCTTGCAATATTATGAATCAATTAGAAATAGAAAATGCATATAATCTTTTAGGAGGATTTATGGAGTGGAAAGGAGAGGTTGTTTACAATGAATAATACGAATAGGATGAATAAAGTATTTATAATATGTTGTTTGTTTTTGACACTAGGTGTTAGTACCAGTTGTTTAGATACTACATTATCTGATGATGATATAAAGTTAATAACAGCTGCGGAAATGAAATCTATTTTAGAACTAGAAAACGTTCAATTAATAGATGTACGAACGCCAAAGGAATATAAAGAAGATCATATTTTTAGTGCGCAGAATATAGATTTTATGTCTCCTACTTTTGATGAAGACATTACAAAGTTAGATAAAAATGAACCTGTAATACTTTATTGTAAGTCAGGAAGGCGTAGTGCTAAATGTGCTAAGAAGATGAAGAAAGCCGGATTTAAAAAAATATACGATTTAGAAGGCGGAATTTCGAAATGGAGACATTCCGATGAAATAGAAATTGAACAATAATCATAATTAAAAAAACGAACTTAATGTTCGTTTTTTTTTATACCATGAATTCTATTCAAATATTCTTAAGATTTTTATAAATTAGACCTTTTTTAAATGTAAGAAGAAATACATCTGCTACATTTGCAAATCAACTCATCATCATGAATATTAAAAAATTACTTTTCTTCTGTCTATTGGCATTTTCATTCAACTTATTTTCACAGGTTTTCGATCCTGTAAAATGGGAAACTAAAACAGAAAAAATATCTGATACAGAGTATAATCTTATAGCCATAGCAACAATCGATTCAGGTTGGCATTTATACTCTCAAAATGTACCAGAAAACGGTCCTATACCTACGGGGTTTTCATTTACAAGAACTAAAAACTTTGAGTTGGTTGGCGATACTTCGGAAGATGAAGGTGTAACTGTTGATGATCCTGTTTTTGAAATGAGAATTAAATTTTTTGGAGATAAAGCAGTATTTAAACAGCGTATTAAAGTTTTAAATAATGAATTGTCACTTGTTGAAGGTGAAGTAGAATTCATGGTTTGCGATGACGAAAAATGTTTACCACCAACTTATGTTGATCTTAAGTTTAATCTTAATGAAGCTGAAGCGGTAGAAGGTGCTAAATCAGAATCAGCACCATTATCATTGGGTTTTGGAGGTGAAGAACAAAATAAAATTTTAGAACCTGTTAAATGGAGTACTTCTGTTGAAAAAATAAACGCTACCGAATTTGTCTTAGTCTCTACTGCAACTGTAGATAAAGGCTGGAAGCTCTATTCTCAAAATGTTGCAGATGGTGGGCCAATTCCAACAAGTTTTGAATATCCATCAAAAGAAGGTGTTGAGTTTATAGGAACTACTATTGAAGAAGACGGAAAAGAAAGTATGGATAAGGTCTTTGAAATGAAGATTAAATACTTTAAAGAGAAGACTGAGTTTAGACAAAAAGTAAAGCTTACTAATAAAGATATTACATCAATTACAGGAGAAGTTGGTTTTATGGCTTGCGACGATGAGCGTTGTTTAGCTCCAACTTATGTAGATTTAGAATACGATTTAACCAATACTGTTGCAGCTACTTCAGATGTAAAAGATACAGCAGATTCAGAAGAAGATGAATCAAGCGAAGGTTTGTGGTCTATTTTTATCATCGCTTTCTTTTCAGGATTTGTAGCTTTATTAACGCCTTGTGTGTTTCCTATGATTCCAATGACGGTAAGTTTCTTTATTAAACAAAGTCAATCTAAAGCAAAAGGAATCCGAAATGCAATTATCTACGGATTATCAATTATTATCATCTATGTTTTATTAGGAACTATAATTACAGCCATCTTTGGAGCCGATGCTTTAAATGCTTTAGCAACCAATGTGTGGTTTAATTTGATATTCTTTTTATTATTAGTTGTTTTTGCTATCTCATTTTTAGGAGCTTTCGAGATTGTTTTACCTAATTCTTGGGCCAATAAAGCCGACAGACAAGCTGATAGAGGCGGGCTAGTCGGTATCTTTTTTATGGCTTTAGCTTTAGCGATTGTTTCGTTCTCTTGTACAGGACCAATTGTAGGTACTATTTTAGTAGAAGCAGCATCTAAAGGAGGTATTGCACCAGTAATTGGTATGTTGGGGTTTTCTACAGCAATAGCATTACCATTTGCTTTATTTGCAGCATTCCCAGGTTGGTTAAATACATTACCAAAATCTGGTGGTTGGTTAAATACAGTAAAAGTTGTTTTAGGATTTTTAGAATTAGCACTTGCATTTAAATTCTTATCACAAGCAGATTTAGTTTTACAATATCATTTCTTAGAGCGAGAAGTATTTATTGCAATTTGGATTGCTGTTTTTGGAACGTTATCTCTTTATCTTTTTGGGAAGATTCAATTACCACACGATTCACCTTTAAAACATATCTCTGTTGGTAGATTATTATTTGGTTTACTAACCTTGACGTTTACCATTTATATGATCCCTGGACTTTGGGGAGCGCCTTTAAAAATTATAAGTGCATTTCCTCCTCCATTAGATTATAGCGAATCTCCTTACGGTGTAGGAAACTCAAAAGGTGGAGCAGTAGCAAGTATTACAGATATTCCAGAAGGCGCACATTTATTAGCACCACACGATATTTTAGCGTTTAATGATTACGAAACAGGTTTGGCTTATGCTAAAAAAGTAGGAAAGCCTGTAATGTTAGATTTCACAGGTTGGGCTTGTGTTAATTGTCGTAAAATGGAACAAAATGTTTGGGTAGATCCAAATGTATTAGCGAGACTTAAAAACGATATTGTACTTATTTCTCTATATGTTGATGAGCAAATTGATTTTCCGGAAGGTGAAGCACCCGATTCTAAATTAAGACCTGGTAAAAAGCTTAAAAATAAAGGACAGATGTGGAGTGAGTTTCAAACTATAAAATACAAAACCAATACACAGCCTTATTATGTGTTAATGGATCATAATGAAGATACACTTATTGAACCTGTTGCTTATACGCCAGACATTGAAGAATATGATGCATGGTTGAAAGAAGGAATTAAAAGTTTTAAAAAATAAAGATTAATTCCATTCTAAATCGCTGCGCTCATTCCAGTAATGATCTTTAGATACTGCAAATGATTTTAATGTTGTGATTTCATCTTCGGTTAGAACAAAATTTGAAGCTTTTAAGTTTTGTTCTAATTGAATAGAATTTGAAGCGCCACTCAATACGACTTTAGGTTCTAAATAATCCATGATAAATCGAAGTGCAATAGCATCATTACCAGTATTATATTTATTTGAAAGTGTTTCTAAATAATTATAAGCTTTATCATAGGCTTTAAATTTATCATACTTAAAGATACGACCGTTTGCTAATCCTTCTTTAATAATTACAGTTTTGCCTTCGTTGATTAATTCTTTTAAAATCTGAAAAGTAGATTGTTCAAATATGTTGAACGTTACTTGGTAGCTGTTAAATAAAGCTTCTCCATTAAACTCAATTTTTCGGGCTTCTTCTATAATTTTTACTTGTTCTGTTCCACTTGAAGAAATTCCGATTTCGAGTTGATATTCTTGTTTTAATTCATTTAATCTAGAGAGTACAGCGTTGTTGGTTAAAACACCGCTATCTAGTGTTGCAGAATGTATTTGATAGATTTTTAAATTAGGTAGTAGGGCTTTAGAGACTTCCCATTGTTCATTCAATTTTTCAATAGAATGTTCTTTAATTTCATGTTTGCCAGAAAACCCAATTTCCCAATTAGCAACATAAGTATAACCGAATTTTGTAGATAAGCAGACGTCTTTATAACCACGAGAGTCATTCCAATTTTGTAAAAACTCTTCACCTAAACCATAAGAAGGAGCAACATCAAAATCTCTAATTCCAAGTTGGTAAGCTTCATCTAAAACTTTAAAAGCTGTATTTCTAAAGGTTGCAACAGATTTATCAATATTAGAATCTGGTCTAATATTTAGATAATCTGGTCTTCCTAAAGCTGCTAAGCCTAATCCTATTTTTGTACTGCTCATTTTCTTATGTATCTGGAGTAAATTTAAAAATTTTTAAACAGATAAGACAGCGATACTATTTAAAATTAGGATCTATTAAGCTGTTTTTAATTTATCGGAATGTAATTTTCTAAGCTTCGCTAATTTAGGGTCAATTACAAAACCACAATAACCATACTCGGGATTATTCTTATAAAAATCTTGATGCTCCTGTTCTGCTTCATAAAATGTTGGAGCAGCAGATAACTCTGTTACAATAGGATCTTGGTAGTATTGTGCAAGTTCTTTAAGTACTATTTCTGCAATTTTCTGTTGTGCGTCATCATGATAATAAATTACAGAACGGTATTGTGTTCCTCTATCACCACCTTGTCTATTTAATGTTGTTGGATCGTGAGTGGTCATAAAGATGACTAAAATATCTTCATAACTAATAACATTAGCGTCAAATGTAATTTGAACAACTTCTGCATGGCCTGTTAAACCAGAGCAAATTTCTCTATACGTTGGTCTTCCAGGAACAGTTCCTCCAGAATAACCAGAAAGGACTTGTTCTACACCTCTTACTTCTTCAAATACGGCTTCTGTACACCAAAAGCAGCCACCGCCAACAGTCACTATTTGTAAATTCTTTGTACTCATTAGGTAGTCTCTGTATCTAAAATCATTGATTCTGAATTTACGCAATAACGCAATCCACTAGGTTCTGGGCCATCAGGGAAAACGTGTCCTAAATGCGAATCGCAGGTATTACACATAACCTCTACACGTACCATCCCAAAAGCGGTGTCTTTTTCGTATTTAATAGCATTTTCTCTTATGGGTTGTGTAAAGCTAGGCCAACCTGTACCGGAGCTAAATTTTATAGTCGAATCGAATAATGGTGTATTACAGCAAATGCAATTGTATTGACCTTCATCATAAGCTGTGCAAAGGTCACCGCTATGTGCACGTTCTGTTCCTTTTTGTCTTGTAATTCGGTATTGTTCTCTTGTTAATTGTGCCATCCATTCTGCTTCTGTTTTTTCAACACGGCGGTTTGGAGTTGGATTTCCTTTTACAGAAAAGTTAATAATGTCTTTCCAAGTTAGCATATATATGAGTTCTTTCTTTTAAATTAGTGAACATAAAGATAGTCGAAATGTTTCTTAATTTCTTACGATTTTAATGTGAGTAATGATTAGTCGATCTACTTGAGGTAAATTACGAGTCTAAATGATAAATTGACGTTAAGTTTTTCTAAATTAAAGAGAAAAACCCGCGTATCATTCTTTATTCTCTATTAGAAACAATAATTTTGCGATTCATTATAATGAAAACAAGAAATTTATGAGTCAAGTAAAAGAAAATGATACGGTAAAAGTACATTATACAGGAAAATTAAAAACAGGTCAAGTTTTTGATAGTTCTTTAGAGCGTGAGCCTTTAGAATTTACATTAGGACAAGGCATGTTGATTCCTGGTTTTGAAAAAGCTGTTATCGATATGAAAGTGAGTGATAAAAAAACTGTAGACATCCCAATGGAAGAAGCTTATGGTGATGTAAGAAAAGAATTATTTCATAAAGTTGAAAAAGCACAATTACCTGCTGAAATTAAGCCGGAAATTGGTTTAGGTTTAGCGTCTAGAGATGAGCAAGGAAACGAGCACCAATTTAGAATTGTTGAGGTAAACGAAGATCACGTTATCGTTGATGGAAATCACCCTTTAGCAGGACAAGCATTAGTTTTTGATCTTGAATTAGTTGAGATTAAATAAGCATCTGCTATTTTAAAATATAAAAAGACCTGTAAATTAAGTTTTACAGGTCTTTTCGATTTAAGAGATTGTTGTATATAATATAATTTTATGATTTCAATTCAGGTATTACTAGAAATGGTATTACCGGATGAAATCCTATTTTCTGAATCACGGGTTCATTCATAACATTTTCAATAAAGCTATGTTTGTAATTTACCATGGCTAAAATATTAATGTTATGATCTTTAACATAGTCTTTTATAATTTGTTCTTTAGAGCCAAAGTTAGGAGCCCAATCAATGCTACTTGGATAATCTTCAAGATATACTTTTAACATTGATAAATTATAATTTTGTTTCTCTGTTAAAGTTTCTTTCGTGTTAATATGCACAACTTTTATTTTTGAATTATATAATTTGGTTAATTCCATTAAAGGCATTAATTCATCTCCATAAAATCTATTAAAATCAGTTGGAAATGCAATCTGTTCTGGTTTTACAAAATTATACGCATCAGGTACAACTAAAACAGGGCAAAGTCTTATTTTGTTTATGATATTAACAGTGTTACTACCAAAGATAAATTCTTTAGCACCAGTAGCACCTTTAGTAGCCATAATTACTAAACTAATGTTACGTTCTTTAATTGTGTCTTCAATTATAGTTGATAAAGATTCTATACTATAGATCGTCTCAAAAGTATGCTCAGAATTTGTGCTTTCAGCTTTAGCTTTTTCTTTTAATTCAACAAGGTTATTTTTAGCTTCTTCTTTTTGTAAATCTATAAAGCTTGAAGTTATATATGTCCTAGATGTATTATTTGTAAAAGACCAAGAGTGTAAAAAGTGAAATGTACAAGATTCATTTGCATATAATTTTAATGCATAAAGTATGGCGCTCCATGAATTATCTGAAAAATCTGTTGGTAATAATATATGATGTCTCATAATGTTTTAAATCCTTTGTATAAACAAAATTAATAATTAACTGTTGTGGTAGAAATGATTTATATCAGTTTAACGTGGAATCACTAAAAAAGGAATTGTAGGATGAAAACCTATGTTTTTTATAATGGGTTCTTTAATAATGTTTTCCATAAAACTATGTTTATAATTAATCATTACCAAGATGTTAATCTTTAGTTCTTTAATAAAATCGGTTATCACTTTTTCTTTTGTGTCATAATCGGTTAACCAATGAAAATTGTAATCGTAATGATCTAAATATGTACTTAGTAATGCTAAATTTTGTTTTTGAGTTTCAGAAATATTATCCTCTTTATTAATATGCATAATTCTAATTTTAGAATTATAAAGATTAGTTAACTGCTTTAATGGTAATAACTCATCTCCATAGGCACGATTAAAATCCGTAGGAAAAGCAATTTGCTCCAGAGTTTCAAATTCATAATCTTTAGGAATAACTAAAACAGGACAGTTTTTAATCTGTTTAATAATGTTAACTGTGTTACTACCAAAAATAATTTCTTTGGCCATACCAGCTCCTCGTGTACCAATAATAATGAGATCGATTTTTTCTTTTAGAATAATGACTTCAATAGCGTGTTCTAAATCATTTGCATTTGAAATAACTTTAAAAGAATGATTTTCATTAATCTTATTTTTTTCTGCCAAAGATTTTAATTCAGCTAAATCTCTCTCTGCATTTTCTGCCATTACTCGTATCAGCTTATTAGACATACTAGACATTGCAGAGACCTTCATTTTAGAAGAATGTAAAAAATGAAATGTACATTCTTCATTCTTATATAGCTTCATTGCATATACAGCAGCACTCCAGGCATTATCTGAAAAATCTGTTGGTAAAAGAATATTTTTTGACATTGTAATTCTGTTGTTTTATATTTTGTGTTTATTTTAAATTAATTTCTAACGGTATTCTGAAAAGCTAACAGTGGAATTTTTAAACCAAGACTTACCTTATCTATAGTAGAAGGAAATAGCATATCTTCTAAAAAAGAATGTTGTGTATTTATCATAGTGATGAGATCAATATCATTTTGTTCAATGTGATTGCTAATCGTAACGGCAACTTTTTTACTGTTTTTAATATTGAAATTCACTTTATTTGGTGATAATGTGTCTTTTATAAAATCTCTATTATCTTCTTGTCTTATTGATAACTTATTGCTTGTGCTAATGTACATAACATCAATTTTACTTCGGTATGATTTTGCTAAAATTGATAACAATTTTAATTCACGTCTTTTATACGGAATAAGAAAATTTGTTGGAAATAAAATTTTCTTGGGTTGTGTATTTGTATAATCTGAAGGAATAGCTAAAACCGGACATTGTACATATTTTAAAACCTGAAATGTCTGACTTCCAAATACAATATTACGTGCGTTAGATTTACCTTTTGTTCCCATGACTATTAAATCTATATTTTGTTCATTAGCTATGGTATTTGCTTCTTCTACAAGAGTGCTATAAGCAGAAATGCTTCTGTAGGTATACTTTGGATTTGGAGCAATTTTTTGAATCTCATTTAATAATTTAGCTAAGTTGTTTAGAGATGAGGTTTTTACCTTATTCAATACATTTTCAAAGACTTCACGAGATACCAATTCATCATGATCATAAAACTCATTTCTATAAGCATGCATTAAAGTAAATTCAACTTTTTGATACTTAAAAAACTCTAAGGCATACTTAATAGCATTTATAGAATTTTTAGAGAAGTCTGTTGGTAAAAGTATGGATAACATGATCTTAGCTTTTATTTATGAATATAAATTTACGAAATAAATTTATTTTAATCTATGATATATGTCAGTAGAAAAATGAAGTAAACTTTTTGTGTTGTTATTCAATTGAGTAGAAATTGTTAAACAATTAAAGGAGATGAAACTTTAGTTAATCATTGTTTTAAACTCGAAAAAAAAAGGTAAGCGATACTCTTATTTTTTTGAAGGGTAAATAATTTTGAAGAAACTAAAGAAGTGGATGCTTAAGAATAGGTTTTTGTCTGAAAAAATAAACCCCTTATGTCTTTTTAGACATAAGGGGTTTTTAATAGTGGAGTCGGAGACAACGACCATAAATTGTACTTTTCAGTGTTTATAATGCTTTCAAAAGGATCTGATTTTATTGGTCACCGAATTGGTCTCGATTTAACAAAATTTAACACTTAAGTTTATGTCTGCATTATAAATTATAATAATTCGGAGCTAATTTTATTATTTGGTATAAGAGCCACATAATTATTTTCTATGACATCAAATAAAAGCGTGCATTATAAGATACTTTAAATAATTATTAAAAAGTATAATTACGGGTAGAAGAGATACTCGAAGATTTTTGAATATCGATGTACATATCCTTACAGTTTAATGAATTAAATAAATAAAATTGAACGATAGGAACCTAATCAAGTTTGGTAATGTTAAAGCCATTAAAAGGTAATAATTTAGAAAACTTAAAATATGTTTATTATAATGTATTGAAGGTTGTTCAATGAATTGATATTTAGTATTCTTTGAAAATATATTAGTCATTTGATCTGTTATCTTTCAACAAAACATTCACATTATCTAAAAACTCACCTTCATCAAAAGGGAGTAATTTATTGGCTAATTGTAAGGTCTTACGAATATCCAATCCATCATCTTCAGTTCCATTAGAGTTATTGACATGACTGGCCATTATACAGACATTAATTAACGATTCAATGGTAATAAATAAATCGAGATAGCCGTCGAACTGTAAAAAGAGAGACTTTAAACTTACCCGTTTGTACATTAGAAGGTTCTAATGTTATTAATTTATTTAGCTGATCTTATCAGCTTTTCAAGGTCTTTTCTTTTTGGTTTCATATCGTCGTATTTAAGGTTTCGGTTTTTTGAGTTCCTGTGCGGAAAGGATTTCAGTGATCTTATCCAAACAGAACATTTGGTCGTGAGGCAAGAGATCAATAACCATCTCTAGTACCTTAGTTACGCTATTTGTTGGCGTCTTATTGCTATGTTTAGGAGATACGAAAACCCCATTGCCATCTAGTGCATAATAGCACAATTCTAAAAGTGCAGAAATACTGCTGGTTATGTCCTCATGGTCAGAGACCTCAAAACTTATGGTCTTTCTTGTTCTATTGCCATGTGGATCTAAACTTACTCCAGGGAAATTTTTAATGTGCTTCTTTATTGCCTTTAATTTCTTTTTTTCTTTCATAAGCTGTTCCTTTTCGGGTTTAAAACTATATCCTTAATGCCATCCAAAACTTCCATTTCATTATGGGGTATCATGTCTAATATATATCCTAAAACTTCTTTGATATTATGCTCTGGATTGGGAATGGATCGTGTAGAGCAGTGGTCTGTATCCATAGCTGTGATACATACCTTTAGTAGATTTGAAATCATGAAGGATGTGTCCAAATAACCTTCAGTTAGTACATCGATAGTATATAGCCCTTTTTTATGAGGGTAGGGTTTTAGGGTTGAAAAGTCATTTATAGAAAGTGAATTAATAAACTTAGACAATTCTGTATCATTTGGCTGAGAAGATTCTTTTTTCGGAATACTAACATCGTTTGGATTTAATTCGTGCTTTATACAATCGTCCAACTTATTTTTAAATAACAACGTGGCTATTAATTCAATTTTAGTAGCTTTCTCTATTATTCTATGAATTTGTTCATTGTTAATATGGTAATTGTTTTCATAACGTGTAGTGATATAAGCATCATCCAATAATTTTAAAAGGTGTTTCTCTTCTTCTATTTCCGTATTGAAAAGATTACCAAGTTCAGCTGAAAATATTTTTAGATATGTTTGAAGCTCTTTGATACTATGACTTTTTCGTTCTTTACCCATTAAAATAAGGGCAGTATAGCGAAACCACAATTCTATATATTGGTGGAGCATAAAAGCCGCTTGAGGAAGATTACTTTTTTCGACAAAAAACTTAACACCATCCATAAACGCAGCCATTTTACAACGTTCTTTTTCGTAAATCGATTGTATCTGATCTAACGTTTTTCCTGTTGCATAATACTCATGAAAACTATCTAATTCTGAATTTGGATTATAGAAGATTTGTTTTTCCCATGAGCAGCCATGAACAAAAAATAAGTTTTCTTCTTTTAACTGGTGATGGGCATATTCAAAAGAAAATATTCGGTATAAGAATTCTGTTTCTTCTTGAAATATTTTAGCAACCATCGCTGATAATTCTTTGGTTAAGGAAGAACAATTTCCTTGCAGTATTATGATTAATAAATGTTTGAGATATTTTCCTCCTTCGTCTTTTGATTTATATACATACCTAATTTCTAAAAGAGATTTTAGTTTGTCTATGATGTGTTTTTGTTTAGTTTGAATTTTAGTATACATAATTCTCTCTCTTTTTTTAGTTATCTAAGGCGATTTTTCATCACTTTACAATAAAAAATAGTATCTATTAATTACACAGTAGTATTGAAAATCATTACTAATGTATTTAAAATAAATCCAAATTCAAAACAAAAGTGTAATTATTTTACACAAGAGTATATACTTTCTATATTTAAATATTCAAAAGATGTGTTATGACTAATCTAGGATTATATTTAATTAAAAAATCCATAAATAAGGCTGAAGTGGCGAGAAGAACAGGTATAAGCAAATCTCGATTGAGTCAATTAAGTGGAAATGAATCAACTAAGTTGCGAGCAGAAGAACTTTATTTAATTGCTTTAGCCATTGATGTGGATCCTGGTGAATTATTGAAGGAGGTTTATAAAGACCTTAAACTTCCTAAAGAATGTTGATCAAAAGATCATTGTGAGCTAAATCTATTTGCTATGTTCATTATATGGTTGGCTAATGATATAAGTGAAGCACTTTATTTTTTTCTAGTTTGATTAATAAGTTTCTTAAATTACTTCTATTCACTCGTTCATAACATAATGAGAGTAATATTTACACCTAAGTTAAAACGAGGGTAATATTTTATTAAACTTACTTTAGTCAATAAAACAAATGTTGGCAGTAGTCCTCTTTAGTCTGAGAAAATTTAAAAAGAATATTCCATATAAGACCTCATTATAACGACCACAGGTAAGTTTAGTAACAACTTTCTTGTCTTGAAATATGACTACAGATCAAAATTAAATTAAGTTGAGAAATATATTATTTAGGTGCTGTGTTGATGCTTGAAAATTCATTAAAGCTTGGAGACATCTTTATGAGCTAATCGAAGCCAAAGGAAAGAATAAAAATCAACATTAATTGCAATGTGTAATAAATTACTGAAAATAGGCTTTTACTATCGCAAAATCAGACTTAATATTTGATGCAGCAGAAGTACGCTAGTGAAAATTAATAGCTTTATTTGTTTTTTGGCTTAGCACTTTGCTGTGCGCAGGCTTTTCTGCTCTCTAATTGATTTTCTACTATTTTTTCCAACTCACTTTTCTTAAATTCAAACCACCTTTGTCTATATTCAGAATGGTCAATTTTATGCTTAAAATTCTGAAATGGCTTTTTATTTTCTAAAATATTTTCCAATTGTGATTTTAGATTTTGGTCAGATAACTGCTCAACAAAAAGTTCCATAATTTTAAACGACTCAAAGGTTTCTAATGTCTCAAATTTTATAAAATCCGTTTTATGTTTTGCCACTTTTTCTAAACTGTCACTAAAAGCCTCTTTAAATTCATCCTCGTCCGAAAATTGTGAAAAATTCGGAATTGCAACAATTTCGTAAGTTTTAGAATTGTAATAACAGTCAAATCCGCAATCCAATTCTTGTGCTATTTCCTTTATTATTTCTGACTGTCTTTTTTTCATTAGATTGCTCTTCTCTGATACTTGTATTATACTGATATAGGTTGACCTTTTTTTTGTTATTATTTCCACGTTCAAAAGATTTTTTTTAAGCCGTTTAGAAGGCAAAAAAATAGTTTGAACTAGGTCTGTTTTTAAATCGCTAGTTCAGGTAAATTTACCTTATTTTTTCGATACGACTTGTATTTGATGTTTGGATTTAAATGTACTTCAGCTGGTTTTCTTAAATCTAGGCTAAAATGCGACCTTAAATTATTATAAATATTTACAGCTTGCTCAGTAATTTGTTGAGCAATATCGGTATTTTTAAGAGTTCTTTTTAATCCGTATTCATATTTTAAAGTTCGGTTAATACGTTCAGCAATCGCATTTTCATAAGGGTCATATTGTTCCGTCATACTCATTATAATTCCGTTATTTTCTGCAAATTCTGTGTATTTAGGGTTGCAATATTGAAATCCTCTATCGGAATGATGAATGAGCTTTTTATTAGGATATTTCCTGTTTTTAATAGCCATAGCGAGTGCATCTTTACAAAGAGATGTTCTCATGTGGTTGGTGAGTTTATATCCCATAATTTGTTTAGAATAAGCGTCTGTTACGATTGCCAAATAATTATGTCCATTCTCAGTTTTAATATACGTAATGTCGCTTACCCAAAGTTGTTCTGGTCGATTAGGAACGTGGTCTTTTACTAAGTTTTTATACTTTCTAAAAAAATGTTTAGAGTTGGTTGTAGTGACATAGTTCTTCCTTTTTTTGATGAGTAAATTATTTAACCTTAAAAAGTCATAGAACTTATCTCTACCGATGTTTATGTTTTGATATGTCATCTCTGTTTTAAGATTGTGATATAGCTTGGTTCCACCAGTTTCAGAGCTCACTTTTTTACGATAGTCTATAACCATTTTGATTAGTCTTTGATGGTCTACTTGCTGTTTTTGTTGGGTTTTGAGTCTTTTGTAGAAGGCTTGTTTACTAATCCCAAAACATTGATAGAGCCATTTTCTTTTAAACGGTTTTTCTTCTTTAGTTCTATCTCTTTTGCTAATGATTTGGGCAATGAGTTTTTTGACATATCAACGCCTGTAATAAGTTCCATATCTGCTATAATATCTTGCTGAAAGTCTTTTACAAACTCCAGTTCTTCAATACGTTCCCTTAGTTTTTTAATTTCATCGTTTTTACTCATACCTGTATTTTCTAATCCAATAAGAAATAGTTGTTCTAGGAACATCATATTTTTTGGAAGCAAAATTTGTAGAAATCTGACCATTCTGAATTTGGTCAACGACTAAAAGTTTGGTTTCTAAAGTTGCTTTTTGGTAGCTTTTTTTCAGCCAGTGTTCTTTTTTTGTTTTCATAAGTGACTATCAATAAATGATGAATTTTTAGTCAACCTATTTCAGGAAAGTACATCGGGTAAATGTTGTACAACGTTTATGTATAAGAATAGTTGCGGGTTTGTATGCGAGGATTTTCCGAAGGAAAATCAGACGTCACAAACACGCAACGACCTTTGATTAAGCACTAAACCGCAATTATTTTTATACGGTGTTGGGCACAGTTATTTATATTCTATTTCCTTCGTTCGTATATAATTTAGTTTGTCATTCTCAATTGATTCTCTTTTTGTCCAATTTTCAAACTTGTCAAATTCGTATTTATATTCTGTTGTTGAAATCAGAGAGTCTTTGCTATTGAATTCTTTAATCTCCATTAAAATACCACAATCGTATTTATATTCAGTATTTCGATTCCGTTCAGGTTTTCTAAAGTCCGATAGTTTGGATTCAGTTACAAATTCCCTGTCGTTATATTTACTTATTTCAAGAGTATTAGTAATTGTGTCATTTGTTTCAACGTCAATGTAGATTTGCTTTAATGAACTTTCTTTTAGTTTGTTTTCAGAATTATATTTGTAACCTCCAATTTGTTTGAATTGAAAAATGTCATTTTTGGATTCAGATTTTGTTTTCAAAAGCAATGTGTCTTTGTAGAAATAATCAACAATAAAATTTGAACTGTCGTTTGAAAGTGTCACAATTTCTCTTTTTATCTTTTTTTGATTATTGTAAATGAATTCAATGTCCATTGTTTCGTCAGCAAATAAATTCCTCTGATGTCTGCTAATTATTTGGTCATTTTCGTTGTATTTCTTTTCGGTAATTACAAGCGTGTCTTGAATCTGATTATTCAGAGAATCATTTTCCACTTTGATTGTGTATTCGGTAATTTGTGTTGCTTTTTGAGTCAGTCCGTTATTCAGCAATTTTGGTTCATTGCAACAACCAATTAAGAATATTGAAAAAAGTAAAATTAGAAGTCTGTTCATTCTGTTTTAATTGTGCCCAACGTTGTTGTGTATGATTAGTTGCGTGTTTAAGCAACTAATTTAGTAAACAAAAACGAACGCGAGAAAATTCCAAAGGAATTTTTCAAATAGGCAACTACCAAAGCAATTAATTATACATGGTGTTAGCCACAGATTTTTATTCAAAATAATAATTCTTGTTTATTACAAAATGTTAAGCTACCTTTACGTAAAGTAAACTTTACAAAAAATAATATTATGTTCAAACTTTTACCAAACCGTTACAAAAGAATAGGGTTGATAATTGCTCCTATAGGTTTTTTACTCTGGATAATAATGCAAATAGGATTTATAACAGAATTTTCGCAATTCATTGGGTTGTCAAATCCAAAATTCCTGAATGTAAGTTCAGCAATTCTTGGATTTTTCGCTTTTCTATTCGGTTTGTTTGCTTTATCATTTTCTAAAGAAAAAGTTGAAGATGAAATGATAAAAAATGTCCGATTACAATTATTTCAGTTTGCAGCTTTGTTACAAATTCTATTTTTAATTATAGGTTTAACTTGTGTTGGTTTTATGAAAAATCCTCCAAAAGATGCAGGTATGATGCTATTTTTTATAATAGTTATATTTACTTTTTGGATTACATATATTATAAGGTTTAATTATATTGTTCATATTGGAATTTATAAGTATGAAAAATAATGTAAAAGCCATAAGAGTAACTAAAGGACTAACACAAGAAGAACTTGCTAAATTACTTGGTGTATCTCGTCAGACAATAATTTCAATTGAGTCAAGTCGTTATGTTCCGTCAACAGTTTTATCGCTTAAAATTTCCAAATTCCTTGATAAAAGAGTCGAAGAACTTTTCGAGCTTGAAAAAAGTGATTTTGATTCGAAGTCAAGTCGGTCGAGTTAATTTGTGGCTAACGTGTTTGTATATGATTTGTTGCGTGTTTCAGCACCTAATTTAGCAAATAAAAACCGAATAGAAAATCCGCAAGGATTTTCGTAAGTAGGCTATAACTAGCAATAAATTATATACGGCTTAAGTTAGCATTTTAATAAAAACACTAAATTTAAGCTATATAATTAGAAAGAACAAAAGAGAGGAATAAGGTTAATATATACGCGGAGACTACAG
>NZ_JABTEL010000023.1 GCF_013285155.1 Winogradskyella undariae | reverse complement strand
TATCCCCGCATTAGCGGTAGGAGCGGCATCCTTTTTTTATCCTAAAACTTTATAAAAGGTAATGTTACTATATATAGATGAGATCTTATTATATGATCAACGCCTATTCTAAAAAGATATAGCGGATGACGCGGCGCTTTTGCTCCTTGAAAGCAAAAGCGAAATGCCAAAAAAAAACTTGTTATATATTTATAGAAACTTCACTTTGTCTATTCCTTATATAGGTATATCTTTGTGGGCTAAAATTTATACTATATATAATGATACAAATTACTCTACCAGATGGTTCCGTTAGGTCTTTCGAAAAAGATGTGACTCCTTATGAAGTGGCTGTAGACATTAGTGCAGGATTTGCCCGTAATGTTATTTCAGCAAAATTCAATGACACCGTTATTGAAACCACCACTCCATTAACGACAGATGGTAGTCTTACTTTATATACTTTTAAAGATGATGCTGGTAAAAAAGCATTTTGGCATTCTTCTGCTCACGTTTTAGCACAGGCTTTAGAGGAACTTTATCCTGGTGTGAAGCTATGGGTTGGTCCTGCTATTGATAATGGTTTTTATTATGATGTTGATTTAGGTGAAGGAACTATCTCTGAAAAGGACTTTAAGACTATTGAAACTAAAATGATAGAAATCGCTAGAGGTAAACACGATTTTAAATTGCGTGATGTCTCTAAAGCAGATGCTTTGTCTTATTATAAAGGAAAGAATGATTATAAAGTTGACTTAATTGAAAACTTAGAAGATGGAACTATTAGTTTCTGTGATCATTCTACTTTTACTGATTTATGTCGTGGTGGACATATACCTAATACTGGTATTATAAAAGCTGTTAAGATTTTGAGTGTTGCTGGTGCTTATTATAAAGGTGACGAAAACAACAAGCAATTGACAAGAGTTTATGGAGTTTCGTTTCCTAAACAAAAAGAATTGACTGAATACCTTCATCTTTTGGAAGAAGCTAAGAAAAGAGATCATAGAAAATTAGGTAAAGAACTTGAGCTTTTTGCTTTTTCGAAAAAAGTAGGTCAAGGTTTACCATTATGGTTACCAAAAGGAGCGGCTTTAAGAGAGCGTTTAGAAAACTTTTTAAAAGCTGCACAAAAGAAAGCTGGCTACGAAATGGTGGTTACACCACATATTGGGCAAAAAGAGCTCTATGAAACTTCTGGGCATTATGCAAAATATGGCGCAGATAGTTTTCAGCCTATTACAACTCCTTCTGAAGGGGAAGAATTTTTATTAAAACCAATGAATTGCCCACATCACTGTGAGATATACAACGTAAAACCTTTTTCTTATAAGGAATTACCAAAACGTTATGCAGAATTTGGTACTGTTTATAGATATGAACAAAGTGGTGAATTACATGGATTAACGAGAGTTAGAGGTTTTACACAAGATGATGCTCATATTTTCTGTACTCCGGATCAACTTGATAGTGAATTTAAAGCTGTTATAGATTTAGTTCTTTATGTTTTTGGATCTTTAGGATTTGAAGATTTTACTGCTCAGGTTTCTTTAAGGGATCCTGAGAATCCTGACAAGTATATTGGAAGTGATGAAAACTGGGAAAAAGCAGAAAAAGCAATTTTAAATGCTGCCATAGATAAAAAATTAAATTATGTTGTAGAAACAGGTGAAGCTGCTTTTTACGGACCTAAGTTAGATTTTATGGTGAAAGATGCTTTAGGTAGACAGTGGCAATTAGGAACTATACAGGTTGATTACAACTTACCCGAGCGTTTTGACTTGACTTATAAAGGTAGTGATAACGAGATGCACAGACCGGTTATGATTCACCGTGCTCCTTTTGGAAGTCTGGAACGTTTCATCGCTATTTTATTAGAACATACAGGCGGAGATTTCCCACTATGGCTGATGCCAGAGCAAGTTGTTATTATATCAATAAGTGAGAAATTTGAAAAATACGCTGAAAAAGTTTTAAATGTGCTAGAAAATGACGAAATTCGCGCCCTCACAGATAACAGAAATGAAACTGTAGGTAAGAAAATTCGTGAAGCTGAGTTACAAAAGTTTCCGTTTATGATCATTGTCGGTGAGCAAGAAGAAAAGGATAATACAATAACAGTACGCCAAAGAGGAGGTGAAGACCTTGGTACAATTACTGTAGAAGCCTTTGCAACATTAATAAAAGATAACATTAATAAAAGTCTAAAAACTTTTAAGTAATATAAGTTTAATTTAAATACAGAAGCCATAGCAATACGTAGAAACAGAAAGAATTTTACAAGACGTGTATCTCAAGAAGATAAACACCGTATAAATTCTAAGATCAGATCTGAGGAAGTTAGATTAGTCGGAGATAATGTTGAAATAGGGGTTTACCCCGTTAAACAGGCATTATCGTTTGCCGATGAACAAGGTTTAGATCTCGTAGAGATTTCACCAAACGCGACTCCTCCTGTTTGTAAAGTTATGGATTATAAAAAATTCCTTTACGAACAGAAAAAACGAGAAAAAACGTTAAAATCTAAAGCAACTAAAGTTGTTGTTAAAGAAATTCGTTTTGGTCCTCAAACAGATGACCACGATTATGAGTTCAAGAAGAAACATGCTGAGAAATTTTTAAAAGACGGAGCGAAGTTAAAAGCCTTTGTTTTCTTTAAAGGACGATCTATTGTTTTTAAAGAGCAAGGACAAATTTTATTATTAAAATTAGCCCAAGATCTTGAAGAATATGGAAAGGTAGAACAACTTCCTAAGCTTGAAGGTAAGCGAATGATTATGTTCATCTCACCAAAGAAAAAATAGTCTAGGCTATAACATATCACTATTATATTAAATAGTTGATATTAAAAATGAAGAAATATCCATGCCTTTGGCATAGGGTGTATTAAAATAATAAGCGAAACGAAATTAAAAAAGAGGACAAAATGCCTAAAATGAAAACTAAATCGAGTGCTAAGAAACGTTTCAAACTAACTGGCACTGGTAAAATTAAAAGAAAGCATGCTTTTAAGAGTCATATCTTGACAAAAAAATCTAAAAAGCGTAAGCTTGCGTTAACTCATGATACAGTAGTACATAAGGCTGACGAGAAGAATGTTAAAATAATGTTACGTTTAAAGTAATATTTTTTAACCGGTTACAATAAATTATAAACCCTGGAGTTAGGCAAAACAATTTAGCAAGTGTCATAAATAGACCGCCTACTACAAAACAAAATTAAAAGAAATGCCAAGATCAGTAAATTCAGTAGCAAAAAGAGCCAGAAGAAAAAAGGTTCTTAAGCAAGCAAAAGGTTACTTCGGAAGACGTAAAAACGTTTGGACAGTAGCAAAAAATGCGGTTGACAAAGCGATGCAATACTCGTATAGAGACCGTAGAGTAAAAAAGAGAACATTCCGTTCATTATGGATTATGCGTATTAATGCAGGTTCAAGACAACATGGAATGAGCTATTCAAAATTTATGGGAGGATTAAAAGCTAACAATATCGACTTGAACCGTAAAGTTCTTGCTGATTTAGCAATGAATCACCCACAAGCTTTTGAAGCTATAATTAACAAAGTTAAGTAAGGCTTTTAGCCAAATTAATAACATCATTTCGCTTATAAAAATCCGGTTCATTAATTTGAATCGGATTTTTTATTTCTATATATTTAAACTATAAATTAAGCCTCTAAAATAAGTAAATATGAAAGACGTTAAAATGGTTGTCACAGATATGGACGGTACTTTATTAAATACTAATCACCAAGTTAGTGAACGCTTTTTTAAAGTTTTTAAGCAACTACAACAACAAAATATACGTTTTGTTGCAGCTAGTGGAAGACCTTATTACAGTATCGTAGAAAAGCTACAAGCCATAAAAACTGATATTACAATTATAGCAGAAAATGGAGGTTTAGTTATTGAAAATGAAAACGTTTTATTAGCAAATACTTTAGATTCAAAATTAGTTTTAGAGCTTTATGAATTGGTAACTAAAATAGATAACACCTACCCTATTTTCTGTACACAAAAGCAAGCTTATATTTTACGAGCATCGGAAGATATGGTGAAGATTTTTTCTGAATATTATTCAAAGTATACAATTGTTGATTCTTTTGAAGAAATTAAAGATGAAGTTATAAAGATTGCCTTATATCACAAAGTTAATTCTGAAGCACATATTTTACCTTTTGTAAAACATTTAAAACCTAAATTAAGCGTTGTTGTTTCTGGAAATCATTGGTTAGATATCTCTAAAGCTATTAATAACAAAGGGAATGCCATAACCTTACTACAAAACATGTACAATATTAAACCAGAAGAAACTATGGCTTTTGGTGATTATAGTAATGATTTAGAACTTTTAAAATGTTGTAAGTATAGTTATGCTATGGAAAATGCACATCCAGAAGTAAAGTCAGTAGCTAATTACGAAACTCTGTCTAATGATAACTTTGGTGTTGAAGTTGTTTTAGAACAATTAATTTCCGAAAACAGTTAAAACTAATTGTCTTCCTGAAGCATTATTTCTATGTTCACAAAGGTAAATACCTTGCCAAATTCCTAAATTAAGCTTTCCATTTGTAATTGGGATTTCAACAGAACTCCCCATTAAAGACGCCTTAATATGTGCAGGCATATCATCTGCCCCTTCATAAGTATGCTGATAATAGGATTGATTTTCGGGTACCATTTTATTTATATGACTTTCAAAATCTAATCTTACTGTAGGATCTGCGTTTTCATTTATTGTTAAGCTTGCAGATGTATGCTTAATAAAGACTTGTAGCTGTCCTATTTTAATCTCATTAATTTCAGGTATGGCTTTATTCACTTCTGATGTTATTAAATGAAAACCTCTAGTAAATGAATTTAGCTTTATTTCTTTTTGAAAGAACTTCATGTTGACTTCTTATTATAATTCATAAATAATTATCATCAATAATAAACATAAATGCTTTCAAATTAATAAAAACACACATTAAAAAAGAAAGTATTTGAAAAGAAGAAAGGTCGCTAATAAGCGACCTTTCTTTTAATGATTAAAAACCCTACTTCTTAATCACCCTTTTTCGAAATTTCCCCAAACCTCGAATTTATTTTAAATGATATATTCAATATTAAACTCTGAAAATATCAATTGTATTATACTTTATCTAAATCTATTTAAGTAGTTCTGTATAATAATAGAAAATAATTATCTTATCTTTTTTATAAAAAATAAGATGCACAGAATATATGACTAAAGACAAAAACTAATAATAACGTTGGATTTATCTTCATAAAATTATAAGTAATAAATGTACATTTAAATTTTTTACTTAAAAACAAGAAGGTTTGAAATACATTATTTTGTATGTGAATACACTAATATATCATTTATCTTTTTATAATGTTTTTGAAATAATTTTATATAAAAATAGCGTATTAATAAAATGATGCTATTTCAGAAGTATTTGATAAATATGTTTTAATATAAGTCACATTGTATGCGTTAGGTGCATAATAAGTGATTGATCATAACTTTATCTACTGTCTTACTAACTATATTCTTATACTATATTGATATGTAGTTTGTTGTTATTGATTTTGACCATCTGCATAAGAAAAAATTAAAAGTTCTAAAGAATTTGATCTTTGATATATAAAATAACTTTACTCTCCTATTAAAAGATCTATATTCGATACTTGAAATAATATACGACTTATAAAAGCCAGCAATAAAAGTAGAATTTTAGTCTCATAAAAATAATAAGGTGTTAACTACTTAACTATATATGTTTAATATTATTTAAAATGAAAAGCATAAGTTCTAGATAGAGGAATCTCTATATCTTTTATAAAAATAGAATTTGAAGAAACACGCTCTACTTTTGTTTTATTAACGATATACGAACGATGTGTTTTTACAAAAGTCTCTGATGATAATTGTTCTGAAAATGTATTTAACGATTGCCTTAATGTATACTTTTTATTCTCGGTATGAATATCTATATAATTCCCGTCTGCAACAACGTAAATAATGTGATCAAATTGTACGTAAACTGTATCATGACCATCTTTAATTTGAAGTGTTTTTACCTGTTTTTTTATATATGCTAAATTTATAGAAGCTAATACATCTACACGTTTTATCGGTTTAGTTAAATATGCATCTGGATTTGTTTTTAACGCTTTACTCATTAAAAGAGCATCGTATTGACCGGTTAAAAAGATTAAAGCTGCATTCTTGTTTTTAATTTTAGACAATTCAATCCCTGAATTTTCACCATCTAAATTAATATCCATTAAAATAATATCTGGTAAAAAATGCATCATTTCAATTTTTGCCGATTCTTTATCATGCACTATTTTTAGATTATTAAAAGATTCTTCTTCTAAAATTTCAAAAATATGATCTGCAATTAAAACTTCATCTTCAACAATAAGGATTTTTATATTCTTTATATTATGCATTATTCATTTCTTTTTCAAATAAAAACAAGAACCCCTTACTGGTATCAATTTTATATTCAATTTTTAACTGTCTACAAAGCTTATCTACTAATTTTAGTTTTAGTTTTTTTCCTGTGGCTGTTGTCCCGTTATCTGAATATTTAAAGTATAATTTACTTTCTTTGATTTTTAAGTTAAAATTAATCTCTTTATACTCTTGTGAACTAAAAGCATGTTTTATAGAGTTAATACTTAACTCTGTTAATAACAGTCCAAAATACATAGCATAATTAGAAGAAATATTAATAGGATCAACACTAAAATTGGTTTTAATCTTATGCTCTTTAAATACATCTAGAAAACTATCTCTTACATCCTCTAAATAGTTTGCTATATCTACTCCTTGCTTATCTTCATTTCTGTATAAATGTTTATGAAGTGTTGAAATGGCTTCAACTTTAGATAAAATATTTTTAAACTGCAAAGTCGTATCTTCTGAAGGCTTCTTTAATTGATCTGAAATAAGAATAATGACTAATTGTAAATTATTATTTATACGGTGATTTGCTTCACTTAATAAAAATTCGTTTTGTTGTGATAAAAATTGAAGCTGTTTATTATCTTTTTTAGCTCTTTTAAAAAATATAGCAGTTAATAAAGCAATGAGAGTTGCACTAAAAAATAAACTAACACTAATGTACAAACGCGTTTTATTTGTAGATAATTCTTTATCCTTATTAGCTATTTCTAATTTGTTTATGTGAATTTGATTTTCCTTTTCTGCTAATTTATATTTTTCTTCTAACTCAAATAAAAATTTACTGTGCTCTAATTTATAATATTTATCTGTGAGCCTTAATCGTATTTTTAAATATTCATAAGCCTTAGTTGTATTTCCTAATTTTTCATAAATATTTCTAATATTATCGGTAAATAGAATCTCTCCATAAAAAAGTTCATTTTTTATCGCATAATCTAAAGCTTTCAAAGATTCTTCTAAAGCCTTATTATATTGCTTATCTTTTATTAGCACTCTAGTATAATTTATATATGCATCGACCTTATTTTGAATTAAATTATTGTGATCAGCAAAATAAATTAGATTTTCTAAAGTCTCTATGGTCTTATCAAAATTCTTATTTTCTTCATAAACACCAGAAATCTCTAGAGTAGAAGAAAAAACTCCATCTTTATCATTTAATAATTTTGAAAGCTTTAATGCTTTTTCTGCGTAAAAGAATGTGGAATCTGCATTATTGTAATATTCTGTAAATAAAGCTGCTTTTCTGCTATAATATTTTACTAAATATTTATTTTCAATTTTATGAGATTTTAAAAGTAGTGTTGCTCTATCTAAATGCTGTTCTGCTTCTTTAAAAAGTGTTCTTTTTCTATAAAACTCAGCCATTTTAACATCATAATAAAACTCTAACTGTTTATTATTACTGCCATTTATTACTGCTAATGCTTTACAATAATAATTATTAGCACTATTATAATCGAGTTTCAATTTATAAATCTCAGCTAAACCAATAAGTAATTTGATCTCTTGAGCTTTACTTGTTTTATCTAATAAATGAGCTTCAAAATAAGTAAGGGCACTGTCTAATTTATTATCATCTATTAATTTTTGACCGAAATCTATAATAGAATCACTTTGAGAAAAAGACAAATGAAATATAAATAAGAAAAACGTAAATTTAAAATACTTCATATTAGGTTTTCTGCTTCTTCTTTTTAGCTGCAGGAAATAATACATTATTTAAAATTAACCGATATCCGGGTGAAGTTGGATGTAAATCTAATTCGGTTTTAGGATCTCCTACTTTGTGCGTATAATCTTCAGGATCATGACCACCGTAAAAAGTAAAAAAACCTTTACCTTTTATTCCATGTATATATTTGGCTTCTCCATTTGTTCTGTTCTCCCCCATCACCAGAACGTTAGATTTTATTTGATCTTTAGTAAATGAAGTTGTTTGTCCCATAAATCCTTTAACTAACGCTGTGTGATTTTGAGTTAACATCGTTGGAATAGGATCCCATTTTGCTGAATATTCCATTAAAGAAAAATAATCCGTCAATTTAGGTATTTGACGCTTTGTTGTCATGTCTATAGATGAAAACTCATAAACATTAGGACTACGTTCTAATACATAATCTTTAAAAGCAAATGTTTTAGAAAAATCTATTTTAGTTTGATAAGCTGGATCACTACCGTCTCCATCAAACATAGGTTCGCAAATATCTACACCTTCAGCAGATAAAGCTATATCAAAACTATCTGTTGCAGAACACATGGCAAACATAAAACCACCACCTACAACATAGTCTCTAATTTTTAGAGACACTGCTAATTTCTCATCAGATACTTTACTATAGCCTAACTTTTCAGCTAAAGCCTCTGCATTTTTTTTGTCTTCAATATACCAAGCGGCTGAGCGATAGCTCTTGTAAAATTTACCATATTGACCTGTAAAATCTTCGTGATGTAAATGCAACCAATCGTATAACAGTAATTCATCATTTAAAACTTCTTCATCATAAATAGTTTCGTATGGAATTTCGGCATAAGATAACACCATCGTTACAGCATCATCCCAAGGTGTTGTTCCTGAAGGTGTGTAAACGGCTATTTTAGGTGCTTTTTCTAAAACAATTGCATCTTGGTTAACGGCTGGACTTGCTATTTCTTCTAAAATTTGTGCTGCTTTAGCATCTGAAATCACTTCAAACGAAACCCCTCTAATCTGACACTCACGTTGAATGATCTCTGCATCTGGTAATAAGAAAGAACCACCTCTGTAGTTAAGCAACCATTTGACCTTTAGCTCTCGTTCTAATGTCCAATAAGTGATACCGTATGCTTTTAAGTGGTTTTCTTGTGTTTCTGCATCCATAGGAATAAGAATATAAGACGCATAGGTCTTCATACTTAAAAATAGTGCAAAACAAAATAGAATGATTTTCTTCAAGGCCATAGAATTAGAACGAAATATAATTAAATTTTAATCTATAAAGCCTGTATTTATCATTCTTTTAATATCAAACTAGACTTAATCCTTTTAATATAAAATAAGAAGTATAACTAAAATCCTGAAAATATAAAATTTAGTTTATTGAATTTTCATTACCAGAAAGTAGTGTTGCAATAACTTTAGTCCCTTCAAACTGCTCTAATATAATTTTAATAAAAACAGTTATAGGAATTGCCATAATTAAACCTGGTATTCCCCAAAGGAATCCCCAAAACATAAGCATAACAAGTACAGCAATGATATTTATAGAGAAAGATTTCCCCATAAAAATAGGTTCTAAAACAGCTCCAAAAGTAACTTGAACTAAAGATATAGAAAGTATAAAGAAAAATAATACACTAGTCGGATCTAATTCTACAAAGGCAAAGATAGACAACATTATTACGGAAATAAAAGAACCTACCATTTGCACAAAGTTAATAGCAAAGGCAAATAAGCCCCAAAATATAGGGAAACTTACATCAAAAAACACGCACATTAATCCTGTAAATATTCCGGTTAAAGCACTTACCAAGACCTTAACTTTTATGAATTTAATAAGATCTTTCTCTATCTTCATAAACGTTTTTACAGAAGTATGTTTACGTTTTAACAATGTACTATTAAGTAACTTATGCACATTAATAGATTCTGCTAACCACAGTACTACAAAGAAAACTGTCATTAATAAACTTGTTAAAAATGAGTTTAAGAATCCCAAAGTAGACCCTAGATTTTCTTTCTGAAATAACTGTCCTAAAATTCCATGTTCTTGCTCTACAACAATACCAAAATTCTCTAATAGATAAATTTTAAGGTCAGCCATTTTCACTTCGGCTTTCATTAAAAACTCAGCATTATTCGCTAATATTTGCTTACTAGATAACTGAACCAATTCTATACCTAATTTAAGACCAAGTGCCACTAATAGCAGTACAATAATAATACTCACTACTCTTGGTACGTTTCTACGGCCTAACCATCTCATTAATGGTAAAAACAATAGCGCTATAAACATTGAAAAAAACAATGGTATAAATATAAAAGACAAGATCTTAAGTAAATAAAATACTAAAGGAACCGTAATGATTAACAACAAAATATTTGTTGTGCGTCTTTCTTCTAACATGAGGCAGATTTGGTTTTAACTACAAAATTCAAAGATAAGTTAAATACAGTTTTCATTTCTATAAAATGTTCTTAAAAAGGAACTCCATCATCATCGGGACTACCAAAGGCATCAGATGCTGAAGGAAAATTATCTGGTGTAAATGCATTATCACTTGGTGTTTCATTCATTTTAGAATGAAATTCACCAAATGGTGTATCAAAATCATCAAGATTCTCAAACTTACCTAAGTGACCAACGAATTTCAATCTAATATTTTCTAAACCACCATTTCTGTGTTTTGCAACAATAAATTCACCCTGACCTGCTGTTGGTGAACGCTCATCATCATCCCATTCATCAATCTTGTAATATTCTGGTCTGTAAATAAATGATACAATATCGGCATCTTGCTCAATTGCACCAGATTCACGTAAATCTGATAGTAATGGGCGTTTACTTCCACCACGCGTTTCTACAGCACGGGACAACTGAGATAAAGCAATTACTGGTACACTTAGCTCTTTTGCTAAAGCTTTAAGGTTACGAGAAATCATAGATATTTCTTGTTCACGATTTCCTCCTTTCTGACTTCCTCCAGCGGTCATTAACTGCAAATAATCAATCATGATCATTTTAATACCATATTGAGATGCTAAACGACGTGCTTTTGCTCTTAAATCGAAAATTGAAAGCGACGGCGTATCATCAATAAACAAAGGTGCATTTTCTAATGCTTTTACCTTAACGTTTAATTGTTCCCATTCGTGTTTTTCAAGTTTACCTGTTCTTAGTTTTTCTGAAGACAAGGTTGTTTCACTCGAAATAAGACGCGTAATTAACTGTACTGAAGACATCTCCAGAGAGAAGAACGCTACAGGAATATTACTATCTACAGCCATGTTTCTTGCCATGGTAAGCGTAATTGCTGTTTTTCCCATACCTGGACGTGCAGCTACAATAATTAAATCACTGGGTTGCCATCCTGAAGTTAATTCATCTAATTTATTAAAACCGGTAGGAATACCACTCATTCCTTCCTTATTAGACATCTCCTCAATTTTCTTTTTAGCCTGAATTACCAAACTCTGAGCAGATTCTGTTGATTTCTTAACGTTACCTTGGGTGACTTCGTATAATTTAGCTTCAGCTGTATCTAAAAGATCAAAAACATCTTTAGTTTCATCATAAGCTTCTTCTATAATTTCGTTTGAAATTTTAATTAAACTTCTCTGAATAAATTTTTGAAGAATAATACGTGCATGAAACTCAATATGCGCAGAAGATGAGACACGTTGAGTTAAAGAAATCAGGTAAAAATCACCACCTGCAACTTCTAACTTCTGATCTTTTTTTAATTGACTAGAAACGGTTAATAAGTCAATTGGCTCACTGTTTTCGAACAATTTAAAAATAGCTTCAAAAATATGTTTGTGTGCCTCTTTATAAAATGCATCTGGACTTAAAATATCAATTACTTCATCTACCCCTTTCTTATCTATCATCATCGCACCAAGCACAACTTCTTCTAAGTCAGTTGCTTGTGGTGGTATTTTTCCTTTTTCTAAATTGATAATTGTGCTTTTATCAACTTTATAGCCTTGTACTGCATTGGGTTGTTTCATAGGTAACAAAAGTAGTTAAATAGTGTTGAGTAAATGATAATAATCGTTTTTCGATTTCAACAAATCGTCAACAATCTAACTGTTAATAACTCGAATTAATTGTTAATAGTGCCAAAAAAAACCGAAGTATAAAACTTCAGTTTTTTTTTAAATTCCTTAAGAAGAATAAGATTAATCTTTATAGACTCCCATTTCATCATATTTTGCCATACGTTGGCTTACTAAATCTGTTGCTGATAATTCTTTCAACTCATCATAAGACTTAACGATAGCATTTTTTACAGCTAAAAAAGTCTTTGCTCTATCTGTATGTGCACCACCTAAAGGTTCTTTTATAATAGAATCTACAAGTTTCATGCGCTTCATATCTTTAGCCGTTAACTTTAAAGCTTCTGCCGCTTGTTCTTTGTATTCCCAGCTTCTCCATAAAATTGAAGAACAAGATTCTGGTGAAATTACAGAATACCATGTATTCTCTAACATCATTACACGGTCACCTACTCCAATACCTAAAGCTCCACCTGAAGCACCTTCACCAATAATTATAGTGATAATTGGTACTTTAAGACGTGCCATTTCTAAGATGTTTCTAGCAATAGCTTCTCCTTGGCCACGTTCTTCAGCTTCTAAACCTGGATATGCACCCGGAGTATCTATTAAAGTTACTACAGGAATACCAAATTTCTCAGCAGATTTCATAAGACGTAATGCTTTACGGTAACCTTCTGGATTAGACATTCCGAAATTACGGTATTGTCTTGTTTTAGTATTAAAACCTTTTTGCTGGCCAATAAACATGTAAGATTGATCTCCAATTTTACCTAAACCACCAATCATTGCTTTATCATCCTTAACATTTCTGTCTCCATGTAACTCTAACCAAGTATCACCACAAAGGGCTTTAATATGATCTAAAGTATAAGGTCTATTAGGGTGACGAGATAACTGAACACGTTGCCATGCCGTTAAGTTTTTATAAATCTCTTTCTTAGTTTCAGATAATTTTTTTTCAATCTGCTTACAGGTCTCAGAAACATCTACCTCACTTTCTTTACCAATAATTTCGCATTTATCTAGCTGCTGCTCTAATTCTTTTATGGGTAATTCAAACTCTAAGTATTCCATACAATTTGAAATTAGTTTTGTCTTTTGTTAGTATTAATTAGGGTGCAAATATAAAAACTTTAATTGGGAATACGATCTGTTTTACTCTTCCGTCTCATATAGTTCTTAAAAATTGCATCAAATAAAACTGTAACTAAAACAAGTATAGCGCCTAAATAAAACTGTGGTGACATCATTTCTTTTTCAGGAAAAAGCATGAGTGCCATAGCAATACTATATACCGGTTCTAAATTATAACTAAGAATTACAGTAAAAGGACTTATAAAGCGCATAACTTCTACTGAACCTATAAATGCATAAGCTGTACAGATTGAAGCTAAAATAAATAAGTAAACCCAATCGGAACCTGAAAGTGTAAAAAACTCTGCATTGAAGGTTTTACCTGATAAAAGTATAAATACCGTTAAAAAAAGTACTCCACATAAAAACTCATAAAATGAAATTACCGTAGCATCGTGTTTTTCTATAAAACGGCCATTAATAACAGCAAAAAGAGTTGATAATAGAGCAGAAATCAATCCTAAAACGATACCATTAATGTATCCCATTTGTCCACTAGTAATTAAAAATACCCCAAGTATTACTATAATACCAAAGATTATTTCAGAACCAAGTATGCGACGTTTAAAAAAAATGGGCTCTATAAAGGAAGCAAAAAAAGCACCTGAAGAAAACATTGCTAAAGCAATAGACACATTAGACTGATTAATAGCTTCGAAAAAGGTTATCCAATGCAATGCTATAATGATTCCTGCGGCGGAAAACTGTAAAAAAGTATTTCTAGATATTTTAATATTGACCCCTCTAATCTTAATGTAAATAAACATTAAAATTCCAGCCATAACCATTCTAAACCAAACCAATTCTATGGATCCAATGGTGATTAATTCACCTAAAATAGCCGTAAATCCTGCTATTAAAACAAGGAAATGTAAGTGTAAATAATTTTTTAGTTTAGCGTTTGGCATTTTGAAGCAGATATACAGCTAAAGCACCAAATACTAAGTTTGGAAACCATACTGCTATTACAGGATCGAAATTAGATTGCTCTGCCATAACACCAAAAACTTTATCGAAGAACACGTAGATCATAGCAATAGCAATACCAAATGCTAGGTTTACTCCCATTCCTCCTCTTCGTTTTACAGAAGACACAGCAACAGCAATAATAGTAAGGATAAATATAGAGACAGGTAAACTCCACTTCTTAAGCTTTACCACTTGGTAACGGCCTATATTAGGAGAACCTCTTCGTTTTTCGGCAGCAATAAATGAAAGTAATTCTCCATAAGATTTTGTTTCTGCAGCGTACTCAACAGGTGTTAAATCTTCGAGCTCAAAAGGAAAATCCATCAGTTTCTGATTTTCTTTCTCTACCGTTTCTACACCATCTTTAAATGAACGTTTTAAATATGTTGTGAGTTTATAAGAACTATCCTTTTCAACATAATTAATTCGGTCTGCAAAAATTTTATATTTTAATTCATTGCCTTCAAAATGCTCATAGGTAAAGTTTAAACCTGATTTTGTTTTAGGAATAAAATTACTCACAAAAATGTAATCATTATCATTAATCTGTTGAAAAACATCTCGGGTTTGCTGGACGGATTTATTCTTTTTTAAATACTTAAATTTAAACTCATTAAATCCCTGACTTGCAATTGGAGCCAGATACATCCCTAGAAATAAGGCGATTAAAGCTACAATTGTAGCGCCAATCATATAAGGTCTTAAAAATCTAGAAAAAGAAACACCTGAACTTAAAAAAGCTACAATTTCTGTGTTATTTGCTAATTTTGAAGTGAACCAAATAACAGATAAGAATAAAAATAAAGGAAATAAAAGGTTGGCAAAATAAACTGTGAAATCTAAATAATAAAATGCAACTTCTCCAAAAGGCACTTCATTCTCAATCATTTTACCTACTTTTTCTGCTAAATCTACTGTTATCCCGATAGGAACAAACAATATTAACATCATCAGAAATGTAAATAAATACCGCTTTATGATATACCAATCTAATATTTTCAATGTATCGTTACGTTATTAAGTTATTATTCTTTTCAATATAAAATAAAGACTTTACAGTCTGTTATCCATCTGTTTAACCATCTTATCTTTCCATTCTCTAAAATCACCTGCAATAATATGCTTTCTAGCTTCTCTAGTTAACCAAAGGTAAAAACCTAGATTATGAATGGTTGCTATTTGCTTTCCTAATAATTCATTCACCGTAAATAAATGTCTTAAATACGCTTTAGTATATTCAGTATCTACAAATGTTATACCCATTTCATCAATAGGAGAAAAATCATCAGCCCATTTTAGATTCTTAATATTAATAGAACCGTAAGCTGTAAATAACATTCCGTTTCTTGCATTACGTGTCGGCATTACACAATCAAACATATCGACACCTAAAGCTATATTTTCTAAAATATTGATTGGTGTACCAACGCCCATTAAATAACGCGGTTTATCTTCTGGAAGAATACTACAAACCACATCGGTCATAGCATACATTTCTTCTGCTGGCTCACCTACAGAAAGTCCTCCAATAGCATTCCCTGCTGCACCTGCATTTGCAATATATTCTGCAGATTGTTGTCTTAAATCTTTATATGTACTTCCCTGAACAATAGGAAAAAATGTTTGATCGTAATCGTAAGTTAATGGTGTCTTTTCTAAGTGATTTATACAACGATCTAACCAACGATGCGTCATGTGCATAGAACGTTTTGCATAATTATAATCACAAGGATAAGGTGTACACTCATCAAAAGCCATAATAATATCAGCCCCAATTTTACGTTGTACCTCCATTACGTTTTCGGGCGTAAACACATGGTAACTTCCATCAATATGTGATTTAAACTTTACACCTTCTTCCTTAATTTTACGGTTAGAAGACAAAGAATAAACTTGATATCCACCAGAATCGGTTAAAATATTACGATCCCAGTTCATAAATTTATGTAATCCTCCAGCTTTTTCTAAAATTGGAGTCTGTGGTCTTAAATATAAATGATAGGTGTTTCCAAGAATAATATCTGGATTAATATCGTTTTTTAATTCGCGTTGGTGCACTCCTTTTACAGAACCAACTGTACCAACAGGCATAAAAATAGGGGTTTCTATTGTACCGTGATCTGTTGTAATTGATCCGGCTCTTGCCTTAGATTGTTTATCTTTTGCTACTCTTTGAAATTTCATGTATTGTAAGTCAGACGGCAAATATAAATAACTCTACAAGATTCCTTCTTAAATTAGTTTTAAAAAAATAAGCTTATCATTATTTAGCTACCGTTTTTCTATTTTTTAATGAAGCATTGGCTGTTTTAAAGTTGAAATATGAAAATATTGTTAGCAAATCTTATAATTCGTTAATAAGTGCCTAGATTCAATCTTTGATAAAGTCCCTTTAAAAAGTTATTTTTGCACGATAAAACTTAAGCAACATAACATGCCAAACATTAAAGAATTAAACGATTTAACAACACAAGTTCGTAGAGATATCATACGAATGGTGCACAAGGTCAATTCTGGTCATCCAGGTGGATCATTGGGTTGTGCCGAATTTTTTGTTTCACTATACAACGAGTTATTAGAAACCAAAGAAGGTTTTGATATGGACGGTATTGGGGAAGATTTATTTTTTCTATCCAACGGACACATCTCTCCTGTATATTACAGTGTTTTAGCAAGAGCTGGTTATTTCCCTATAGAAGAGCTTAACACATTTAGACTTATCAATTCGCGTTTACAAGGTCACCCAACAACACACGAAGGTTTACCTGGTATCCGAATTGCATCTGGTTCTTTAGGTCAAGGAATGTCTGTTGCTATTGGAGCAGCACAAACTAAAAAATTAAACAATGACGATCATTTAGTATATAGTCTTCATGGAGATGGTGAATTACAAGAAGGTCAAAATTGGGAAGCTATTATGTATGCTTCAGCTAAAAAAGTAGATAATCTTATTTCTACAATTGATTTAAACAAGCAACAAATTGATGGTTCTACTGACGATGTTTTACCTATGGGAAGCATCAGAGCTAAATTTGAAGCTTTTGGATGGACTGTTTTAGATATCGAAGAAGGTAATAATGTTGAAGCTGTCATTAAAGGAATGAAAGAAGCTAAATCATTAACCGGAAAAGGAAAACCTGTTTGTGTATTATTACATACTGTAATGGGTAATGGTATTGACTTTATGATGCATACACACGCATGGCATGGTAAAGCTCCAAACGATGAGCAACTTGAAAAAGGTTTAGCTCAAAATCCTGAAACATTAGGAGATTACTAAATAAAGTCTAATTATACAGATACCTACTTAGGTAGGCATTATTATGACCGAGCATGCTAAAAATCATCATTCTTTAAGAAAATGATTTATAATGAATAGCATGTGACAGTAAAAACAATACATATGAAAACATATACATACACAGAAAAAAAAGATACAAGAAGTGGTTTTGGAGCTGGTTTAGCTGAATTAGGAAGAACAAATCCTAATGTAGTTGCACTTTGTGCCGATTTAATTGGATCTTTAAAAATGGACGAATTCATTAAAGAGAATCCTGAGCGTTTTTTCCAAATCGGAATCGCAGAAGCTAACATGATGGGGATTGCTGCAGGTTTAACAATTGGCGGAAAAATTCCTTTTACAGGAACTTTCGCTAACTTCTCTACAGGAAGAGTTTACGATCAAATACGTCAATCTATCGCTTACTCCGGTAAAAACGTAAAAGTTTGTGCATCGCATGCCGGAATCACTTTAGGTGAAGATGGAGCAACGCATCAAATTTTAGAAGATATCGGATTAATGAAAATGTTACCAGGAATGGTCGTTATTAATCCTTGTGATTACAACCAAACAAAAGCAGCTACTTTAGCAATTGCAGAATATGATGGACCTGTATATTTAAGATTTGGTCGTCCTGCTGTTCCTGTTTTTACGCCTGCTGATCAGAAGTTTGAAATTGGTAAGGCAGTTAAATTTACAGAAGGTACAGATGTAACTATTGTAGCTACTGGTCATTTAGTTTGGGAAGCTTTAGAAGCATCTAAAGCATTAAACGAAGCTGGTATTTCTGCTGAAGTTATCAATATACATACTATTAAACCTTTAGATGATAAAGCAATTTTAGACTCTGTTGCAAAAACAGGATGTATTGTAACTGCTGAAGAACATAATTACATGGGTGGTCTTGGAGAAAGTGTTGCTAGAGTTTTAGCTGAACACAACCCAACGCCTCAAGAATTTGTTGCTACAAAAGATACTTTTGGTGAATCTGGTACTCCTGCTCAATTAATGGAGAAATACGGATTAAATAGTGAAGCAATTCAGAATGCTGTTAAAAAAGTATTGAAAAGGAAATAATTTTCTTCTGGCACCGTTTTTGAAAGTAAGTGCTTAATCTTAAAAAAAACGAACATTATGAATAATTTAAAAAAATCAATTGTTGCCAGTGCCTTTTTTGCTCTTGTTGGATTTACAGCAACAGCGCAGAATGGAAATTCTTTCGGGATTAAAGGAGGCTTAAATTATAGTGCTAACGGTGACTATTTTGAATCTGCTAGCGAAGCTAGAAGTTCGGATCGTAATATTGGATACCATATTGGTGTTTTCGGAAAAATAGGAAATCGGTTGTATTTAAAACCAGAACTAATGTACACCGCTACAAAAAGTGATTACAATAGCGATGAGTTTTCAATGAAGAAAATTGATTTACCGGTCTTAGTTGGTGTTAAAATAATTGGCCCTCTTAGTGTTTTTGCAGGACCTTCTTTTCAATACATTTTAGATACCGATTTTGAAGGTATTACTGTTGATGATTTTGAAGAAGATTTTTCTGTAGGATTAAATTTTGGGTTTGCTCTTAGTTTTAACAACATAGGAATAGATCTAAGATACGAAAGAGGTTTTAATCATAACGAAGCTACTTTTATCAATAACAACTTAGAGACAACCAATTTTTTAAATAGAATTGATGCTAGACCAGATCAATTGATCTTAAGTTTATCTATTGCTCTTTGAGAAGAGCAAATAATTTTTATAAAAAAGAAAGCCACTCAAATTGAGTGGCTTTTCTTATAGTTATTTATTTAATAAAATTTATTCATTAATATTCTGGATCTAAATAATCTGGAGTACCATCATTATTAGAATCTACTAAAATTACTGTTTTAATAGTAATAACACCTTCTAATTTTGATTTTGCACTTATATACTCATTATCAGTAAGTGTAGGTTCTTCTTCACCAATATTAGTATCTACTGTATATGTATTTTGTAGAACTTCGTCAATTGTAGCAACACCATCATCATCTGCATCAACAAAATCAGGAAAACCATTATCATCTGTATTATGATCAGTAACATCTAAGTCATTATCTAAATCTTCTAGATAAGAAGGTACACCATCATCATCATGGTCTTCAATTTCGAATTGTAACAACTTAAACATTAAATTATCATAAGAATAACCTGTACTTGTTGATGAAAAAATGCTAATCCTGAAGGCACAAACATAACACCTAAACCAGGGTTTGTAAAATCTACATTTCCACTTTCATCAATATCATAACCAGAAGAAGCATTAAAAGTTGGCATTACAAGTTGCCACGCCTGTATTACTCCGGTTGAATTTAAACCTGTTTGCAAATTAAAAAGAGCAGGTAGCACACTAGAATCAAAAGATTTATTATTACCATCTAAAGCTTGATTTATTGAAATACCTTCATATTTAACACTAACGATATCCGTAAAATAAGGAGAATCACCATCTCCTTGATTTAATCTTAAGATATAATAATTATAATCTGCTTCTAAATATATAGTCGTCTTAGTTTCTACAGCATCAATTAATAAAGTATTTCCTGTAGGTAAAGTCTCTCCTTCAGCCAATTCTTCAATTATAATATCTGCAGATTTATGGTTAGTCCCTATTTCAAAAAACTAGAATTATAATAATGTGTTGACAAATATGTAATTATAGAATCATTATCTTTAATTTGTTGCTCTGTTCTATCTTCTTCTACAAAAGATATTCCATCATCTTCATCATCCTTACAAGAAACTACAACTATGATTAATAGCTATTAATAAAAGACTAAATTTTAAAGTTTAAATTATCATAGTTTGTACATGATATTCATTATTGCTTAATTTTAACGCTCAAGATACAATAATATAATATTTTTGTACTACTAGATTAATGTAGTTTTTTATTGAAATGATATGCGAATTGATAAATATTTATGGTGTGTACGCTATTACAAAACCCGAAGCATTGCTACAAAAGCATGTAAAAAAGGGCAAATAAAAGTTAATGGTGCAGCTGTTAAACCCTCGAGAGAAGTTTTTCCTACAGATAAAATTGAACTTAGAAAAGATCAAGTAATTTATCAACTAACGGTTAATGACTTACCTCCTAACCGAGTTGGTGCAAAACTTGTTGATTTATATAGAGTGGATACGACTCCTAAATCTGCTTTTGAAGCTCAAGAGCTTTTAAAATATAGTAAAGACTACTATAGAAAAAAAGGAACCGGAAGACCAACTAAAAAAGACCGAAGAGACATTGATGATTACCGTGATGATGAAGAAGAATAAAAAATACTAGAACGATTAATTAATTTCATAAAAGAAATACAAGGTAAAGAACTGTTTTTTATCTTTGAAAAAAAGAGTAAATGGCACTTACAAAAAATACAATTCTAAGTCATAAAGAGATAGAGCATAAAATAAAACGTATTGCTTATCAAATTTATGAAAGCAACGTTAATGAAACAGAACTTATCATTGCAGGTATTGAAAGCAATGGGTATTTGCTCGCTAAAAAAATAAAAGCGAACCTAGATAATATTTCTGACATCGAATCTACGCTTTGCAAAGTTAAAATTAACAAGACAGCACCGACAGATCCTATAAAAACATCTATGGCTGCAGAAGATTATACTAATAAATCTTTAGTTCTTGTTGATGATGTTTTAAACTCAGGAAGCACTTTAATTTACGGTATTAAACATTTTTTAGATGTACCATTAAAACAATTTAAAACAGCTGTATTAGTAAATCGTAATCACAAAAAATACCCAGTAAAAGCAGATTTTAAAGGGATTTCTCTTTCTACATCTTTATATGAACATGTACATGTTCATTTATCTAAACAGCCGTATGAAGCTTATTTAGATTAATTGAGCTTTCAGTTCATCTAAGATCTCAAGTTGTGTTTTACGATCTGTATTAATCATATATTGAGATTGACTGTAATATTGAGAACGCTCAAATAGGTGTTTTCCTATAAACTCTGTTAAATCTTCTTTAGAAGTTAAGTGACTAATTAATGGTCGCTTTTCTTTTTCTGTAAATAAACGATCCACTAAAAGCGGAATAGAAAGCTTTAGATAAAAACTCTTTACATTTGTATTATTGATCAATAATGGCATGTTATTACTATAACAAGGCGTTCCTCCTCCTAAAGCTAAAACAATATTTTCTGAAGAATTTATAACTTCGTTTAAATATTCTGTTTCCTTTTTTCTAAAATAGATTTCTCCTTTTGACTTAAATATTTCTGATATTGAGGCTGTTTCTTTTTCCGCGATGTAATCATCGAGATCTAAGAAACTGTACGACAAGGATCTAGCCAACTCCTTTCCAAGAGTTGATTTTCCTGATCCCATATACCCTATTAAAACTACAATCATAATGCTTATAAATTGATTATTAAACCTATAGGTTTTGACACAACAAAAAAACGAAAAAAAATTAAAAAAAGTGTTGTTAAATTAAAGAAAGCTTATATATTTGCACCCTCGTTAGAAAAAACGATAAAGACCAGTTAGCTCAGTTGGCAGAGCATCTCCCTTTTAAGGAGAGGGTCCTGGGTTCGAGCCCCAGACTGGTCACTAA
>NZ_JABTEL010000022.1 GCF_013285155.1 Winogradskyella undariae | reverse complement strand
TGTGCTTTCTTTTTATAGGTCTTAAATTTAGTGTTTTTATTAAAATGCTAACTTAAGCCGTGTATAATTAATTGCTTTGGTCGTTGCCTATTTGGAAAATTCCTTCGGAATTTTCTCGCGTTCGTTTTTGTTTACTAAATTAGTTGCTGAAATACGCAACTAACCATACACAAAACCGTTGTGCAACATTTGACCAAACTATGGCGAAGAAAATCGGAATTCTAATTTTGACAATTATATTGACACCGATTTTAGCTGGTATTTACGGAATTTTACACGACCAAATTTCTTACTCTATTTCGCCCGAATATTTCACAAAATTTAAATTTGCCCAATTTGAATTCGGATTTATGGCTCAAAATCAACCGAGATTGACAGCTTCAGTAGTCGGATTCTTTTCAACTTGGTGGACTGGATTGATAATCGGAATTGTATTAAGCATTATCGGATTGACTTTTCCGAATCACAAAACGATGTGGAAAAGTATAAAAATAGCTACGATACGAACTTTAGGAATTGCACTCGGAATTGGACTTTTGGGAATTGTAGTTGGCGAATTAATTATTTCGGAGATTGACGGAAATTGGATTATTCCAGATAGCGTAACTGACAAAAATGCTTTTTTGACAGTCGGAACAATGCACACTTTTAGCTACATTGGTGGCTTAATTGGTTTGATTTTCGGAGTGATTTATCAATTACGTCTAAAAAAAGACATTACAAAAGATTAGAATGACAAAAAAGGAATTTATAGAATTTGTTAATGTGACTTTAAATGAGGTCAAACTCTACGCGGAAATTCACGCAAACAAATCGCTTCCTAATAAATTCAAATTTAAGTGGTTAAAAGATGATTGCAAAACTGTTATCGGACGTGAAAATGTAATTAAGGAAATTGTAAGACTTGTATTTATAGAAGAAGATAAAATCTATCCTTGTGTAGATTTAAATATTGGTTTAGAAGAAGAATACATTTCAATTACTTCTTGGATTGCGAATTATAATCCTCGTCCTTTCCAAAAAGGATGGAGTAATCGACCAGGACCTTTCATTTACTGTTTAGGTCACGATATTATAAGTAATAAAATTGACACAAAATCAAAAGAGTTCAAAAACAAATTGATTGACCTTGGACTTTTGCATTATGAAAAAGAATAAAAACGTTGCACAACACCGTGTATAATTAATTGCTTTGGCAAGTGATTATTTGGAAAATTCCTTCGGAATTTTCTTGCGTTCGTTTTTGTTTACTAAATTAGTTGCTTAAACACGCAACTAACCATACACAATCACGTTGCCATTAATTTAGATGAACAGAAATCAAATCAAGAAAGAGTTTCAAGAAAACTTCCGAGAATTAAGAAAAATTTTGAATTCTTGGGAATTAATTCCTGGTTCACCATCTGATGAATTTGATTCTATAAATCATCAAATTTTAAGTCATTTATACAAAGGAGCTGACTATGAGAAAATCTCTCGTGTTTTAGATAGCGAATTGACTGTGACTTATGGATTATCGACCGATTTGAAAGATGCCGAAAAAATAACAACGGAAATTATGGAATGGTGGAATTTTAAAATCTCGAATAGAATTATATGATTTCGGATATTATAGAAATTAAAGCAAAATTTACTCTTTACCCAACTGAAAACGGAGGAAAAAAATCAGGAATAAAAACTGGCTATCGACCAAATCACGTTTTTGCATATAAAGAAAACTCATCTGACTTTGCAACGGCTTATGTCGGACAAATAGACTTTGAAAAGGAATGGATTTTACCAAACGATTCCGAAACAGTAACAGTCAGGTTTTTGAAAGGTGGAAATATAAGTGAATTGATTAAAAAAGGAAGAGTTTGGTGGATTCACGAAGGACGAAGAAAAGTTGGAGAAGCAGAAGTTTTAGAAATAATATCGGAATAAAAACTAATGGCAACACCGTGTATAATTAATTGCTTGGTTCTAGCCTACTTGCGAATATTCCTGCGGAATATTCACAGGTTCGTAAATGTTTATTAACTTAGTTGCTTAACCACGCAACTAACCATACACGATCACGTTCTACGCAATTTGAAAAACATTGAACTAAAAAATATAATTGAGGAAGTTTTTAAAAAAGAGAAAAAGAACAAATTCACTTTTTTGACTGGAGCTGGAATATCATCTGATAGCGGAATTCCTACTTATAGAGGTTCTGATGGAATTTGGATTAAAGGAACAAAATTTCATAAACCCGAAAAATTTGGAACTTTTGAGTATTTCTACAAAAACCCTGAAGAAGTTTGGCAATACACACTTTTTAGAAAACGAATGCTGGAAAACGCTAAACCAAATCAAAGTCACGAAATAATAGCTGATATTGAGAATGAACTTAAAGATAGATTTCAGCTAATTACTCAAAATGTTGATAATCTTCATAAACGTGCAGGAAATGAAAGGTTATTTGAAATACACGGAAATTATCGTGAAGTAAAATGCTCTGTAGCTTGTAGAGAAATAAGGCCAATACCAACTGAACTTAAAGGAAAAGAGCTTACAGAAGATTTAACTCATGAGGAAGTTGATGCTTTAAAGTGTCCGAATTGTGGAGCTTGGATGCGAGCAAATATTTTATGGTTTGATGAATATTATGATGAAAAAACCAATAAAGCTGATAGCTCATTAAGAGTTGCTAAAAATACTGGAGTATTATTTGTAATCGGAACTTCTGGTGCTACCAACTTGCCAATGCGAATTGCGGAAACGACTATACAATATGGAGGATATGTTGTTGATATTAATTTAGAAGACAATTCATTTTCTGATTACCTGTCAACCAAAAAGAATAAACTGATTTTACGTGGAAAGAGTATTGATTTTCTGCCTGAAATTAAGCATCTGATAAAAAACTGCGTAGAACACCGTGTATAATTAATTGCTTTATTTCTGCCTACTTGCGAATATTCCTGCGGAATATTCACGGGTTCGTAAATGTTTATTAAATTAGTTGCTTAACCACGCAACTAACCATACACAACAACGTTAGGTGCAATTACCAAAAAATGAACAAATATCTATCAATCATAAAATCAAATTTAATAGGAATCCTAATTGCAGGCGGAATATTTTATTGGGGTTTTGCAAATAATGGATATATACGAATGGGTATTGCATTACTCATTCTTCTTGCAATTATTAAATCAGGAATTGGCAATTTTAACTACGCAATTGAATTAGATAATTGGACTGAATCAAATCAGGAAAAGCTTATCTTATTTTATCCAACAAAAAAAACAATTCAAGAGAAAATCAAAGCTGAATTTATTCCCAAAATTCCGTATGAAGTGATGGAAGTCTATTATGATGGACCAAAATTAATTGGAGATATAAAACGTTCAATCGTGTTAGAAATAATGAAATGGAATACAAATATTAAAATCCATCAACCAGCAATCCTTAAAATAGTAAATAAGTCAGTTGTAATGGAAGAACTTTATGAACTGAAAAGTATAGATAAAGAGGTTATTGACTTTCAAAAATTATTGAATAGAATTGATAAAGTAAAAAAAAGCACCTAACACCGTGTATAATTAATTGCTAGGTCACTGCTGACTTACGAACATTCCTGCGGAATATTCTATCTGTGATTTATTTGCTAAATTACGTGCTTAACCACGCAACTAACCATACACAATCACGTTAGCCACAATTAGAACAAAATGCTTGAAGATTTAGTCAAAAAACACCGCGAAATTCTTAGCCAAAATAATGTAAAAAATATTAATTTGTCTATATCAGCATTATACTGTGAACAAAATATAGATGAGATTGAAAAATCAATAACTGAATGTAACAAAGCGCTTCTTGGAAAACCATTTGATAAATATTTGCCTTGTCCAGGAGAAGGATGGAGTGTGGATATTGACCCTGAGGAAATTGGCGATAAGATTGTTGAAATAGAGTTTATTTATGCTAATAACCTTGATACTAAAAGTATAGTTCCTTTATGGCTGTTCAAATTACTTTTAAGTGAAAGATATCATCATATCAACAGATAATTTTTTTATTCGAACAATAAATTGAAAAGAAGTGGGAATTATCTAAATGGTCTAAGAGAAGGTATATGGATAGAATATTTGAAAATGGAAATATTATTATTCTAATGGTCGAATAAAAAAAGAAAGAAATTATTGAAAAAATAACTGTGGCTAACACCGTGTATAATTAATTGCTTGGTCACTGCCGACTTACGAACATTCCTGCGGAATATTCTATCTGTGATTTATTTACTAAATTAGTTGCTTAACCACGCAACTAACCATACACAATCACGTTGTGCGTCATTAAAACCAATGAATACGATAAAAGCCGAAATAGATAAAAGTGACTACGGAACAGATGATTTCCCAAATCTAAAAATTGACGGATTTTGGCTTGACGAGAAACTCGAAGAGCTTTATCCGAACAATATGTACAAGGGACTTTATCCTACTCTACTTTTTTGGATGGAAATAGAACAAGAACGAAAAGTTGTTTGGAATAGAATTTTACCTAAAATCGGAGAAATGACAATTTGCCCAATTCTAATGTGTCCAGACGATAATGATTTTTCCTGCACGCTAATTTTAGCGGAAATTGAAAATTGCGAAAAAACAATAAAATGGAACAGATTAGGAATTGATAAAACGACAGAATATAACGCTGAAAAAGTTGGTGCAAAAACTGAATGGTTTGAAAAAATAAGCGGATTTGAATTCTCAAAAGCTGATTATGAAATAATGTTATTGGAATTTAAAAAACATTATCAAACAGAAAAAACGAATTGGGAAAAACAGAATCCTGATTTTAAACAGAAATTGCCCTTTGAAAAATAACGAACGCACAACACCGTGTATAATTAATTGCTTGGTCACTGCCGACTTACGAACATTCCTGCGGAATATTCTATCTGTGATTTATTTGCTAAATTAGGTGCTTAAACACGCAACTAACCATACACAACCACGTTAGGCACAAGCTGAAAAAACCATCGATATTGAATAACGAATTGATAAGCATTCTAAAAGCCATTTTGGCTACTCTACTCTATCTCATTGGAATTGAACTTATCGGTTCTTGGTCTCTTATAGCAGAAACAATTGGATTCGAAAGCTACTACAAATATTATTTCTTAATTCAAGGAACTTTGCAATTAATTGGAGTTTTGATTTTTATCTATTTTGTAAGAAAACGGACTTTCAAAAATCTGATTAAAAAAACTCATCGAAAATGGTATTTATTTGCTTTAATATTGGGTATTTCATTTGTGTTTATGCAAACACCTTTAAAATGGATATACAACTTATTATTCGGAACTGAATACCATATTGCTTATAGATTTGATGGCTTGCCTAAATTCAAGAATATAAATATGATTTCTGCTATCCTAATGATTCCTATCGGAGAAGAATTGTTTTTCAGAGAATATGTCCAGAATAATTTACAGAAAAAAACAAAAACAATAGTTGCGATTTTATTGGCTTCTATTTTGTTCGCATCAATTCATTCACCTTATATGAATTTGATTTTGGAATCATCAAAACAAGATTGGCATTTATTTTATTTGACAATATTTGGCGGAATTATATCTGGAATTCTATATTTTAAATCTAAATCAATTGGACCATCTATTGTCTTTCATATGTTTTGGAATATAATGGTATATATTGTCTGAATTAAATAAAAGCCAGATGCCTAACACCGTGTATAATTAATTGCTTTGTTCTTGCCTACTTGCGAAAATTCCTGCGGAATTTTCACAGGTTCGTCAAAGTTTACTAACTTAATTGCTTAACCACGCAACTAACCATACACAACAACGTTAGCTGCAAGTTAAAACAACCATATGCCAATATTTACAAAACAAGCTTTTACCTCACTTTCTGAAAAGAGAGCTGCTTCAAGAGGAAAAACACTATATACAGTTCTGAATGAAGCTAGAGTTGAATTAAAATCTTCAACAAAAATTGGTATTTTTCTGTCTCATTCACACAAGGATAAGAATCTTATAAAAGAAGCTATTGCTTTTTTTAAAGCAATTAATGTATCTGTTTATGTTGATTGGATGGATGAAAGTATGCCCGAAAAAACAAGTGGTGTTACAGCAACAAAAATAAAATCAAAAATTATTACAAATGAAAAATTTATTTTACTAGCTACAAATGATGCGGTTATTTCCAAATGGTGTAATTGGGAATTAGGAATTGGAGACACATATAAATTTTCTAAAGATAATCTTGCGATATTACCTCTATCGGAAAATAGTGGTACTTGGTATGGAAATGAATACCTTCAAATTTATCCTCACATAGAATCGGTAACTCGTGGGAACGATGGAATTTATGACAATATTTTTAGAATAATATATCCAGATGGTTCACAAAAATGGTTGAGCGATTGGTTAAAAGAATAAACAATGGAAAATAAAAGAAAACATTTAGAATTTATTCAATTGGTTATAACCAGAATGAATGTTAATTCCTTTTTGCTTAAAGGTTGGTCAGTCACTTTAGTTGCTGCATTATTTGCTTTTGCAGCCAAAGATTCAGACATAAGTTATGTAATAATCACTTACATATCTACACCAATATTTTGGCTGCTTGATGCTTATTATTTAAGCCTTGAAAGACAATACAGAGGTCTTTATAACTCTGTTAAAATCAAAGAAGAAGAAAATATTGATTTTGATATGAATGCTAAACCATTTGACAAAGGAAAAAACTCTTGGCTATCGTCCATATTTTCAATAACTCTTTTGTTTTTTTATGGAGGTTTAACTGCGATTACTTTAATAATAATGTTAGTTATAAATTAAAATGGCAAAAAGAGTATTTTTCAGTTTTCATCACGATGATGTAAAATCATTCAGAGCAAATGTAGTAAGACAACATTGGGTTACTAAACCTAATCGTGAAGTTGCTGGGTTCTTTGATGCTTCTATATGGGAAAAAGCCAAGAAAGAGGGTTTTATTGCTTTAAAACGAATGATTAATTCAGGACTTAAAAACACATCAAATACTTGTGTTTTAATTGGAACCGAAACATACAGACGTCCTTGGGTTAGATATGAAATTTTTAAATCTTTCGTTAGAGGAAACCACATTTTTGGTGTTCATATTAATGGAATTAGAGATAAAGATAAACAGACAAAAAATTTAGGAAAAAATCCGTTTAAATATTTAGGATATAGATATAATGATTTAGGAACTCACATTACCTTTTTTGAATATTTAAATGGTAAATGGGTAGAATATTCATCTGTCGAAAATAAATCAACCTTTAAATTAACAAAACCAAAACCATCCAAGAAAAATGAATTTGTCAAATTTTCAGAAACCCGTAAAACTTATTTATGGAATAAAGACAAAGGGTATGAAAACTTTGGAACTTGGGTAAAATAACCAGCAGCTAACAACGTGTATAAAACATAGCTCTTAAAGGCTTTCCGAGAGGTTTTTATATATTTACAAAGTACGCCGAATTTTTTATTTGGTTATATTTATAAAAGAAAATAAAAAATTCGGCTCGTGCTAAATCCGAAAAGTTAGCGATTATTTACACGCTACGTTTCATACACAAGACCGTTACCAACAAGCGAAAAAGAACCAGGTCATACAAGTAGAACATTTGATTTTACTGCCACGAAAGCTAACTGAGAATAATGAAAATTGAAATAACAGAAAATAATTAATGGCAGGATTTGACGATATATTAAAATCAGCTCAATGGCATCAAAATATTCAGAAATCTATGGGAATTAGTTCTCAATTATCTGAAATATTTAAGATTCAAGATAGTATAACTAAAAATCTTAGTGGTCTAGGTATGGTGTCTGAAATTACTAAGAGTATGCAAAAACATCAAAAATTGTTTGAAAACCCTACTCTATCAGCAATTAAAGAAATATCAAAGAGTTTAAACCTTCAAACAAAATTTGCTATACCACAATCAACGCTTGATACACTCGCCTCAATTAATCACCAACACGCACAATTATTTGATGGAATAAGAGAAATATCAAATGCATTTAAGGTACAATCACCTGTAATTGCTCAAATCAACAATCTAAATTTTGCTTTAAGTGGCATTTCAGGTCAAATTGCAGCAATAGCAGCACAACAAAGAAATTGGGCAATAATTGATGATTATGAAGAAGTAACTGAACAAGCTATTGAATTTTCTGAAAGTCTTACTGAAGAAATAACAGAAGAACAAAAAAGACAGTTTCAAATATTACTCACATTAGTTTCTACATTTGTAAAAAAGTATGGCATTCAAGGATTACTAATTATTGATATTATTTTACGTTTTGCCGGTTTACATCAATATTATGACTTTCTGAAACAAAAGCCAGAACTACCAACAAAACAAGAAATTAATCAAATTACAATCAAACAAGATTCTATAGTTCAATTTATAAGTGCAGTAAATGAACAATTAAAAAACGCAAAGGAATACAGAATTACAAACAGAGAATGTGAAATAAAACTGAAACCTAAGACAAAAACATTGTCCGTTTCTAAACTACCTGTAGGGTTTGAATTAATTGTTTTACAAGTTAATCATAAATGGGTTTTAGTAAGTTTCTTTGATCCTAAAGATAACTTACCTCAAACAGGTTGGATAATGAAAAAACATTTAAAAAAAACTAAATAAAATGACCGATATACCAACGCTATAAACAGAACTAAAACAGCCAGTTGGTAACAATGTATAAAAAACATAGGGCGGATTAGGCTAAACTTGAAAACCTGTGTTTATTTATAAGGTCGCCAAATATAAAATTTGGCATTTACGGTTGAGAATATAAATACAAAATATTTATATTTGGCTTAGTACCAAACCGAAACGAAAGTGCTTATCACCTGCCCTACGTTTCTTATACTAAACGTTAGCATACATTAATGAACAAGTATATTACATTGATATTAACACTGAACTTATTGTTCAGTTGCAAAGGAAAAACTGAAGATATTCCAGTGCCTACCGAGTTCTCTGAACTAATTGAATGGGGAATTGAATCTCCTGCAGATTCGCTTTTTGTATTTTATAAAAATTGCAAAATATCAACTGACAAAATAAAAAAAAGAGAATTAGGTAATAATCTAGTATTTCAATACTATTTAAAAGAAACAGATTATATTGACACCACTGACGAAGAGTATTTTGAAGAAATAAAATTTGAAATACCAATAAAATCAGGTCTACAAAAATATTCTACCAATAATCTATCTGACTACAAAACAACTTTCGAATGGGGATGTTTCTGTGATTGGCCTAATGAAACAGAAGCAGAACAGAACATTGGAAAAATTGAATTGGAAAAACTTAATGATTCAATTTGGGAAGTGACAATTGATATAAAAAATATTCCTCTAAATAAAGAAAAAAAGATTAAACGAAAATTTTACGAGTATAAACCCAAGTTAGAAATCGCAACAAAAGATACAATTAATAGAACTGATAAATTTAATAGAAAACAAGGACATTGGATAACTGAAAGTTATTTTACAATTGAAAACGGAATCTACTCAAACAATTATTTTTCTGGTTCTAGGTTTAATTTTATGTACTATAAAGAAAAAAAGACCTTAAGTAGCATTTGGATATATGAAAATGATGAATGGACAAAGAGCATTAAATTTGACAGATATGGGAAACTAGTAAAAAAATAACGTATGCTAACACCGTGTATAATTAATTGCTTTGGCAAGTGCTTATTTGGAAAATTCCTTCGGAATTTTCTCGCGTTCGTTTTTGTTTACTAAATTAGTTGCTTAAACACGCAACTAACCATACACAAAACCGTTGGCAACCATTTGAGGAAAAAATGAAACATACATTAATAATTCTAGCTTTTGCACTTTCATTGGTTTCTTGTAATCAAGAAAAAAAACTGAATTCAGAATTCGGATTATTCTCGATTGAATTTATTGATTCGTTAAAAACAATCTCAAATCCAGCAGAAAATTTTGAATTGAATGCAACAGATAATAATACGATTGTTGCTAAAAACGGAACTATATTGATTATTTCGCCTAATTCGTTTGTTGATATTAATGGGAACTTAATCTCAAATGTGATAATTAAAATTAAAGAAAATTTTGAAATGTCTGATTTCATTCTTTCAAACCTTCAAACGAAACACAATAATGAGATATTAGAATCAACTGGAATGATATATTTATCTGCGACTGACGAAAAGGGAAATACTCTTTCTCTATCACCAGATAAAAAAATCAGAGTCCAAATCCCTCAAAATAAGAGTGACGACAACTCAAAAATATTTTTAGGAACGAGAATCGAAAATGGAACAATTAATTGGCAAAATATTGAAGAACCAACCAAATCTCTTATTCCTTATCCAATAGCATTTTTAGCCGAAATAGCACCTTGGAGATGTATTGAGTCTGATATTGTAAACGTCTATGAAGAAAAATTTAAAAACAATCCAAAATTTGAAAACACTTTAGTTGCAACAAAGGAATTTGCTGAAAGAATTGGTTGTGATGATGAAATATTAGAAATCTATCTAAATAATCTCGACAAAAATCTTTATGAAATTGACGAAATGATTGTAAAGCATTTAGTTAAAGATTCAACGGATTATCTTAATTCTTGGATTTTTGAAAAAGCCCCTAATCCAAATGGAGGACCAAGAACAAAAGCTCAAAAAGATGCGCATAAATGGATGGTAGATAATTCAAGTAAAAATTATCACGATTGGATAAACCGATATAGAGAACTTGCGAAACAAAAATTGACCAAAGTAGACACAACTAAAGTCATAGACACTACCAAATTAAAGGAAATAAATGAAGCATTTATTTCATATGACGCTTCTAATTTAGGTTGGATTAATGTAGATGTATTCTTCAATGACCCAAAATCTGAACCAATCGAATTGATTGCCAAAACAAATCAAGAAGTTCAAATTATTAATCTAATTTTAAAAGGAAGAAATGTAATTTTAAGTGGATTAAATAAAAGTGATAACAAATATAGCTTTACCAAAAACGAAGAAGGATATAACAAATTACCGAAAGGAGAAAAAGCCTTAATTACTGCAATCGGATATGATAATGGAATTCTGACTTTTGGAAAAACGGAGATTATATTAGGAGAAAATAAAATAGAAACATTGGATTTAAAAGAAGTATCAGCTTCTGAACTAAAAGAAGAAATTAAAAAAACGGTTGCCAACACCGTGTATAATTAATTGCTTTGGCAAGTGCTTATTTGGAAAATTCCTTCGGAATTTTCTCGGGTTCGTATTTGTTTACTAAATTAGTTGCTTAACCACGCAACTAACCATACACAACAACGTTGTAAGTAATTAAAAAAAACATCAGAATGCCATTAGAAACATTGAAATTTCACCTTTATTCTTTAAGGTTCACGCCTTATGCAAAATTGGCTGACAAAAATACAAGCTCTTCGATTCTAAAAGACACAATTACTTATTTGACAAAGGAATTGAGAAACGGACAAGGACATTTGATTGACAAAAACAGAAATCGAAAAAATGAAAGTCCACGAGAAATATTTATGACAAGTGCTGTTTTTATGCATAAGGAAAGAAGAATTCGATGTGGTTTAGCATTATTACGTTCTGGTAGAGTTCCTAAAATAAAACCAATAGATGAATTTAAACTTGTTCCTATTAAAACTTTAGGTTCAATAGCAGAGGAAACGCACTTTTTCATTGACTTTAGCAGAAATTATGCAGTTATATGTATCGAATATAATTATTTTGGTCCGAGAATATCTGATGTTGAATATTATTTAAGAAATGTAGCTCGTGATACACTAAAATTATCAAAAACTACAGATGTCAATTTGTATATGAGTAATACTATAGACAAAACTCTTGAGAATTTAAAAAATGTACTGAATATGCAAATCAAAATCCAACCAAGCAAAATTGCTCAAATGGATAATGACATAAAAGGACAATATTTTACTGGAATTAATACAATCGGAAATAGATTGAAACCAAATTTCATAAAAGTGGAAACTCTATTTCAAACACCAGGAAACACAGTTGAAAGTAAAGGTTTGAATAAAGAAGCCAATTCTATGGTAAAAACTTTAATAGGTAAGTTTAAAGCACGACCATTTAATATTGATTGCTTCGATGACTTTGTTGTAAAATACGAAGATAAAGAAGGGAATGAAGAAGTATTTAATCTTTTAAAAGGTAAAAAAGAATTAGAATATGAGGTAGAAATGACAACTCTTAAAAAAAGGCGACATTGGTATGAATTAATTGAAAAAGATTTTGATGAATTTATGGTAACTTTCAACTAATGATTTTAGACAAATATTTTAGAAGACCAGTATTATACGACTACTTAATTTCTTTAGTTGTTGCTATAATATTGTTTGTAGTTTATAGTAAAGGTATTTTTAATCTACCAAAAGACGAGCGGTCATTATCAATGACATCTGATTTAGCAAATGTTGGTTTAACAAGTGCCGGTTTCATACTTACGTTGTTAACTGTTTTAATTACATTTAAAAGTAGTTCCAAGATTAATAAAAAGAATTATTCAGACGACGACTCTTTATTTGATTTATTCTTCTCTTCAGAGTTATATTTTATGACAGTTAGAATATTGAAAAATTGCATCAAATCTTTAATATTAATTTCAGTAATTGGTTTTGCTTTAAAACTTGCAATTCCGAAAGATTTTTTGAAATATGTCTTTTTTTATAATATTTTCGGATTAATAATAATCGCTTTGACTTTATACAGATGTTTGTTGGTTTTGACGAAAGTTTTAAAAATGCAGGAATAAATAACTACTTACAACACCGTGTATAATTAATTGCTTTGGCAAGTGCTTATTTGGAAAATTCCTTCGGAATTTTCACGGGTTCGTAAAAGTTTACTAATTTAGTTGCTCAACCACGCAACTAACCATACACAAACACGTTAGCCATAATGCGAAACCAACGCCAAAGATGATTTTAATATTTCTGTTTTTAACCTTAATTATTGTGCTTTTCTATCCTATTATCGGATTTAAAATGTTCAAGTCACTTAAGAAAAAGAATAAGCCGAAATTTTATAGACTTTCTATCATATTATTAATTCTGATTTTGATTCCTGGCTTTTTCTGGAAATTACTACCTGGCTCTGACTTTTTTTGGCAACCTATAGAAAACGCTCAAGAAAAAAACTATAATCTTGAATTAACCGGATTTGAATATAATGATGGAGATTTGATATACGAATACGAAACTGAACGAGCTTTTAATGGAGATGGATATTCTATATGGATTTATAAAATCGACGAAAAAACTGCCGAATATTTCAAAAACCCAAATGAAGAGTTTTTTACCAAATATCCAAAAACCGATTTCAGAAATGATTGGGAATCTGAATTTTGGAAACGTACACCTTTTGACCAAAAAGAACAGAAATTTTTAGACTTTGCACATAGCACTCTTGATGAACTGGATTTTGAATTAGAGGATTTACTCAACGAAAGTGGAAATTATTATGCTTATGAATACTATATGCACAGTTTTGGAATTGGAAACATTGATTTTTACATAATCTGTCCGAATCGAAAGTTGATAGTTAAAATAAATAGTAATACGTAAATAAACACTATGGCTAACACCGTGTATAATTAATTGCTTTTTTAGGCTTACTTGCGAAAATTCCTGCGGAATTTTCTCTGGTCCGTAAAAGTTTGCTAAATTAGCTACCCAACCACGCAACTAACCATACACAAACACGTTGGCAAACATTTGAACGAAATGCAGTACTATCTATTTATCATTGATGATTCTGGAGCAATTGAGGAAATTGATTATAAAAAAATCGATGGAAAAATTGTTGCGATATGTAAAATGTACGACGACATTGATTTTAATAAACTTAATGATATTTTACACTCAACTAATGAATATATAATTAATGAAAAAGCATTAAATATTTTCAAAGAAAGTAATACAATAGATTATAAATTAGGGAAAGCAAAAGTATTGCGTAAAGAAAAATTATTTGGATTATTTAAAAAGAACAATTCTTATGAATATTTCGACTTGACTTTTCCTGACGAAAACGCTTCGGATTGCTACGATTGGATTGATTTTGAAAAAAGTGAAATATTTGTGACTGACGAAAATGGCGAGAAATTTAAAATTAAATCTCATCAAAACGAGTTGGACTTGATATCAGAAAATAAATTAGACTCTACGAAAAGTTATTCGTTTGAGACAAAAAAAGTTGTTTTTAACAAAAAATTCGATTCTAACATTGACTTGTTCAAAATCCCTCATTATTCTTGGGGAATTTATGTTTCGGAAAGGTTAAAAAACAAATTAGAAAATGCCAAAATTACTGACATTCGATTTGCAGAAAATAAAGAAGAATTAGGAAAAATGTGGAAACCGCATTTCCCAATAATTGAATTTGAAAAATAAAAACGATTTGCCAACACCGTGTATAATTAATTGCTAGGTTCTAGCCTACTTGCGAAAATTCCTGCGGAATTTTCACGGGTTCGTAAAAGTTTACTAAATTAGTTGCTCAACCACGCAACTAACCATACACAAACACGTTGTACGCAAGCTGTGAAAACTTATGAGAGCCATTAAAATCTTCATTCTATTTATATTATTTAGCCAAGTTTTATTTGGACAAAATAACTGCGGAGATTTTAAAAATTACGAGGAATCTCAAAAGTGGATTAAGGAAATCAAACAGTTAAATCTTGAAGAGCGTAAAAACAAAATCTTCGACAGAATTAAATGTGAGCAAGAATCGGAACAAAGCGAAATTGACTTTTCGCTTACAATAATTATAGATGGTGGAATTTTTTCAACAGCCAATGACATTGCAAATGAACAATTTGAAAAATTGAAATTAATTCCAGCTGAAAGCATTGAAGTTACACAATCTCTATGTGAATCCGAGGGAATTTATCCTGAAAAATGTAATCTTGGATTTGTTCTTATAAATCGTCCTGAAAAACCAGTACTTAACGAAATAACTGAACTCAAAAACATTCGGATAAAAAGGAGAAAAGGAAAAATAATTATCAAATTGGAATCTGAAATTGAGGACGACATTAAATTTGAATTAAACCATTTACTAAAAGGACATAGCACAACACTCTTTGTTAATACCGAATTGAAAAAAGGAAATAACAGATTTGTTTTTAAAAGGAGTAATAATTTGCAACTTGTCGAATTAGAAATAAACGGAAAGAAATTAATTATAATAATATAAAAGCCAGCGTACAACACCGTGTATAATTAATTGCTTTGTTCTTGCCTACTTGCGAATATTCCTGCGGAATATTCACGGGTTCGTAAAAGTTTGCTAACTTAGTTGCTTAACCACGCAACTAACCATACACAAGACCGTTGTGTACAATTATGAGAAACGTCCTGCTTATCATCTTAATTTCGGTTTTTACTTCGAGTTTTTCGCAAGTAGAAATTGACACATCCGAAATTAAATCGATAAGGTATGAATGGAAAATTGACATTGAAAAAAATGACTCAACTCTTTATCAAATTCTGACTGAATATAAAAGTGGCATTTATAAAGAAGAGTTCGTTGACTTTAAAAAAGAACATCACAAATTTCCATTTATCAATATTTTTGAATCAAAATCCGACTATTTAGATCGTGACATAAAATCAAACAGAAAAGTTCATTATTGGTCTGCAATGAACGGGCTTCAAAAAAATTACTATGACAAATATGGAAATTTAGATAGTATTTATTTTCGTTACGAAAAAGATTCACTAAAAGAAATTAAGACTAAAATCAAAAAAGAATATCGTCGGAAAGGGAAGTTAAAATACTTAATAAATAAACACGATGAAAAAGAAATCTATTTTTATACATTATTAGGAAATTTAAAAAAAATTGAATTATACAAAGATTCAACCCTTTATGAAATTAGTAATTTTAAAAAAGGTTTATTATTAAGTAAAATCTATCCAACCCGAAAAAAGTATAGAAAAAGATTCACTTATGAATATGATAGATACAATCGAATTCTAAAAAGAGACGATAAAGATTATGAGTACTTTTTGTATTTTTATAATGATTCTGGACTAAGTAAAATTGAAAAGATATTAAAGAAAAAAGATATGATTCTAGAACAAAAATTATTTCTTTATGATAAAAATGGAATTCTTAAAACAAAAAAGGAATTTAGGAAAATAGGCGGAAAACTTAAATTAACGAACAAATATAATTACGAGTACAAATAACAGTACACAACACCGTGTATAATTAATTGCTTTGGCAAGTGCTTATTTGGAAAATTCCTTCGGAATTTTCTCGCGTTCGTTTTTGTTTACTAAATTAGTTGCTTAAACACGCAACTAACCATACACAATCACGTTACCACACATTTGAACGCAACATTGAAAATAATACTCAAAATCATCGGACTAATAATTCTATTGATATTTCTATACTTTATGGAGTCTATTATTTTCTGGATGATTTTTGGAGAAGGCGGACAAGCAAGTAGTATGATGGATAATGGATTGACAAAATTAATTATGTATGTTATTCCGTTTATAATTGTTGGTGGAATTGCATTCAAAGTGTTTAAGAAAGAATAGAACGACCGAATTGAAAATCCTAAAAAAAATATTATTAGTAATTGGAATTTTAGCAATAGTCGGATTTGCTATAATTTGGGATATTGCGGATAGAGGACAATTCTATTCTAAACATATTCCGACTGACGAGCTAAATGAATTTTATATGCACAAAACGTCTGAACAACAGGAAAAGGCGTTTGAGAAAAATTTCGGATTTGGAAAATATAAATTCCCACGAGAACACGTTGCGAAAATAACGTTGTTTAAGAATGACTTTTTGACCAGTCGTTTGACTTCCAAAACTGTGTCGGACTTGAATAAGGCTGATTTAATTACATTTTTCAACAATCCGAGCAATTTCGATTGGTCAGAGACTACTTGGAGTTTATCTGAATCAGAATATATTTTGAGGTTTTATAATAAAGAAAATATGGAAATAGGAAAGGTTTGGCTCTGTTTGGAAGGTTGTGGAATGACTGAATCGGAACCATTCTCACCGAATATGAAATACGGAGGATTAAGTGAAATTGGAAAAGAGAATCTGAATTTCATACTGAACGAAATATTAACTGAATAAAAAACGTGTGGTAACACCGTGTATAATTAATTGCTTGGTTCTAGCCTACTTGCGAAAATTCCTGCGGAATTTTCACGGGTTCGTAAAAGTTTACTAATTTAGTTGCTTAACCACGCAACTAACCATACACAATCACGTTGGCTTTAATGCTGAAGGTCATCGCAAAACAACCTAATTTTGGTATATTAAGTTTAGTAATTTAAAGCCTGAATAGAAACTTAATGAGGAATATTAAGATAACTAAAAACAAATATGAATAAATGATTGCCAGTATTTTTTTCTTTTTATTTCTAATCCTTGCGATAATCAAATTAACCATACGCTATGATGGAAAGAAAAGATTGAATAAATTATCTAATGAAATTGCAATAAAATCAAAGGAGGAATCAGAAAAAAGAAAGTTAGAAGTCAAAAACAATCCCTACAGATATAAATATTGGAATAAAATTATAGATGGCTCTGAAACTATCGAAATAGATAAATCCGAAGTTTCCTCTCAAATATTATTGGACAATTGGGACTTTATTTCTAAATATTATTACGTAATTAAGGAAGAAGTTAAAGCCATGAGAAACGATTCTGATTTCAAAGAAGAACACATTATTTCTGATTTATCATTTAATCATGATTTAACTAAAGTATTATACAAAAAAAATTTAGATTTAATAAAACCTACCATTATTGATTTTCTAACTAATATTCTTGAAAACAAACAAAAATTGAGAAAATCAGATGCAAAATTTCCTTTAAAAGCAATTAGTATAATTTATTTCTTACAAGGGAATTATAATTTTCACTTAAGTGCTGAACCTTCCAGAGTATTTCATAATGAGAAATATTCAAAATATGTACCTGAATTTAAATTTGAACATGAATTCAATATTGATATACACGAAATTGAAACTGCAATTTTAAAAGATTTAAATATAACTGCTGGAGATTATGATGATGTGGATGAGAGTTACGTCTATGATTTATTTTCTAAAATGATGGTTGAGTGTTGGAAAATAGCAAAACAAAAAACTAATTCAGATTTATTGGGTTCTTTGGATTATGGAACTGGTGGTATAGATTATGATTTAGATACTGGAGAAAGCATTGATGAATTTAATATCAAACAATATTATAAAAACAAAAACATAAAAATTGAAAGATATTTAGAGGATTGAAAAAGCACTAAAAGCCAACACCGTGTATAATTAATTGCTTCATTGAGCTTACTTGCGAATATTCCTGCGGAATATTCACGGGTTCGTAAATGTTTGCTAACTTAGTCGCTAAACCACGCAACTAATCATACACAAACACGTTAGGCAACATATGAAAAAAACATTCGGCATAGTATTAATAATCTGTTTTTCATCATTTGGTTGCACAAAATCAAATGTCAATTCTGAATATAAAAACGACGTCTTGAATTATGGTTTTAATGGTAAAGTAAAGTCTGTAGAATCCCAACTTTACAACTTAATCCAAGAAAAAGACACTTTTAAACTCGGAGAGAAAATAAATTCCCTTTCATTTGACCGAAATTCACTTTTGGAATTCAATGAACTTGGCAATTTGACTTCATCAAAGGAATTCTATTATAATGGAAAAGTTAGTAATGAAATTATTTACACTTACGATAATAATAGATTAATTAAGAGAAAGGAAATTGATAATTACGGAAAAGGTTCGTATTATGAAAATGAATTTAAATATAACTCTAATGACAGCTTAACTCAATGGATAATTTCAAATAAAGATTTTAAAAGAACTCATAAAATTGAGAGAGATGAAAACAATCGACCAATCAAAAGTGAAGTAATTCAAAATGACACCATTATTAACACTTACATTGTAATGTATGACAAAAATAACAATGTAATTACCGAGAATGAATTTAGGCTGAATAATATTCCAGTCAAGCTATTAGAAAGAACTTTTAATGAACAAAATTTAAAAGAAAAAGAGCAAATAATCGAATATCGAACTTGGGATACCTTGAATTACGAGAACAAGTACTTTTATGACGACGATAATAAACTAATTAGCGAAAAATTCATTGTAGAAAATGATTCAACGTATGAAGACATAGTGTATGAATATCATAGAAATGGAGAACTAAAAAAAGTCATAACTACACCAAAAGGAAATTACACTTACTTTACAATTCAGACCCAAAAATATGATGAAAACGGTAATTTAATTGAACGATTAGATGAACCAAGTGACGATAAACCAAAAACAGTATGGAGTTATGAATACAAATACGATTCATCGAAAAATTGGATAGAAAAAGTGAATTACAAAGACAATAAGCCATTAAGAATAGTAAAAAGGACAATAGAATATTACGAATAAAATACGTTGCCTAACAATGGCTATAATTAATACGGGTTTTGGTGCTTAACCCAAAGTTTAGGTATATTTACTAAGTCCGCCAAATCTTTTGATTTGGCTTTAGTACAAAAAAGATAAAACAAAATAAAAAGATTTGGCTAAGTGCTTATTCGGAAATTAATTACTTTTAAACCCCGTACTAAACATAGCCGAAACCGTTGGCAAACATTTGACCAAAATGACCCGAATAATAATATTGACACTTATGCTATCATTCTTTGGACTTGGGAAAAGTAACGCCCAGAAAAACAAAATACCATCCGAAAAAACTGAATCAACTGAAAAGCAGAAAGGAATTATTGGTAGATATTACGAAGATGAATTGCCTGTAATAATGAAATTCGTGAATGAATTACCTGAAAAAAAAGTAATGTCTGAATTGCCTTTTCTGACTGTAATTTCGTGGAAATATGATGGAACTGAACGAAATGGAATGCCATTAACGGAAGTTAATGACAGAATGATAATTTTAGAAGAAGCTATAGAAAAATCTATGGATTCGACCGAATTATTTACTCACGTTTACAGCCGAACTGGAAATAATTTAAAAGAATTAGCATATTACAGTAAAAGTCAAAAGGATTTTATGGAAATATTAAATCGGACTTTGGAAAAGCACGATTCTTATCCGATAGAAATCAATTTTTATGAAGATAAGGAATGGACTGATTTTAAAACTGTAATTAGGGATTTTAAAAAATAAAAACGATTTGCCAACACCGTGTATAATTAATTGCTTTGGCTAGTGCTTATCCGGAAAATTCCTTCGGAATTTTCACGGGTTCGTAAATGTTTGCTAACTTAGTCGCTTAACCACGCAACTAACCATACACAATCACGTTGCCCATAATAGAGAAAACCACTCAAACGCAATCAATTCGGAATTATAAAACCTGACTTTCCCTAAATAAAACGTTGAATCAATTGTGCGGAATTTTACTCAAACTCTGAATAAAAATCACAACGGAATTTTAGCAATTTTACGGAATTGAGCAACTTTTAAAAACTGAACTGTACGCTGAAAATTACTCTTGCGGAATTTAGCAAGTTTCGGAATTGCTCACTCAAACGGAATTGAAAATCTTTGCGGAATAAAACGCTGACTGAATTTACTCAAACGCTGAAAATTTGAAAATGAGGATTAATTGAATAACTTGAACGCTGAAAAAAAAACTACTATGGGCAACAATGTATAAAAATAATGCGTAGTTTAGTGCTTAATCAAGAGTCCGTGCATTTTTGGTACATCTGATTTTCCTATCGGAAAATCCTCGCACACAAAACCGCACTATTCTTATACTAGCCGTTGTACACCATTTGAGAAAAACTTCGTCGGACAATAGAATTATGGATTTAAAAACTCAAAAAGCGGAATTGAAAAGTATAAATTGGGACGGAATAAAAAATGAACTGAATAAGTTGGACGGAATTGGAAACGGATATTTGACTTTAGAAAATGATAATGGCGATTATATTCAATGCGCTGGAAATCCAAGTATGCTAACAGTGGAATTTCGACTGAATTCAAAACCTAATTTCAAACATTATGTTCTCGGAAAAGGGAAAGATAAAAGTCCCATGAAAGTGAGTTGGATTGCTCTACAGAATAATGTCGGACCAATTATGGTTCATAAAGAAGAGGTCTTAAATATAAAAGATGCGGAATGGATTTTTAAAGAATTTTTCGAAAATCAAACAATTCCCACGGAACTGAATAAACGAAACGTAACTAAATTACACTTGGAAAAATAAAAACGGTGTACAACAACGTGTATAATTCATTGCTAGTTCTAGCCTACTTGGAAATTCCTTCGGAATTTCCTCTGGTTCATTTTCTTTTGCTATTTTAGTTCCTTAAACACGCAACAAACCATACACGAACACGTTGTGATTAATATTGCCGACTTTCGGTCATCCACCAAACATTGTAGCTTTCTTCGAGGTCTTTTAAGTTTCCAAAAATGATGTGATTTGAAAATCGACGTAGGAAGATTTTTAAAGCGCCAAACTGTTCGATTGAAATCGTTGAGAGCGCGCTCTCAGAACGTTTGAAAACGTTAAACAGTTTGTCTGAAGTTATTGAAAAAAAATGAGAAAGTCAAGTTTGTTATATTATTTAACACTAATAAATATCTGACTTATAGTCCCTTACATTGATGTTTTTTTCAACAACTCATCATTTTTAGAAATTTAAATAATAAGGATTCGAAGAAAGTTTTTATTTTAAAACAAGCCATATATCGGTATATAACCAATTTTAAAACAAAACAATGTCTGGTGGCTGAATATCCTATGTAGCGTCGTCCATACTACGTATTTTAAGCTTAAAGTAGATAACCAAATCTAAGCCTAGAATAAAGATCCTGGAAAGCTATAAACCAAAAGAAAATAAAAATACTAAACACAACAGCGCATATAAAAAATAGCTTAGTCATTGATTTAATTTTATTTTTTGTTTCTTTATAGAAGATATATAAACCCGAAAGGCAGCTGATAATGAAGACGCTACTTTTCATATACGTACACCGTTGTGCTTAATTTATGAAAAACATTCTGCTAATAATATTAATTCTGAATTTCACCTCTTGTAATCAACTTACAAAAGAGGTTGAAAATTCATTTTCGACAATGGGAATTAAGTTGGATAGTTTAAATAATATTGAGGAGAAAAAAATAGAAAAGCTCTTTAATGAAATTAACTCGAAACGGATTAAAAAATATGACGGAGAAAATTCTGCAATGATTTATTATTCTGCAATTAAACATAATCGTATTGTAGATTCGTTGATTGACAAACTTAAATCAGTTGGAGAAAACGAACTCGAAAAAAAGAAATTAACAGACCGATTTGAATACGAAAAGGCTGACTTAAAAACTAAGCTGAATTCTATTACGGAATTCAACACCAAACGGACAATTGATTCTTTGCTAAAACCATCGAATGACATTGAAATTATGCCAAATTTTGCAATCATATCTGAATTTCAAAGCGGAAAATTAAATGCATCTGAAAGTTCGGAATTACTATTGCAGAAATTGAACGAAAAAATAAAAACTGAACTGAATAAAAACTAAGCACAACACCGTGTATAATTAATTGCTGTGTATGTGCTCATCTGGAATATTCCTGCGGAATATTCTCAGGTTCGTGGGTTTTTGTTAACTTAGTTGCTAAATCACGCAACTAACCATACACATCAACGTTGTGGTGCATTTAAAAAAACATTGTGGAAAATTTAGAATGAAGTATAAAATCAAAAATAATAATTTAAAATATATCGTCAAATTAACGATTTTAATACCATTGATTTTGTTTTCTTCTTGTGCAGAAAATATTGACAAAGACACCATAAATAACTTTGATGATTATCAAAAAGCGAAAGATATTTTAGTTCAGAATATCAAAGAGATAAAAGAAAATGTAGATTATCAACTCGTAAATGAAAATCTCAACCAAGAAAATCAAAATGTTTTTTTCAGCAATGAATTTCATTTTAAGAATACAGTTGCACAAAAAAATAAAGAATTACTCAAAGTTTTGGATTTGTGGACAGACGGTAGAATAAGTGCAGACAAGGTTTTCGGTACAATATCTTTGAGTAATGATAGTACTGTGATTTTTAAAACAAAATATAACGGCGGAATTTTTTCTGGAATTAGCCATTATTTGATTTATGACCCGCAAAATAGGATTGGATTGAAAACTGATAAAAATAGTGAGATATTAAAAGTAGAAGAGATAAAAAAGAATTGGAAATACGTTATTGAAAAAAGATTTTACGTGGATTAAAAACGCACCACAACAACGTATATATCTCATAGCTAGTAAGTTGCTTGATCGGAAGTTCAGGCATATTTACGAGGTCCGCCAAATTTTTTAATTTGGCTTATTGAAGAGAAAAGGTAATAAGAAAATTAAAAAATTCGGCTCGTGCTTAACCGAATAGTTATCGCTAATTTACACGCTACGAGCCATATACAAAACCGTTGTACAACATTTGACCAGAAATGAAACTATTTCGATTTTTAAAGAAAAAACTGAACGAATTGGACAATATTCCAGAGGATAATCTGACTCAAAAGGTTACGGAAAAATCTAATGCGGAAACTGAATCTAAAACAGAGACGAATAACGAAAATAGCGACAGAACAAATTGGACTGGGGAAAATTTCGAATTTCTAATAACTGGAGTTAATGAAATTCCAAATGAGGAATATGACAGAATAATGACGCCGAATTCATTTGAATGGAAAAAAGTGATTAAAGACGAATGGCCATTTTATAAAGTTGGAGAAGATGAATTTAGTTTCTCTTGGGAAATACCTGGAATCCAATTCACTTTCAATAAAGAAGTGAAATATGAAAAAGCGAAAAAGATTGCGGACGAAATAATTGAGAATATTAATTCGATTGGACAAAAAGCGGAATTACTAACTCTTGAATCGGATAAAATTTATAAATTTTAACAGAATAAAGTAAATTGATAGATTTAAAAAAACATTATGGAGATTTAGAAGCTGAAAAAATAGTTGAAATACTAGAATCAAATGAAGCTTATGAAAAGGAAGTTATAGACTTCTGTAAACAAAGGCTTCTTGAAATGGAAATTTCAAAAGAGCAATTAAAAATTTACTCTAGAAAAGTCCTTAGAAATAGATTTTACAAATATTTTACAGATGGAAAATACAGAACTAATGAAGTTATAGATATAGATAGCTATTTTCTTAACATAAAAGAATCTAAAGTTTGTTTTGAGTTGAGCAAAGAAGAATATATTAAATACCTCGATGGAGCAACTCGAGATTTACCAACATAAAATAAAAAACGTTGTACAACAACGTGTATAGCTCATTGCGGCTGAATTCCTAATCGGAATTCATTGCAATTCACTATCTTTCGGTTACGGCGGAAAATCATAGCTGATTTTCCGCAACGAGCCATACACAAAACCGTTGGCAATAATTATGAAAATGAATTTTCCTGAAATAGGTTGACTAAAAATTAAACCATTAATTAGAGTCACTTATGAAAACAAAAAATGAACA
>NZ_JABTEL010000021.1 GCF_013285155.1 Winogradskyella undariae | reverse complement strand
AAATTCCTGCGGAATTTTCACGGGTTCGTAAAAGTTTGCTAACTTAGTTGCTAAACCACGCAACTAACCATACACAATCACGTTGTAGTGCATTTGAGAAAAATGAGAAATACATTGATAAATCGTACATTTAATACACCTTTAGGAATTATTTCTTGTGATTTAAATTCAAATTATACGTTTATCGAATTACAAAATTCTGGTAGCTATAAAAACGGAACTTATGAAAAATTCAAGACTTCAGCACACGACATTGAGCTAATTGAATTTAAAGTAAAACAGCCATTTTACAACGGAGAAACAATTGCGGATTCAAAATGTTGGATTTGGAGAATCGAGAAAGTAAAAGAAATATCTGAAAACCTTGAAATTAAAGTTTTGATTACGGATTTTCCAAAAAACTCTGAATTTGACTTTGCTTCTGGAGAGAATTTAGATGCTTTCGAAATCACTAATGACAAATGGAAATTACATATTGGAACAGAAGATGGAGAAATATTAAACTATAGAGCTGAAAATAATGACTGGTTTCCAACTCGACTTTTGAATACGAAAAACCATTTGCAAGAAATAACCGAATTAAAAAAGTCCTCTATTCTAACAAATGTCCCTGAATTAAAAATTGGAGAAAAAATTCATTTGCAATATTTAACTGCATTTGACAAACAAAACACCGAAACTATTAACACTTGGGTTGCTGTCGATGAACATAAATCGGAATTGGAAAAATGGATTGGAATAAAATAAAAAACGCACTACAACACCGTATAAAATTAATGGCTAGTTCTCGCCTACTTACGAAAATCCTCGCGGATTTTCTATCTGGTGTTTATTTGCTAAATTAGGTGCTTAAACACGCCACTAATCTTATACATAAACGTTGGCAAACATACCCAAAACGAACTCACATAAATGAACAAAATTGAAAAAATATTAGGTTTTGGATTAATATTCTTGATGATATTAAGACTTATAATCGACTATCCTTATTCTGCTCTTTTAATCACACTTTTTGCATTCATCTTGTCATTAATTTATTGCTTTTTGAGTTTTAAACTTTTGAACATTAATAAAAAAGATTCAACAGAGAAAACAAGTTCACTTAGAGACACTGGAATAATTTTAACTGGAATTACTTTATCTCTTGTTGTTATTGGATTTTTATTTAAATTTTTAAGATGGCCAAATGGAGGTTATATTTTAATGAATGGACTTTTAGGTTTAATTCCGATTTTGATAATTACAATTTTTAAATTATCAAAAGCTAATTCTGAATTTTATAAAAATCTGCTGATTAGAGTATTAATTATTGTTTTTTTTGGAACTTTAATGCTGTTCACGAAAAATGAAACCCTATTGGAAATTCAATATCGAGATTTTCCAGAATATGTTGAGGCTGAAAAAAATCTAATGCAAGACCCAACGAATAAGGAATTGAAACGAATAGCAATCGAAGAACGAAAAAAAATGCATCAGTCGGAATAAAAGTACGATTTGCCAACACCGTGTATAATTAATTGCTTGGTTCTAGCCTACTTGCGAATATTCCCCACATCAGAATCCGATTAATTCCTCGAGCTAACGAGAGAAATAAGATTCTAAAAGTTGGAAAAAATTGATAAATTTGAAAAACATAATTAACTGAATATCAACAACAAAATTTGACATTAGTCGAGATTAGAGCGTCATTCTATGAAAGAAATAAAACAAACAATAAACGTCTTCACTATTATCTACTTTATTTTATTTTGGACGCAAACTAATGCTCAAAATGATTCTATAAATAGTAGTGTATATTATGATTATAGCATTTTACTTAATAAAATAGAAGAGAGTATTCTAAATTCTAATTTAGATTTTATATGGTCAGCTTCTTCAACAAATTTTAAAAATAAATACTCTAAAAACAGAATCAAGTCAATTGTTAAGGAGATAAATAAATATTTTAAAAAAAATGAATATTCGAGTTTTAGTGAATATGGGAATGCAGGAAAAAAAAATAGTCGTAAAAACATAGATGGTATAAATTATTGTGAATACAAATTTGAACACATTCCAACATTTGAGAAAGAAGAAATCAATACTCGTCTTTTCAATATTATATATGCTGATTTACATATTGAATTCTCAATGCGTGAAGATGGTCTTTTGGAATTAGAAATAATTGAGTTTAATAACAAACTAAGATTTGATAAAGATTTCAATATTAATACACATTTAAAAAACTTTCTAAAAAAGGATAGTTCGTATAATGAAAAAATACAATTATTTATAAAGGATAGTGTTTACTTAGTATGTAATGGTTTTTCCAAAGCTAAAAACATTGACTTTAATTTAAAGGACATAAAACAACTAAAAATAACTGATAATAATATTAATATTGACAAAGACCATTATAGCAGAATACTAATTTTTAAAGAAAAAACTGTTGGAGATGGTTTAGGAAACATTAGCCGAACGGGAAATGAATCTATCGAAATTATTTTTACAAATCCCAACACTCTGTTAATTACTGATTCAAATAAATATGGGTTATTCCAGTTAAAAGAAAAATCTATATTAATCGAATATTTAAATAAAAAAATAATAACGTTTGCCAACACCGTGTATAATTAATTGCTTGGTCACTGCCGACTTACGAACATTCCTGCGGAATATTCTATCTGTGATTTATTTGCTAAATTAGTTGCTTAACCACGCAACTAACCATACACAACAACGTTGGCAACAAGCTGTAAAATTCGTGAAATCAAGAAAATTAGAAGTTTAAATTGATAATTTTGTATCTTTGATAAAAAGCTAATAAAATGGATTTACAAACAAGAAAATTGGAACTTATTCAAGAGTTTTTAAAGATTCAAAGTGAAGATGTTATTTCACGACTTGAAAAAATCCTTAGAAAAGAAAACAAGAATTTTGATAATGGTGATTTTAAACCAATGACAATTGAGGAATTTAATTCTCGAATTGACAAATCTATGGAAGATTCAATAAATGGTCGATTAATAGAATCTAGCGAATTAAAAGCCAAGATGGATAAATGGAATTAAAATTATTTTGGACTGATTTTTCTCAAAAAGAACTAGAAAAAATTTATCAATACCATCGAGAAAAAGCAGGAATTCGAATAGCAAAAAAACTCGTTAACGGTATTTATAACGAAACTATAAAATTACAAAGGCAACCGAAAATTGGACAAGCCGAAGAGCTTCTTAAAAATAGAAGTCAAGGGTTTAGATACCTTGTCTATAAAAACTATAAAGTCATTTATTGGATTAACAAGAACGAGAACAGAATTGAAATAAATGATGTTTTTGATACTCGCCAAAACCCAATAAAAATAGAACGAAAAAAATAAAAGCCAGTTGCCAACATCGTGTATAATTAATTGCTTGGTTCTTGCCTACTTACGAAAATACTCTCGTATTTTCTATTCGGTTTTTATTTGCTAACTTACTCGCTTAACCACGCAACTAACCATACACAATCACGTTGTGTGTAATTTGAGCAACCAATTTGAATTGAATGAAAAATCTAATTATTATTGCCCTTTTTGTTTGTTTAATAATTGGATGTTCTGAAAAAAAAGAACAACCTCTGAATCAAAAAATCGAACAATTTCGAGTTTCTGAATGCAGAACTGATTGCGGAATTGATTCAATTGGAGTTTGGACTAATAATATTGAAAATAATTTAAATGTAAAACTCGGTTACATCGTTAATTGTTCTTGGGATAGTGCTTTTTTTAAAAATATTACAGAAACAAACGATACCTTGATTGTTGAACTTGATATGCCTAATGTAAATGGAGAATATCCAATTACGGAATGTGATTGCTTTTTCTTTTTTGAATTTATGATTAAGAATTACAATAAAGAACCAAAAGCTATACGAGTGGCAGAACTTTTTGGGAAAAATAAATTTTGGGACGAAAGAAGAATTCCGGAGATTGAAGAAACAATAATTGAAACTGAATAAAAACTACACACAACACCGTGTATAATTAATTGCTTTGGCAAGTGCTTATTTGGAAAATTCCTTCGGAATTTTCTCGGGTTCGTTTTTGTTTACTAAATTAGTTGCTTAAACACGCAACTAACCATACACAATCACGTTAGCAAAAATATAAAACCAACTATGGGAATCTTCGACTTTCTTAAACCAAAGAAAAATGGTATTGATATTAATACATTCAATTCAAAGCAATATCAAACAGAAATTACAGCATTAGCACAAACACTTTACTTTGAAAACGACCACAACTATAAGATAGTAAAAGCGAAACTGGGTAAGCAAGGGTTAGATGATAATCAATCTAATGTAATCATTGAAAACCTTAAGAAGATTAACTCAAAAATGGTTAATGAATTTCAAGCCGATTTAGATTCTGGAAAAATATCCGAAATTAAAATTCAACCAAACCCTGAACACAAAAAAGGAAATGTTGACAAAGACCAAGTAGATAAATATATTGGATTTGGCGCTTATCAAATGGAAAGAGGAGATTTAGACAACGCTCTTGAACTTTTTAACAAAGCAATTGAACTCGATGATAAAGCTACTTTAGCATACGCTAATAAGGGAACATTATTTGCTAAAAAAGGAGACAACATAAAATCTGTTGAGTTTTACAACAAGGCATTAGAATTTGAGCCAAATCACATTCAAATTCTTGAAAATAAAATGAACAGTATGTATGAAATTATGGCAACTGTAGGAGAAGAAAAATTTATTGATTCTGTTAAAGATGTTTTAAATGCAGACAAAAAAAGCCCAAATGCTCTTATTTATATCATCCAATATCATATAAAGCAAAATGACAGAGAGTTAGCATTAAAAAATTTAAAACACCTTTTTTCAGATTACTATTCTGAACAAATAGCGATACAATTACTACTACAAATATTTAATTCTATTACGGACAAAGAGAAAGCATTTATCGAATTTGACAAATTAGAAAGCGGACTTTCAAATGACGCGAAATATCAAATGAATTATTGCAAAGCTTTATATTTAAAAGGTATTAGAAATTTTGAAGAAGCGATTGAATTATTTAAAAGCCTTAATAAACAACAAGAATTTTCTTGGAATTATTATCAAATTGGAATTATAAAAAATATTCAAAATAAGACCGATGAAAGTATCGAATATTTAAAAAAGACATTTGAACTGGAAAAAGACTTAAAGCAAGATGCTAAACGATATTCAGAACTACAAAATCTTTGGAGTAATCCAGAATTTATTAAAATAACGGAATAAATACTTTTGCTAACACCGTGTATAATTAATTGCTTTTTTCTTCTCTACTTGCGAATATTCCTGCGGAATATTCTCAGGTTCGTAAAAGTTTACTAATTTAGTTGCCAAGCCACGCAACTAAGCATACACAAACACGTTACCACACATTTGAACGAACATTTATGACAGAAAAGCAATATCAAAGAATAGTTGAAAATCAAACAATTTTAGACAAAAAACTTGACGGAATAATTAACGAATTGAAAGTTATAAAAAGCGATGTAAATGTTTCGATAAATAATCAAAAATTACTCGAACAATATGAAATAAATATTACTGAAAGATTAAAAAGGATTGAAAAAAAATAAACCAATATTGGAAAAGAAAAAATCATACAAGGACTATTTAGATAAAACATTCCTTGAAGAACTGAATTATAAAATTTGGTCAACTAAAGGCAGTCGATTTAATGCAAATAAGAGACTTTTAAAAGTAGCTGATTTATCAAACTTATGTTTGAGTATGCTATCTGTTTATCTTATCGCTGTTGGACTTTTATCTGTTTACAACATCTATTCGACTGAAACAATTGATGAAAATTTAATTGCCTATTCAATCACTTGTCTTTCAATATTATTGTTGGTTTTCGGACAAATAGAAAACGCTAAAGATTTTAGCACAAAAGCAAAACAATATCATAATTGCGGACTTGAACTCTCAAGTTTATATAACGATTTAAGAATATTTAAAACTTTAAACGACAAACCGAAACTGAATGAAAAAAAAGAGTTTGCCGAAAAAATATCAAGTAAATATGAAAGAATTTTAGAAAGACACGAAAATCATCAACCAATTGACCATAATATGTTTAAAGCTTCAAAAGCTGAATATCACGAATTGGACAAATTTGATGTATTTAAAATAAAAGCTGATTATTATTTGAAAACGGGATTGATTTATCACGTTCTGATAATTTTTCCACCAATAATTATAATTGGACTTTTAATAAAAAACGTGTGGTAACACCGTATATAATTTATTGCTAGTTCTAGCCTACTTACGAAAATCCTCTCGGATTTTCTATTCGGTTTTTATTTGCTAAATTAGGTGCTTAAACACGCAACAAACCATATACAAACACGTTAGCTACAATATGAACCCAGAAACTGAATTAAAACGAATTTGTGAAAATTATAATGGTGTATTTGAGTACGAAGATTATAAAGTTGGTGGCGAAATTGGTTCATTTGTCCATATTTCTAAATATAGATTAAAAATATTTTATAAAAACTTTGATATAGATGTTTTATATGATTTTGGAAATTCAGATACAGCAGAATTCAAAATTAATAAGTTAAATAATAACAAAATTCCTGAATTTGAAATAAAAACAATTGACCATTTAAGTAAACTGATATTATTTAAGAAACGAAATTGGAATATTAAATCTTCTGATATTTTATTTAAAGAAAATATAGGATACTTAATCACGAAATTAAATTTAAATGAACTTATTGAAAATACGGCTTTTGAACTTAATACATTGGGTAAACAAAAAAATGAGAAATACTCAATCCGAACTGTATTCTCGTTGAAATATGAAAAAAATATTGAAAGCGCAGAATTAATTATTAATTTTCACAGAAGTTTAATTGATTTAATAACAACAAAATACTGTAGCTAACACCGTGTATATTTAATTGCTTCATTGAGCTTACTTGCGAATATTCCTGCGGAATATTCACGGGTTCGTAAAAGTTTGCTAACTTAGTTGCTGAACCACGCAACTAACCATACACAATCACGTTAGCTTTAATGCTGGAGCAAGTTTGCGGTTTGAAAAAAGCCTGGTTTATTTTTCGATTTTTTTTTAGAATTTTAAGTAAGATAAATCAGAAAAACTGTGTGTCGAATTTCAAAAATTTTCGGAATTATCACTCAAATGTGGAATAAAATACAACAGCGGGATTGCTCACTCAAACTCTGAATTGAATTACGCTTGATTTTTTAGCTTGTTTGCGGAATCTAAAACTGAATTGGAAACTCGAAATCTCACGCAATCGGAATTTAGCAAGTTGCGGAATTGCTTACTCTAATCTGAATTTAAATATTGCGGAATTTACTCAAACTTTGAAAACGAAAATTATCGGAAAAACATAAATTCGGAATAAATTACTAAACGGACAAAAAAGCACTAAAAGCTAACAACGTGTATAATTAATTGCTTTTTTTAGATTACTTGCGAATATTCCTGCGGAATATTCACGGGTTCGTAAATGTTTATTAACTTAGTTGCTTAACCACGCAACTAAGTTATACACAAAACCGTTATGCACAAGCTAAAGAAACATCCTGCTAACCTACAAAATGATTGATTTAATAAAAAAATATTCTTTACTACTAATTATTGGAATAACTCTTTCCCGAATTATGGCTGGAATAATTTTAATAATATTTCCAGATTTGTTGACGTCCGAATTACCAGATGGAGGAACATCAACTTTAAGTTCTGATTATTTGAGTGTTGGATTGGATTTTATAATTAATATTGTTTTTATTGTTCTTTTAGCAAAAGATATGAAAACGGAAAAAATAAATTCACCACTCATTTTGATTATGACTTTTTTCTACGCATATATAGGTATTCTTATTTTCTTACTAACCGTTGCAAGCAATAAATTTAGTCGAACTAACATTGAACTGAATGAATAGACTTTTGAAAATTTTAAATAAATACATTATTATTTTAATTCTATGGTCAATTATTGGAATAGTTTGGATTTATATTCAGCCAATTCTTATGCGAAAAGGAATTTTTAGCTCATCCGATTTTGAATCGTACTCATTTATAAATTCGCTACCAACCTACCTTGACTATTTAATTCGTTTGGTCATTGTTTTTTTAATAGCAATTGACTTAAAAAAATATAAATTAAATCACGTCGTGCTGACTTGCGTTGCTACTTTAATTTACCCATTGTTTGGAATTGTAATATTATCGCTTCTATTAATGGAAAAATGGAATAATAAAGCCGGTGCATAACACCGTGTATAATTAATTGCTAGGTCACTGCCGACTTACGAACATTCCTGCGGAATATTCTATCTGTGATTTATTTGCTAACTTTAGTGCTTAAATCACGCAACTAACCATACACAATCACGTTATATGCAATTAAAACTCAAATAAGTGAATATACAATTCCAAGAAATAAAATTAAATCTTAACAAGTATAAATTTTACATTGAAAATAAATATTTAGGCGAAGCTTATGAATTTGGAATAGATGTAAAAGACAAAGAGAAACGCTATAACTTATATCCGGAAAAAGAACATTTAGAGCAAATAATGCACTACAAAATTTCTGAATTCCCAAAAAGTGTTGGAAAAATTCTTTGCCCATTTGAGTTGAGTCTAGATTTTGATAGTTCTTGGATTTTAGCACCTAAATCTGTTGATATTCAAACAAGCAATATTCATTTCGATAAAAAAATAAGTGCAACGATTGAAATTCAAGCTGATATGGATAATTGGCAAAAACCTTATACTCTATCAAGTTTTGCAAAACAATTTAAACATCTTTGTGAGAATTATGAAGATATAACTTTCGTCAGATTTGATTTTAATTTTATTAATAATGGTTTTGGAATTTCATATAATATTGATGATGCTGAATCAACAATCAGTATAATTTATAACAAGTTAGTACGCATTTTTTCCGAAATCACCATTTCAGCAATAAATCACTGTGTGAATGAAATAAAAGAAAATTCATTAACAAGCATCTTTAAATTTCCTGATGAAATTAAAGAGCCTTGTCAACAATACTTAATATACTTTTCAAAGTTTTTAGAAGATTTAGGCATTCAAGCCTCAACATCTATTGAACAAGAAGCCCAAAGTATACTATTTATGGTTACACCTCAAGACCCATCTCAAGCGTTATCGAAAATTAGAGATGCATTAAATATTTATTTAAAACTTCCTGAAGTTCCAGATTTAGAAAAATACTCATCTGATTTCAATAATATTAGCGTTCATCAATTAGTTTCAAATATTTATCATTTAAAATCTCAACTATTATTAAGCCAATCAGTTATTCAAGCAAAAGACGCAACAATCGCTAGTTTAAATTTCACTAACTATCAACAACAATTATTACTATCAAATAGCATAGAAAATGAAAAAAACGAAGAAAAGCTATTAAATAATGTTGTGACTATTAAAGAATTAGATGGTAAAGGTTTTAGCATAAATCTTCCCGAACTATTTAGAATGCTTAAACGAAAATTTAAATAACTGCATATAACACCGTGTATAATTAATTGCTTTATTGAGCTTACTTGCGAATATTCCTGCGGAATATTCACAGGTTCGTAAAAGTTTACTAATTTAGTTGCTGAACCACGCAACTAACCATACACAAGCACGTTAGCATACATTTAAAACAAACATTGTGAGTAAGAAAATACAACTTTTATTTTTAATTATTTTTTTGCCTTTTATAGCATTTGCGGAATATAATGGACATCAAATTAAGTTTTCCATTGACTTTAAAGATGGAAGTAAAATTATTGGATATAACTATTTAGCAACTGTTTATCAAAAAGATAAGTCAATAAGCTACAAAGAGTTTTTAGAAAAGAATTATAAAACTATTTTAAGCAATCAATTCAATGACTTAACAGATGAATATACATATTTTCAGAATAGAATTAAATACAATTACAATGATTATGATGGAAATGAAAGATTCATATATACTTTAACTGACAAAAAAGGAATTGATATAAACTCTATTAAATCATTAAATATAATCGAGCTAACAGACCAATCTTATGCTATTGGAATTTCATCTAAACATAATTGGAAAGACAGATTATGGATGAACGATAAACCAGTAGAAACATTTTATTTCGGAGCTAACTTATGTTCACATACTGTTTATATACATCAGAAAACAAATCAAACAGATTCGATAATCAAACAATTAGAAAAAATATCAATTGAATTTGAAAATAAAATTAAAGAACAAAAAAATATAATAGAGAATTCTAATGGAAGCACAGTTTATGAAGCTAGTGACGAGATTGATAAACTTGAGGAAGAAATTGGAACTGAAATTTCCAAATTATTGCAGAAGTTTGATGAAATGAAAGTTGTAATTTTAACAATGTGTTCGTGCTAAAAAAAAACGTATGCTAACACCGTGTATAATTAATTGCTTTTCCTTGCTTACGTACGAAAATCCCTTCGGATTTTCTATGTCGTGAGTATTTGTTAACTTAGTCGCTTAACCACGCAACTAACCATACACAAACACGTTAGCAACAATGCCCAAAAACGACAATGAGAGAAGTATTTAGTAACAGAGAAATATCTATTATAATCTGGCTCACTATTTTTTTATTGTTGGCTTTTACTAAAAAAGGTGTTTTAAAATCTTTCGGTCATTTAATTAAAACTTTTTTTCAACAGAAAATAATTGACATAGTTCTATTAATGATAATTTATGTCGAGTTAATTGTTCTCGGACTTACTTTAATCGGATTTTGGGAATTACCTCTTTTAAAAGACACAATTCTTTGGACTGTATTTGTTGGTTTCCTTTTGTTAATGAAAATGAGTAAAATTAATTCAAAAAATGGATATCTGAATTCTATTCTTAAAGACAGTTTGAAAGGAATTATAATAATTGAATTTATCGCCAATTTTTATAATTTCTCATTACTCGTTGAATTAATTCTAATTCCTATTATGACATTTGTTGGAGTTTCCCAAGTTTTCACTCAAAACAAACCAGAATACAAACCTGTCGAAAAGTTATTTAACGGAATTACGTCTCTATTTGGAATTGTCGTACTTACTTATACAATTTATAGAATATCTCGAGAATTTAGAGAATTTGCGAACTTACTTACTTTGAAAAGTTTTTTAAATCCAATAATTCTGACTTTTCTTTTTATTCCTTTTCTATATTTAGTTTCCCTTTGGTCTCTTTACGAAAATGTGATTTTAACATTAAGTCGACGCCTCAAAAAGAAAAACCACAAACGATATCTGAAAAAGAAGATGTTTAGACATTTTTTATTTAATAGAACTAAACTAAAGGAATTTCATAAAGAAATGAGATTTGAAGCAATAATGAATAAAGAAGATATTAATCGGATTTTAAAAACATATAATGAAAAAGAATAAAGCACAGTTGCTAACACCGTGTATAATTAATTGCTTTGTTCTTCCCTACTTGCGAATATTCCTGCGGAATATTCACAGGTTCGTGAAAGTTTACTAAATTAGTTGCTTAACCACGCAACTAACCATACACAAAACCGTTGGCAATAATTATGAAAAACATAACTTACATATTAATCACATTAGTGTTTTTGTCTTGCCAAGGTCAAAATAAAGATGTACAAAAAACAATAATTAAGAATTCAAACTCTAAATCAGAAGAAAATCTGAATAATATAAAAGTATTATTTTCAGCATATACAACAGCGGAAAAGGGACTCAATTATCGTAAAGAACCGAGTATGGATTCTGATATTCTTGGCAAGTTCGATTACGGAACTAAAGTCGATGTTGTTGATGATATTAATCGCTCATTATTTTGGATTGATGATTTAGAACGTGGAAGTTTATACGGAAAATGGGTTGGAATCAAAAAGGATTCTTCTATTGTCTATGTTTTTGATGCTTACTTATATAAATCTTCGTCAGAAATTGAAAAGCACATTAAATTGGTTAATGAAAAACTCGAAGTTATATATAATGAGTCACGAAATATTGATTCTAATCAAAAGTTGATAATTGAAAAACATATTCAAACTTCAAATCATTTAGCAGATTATGTGATAATAAAACTTATACAGAAAGAAAAAACGATTTTTGACCACAAAATTAATTATCTTTTAAAAGAGTATTACACTTTAACTAAAACCGATGATAAAATTCCAACCTATAATTATTTAACAATTTTTGATGAATGTCCAAGTAGAGAATACAAACAAACATTTACCATCAAAGGAAATAAAATCCTGAAAATAAGTGATGAATATTTTGAAGCGGATGAAGAAGTGCAAAAGCATAATTAAATAATTATAAATCATTTTTTTTATTCCACTATTCTTTTATTAATCGAAAAGCCAAAAATGAAAATCTTATTAAAAAAAACATTAATTATCATTACAATTATAGCATTGATGATTTTTGGATTAACTTATGTCAGATATGGACAATCACAAAAATATTACAGCCAAGATGGACAATATAGTGTCTATTCCAAAAGAAGTATTACAGGCATATCTCATTTTAATATGCCAGGAGATGGAGATACTGGAGGAGGAACCATTTATCTCTATGATGAAATAGAAAAAAAAGTAATTTCTCGATTTGAATCCTCTTGGATAAGGTCAGATATGGAAATGTGTGAATTCAGCAATTATGATGGTGGTATTTTTAGTTGTAAAGCAGAATTTCGGTTTAATCTTCCAAGACCTCTTAAAAAGATAGCGCCTAAAAGAATAGATAAAAACATAAAATCCGGATATAATATTAACGTAAATACGGATTTTAAAACGGCACAAAAGACAATGCATTTTTCTAAATCTTCATTAAATGATTGGTTTATATATAATGTGCGAATTCCAGATAGAAATCTTCTTATTACAACATCAATTCTTGTTGAAGAAAAAGAAACTGCTATTTTAAATATAACTTTGGATAGTATTTTAAAAATTACTATTAGAGGGAATACAGTTCGATATTATAGTGAACCAAAAAAAAATGATATAGATTTCGCTGTAAAATTAACAAAACACGACATTGAAAAATTATTTAAAGAACAAGTTTATAAACAAATTGAAAATAAATAACTATTGCCAACACCGTGTATAATTAATTGCTTTGGCAAGTGCTTATTTGGAAAATTCCTTCGGAATTTTCTCTGGCAAGTATTTGTTTACTAAATTAGTTGCTTAACCACGCAACTAACCATACACAATCACGTTGGCAGTAATATAACAAAAGGACAAGTAAAACACAGATTTGGAAAAGTTTTAAGAGTAAAGATATCTCAACTTTGTATTAAATATAAAACAAAGAATTATGAGTAATCTAAAAGGAAAAATTGCGATAGTAACAGGTTCATCAAGAGGTATAGGAGCTGAAATAGCCAAAACACTAGGCAAAAACGGAGCTAAAATAGTAATCAACTACACAACAAATAAAGATTCAGCAGAAAGAGTTGTTAACGAAATTATTCAAAATGGCTCTGAAGCAATCAGTATACAGGCTGATGTCAGCCTTCAAAAAGATGTAAGTCGTTTATTTGACGAAACAATTAATCATTTTGGCAAGATTGATATTCTAGTAAACAACGCTGGAGTAATGCTTAACTCTTTAATTAAAGATACTACAGACGATTTGTTTGACAAACAAATAAATATTAATGTAAAAGGAGTGTTCAATACATTTCGGGAAGCATCAACCAAGTTAGCTGATAACGGAAGTATCATCAATCTTTCATCTACAGTTACACGTACTATTTTTCCAACATACGGCATTTATTCCGCATCTAAAATAGCAGTAGAACAGATGAGTAAAGTATTTGCTAAAGAAATAGGTAACAGAGGTATTAACGTAAACTGTGTATTACCTGGACCAACAAGTACCGAATTATTTTTAAAAGGAAAGTCGGAAGAATTAATATTACAACTCGCAAATAATAATGCATTTAAGCGATTAGGAACTCCAAGTGATATTGCAAAAGTAGTTGCCTTTTTAGCTAGTGATGAAGCAAAATGGATTTCAGCTCAAAATATTGGCGCTAACGGAGCTATGGCATAACTTAAAAACAAAACTATTATGAAACAATTTTTAACAGCCATAACAATGGGTGCTTTGGGTGCATTAGCCGTTTTTATATCATTTTCATTCCATTGGCCAACTTGGATACTCTTTATTGCTTGGCTAAGCTATTATATATTTGGTAAATCTTTAAAATCTGCTTTGTATACATTAACACCTATTACATCAGGAATATTTATGGGTATTTCAATACAAATATTAGGAGGTTTTCTCAGTAAATATCTTGGGGCTATTGGTTTTCCTATAGCAGTATTTATATTTATTACATCATTAACTTATTTAGCAAAAATTAAATTATTAAATAATATTCCAGCTTGGTTTATTGGATTAATTATTTTCTTTGGTATTCATCCAGCTATAGAATTTAAACCAATATTAAGTTTATTTATTCCTATAATTGTTGGATTTTTGTTTGCCTTTTTAAACGACATAACAGCAGATAGAATTCAAAAAAATAAATCAGTTTTAATATAGTAATATGGCAAACCTAAAAAACTTCTCAAACATTAAGGATTACCATAATTTTGCTAATCTTAGCGCTCCTAAACATCCCTTAATTAGTTTAATAGACTATAGTGAAGTTAAATATCCTGAAGACATTAAAGAATTAAAGTTTGTACAGGAATATTATACTATTGGTTTAAAACGAAATGTTCCTTACAAATTTTTTTATGGTCAACAAGAATATGATTTTGATGAGGGAGTAATGACTTTTATTTCTCCGAATCAAGTTTTGAATATGGAAAACAATCCAAATGTTAATTTGAATAAAGAATTGAAACCTTCAGGTTGGTTGCTTTGTATTCATCCAGATTTTTTATGGAATACTTCTTTATCAAAACGAATTAAATCGTACGATTTTTTTGGATACGTTATCAATGAAGCATTATTCCTTTCTGAAAAAGAAGAATTGATGATGATTGATATTTTAAAAAACATTGAAAAAGAATACCAAGCTAATATTGACAAGTTTAGTCAGAAAATCATAGTTTCACAATTAGAACTATTATTAAATTATGCCGAACGATTTTATGAACGACAATTTATTACTCGAAATAAATCAAATCATCAACTTTTAGAGCGCGTTGAAAATTTATTATCAAACTATTTTAATCAAGGTGATTTAATTGAGCTTGGTTTACCCACTGTTGAATATATTTCAAATGAACTTAATCTTTCTTCAAATTATTTAAGTAGTATGCTTAAATCTTTAACAGGAATGAGTACGCAACAACACATTCACAATAAACTGATTGATAAAGCAAAGGAACAATTATCTATAACTCAATCTCCTATTAGTGAAATTGCATATAAATTAGGCTTTGAATATCCTTCCTCATTCAACAAACTGTTTAAGAGTAAAACTGAAATGTCACCTTTGGAATTCAGGAAAAATTTTAATTAGAAAAAAATACTACTGCCAACAATGTATAAAAAACATAGGGCGTTTGTGCTAACTCCAAAGTTCCGTGTTTGTTTATAAAGTCCGCTAAATATAAAATTTGGCATTAAGTAGAAAATTAAAAGCAAAATATTTATATTTAGCTAAGTAATAAACCGAAACAAAAGTGCTTATGAACTGCCCTACGTTTCTTATACTAACCGTTGGCAATAATATAACAGACGAACAAAAAAATGAACAAATTGAATAAAACTGAAATTCTGACAAATCTATTGTAGACAGCATTCGGAATAATTGGCGGAATAAGTTATTATTCAAAATCGGAATATTTAATTTGCGGAATTATGTCTTTAATCGGAGTTTTATTCGCATACAAACTGATTAAATCAATAGCGGGAAAATGAAAAAAATACACTTTGGAAATTTGAATAAAAAGGGTCGTTGGATTTTATTACCTCTGATTTTAATTGGGTTATTTCTAATAATTAATGGAGCCTTTGATTTTATTGAATTTGTAAATCCTAAAATAAATAAATATTTGAACGCAATCGGATATCTAATAGTTTTCGGATTTAGTACTCAAATGTTCTGGTATCAGAATTATGTTCAGTGGAATAAAAGAGGAATCTTAATCAGAATAAAATCGTTCTTTGGGAAAAACATAAATTTCAAAGAAATAAAATCATCTGAATTGAATGACAAAAAGTTGATTATAACAGAAACGTATGGAAATAAAATTGAGATTGATTTAAGTCATATATTAGAATCTGACATTGAAAAATTAATGGATATAATAAATAAAAATACTATTGCCAACACCGTGTATAATTAATTGCTAGGTTCTTGCCTACTTGTGAATATTCCTGCGGAATATTCACGGGTTCGTAAAAGTTTGCTATTTTAGTTGCTTAACCACGCAACTAACCATACACAAACACGTTACCTGCAAGCAATACAAACTGAAATGAATAAAAAATATTACAGAACGTATTACATTTTAATTTTGGTGATTCTTTTTGGCTGTAGTTCAAATTTTGAAACTGTTGATGAAAAACAAGACATTGAAAAACAAATTGAATTAATACCTACTTCTCAATCTTTGAAATTGACAAATAATATGGATTTAACTAAGACTTATGATTCTATATTAGAAATAAAAATAGGTTTTGGGTTTAGAAAAATTTATAATTTATCAAAGTCTTATTCTGTATTCCCAAATATTATTCATATTGATATTGATTTTTCTTCTGAGCAATTATCGGAAAATAAAGAAAGAAGTAGTATCATAAAAGAACTATTATTTTTAGATTTTACATCCTATAAGAACTTAAAAGCAATTACCATAACATGTTTTGATAAAGAGTTTTTGGAGGTTTTAGTAAAAAAAATGGCTGAACTTCCAAAAATTGAATTATTAACACTTAACTTAAATCCTAGTTCTCATTTATTTTGGGATAAAGAGAATAAGGTTACAGAATTATATGCACTACCAGATGATTTTTGCTTATTAAAAATTAACACATTAAAAATTACAGGTAAAAGAAGTAATTTCGCGAATCCTTATCAGTTATTTTCTTATACAATTCCTTTTTATACAAGTATAACACTACCAGATTGTTTTACAAATGAGTTACAAGTCTCTAGAATTATTTACGAACAGGACATTCCAGAAAAATTAAAAGAAAAAGATTTTAAACAATTCAGATTACATAAAAAGAATAAAACAAGTATAGATTCATCTATTGTAATCAATCAAAAGGGGTTTTACGAATTAAAAACTAAGCAAACTAAGACTTTACATGCAAAAGAAACTAATCAATTAACTCATAATAAAGTAGTTGAATCTATAGATAGATATACAGCTTTTATACAGCAACTATTAAAAGTGAAATCTGCTGAAGAAATAATTTTAATGAATGCTTTTGTTGATAGTATACCAAATTCTATAGGAGAATTGAAAAAACTAAAGGAACTGTCTATTCTTAATGGAGAAGTGAGTTATTTTCCAAAAAGTATTAGGTCTTTAAATGAATTGGAAACTATAAAAATTTTAAATAATAGTACAGATGTGTATTTCGATAAAGAAGTTTATGGACTTAAAAAGCTTAAAAATATAGCCATTATAAATACAGGCTTATCTAATGGATTTCCGGATTTTTTAGAAGCAGAAAAAATAGAGAAACTAATTTTTTTGGATAAAAATACGGTAGATAAAATGCCTAGTTTTTTAAATAATCAACAATCTTTAAAAACGTTAATTTGGCGTTATACTAATATAGATAAAGTATTAGACGGATTAAACAATATAACTCCCAATGTTGTAAATATCGATAATAATAAGGTTACACAAATCGATAATATTTTAAACATGGCAGAGAAGGCTTCTTACTTCTCTTATGATATAAATAACATATCTTTTGAGAAAAGAGAAGCATATAATAGCCGTATATATCCTAGTGGTCTTTTACAAGAATCAGCTAACCTTAAAAAAAAGATTGATGCTTTATATGAGATTAGAGCGATTCCATTTGTTATTAAAGAAAATATTTATATTAGAGAATATTCTGGGAAACAGAACACTGTAATTAATAAGTTTAATCGAATAAATGAGTATACACCAGTAAGGCGTAGTGATTTAAAAAAAGATAAGCTATTCAAAGCTATTAAAAATGAAGAGCGTTACGGTACAGTATCATTTAAAGTTGGAGCAGAAGGTTATAAAGTGTTTTCAGAGAAAGAGCTAAAAGAACTTGAAAGTTATTTTGATTTAATAGAGGAGTATAAATTAGAGCCATTACATATTTTTAAATACAATAATTATAACGGTCATGATAGTTTAGAAAGCATACCTATAGAAGAATTTACTACAAAAAATGTTGAAAAAATGGGTTCTTATATAGCAAATTACAACGGATACGAATACCTAGACTATAGTAATAGAAGCGTGAAAGGAAACTTTGATTATGGTAAATTAAGACATTTAAGAAAAGCTTCAGTAGCTAATCAAGAAGAGCTTAAAAATATTGCAAAAGTAAAAGGGCTTCGTTTTCTCGAAATTAAAAATATTGAAAAAATTAAGAATATTCCTGAATGTTTTTGTGAGTTAAAGGAGTTAGATTCTATATACGTAAGAGATTCTAAAAGAGATAAATTTAAAAACGAATATGTAGATATACGTGATGAGATTTTGGGAAGCAAATCTATTCAATCTCTAGAAAGTTTTAGAAAAAAAGTAGAACAGGTAGAAGACTTTACTCAAGCAGAAAAAAAAGAAATAATAAAAGAATTTATAGAAAGTGAAGCATTAAGAAAAGAAATGAAAGTTTTTCGAGACAGGACTTTATTTGAATATAAGCATATAAAAATTCCTGATTGCATGAAGGAAATGAAATTTAAACAAGTAACTTACTCTGGAATGGTAGAAAAATAATTAATCAAAAATGCCAGCAGGTAACACCGTGTATAATTAATTGCTTCATTGAGCTTACTTGCGAATATTCCTGCGGAATATTCACGGGTTCGTAAAAGTTTACTAATTTAGTTGCTAAACCACGCAACTAACCATACACAAACACGTTACCTGCAAGTTGAAAAAACCGAACCGAATCCAAATCAAATATGAGTAAAAGACTTTATCTGAATTTATTTTTGAGTTTACTCATTTTACTAATAGGTTATTATTTTTCTTCTGGACTTAACGACTTTTGGACAAGTAGAATTATTAATATTTTGTCAATTGTTTTAGCTGGATTTTTCCTTATTAAATTTAATCCAAGCTTGCTTCCGAAAAAAGAAAACTCAACTTTCCGAATTATATACCTTTTCCCAATTATTATCGGAATTATTGGACTCTTTTTAGCAACTTATTTTATTCCATTATTAGTTTATAATTTAATGGAATGGCAATGGTCTGACCAAATTAGACCAACGCAGTCTGAATTACCAAGATATTTGATTTTACTAACTCTTTGGGCTTTTTTCGAGGAGATATACTTTCGTAGAATTATATCACAGAAATTATTTAACAAAAAAGGATTTTCTAAAGCAATCTGGGTTTCTGCTTTAATTTTTAGTGTTGCTCACATTTTTTCAGAAAATGGTTTGTTTGGACCTTTTATTGGCGGAATAGTTTTGGGTTATATTTATTTAAAGACAAGAAATATTTGGTTGAGTATTTTAACACATTTAGCTTTTAATCTGACAAGCTTTTTTGTGTCACCAAAGCTAACTGAAAATCTTGCTGATTTTAATTCTTATCAAAAAATATCCCTTATAATAATATTAGGTTTTGGACTGATTTTGACAATGATTTTGATTATAAAAAAACAGACAAATAATAAACAAACGGAATTAAAAACCAGCAGGTAACACCGTGTATAATTAATTGCTGTATTCTTCTCTACTTGCGAAAATTCCTGCGGAATTTTCACGGGTTCGTAAAAGTTTGCTAACTTAGTTGCTTAACCACGCAACTAATCATACACAAACACGTTGTGTGCAATTTGAGGCAAATTTTGCTATTATACCAATTTTTGGTATATTTGAGCTAAATTAGTATCAAATGAACAAAAACACATCAATATCACTCGGAAATTATTTCGACCAATTCGTGCAAAGCCGAATTAGTGAAGGAAGATTTAAAAACGTCAGTGAAGTAATTCGTGCTGGATTGAGACTTTTAGAGGAAGAAGAAAGTAAAGTAATTGCTTTGAAAACTGCAATACAAGAAGGAATTGACAGCGGAATAGCTCACGATTTTGACCCAAAAAAGCATCTTGAATCTCTAAAAGCGAAAAAGCACTCGAATGGCTGAATATAAGTTGACGAACAAAGCTGTTGAGGATTTATCAAAGATTTGGGATTATACCTTTGAGGTTTGGTCGGAAAAACAAGCTGACAAATATTACGATGGACTAATTTCTGATTGTAAAGAAATTGCAGAAAATTCTCATTTAGGAAAAAACTACGAAGGAATATCAAAACAACTTCTCGGAATTAAGGTAAATCGACATATAATTTTTTACAGAACTTTGAATGAAAATTATGTAGAGATAACAAGAATACTGCACGAAAGAATGGACTTAAAGAAAAGAATAGCGGAATAAAAAACTGCACACAACACAGTGTATAATTAATTGCTTTGTTCTTCCCTACTTGCGAATATTCCTGCGGAATATTCACGGGTTCGTAAATGTTTATTAACTTAGTTGCTGAACCACGCAACTAACCATACACAACAACGTTGCCATTCATTGCGGAACGCACTCAAAATCGAAAAAATATGAATAAAATAAGAATTATTGGATTAGTAATATTAGTTATAGGAATTATAATTCAATTCACTTTAGAAAATGATGCGACTGATTTTATTTCTGGTCTTTTAATTGGTGGTGGAATTGGATTAATTATTACTGGCAAAGTTGGTAAATCACCAAAATAATTGAATTTCGGAATTAGAGTAAGTTTGCGGAATTGAAATCTGAATTAAAAATTAAAAACCAAATTGTGTGCGGAATTTAGCAAGTTGCGGAATTGCTCACTCAAACGAATTGAAAAATATTGCGGAATAAAACGCTGACTGAATTTACTCAAACGCTGAAAATCGAAAATCGGCATTTAGAGAAATAATTTGAACTGAAAAAACAACGAAATGGCAACAACGTGTATAATTAATTGCTTTGGCAAGTGCCTATTTGGAAAATTCCTTCGGAATTTTCTCGCGTTCGTTTTTGTTTATTAAATTAGTTGCTTAAACACGCAACTAACCATACACAATCACGTTGCCAGTAATTTGAGAACAGCCAAAACCAAACGACAAACCAATGGAATTTTTTGAAAGTCATTTTAAATCTAACGAAGAACTTATTGGAATGTTGAGTGATGTCGAAAATGAAAATATTGAAAAAAACAAAGAGAATTATTCAATAGTAATAGAATCGTTTAATGATGTTATTTTTAAATTCACTTCTTTGAGTTTAGCACTTTTAGAAAAAGGAAATTTTAAAACAAAAAAACTCTTTTACACAAATGGTTATTTAACTTCAATATCAAATAATTTCCTAACAATTAAGAGCACTTTTTTAAGTGGTTTCCACTTTCAATTACAGAACATTATTAGAAGTCAATTTGAACAATTAAATATTCTTATTTCATTCCTTTATGACAATGATTTTTTTGAAAGATTCACGAAAAAAATAGAGAATAAAGAGGCGATATTTACACCTAAACTAAAAAACTCTGAAAAAATAATTAAGAAGATATTTAGTTCAGAAATCAATATTTCAAATAAGGAATTAGAACTTTTAAATCCTTTATTTAAAGAAACTTATTATAAATTATCAGAAGCAACACACGGAAATTTACAAAGAGCGACTTATCATTCTATGGAACCGAATGGAGAAGATTCAATGACTTTTGCATTAGGCGGAACTCATAAACCGAATGCTGAAATCATAGAGTTTATTTCGGACTTAAATAACTACTCGCAAACCATTTGGCTAATGGTAAAACTTAAACTTGACGAAAAAAATTATTTGAACGGTAATCAATCTAAAAATCATTTGAAAATATCAGAAAAACCTTTTTTCATAGATTATAATGGAAAAAAAGTTGATTACGAACTACTAAATAAAGGGGAATGAAAAATAAAAAACTACTGGCAACACCGTATATAATTTATTGCTAGTTCTAGCCTACTTACGAAAGTCCTCGCGGACTTTCTTGGTCGGTAATTATTTACTAAATTAGTTGCTTAAACCACGCAACAAACCATATACAAACACGTTAGGCAACATTAAAACTCAACCGCAAAAGAAAAACACATAATTTGAAAAAAATCTCATTCATACTTTTTTTAATCAGCATTAACTTACTTAATTCTCAAACAATTAATGGAATCGTAAAAGATTCGACAACTGGAGAAAATATAGCTTTTGCCAATATAGTTTTAAAAAACGGAAAAGGAACCTACTCAAGCGAATTCGGAATATTTGAATTAGAATTGATGAATATCAATACTGATACTTTAAAAATTTCAACTCTTGGTTATGAATCAAAAACACTAACATTTATTGATTTTAAAAATCTAACAAAATTAGAAGTTTTGCTAAATCCAAAAATTGAAAGTTTAGATGAAGTGTTAATATCAAGCAAAAAAATAAAATATAATGACAGAGTAATATTAGGAGAAAAAAAAGAAGGAAACATTAGTGTTACTTCTTTAGTCGGATATGAAACTGCATTATTTATTGATAATCCGAGAAAAATAAAAGGTCAACTAAATAGAATTTATATAGACTTAAAAAAAAGAAAAGATGCGGAATATATCGCAACATTTAATATAAAATTTTATGAACTTGATACTTTAGGCAATAAGCCAGGAAAAGAATTACACAATGAAAATTTTTACGTGAAACCTAAAAATAAAAAATACCGCTTATGGGTTAATGTAAAAGATTTAAAAATACCATTTCCTGAAAACGGAATTTATATCGGAATTGAAATGGTCAACACATATGGGAAAATAAAAAAATACTCTTACTTCGGACCAATGTACAGATATACTCAAAACGAAAATGATAAATCTTTAACTTGGTCAAATTATCATAATTCAGGTTGGAAAAATGGTTCTATCGATTTTAAAAATAAAAAAAAGATGAAAGAAGAGATTTTAAATCCGATGTTTGGAATAGAAGTGCTATTTCCAAAAGAATAAAACGTTGCCTAACACCGTGTATAATTAATTGCTTGGTTCTTGCCTACTTGCGAATATTCCTGCGGAATATTCACGGGTTCGTAAATGTTTGTTAACTTAGTAGCTAAACCACGCAACTAACCATACACAAACACGTTACCATACATACCCAAACAATGCCGAGAATTGAACTTCAAACTGAAATAAAAGCCGATAGAAATATAGTATTTGACCTTTCGCGAAGTATCGATTTACATAAAATTTCGACTGAACACACGAATGAAGAGGCAATCGCTGGAAAAACAAGCGGATTAATCGGAATGAACGAAAGCGTAACGTGGAGAGCAAAACACTTTGGAATTTATCAAAATCTGACTTCCAAAATCACGGAATATGACCGACCAAAATACTTTACGGACGAAATGGTAAAAGGAGCTTTCAAAAAATTCAAACACGAACACCACTTTGCGGAATTGAATGGCGGAACTTTGATGACCGACTTTTTTGATTATCAATCACCTTTTGGAATTGTAGGTAAAATAGCTGACAAGCTGTTTCTCAAAAAATATATGACTGAATTACTAACTGAACGGAATCGAATTGTAAAGCAGTTTGCGGAATCTGAAAGGTGGAAAGAAGTAATAACTGAATAAAGTACGTATGGTAACACCGTGTATAATTAATTGCTTTGGCAAGTGCTTATTTGGAAAATTCCTTCGGAATTTTCTCGCGTTCGTTTTTGTTTACTAAATTAGTTGCTTAAACACGCAACTAACCATACACAAAACCGTTAGCTATAATTTAAATAAAGAATGCTCTATTCAATAACTTAACGCAACAAATCTAAAATATTGAATTTTTTCAAAAAAAAGAAAATAGAAAAAGAACAAATTACCAAAAGGTACTATGATTTACCTTACATAGGCAAATTTGATATTTTAAACATAAAAGAAAACTACTGGTCAATTTCTGAATTTGACAAAAAGAAATTTATTATTGAGATAAATTTTCGAAGTAAGTTAATAACTGAACGTACTTTAACTAGGATTATTTCTACCCTACAAAACATAGATAAACAAGATAAAATAAATAGAGAAAATTTAAAAAACTCATTAATTGATAATAATTCTACAATTAAAAATTTTATTGACTTTCATATTGATTTGATAGAAGATACTCATTTATTGAATCTTATCAATTCAGACAAACAAAATGTCTCTGTACAATTAGAACTTATAAAAGACTTGAGATTAGTACAATTAAGACTATTTCCATTTATAAAGGGGAAAAATGATTTTCCTGAACTGGTTGATTATGCTGTTTATGATTATGTCTTTGAGTTTGAAGATGGAAATATTTCTAATCAAGTCATAGTTGTAAATACTGATAATAAAGGAACTATAACAAGTTTTTATAATACTTGGGATGATAAGATATGTGAATTAATTAATAAAAAACTATAGCTAACAAAGTACTGTGGTAAAAAACAAGTAAAAACTTATTAATTTATTGCTAAAGTACTTCTGTAATTATTATCATAGG
>NZ_JABTEL010000020.1 GCF_013285155.1 Winogradskyella undariae | reverse complement strand
TACAGTCCATTGAAATGTATAATTTCCTGGTGTAGATAAAGAAGCCGCAATAGTTGCAGAAGAACCTTCGCAAATCGATTCGCTATTTACAGAGACAATAGGAATAGGATTAACAGAAACGGCTCCAGAGGCGTTTGCATTACAATTAGTATCAACATTAGTTACTATAACAGAATAGATACCATCTATATCGGTTGAAAAAGAACTGACATTACCAGGATTAGGCAAACCAGTTGGTACAGTCCATTGAAATGTATAATTTCCTGGTGTAGATAAAGAAGCCGCAATAGTTGCAGAAGAACCTTCGCAAATCGTTTCGCTATTTACAGAAACACTACAATTAGGTACGTTGATATTACAATTTTGACAAAAAGAGTTAATAAGACCAGATGTGCCAGAGCTTTCTGTTTTTAAAATAACCCAAGTGTCTCCATCTTGACTTGAACTAGCTACAAAAGAAAAACTATTTGTTTCCCAAACAAAGCCAACAGGCATCAAAGTACCAACTAAAGTAGCACTGCTTAATGTAGCTGATGAGTTTGTATAAAAAGAAGGCTCAAAAACACCGTTACTGCCAAAACCATGGCTAATATACGTAATATCAAATGTGTATGTAGTTCCCTCCACAAGCGGACCGTCCAGCCTTAGCCCAACAGATTCACCACCAGCTGTCCAAGTAGTTCCATTACCTAGAAAAATAGCTTTACATGATATCTGATTTGATGGTGGAGGAATTGTAATATTAGTGGCTGGATATCCACCAATCCAATTATTTCCATCCCATTCAATGACATCTGAGCTAAATATATTAGCTAAATCTGAACTTGAATTAAAATCACCAGAAGCTACAGATGTTACTGTATTAAAACAGTCGTCAACTATATTTTGAGAATATAATGTGTTATTAAAAATTAAAAATAGTAATACGATAATTTGATTAGTATGTTTCTTCATTTTAGGCTAAATATTATCTACAACGTGTTATACAACAACAATAATAGCAATTACCCCTCAATACCCAAAGGCTAACAACACTTTTTAAGCCATATTACCCTCTAAAAGAGCAGCTAGTTAAAGCTCTAAAACAATAGATGCTTTTTTTACAAATAACCAAAGGCTTTTTTAGGCCTTTTATTTTATAGAGTAGGGGTGTTTAACGGTTTTGTGTATGGAAAGTTGTAGAGTAAAAATGCTTTACTTTTTTTTTTAGAAAAAAAGGTAGCAGAAAAAACTAAACTTTTAGTTTAGCTCTTAACTGCTATTTTTTATATACCGTGTTTTTTACCACAGTACTTTGTTAGCCACAGTTATTTAAATTTAGTCAAATCAATTTCTTCATTTAAAAACTCTAAATCAATAAAATAGTTTTCCTTATCAAATTCCTCCGAAATATATACACTTACAAAATCTCTCATTCTTAGCTTAAATTCTACTACAGTTTTATCCATATCGACAGTTGTAGAAAATTCCGTTGTTGTTTTACCATTAAGTTTGTATTTGCATAAGATTTTACTTCTTGACAAATCAATTAGGTCAATCCTTTTTGGATCTCTCTCTATCCATTCGTAAAGAGTTTCATTTTCGTTTGTCAATGAATAGGTCGGAGAATTTTTGTTCACTTTAGTATCAAAGTTTATAACAATACAGTCATCTGTTTTAATTCTGATTTCTTTCCAGTTTTCACGAACATTATTTACAAATTCCGCTTTACTATTTTTTTGCCAACTATTAAATTTTCTTTTAGAGTGTTTGTTGTAAATGAAAAGGGAGATGTATAAAATAAATGCAATTAAGATAAAAGTCCAGGTCATTGTGGCTAACGTGTTATACAACAACAATAATAGCAATTACCCCTCAATACCCAAAGGCAAACAACACTTTTTAAGCCATATTACCCTCTAAAAGAGCAGTTAGTTAAAGCTCTAAAACAATAGATACCTTTTTTACAAATAACCAAAGGCTTTTTTAGGCCTTTTATTTTATAGAGTAGGGGTGTTTAACGTCTCCGTATATGAGAAGTAGCAAGTTAAAATGCAGTAGCTTTTCGGATTTAATACAAGTAGCAGTTAAGAACAAAACTTTTGGTTTAGCTCTTAACTGCTATTTTTTATATACCGTGTTTTTTACCACAGTACTTTGTTGTTGGTGGTGTTTTATTATTCAACATCAAATTCTTTCAAGATTTTTTCAAGATTTTTAATATGCACACCGTACAATTTATTTGACCAAGATACTGTCATTAAATATATAAGTATAGCTATTACTATATATCCAAAAATATAAAGAAGAAGTGTTGTATTTGCCATATTTAATAGGATTAAATCATTATATACTTTCTCATCAATTTTTACCGAACCAAGAAATATGCTCGCCATAGCTAGTGGAAGTAACAGGCTTCCTGAAATTATTGCGGTCTTATATACTTCTAGTGTTAATTTGAGGTCATAAATAAAGGCTACTACAGTTTCTTTACTATTATTGTTTAAACTGATATATTTGGTTAAAAACCAACTCATTTTTGCTAAATACCCCAAAGTAATAAGACTGGTTATGAACATAAATATGTAGTAAACAGTTTTTGGTAATCGATGCATTTCCAGAAAACTTGGGACGGCAAAAAAGATTACAATTAAAACGAGTTGTGTGATAATTTCACTTTTCATACTCTTCCTTACTTTTTGGATAGGCATCTTGCTAGTTTCTATATCTTTCATACTTACTGGAATTTTACTGCCATCCATACTTTCGGAATTCATTTTTTGTTTAATATTTTCAAAATTCATATCCTTGATTTTTTATTATGTCTTGTAACTTACTTTTTGTTCGATTTAATTTTACTCTAACATTAACTTCTGAGAGCCCTAGGTTATCTGCTATTTCTTTACCTGATAAACCATCTATAAATTGAATAATTAATGCTTTTTCAATTTTATTTAATTCCTTTACTGCTTTATAAAAACTTGCTAACTGTTGGTCTTTTTCATTATTATAATCTTCATGTGCAATAGGATCAATTTTTTTAGAATTATAGTTGTCTGGTTTTCTTTTTTCTTTTTTAAAGTATACAATTGCCGTGTTTAATGCCACTCTGTACATCCAAGAAGAAAAGGCACTATTCCCTTTAAATGTCCTTAGCGATTTCCATAATTGCAGAATGATTTCTTGAAATAAATCTTGCTGGTCTTCAGGATTATCAAAGTACATTCTAGATACTTTATAAAGAATCCCTTTATGAGTATTGATTGCAGTTAAAAATTCTTGTTCCGTTAATTGCATAAATTTCCGTCTAATTAAATACTGGTGTCACAGTATACCCTTTTTGTCTTAAAAGATGAATTATGCCATAATCGTGGGTTAAATGAGCGGCGCCAACAGCAAATAAATTACTTCTTTCGGTCATCATTTCTGGCATTTTTTCTACCCAATTCTTATTTCGGTTTATTTGCATAATAGTTGTGGCATTCTCGTCCATATAAATATCTTTAGAAACTAAATCTACTGCAGTTGTAATATCTTCATTATTATAGGCGATTATGGCTTCACCAAAATCTTTTTTATAAGATTCAAATAACAGTATTTGTTTTAACGCAAAGTCTGCCGGATAAGCCGTTCTCATTATTTCCATCTGTTCTGCAACCTTTTCTAAACTATAAATTGACTTTTGCTTTTCTGTCGCTAATGTCATAAGCTCCATTTCTAAAGATTTTATTTCTTTACAGGGTAGCATTTTTTGAATCATTATGGTATTTAGAATAGATAGCCCATATGAGTCAAAATTTGATAAAGGTACACCCATTACATTCGTTACAAGCGTATCTAGTTCTTCGAATTGTTGTTCAGATAGCTCCTGAGATATTTTCTTTGGATTTTTCATTAATTCTTGCATTGCTTTTATCTCTTTTGGATCAGATAAATTTATTTCTAAAACTAATGCATCAACATTCTGAAGAGTTTGAGTTATTTTTTTAGAAATTTCAAAGTCGTCTTTACACATCACATGTAAAGTTCCTAAAACATAAGAAGGTTCTTTCAGTTCTGAATGCTCTATTTTCCACAAAACAGAATTTTCTAATTTTATTTTTTTTTGAGCTTGAGAAAAACTAAAAGTTAATGTAAATACTAATACTGCGATAATTGATTTAAGGTGTTTCATTATTTTGTTTTTTTAATTCGCTAGGTAAGTATTGGAAACAAAAATTTGTTACAAAAAAAATGAAAAGTGTTTTTTAATATAAGGAAAGTGTTGAGTGCGTTGTTCGGAATTTACATTACCTACAACTCATTATAAAATAGATCTTATAGCCCATATCTCCTAAATTAAACAGGATATACGCTCAACTATGTCTATTTTTTTATTTTCGTATTCCACAATCCATCTGAAGCATTTAAGTATTTTGATTTTTTTATTTCTTCAATCCATTTTTGGGATACGTATGGACTAACTTGAATTCGGGAGTCTACTTTATTAAAGGTCGCATTAGTAATCCACATAGGCTGAGACGTCCAATCCGAATTTATATAACTAAAGGCTTTTATTACATCAGAATTTTCTTGTATAGTCTGGAAAAAAGGGATGAACCAGTCTTTCCATATTGTTTTTTCGAGTTTCACTTTTTTTAGATCCGAATCAAAGTATAAATTGTCTATTTGCCTTACAGGCGTTGCTTCTGAAATAAATACCGGCTTTTTATGTTTCCTTGCAAACACAATCATTTCTTTATCTGGTTGCCCAAAATATGAATATGCACACCAATCTACTAAATCATCACCAGGATACCATTCTTCTAACACCTTTTGGTTAGAACCTGCGCCTTTAGATTGCCAGACAAAAGCAACATTATCTACTTGTTTAGCTTTGAGAATGGCATGTATTCTTTGCCACGCCTTAAGATAATGTTTCTTGTTATAATGATTCCAATCCCAACCATCAAATTCATAGCCTATTCTTAGGAAAACAGGACGCTTAGTCGCTTTAATCCAATCCGCTAGATCATTAATTAAGTCGTCAAGTTTTCCTTTTGCAACACTTTTTTCATGATTAACCATAGATAACCCTATTGCTAAAGCAGTATTTTGATACGTAGAATCTTGAAGATAAAGATTTGCCCAAGAATCACCAGCACCCCAATTTACTTTTGTTTTTATCCCGTCTAACCCTTTGTTATAGTGTCCATAAGATTCATTATTAGGAGCTAAGTTGGTGTATATGGTTACTCCAGCAGGTGTATCAAAATAATCTGTGTACCCATTATTATAATCCTCTAAACCTCCTGTAGCCTCTAAATCTTGTCCAACAAAAACTAAACATTTACCATCTTCTGGTTCGAATTTTTGTGCCACTATTATGCAGGTCGCACAAAGACATAGTAGTGTAAAAATTAACTTATTGGATGTCATATTTTTTTAATTTACATCAAAATTAGGCATAATGTATTAGAAACACATTAATCCCTATAGTATTTACGGTGGTCTAATGAGGAACACTATCTATGGTTCTTCTATACTATACAGGATATTAGAGTTTGATTTTGGATGTTGTTGTATCTGGTTTGTGCTGATTGGTATGGATTTGGATTTCTATGACAAAAAAAATGACTTTTACTTAAGTTTAAGTAATAGTCATTTTTTTGTAAGTGCTTTGTTTTTTTTAATCGACTCCTAAATTAGAAAGCACCTCGTCATCTACAGGTATGGTTTAGACTCTCTGGAGGGTATTGTATCCGGCATATTTCCATAATACTTCACCGCTATCGGAAACTTCCTAAACGGTGCCGTCTCTACCTTCTGCAATAAGCGTATATCACTTACTAGAAGTTGTTCCCATACCGGGAATATTATATTTCCATTAGATAAGTAATCTACATCATGATGGGCTGTTTGCGTGGTGGTGCTATAAGCTACCTCCCAATCTGTTGTTTGGTTGGCATTTATTTTTTGAAATACACCACCATACCCTTCAAAGGTAATGGCAGCATCGTAGACTTTTAGACATACCAACATACTACCGTCATCAAGTAGACTGGCATCATTTCCTATTGCGGCATCAAAGTCCCAACTAAATATTTCGTCACCATTATGATTAATTATATCTGCACCTTGCCCTGTTTGGTCCACTACCAAAATACAGGTATAGGTGTCTGTTCCTCTTGTAGTATCCATATCGCTACTTTCAATATCATCATCATAGCATGCTGTAAAAAGTGCCATAACGGCTACTAAGATTAAAGACGTTGTGAGTAGGCTAGTATTTTTCCTAAATTATATACTTTGTATGTTGTTAGTTTATTCTTCCAAAGGATGTGCTGCGTGTTTTAATTTTTTTTTGCCACAGTATATTGTTGTGTGTCGTTTTTCTGCGCTCGCATTTGTCTCAAATAATATTCGATTTGTAACATAATTTTTTTTTAAATAATAAATTTGATAATATAAAAATTAACGTAATTCATTATTCATAATATGAATTACGCTAATTTTTAATTCGATTCAATGATTTATTCGCAATTTTTCATTGCTTTAAAAACTGCATTTTCAAATTCTTTCAGTTCTTCTTTTGAAGAATACTTACCCTCAATTTCTTCTTGCAATTTGGCAGCTTCCATGGCAAATGCAGCACTTTTATTTGCATCAGACGCATCTAATTCTCCCGATTGAATTTGTTGCGTCATCTTTTGTGATTTACACATTAAGTCGGCAAGTTTCTGAGCGTCACTCTCGATTGTACTTCCGCAAGATGCTAATAATAATGTGCTAAATAAGCCAATCGTAATTTTTAAACTCTTCATTTGTAATGTAATTATTAATTGCCTACTTCAGGTTATCATTGGCTTTTCGGCTAATTCCCAACTTTGTAAATAAAATATTTTTCTTGAAGAATTCCTTACGGATTTCCTCATTTACATGTTATTTTATATAAGTTGCTGGTAGCTAGAAAGATGAATTTTGATTGTCTGAAATGTTACTTTTAATGCACCACAATGTGTTTTTATATGGTTTACTTCGTCTGTTCGCTGCGCTCGGGTGTTGCGTGGTTTAGCAACTAAGATAGCAAACATTTACGAACCCGTGAATATTCCTGCGGAATATTCGCAAGTAGGGAAGAACAAAGCAATTAATTATACACGGTGTTAGCATACGTTTTTTTTTTTTTAATTATTGAGTAAAATCAATTCCATAATAGATAGCCTCATAAATTACAATAGCAAGTATCCAATTATATTCCTTTTCATTGGGTTTTCTGTATAACTTCATTAAGTTTGAATATTTTACATCTCTTTCCCAAACTGTATCTTTTTGAATTGAGCTTTCGGGATGAAAGTCGTGAAATGGATTTCTAACAAATGTTCTTCTGTCAGAGTTTTTAACTACATATGCAAGTTTTTCATTATTGAGTTGCACGACATAAAAATCTGATGTGCTATTATTTCGATTAAATGAACCAATATTTTGGTTTGTGTCATCTATCAAATTAGTATTGTTAACAATTTTACCTATATAAGAGCCATTAAACTCGATTAAAATCTCATTATCTAATTGGTCATAATAAATTTCGTAATCACTTGTCACAGCGAGTATTCTTGAGGTTAAATTAAAAGCACCTCTATCTATTTTTCTAAATGAAATAATACGTTCATTGTCTAAAGTTTTAATGTATCCATTAAATTTTCTTGTAAAACCTTTACTAAAATTAAAATCTAAATTATTTGATATTTTTTCTACATCATCAGATTGCCATTTAATCAAGTTCTTTTTTTTAGAACGAGCTTTTAAAATCAATTCTTTTTTTTCTTTAATAAGAACATGAGTTGGTTGTTCCGAACGAGATTTTTTTATAACATATCTTAATAATAATACAATTCCAACTACAGGAATTGCAATGAATAAAAATGATAATATGCCAAATATTGTTGCTATTGTTTCCATTTATTTGCTTATTTTTTTACTATAAATATATCCAAAAGTGGCATAAACAATGAAATGTATAATGCTAACAAAAAAAGAAGAATCTAGGAAAAAATGAGTATAAATGAATGTTGCAATAACATAACCTCCATACATTAATATTCTATACATTTTTATTCCACTATAGATTTCAGAATAAATAAATTCTGGAAGTAAAATAGGTAGTATGGCAATAGCTAATGGAATAAATAAATATGAGTTGCTAATTAATGGCCAAGGAATCATTAGGAAAAACACATATCCAAATAAAATACCCATATGTTGAAGGCTATTAAGTTGTTTTCCAAAAATATTTACTTTGTAATCGTTGTCTATTCTAAATTTCATTATTCTCGTCGTTTCTCCAAAATGTTTGCCAACGTCTCCGTATATGAGAAGTAGCAGATAAAAATGCTGTTACTTTTCAAATTATAACAAAGATAGCAGAAAAGAACAAGCCTTATGGCTTTTGCTCTTAACTGCTATTTTTTATATACATTGTTGTGGTTAGTTTTTTTACATTCTTGTCATCACAATATTGTTTGGAACACTAAAGTAAGGTTCATTCGGATGTTCATCATGATAGGTGTTTTTACTTTCAGCACTGTTGAGTTCAAACTTTAAACTATTTCGTTCATTTATCCCAGTGGCTATTAATGTTAGCTCTAATTCAAATAATGAATCATTACGTTGATAATCCGTAAAGGTCATATCTAATATACCAAATTCTTGTATAATACCAGATGGATGAGAATCAATTATAGAATTATATGTTAATATATTATTTTCATATTTTTGATATTGTATAGTTAGACCATCTTTATAGTAATCAATATTTGCCTCTGGAAGAATGACATGAAACATCTCTACTTTGGTTAGTATAATTCTAAATTCTGTATTACCATCTATATATTGCCAAGTACCAACATAAGGTTGCATATAGTTGTTGATGTCTTTATGGTAATAAGTTCCATTTTCAGTATCTCCGTCAAAGGATTCTTGTGATAAGTCTATCACTGTCTGGGCACTACCATAAGAGTATAATACAATAGTAAATGCCAGTGTTATTAGTTGTTTCATAATTTATTTGTTATTTATTAGCAATCTGTATTAATAATGTCGTTTTCATTGTCATTAAGCTCTAATTTTTTCCAATTTTCAAAATTGGCATCAGCTTCATAAAGGTCAATACCGATGTCGTATTTACCCATTAGTTTCAAAAACCCAATATTCTGTTTTTTCTTAGGCTTACCATGTTTCATTTTATTTTTTTTATAAAAATCCTTTATTTCTTTTGCAAAAACTCTATTTTCTAACAGTATTGAAAAAACATTCAGTTTTTCTTGGTCATTTACTTTTAAAGCATAGTTTCCTTCATCACATACCAAATAGTATGCCAACTCATGTTTTAATATAGGTGAAACACCATCATCAGACCATTCTGATATTTTGCTAAAGTCATATATATCATCGTCACTAAATGTACCTATATGTTTACGATCACCTACTGCATTTTTTAAATGATTGTGTGCAGTTGCTTTTAGGTTTGGATGCCTATTAATAACGCCAGAGTTTCCTTCGTCTCCTTCAACAATTGGACCACAAGCAGGATTAGATACTGGTGGGTTAAAGTGAGTGCCATTGTAAATACCAAATGATTTTTCTGTATCTCCCAATACAGCAGTTTTTAATACTCCCATTTGTAGTTTAAAAGTTGCGTTTTCTGAATTTTTTTTGAGCTCTGTACAATCCTTTGTTTCAATCGGGATTATAGGTGAAGTTACATCACCAATACAATTGCCTTCAAAATCGATTTCAAGACAATCCTGTGGGTCATCTGAGTCATCAGGGTTTTCATCATCATTTCCTGTGCCAGTATTATTACCTGTGTCATTACCGTTTCCGCCAGAGTTACTTCCTTCTCCATTATCATTGTTATCTGTTGAAGTGTCATTATCATCATCATCTGGTGGTGTATATGTTCCATCATCATTATCATTGCTACCACCATTATTCTCACAGTTTTCAGCACTATATGTAATCTCGTAAACATAACCAGTTGGTTGTATATCACAGACACAATTTTGCCCATTAATAATATCTAATTCTGTATGTTGATTATGACAGCACAAATTGTAGATTTGTGTAAATGCAAAACACTCTTCACTTGCATTTCTTGATAAAAGATTGGTAACCAATGCTTGGTCATTAATATACTCAAAGGAAGGTGTGTTAGATAAGCTGATTAATTCACTATTACTCAATGCTAGTTTTTCAGCATCAGTTAAATCGTAAGTTATAAGTACGGCTTTGTAGCTGCCATCGTTTTGTAAGCTTAGTAATAAATTTTCTGTAAGTCCATTGTCGAAACCTCTGTCTATAGTAAATGTATAAGAATGATAGTTACCATATTCCACATATTTGGCGGTTTAGGTATCTACTGTAAAATTATTTGAAGTACTAGATACTTGTCTTTGTAGATTACCATCTGTACTTATGCCATTATTTTGGTTAAGTTGTATTAACTGTTCCGAAATTATTGGATTTTGAGAAATACTATTTTTGTGAATGGTGCTTATTTTGAAGCCAGCAGTAGTTTGCTCAATAATATCATTTTCTATTATGTTATCTTTTTGGCAGGCAAAGATAAAGGTTGAAATCCCAAAGAGTAGGATTCCAAGTTTTAAATAAATTTTCAGTCGGTGTTTTTTCAGAAGTACAAAATCGTTTTAAAGTTAGTAAAAATGCTTGTTGGTTTGGTCAAAATTAACCACAACGTTACCGTATAAGAAACGTAGGGCAGTTAATAAGCACTTTCGTTTCAATTTATAACTTAGCTAAATATAAATATTTTGCTTTTATCTTTTCTACTATAAACGCCAAATTTTATATTTAGCGGACTTTGTTAATATTCACAGACCTTTTGGAAAGCCTTAATTGCCCTATGTTTTTTATACACTGTTAGCCACTGGCTTTTCCCCGTTTGCTTATTTTCTTTACATATTTTTTCAAGTTTGTATCATCATAAAACACTTTTTTATCAAAACGTTCCATTATTCTATTCAGTCTATTAATGTTTATGTGTGCTCTTCTTCTGATATGTTTTTTTACTTTCTTTACTTTCCCTTTTTTTACAGTCATAAAATCGAGTCTAATAAAATATGATTCGTAAATGCTGTAAAGTGATAAACAGTATAAATAGGGCAAGAAAAGTATTGTAAGTGTTATTGGTAATATAAAAGAGTGTAGTGTTCCCAATTTAAAGAAATCAGAATGTCCATTTGCCATTTGATAAATAGAATAAATCAAAAGTCCAAAACCAAATATTGCCATTAAATTCGATAGTAATTTTGCTACTTGAGCATTCTTTGAATCCAAATCTGCAACTGCTTGTAGCATTACAATGAAGATTAATATAGGAAGCAATATTAGTTCTGTTACTAAACTGAAATTGTAAAAATTAATTACAAATTCTAATATAGCAATCACTTTTATAGTGTCAATTAGAATTTCTTTAAAGTATTTGCTGTCTTTGGCTTTATTTAGGCTAAAAACCAAAACGAATGCAACTGAAAAAAGCCAAAATATTGAATCTTTAATGTCAGCTGATGTCCAAAGTCCAATTGCTTTTATTAGACTAAATGTTCCAAATAAATAAATGCCTAAAGTTAAATAGATTGAAAGAAAGTATTTGCCGAAAAGTAATTTTACAACATCTTTCAATGAATTTCTCATTGATTTTTGAGTAAGAACAAATAGTATGAAAATTCCAAGCCAAATTAGTAATGAAATTTCTCTGTTGCTAAATATTTCTTGTAGTTTGTTCAAATATTAAAAATGTTTAAGTATTGAAGTTAAAACTTGATTAGCAACACTAAAATTTTCTTCTTGTTCGTTTAGTAGCATAAAATCCTTTTCTCCGTGAAATAGGTTATTCCTATATCTATAAACGATTATAGCAAGTGCTAAAATTTTATTAGATGTATTGTTGTCATTTCCTAAAAGTACCTGTTTAACAAATTCCTTTCTTGCGTTAGGAACAATACGTAAATATTCGAAACGTTCATTTGTATTATTGTCTGCTATGTAACGTTCTTTAAAATAATTTAAATGGTCTTCAAAATCCTCAATTTGGAATTCAATTGGATTTAAATTTTCTTCTATTCGATTTATAGTGCAATTTCTATCGCAAACCAAATTTTCGAAAATGTTCCATAATAGCGAAAAGTCCTTAATATTCATTAAGTCATTTTCTGTGAAATTAGTTCCGAATTTGTTATTTATCCATTCAATCATTTGTAGTTCGGATTTTTTTCCAGCTTGTGGCTAACTAGTTTTATCATAACTTCTATCACTCATATCCCACAAATTAATCACGTAATAACAAGTGTTTTAAATATTTAAAGTCAGGAGTCCCAAAGTTAATTCTATTTCTAAAAAAATCTAAACGTAAGGTTACGTACAGTTGCGCTTCGTCAATGGCTAAGTTAACACCTTCTATTCTAAATCATTTACGGTAACCCGTAATAGCTAATTCATAAAAATCCTATAAAAACTAAAACTCATCTTGTTTATGCAACGTGGTTTTAGTAGCTTCAATACTATAGTCTTTGTAAGTGTTTTCTATGAATTATCTTAGGTGTTTGATTGCAGGTCATTTCTTTGTTGATGGTGTTTTGTGTTATTAAGGGCAATTGGGTATTGTTTGAGGTTTCGACTTACGTTGTAAGCTATCTTCGCTCAACATATATTTTGATCTCGCTAATGCTCAACCTGACATCCCTTGTTTAGACTGTGTTCAACCTGTTATAGAGGTTTCGACTGCGCTCAACCAGACATTTTTGATATATAAGGTTTAGGTTGCATACGACTAGACGTTCATCCATAAAAATTATTGATGGATTGCCATTAACTTATCTATCTTTGATATAATGAATAAAAGCATCGTTATTATAGGAGCAGGGCTTTCGGGATTATACTTAGGTTATCTTCTTAAAAAAGCAGGTTTTACTATTAAAATATTAGAAGCAAATGATCGCATTGGTGGCCGTATTTTTACAAAAAAGCCCCATGACACCTCTGTGGAATTAGGAGCCACTTGGCTTTGGAGGTATAACAAGGATTTAATGGCGTTGTGCCAGGAGTTAAAGCTGACTCTATTTGAACAAGCTATGGCTGGAGAGGCTTTGTTTGAGGCCACAGCAGCCAGTACAGTGCAACGTTTTAAGCTTCCTGAAAATCAGGACATCAGTTATAGAATTGCAGGAGGTACGGCAGCGCTATTAGAGCAATTAGCGGCTCATTTTTCTGAAGACGAACTCCTACTGAATGCCAACGTAAATACCATTAAGGAGCAGGGTAGCAGTATTGAGGTTATTACGGCACAATCGACATTTATAGCCGATCGTGTGGTATCTACAATGCCGCCTCAACTTTTAGTGCATTCTATTGATTTTCCTGTAGCATTAGATACAAATCTCGTGGAAGTGGCTAACCACTGCCATACTTGGATGAAAGATTCTATAAAATTTGCAGTCGTTTATAACACACCCTTCTGGAAAAAGAAAGGCTTATCTGGCACTGGTTTTAGTCATGTTGGTCCGTTTACAGAAATTTACGATCATTCTGATATAGAACATAAAAGGTTTGCCCTCATGGGGTTTTTGAATGGGAACTTAGCTGCACAAACCAAAGCTCAAAGGGAATTACTGGTTAAAACCCAGCTATTAAAGTTTTTTGGAGACGATGGTGAAAACTACTTGTCTTACGAAGACAAGGTTTGGAGTCAAGAGCGACTAACGACTACAGCAACTGACACGTATTTAACGCCGCATGCCAATAATGGCCATCCTATTTTTCAAAAGGCGTATTTGAATGGTAAATTTATTGTTGCAGGTTCTGAAACGTCTCCAAGTTATGGAGGTTATATGGAAGGCGCTATTTATAGAGGTCATCAAATAGCGCTTCAATTAAGACATCAGTTTCTATAAACAAAAAAACCACTTTGCGAAAGCATAGTGGTTTTTTCTGGTAATTTTTCTTTTTCTTTTTTATTTGTCGATAGACCCTAAAACACGTTTCATAAAACCATTTACGGCTTCTTTCTTAGGTGTGCCTTCTTTTATCATTTTAGTCACTTCAATAGCGCCGTACATATTAGAGATTAATTCTCCAATCACGTCTAGTTCTTCATCTTTAAGTGATGGTAATTCGGTTAACGCTTCTAAAGTTTCAATGGTTTCAATGATGTAATCTTCGTCATTGTCTTCAATGAATTGCGTTAAGTGTTTAATTACAGGTAGTTTCATTTGCTAGTGGTGTTTTGTGTTATTTAGAGGTTTCGACTGCGCTCAACCTGACAGACTTTTGTTATACGGCGTCGTCCACCAATTCTTTTAACACATCGAACTTATTCGTTTGTACTTGCTTCACTAATTTTCCACCTTTAAAAGTAGCAAATGTTGGTAGATTATCTACGGTTGCTAATTTTCTAGATTCTGGAAATTTTTCAGCATCTGCAATAACGAAAGAAACACCTTCGTTTTCTGTTGCTAATTTCTTGAACTTAGGCTTCATAATTCTACAATTACCACACCATGTCGCTGAATACTGAACTACAACAGTATTATTACTATTAATAATCTCCTGTAGATTGTCTTGTTCTAATTCTTGAATCATAAATTTTGTATTTTATAAGTCATTGCGAGCAAAGCACCGTAATCTGTCGGTTTCTTGAGATTGCTTCACTCTGTTCGCAATGACGGTAAGATTTTAGTGCGTTGCTAAATAAGCTGCAGTACCTTTAGCGTTAGCTTGCATTGCATCTTTTCCTTCTTCCCAGTTTGCAGGACAAACTTCACCGTTTTTTTGAACGTGAGTTAAAGCATCAACAATTCTTAAATATTCATTTACGTTTCTACCTAATGGCATGTTGTTAACACTTTCGTGTTGAATAGTTCCTTCTTCATCAATGATGTAAGTTGCTCTAAACGTTACGTTATCACCCTCAACAGTTACAAGTCCTGTTTCTTCATCGAATTGCTCATTAAAAATATCTAAAATTCCTAATGCAGAAGCTAAGTTACGGTTAGAATCTGCTAATATTGGGTAAGTTACACCTTCAATTCCACCATTATCTTTAGACGTACTTAACCATGCAAAGTGTACTTCAGCAGTATCACAAGAAGCACCGATTACAACTGTATTTCTTTTTTCAAACTCACCTAAAGCCGCTTGAAAAGCGTGTAATTCTGTTGGACATACGAAAGTAAAATCTTTTGGGTACCAAAATAAAACTACTTTTTTGTTATTGTTTTTCGCTTCTTCAAGAACGTTCACTTTAAAAGTGTCGCCCATATCGTTCATTGCGTTTACGTCTAAATCAGGGAATTGTTTTCCTACTAATGCCATGTTATTATAATTTTTAAGATTATTAATTGATTTCTATGGCAAAGATACTTCTCATTAGTAGATTTAAACGTTAATCAAATTCTAATTTTTTATAAGTAAATAGACTTTAGCTATGGTAAAAGTTTTTAGATTAAAAAATAAAAATTATTTATCCTTAAGCATCTTTATTTTTAAGTTTAAAGCTGCAAAAATTAAGGTTGTAATTGGACTTAACCAATTGAAAATTGCGTAGATAAAATATTCGCCAACACCAACACCTAAAACACCACTTTGGTAAGCACCACAAGTGTTCCAAGGAATAAGAACTGAAGTTACTGTACCAGAATCTTCTAAAGTACGGCTTAAGTTTTCGGGAGCTAAGCCTTTATCATGGAAAGCTTGTTTAAACATTTTCCCAGGAATTACAATGGCTAAATATTGATCTGAAGCTACAATATTTAAACCTAAACAACTGGCAACAGTACTTGCAAATAATCCAAACACAGAAGTTGCAATAGAGAGTAGGGCTTTAGTAATTCTGGCAAGTGCACCAATGCCATCCATAATACCTCCAAAAATCATGGCACATAATATTAAATAGATTGTCCAAAGCATACCATTCATACCTGTAGAACTAAATAATTTTTTAAGTCTTTTAATGGTGATTAATTTATCTAAATTATCAACTTTAGTTTTAATAATTTCAGGTTGAGTATATGTTGCTGCGAAAAACTTTTTTAAATCGTCTTTAGTATATATTCCTTTTAAATCGTCATCAGAGAATAGGTTTTCTAATCTATTCTCATCATTATTTATTCTCTCTATATCAGCTTTAGATAAAGCCGTAAGATATTTGTCTTCTGAAATCGTAATATTTATATCCGTTAATACTGAGGTCGTTATTGTATTAACTGGAGAGTCTGTAATAGAGTTTATAAGTTTTGGTTGAAAGATAAAAGCAAACACAATTGCTAAAACAACACCTGAAACCAAAGCTACTAATGGTTTAGTTTTTAATAATATAAGACCAACAACAGCTACAGGAACTAAAAATAACCATGGTGTTATATTGAAATAATTATCTATAGTATCTAAAATAAAACCAGTATCAGAATTACCAGCGGTATCAATATTTGCACTTAAAATTCCAAAGAATATTAAAGTTACAATAAGAGTAGGCACTGTGGTAATGGCCATATATTTAATATGTGTGAATAAATCTGTCCCTGCCATTGCCGGAGCCAGATTTGTTGTATCACTTAATGGTGACATTTTATCTCCAAAATAAGCACCAGAAATAACAGCACCTGCTATCATACCTGGATTAATTCCTAATGCAGTACCAATGCCGACTAAAGCAATACCTACAGTTGCAGAAGTTGTCCACGAACTTCCTGTTGCAATCGATATAATAGCGGCAATAATCACTGAGGCTGGTAAAAATATTGCAGGACTTAAAACTTGTAATCCGTAATAAACCATTGCAGGAATAACCCCACTAACTAACCAAGTCCCAGCTAGTGCACCAACTAAAAATAAAATAAGTACAGGAACAAAAACCGTTTTAAGGTTTTCCCATACTTCTGTAAGCATGGTTTTTAATGTTGTTTTATTAAAGAAACCAACACCTGCAGCAACAGCACCTCCTAATAATAAGATAATTTGATTGGTATAAGCACCAAACCATTCTTGGCTTTCTACAAAAAAGATATTATAAGCCAACATCCCCATTAAAATAATCACTGGGATAAGGGCTTCAAGTAGATTTAGTTCTTTATTATCTATTATGTTTTGATCTTCTAAGTCTATTTGAGCGGGCTTATCTGGCATTTTAGTTGAGTTTAGTGTCGTAATGTTACGATTTTGTTAACTCATTTGCAAATTGATTATGATTGCTTGATAACTTTTGAACATAAAAAGGTTAGGTTTTCATTTCTGAAAAACCTAACCCTCAATATAATTAACACTAAAATATTAAAATTATAAAATATTTAATTTCTTCATACAAGCTTTCATCATCATGTATGTACGTTCAATATCGGCATCTAACCCAATTGAAAAACGAATTAAGCCATCACTTAATCCCATTGATTTTTGTTCGTCTTCAGGAATTTCTGAAGATGTAGAGCTTCCTGGAGCACTGAATAAGGTTTTATAAAAGCCTAAACTCACCGCTAAATAGCCTAAATTATCTTCTTGCATCAATTCCATTAGCGCATTGGCTTTATCTAATGATCCTACATCAATGGTTAGCATTCCACCAAAACCATATTTGTCATTCATCATAGATTTAAATAACTCATGTGATGGGTGAGAGGCAAGCCCTGGATACACTGTTTTTAAACCGTCGTTTTCAAACTTTTCAGCTAAATACGTGGCATTATAACTGTGTTGCATCATTCTAATATGCAATGTTCTTAAGTTTTTTAATACGGAAGCAGAACGCAAACTATCCATTGTAGACCCCAACAGCATGGCAGCACCATTATTTACATTTCGTAGGTCATTAATAAATTCATTAGTCCCACAAACCACACCACCAACGGTATCAGAAGATCCATTTATAAATTTAGTTAAACTATGAATTACAACATCGGCACCTAAAATAATTGGTGAAATAGATAATGGAGAAAAGGTGTTATCTACCACTAGTTTAAGGTCGTATTTTTTTGCTAATTCCGTTAAACCTTTTATGTCAGCAACTTCTAATAGAGGGTTACTAACAGATTCGCAGTATAAAACTTTAGTTTTTGGAGTAATAGCTGCTTCTACAACATCGAGTTGCGTGATATCTACAAATGTGGTGTTAATACCTAAACGCGGTGTAAAGTTTTTTAAAAAGGCATAAGTTCCGCCATAGATTGTTCTACTACTAACAACATGTTCGCCAGCACTACAAAGCTGAAGTAAAACAGCTGTAATTGCTCCCATACCAGATGCTGTAACTGTTGCCGTTTCTGTACCTTCCATAGCAGCTAAAGCTTCACCTAAATATAAATTTGAAGGCGATGAATGACGCGAATACAGGTAACAGCCTTCGGCATTCCCCTCAAAAGTATCGAACATGGTTTTTGCGGATAAAAAAGTATAAGTTGATGAGTCTGAAATTGAAGGGTTAACACCTCCGAATTCACCAAAATATTGTAAGTCTTGTATATTATTTGCAGGTTTAAATGCCATAATGTTCTATTGCTTTTTGTTTTTCAAATCTCGACAGATTTAGACTTATAATCAACACTAAGCATAATATTTAGATTATATAACTATTATTTATTAATTAAATAGTTTTTAATTCTTTAATTTTGATCATAATTAAGTTTATTCCGAAAAAATATAAGTATGACATTTGATGCTATTGATAAAAAACTCCTTCACTTACTTCAAACCGATAGTAAACAAACGAACAAAGCCTTAGCATACCATTTAAATTTATCTGTTACTGCGGTTTATGAACGTATTAAAAAGCTCGAGAAAAGTGGGATTATAAAAAACTATGTTGCTTTGGTAGATAAGACTAAAGTAGAAAAGGATTTTGTAGCTTTTTGTCATGTTAAATTAGTGCAGCATACACAAGATTATGTGATACGTTTTGAGCGGGAAGTAAATGAACTTAACGAAGTTTTAGAGTGTTACCATATCAGTGGCGATTACGATTATTTATTAAAAGTCTTAGTAAAAGATATAAAAGCTTTTAGGATTTTTATGGTCGAGAAATTGACTAAAATTAATCATATAGGAAGCACACACAGTATGTTTATGATCAATGAAGTGAAACACACCACAGAGATTTCATTATAAATTAACACTATACCTTAATACTGTTGATACACATTGAAAAAACATCTTAAAGCAACAAGAAATACTTAAAATTGAGTACTGTAGATCGATCTATTAATTAAATCGCAATTTAGAACTGCTATTATACTTTAGAAGATAGTATATGTCCATTCTTATATTTGTTTAATTACAACGCCTAAATTTAGTCTGTTTTTTTTGCCATAAAATGAAATGAATAAGTTTATTTTTAATGTTTATAATAGCTTTTTATTCTATTTCTGAAGTCCTGAAATTCAATAAATAAAAGATATTTTATAACGCATAAGCAACCATTCTTAATATTTTTACGTCTTTGTTAATATAAACCTTTAATTAATATTTGGATGAAATTGCAAAATTACACACACCTTAAATTACACAACTTTATTAAAAACAAAAGTCTACTATTTGTTTTAGGTCTTTCATTTTTATTAGTATCATGTGCTACAGTAGAAAAACATAATGAGCAAATTACAAAATTGCATTCTATTGAAGATTTACAAGATGATATCGATGATGTTTATAAGCAGTTACAACGAAATCACCCACATTTATATCAGTTTACTTCAAAAGAAGTTTTAGATTTTAAATTCGATAGCTTAAAAAAATCCATTACTAAACCTATGGATAGTCGTACATTTTACAAGCAATTAGCTGCTGTAACTAAGTATATTGGGCAAGGCCATATGTCAGTATCTCCACCAAGTTTAAAATTCAACAAAAAAGAAAGAAAAGCACTCTTAAAAACCAAATTTGAGATTAACAATCTTGATTTCGAATATGTAAACAATAAGCTTTTAATCGCTAATGCTAGAGGAAAAGATTCACTTTTAACCCATGCAGAAGTTCTTGAAGTTGATGGAAAAAACACAGAAGATTTAATTAATAAATACACTAAAATAATTGCATCTGACGGTTATAACAAGACTTTTCATAAAAGAGTTGCTGGTTTTCGTTTTATGAGTTATTACGCAAAAGATAAAGGTCGTTTTGACAGTATTAATTTAAAATTGAAAACATCTGATTCCACATTTGTAAAAATGTACAGACGTGTTTTAAAAAAAGATACCACTGCTGCCGCAATAAAAAAGGATTCTCTGAGAAAAGATTCCATAAATACAGTTAACAAGGAAATTGCCAAATTAACCAAGGCAGAACGCAAAGCAAAAAGAAAGAAATCAAAAGCGAAGCGAAAACATAATTGGAATTATGGTTATGATTATATTAGAAAAGAATACACCAGAAATCTTAATTTTGTAGGAAAAGATAGTACTGTTGCCTTGTTAAAAATCAGAGGTTTTTCTAGAGGGAGTTATGAAGAATTCTATGACGAGAGTTTTAAAAAAATAGATTCATTAAAATCAAAAGCTTTAATTATTGATTTAAGAAATAATTTTGGAGGACGATTGAATGAAATCACCTATTTATACTCGTATTTAACAGATCAAGATTTTACATTAATTGATCGCAGTGAAATTAATAGAAGATTTCCAATTTTAAAAAGTTCGATGGCTAATACAACACCTACAGGAATTAAAATATTATTAGGTTTATTTTCACCTGTTGTGGCAACAATAGATATTTTAAAGACAAGTAAGCACGACGGAAAACTATATTATAAATTTAAATCTTCAAAAGCGCAAGAACCTAAAGATCTTAATTATAAAGGTAAAATATATGTCCTTATTAATGGTAATTCATTTTCAGCCTCTTCAATACTATCTACAAAATTACAAGGGAATCAACGTGCTACTTTTATTGGAGAAGAAACAGGTGGAGCCTATAATGGTACAGTCGCTGGTTTTTATAAAACTTATGAAATGCCAAATACCAAAGTAGTAGCTAGAATAGGACTCGCACATATTGGTGCACAATATAAAAGCACACCAGATGGTTATGGTGTAAAGCCTGATATTGAAATTATACCGACTTATAAAGACCGAATAAATGGTAACGATCCTGAATTAGAATGGGTTTTAGAAGATTTAAATCAAAAAAGTGAGTAATGATTGACTTAATAATGTTTTAAAATTCGTAAAATATTAATCTAAATTGTATTTTTGTTAGCGTTTTTAATCAACGAAAAAAAAATCTCATGAAATCATACGATGTAGCAATAATAGGTTCTGGACCTGGTGGATATGTAGCAGCAATACGTTGCGCACAATTAGGCATGAAAACTGCAATCATTGAAAAATACTCTACACTTGGTGGAACTTGCTTAAACGTAGGTTGTATTCCTAGTAAAGCTTTACTAAGTTCTTCTCATCATTATGAAGAAGCAACAAAACATTTTGAAGATCACGGAATTGAAATTCCTGGAGAGATCAAAGTGAATTTAGAAAAAATGATTGGTCGTAAGCAAGCTGTTGTAGATCAAACTACAGGAGGAATTGATTTCTTAATGAAAAAAAACAACATTGATGTTTTTGAAGGTTTAGGATCTTTTATAGATGCTACACATATTAAGATAGAAGGGAAGGATGCCCAAGATATTGAAGCAAAGAAAATTATTATTGCAACAGGATCTAAACCTTCTAACTTACCATTTATCACTTTAGATAAAGAACGTGTTATTACTTCAACTGAAGCTTTAAAACTGAAAGAAATTCCTAAACACTTAATTATTATTGGTGGTGGAGTTATTGGTTTAGAGTTAGGACAAGTATACCGTCGTTTAGGTGCAGAAGTTACTGTTATTGAATATATGGACAGAATTATACCAACGATGGATGCTGGTTTGTCTAAAGAATTAAATAAAGTATTTAAGAAAGCAAAATGTAAAATGATGCTTTCTCACAAAGTACAATCTGTAGCGCGTAATGGTGAAGAAGTTATTGTTAAAGCTGAAAACAAAAAAGGTGAAGTTGTAGAATTTAAAGGTGACTATTGTTTAGTTTCTGTAGGTCGTAAACCTTATACAGCGGGTTTAAATCTTGAAGCTGCTGGCGTTAAAATGAACGATAGAGGCCAAATAGATGTCAATGATCATTTACAAACTTCTACATCTAATATTTATGCTATTGGTGATGTTATTAAAGGAGCCATGTTAGCTCATAAAGCAGAAGAAGAAGGAACATTTGTTGCTGAAACTTTAGCCGGACAAAAACCGCATATCGATTATAATTTAATTCCTGGAGTTGTATATACATGGCCAGAAGTTGCTGCTGTTGGTAAGACAGAAGAAGAATTAAAAGCAGATAACGTTGCATACAAAGTTGGTCAGTTTCCTTTTAGAGCTTTAGGTCGTGCTAGAGCAAGTGGAGATATTGATGGTTTTGTAAAAATCTTAGCCGATAAAACTACAGACGAAGTTTTAGGTGTACACATGATTGGTGCACGTTGTGCAGATTTAATTGCAGAAGCAGTTACAGCTATGGAATTTAGAGCATCTGCTGAAGATATTTCACGTATGTCTCATGCACATCCAACATTTGCAGAAGCTGTAAAAGAAGCGGCTTTAGCTGCTACAGATGATAGAGCATTACATGTTTAAATTCTTTAAATAAATTTATTATAAAAAAAGACGATCTGAAAAGATCGTCTTTTTTTTGTGCCATTTTGAGTGTAAATCCGATTACAAGAATCAAAGTGCGTTTAATAAAATCTTTTTTAATAAGCACTATTTTTTTATTATTATAACAAACCTCTATCAAAGAAATGTCTGTATTTTTGTAAAAATCTTTAAAGAAAAGCGACTAAGAAACTACAAGCTTCTTTAGTTTAATTTAAACTTCTCAATAACAGATAATCATGAAAACCAAAGCGACTGCTTATTCCATATTAGACCTTGTATTAGTCTCTGAAGGACATACATTAAAGCAAACTTTTGGTAATACTTTAAAATTAGCACAACACGCAGAAACCTATGGGTACAAACGTTATTGGCTAGCAGAACATCATAATGCAGAAAACATAGCAAGTAACGCCACTTCTATATTGATTGGTTATGTGGCTCAAGGCACAAAAACAATTCGTGTAGGTTCCGGAGGTATTATGTTACCAAATCATTCGCCATTAATTGTAGCTGAACAGTTTGGAACTTTAGGAGTATTATACCCAAATAGAATCGATTTAGGCTTAGGAAGAGCTCCAGGAACAGACAGAGAAACAGCCGAAGCAATACGTTCTGACTTTATGCAAGCTGCACATTCGTTTCCGAATGAAGTAGAAAAAATACAAACCTATTTTTCTATAGAAAATGAAGATGCTCAAATACGAGCTACAGTTGCAGAAGGTGTAGATGTACCACTTTGCATTTTAGGATCTAGTACAGACAGTGCACATTTAGCAGCAAAAAAAGGCTTGCCTTACGCTTTTGCAAGTCATTTTGCAACGACACATTTATGGAGAGCTTTAACAACTTATCGCCAAGAATTTAAGCCTTCTAAAATATTAGAAGAACCATATGTTATGGCTGGTGTTAATATTATTATTGCAGAAACAGACGAGGAAGCACAAAGATTAGCAACCTCTTTAATAAGAATGATTGTTGGTATATTTACAGGTAGACGTGCAAAAGTACAACCACCAACAGAGATGACCGAGGATCTAAAAGATATTATGAGAAATCCACAGGTTAGTGAAATGCTTAAATATGCATTTATTGGAACTAAAGCCTCTGTGAAAAATCAGATTATATCATTTTTAGCACTTACTAAAGCGGATGAATTAATAGCTGTAGCACATATTTACGATATTGATAGTCGTATTCGATCCTATGAATTGTTTGCAGAAATAATGAATGAGCTAAATGAATAATATCAATTTATAAAGACATGTACTTTTACTAAGAAAGCTATTCTGAAACCCCAGAATAGCTTTCTTAGTAAAAGGAAAGAGATATAAAAATCTTATTTTAAGCTTAATTAGTACGATTAAAATGTAAGCCTATACCAATAAAAAATCGGACTTTATTAGTATTATTAACCCAAGAAACATCAAAATCTACAGGTCCTAAAATTGAATTGTAAGAGAATGTAGTACCCGCAGAGACTAGTATACTAGCTTCATTAGAATCAGACCAATTTCCTTTAGATAAAAAAGCTTCTTTTGCATAATCTTCAAAATTACCAAATCCAACGGAAGCAATATCTATATGAGGGGTTACATAAAATTTATGCATAGTATTTAATTGTAACCCTAAATTTACTCTCATAAATTGACTTGCATTTAACTCACTTTCGTTTAATCCAGGGAAAATGTAACTGTCATTTCTTGGATTAGAGATGTTACCACCAAGAAAGTAATTAGCACCGATACCAAATTCAGAAAGCGTAATATCATTAGCACTAACGGCATCTTCAATAATAAAAGCAGTATTAAAGCCAACGATACCTACAGTTTTAGGGGTTAGTTGAAATCTTCTTTCAAAATCTAAATTTATTTTCGTGAAATTATTGGTAGAGCCATTAATATCAGAAATGTTTTCATCTGAAAAATTAATATTTATATTATTGCTTAATGATCTATTTAAAGCTGCTTTAAAAAAACTTCCATCTGAAGCATAATAAACAGCATTTAAGGTGTTATAGACATAATGAAAATAAACCTCAAAATCATTAAAATTATACTTTTCTAGGCTAAATATATTTTCGTTAAATTCAGGATCAATTGTAGGTTTCAAAGTAATGTTTTGATATTTAACACCCATTCCTATATAGTTTTTTAAAGAATTGATGTTTCTATTGACTTGATTATCAAATTCGAAATACCGATATTTTAAATTATCTACATTTTCACCTCCAATAAATACCTTTTGCTTTAATTGTTGCCCAAAAGCTTCAGATCGCCACCACCAATCTCTATCGTGACTGAAATTTTTCTGATGTTGTAAACGAAACTTTGGCTGTTCTGCAATATCAATGGTAACAAGTGATCGAGAAGCATTTCCTATAATATTTCTTCCTGTATAATTAAGAATAAGACCAACGCCATTAGTATCATCATAATGAAGAGATCCTTTAACTTGATGCTTCGATTTTTCAAGACCGTTAATTTTTAACCTTAAACTATCTCCTTTAATTATAGGTAAAAAAGTAACTTGACTAAAAATAGTCGTTCCCATTGCTCTGTTTACACCACTAACAACTTCTTTACGTGTATATTTTTTATTCGTTTTTATATTCATTCTTGCTTTAACAAGAGCGAGATTTTCTTTACTTATTCCACCATAAGTAATATTGTTTAAAACAAATTCATCTTTTATTTCAGGTAATTCATGTGTCCTTTGCTTAAATCCCTTTAAGCGCTCTGATAAAGCAGATAAAGCAGCAATATTTTCTTTGACTGCTAATTTACCTTCTTCATATATTGGATTAATTTTAGAAAAATCTCCGGTAGTATAAGTTAAATTATTACTGTGATCGATTAAAATATCACACAGTTTACGATTTTCTGGTGTTTTAAGATTACTTCCCATCATACCAGCCTGAAAAAGTAAAGCACTAATATTATTTAGTTTTTCTTTGGTTACCATACCACTTCCTACATCACTTCCTATAATAATATCTGCTCCCCATGCTTTAGCTACATCTACAGGGAAATTGTTTAATAAGCCACCATCTACTAAAAGTGTATTATGGTATGGAACTGCAGAAAAAGCTCCGGGTATAGACATACTCGCTCTCATAGCAAAAGCCAAGGAACCTTTGTTAAATATGATTTCTTTACCATTTACAATATCGGTTGCTATGGCTCTAAATGGAATAGATAAATCATCAAAATTATTAATGTTGTAACTAGGGTAGGTGAGCGATGATATAAATTCTCTTATATTTTGATCATTGAGTAAATAAGCTCCTGGATTAATTTTTCCTTTTTTCCAATCTAAGCTTATTAAATACTTATTGTATTCACTTTTTTCTTCAACACTAACATCTTTTAAAGAAACACCTCCACCAATAAGCTCATCCCATTTAGCATTTAAAGCAATGCTTGCAATGCTATCACCAGAATATCCCATGGCATATAAACCACCAACAATACTCCCCATACTATTACCAACTATTAAATCGGGTACAATACCTAATGAATCTAAGGCTTGTAATGTAGGGATATGTGCAACACCTTTGGCGCCACCACCGCTTAAAACTAAAGCAACTTTAGGCTTTTTATTTTGAGCAAAAATTGGAGAAACTCCAATCATTAATAAAATTAATAGAAAGGGTTTTAAAAACACAATTACTTTTAGAGGTTTTAACATTGAATTATTCGTTAAATCTGATGTTTATGACAATATTATTCAAAAACTTTCATTTAAATATTGAGTGATTATCTTTTCTTATTGTTAAGAATAAAAACAAAATATATTGGTATTATTTTATTGTAAATATAGTCACAATTAAAGATAAATTTATAATATGAATGATATAAGCTTTCGCTAATAAACTGATGCATTTTTATGCATTTATAATAAGAAAAAGTAGATCATTAATATATTATATAATATTACTTTTGATTAACTTTTAGAAACTAACAAAATGAAAAGAACAACTATATTCATAATGTTTTGTTTAAGTGCTATAAGCTTTAATTATGCACAAGAAGTAGCATTAAAGCAAATAGAATCTAAACATTTTAAAAATCTTTATAAAGTGAATTCTGTTTTGTATCGATCAGAACAGCCTAGTAAAAAAGGGTTTAAGGACATAGATTCAATAGGAGTGAAGACCATCTTAAACTTAAGACGCCGTTGGAATAATAAAAAGAAAGCCAAAGATTTCAATTTTAACTTAGTGCATCAACCTATTAAAACAAAAGCACTTAATGAAGACGATATTTTAAACGCCTTGCTGGTTATTCAAAATTCAGAACAACCTGTTTTAGTCCATTGCTGGCATGGCTCTGATAGAACAGGCACCATTATAGCAGCTTATAGAATGGTTGTTGAGAATTGGTCTAAGGAACTTGCTATTGAAGAATTTCAGAATGAAAACTTAGGTTATCATTTTAAGATGTATCCGCATTTATTAATTCTTTTGAAAAACATAGATGTTGAAAAATTACAAAACAGATTAAACGACGCTGTAGATGAAACAAAAAAGCCAGATGAATAGATTTCATCTGGCTTTTTAATATTATAAAATAATAAGTCTCGCATTACTTAGACATAATTTGTTTTACAATAGTTCCTTCACTTGTAATAAATCGTACAAATAAGATTTTATTTTCTTTAGATTCTCTAGATAAATCAAGCTCTATAACAGAGTTCTCATCATCTTTACTAATCTTTTTATTTACACGTTTTAATATACTTCCTCTAATATCAAATACTTCTATAGTCGCATTGCTAGTGTCTAGGCTAGTGGTATATTTTACATTTACTGTACCACTAAAAGGGATTGGATATACATCCATACCTAAACTACTTCTGTAAGAAGGTCCTGCTCCTCCACAAATATCTCCAATACCATCACCATCAGTATCTGATTGGTCTGGATTGTAATAATAAAGACAATTGTCTACACAATCCGCAACACCATCTCCGTCAGTATCTGCAAAACCTTCATCAATTACGCCATCACCGTTATTATCGATACCATCACAAATTTCTTCAACTTCTGGTTCTTCACAAACATCACCTATACCGTTTCCGTCTAAATCAGCTTGATCTGGATTTGTAACTTCAGGACAATTATCTATACAATCTGCAACACCATCGCCATCAGTATCTGCAAAACCTTCGTCTATAAGACCGTTACCGTTATTATCGATACCATCGCAAATTTCTTCAACTTC